>NZ_JASBRE010000010.1 GCF_029960815.1 Pseudomonas sp. AL03
AAGGGGCAAGAGCGCTTTGGTTACTTTCGCGCTTTTCGAAAGTGACACGCTGTAAAAGCGAAACCGTCAGCAGCCGTTACCGCAGAAACGGATATGTACCCCAACCCCCAGCTATCAGCTATCAGCTATCAGCTACCAGCCGAGTGAACAGCATCAGGCCTTCAATACCTGGTTCTTTCGTCTCAGCGCTCGCCCACCGCACTGAAAGAGCTGGCGCGTTTCCTGCAGGTCCCCCCGATATCGCCATAAAACGAGCACTTCCGGTGAATCCAGAAGCGCCCTGAGAGGCATTGAAGGTTTTATCCAGAAGGCCTGCAAAAGCTTGATACAGCTTGGCTGAGCCCTGTGACGAACAAGAGGGGAGACGATGAAGGCAGTTATTTTGGCGGGCGGCCTGGGCACGCGCATCAGTGAGGAGTCGCACCTCAAACCCAAGCCGATGATTGAAATCGGCGGCAAGCCAATTCTCTGGCACATCATGAAGCAGTACTCCGCTCACGGGATTCATGACTTCGTGATTTGCCTGGGTTACAAGGGCTATGCAATCAAGGACTTCTTCGCCAACTACTTCCTGCACACCTCTGACGTCACCTTCGACATGTGCAACAACCGCATGGACGTTCACCAGAACTACAGCGAGCCGTGGCGCGTCACGCTCATCGACACCGGTGACGAAACCATGACCGGTGGCCGTTTGCGTCGCGCCAGCCGCTATCTGGAAAACGAAGAAGCGTTCTGCTTCACCTACGGCGACGGGGTGTCCGATTTGAACATCGGTGCTCTGGTGGATTTTCACCTTTCTCATGGCAAGCAGGCCACGGTCACGGCGGTGCAGCCACCAGGCCGCTACGGTGCGCTGGACCGTGAAGGCGATCGGGTGTTGGGGTTCACTGAAAAACCGCGCGGTGATGGTGGCTGGATCAACGGAGGCTTCTTTGTGCTGTCACCTAAGGTTCTGCCACTGATTAATGGCGATGAAACCTCGTGGGAGTCAGGCCCTCTCGACGTCCTTGCCGGGCGGGGTGAGTTGATGGCCTTCCAGCACGATGGCTTCTGGCAGCCGATGGATACTCTGCGCGACAAAAACCATCTTGAGGCGTTGTGGCAGACAGGGGAGGCCCCATGGAAGCAATGGGACTGAGCCCGGAATTTTGGCGCGGCAAGCGAGTTTTGTTGACCGGTCACACTGGTTTCAAAGGCAGTTGGCTGACGTTGTGGCTGCAAAGTCTGGGCGCGAAGGTCAGCGGGTTTTCGCTTGATCCATCCACCGAGCCGAATCTGTTCGGCCTGGCGCAGGTGGCCGAAGGCATAAATGATCAGCGCGGCGACCTGCGTGACTTGGGCGCCCTGCTGGAACTGATCGCCGATACCCAACCAGAAATCGTCCTGCACCTGGCGGCACAGCCCTTGGTACGCGAAGGTTATCGAGACCCCCTGGGGACGTACTCCAGCAACGTCATGGGTACCCTCAATCTGCTCGAAGCGATCCGTCAAGTCGGCGGCGTGCGTGCGTGCGTGCTGGTGACCACCGACAAGGTTTACGCGAACAAAGAATGGCTCTGGCCGTACCGCGAAGACGAAGCCCTCGGCGGAAACGATCCTTACAGCAGCAGCAAGGCCTGCTGCGAGTTGCTGGCGCAGTCTTACGCCGCTTCGTTCTTCCCGGCCGAAAAGTATGCCGAGCACGGTTTGGCCCTGGCCACAGCCCGGGCCGGCAACGTATTGGGTGGTGGCGACTTCGCGCCGGAACGGTTGATTCCCGACGTACTCAAGGCTTGGTCCGCAAACGAGCCCGTGACCCTGCGCTACCCGCAAGCCGTGCGCCCCTGGCAGCACGCGCTGGAACCACTGGCTGGTTACCTGCAACTGGCCGCCGGCCTCTATGAAAAAGGTCCCGAGTTTGCCGGCGCCTGGAACTTCGGCCCGAGCGAAGCGGACATGTGCAGCGTCGGCGAAGTCGTCGAATTGCTCGCCAACCGCTGGCCACAAGCGCGCGGTTTGCGCATCGAACCGAGTGATCTGCACGAAGCAGGCCTGTTGCGCCTGGACAGCAGCCGCGCCCGACAACTGTTGGGCTGGCAACCGCGCTGGTCGTTGCAGCAATGCCTGACCCAGACCCTCGATTGGCACCTGGCCTGGCAAAACGGCGACGACATGCGTGACTTCACCTTGGGCCAGTTGAACCTGTACCGAGGCGCGCTGTGAGCGAATTTTTGTTGAAAGCGCTGCCGCTGACGGGCTTGTTCAGCGTGCAGCACAAACGCTTCGAAGACGATCGCGGGCACTTCGCCCGGTTGTTCTGCGAGGGCAGCCTGAGTGCCTTCGGCCAAGCGTTTTCCATTCGCCAGATCAACCATTCCTGCACCCGCGCACGCGGGAGTGTGCGTGGCTTGCATTACCAGAATGCCAACGCGCCGGAAGCCAAGCTGATCACCTGCCTGCGCGGTGAAGTTTGGGATATGGCGGTGGACTTGCGGCCCGACTCCGCAACATTCCTGCACTGGCACGCCGAACACCTGCGCGCTGGCGACGGTCGCAGCCTGCTCATTCCTGCCGGATTTGCCCACGGCTTCCAGACCCTGACCGACGACGCCGAATTGCTTTATCTGCACAGCGCCGACTATGTACCGGAGCACGAAGGCGGTTTGTCGGTGAACGATCCACAGCTGGCGATTGCCTGGCCGCTGCCTGTCAATAATCTGTCAGCCAGGGACGCCAGCCATCCCTTGCTCGATGAACGTTTCGCTGGAGTGCGTCTATGAACTGTCGTGGTTGCGGAACTCCTTTGGCCTTGCCGCTGATCGACCTCGGCACGTCGCCGCCGTCGAACGCCTACGTACGTGCCGATCAGCTGGAACAGGCCGAACAATGGGTGCCACTGAAGGTCGCGGTGTGTCAGCAGTGCTGGTTGGTGCAAACCGAGGATTACACCCGTGCCGACAGCCTGTTCGACGCTGAGTATGCTTATTTCAGTTCGTTTTCCAGCACCTGGCTGGCGCATGCTGATCACTACGTTGCCGAGATGGTCGAACGCTTCGGCCTGACTGCCGACAGCCATGTGGTGGAAATCGCTGCCAACGACGGTTACCTGTTGCAGTACGTCGCCGGTCGCGGCATCCCTTGCCTGGGCGTTGAACCGACCCGCAGCACCGCGCAAGCGGCGCGCGAAAAGGGCCTGGAAATCCGCGAGTTGTTCTTCGGCCGTCACACCGCTGCGCAATTGGTCGGCGAAGGCTGGTCTGCGGACCTGATGGCTGCCAACAACGTGTTGGCCCACGTGCCGGACATCAATGATTTCCTCGGCGGCTTTGCGACCTTGCTCAAGCCGACTGGCGTGGCAACGTTCGAGTTTCCGCAACTGCTGACGCTGATGGCCGGGCAACAGTTCGACACGCTATATCACGAGCACTATTCCTACCTGTCCCTGACCGCCGTGCATACATTGTGCGAACGCAACGGTCTGGAAGTGTTCGACGTCAGTCAGCTGTCGACCCATGGCGGTTCGTTGCGGGTGTTCGTGCAGCGTGCTGACGGTCTTCGTCGCGAAGTGCAGCCCGCGGTTGCGCTTCAATTGCAGGCCGAAATCGTTGCCGGGGTGAAAACCCCCGAGTACTACTCGACCCTTGCGCCAGCTGCCGAGGGCATCAAGCACCAATTGCTGCGCTTTCTGTTGCAGGCGAAAGCCGATGGCAAACGAGTGGTCGGTTACGGCGCCGCCGCCAAGGGCAACACGTTGCTCAACTACGCCGGGGTCAAGCCTGATCTGTTGGCCTGGGTCGCCGACGCCAATCCGCATAAACAGGGCAAATTTTTGCCTGGCAGCCGGATACCGGTGGTTTCACCCGAGCGTATCGCCCTCGAACAGCCCGACTACATCCTGGTTCTGCCATGGAACCTGTTGACGGAAATCACCCAGCAATTCGCCTCGGTCAAAGAGTGGGGCGCACAGTTTGTCGTTGCCGTTCCGGAGTTGAGTATTCAATGAGCAGAATTCACTACACCAAACCGAGTGTCGGCGAACTGGAAGCCCGGTATGCCCTGGATGCCGTGCAGAATGGTTGGGGCGCGCGTTGCTACGAATACCTGACGCGTTTCGAGCACGGGTTTGCCGAGCACCTTGGTGCGACCTACGCCATCGCGACTTCAAGCTGCACCGGTGCGCTGCACATGGGCATGGCGGCGCTGGGCATCGGCGCGGGTGATGAAGTGATCCTGGCCAACACCAACTGGATCGCTTCGGCGGCACCGATCACGTATCTGGGCGCTACGCCGGTATTTGTCGATGTTCTGCCAGATAGCTGGTGCCTGGATCCGCAACTCGTCAGGCGTGCAATTACCCCCAAGACCAAAGCCATTCTCGCGGTTCACCTCTACGGCAACCTGTGTGACATGGATGCATTGTTGGCGATTGGTCGCGAACACGGTATTGCGGTCATCGAAGACGCTGCCGAAGCCATCGGCTCGCAGTGGCGCGGCAAGGCTGCCGGTTCGATGGGGGCGTTCGGTGCGTTTTCTTTCCATGGCACCAAAACCATGACCACCGGCGAGGGCGGCATTTTCGTCACGTCGGATAAAGCCTTGTACGAGCGTGTCCTGACCTTGTCCAACCATGGTCGTGTCGCGGGCAGCACCAAACAATTCTGGCCGGAGTTCATTGGCTTCAAATACAAGATGAGCAACTTGCAGGCTGCCGTCGGCTGCGCTCAGGTCGAGCGGATCGATGAGCTGATCGAACGCAAACGGACGATATTCGCCAATTACGCCCACGCGCTGTCATCGCTGTCGGGTGTTTCGCTGAACCCGGAACCTGCCCATGCGCGCAACGGTTACTGGATGCCCACGGTGGTATTCGATGCCGGGACCGGGATTCATCGCGACGAGATGATCGCCGCGTTCCAGGCTGCCGATATCGACGCCCGGGTGTTCTTCTGGCCACTGTCGTCGTTGCCCATGTTCAGCGAGCATGTGGTCGACACGCCGGTTTCGTTTGCCTTGCCGGAGCGTGCGTTCAACCTGCCGAGTTATCACGACATGACGAACGCCGATCAGGCGCGCGTGGTCGATGTGGTACGTGCGCTGCTGGCAAAAAGGCAATCGCTGTGAAGATGTACTTGCTGGGTGCGGCGAACCCGGAAGCGGTGCGCATGCTGCACGCGGTGAAGCGCAGCACGCCGAACGTCGAGTTTGCGTTTCTGGACAATGACCCGGGCAAACAGGGCACTTTGTTTTATGGCGTGCCGGTTATTGGCGGTTCCGGGCTGGTGAGTGAACTTAAAGGGCCGGACGTGTGTTTCGTCAACCTGATCACCGGCAGCACCCGACTGCGCTACGAGACCACCCGCCAACTGGTCGAGGCCGGTGCCACGCTGGGCCAGTTCGTCCACCCCGGCATCGACCTGACCATGATTCGCATGGGGCAGGGCAGTTATCTGCAGGAAGGCGTACTCATGCAGGCCGAGGTGACGCTGGGCGACAACACTAGCATCAGCGCCGGCAGTGTGGTGGGGCATGAAGGCCAAATCGGCCACTCGGTGTTCATGGCGCCCGGCGTGTGCATCGCCGGTTGCGTGGAGATCGGCGACGGAACATTTATCGGCACCAATGCCACCATTCTTCCGCGGTTGCGCATCGGCCGCTGGGTGACCATCGGCGCCGGTGCCGTCGTCACCAAAGATGTCCCGGATTATTCAGTCGTGGCGGGCAATCCCGCCAGGATCATCAAGACCAACGTGGTGCCTTACCCCGACGGTAGGGTCTTCAAGTAACCCGTTTCCCTATTTTTTTGGAGCGTTGCAATGAATCCCCATGAGCAGTTTCGCGAAGAAGTAAAAGACAACATCGAAGGCCTGAAAAAGGACAAGGCGTTGCAAGCCGAGTCGCTGGAATGGGTCGGCACAACGGCCAAGCACAAGTACACCTACAACTTCAGCTGGATGGGGCGGCCGATCATTCAGTTCCCGCAGGACATGGTCGCCATGCAGGAAATCATCTGGAACCTGCGTCCGGACGTGATCGTTGAAACCGGTATCGCCCACGGCGGGTCGTTGGTGTTTTACGCCTCGATCCTGGAACTGATGGGCCATGGTGAAGTGCTGGGTGTCGACATCGATATCCGCCAGCACAACCGCGAAGCGATCGAAGCTCACCCGATGAGCAAACGCATCCGGATGATTCAGGGTTCGAGCATCGATACTGCCATTGTCGACCAGGTGCGCGAGCGTATCCAGGGCAAGAAAGTGCTGGTGGTACTCGACTCCAATCACACCCACGAACACGTACTCGAAGAGCTGCGCCTGTATGCACCGATGGTCTCGGTGGGCAGTTATTGCGTGGTCATGGACACCGTGGTCGAAGACATGCCGGAAGATGCGTTCCCGGACCGTCCGTGGGGCAAGGGTGACAACCCGAAAACCGCAGTCTGGGCCTACCTGGAAGAGAACCGTGATTTCGAGATCGACCAGGCAATTCACAGCAAGCTGCTGATCACTGTCGCGCCAGATGGCTACTTGCGCCGAGTGCGCTAAGCGGCAACTTCATTCGAGTTTTCATCAGGCAATCAGTCAGTGGTGGGGAAGGTTATGCAAGGCATTTACGGTTCAGAAAACACGTTGTCCCTGAGTGAGCTGTTCACTCTGGTGCTGATTACGCACAATCGTCCGGCGTTCTTGCGTCGGGCATTGCAGTTCTACAGCACGCTGCCTTGCAAGATCCTGGTCCTCGATTCATCAGCCATCGCGCTGGAAGGCGCGGCTACGGTTGCGGACACCATCGACTATCGGCACTTGCCGCAATTTGGCTACTGGGGAATCCAGTCCAAACTGGCGTACGGCGTCGAGCAGGTTACTACTCCATACATGGTCTTCGCCTCCGACGATGATTTTCTGTTGCACGGTGCCCTCACCGAGTCGGTGAGCTTCCTCGAAGCCAACCCCGACTACGGTCTGTGCCATGGCTATTGTCTGATGTACCTGACCCACTCCAACTATGTGCAGTACTACCGTCGTGACAAGAAAGTACACGAGGACTACAACGCCGAGCGCGGTCAGGATCGTGTCCTGGATTTCATGAGCCAGTACATTCCGCCGTTCTACGCGGTCCACCGCACCTCGCTGCTGCGTGACTGGTATGAAGCGATGCCTGAAGGCACGATCTTCCAATGGCAGGAAATCGGTCATGCCTACTACATGCTGGCACGGGCCAAGGCGCGGATTCTCCCGACGCCGTATGTGGTGCGTGAGGTCAACTACGGTCGATCGGATCACAACACCGAGATCATGACGACCTTGAGCTTCAAGGACGCCCGCTCTGTCGCCGACCGCGAGCGCTTTGCCGGGTTTCTGGCGTCGCTACCGACTGGCATCAGCGGTCTGGACGAAAAGCAGACCGCAGAGGTTGCTCTGCAAAGCTTCGCCACCCTGGCCGAGAGCCTGACAACCCGTAACGCGTTGACCATCGAGCCGATTTTCGAGTCCTACTGGAAAGATCCGACGTTGGGGCCGAAGCGGGTCTTTGGCGCTGAGCAATACGTCGAAATGCCGTTCTACAACAGCGCTTTCTTCGAACAACTCACGCAGTGCGAATTTTTGCTGCATGCGATGCCGGCCGGGCGCTTGCAACTCGAAGAAATGGAAGGCGCATTGCTCAAGCAAGAGGCCTTGCAGCGCACCTACTCCAATGACAGTTCGGCGACGATCCAGAACCGTCTGCTTGAAGCCGTTCAGCTGGGGGCCTTCAACCGTCGGGTGCTGCAAAAGCTTGGGCAGCAGCTCCAGCAGATGGATGAGCCCGCTGATGCCCAGGTGCTGACCGACTGGGTTCAGCGTCTGGACAGCGTGCCGATCTTCGACAGTCGCCAGTTACTCGACACGATGCCATCGGGACGTCTGCACAACTGGCTGCAAGCCCGGCAACCGAACGACACCGTGGTGAGGAAAATCAACCAGCACCTGGCGGCCAACGAAGGGGGGCCTCAGTTCGGCATTCTGCTGCTCGATCTGGACGCAGACATGGACAAACTCCAGATTACTCTGGATAGCCTCATGGAGAGTGCGTTCCGGGCGTTCAAGGTGGTGGTCTTCACCACGGGCGACTTGCCGGCGGTCACCACGGCACAAAACACGCTGCATTTCGTCAAGGTCACGGCGGCCAATTACGTTGATAAACTGAACCAGATCGCTCGTCAGTCGACGTCGGACTGGTTGCTGCTGGGCGAGGCGGGCGACGAGTTCACCGCTGCCGGTTTCTTGCGTGCCAGTCTCGAGTTGCAGAACGCCGAGGGTTGCCGTGCGGTGGCGATGGACGAAATTCATCGCCAGGCCAATGGCACGCTGGTCGATGTGTTCCGGCCAGCCTTCAACCTCGACCTGTTGCAGAGCATGCCGGCACTCGTCGCGCGGCACTGGCTGATTCGCCGCGAAGCGCTGGTGGAGGTCGGCGGTTTTACCCGCGAACTCACCTCGGCACTTGAGTTCGACCTGCTGCTGCGCTTGATCGAAACCGGTGGCGTGGCCGGCCTTGCCCATTTGGCCGAGCCGTTGCTGATCACCGCCGCACCCGAGCTGACAGCCAATGACCATGAGCGTCAGACGTTGGTTCGTCATTTGGCGACGCGCGGTTATCAGGCCCAGGTCAACGCCGAAGTGTCGGGTGGTTACAGTATCGACTACCGTCATGCCGGTCGCCCGAAGGTGTCGATCATCATCCATAGCCAGGACAACCTCGAGCACTTGCAGCGCTGCCTGGTCAGCGTTTTGCAACGCACACGCTATCAACATAACGAAATCGTCATTGCCGATAACCACAGCCAGTCCACCGAGCTGCTCGCCTGGCTCGACAGCCTGGAGAAAAACGGCGCAGACCGGATTCGTCTGGTCAAGACAACGCAACGCCTGAGCACGTCGGCCCTGATCAACCTGGCCGCCGAGGAGGCGCAGGGTGAATACCTGGTGCTGCTGGCGGCGGACGCCGAAGTGGTCAACGCGAACTGGATCGAGGCGTTACTCAATCAGGCCCAGCGTCCCGAAGTCGGGGTGGTTGGCGCCAAATTGCTGGACCGCGAAGGCAGTGTCACCGGTGCCGGCCTGATTCTGGGGCTCAACGGCGAGATCGCTTCGCCCTTCATCGGCGAGAAAAAGGAGGCGCCGGGCTACATGCGCAGACTGCTCGTCGAACAGAATTACTCGGCCGTCTCCGGTGCGTGCCTGATGATTCGCAAGGAGGTTTTCGTTGCCCTCGGCGGACTGGATCGTGAGCATTTCGATGAGGTGTACGCCGATGTCGATCTCTGCCTGAAAGTTGCCGACGCCGGTTTGCTCACGGTGTGGACGCCGCAGGTTCAGATTGCCCACCCGGGCGTTTTGCCGAACGATCCTCAGGCAGTGGCAGCCTTGCGCGACAAGTGGCAGGCGCGCTTTGCGCACGACGAGGCTTACAACAACAACCTGGCCTTGACCGGCAAGGGCTTTGCCCTGGGTGAAGCAGCCCCGGTGAACTGGGCGCAGTTGCTCGCATAAGCCTGACTGACAGGTAAAAGGACTCAAGGCATGTTCAACGGTAAATCGATTTTCATCTCTGGCGGCACCGGCTCGTTCGGGCGCAATTTCATCCGCCGGTTGCTGGAGCAATATCAGCCGAAGCGGGTGGTGGTGTTTTCGCGCGATGAGCTCAAACAGTACGAGATGCAGCAGACGTTCAACGCGCCGTGCATGCGTTATTTCCTCGGTGATGTGCGCGACGCTGAGCGTTTACGTCAGGCCATGCGCGGTATCGATTACGTGGTGCATGCTGCGGCACTGAAACAAGTGCCGGCGGCGGAGTACAACCCGACCGAATGCATCCGCACCAACGTCAACGGCGCGGAAAACATCATCGCCGCGGCCATCGACAACGGCGTGAAAAAAGTTGTCGCGCTGTCCACCGACAAGGCCGCCAGCCCGATCAACCTGTACGGCGCGACCAAGCTGCTGTCGGACAAATTGTTCGTCGCCGCGAACAACATTGCCGGTGACCAGAACACCCGGTTTTCGGTTGTCCGTTACGGCAACGTCGCCGGCTCGCGGGGGTCGGTGGTGCCGTTTTTCAGCAAGCTGATTGCCGAGGGCGCCACGGAGCTGCCGATCACCGATGAGCGCATGACGCGTTTCTGGATCACCCTCGATCACGGTGTGCAGTTTGTGCTCGACAGCTTCGCCCGCATGCACGGTGGTGAAGTGTTTGTGCCGAAGATCCCGTCGATTCGTATCGTCGATCTGGCACAGGGCATGGCTGAACATTTGCCGCACAGGAACGTCGGCATTCGTCCGGGAGAAAAACTCCATGAGTTGATGGTGCCGCTGGACGACGCGCGGATGACCCTGGAGTTCGCCGATCACTACACCATTCAGCCCTCGATTCGTTTCACCAGCATCGACGTGGATTTTGCCGTCGACAAACTGGGGGAGCAGGGCAGGCCGGTCAGTGAAGACTTCGAGTACCGTTCCGACACCAATCCGCACTACCTGTCGGTCGGCCAGATTGCTGATCTGCACGCGAAGCTGTCGGCATGATTCCCTACGGTCGGCAGAGTCTCGATCAGGCAGACATCGATGCGGTGGTCGCCGTGTTGCAGTCGGACTGGCTCACTCAAGGGCCGACCATCGAACGCTTCGAACTGGCATTGGCGCAACGTTGCCAGGCTGATTTTGCGGTGGCGGTGTGCAATGCCACGGCGGCGTTGCACATTGCCTGCCTCGCTGCCGGACTCGAACCGGGCGATCGGCTGTGGACCACGCCGAACACGTTCCTGGCCTCGGCCAACTGTGGTCGCTATTGCGGCGCCGAGGTGGATTTTGTCGACATCGATCCGCTGACGTGGAATCTCGATGCCTACGCACTGGCGTCGAAGCTTGAGGCCGCGGAGCGCGATGGCACGCTGCCGAAAGTGCTGGTGGCCGTGGCGTTTTCCGGGCAGAGCTGCGACATGCGCATGATCGCCGGACTGGCCGAACGTTACGGCGTTACGGTGATCGAGGACGCGTCCCACGCGGTCGGTGCCTCCTATGCCGGGCGTCCCGTGGGTTGCGGCGAATTCGCGGCGATGACGGTGTTCAGTTTTCACCCGGTGAAAATCATCACCAGCGCCGAGGGTGGCATGGTGTTGACCAACCGCCCTGAACTGGCCGAGCGCTTGCAGCGTTTGCGCAGCCACGGCATGACCCGCGATCCACAGCAGATGACCGAATCCAGTCACGGTCCCTGGTACTACCAGCAAGTGGAACTGGGCTTCAACTACCGGATCACTGATCTGCAAGCGGCTCTCGGTCTGTCACAGCTGAATAAGCTCGATGACTTCATCGAGCGTCGTCGTGAGCTGGCGGCGCGTTATGACCGATTGTTGGCGTACTTGCCGTTGACCTTGCCCAGCGCGCAACCAGGCGCCGAGTCGGCATGGCATCTGTACGTGGTGCGGTTGCACACAGACCGGATCAACCTCAGCCATCGGCAGGTGTTCGAAGGGTTGCGGGCGGTCGGGATCGGGGTGAACCTGCACTATATTCCGCTGCATTTGCAGCCGTACTATCGTGATCTGGGGTTTGCCGAAGGAGACTTCCCGCAGGCCGAGCGTTATTACGCCGAAGCCATCAGCTTGCCGATGTTTCCTTTGCTGAGCGATGAACAACAGGACTTCGTGGTTGAGCAACTGCGTCGGTTGGTTCTTGAGGAGTAGTGACACTTGAACTGCGTTGCAATCATTCCGGCCCGCGGTGGCAGCAAGCGAATCCCGCGCAAGAACCTCAAACCGTTCGACGGTGTACCGATGATCGTCCGTTCGATCCGTACGGCGCTTGATTGCGGGTTATTTGATCAAGTCGTCGTCAGTACGGATGACGAAGAAATTGCCGACGTCGCCCGGACTCATGGCGCACTGGTGCCGTTCGTGCGGCCTGTCGAACTGGCTGATGATTTCACCGGCACAGCTGCGGTGATCGTGCATGCCTTGAGCCAATTGCCGATCTTCGACTACGTCTGCTGCATCTACGCTACCGCGCCACTGTTGCAGGCACGCTATCTGCGTCAGGGGCATGAATTACTGGTGCAGCATCCGGACAAGTCCTTCGCTTTTTCCGTGGCCGGTTTCGGCTTCCCGGTGCAACGTGCCTTGACCCTCGACGAGCAGGGTGCCTTGACCTCGCTCTATCCGGAGTTTCGCAACACCCGTTCCCAGGATTTACCTGAAGCCTATCAGGATGCCGGCCAGTTCTATTGGGGGCGCAGAGAGGCCTGGTTGCGCGGCGATGTGCTGTTTTCTCCGGCGAGCCTGCCGGTGATTCTGCCGCGGCATCTGGTGCAGGACATCGACACCCTTGAAGACTGGAAGCGTGCCGAATACCTCTATGCCGCATTGAAAGCTGGCGGAGAGCTGCAATGAGAGTGCTGATCCGCGCCGATGCGTCGCCGACCATTGGCTGCGGTCACATTGCTCGCTGTTTGACCCTGGCCAGAGTCTTGCGCAAGCAAGGTGCGCAGGTGGCCTTCGCTTGCCGCCTGTTGCCGGGCCATCGACTGGATGCACTGCAAGCCGAGGGCTTTGAAGTCTTCGCCCTGGCGGCTCGTTACCCTGATGAAGACCCGCAGCAGGCGATCGAGTCCTTGCTGCCTTGGCAGGCGGACATCGCCGCGCTTGGGCAGGCGCTGAATAATCATCCGGGGTTCGATTGGGTCATCGTCGACCACTACGGCCTCGACCATCATTGGCAGACCGCGGCCCGCCGTTGGGCGCCAAGGATTGCCGCTGTGGACGACCTCGCCACTCGAACCTACAGCGTCGATTTGCTGCTCAACCAGAATTTATCGGGTACGCCACAAGCCTATGCTTCGCTGCTGGCGCCCGGTTGCCAGACCTTGCTCGGTCCACATTTTGCCCTGTTGCGCGATGAATTCCGCTGCCTGGCGATTCCGGTCAAGCCCCAGGCCAGGCGGGTGCTGGTGAATTTCGGTGGCTTCGATGCGGCGATGCAAACCCATCACGCGATGCTGGCAATGGCGGATTTGCATGAGCTCGAAGTCGATTTTGTCGCCGGTGCCGACAACCCGGCCTGGGCACAAATGCAGGCCTTGGCGGCGAGTCGTCCGAACTGGCGCTTGCACAGTTTTGTCAGTGACTTTTACCGACTGATGACCGGGGCCGACCTGTTTGTCGGTGCCGGCGGAGGCACCAGTTGGGAGCGGGCGGCCATGGGGTTGCCGACGATCTGTATCGCGGTCTCGAATAATCAGCAGGCCAACGCCGAAATAATGGCGACCTCAGGTTCCCACGTGTATCTGGGCCCCCGCGAGAACGTCAGCGTCGATCAGTTGCGTCAGGCCATCGCTTTTCTCGCGGGCAATCAGGGGTTACGCCAAAGTCTGGCCGAACACTCGCGTCAGTTGGTCGATGGGCGGGGTGCGCAGCGGGTTGCGGCAGCGCTCGCCGGTGCGGTACTGCAGGTTCGCAAGGCGTCTCTGGACGACGCGCAGCTGCTGTTCGAGGGGCGCAATGCCGAGTCGGTGCGGCGCTGGTCGCTGGACACGCAGGTCATCGATTGGCAACGGCATCAAGACTGGCTTGCCGCGAGCCTGAGCAACCCGGGGCGTTTACTGTTGATTGCCGAGGCGAACGATGGCCCGGTCGGGGTACTGCGTTATGACCTGGACGGACTTGAAGTCGAAGTATCGATTTACCTGCTTGAAGGCCGCCTCGGTCTGGGGTGGGGCAGGGCCTTGCTGGCGCGGGGCGAAGCTTTTTTGACCGCCCACTGGCCGCAACTGAATGTCATCACCGCTCAAGTGTTGCCGGCGAATCAGTCGTCGCTGAAGCTGTTTCGCGAGGCAGGATTCACCCAGCGTGCTTGCGCGTTCACGCGCATATTGAAGGAACACCGCAATGACTAGCTTCAAGATCGGCAATCGCTCCATCGGTGCCGATGCACCGCCATTCATCATTGCCGAGATGAGTGGCAACCATAACCAGTCTCTGGAGGTGGCGCTGCAGATCGTCGACGCGGCGGCCAAGGCCGGTGCCCATGCCTTGAAGCTCCAGACCTACACCGCCGAGACCATGACCCTGGACCTGTCCGAAGGTGAGTTCTTCATCAAGGACCCTGACAGCCTCTGGGCCGGTTCTTCGCTGTACGCGTTGTACGAGAAGGCCCACACACCATGGGAATGGCACGCGCCGATTTTCGCCCGGGCCAAAGAGCTGGGCATGCTCGCGTTTTCCACGCCGTTTGATGACACCGCAGTGGACTTCCTCGAAAGTCTCGACGTGCCGGCCTACAAGATCGCCAGCTTCGAGAATACCGACCTGCCGTTAATTCGTCGGGTCGCTGCGACCGGCAAGCCATTGATCATTTCTACCGGCATGGCCAGCATCGCTGAACTCGACGAAACCGTCCGTGCCGCCCGCGAGGCCGGTTGCAAGGATCTGGTGTTGCTCAAGTGCACCAGCACTTACCCGGCGACGCCCGCCAACAGCAACGTGCGGACGATTCCTCATTTGCGCGAATTGTTTGGCTGTGAAGTCGGGCTGTCTGACCACTCCATGGGTGTCGGTGTGTCTGTGGCCGCGGTGGCCCAGGGGGCGACGGTGGTGGAAAAGCACTTCACCCTCGACCGTTCCGCCGGTGGTGTGGACGCCAGTTTTTCGCTGGAACCGGCGGAGCTCGCCAGCCTGGTGATAGAAACCGAACGCGCATGGCAGGCCATGGGCCGTGTGCATTACGGTGTGACGGACGCCGAGCGCAAGTCGCTGGTGTACCGCCGCTCGCTCTACGTGACTCAGGACATGGCTGCCGGCGAACCCTTTACTGTCGATAATCTGCGAGCCATTCGTCCGGGTCTGGGGTTGGCTCCAAAACACACGGAAACGCTTCTGGGCCGCCGTGCGCGTCAGGCCATCCCGCGCGGAACGCCGCTGGACTGGTCGTTGGTCGAATAACCCCTTGTGGCGCTGATTCGGCAAAATAGCGTGACCTGCGAGTCATTACGCGCATCTTCACTGTATTGTATTAATCGGGAAGGTGGCGCCTGGCCTGTTTTTGGCCCAGTGATAGCCTTTTATTCTTCCCGCCGTCGCCTCAGTGGAGGCGACGTTTTTATCTGTTTGTCGGCGCCCCTCGAATCATTACGAGCGGTGGTATTGGGCTGTTTATTATTGGGAAGCCGTAATGATTGGCATAAAAAGCATTGCGAGCTACGTTCCTGTAGCCGGCGTGGACAATTACGCACAAGGTGCAAAATTCGAAAAGGATGAAGAGTTCATCCTGGGCAAGATCGGTTCGGCCTTCCTGCCGCGTAAAGACGCCGGGCAGGAAACCTCGGACCTGTGCGTCGAAGCAGCCAATGCGCTGTTCGCCAAAAATCCCGACTTGAAACGTGAAGACATCGACGTGCTGATCGTTGTCACCCAGAACGGCGACGAAGAAGGCCTGCCGCACACCGCAGCTATCGTTCAGGACAAACTGGGCCTGCCGACTACCGTGGCCGCGTTCGATATTTCCCTGGGCTGCTCCGGCTACGTCTACGGCATCTACGCCATCAAGGGTTTCATGGAAGCCGCAGGCTTGAAGAATGGCCTGCTGATCACCGCTGATCCTTACTCCAAGATCGTCGACCCGGAAGATCGCAACACCACCATGCTGTTTGGTGATGCCGCCACCGCGACCTGGATGGGTGAAAACGCGCCATGGCAATTGGGCAAGGCCAAGTTCGGCACCGACGGTTCCGGTGCGCCGCACCTGAAGGTTACCGACGGGGTGTTCTTCATGAACGGCCGTCAGGTGTTCAATTTTGCGCTGCTTAAAGTCCCGGCGCATTTGCACGAGTTGCTGGCCGATTCGCAATTGACCGCTGACGATATCGATGCCTTTTGCATCCATCAGGGCAGTGCAGCGATTGTCGATGCCGTGGCGCGACGCTTCGAAGGCGAGCCGGAGAAGTTCATCAAGGACATGGTCGAGACCGGCAACACGGTGTCGTCGAGCATCCCGCTGCTGCTGGAAAAACATGTGCTGGACTCCACCTGGAAGCGCGTGGCGTTGAGCGGTTTCGGCGTTGGTTTGTCGTGGGGCTCGGCGATTATCTATCGCCCTTGATCTTTCAAAAGCCAGGCACAAAAAAAGCGTTCAAGGTGTAACCTTGAGCGCTATTTTTTTGCCTGAATGAAAAGCGAGGCTTAATGAGCGAGTTCTTTGAGCGCAACGGCGAGTTGATACAGCGGCGCTGGCCCAAGGTCTGGCATCGACTGACGGTGGAGAGCAGCGCCGTCTTGCAAGCTGATCTGGTGGAAGGCCTGGGCTCGACGTTGAGCATCAATGGCATTCAGTTGACCAGTCGCCATGACCGCACTCGCGAAGCGTTGCTTCAGGCCGACAGCCTGCCCGTCGACAGTCCGGTGGTGCATGTCTATGGCACCGGGCTGGGTGATTTGCAGCTGCAATTGCTGGAGCGTGCCGGGCTTGAACGGTTGTGCGTGCACATTCTGAACGGTGCGGTGTTTGCCCTGGTGCTGCAACTGCTCGATCAACAGCCGTGGCTCGGCGACTCGCGAGTGGTGCTGCTGTACGCCGGCGATCTGTCGGAGATCCAGTTGCCGTACTTCGCGCTGCCTTCGGAGCTGGTGCTGGCGGACGACTTCAACGCCAAAATCCGCGACCGGCTGATCAGCGAAACCCACCTGACCTTCAACAATCGCGAATTCGATGCCGACAATCCGGAAATTGCCGAGCGTTTGCAGGCGTGTGTAGAGCGCGTTAGCGCCGATGCCGATGTTGCCGAGCTGTTTGCCACCTGTTCCGGCAGGGAAGTGTTTGTCATTGCCACCGGGCCGAGCCTGGAACAGCACTTCGACACGCTGCGTACGGTACGCGAACAGGCGCGGCGGCCGCTGTTCATTTGCGTTGATACAGCCTACCGACCGCTTGTCGAGCATGGGATCAAACCGGATGTGGTGGTCACGATTGATCAGCGCATCTCGACGCGACATTTGCCGTCCGACGCCACGAGCGATATCACGCTGGTCTACATGCCTATGGTCGATCCAGCGGTTTTGGGGGGCTGGCAGGGCAAGCGTTATGTGGCCTATTCCGCCAGTCCTGTCTATAAGGACATGCGCCAGCAATTACCCAAGGCCCAACTCTTTGTCGGTGGCAGTGTGATTCACCCGGCGGTGGACCTGGCGGTACACATGGGGGGCAGCCAGATCACTCTGTTCGGTGCCGACTTTGCTTTCCCGAACAACAAGACCCACGCCGGCTGGAATGACGGTGATCTTGGACCGCAAGTGGGCGCTGCCCGGCACTGGGTCCTCGATGGCCACGGTCAGCGAGTCAAGACGCAGCTCAATTTCCGCAGTTACCTGTGCGAGCTGGAGCGGTACATCGCCGGGCATCCTCGGGTGGCTTTCTATAACAGCAGTTGGGCAGGGGCGATGATTGTCGGCACAACGTTTCACCCGGAGCTCACGCGATGACTGAATCCTCCCTGGTTGCCGAGGCGCGGCAGTGTTCCGTTTTGTTCCGTCTGGGACGAGATGTCGAAGCTGCGCTGCTGATGGTCCAGATCTGCAGTGATGTGCAATCCGCGATGGGGCGTGAGAATGTCGAGGTCCAATCCCGCTGGACGGCGTTGCTCACCGACATGCTTGCCTGTCAGGAGGAGCAGGATTGGTTGGCGCTGGCTGATTATCTCGATCATGAGTTGCCACAGTTGCTGGAAGTGGCCGCTGCCGGTTAAGGCTTTTTGACAATTGCCGGTACAGGCGAGTCCTCGCTGTCCCGTTACCGGCATTTCCCTGACGTCACTTTTTTGGGTTGGATTGCCGCCAGGCCCTTGTTTCATTGAGGGTGGCAGTGTGATGGCAAATTTTTTTCAAAATCCCCTAAAGCAACCTGCGTTCGCGACGATAACTATTACGAAGGTTCTCTAGGCCATACCCGGCGGTTGCCAGGGCCGGAAGCCGCAGTACCCAACCAACGAGGAATTCGTCATGGCTTTGACAGTAAATACCAACACTACGTCGCTGAATGTTCAGAAAAACCTGAACAAGGCCTCTGATGCGCTTTCGACTTCGATGACTCGCCTGTCTTCCGGCCTGAAAATCAACAGCGCCAAAGACGACGCCGCCGGCCTGCAAATCGCTACCCGTATGACCTCGCAGATCCGTGGTCAGACCATCGCTATCAAAAACGCCAACGACGGTGTTTCGATCGCTCAGACCGCTGAAGGCGCTCTGCAAGAATCGACCAACATTCTGCAGCGTATGCGTGAAATCGCACTGCAATCGCGAAACGACTCCAACGGCACTGCTGACCGTACCGCTCTGGACAAAGAATACAAACAGTCGATCGCTGAACTGACCCGTATTGCTCAGTCCACCAACCTGAACGGCAAGGCACTGATCGACGGTACTGCTGGCGCGATGGAATTCCAGGTAGGTGCGGGTACTACTTCCGACAACCAGATCACCCTGACTCTGTCGACGAGCTTCGACGCCAGCGCCCTGGGCATGACCGGTACTACCATCTCCGGTACTTCCAACGCAGCCAACCACTCAGCAGTACTGTCGGCTATCTCGGCCATCGACGTTGCACTGGCGAACATTAACTCCACTCGTGCTGACCTCGGTGCTGCTCAAAACCGTTTCTCCACCACCATCTCCAACCTGCAGAACATCAACGAAAACGCCAGTGCTGCACTGAGCCGCGTACAAGATACCGACTTCGCTTCTGAAACTGCACAGCTGACCAAGCAACAAACTCTGCAACAAGCCTCCACCGCAGTTCTGGCTCAGGCCAACCAACTGCCATCCGCTGTACTGAAACTGCTTCAGTAATAGCCGGATGAGTTTTGGCGGGGGAGTGCGCACGCGCGCTCTCTCGCTTTTTTAGTTTAAGAGGTGATGGACATGGATATGAGCGTGAAGCTGAACTTGTCTTATCCAGCTGCGAAGCCAGCGACGACTGTTGCTGACAAGCCGGCGGAAAAGCCTCGAGCCGATGCTGCCACAGTGGCAACGGTCAAGGATGAGTCAAAAGACGCGGTAACCGAGAAGGACAAACTGAAGATGGCCGTTCAGGAAATTGAAAAGTTCGTTCAATCGGTCAAGCGCAATCTGGAGTTCACGATTGATGAGCCTTCAGGCAAAGTAATTGTCAGAGTGATTGCCAGCGACTCGGGTGAAGTGGTTCGCCAAATCCCCAACGAAGAAGTGCTCAAGCTGGCCAATAGTTTGAATGATGCAAGCAGTCTGTTGTTCAGCGCTAAGGCCTGACTGCTGGCACGAATTTTGTTGCTATGTTCTTTTGGGCGTTTTAATGGTCAAAAGGCCGGCGATACACTGAAGGGAGTTCCACATGGCAAGTCCAATTCAACCGGGTCTGGGGTTAGGTTCCGGCATTGACACCACTGCTATCGTCAAAGTCTTGGTTGATGCTGACAAATCGGCCAAGCAGAGTCAGATCAATCGACAGACGACCAGCAATACCTCGCACATTTCCGGTATCGGGACCCTCAAGAGTGTCCTCGCGAATTTCCAGACCGCGATCAAAAACCTCGGTGATACGAAGACCCCGCAGTTCCTGGGTTACAACGCCACGAGTTCCGATCCCAAAGTGCTGACTTCTGTCGCCAGCAACTCGGCGGTCAACGGCACTTATGTCATCAAGGTCAACAATCTCGCGACCTCGTCGAAAGTGGCGACTGCCGCGTTTGCCGGCGGCCCTAGCAGTGCCATTCCGAGTGGTACGCTCAATATCACTCAAAATGGCATTTCCCGTCCTGTCGACATTCCCGCCGGCGCCACCCTGCAATCGGTACGGGATGCGATCAACACCCAGCAAGGCGCCAATGGCTTCAGTGCCAACATTGTCACTGACTCCTTCGGCTCTCGTTTGGTGATGGGGTCCACTGCTACTGGTGCAGGTTCCGATATCACTCTCAGTGGTATTGCCGGCCTGGAAATCACTGCGGGCCAGAAAATGGGTGCCACGCCTACGGCGGCCTCGGCCGGTGCGATCGGTGAGCTCGCTGTGGACGCCAGCTTCACGGTTGACGGACTGGCGATCACCAGCAAATCCAACACCGTGGATGGCGCCATTTCCGGCCTGACACTGAATCTGGTGGCGGGTGGTGGGGCAACATCCACTGTGACGGTCGGGCCGAACAGTGACGGTTTGAAAAAATCGATCCAGGCTTTTGTCGATGCTTACAACCAGGTTGTCAGCAGCGTCAATACGCTGACCAAGCCCTCCCTGGATAAAGATGGCAAGCCAACCATTGCCGCGGCATTGACCGGTGACTCGCTGGCTCGGGGCATCCTGGCGTCGATCCGTGAACCGTTGGCCAGTATTGGTGCAGGCGACAAGCTGACCGTACTTTCACAGTTGGGTATTACCACCAACCAGAAAACCGGTGCGCTCGATTTTGCCAGCACCAAGTTCTCTGCAGCTATGGATACGCAGAAGCTGGGTGGTGAGGTTCAGAAGCTGTTCCTGGGTGATCCAACGGCGACCGGTGATGCGGCCAAGGGGCTGCTGGAACGAATGAATACGGTGATTACGCCTTATACCGTCACTGGCAGCGAAGGCATCCTTGATGCGCGTTCGACCAGCCTGGCGAAGGTCAAAACCAACCTGGCCAGCCAGCAGGCGGCACTGGATCGTCGGATCGCGACGCTGACCGACGTGCTGACCAAGAAGTACATCGCCATGGACACCCTGATCGGTAAGCTAAAGGCTACTGCCAGCAACATTACCTCGATGTTCGAGGCAATGAACGCACAGAAAAACGCCTAGTAGCGCGTAAGCGCCAAAAGCCCGGTAGCGGATTCCGCTTGTCGGGCTTTTTTTGTTTCGATCTAAAGATTTTTGACGCCGTGTCGATACACTGGCTATACGAATCACAAAGTTTAAATGAGGTAGAACATGAACCCGATGTTAGCCCTTCGGCAGTACCAGAAGATTGGCGCTCAGGCCCAGACTTCCGAAGCCAGCCCCCATCGCCTGGTGCAAATGCTCATGGAGGGTGGTCTGGATCGCATCGCTCAGGCCAAGGGTGCCATGGGGCGCAAGGATATCCCCAACAAAGGCATTTTCATCGGCAAGGCGATCGGGATCATCGGCGGCTTGCGTGAGGGCCTGGACCTGGAAAACTCTATTGAGTCTGTGGGTGAGCTGGACAAGCTGTACACCTACATGATGAAGCGTCTGACAGAAGCCAACGTCAAAACCGATCCAAAGATTCTCGACGAAGTCGCCGATCTGCTTCGCACCGTCAAAGACGGCTGGGATGCTATCGCCGCGCCAGGTCCGCAGTTTTAAGGAGATCACCATGAGTCTTGTATTGCAGCGAATCGAACAAGCCCGTGATGGCCTGGTCGGTGCTTTGGCTGAGCGTAACTGGGAAGCCATTGGTGAATTGGACCTGGCTTGCCGTTCCTGCATGGAAGATGTCTTGAGTGAAGCTTCGGGGGACGAGGCCGCGTTGCGCGATAACCTTGAGGAGTTGCTGGGGGTGTATAAACAGCTTCTGGAGGCGGCGACAGGGGAGAGGCAAGCGATAGTCGATGAGATGTCGCAGATCCACCAAGCACAAAACGCGGCAAAGGTTTACCATCTGTTTGGTTAATTAATCCCCGGTTAATCCAAACATAGTGCGCCATAAATTTGACTGTGCACGGTTTTTTGACTTAACTAGTGGCTGGTTGAACATTTCAGGCGTCTACAGGCATCAACGTGTCTGCAAGCGTCTAGCTTGCCCCCTCATTTCGGGCATTGAGTTGACTAGGGAAGTTGCAATTGCATGTGGCGTGAAACCAAAATTCTGCTGATTGATGACGATAGCGTCCGTCGCCGCGACTTGGCGGTGATATTAAATTTTCTTGGCGAAGAAAATTTACCTTGCGGTAGCCATGACTGGCAGCAGGCTATAGGCTCATTGTCGTCAAGTCGTGAAGTGATCTGTGTCCTCATCGGGACAGTCAATGCTCCTGGCGCACTTACGGGCTTGTTAAAGACACTCTCTACCTGGGATGAGTTCCTTCCGGTTTTGTTAATGGGCGATAATTCTTCCGTTGACTTGCCAGAAGACCAGCGTCGCCGAGTGCTTTCGACCCTCGAAATGCCACTCAGCTACAGCAAGTTGCTCGACTCCCTGCACCGTGCCCAGGTCTATCGTGAGATGTACGACCAGGCCCGCGAGCGCGGTCGTCATCGCGAACCCAATCTTTTTCGCAGTCTTGTCGGCACCAGCCGGGCGATTCAGCACGTCCGTCAGATGATGCAACAAGTCGCCGACACCGACGCCAGCGTGCTGATCCTCGGCGAGTCCGGGACCGGCAAGGAAGTGGTCGCGCGCAACCTGCACTATCACTCCAAGCGTCGTGACGCGCCGTTCGTTCCGGTCAACTGCGGGGCGATCCCGGCCGAGTTGCTGGAAAGCGAACTGTTCGGTCACGAAAAGGGTGCGTTCACCGGTGCCATCACCAGCCGTGCCGGACGTTTCGAGCTGGCCAACGGCGGCACGCTGTTCCTCGACGAAATCGGCGACATGCCGTTGCCGATGCAGGTCAAGTTGCTGCGTGTGTTGCAGGAGCGCACCTTCGAGCGGGTGGGCAGCAACAAGACCCAGAGCGTCGACGTTCGCATCATCGCTGCGACCCACAAGAATCTCGAAAGCATGATCGAGATCGGCACCTTCCGCGAAGACCTGTACTACCGCCTGAACGTGTTCCCGATCGAGATGGCGCCACTGCGCGAACGTGTCGAAGACATTCCTCTGCTGATGAACGAGTTGATCTCGCGCATGGAGCACGAGAAGCGTGGTTCGATCCGTTTCAATTCCGCGGCGATCATGTCGCTGTGCCGTCACGGTTGGCCGGGCAACGTTCGCGAACTCGCCAACCTGGTGGAGCGCATGGCGATCATGCATCCGTACGGAGTGATCGGCGTGGTCGAATTGCCGAAGAAATTCCGTTACGTCGACGATGAAGACGAGCAGTTGGTCGACAGCCTGCGCAGCGATCTCGAAGAGCGGGTGGCCATCAACGGTCATACCCCGGATTTCTCTGCCGGCGCCCTGCTGCCGCCGGAAGGCCTGGACCTGAAGGACTACCTCGGTGGTCTGGAGCAAGGGTTGATTCAGCAAGCGCTGGATGATGCCAATGGCATCGTTGCGCGCGCGGCAGAGCGGCTGCGTATTCGTCGCACCACGCTGGTGGAGAAGATGCGCAAGTACGGCATGAGCCGTCGTGACGGTGATGAACAGGCAGATGATTGACGCCTGTTTTTCAAGTCCCTCATTTATAGGTGGTTTTTTTTAGGCACGGGTATTGCTACGTCCCTCGCAACGTTCCGTTTAACTGACGGTCAGCCAAGCGAGAGAGCACAATGCCCCAAGCCGCCCAGATGTCTCCTGTCCCTGACGCTTCGGGGCAACCGTTTGTAGAGCAGGCAAGCCGGCTTGGCCTTGAGCAGGCGTTTGCGCTGTTCAACCAAATGTCGAGCCAATTGACCGACTCTTACAGCATGCTTGAGGCCCGGGTCACCGAGCTCAAGGGTGAGCTGGCGGTGGTCAGCGCTCAGCGCATGCAAGAACTGGCGGAAAAAGAACGCCTGGCCAACCGGTTGCAAAACCTCCTTGATCTGTTGCCCGGCGGCGTCATTGTCATCGACGCTCAAGGCATCGTGCGCGAAGCCAATCCCGCTGCCTGCGAACTGCTCGGCCTGCCCCTCGAAGGCGAGCTGTGGCGTCATGTCATTGCCCGCTGCTTTGCGCCCCGTGAAGACGACGGTCATGAAATTTCTCTCAAGGACGGTCGGCGCTTGTCGATCTCCACTCGCTCGCTGGATGCCGAGCCCGGCCAGTTGGTGTTGCTCAACGACCTGACTGAAACCCGTCATCTGCAAGATCAGTTGGCCCGCCACGAGCGACTCTCGTCCCTCGGCCGAATGGTCGCCTCGCTGGCTCATCAGATTCGTACACCCTTGTCCGCCGCCTTGCTCTACGCCAGTCATTTGACCGAGCAGGCGTTGCCGGTCGAGACCCAGCAACGTTTTGCCGGCCGCCTGAAAGAGCGTCTGCATGAGCTGGAGCATCAGGTTCGCGACATGCTGGTGTTTGCTCGTGGTGAGCTGCCGCTGACCGATCGCGTCACACCCAAGGTGCTGATGCAGTCGCTGCAGGCGGCCGCACTGACCCATGTGCAGGACCTGCCGATTCGCTGGCAATGCGACAGTCATTCCGGCGAGTTGCTGTGCAATCGCGACACGCTGGTCGGGGCTATCCTGAATCTGATCGAGAACGCCATCCAGGCCAGTGCCGGCGACGTCCGTTTGAAAGTCCATCTCTACACCCGTGAAAACAACCTGCGTGTATCGGTCAGCGACAGCGGTAGCGGCATCGATACGAAAGTACTGGCGCGCCTGGGTGAACCCTTCTTTACCACTAAAACCACCGGAACCGGCCTCGGCCTGACCGTGGTCAAGGCTGTGGCCCGTGCTCATCAGGGAAAATTGCAGCTGCGCTCGCGGCTGGGTCGGGGCACGTGTGCGCAGGTGATCCTGCCGCTTTTTTGTGGTGAAAAGCCCAGCGCTCAGGGCGCGGAGTGAAGGACATGGCAATCAAGGTTTTACTGGTCGAGGATGACCGCGCGCTACGCGAAGCATTGGCCGATACGCTATTGCTCGCCGGGCACGATTTCAAAGCCGTCGGTTCGGCGGAAGAGGCGCTGGCAGCGGTCGGCTCCGAGGCGTTCAATCTGGTGCTGAGTGACGTCAACATGCCGGGCATGGACGGCCATCAACTGCTCGGATTGCTGCGCGCTCGTCAACCACAGCTGCCGGTGTTGTTGATGACGGCTCACGGCGCCGTGGAGCGAGCAGTCGATGCGATGCGACAAGGCGCGGCGGATTACCTGGTCAAACCGTTCGAGCCCAAGGCGTTGCTGGATCTGGTGGCGCG
Organism: Pseudomonas sp. AL03; assembly: GCF_029960815.1. GTDB lineage: Bacteria > Pseudomonadota > Gammaproteobacteria > Pseudomonadales > Pseudomonadaceae > Aquipseudomonas. Next base: position 24,973 of record NZ_JASBRE010000010.1, read on the forward strand.
TCATGCGCTGGGCTGCCTCGACGCTTCCGAGGGCGAGGGACCTGTAGCGTTCGAGCCGGCCAGTGCGCAATTGCTGGAACTGGCTGCACGGGTGGCGCGCAGTGATTCCACGGTATTGATCTCCGGCGAGTCCGGGACCGGTAAAGAAGTGCTGGCGCGTTACATTCATCAGCACTCTCATCGTGCCAGTCAGCCGTTCATTGCGATCAACTGCGCAGCCATCCCCGACAACATGCTTGAAGCCACACTGTTCGGTCATGAGAAGGGCTCGTTCACCGGTGCCATCGCGGCTCAGGCCGGTAAGTTCGAACAGGCTGATGGCGGGACCATCCTGCTCGACGAAATTTCCGAAATGCCGCTGGGCCTGCAGGCAAAGTTGCTGCGCGTGTTGCAGGAGCGCGAAGTCGAGCGGGTGGGGGCGCGCAAGCCGATCACACTGGACATTCGAGTCGTCGCGACCACCAACCGTGACCTGGCAGGGGAAGTGGCGGCGGGGCGTTTCCGTGAAGACCTTTACTATCGCCTGTCGGTGTTTCCGCTGGCCTGGCGTCCGTTGCGCGAGCGCACCGCCGACATCCTGCCGCTGGCCGAGCGTCTGCTGGCCAAGTACGTCAATAAAATGAAGCATGCCGCGGCAAGGCTGTCGCCTGAGGCTCAGGCGTGCCTGATCGGTTATCCGTGGCCGGGTAATGTGCGTGAACTGGATAACGCGATTCAGCGAGCGCTGATCCTGCAGCAGGGCGGTTTGATACAGCCGCAGGATTTCTGCCTGGCCGGGCCGGTCGCCTGTGCGCCGTTGCCAGCCTTGGTGCCGACGTCCGTGCGGGCCATGGAGGTCGAACCCGTGCCGGCCGGGGCATTGGGTGATGACCTGCGTCGCCGTGAATTCCAGATGATCATCGACACCTTGCGCTCCGAGCGCGGCCGTCGCAAAGAGGCCGCCGAGCGTTTGGGCATCAGTCCGCGCACCCTGCGTTACAAGCTGGCGCAGATGCGTGATGCCGGAATGGACGTGGAAGCTTATTTATTCGCCACCTGATTCGTTAGCCATGCAAAGCCCGGGACAGTTTTTGTTTAGAGCGGCCACGGAGCTGGCACCCTTGTTGCTAACACCTCACTACCCGCCGAGTGAGTGTCAAAAAATTGCGGGTCGCCAAAGACGTAGCTCGTCAAAGAGAGTAGACCATGAGCCAAGGTATTGAATTTAATCGATTGATGCTGGACATGCGCTCCATGCAAATGGATGCCATGTCTGCGCCGAAATCGACTGCCGCAGTCCCTGAAATGGGTGGCAGCAGCTTTGCCGACATGCTCGGTCAGGCCGTCAATAAAGTGAACGACACCCAACAGGCGTCCAGTCAGTTGGCCAGTGCCTTCGAGATCGGCAAGAGCGGCGTCGACCTGACGGACGTGATGATTTCCTCGCAGAAGGCCAGCGTGTCTTTTCAAGCGTTGACGCAAGTACGCAACAAGCTGGTTCAGGCTTACCAAGACATCATGCAGATGCCGGTTTAAGGACGAATTGAGTCATGGCAGAAGCAGTCGCCGATAATGTTCCGGCCAAGACCACTCCAATAGACGGCAAACCGCCGCTGTTCGGGTTGTCCTTCCTGGAAAACCTCTCCGAGATGACCATGTTGCGTCAGGTGGGCCTGTTGGTCGGCCTGGCTGCGAGCGTGGCGATTGGCTTTGCCGTGGTGTTGTGGTCCCAGCAGCCGGACTACCGGCCTCTGTACGGCAGCCTTGCCGGTATGGACGCCAAACAGGTCATGGATACCCTGGCCGCAGCCGACATTCCCTATACCGTTGAACCAAATTCCGGTGCCTTGCTGGTCAAGGCCGATGACCTGTCCCGTGCGCGAATCAAACTCGCGGGCGCTGGTGTCACTCCCAGCGACGGCAACATCGGTTTTGAAATTCTCGACAAGGACCAGGGCCTGGGTACCAGCCAGTTCATGGAGGCGACCCGATATCGTCGCGGTCTCGAAGGCGAACTGGCCCGCACCATCTCCAGTTTGAACAACGTCAAGGGTGCCCGCGTGCACCTGGCGATTCCGAAAAGCTCGGTGTTCGTGCGCGACGAGCGCAAGCCGAGCGCTTCGGTTCTGGTGGAGCTGTACTCCGGCCGCTCGCTGGAGCCTGGCCAGGTGCTGGCGATCATCAACCTGGTGGCTACCAGCGTTCCCGAACTCAGCAAATCCCAGATCACCGTCGTCGATCAGAAGGGCACCTTGCTCTCCGATCAGGCGGAGAACTCCGAACTGACCATGGCCGGCAAGCAATTCGATTACAGCCGTCGCATGGAAAGCATGCTGACTCAGCGCGTGCACAACATCCTGCAACCGGTGCTGGGCAACGATCGCTATAAAGCCGAAGTCTCGGCCGACGTGGATTTCAGTGCTGTCGAGTCGACCTCCGAGCAGTTCAACCCGGATCAACCGGCCTTGCGCAGCGAGCAGTCGGTCAATGAGCAACGCACCGCCAGCAATGGTCCGCAAGGCGTGCCGGGTGCTTTGAGCAACCAGCCACCAGCGCCAGCCTCCGCGCCGCAAACCACCGGTGGCGCTACCGCGGCGGCCGGCATGGTGCAGCCAGGCCAGCCATTGATTGATGCCAACGGTCAGCAAATCATGGACCCGGCCACCGGCCAGCCTATGCTCGCACCGTACCCGGCGGACAAGCGTCAACAATCCACCAAGAACTTCGAGCTCGACCGCTCCATCAGCCACACCAAACAACAGCAGGGCCGTTTGAATCGCCTGTCGGTGTCTGTGGTGGTGGATGACCAGGTCAAGATCAACGCGGCCAACGGCGAAACCACCCGTGCACCGTGGAGCGCCGATGAATTGGCGCGCTTCACTCGCCTGGTACAGGACGCCGTCGGCTTCGACGCCAGCCGTGGCGACAGCGTCAGCGTGATCAACATGCCGTTCTCCGCCGAGCGCGGTGAAGTGATTGCCGATATTGCGTTCTACTCCCAGCCATGGTTCTGGGACATCGTCAAACAAGTGCTGGGTGTCTTGTTCATCCTGGTGCTGGTGTTCGGTGTGCTGCGTCCGGTGCTCAACAACATCACCGGTGGCGGTAAAGGCAAACAGCTAGCTGGCTTGGGTAGCGACGTCGAACTGGGTGGCATGGGCGGTCTGGACGGCGAACTGGCCAACGACCGCGTCAGCCTCGGTGGCCCGACCAGCATCCTGCTGCCGAGCCCGAGCGAAGGCTATGACGCACAGTTGAACGCAATCAAGAGTCTGGTGGCAGAAGATCCGGGTCGCGTGGCCCAGGTCGTGAAAGAGTGGATTAACGCAGATGAGTGATAACCGAGCCGTTGCCGCCAAACTGAGCAAGGTCGACAAAGCCGCGATTCTGCTGCTGTCCCTGGGTTCAACCGACGCCGCCCAGGTGCTGCGCCACATGGGGCCCAAAGAGGTCCAGCGTGTGGGTGTGGCCATGGCACAAATGGGTAACGTGCACCGCGAGCAGGTCGAGCAGGTGATGAGTGAGTTCGTCGACATCGTCGGCGACCAGACCAGCCTCGGCGTCGGCTCCGACGACTACGTGCGCAAAATGCTCACTCAGGCACTGGGCGAAGACAAGGCCAACGGCCTGATCGACCGTATCCTGCTGGGCGGCAACACCAGCGGCCTCGACAGCCTGAAGTGGATGGAGCCGCGCGCCGTCGCCGACGTGATCCGTTACGAGCACCCGCAGATCCAGGCGATCGTCGTGGCGTACCTCGATCCGGACCAGGCCGGTGAAGTGCTGGGTAACTTTGACCATAAAGTGCGTCTGGACATCATTCTGCGGGTTTCCTCGCTGAACACTGTGCAGCCTGCGGCCCTGAAAGAACTCAACCAGATTCTCGAGAAGCAGTTTTCCGGCAACTCGAATGCCGCGCGCACCACCCTGGGTGGCATCAAGCGTGCGGCAGATATCATGAACTTCCTCGACAGCTCGATCGAAGGTCAGCTGATGGACTCGATCCGCGAAGTCGACGAAGACCTGTCCGGTCAGATCGAAGACCTCATGTTCGTGTTCAACAACCTGTCCGATGTCGACGACCGCGGGATTCAGGCGCTGCTGCGCGAAGTGTCCTCCGATGTGCTGGTGCTGGCCCTCAAAGGTTCGGACGAAGGCGTCAAAGAGAAGATCTTCAAGAACATGTCCAAACGGGCGGCCGAACTGTTGCGCGACGACCTCGAGGCCAAAGGCCCGGTGCGTGTCAGCGACGTGGAAACCGCGCAGAAAGAAATCCTCACCATTGCCCGCCGTATGGCCGAAGCCGGAGAAATCGTTCTCGGCGGGAAGGGCGGCGAAGAGATGATCTAAGGTCACTATGTCGTCCAAACATGATGAGTCCAACACCGACCTGATCCGTGGCAAGGACGTCGGTGGTTTCGACGTCTGGTCGCTGCCCAGTTTCGACCCTTTTGTGCCGGAGCCCGAGCCTGAACCTGAGCCTGAGCCTCCGGAAATGGAAGAAGTGCCGCTGGAAGAAGTCCAGCCACTGACCCTCGAAGAGCTCGAAAGCATTCGCCAGGAGGCCTACAACGAAGGCTTCGCCACGGGTGAGAAAGAAGGTTTTCACAGCACCACGCTCAAGGTTCGTCAGGAAGCCGAAGTGGCGCTGGCCGCCAAGATTGCTGCTCTGGAGCAACTGATGGGGCATCTGTTCGAGCCCATTGCCGAACAGGACACCCTGATCGAAAAGTCCCTGGTCGACCTTGTGCAGCACATCACCAAACAGGTGATTCAGCGCGAACTGGCCATCGACTCGACGCAGATCGAACACGTCATGCGCGAGGCTCTCAAGCTCTTGCCGCTGGGCGTGGGCAATGTGCGGCTGTACATCAATCCGCAAGATTTCGAACAGGTCAAAGCCCTGCGCGAACGCCATGAAGAAACCTGGCGCATCGTCGAGGACGAGGCGTTGTTGCCCGGCGGTTGCCGGGTCGAGACTGAACACAGTCGTATCGACGCCACGGTCGAAACCCGCGTTGCGCGGGTCATGGACAAGCTGTTCGATCAGTTGCACGAACAGGCCTTGCACCCGGCCGCGGCGGATCTGAGTCTGGAACTGCCGATCAGCGACAAACCCGCGATCGCGCCGGTCGAACCCGAACTGGACGACCCTGATGCGCCTTGATCGCACCAGCTTCGCCAAGCGTCTCGGCAGCTACGCCGAGGCCACGGAGCTGGAAGGCGCGCCGATCCTTGAGGGCCGCTTGCTGCGCATGGTCGGCTTGACCCTCGAAGCCGAAGGCTTGCGCGCCGCCATGGGCAGCCGCTGCATGGTCATCAATGACGACAGTTATCACCCGGTACAGGTCGAAGCCGAAGTCATGGGTTTCTCCGGCAGCAAGGTGTTTCTGATGCCGGTCGGCAGCGTGGCCGGCATCGCTCCCGGTGCCCGTGTGGTGCCTCTGGCTGATACCGGTCGTCTGCCGATGGGCATGAGCATGCTCGGGCGGGTGCTCGATGGCGCCGGTCGCGCGCTGGACGGCAAGGGCGGGATGAAGGCCGAAGATTGGGTGCCGATGGACGGCCCGACCATCAACCCGCTCAAGCGCGAACCCATCAGTGAGCCGCTGGACGTGGGCATTCGCAGCATCAACGGTTTGTTGACAGTCGGCCGTGGTCAGCGACTCGGCTTGTTCGCCGGTACCGGCGTGGGTAAGAGTGTGCTGCTGGGCATGATGACCCGCTTCACCGAGGCCGACATCATCGTCGTCGGGTTGATCGGTGAGCGGGGTCGTGAAGTTAAAGAGTTCATCGAGCACATCCTCGGTGAAGAAGGGCTCAAGCGCTCTGTCGTCGTGGCGTCCCCGGCGGACGATGCGCCACTGATGCGTCTGCGCGCGGCCATGTACTGCACGCGAATTGCCGAGTATTTCCGCGACAAGGGCAAGAACGTCCTGTTGCTCATGGATTCCCTGACCCGATTCGCCCAGGCCCAGCGAGAAATCGCCCTGGCCATCGGCGAGCCGCCAGCGACCAAGGGTTATCCGCCATCGGTGTTCGCCAAGCTGCCGAAACTGGTTGAGCGGGCCGGTAATGCCGAGAAGGGCGGCGGTTCGATCACCGCGTTCTACACCGTATTGTCCGAAGGCGATGACCAGCAGGATCCGATTGCCGACGCCGCGCGAGGCGTGCTCGATGGGCACATTGTGCTGTCCCGGCGCCTGGCCGAGGAAGGTCATTACCCGGCCATCGATATCGAAGCGTCCATCAGCCGCGTCATGCCGTCGGTGGTATCGCCGGAGCACATGACTCGCGCTCAGTATTTCAAGCAGCTGTGGTCGCGTTATCAACAGAGTCGAGACCTGATCAGCGTCGGCGCCTACGTTGCGGGTGGTGATCGGGAAACCGATCTGGCAATCTCCCTGCAACCGCAGCTGGTCAAATACCTGCGCCAGGGCCTGAACGACAGTATCAGCCTGGGCGAAAGCGAAGCCTATCTCGGCTCGATCTTCGCCCCCGCGGCCAGCGGGTAACCGACCATGGCCCAGAGCCGAGCCTCGCGCCTGGCCCCCGTGGTCGAAATGGCTGAAAAGGTCGAGAAAACCGCGGTCCAGCGCCTGGGGCACTTCCAGGGGCAGGTCCGCCTGGCAGAAAGCAAACTCGCCGACCTCGAAGCCTTTCGCCTCGACTATCAGGAGCAATGGATCGTGCGCGGCAGCAGTGGCGTGTCGGGCCAATGGCTGCTGGGTTATCAAGGCTTCCTTGCGCAACTGGGTACCGCCATCGACCAGCAGCGACAAAGCCTCGTGTGGCATCAAAATAATCTGAACAAGGCGCGCGAAAGCTGGCAACAGGCGTATGCCCGGGTCGAAGGCTTGCGCAAACTGGTGTCGCGCTATATGGATGAGGCACGGCGGCTGGAGGACCGGCGCGAGCAAAAGCTGCTGGATGAGTTGTCCCAGCGGTTACCGCGTCAGGATCCTTACTGATCAGGCAGCGCTCAACAATTTCGTGCCTTGCTCCCGCCCCCGCCAAGTGCTAAACCTTGTACACGTAAGTTCACCCATGACAAGGAAGCCGTTCAATGTCAGTTGTTACAGAAGTATCTCAAGGTGGGCAAAAACTGACGATTTCGATCAAGGGACGATTCGATTTTGCCAAGCATCAGGAGTTTCGTGAGTCCTATGAGAATCTTGAGCCAAAACCCGACTCCTTCGAAGTGAACTTGAAGGACGCCACCTACCTCGACAGCTCAGCGCTCGGCATGTTGTTGCTATTGCGTGATCACGCCGGTGGCGAGAATGCCGAGATCACGTTGACCAACGCCAATGCAGATGTGCGCAAGATTCTCGCCATCTCCAACTTCGAACAAATCTTCGACGTGGCGTGACCGCCATGCAGTCCTTGTTCGAGCCGCTGACGATCCTGATCGCTGAAGACAGCGCGGCCGATCGCATGCTGCTGTCGACCATCGTCCGTCGCCAGGGCCATGAGGTGCTGACGGCCGCCAATGGTGCCGAAGCCGTTGACGCGTTTCGCCAGCAACGGCCGCAACTGGTGCTCATGGACGCGATGATGCCGGTGATGGACGGTTTCGAGGCGGCGCGGCAGATCAAGGTGTTGGCAGGGGAAACCCTGGTGCCGATCATCTTCCTCACCTCGCTGACCGAAAGCGAAGCGCTGGCGCGCTGTCTGGAGGCCGGGGGTGACGACTTTCTGGCAAAGCCCTACAACCAGGTGATCCTCGCCGCCAAGATCAAGGCGATGGATCGCTTGCGGCGGTTGCAGGCCACGGTGTTGCAGCAGCGTGACCAGATCGTCAGGCACCACCACTACCTGCTCAACGAGCAGCGAGTGGCCAAGGCCGTATTCGACAAGGTGGCTCACTCCGGCTGCCTGAATGCACCCAATATCCGCTACCTGCAATCGCCCTATGCGCTGTTCAACGGCGATCTGCTGCTGGCTGCGTTTACCCCGGCCGGTGACATGCATGTGCTGCTCGGTGATTTCACCGGCCATGGTTTGCCGGCCGCGGTCGGTGCGATGCCCCTGGCCGAAGTCTTTTACGGCATGACTGCCAAGGGTTATGGCCTGTCCGAAACCTTGCGCGAGATGAATGCCAAGCTCAAGCGCATCCTGCCGGTGGACATGTTCTGTTGTGCAACGCTGCTGTGCCTGAGTTTTCAGCGACGTTCGGTGGAGGTCTGGAACGGCGGGATGCCGGACGGGTACCTGCACAGCATCGCCAGTGGTGAGCGCACGGCGCTGAAGGCTCGGCATTTGCCGCTCGGCGTACTGAACCCACAATCGTTTGATGACCGCACCGAGGTGTTTCCCATGGCGGTCGGGGATCGGGTCTTCCTGTTGTCCGACGGGGTGATCGATACCTGTGATGCCAACGAACAACTGTTTGGTGTGGAGCGACTGCAGCAGGTGTTTGCGGCCAATCATCAGCCTGATGAGTTGTTCGAAAAGATCGAGCAGGCGTTGCGGGACTTTCGCGGCGAGGCACGCGATGACGTGAGCATGGTCGAGGTCAGTCTGCTGGACGCCGCGCAACTGAGCCCGCCGGCGCTGGTGTATTCCGACAGTGGTCAGTCTTGCCCGCTGGACTGGTCAGTGAGTTTCGAGTTTCGCGCCGCCACGCTCAGACGTTTCAATCCACTGCCGTATCTTCTGCAATTGCTGCTTGAGGTCCACGGTCTGCGGGCTCAGAGCGGGGCGCTCTACAGTGTTTTGGCCGAACTGTATTCCAATGCCCTGGAGCATGGCGTGCTGGGGCTGGATTCGGCGCTCAAGCGCGATGCCGCGGGCTTTACCCGTTATTATCAACAGCGCAAAACGCGCCTGGACGACTTGCAGGACGGCTTCGTGCGGGTGCATTTGCAGGTTGTCCCGAGGGGCGAGGGCGGCTGCCTGACGGTTCGGGTCGAAGACAGTGGCAAGGGTTTCGATGTCGCTCGAGTGATGGAGCAGCCCGTCGATGGCGTCCGTCTGTCGGGACGTGGTGTCAGTCTGATCCGTCAATTGGGCCACAACGCGAGTTGGTCCGATGAGGGTCGAAGTGCCCGCGTGGAATTTTTCTGGGAGGCTCTGGCATAATCCACGCATTCTTGATCAAGGAGTGAGCAAGTGGCTGACACACACCTGGACCGCGACGTGCTGAACGCGTTGCAAGAGGTCATGGAGGATCAGTATCCGGCGTTGCTGGATACCTTCATCGCCGATTCCGAAGAGCGTTTGTGCATCTTGCATAACGCCGAAGATGCCGCGCAACTCATGAATGCTGCCCATAGTTTCAAAGGCAGTAGCAGCAACATGGGCGCCATTCGCCTGGCTGAGTTGTGCAATGAGCTGGAACAACGCGCCAAGCAAAAAAGCCTCGCCGGCATTGAAAAATTGGTGGGCGAAATTGATGGCGAATTTGCCATTGTTCGACCGCTCTATGAAGCCGAGCGCCAGCGCTCTCTTGCTGACTGAGACGACCGCCCGGCGCTTTTAGCACCGGGCACTAAAACCTGGCGCGACCTTTGCAATAATCTCCGTCAACTGTACCTACGATCCCAGTGCAGCGGAGACTGTTCCATGCCCGTTACCCCCAATATGCTGCTTCAGGCCGCCGCGCAGGCCAAGACTCAAGCCGCTTCCGCCAATACACCGGCGCTGGCCGCTGAGCCTGGGGACAAGGCGTCCAGCTTCGCTCAGGTCTACGCCAATCAAGCCCAGAACAAGCCCTCTGCCGTGTCTGACGGATCGGCAAAGCCGGTACGCGATAAAACCCCGGACAGCCTTGGAAAGAAGGACGTCGACAACGACAAATCTGCCGCCCCGGAACCCGCGGTTGCCGATAGCGGCAAATCCTTGCCCGCCGATAAACCGGCGCCGACTGACGACAAGGCTGCCAGCGATCAAGCCTCGGATTCCGCTGAAACGTCGGTCGCCGATGCCGCGCCTGTTGACCCGACTCTCGATCCTGCTTTGATGCAGGCAGCCCAGCCGGCAGCACCAGCGCCGACGACTGCGCCAGTGGTAGTCGCCGCGCAGGTCGAAGCGCCGATTGTTGCGGCCGTTACAGCGGCAATCTTTCCCGCCGCAACCACTGACACCGATTTCGACCCCGAAGCCGATCCCCTCGACGCGCTGCCAGCCGTGCGCATGGCCATGGAGCAGAGCGGTCACGTTTCCGCTTCCAGTCAGGCTCAGCCGAAAGCGACACCGACCTCGACCCAGGCTCAGGCCGACGGCGAATCGACCTCGGCGCAGAACTTTGCCGCGGGCATGGCGAGCATGCTCGACGTGCAAGCCGACAAGGACAGCACTGGCCAGGGCGGCGACAAGGCCTTCAGCGGTCTTATCGATGACGGTCTCAAGGACCTGAAGTCCGCGACCAGCGATACCCGGGTCGACGATTTCGCCAACCGTCTGGCGGCGCTGACCCAGGCGGCCACGCCGAAAACTGCCAATGCCTTGCCGGTGAACCAGCCGATCGCCATGCACCAGAGCGGCTGGACCGAAGAAGTGGTGAACCGGGTCATGTACCTGTCCAGTGCCAATCTCAAGGCGGCCGACATCCAGTTGCAACCGGCCGAACTGGGACGCCTGGACATTCGGGTGAACATGGTTCCGGATCAGCAGACTCAGGTGACTTTCATGAGCGCCCATCCAGGCGTACGCGAAGCGCTGGACGGGCAAATGCATCGCTTGCGTGACATGTTTGCGCAGCAGGGCATGGGCCAGGTCGACGTCAACGTGTCCGACCAGTCCCGTGGCTGGCAAGGTCAGGGGCAGGATCAGGCTCAACAGGGCCAAGGCCAGGGCGGGCGCACCAACGCCAGCGGTGGTCGCCTCGATTCCATGGACGACGAGCTTGCGGTTAGCGTTGCCGAAGTTGCGGCCAGCACCACCAGCGTGATCGGCTCGAGCGCAGTCGACTACTACGCCTGATTTCTCTCCGATCGTTCCCGCGCTCTGCGTGGGAATGCCTCAATGGACGCTCCGCGTCCGCTCTTGCATGTGACGCGGAGCGTCACGGGCTGCATTCCCACGCAGAGCGTGGGAACGATCAAACTGTCCTTCCAGTTTTCCCTCAGACACTTCTGGCATAACACTTGCTCTTGCCTTGCCGTGCGACTGTGAAAACCCGAATAGTGACGGATTATTGGCATGGCGAAGAGCGAAGCAGCAGTAAAAGACCCCGCAACCAAAGGCAAACTCAAGCTGATCATCGTGATCGTGGTGGCCCTGCTGCTGGCGATTGGTTTGTCTGTGGGGGCAACCTGGTTCTTCATGCACAGCGCCCAGAGCAAGCCTGTCGCCGCGGCAGAAACCGCCCCGGTCGGCAAGCAGCCAGCGATTTTCGAGCCCATGGCTCCGGCCTTCGTGGCCAACTACAACCAGAACGGTCGTCAGCGCTACATGCAGGTGAGCATCACCCTGCAGGGGCGCAATCAGGCCGATCTGGACGCGCTCAAAGTCCACATGCCGGTCATCCGCAATAACCTGGTCATGCTGTTCTCCGGCCAGGACTTCGCCACCCTGGCGTCGCCAGTCGGCCAGGAAATGTTGCGTCAGAAAGCCACGGCCAGCGTCCAGGAAGTGGCGCAGAAAGAACTCGGCAAAGTGGTCATCGAACAGTTGCTCTTCACTAATTTCGTACTGCAGTAGGAACACGACATGGCCGTGCAGGACCTGCTGTCCCAGGATGAGATCGATGCGCTGTTGCATGGCGTCGACGATGGTCTGGTGCAGACCGATACCGCTGCCGAACCCGGCAGCGTCAAAAGCTACGACCTGACCAGCCAGGATCGCATCGTCCGTGGACGCATGCCGACCCTGGAGATGATCAACGAGCGTTTCGCCCGCTACACCCGCATCAGCATGTTCAACATGCTGCGCCGCTCGGCGGACGTTGCCGTCGGTGGCGTGCAGGTGATGAAGTTCGGCGAATACGTGCACTCGCTGTACGTGCCGACCAGCCTCAACCTGGTCAAGATCAAACCGTTGCGCGGCACCGCGCTGTTCATCCTCGACGCCAAACTGGTGTTCAAGCTGGTGGACAACTTCTTCGGTGGCGACGGCCGCCACGCAAAGATCGAAGGGCGTGAATTCACTCCGACCGAACTGCGTGTGGTGCGCATGGTGCTGGAGCAGGCCTTCGTCGATTTGAAGGAAGCCTGGCAGGCGATCATGGAAGTGAATTTCGAGTACATCAACTCGGAAGTGAACCCGGCCATGGCCAACATCGTCGGTCCGAGCGAAGCCATTGTGGTGTCAACGTTCCACATCGAACTCGATGGCGGCGGCGGCGACCTGCACGTGACCATGCCGTACTCGATGATCGAACCGGTACGCGAAATGCTCGACGCCGGCTTCCAGTCGGACCTCGACGATCAGGACGAGCGCTGGATCAATGCCTTGCGCCAGGACGTGCTGGACGTTGACGTACCGATCGGTGCCACGGTGGCCCGCCGTCAGTTGCGCCTGCGGGACATTCTGCACATGCAGCCGGGGGATATTATCCCGATCGAGATGCCGGAAGAGATGATCATGCGCGCCAACGGCGTGCCTGCGTTCAAGGTCAAGATGGGTTCGCACAAAGGCAACCTCGCGTTGCAAGTGATCGAGCCGATCGAGCGCCGTTGATTGGCGCTCGTACACACTCGCTTTTAACTGACGGCTTCTAATTGAATGGTTGCCCGCCGAGGACACATGATGGCTGACGATATGAATACCCAGGACGACCAGGCGCTGGCCGATGAATGGGCTGCTGCCCTGGAAGAAACCGGCGATGCCGGGCAGGACGACATCGACGCCTTGCTGGCCGCCGACGCCGCCAGTTCGCCGTCCAACCGTCTGCCGATGGAAGAATTCGGCAGCGTGCCGAAAAACAACAATCCAGTCACCCTGGACGGTCCGAACCTGGACGTGATCCTCGATATCCCGGTATCGATTTCCATGGAAGTCGGCAGCACCGACATCAACATTCGCAACCTGCTGCAACTCAACCAGGGTTCGGTGATCGAGCTCGATCGTCTGGCCGGTGAACCGCTGGACGTGCTGGTCAACGGCACGCTCATCGCTCACGGCGAAGTGGTGGTGGTCAACGAGAAGTTCGGCATCCGCCTGACCGACGTGATCAGCCCAAGCGAACGCATCAAGAAGCTGCGCTAAGTGAAAAAGGTTCTGGGCGTTCTTTTTGCCTTGCCGTTCAGCGTTCTGGCTGCCGAGCCGGTGGCGACGGCTGCCACCGCCGTCGCACCCGCGGTCAGCAGTGGTGTGGGCGGGCAATTGACACAGTTGGTGTTCGGTTTACTGCTGGTGCTGGGGTTGATCTTCTTCCTCGCCTGGCTATTGCGTCGGGTGCAACAGGCCGGGCCGGCCGGCAAAGGGCAGGTGATCGCGCTGATCGGTTCCCGCGCGCTGGGCCCTCGCGACCGGTTGATGCTGGTGCAGGTCGGCAACGAGCAGATTCTGCTTGGCTTGAGCCCCGGCACCATCACCGCGTTGCACGTGCTCAAGGAGCCGGTGCAAGTGCCCAGCGGTACTGAAAAAGCGACCCCCGAGTTTGCCCAGCGCCTGATGGAGTTGATGGGCAAGGATCAGAAGGATAAGAAGTAATGGGTGCGTTACGCATCGTCTTGATGCTGGCCCTGATGCTGGCCGCGCCGCTGGCGTTCGCCGCCGATCCGTTGTCGATCCCGGCGATCACCCTGGGTACCAATGCCGAAGGCGCTCAGGAATATTCGGTCAGCCTGCAAATCCTGCTGATCATGACCGCGCTGAGTTTTATCCCGGCGTTCGTCATGCTGATGACCAGTTTTACCCGGATCATCATCGTCTTCTCGATCCTGCGTCAGGCCCTGGGCCTGCAGCAGACACCGTCTAACCAAATCCTCACGGGTATGGCGCTGTTCCTGACGCTGTTCATCATGGCGCCGGTGTTCGACCGTGTTAATCAAGATGCCTTGCAACCGTATCTGGCGGAGAAGCTCACCGCTCAAGACGCCGTGGCCAAGGCCCAGGTGCCGATCAAGGACTTCATGCTCGCCCAGACCCGCAGCAGCGATCTGGAGTTGTTCATGCGCTTGTCCAAACGCACTGATATCGCGTCGCCGGATCAGGCTCCGCTGACCATTTTGGTCCCGGCGTTCGTCACGTCCGAGCTGAAAACCGCCTTCCAGATTGGCTTCATGATCTTCATTCCGTTCCTGATCATCGACCTGGTCGTGGCCAGTGTGCTGATGGCCATGGGCATGATGATGCTCTCGCCGCTGATCATTTCGCTGCCGTTCAAGATCATGCTGTTCGTGCTGGTGGATGGCTGGGCGTTGATCATCGGTACGCTGGCGAGCAGCTTCGGCGGTGTATCGCCATGACGCCAGAAGTTGCGGTAGACATCTTTCGGGAGGCACTGTGGCTGACCACCATGATGGTTGCCGTGCTGGTGATTCCGAGTTTGCTCGTGGGCCTGTTGGTGGCAATGTTCCAGGCCGCTACGCAGATCAACGAACAGACGCTGAGCTTTCTGCCGCGCTTGCTGGTGATGCTGGTGACGCTGATTGTCGCCGGTCCGTGGCTGGTGCAGACCTTCATGGAATACATCCTGCAGTTGTACGGCAATATTCCTCAGGTTATCGGCTAAGCCATGTCGCTGCTCCAGCTGACTGACACCCAGATCAGTACCTGGGTGGCGACGTTCATGTTGCCGCTGTTTCGCGTCGGTTCGTTGCTGATGGTCATGCCGATATTCGGTACGAGCCTGGTGCCCACGCGGATCCGCCTCTATTTCGCTGTGGCCATTACCGTGGTCATTGCCCCCGGCCTGCCACCCATGCCGCCGGTGAATGCGCTGGATCTGAGCGGGCTGCTGCTGATCGCCGAGCAGATCATCATCGGCGCGGTACTGGGGTTCTCCTTGCAGCTGTTCTTCCAGGCCTTCGTGGTTGCCGGGCAGATCGTCTCCATTCAGATGGGCATGGGCTTCGCTTCCATGGTCGACCCTACCAACGGTGTGTCGGTGGCAGTGATCGGGCAGTTCTTCACCATGCTGGTGACGCTGTTGTTCCTGTCGATGAATGGCCATCTCGTGGTGTTCGAAGTCCTCACCGAAAGCTTCACCACGCTGCCCGTCGGTAGCGGGTTTATGGTCAATCATTTCTGGGAGCTGGCCGGCAAGCTCGGTTGGGTCCTTGGGGCTGCTCTTATGCTGGTGCTGCCAGCGATCACCGCGCTGCTGGTAGTGAACATTGCGTTTGGCATCATGACCCGGGCGGCGCCGCAGCTGAACATCTTCTCCATCGGCTTCCCGCTGACCCTGGTGCTCGGGATGTACATCCTCTGGGTGGGGCTTGCGGACATCCTCAATCAGTATCAACCGCTGGCCTCCGAGGCCTTGCAGTTTTTACGCGAACTGGCACAGGCGCGCTGAGTCATGGCTGAGAGCGAAAGCGGTCAGGACAAAACAGAAGACCCCACGGAGAAACGTAAAAAGGACTCTCGCGAGAAAGGCGAGATTGCGCGCTCCAAGGAGCTCAACACGCTGGCGATCATGCTGGCTGGTTCTGCTGCGCTGCTGATTTTCGGCGGAGCCCTGGCGCAGGATTTGATGGAGTTGATGCGACAGAATTTTTCTCTGCCGCGAGAAGTCATCCTCGATCAGCGCTCGATGGGCACTTATCTGATGAACTCGGGACTGATGGCGTTGCTGGCGATTCAACCCATCATGATCACCCTGGTCCTGGTAGCATTGATCGGGCCGATTTCCCTGGGCGGCTGGCTGTTCGCGGCCAGTTCCCTGGCACCGAAGTTCAGTCGGATGAACCCCGCTGCCGGCCTCAAGCGCATGTTTTCGTTCAAGGCTGTGGCTGAGCTGCTCAAGGCGCTGGCGAAATTTTTCATCACCCTTACCGTGGCGCTTTTAGTGTTGTCATCGGACATTGATGACCTGATACGCATCGCACACGAACCATTGGAACTGGCCATCATCCACTGCTTGCAGGTGGTAGGCTGGAGTACGTTGTGGATGTCTTGCGGGCTGATCGTTATCGCTGCGGTGGATGTCCCGGTGCAGCTCTGGGAGAGCCACAAGAAACTGCTGATGACCAAGCAGGAAGTGCGTGACGAGCATAAAGATCAGGAAGGGCGGCCGGAGGTCAAACAACGGATTCGCCAGCTGCAGCGCGACATGTCCCAGCGCCGGATGATGGCGGCAATCCCCGACGCCGATGTGGTCATCACCAACCCGACACACTACGCCGTAGCGCTCAAGTACGATCCGGACAAGGGCGGGGCGCCGATGCTGATCGCCAAGGGCAGCGACTTCCTGGCCTTGAAAATCCGTGAAATTGCTGTGGCCAACGACGTGCTGCTGCTTGAGTCGCCGGCGCTGGCACGTTCGATCTACTACTCCACCGAACTTGATCAGGAAATCCCTGGCGGGCTCTATCTTGCCGTCGCCCAGGTGCTCGCTTACGTCTACCAGATCCGCCAGCACCGCGCCGGCAAGGGCAAGCGCCCGGATCCGCTCAAGGGCGATCTGCCGATTCCGCCGGATCTGCGGCGCGATTCCTGATCCCTGCACCCTGTAGCAGCTGCCGAGCCTGCGAGGCTGCGTTCGGCTGCGCAGCAGTCGTAAAATCCTTGCGAGGACTTCGGTCGAGCGCGACCCCGGCTCAAGCGCAGCCTCGCAGGCTCGACAGCTGCTACAAAGGCTTAATCAATCCCTCTATTTTCCACCCCCGCAAAAGTTGGAAGGCTTCTTGCAGTAGCCGCTTTGCGCCTGCTTCAGGCGTCAAAAGTTTGCTTTAAAGGAACGGGGAAAACCGGTGGATCGCTCTCAGTTACTCAACAGTGCTCGCACAAACGTTGCCGACTTAAGTCGGGGCAATCTGGGTGTGCCGTTGTTGCTGCTGGTCATGCTGGCGATGATGATGTTGCCGATCCCGCCGTTCCTGCTGGACGTGTTCTTCACGTTCAATATTGCCTTGTCGATCGTGGTGTTGCTGGTGTGCGTTTATGCCTTGCGACCGCTGGATTTCGCGGTGTTTCCGACCATTCTGCTGGTGGCGACGCTACTGCGGCTGGCGTTGAACGTGGCCTCCACGCGGGTGGTGATGCTCCACGGTCAGGACGGTCACGCCTCCGCCGGTAAGGTGATCCAGGCCTTCGGTGAGGTGGTGATCGGCGGTAACTACGTGGTCGGTATCGTGGTCTTCGCGATTTTGATGATCATCAACTTCGTCGTAGTGACTAAGGGTGCCGGGCGGATTTCCGAGGTGAGCGCGCGCTTCACCCTCGATGCGATGCCGGGTAAACAAATGGCAATCGACGCCGACTTGAACGCCGGCCTGATCGATCAGAACCAAGCCAAAATGCGCCGGATGGAAGTGGCCCAGGAAGCCGAGTTCTACGGCTCCATGGACGGTGCCAGCAAGTTCGTTCGCGGTGACGCCATTGCCGGCCTGCTGATTCTGTTCATCAATCTGATCGGCGGCATGGCGGTCGGTATCTTCCAGCACGGCATGACCTTCGGCGATGCCGGTCGGGTGTACGCCTTGTTGACCATCGGTGACGGTTTGGTGGCGCAATTGCCATCACTGCTTTTATCTACAGCTGCAGCGATCATGGTGACCCGTGCTTCCGGTTCGGAAGACATGGGCAAGCAGATCAATCGCCAGATGTTCGCCTCGCCGAAAGCGTTGGCAGTGGCGGCGGGTATGATGGCGGTCATGGGCCTGGTGCCCGGCATGCCGCACTTCTCCTTTCTCAGCATGGCGGCCGTGGCGGCCGGCGGCGCGTACCTGTTCTGGAAGAAGCAGAACGTGGTCAAGGTTCAGGCCTTGCAAGAGGTCAAGCGTCAGCAGGAACTGTTGCCATCGCCCGCTCGCGCCCAGGAAACCAAGGAGCTTGGCTGGGACGACGTGACCCCGATTGACATGATCGGCCTGGAAGTCGGGTACCGGCTGATACCGCTGGTGGACCGCAACCAGGGTGGTCAGTTGCTGGCGCGGATCAAAGGTGTGCGCAAGAAGCTGTCGCAGGATCTGGGCTTCCTGATGCCGACCGTGCATATCCGTGACAACCTCGACCTGGCGCCGAGTGCCTATCGCCTGACCCTGATGGGGGTGATCCTGGCCGAAGCGGAGATTTACCCGGACCGCGAACTGGCGATCAACCCGGGGCAGGTCTACGGGATGCTCAACGGCATTACCGCCAAAGATCCGGCTTTCGGTCTGGAGGCGGTCTGGATCGAAATCAGCCAGCGTGCCCAGGCGCAATCCCTCGGTTACACCGTGGTCGATGCCAGTACGGTAGTGGCAACCCACTTGAACCAGATTTTGTACAAGCACTCGAGCGAGTTGATCGGTCACGAAGAAGTGCAGCAACTCATGCAATTGTTGGCTAAAAGCTCGCCGAAACTGGCTGAAGAGCTGGTGCCTGGCGTGGTGTCTCTGTCGCAGCTGCTCAAAGTCTTGCAGGCTTTGCTGGCCGAACAGGTGCCAGTACGGGACATTCGCAGCATTGCCGAGGCCATCGCCAACAATGCCGCCAAGAGTCAAGATACTGCCGCGCTGGTGGCCGCCGTGCGCGTCGGCGTATCCCGCGCAATCGTCCAAAGCATTGTAGGCACTGACTCCGAGCTACCAGTGATCACCCTGGAGCCAAGGTTGGAACAAATATTGCTCAATAGTCTTCAGAAGGCAGGACAAGGCTCGGAAGAGGGCGTTCTGCTGGAGCCAAGCATGGCTGAAAAACTGCAACGCTCGTTGATCGATGCGGCGCAGCGTCAGGAAATGCAAGGTCAACCGGTGATTCTGCTGGTAGCCGGTCCGGTTCGCGCGATGCTGTCGCGATTCGGCCGACTGGCAGTCCCGGGTTTGCACGTGTTGGCGTATCAGGAAATTCCTGACAACAAGCAAGTGACCATCGTTGCGACAGTAGGGCCCAACGGCTGAGGTAGTGGTTTATGCAAGTTAAGCGTTTTTTCGCCGCCGATATGCGTCAGGCCATGAAACTGGTTCGTGATGAGTTGGGCGCTGAAGCCGCCATCATTGGCAACCGCCGGATCGCCGGTGGTGTCGAGTTGACGGCTGCCCTGGATTACAAGTTGTCGGCGCTGGCCCCGCGCGTTCCGAACATGGAACTCGAAGACGAGCTGCGCAAGACCCAGTCGCGGATCGTTACCGCCCAGGCCGAACTGAGCCTGCGAGGCGAAGGCGAGAGCGACAAGAGCACCAATCGCCAGTTGTTCGCCGGCCTGCCACTGACCGCGGCCGAGCCGCTGATCGAACCGACCTACGCCGAACCCCGTCGGCCTGCACCGGCCGCTGCGCCAGCCTCCGGTGGTGTGGACCCGCGGGCGTTCGACTCGATGCGTTTCGAACTCAACAGCTTGCGCGAACTGATGGAAGTGCAACTCGGCTCCCTGGCCTGGAATCAGCTGCAAGGCAGCCGTCCGGCCCAGGCCAATCTTTGGCGTCGCCTGCAACGCATCGGCCTGTCCGGCCCGTTGTCGCGCGATTTGCTGGCGCTGATTACCGATATTGAAGAACCTCGTCAGGCCTGGCGCATGTTGCTGGCGCACCTGGCGCGGATGATCGCCACACCGGAAGTCGAGCCGCTGGAAGAGGGCGGTGTGATTGCCATGGTCGGCCCTGCCGGCATGGGCAAGACCACCACGCTGGCCAAGCTCGCTGCCCGCTACGTGCTCAAGTACGGCGCGCAGAATATCGCGTTGGTGAGCATGGACAGCTACCGTATTGGCGCTCAGGAGCAGCTCAAGACCCTCGGCCGGATCCTCAATGTGTCGGTGACTCACGTCGATCCGGGTCAGTCGCTGGTGCAGGCGCTGGAGCCCTTGCTGCGCAAACGCGTGGTGCTGATCGATACCGCGGGCCTCCAGGCCAGCGATCCGGCACTGCGCATGCAGCTCGAAAGCCTGGCCGGTCGTGGGATCAAATCGAAAAATTATCTGGTGTTGGCAACCACCAGCCAGAAACAGGTTCTAACGGCCGCTTATCACAGTTACAAGCGTTGTGGGCTCGCTGGCTGCATCCTGACTAAACTGGATGAAACGGCAAGTCTGGGCGAGGTGTTGAGCCTGGCCATCAGTCATGAATTGCCGGTGGCCTACCTGACCGATGGCCCGCGGATTCCGGATGATTTGCATCTGCCGCGTCGTCATCAGTTGGTCAGTCGCGCCGTCAGCGTGCAA
Source organism: Pseudomonas sp. AL03 (assembly GCF_029960815.1). Taxonomy (GTDB): domain Bacteria; phylum Pseudomonadota; class Gammaproteobacteria; order Pseudomonadales; family Pseudomonadaceae; genus Aquipseudomonas. The sequence continues at coordinate 45,146 of NZ_JASBRE010000010.1, forward strand.
ATGCAAGAAGAACCCAGCGAAGAAGCCATGGCTGACATGTTCGCTGATATTTACCACAGCCCGACCAAGCAGGTCGGCTGAGGTATTAATGAACTGTTTTTGTACCTACATCGATGGTCTGCCATGCATTGTTCATTTTGTGAACGCGCAGCCAGTAATGTGGCCTCCGTCTAAGTAAGACAAGGTAAAGAAAATTCATGGGCAGCATGCATCCCGTACAGGTGATCGCGGTGACCGGCGGCAAAGGTGGCGTCGGGAAAACTAACGTGTCAGTGAACTTGTCCCTGGCTCTAGCTGAACTCGGCCGGCGCGTCATGCTGCTGGACGCCGATCTGGGGCTGGCGAACGTCGACGTCCTGCTGGGACTGACACCCAAACGTACGTTGGCCGACGTGATCGAAGGCCGCTGCGAGCTGCGCGACGTATTGTTGCAAGGCCCTGGCGGCATCCGCATCGTCCCGGCCGCGTCCGGCACACAGAGCATGGTTCATCTGAGCCCGGCCCAACACGCCGGCCTGATCCAAGCGTTCAGCGATATCGGCGACAACCTCGACGTATTGGTGATCGACACCGCTGCGGGCATTGGTGAGTCGGTAGTCAGTTTCGTTCGCGCAGCGCAAGAAGTCTTGCTGGTGGTCTGTGACGAGCCGACCTCGATCACTGATGCCTACGCGCTGATCAAACTGCTAAACCGCGATTACGGCATGAACCGTTTCCGCGTCCTGGCCAACATGGCCCAGAGCCCGCAGGAAGGTCGCAACCTGTTCGCCAAGTTGACCAAGGTCACGGATCGCTTCCTCGACGTCGCCTTACAATACGTCGGCGCGGTGCCTTACGACGAAAGCGTGCGCAAGGCCGTGCAGAAGCAGCGCGCCGTCTATGAAGCCTTCCCGCGTTCCAAGTGCTCCCTGGCGTTCAAGGCCATTGCACAGAAGGTCGATACCTGGCCGTTGCCTGCCAACCCGCGTGGGCACCTGGAGTTTTTCGTCGAGCGCCTCGTGCAACAAACGGCAGGACCGGTGCTATGACAGCCAGCGGCTACAACCTCTACAAGAAGTCGGCACGTGACGCGCAGTACGAGCTGATCGAGCGTTACGCGCCACTGGTTAAACGCATTGCCTACCACTTGCTGGCGCGTCTGCCGGCCAGTGTCCAGGTCGAAGACCTGATCCAGGCCGGGATGATCGGCCTGCTTGAAGTGTCGACCAAATACGACGCCAGCAAAGGCGCGAGCTTCGAGACGTACGCGGGCATTCGAATCCGCGGCGCGATGCTCGATGAAGTGCGCAAGGGGGACTGGGCGCCACGTTCGGTCCACCGCAATACCCGGATGGTCAGCGACGCCATTCGCTCGATTGAAGCTAAAACCGGTCGTGACGCTAAAGATCACGAGGTTGCGGCCGAACTCCAATTGAGTCTCGACGATTATTACGGGATTTTGAACGACACCCTGGGCAGCCGGTTATTCAGTTTCGACGATCTGTTGCAGGACGGCGAACACGAAGGGTTGCACGAGGATGGCGCCAGTGCTCATCTCGAACCGTCGCGCGATCTGGAAGATGAACGCTTCCAGATGGCACTGGCGGACGCGATTGCCAATTTGCCGGAGCGTGAGCGACTGGTGTTGGCGCTGTACTACGACGAAGAGTTGAATCTCAAGGAAATCGGTGAGGTCCTGGGGGTCAGCGAGTCTCGGGTCAGCCAGTTACACAGCCAGTGCGCGGCCCGTTTGCGGGGGCGTTTGGGGGAGTGGCGAGCGCGCTGAAGGCAGTGTGGGGACACTGCGAACGTGGCTGGTGGGGTGTTGAACCGCACGAGTCCCGATCTGTTGTGCTCCAGACAGTCATTGAGTGCTTTGCCGGATTGATTGAAATGGCGTGTCCAGGTGCTGGGCGCGTTTAAGACTGCTTGGAGGTCGAATTGAACAAGAACATGAAAATCCTCATCGTTGATGACTTCTCAACGATGCGGCGGATCATAAAAAACCTGTTGCGTGACCTTGGGTTCACCAACACGGTCGAGGCCGATGATGGCACCACTGCCATTCCGGTCCTCAACAGCGGGAGCATCGACTTTCTGGTAACGGACTGGAACATGCCCGGCATGACCGGTATCGATCTGCTGCGCCACGTGCGCGCCGATGAAAAGCTCAAGCACCTGCCGGTGCTGATGGTGACCGCTGAGGCCAAGCGCGAGCAGATCATCGAGGCAGCCCAGGCCGGTGTTAACGGCTATGTGGTCAAACCCTTTACGGCCCAGGCGTTGAAAGAAAAAATCGAAAAGATTTTCGAACGCATCGGTTAAGAAACTGCGCCACGGGGGAGCTATGGAGCATAACGAATCTTCACAGGGCGATTTCGAGTCGACCCTGAAAAAACACGCTGTCGAACTGGTCGAAAGCCTTGAAAAAGGCAGGTTCGGCGACGCCGTGCAACTGATCCATGAGCTCAACCAGACCCGTGACCGCGGCCTGTACCAGGAAGTGGGCAAGCTCACTCGCGAGCTGCATAGCGCGATCGTCAATTTCCAGATTGACCCGAACATGCCGCAAGCCGAGGAAGTGTCGCAGATCACGGACGCCACCGAGCGTCTGGGCTATGTGGTCAAGCTGACCGAGGCCGCAGCCAACCGCACCATGGACCTGGTGGAGAACGCCACGCCGCTGGTCAACGGCCTGAGCGATGAAGCCCAGGCCTTGAGCACCGACTGGGGACGGTTCATGCGTCGGGAAGTCGGGGCTGAAGAGTTCCGCGAACTGGCCCGGCGAGTCGACGGTTTCCTGACCCGCAGCAGCGAAGACAATCGCGTGGTGTCGAGCAACCTCAACGACATTCTGCTCGCTCAGGATTACCAGGACCTCACCGGTCAGGTGATCAAGCGTGTGACCCAATTGGTCACCGAAGTTGAAAGCAACCTGCTCAAGCTCGTACTTATGGCCAGTCAGGTGGACCGCTTTGCGGGCATCGAACATGACCGTGAAGCGATGCTGGCTGAAAAAGATCCGCAAAAACATCTCTCTCAGGGTGAAGGTCCGCAGATTCATGCCGATAAAAGAGAAGACGTTGTGTCCGGTCAGGACGATGTAGACGATTTGCTTTCCAGCCTTGGATTCTAGGAGCACCCCTACACATGAGCTTCGGCGCCGATGAAGAGATCCTTCAGGATTTCCTGGTTGAGGCCGGCGAGATTCTAGAGCAACTGTCCGAACAGCTGGTCGAGCTTGAAAGCCGACCCGATGATGCGGACTTGCTCAATGCAATTTTTCGCGGTTTTCACACTGTAAAAGGAGGCGCCGGCTTCCTCCAGCTCAACGAGCTGGTGGAGTGCTGTCACATCGCCGAGAACGTGTTCGACATCCTGCGCAAGGGTGAACGTCGCGTCGACTCGGAACTGATGGACGTGGTTCTCGAAGCGCTGGATGCGGTGAACGGCATGTTTACCGAAGTCCGCGAGCGCAGCCCGATCACGGCTGCCACGCCAGAATTGTTGGCAGCTCTGGCCCATCTGGCCGAGCCGAAAATTGAAGAAGCCGCACCGGTTGCCGACGTGGTCGAAATACCGGCTGCCGACAGCGAGTCGGGCGACATCACCGATAACGAATTCGAACAACTGCTGGACTCGCTGAACGCCGTCAAGGCTCAGGCAGAAGCCCCGGCAGCTGTGCCAGCGCCGAGCAGCAATGCGGCGGGCAGCGACGAAATCACCGATGCCGAGTTCGAGTCGTTGCTCGATCAACTGCACGGTAAAGGCCAGTTCGCCGTCGATGCGGTGGCCCCGGCGCCAGCCGCACCGGCTGCCCCGAAAGCGGCAGGCGACAGCTCCGATATCACCGACGACGAGTTCGAAGCACTGCTCGATCAGCTGCACGGCAAGGGCAACTTTGCCGTTGATGCGCTGGAATCGGCCATTGCTGCGGTCCCGGCCCCGGCTGCGCCAACCGCTAAAGCGGCTGGCGGCGATCTGATCTCCGATCACGAGTTCGAATCACTGCTCGACGAGTTGCACGGCAAAGGCAAGTTCACTGAAGTCGGTACCGCGTCGGGCGCCAGCGCTTCGGTTGCGGCGCCAATTGCCAAGGCTGTAGCAGCGAAACCCGTTGCCAAAGCGCCCGAGCCTAAAGCCGAAGCGCCGAAGCCTGTTGTTGCTGCACCGGCTCCGGCTCGTGCGCCGGCCGCGCCACCGGCGGAAAAACCGGCCAGCGAAGCCGAGACCACCGTGCGGGTCGATACCGCGCGTCTCGACGAAATCATGAACATGGTCGGCGAGTTGGTACTGGTGCGTAACCGTTTGGTCCGTCTGGGCCTCAACAGCGGCGACGAAGCCATGTCCAAGGCCGTGTCGAACCTCGATGTGGTCACGGCCGACCTGCAAACCGCGGTCATGAAGACCCGGATGCAACCGATCAAGAAGGTCTTCGGGCGTTTCCCGCGTCTGGTTCGCGACCTGGCTCGCCAGCTCAAGAAAGAGATCAACCTGGAACTGGTCGGCGAAGAAACCGACCTCGACAAGAACCTCGTCGAGGCCCTGGCCGACCCGCTGGTCCACTTGGTGCGCAACTCGGTTGACCACGGTATCGAAGAGCCGGCCGAGCGCGAAGCGATGGGCAAGCCTCGCAGCGGCAAGGTGATCCTGTCCGCTGAACAGGAAGGCGACCACATCCTGCTGTCGATTTCTGATGACGGCAAGGGCATGGACGCCGATGTTCTGCGCGGCATTGCCGTGAAGAAAGGCTTGATGGACAAGGATGCGGCAGATCGCCTCAGCGAGTCTGATTGCTTCAACCTGATCTTCGCGCCGGGTTTCTCGACCAAGACCGAAATTTCCGATGTCTCCGGACGCGGCGTGGGCATGGACGTGGTGAAAACCAAAATCGCCCAGCTCAACGGCACCATCAATATATATTCGACCAAGGGCAAGGGCTCAAAGATCGTCATCAAGGTCCCGTTGACCCTGGCGATCATGCCGACGCTGATGGTCATGCTCGGCAACCAGGCGTTTGCGTTCCCGCTGGTGAACGTCAACGAGATCTTCCACCTCGACCTGTCGCGCACCAACGTGGTGGACGGCCAGGAAGTGGTGATCGTGCGGGACAAGGCACTGCCATTGTTCTACCTCAAACGCTGGCTGGTCGCCTCCGCCGCTCACGAAGAGCAGCGCGAGGGCCATGTGGTGATCCTTTCGGTGGGCACTCAGCGGATCGGCTTCGTCGTCGATCAACTGGTGGGCCAGGAAGAAGTGGTCATCAAGCCATTGGGCAAAATGCTCCAGGGAACCCCGGGCATGTCCGGCGCCACCATCACCGGTGACGGCCGCATTGCGCTGATTCTCGATGTTCCGAGCATGCTCAAGCGTTACGCCGCACGGCGTATTTGATTCTGGTGGAGCGGGGCGACTGAGCCTCGCTCCGTCTAACGGAGTGTTTATGGCAGTTAAAGTCCTGGTGGTGGACGATTCGGGGTTTTTCCGCCGCCGCGTCTCGGAAATTCTTTCAGCGGATCCGAATATCCAGGTCGTCGGCACGGCGACCAACGGAAAAGAGGCGATTGATCAGGCGCTGGCCCTCAAGCCAGACGTGATCACCATGGACTACGAGATGCCGATGATGGATGGCATCACGGCAGTGCGGCACATCATGCAGCGCTGCCCGACCCCGGTGTTGATGTTTTCCTCGCTGACACATGAAGGCGCTCGGGTCACTCTCGATGCGCTGGACGCCGGCGCGGTGGATTTCCTGCCGAAGAATTTCGAAGACATCTCCCGCAACCCGGAGAAGGTCAAGCAACTGCTGTGCGAGAAGATTCTCAGCATCTCGCGCAGTAACCGTCGTGCCAGCACCTACAGTGCTCCGGCACCCGTCGCCGCGCCAGCCCCGACGCCTGCGCCTGCGCCTGCGAGCGTCAGCAGTTACGGCAGCAGCGTGCCTGCGCGTCCGTCACCGGCGTCGATTCCGGCGCGTACGCACGCCCCCGCCTCGTCGTCGCCAGCGCCGAAACGCAAAGCCTACAGATTGGTCGCCATCGGTACGTCCACTGGCGGCCCGGTTGCCCTGCAGCGGGTTCTGACCCAATTGCCGGCCAACTTCCCGGCACCGATTGTGTTGATCCAGCACATGCCGGCCGCCTTCACCAAGGCCTTCGCCGAACGTCTGGACAAGCTCTGCCGCATCAGCGTCAAGGAAGCTGAGGATGGTGACATCCTGCGTCCGGGCCTGGCGCTGCTGGCGCCGGGTGGCAAGCAAATGATGATCGACGGCCGTGGCGCGGTGAAAATTCTCCCGGGTGACGAGCGATTGAATTACAAGCCGTGTGTGGACATCACCTTCGGTTCGGCGGCCAAGACCTACGGCGACAAAGTTCTGGCGGTCGTGTTGACCGGCATGGGTGCCGATGGTCGCGAAGGCGCGCGTCTGCTCAAGCAGGGCGGCAGCTCGATTTGGGCCCAGGATGAAGCCAGCTGCGTGATCTACGGCATGCCGATGGCCATCGTCAAAGCCGAACTCGCCGACGCGGTGTACGGCCTGGATGATATTGGCAAGCATCTGGTCGAGGCTTGTATCTGATGGATGTGTTAAGCCTCATCGGGATCATCATGGCGTTTGTCGCCATCATTGGCGGCAACTACCTTGAAGGCGGTCACCTCGGCGCGCTGGCCAACGGCCCGGCGGCGTTGATCGTACTCGGTGGGACCCTCGGTGCGGCGCTGCTGCAGGCGCCGATGAGCGCCTTCAAGCGCGCTATGCAGATTCTGGCCTGGATCCTGTTTCCACCTCGCGTGGACCTGGCCGGCGGCATCGATCGCGTCGTCAACTGGAGCCTGACCGCGCGCAAGGAAGGCCTGCTCGGGCTGGAAGGGGTGGCCGACGCCGAATCTGACAACTACTCGCGCAAAGGCCTGCAACTGCTGGTGGACGGCGCGGAGCCGGAAGCGATTCGCAGCATCCTGGAAGTCGATTTCTTCACCCAGGAGAGCCGCGACATCGAAGCCGCCAAAGTCTTCGAAAGTATGGGCGGCTACGCGCCGACCATCGGCATCATTGGTGCGGTGATGGGCCTGATCCACGTGATGGGCAACCTGGCCGATCCATCGCAACTGGGGAGCGGCATTGCCGTGGCCTTCGTCGCGACCATCTACGGCGTGGCCAGTGCCAACCTGGTGCTGCTGCCGATTGCCGCCAAACTCAAGTCCGTCGCTTTGCGACAGTCGCGTTATCGCGAAATGTTGTTGGAAGGCATTCTGTCGATCGCCGAAGGTGAAAACCCTCGCTCTATTGAGTTGAAGCTTCAGGGCTTCATGGATTGATGGGAGACATGGACCATGGCACGTCGTCGCCAACCTGAAGAACATGTAAACCATGAGCGTTGGCTGGTTTCGTACGCCGACTTCATTACGTTGCTGTTCGCTTTCTTCGTGGTGATGTACTCGATCTCTTCGATCAACGAAGGCAAGTACAAAGTCATTTCGGAAGCATTGATCGGCGTGTTCTCTGATTCGGATCGTGCGCTCAAGCCGATCCCGATTGGCGACGAGCGACCGAAGACCGTGACCCCGGCCAAGCCGCTGGTTAAAGACGCCGAGCAGGTCGACGCCGGTATCGCGGGTGCCAGCGATCCGCTCAAAAGCATCGCCGACGACATCAGCGCCGCGTTCGGCGACTTGATCAGCTCCAATCAGATGACCATTCGCGGCAATGAGCTGTGGGTCGAGATCGAACTCAATTCCAGCCTGTTGTTCGGCAGTGGCGACGCCATGCCCAGTGACATCGCGTTCAACATCATCGACAAGGTCGCCGCGATTCTGAAGCCGTTCGACAACCCGATTCACGTTGAAGGCTTCACTGACGATCAACCGATCCGCACCGCGCAATACCCGACCAACTGGGAGCTGTCCTCGGCCCGTTCGGCGAGCATCGTGCGCATGCTGGCGATGCAGGGTGTGAACCCTGGCCGTCTGGCGTCGGTAGGTTACGGCGAGTTCCAGCCAGTGGCCAACAACGCGACTGCCGAGGGGCGGGCGCGTAACCGTCGGGTTGTGCTGGTGGTGTCACGAAATCTTGATGTACGCCGCAGTCTCACCGGTACCGGAACGGCCAATGCGCATCCGGATGCCGCGTTGAAGCGTGCTGGCACACAAACTGCACCGACCCCGGTCAAGTCGCCGGTACGAGAGAGCGCCGTCAATTCTCCGTCACCCGCATTAATACGTTGAGCTAATTCTCGGTCGACCATTTCGACCGGGAGGAACAATCCGAATGAGAGTCTGGGCAGTCGCCAATCAAAAGGGTGGTGTCGGTAAAACCACTTCCTCTATCGCTTTAGCCGGTTTACTGGCCGAGGCGGGCAAGCGCGTGGTCGTGGTCGATCTCGACCCCCACGGCTCCATGACCAGCTATTTCGGCTATGACCCCGACAGTCTGGAACACAGCAGCTATGACCTGTTCCTGCACAAGGGCAGTGTGCCGCAAGGCTTGCCTGGTCAGTTGTTGTTGCCCACCAGCCACGAGCGTATTTCCCTGTTGCCATCGAGCACCGCACTCGCGACTCTCGAGCGCCAGTCGCCGGGTCAGAGTGGCTTGGGCCTGGTGATTGCCAAGAGCCTGGCGCAACTGTGGCAAGACTTCGACTACGCCGTGATCGACAGCCCGCCGTTGCTCGGTTTGCTGATGGTCAATGCCTTGGCGGCGAGCCAGCAATTGGTAATTCCGGTGCAGACCGAGCACTTGGCGGTCAAAGGCCTGGAGCGCATGGTCAACACCCTGGCGATGATCAACCGTTCACGCAAACAGGCGCTGCCCTTCAGCATCGTGCCGACCCTGTTCGACCGCCGCACGCAGGCTTCCCTTGGCACTCTGCGGGTGTTGCGCGACAAGTACCCGGAAGAAATCTGGCAGGGCTACATTCCAGTCGACACCCGCTTGCGTGACGCCAGCCGGGCCGGGGTGACGCCTTCGCAATTTGACGGCAAGAGCCGTGGTGTTCTTGCCTACCGCGCACTGCTCAAGCATTTGCTGGCAGCACAACTTGTCCCGCAGGTGGCGTGAGATGAACCGCCCGGTAAAAATCACCTCGCGCCCGCAACTCGCGCTCCAGTCTTATCTGGACAGCTTGCTGATGGAGGCGACCGAAGAGTTGCCGCCGGAAATCGAGGCGCTACCCGAGGTTGTGGAGGTTGAAGCAGCTCTGGACGAATTCCAGGCGGCGGTGCTTGAAGAACAGGCTCGTGATGCGCAGAAACTCGCCGTGGTCGCCGCGCTGAAGGTAGCGCCAGTGGTAGCCCCCGTGGTGAAAGCACCTGTTGTGATCGAAGAAGCACCGGCACCGGTTCTGGCGCCTGTATCGACTATCGCACCGCTGCTGCAAGCCCTGGTGCCGCCAGTGGTTGACGTCCATCTGCCGCCGAGCAACACGCCGCCACCGGTGGAAACCGATGGTCGTCCGTCATGGGCCGCCGAGCCATTCGAATGCCTGTTGTTCGATGTCGCCGGGTTGACCCTGGCGGTACCGCTGGTGTGTCTGGGCTCGATTTACTCCCTGGCCGGCCACGAGCTGACGCCGCTGTTTGGTCAGCCGGAATGGTTCCTCGGGATTCTGCCGAGCCAGGCCGGCAACCTGAAAGTGTTGGACACCGCGCGGTGGGTCATGCCTGACCGCTACCGCGACGATTTCCGTCAGGGCCTGCAGTACGTTATTTCGGTTCAGGGCTACGAGTGGGGGCTGGCGGTGCATCAGGTCAGCCGCTCGTTGCGCCTGGACCCGGACGAAATCAAATGGCGCAGCCACCGTGGTCAACGGCCATGGCTGGCGGGCACCGTGATTGAACACATGTGTGCGTTGCTCGATGTTTCCGCACTGGCCGAGTTGATCGCCAGCGGCGGGGCAAAGCACATGAGCAGCGTTAAACCAGCGCACAAACCAACATAAAATCACGTGACGGCAGTGACTGCCGTCGCACAGAACATACACCGCTAGGGCGGTTTTTCGAGGGGTCAGGGTATGAATGATAAGGCGTCGTCTGCAAAGGGTTCCGAAGATCCGATCCTGCAATGGGTAACCTTCAAACTGGACAACGAAACCTACGGCATCAACGTGATGCGCGTTCAGGAAGTCCTGCGTTACACCGAAATCGCCCCGGTCCCGGGTGCCCCGAGCTACGTGCTGGGCATCATCAACCTGCGCGGTAACGTGGTCACTGTGATCGACACCCGCCAGCGCTTCGGCCTGATGAACGCCGAGATCAGCGACAACACCCGTATCGTCATCATCGAAGCCGACAAGCAAGTGGTCGGGATCATGGTCGATAGCGTGGCCGAAGTGGTTTACCTGCGTCAGTCGGAAATCGAAACCGCGCCGAACGTCGGTAACGAAGAATCCGCCAAGTTCATTCAAGGCGTGTGCAACAAGAACAACGAACTGCTGATTCTGGTCGAGCTGGACAAGATGATGAGCGAAGAAGAGTGGTCGGACCTGGAGAACATCTGATTGATTCTTGAGGTGGCGGTCATTGTCCTGTTCCTCTTCTGGGCAGGCACGCTGGCGATGTTTTTGGCGTACATACGAGGCCAACGACTTATCGCTGCGCAGCAGGCCCAGGGCGATGCGCTGCGTGATCAGCGCATCAAGGACCTGACCCGGCGTGTCGAGGACTACCAGAGCGGCAGCGTGCGCATGGGTGAAGACCTGCACGAACTGCGTGCGGTGGTGGGCCCGTTACCGGACAAACTGGCTCAGCTGGAACAGCGCGATCCGTCGAGCCTGTCGTTTGCCCAAGCGGCGCGATTGGTCGGGATGGGCGCGAGTGTTGATGAACTGACTCAGTCCTGCGGGTTGACCCAGGCTGAGGCGGAGTTGATGAGTAAGTTGCACAAAAGTTAAGAAGATCAAAAGTTCGCAGCCTTCGGCAGCTCCTACGGGTGTACAGAAATCCCTGTAGGAACTTGCCGAACGCTGCGATTTTTTTGCGTTTAGACACCGTTCGATGCAGCACCCCTTTGCGAAATAAACTACGGATCACCCCGTCGATAATCGATGCGCCGTTCGTCTGAACTGGTATTTCTGACAGTAGAGTTACTCGTGTTGTCTGGGCCAGGCTTGAAATGAGTTTGTATTTCAAGAGGGTGGGGTCCATGAGGATTCTAGTTGTTTTAATGTTTTGTTGTGTTGCACAAGTTCATGCCATGTCCGGGCAGTCCCTGGTCACCGATCTGAACGCCAAGTACACGAGTAACGTTGCGCAGTGTTCGAACGGTACGCCAGCCTACTATTGCTCCGGCGTTCTATTACGGGCAGTGGACTACAGTACGTTTTTCAAGTTTTGGGATTATGGTTCAAAATCGACAATACTGGGCTCCGTCGCGTTCACTTACATTCGTTCTGATGTTGGCAGTACTGCGTTAAATGGCAACAGGAAAAGCGGTTTCATCCTCAAAGATCAAACATCGGCGCTGGCCGCAGGAAAAGCACTAAACCTGCGTTGTATATACCCTATTTCAACCGAATCGCTAGATGGGCGCGCAGATCATGGATGCGGGGCTGCGTCTAAGGCGGCACCGCTCAGCCAAGATCTTTCCAGTTGTGCAACGTTGACGGTCCCAGCCACGACGTTAGCACAGTGGATCATAAATTTTCGGGCGATTGGCGGATTGCTGGAGAAGCAATGCTCGCTGAGCACTGTGGTGGCTGCACAGTTCAACGTTAGCCTTGTAGCGCACGCAGTTGCTGAGCGCGACTGGGGCATAATCAAACCCACTGAAGTGCTGATCCAAACGTGGGATGAGAGCAAACCCGAGAAGCTGCCAATCGAGGCAGTGTTCTATGAGGCATCGGTGCCGGCCAAGTTGGCAGACGCACAGAAGTTCCAGAGAGATTATTATCTGGAAACGTCGCTCTACATTCCCATCGTCAAGATGGATATTAAGGGTGCCAACCCAAATATTTTCAGTTTTGACGCCAAAGATCAGAGGTTTGGACAGCTGGTGGCCGAGCGTCTGAATGGGCGTTACAACAACGTCTCGGACAATTGTGGCGGGAAACCTGCTTATTATTGCAGTGGTGTGCTTGTGCGCACCACAGGCGCCAAGCCGGCCTATCACGCTTGGGATCCTAGTCCGACGGCTATTACCAAACAAGGCGTTCCTTTTTCTTACCTTCGTAAAGATCTCGGAATTACCATTCTTGCTTGGGGGGACCTCCATGGTTTCATCTTCAAGGACTTTGCTACGGCTGAGCGGTTGGAAACTTACGCCATAAACCTGCTGTGTTCCTTTCCCTCGGATGCTGCCAGTTGGCAGCGGGTAGGTACAGGTGGGTGCGGACCACATAAAACTTATCCAAATAACAGTCGCTCATGTGCGGAGGAAGGGGTAGTTTCTATTGCGACATGGACGACGCATTACCGAGCAGTATCCGGATCCAGCTATTATTCGGCGAGGAATGAGCACCAGTGTGGCTTTACTTCCAGCGTCGAACAATTTGCTTTAAGTCTGAAGGCGCGAGGTGGCTTTGAGATTCCAAGCGCTCGATTGCACCATAATGAAGTGATTCTTTCCCTTTGGCCGCAGAGTATTCCAAAACAATTACCGCTGTATGCATTTTTTTATCTGCAGAATCAAGGCGATGGCGCGGGAGTGGGCGGAGCGAAGTATATGCAACAAGACTATTTCAACATCACAGGTGATTTGCTTCCTGTGATTAGAGTGGATCTGGCTCCAGGAGCGCCTGAGGTGTTCAGTTATCACGAGAATGATCAGGTCGTTGCGCTATTTGGACGTTGATCGTAAATACAGAAAGTAACGACACAGGGTGCAATGAAGCTGCATTCCGTGCTTTCTTTTTTTTGAGCTGCTGCAGGCTCGGTTAATCAAGTTGGATATCAAACCGCTCTTAACGCTGAGGGCGTATGGAACCTTGGTCAACGCGTGGGGTTAATGACATTTTCCATTCGTCGAAACTGTCAACTTTGACAGTAGAGGAGCCTGTTGATCATTAAATACACTCAACATTAAATCCACTTTCATCAGGGTGTAATTATGAGGCGTCTCTTGTTTTTGTTGATATGGTTTGCCGCTAATGTTAGCGCCATGTCCGGACAGGCGTTGGTGACGGACTTGAACGCCAAATACACGAGCCATGTGGCGCAGTGTTCGAACGGCACCCCAGCTTACTATTGTTCGGGGGTGTTACTGCGGGCAGTGGATTACAGTACGGCGTTTAAGTTTTGGGATTATGGGACACAAGCGACCCTCTTGGGCTCTGTCGCGTTCACTTATATTCGATCTGATGTGGGTAGTACTGCGCTAAACAGCAGCAGGAAAAGCGGTTTCATCCTTAAGGATCAAACGTCGGCGCTGGCCGCAGGAAAAGCACTAAGTCTACGTTGTATCTTTCCCTTTCCAACCGAATCGCTAGATGGACGCGCAGATCATGGATGTGGCTTCGCGCCCAAGGAGGCAGAATTGAGCGCGGATCTCGCCAATTGTGCAAAGTTGGCGGTTCCGGCGACAACAGCAGCAGCCTGGCTGAAAAACTTTCAGGAGCACCAGTCGTTCCCCAAAAATCAATGCTCGCTTAGCACGGTGGTGGCTGCACAGTTCAAGGCCAGCCTTGAAGCGCACAAACTTGTTGGTGCCGCTTGGACCGTCAAGCCCACTGAGGTGCTGATCCAAACGTGGGATGAGAGCAAACCCGAGAAGCTGCCAATTGAGGCAGTGTTCTATGAGGCATCGGCGCCGGCCAAGTTGGCAGACGCACAGAAGTTCCAGAAAGATTATTATCTGGAAACGTCGCTTTATGTGCCCATCGTCAAAATAAATTTGACTGCTGCAAACCACAATATTTTCAGTTTTGACGCCAAAGATCAGAGGTTTGGACAACTGGTGGCCGAGCGGTTGAATGGGCGTTATAACAACGTCTCAAATAATTGTAGCGGGAAGCCTGCTTATTATTGCAGTGGTGTACTTGTGCGCACCACAGGCGCCAAGCCGGCCTATCACGCGTGGGATCCTAGTCCGACGGCAATTACCAAACAAGGCGTTCCTTTTTCCTACCTTCGTAAAGATCTCGGAATTACCATTCTTGCTTGGGGGGACCTCCATGGTTTCATCTTCAAGGACTTTGCTACGGCTGAGCGGTTGGAAACTTACGCCATAAACCTGCTGTGTTCCTTTCCCTCGGATGCGGCGAGTTGGCAGCGGGTAGGTATAGGTGGGTGCGGACCACATAAAACTTATCCAAATAACAGTCGCTCATGTCCGGAGGAAGGGGTAGTTTCTATTGCGGCATGGACGACGCATTACCGAGCAGTACCCGGATCCAGCTATTATTCGGCGAGGAATGAGCACCAGTGTGGCTTTACTTCCAGCGTCGAACAATTTGCTTTAAGTCTGCAGGCGCGAGGTGGCTTTGAGATTCCAGGCGCTCGATTGCACCATAATGAAGTGATTCTTTCCCTTTGGCCGCAAAGTATTCCAAGACAATTACCGCTGTATGCATTTTTTTATCTACAGAATCAAGGCGGTGGCGCGGGAGTGGGCGGAGCGAAGTATATGCAACAAGACTATTTCAACATCACAGGTGATTTGCTTCCTGTGATTAGAGTGGATCTGGCTCCAGGAGCGCCTGAGGTATTCAGTTATCACGAGAATGATCAGGTCGTTGCGCTATTCGGCCGCTGATCATAAACGCAGATTTTATCTTTCAATAGTAAAGGCGCGGGGTGCGATAAAACTGCATCCCGCGCTTTCTTCCACTTTTGGCTTCGATTGTTAAAAAAGAGATGCGCAGCAAGCGAGAAAACATCAGGTTGTCATTTGAGCCGTATAGTTGATTAGCACAGTTTTGTTAGTATTCTCTGATGCCCAGCGAGCCGGAATATTGAACGCCATTGATGAGCTGTTCTGAATTGGCTGGGTTTCGGTGTCCCTCACAACCACTCTGTGCCACCTGACTCTAACTGTATAGTCGGTCGTCATGTTAAGAAACTTGACGGTCACTTTTTTCCCCGCGTCCGTGTATTTGGTTTCCTCTCAACATGCCTTCGAAGTTTACTTCAACATCGACGTGTGGGTTGTTGTATACCTCATTGAGGTTAAGTCGATCTCCGTCGGAGCCAGAGGCTTCAAGTACCCTCGGCGCGATAAGATTCAGTGCATTCAGTTCGGTATTCATGTTTCCTGTACTCCATTCGTAAAAGGCGAATGAGTTCGCCTACGCAATCGGTCCTATTCGTATTGTTAAAGGTCTACTCTTAATACTTGAGAAAATATGCTTTGTTCGTCGATGCCCGGTCGATTGACACTGTAGTTGATCAACACAGTTTCCCCCTCGTTTTCCTCTATCCAATTTGCCGGAATACTGAACTCTTCCGTGACATCAGTTTGTAAGTCTTGCCAGTCTGTTTCCCGAGTAACGGCGCCAGTGAGGCGTACGCAAGCGTGGTAACCGGTGACCATTCCGGGATAACGGACGGTGACGGTTTTTTGATCGGGAGTAAGCCTTGGAGGTGTCAGAACAAAGTTTTGAGCATCCACGGCCAGCAGCAGAGCGTCGGAGCGGTGCAAGGGACCGTTGGGATAGGTGCGTACCGTGAAACTGACTGGAACGGTACTGCCAATGGCATCCACAACTTCCAATCGAGGAACATTGAAAGTCATCGGGCCAACCGTTGTAACGGTTGTGATCGCACTGTCATAGACATGCCGGCTGGAAGCCCAACGTGCCCGGATGGTTTGCCCGATAGCCATCCCCAAGTACTTCTGAACCTGAGCCGTGACATGACTGGCCTCATAAATATCAGCCATTTTCAAACGATCACCATTAGGACCGTAGGCTTCCAGTACCCTCGGCGGTTTTAGCTCAATTGTGGTTTTGATTGTCAGGTTGTGAGGCTCAGAGGTGAGCGTTCGCCCTGCACGCCGCACCCGAGTGGTAACGCTCACGGCACTTTCAGTACTTTCATCAGCCCAGTTGAGTGGAATGGGAAACCGCAGTACGCCGCTTCCAGAATACGGAACTGTTGTTGTCTCTCTTTCGACGCGGCCCAGCCAATTAATCCAGACGCTGTCACCCGTGATCAGCCCCACTCCCGAAGCAACTGCTTCGATAGTCGTCACGTATGCCGTATCCAGTACGCCGCCTTGCTCACCTGTTACCGTCGGAGCCGGGATACGGAGCAGATTGACAGTTACTTCAGTGGGTATTGCCCATGGCGCATTAGCATGCGGACCGTTGGCGCAGCGGTCTATCACTTGGTAGGTAACTGAATGCCTACCGTCACCTGCGCGTTTGATCAACTGCTCGTCGAAGGTGATCAGGATCGGATGATTTAGCGGGTCGTTGATCTGATCAGGGGTCACGGGATAATGTACGGCCTGTTCTTCGCTACCCCAGCGCGCGACGATACGATCGTACACAGTGATGTTCTGATAAGGCTCGACATGCAGGGTGATGCCGTTTTTCGCGATCTCCCCATCGACTCCATTGCTGATGTCCGGATTGAAGGAGTAACGCAGCCCGGGGTGACCAAGTGGCTCGGGTTTGTCGAGAACACCTCCCGGAAGCGTGCGTTTGATCAATACATTGAGCTTGGTTGAATCGGATCCATTCTGGCTGGAGCGTATTACACGGTAAAAAACCGGGAATGCGTTTCCATCCAGAATCTGGTTTTTTGGCACATGGAATAGGCATGGTTTGTCGACCTTTTCCTGTGTGTCGATGTTCTCTGTCCTGATGGGGTTCACGGCGTCATCCCAGAAGAGAAGGCAACGGTCACCGATTGCCATTTCAAGCCAGGGATCAACGATGACAAGCAGATCCGTTTCCAAGGCATCGGCTCCAATGCCGCCGTCGTAGCCTTCGTCGCCATCCAGTGGCGTGATCAATGCGGGAATATAGGGTGCCGGATGGGCCAGCAAGCTGCTGTCCTCAAAGGCGACACCGGGGGGCGTGGGCAATGTCATCAGAACGCTCCTGTAATAAGGGCAGCGCCTGGAAAGGGTGGGTCAACGCTGCTTGCCTATCTGGCAACGAAAGCAAGGATGCTCGCTACTGTCAGATCTGACAGTAGCGACGAATGGTAAAAAGCCACAAATAACGTTGGGTCGGACGAATCCCGGGGTCAGTAATCCTCGCCGCGCTCGGTAATGTCTTTCTCGACCATCGGCGCAGCCGGATCCTGCCCTTCCGGAAACTTACCCTTCAGATTCCATGCAAACGCAATAATCTCGGCAATCGTGCGATACAAATCCTCCGGAATACTCTCCCCCAGTTCCATCCGCGCCAGCAGTTTCACCAGCTCGGCGTTTTCATAGATGGGCACTTCATAATCGCGGGCGATCTTCAGAATGGCTTCGGCCAGTGCTTCGTCACCTTTGGCCGTGAGGGTAGGGGCGTGGCTGCCGTCGTATTTGAGGGCAATGGCTTGGCGCGGGGCGTTGGGGTTTCTCATGCGGTTTCGTCGACCCAGCGTTGTTCGAGGCGGGTTTGAGGGCCTTGTGGTGGTGTGCCGAGGTGGCAATCCAGATCGCCGACATTCAGGCCGGACGCCAGCAGACGCTGGCGCAGTTCGACCAGGTTACGTTCGATCAGGTTGGCGGTGTACGGTCTTTCGGCCCACAGCTGGCTGGACAAGCTGCCTTGGATCAGTTGTGCCTGAATCTGCAGCGGGCCTAAAGGCTCCATGTCGAACGCCAGATCCACTCGCCACAATTGCTGTTTGGGTTCGCGCTCGTCGCGGCGCTCACTTTGTTGTTCTTTCTCGGGCGCCTCCTCGCGCTGGAACTTGACCTGCAACGGCACGATGTCCTGCAGATTGCGCATCGGGATTTCCAGCTGCCAGGTACTCATCAGCCGACCGTCGTCAGTGACGCCGGTCTGTTCCAGGCTCGACAGTTGATGGCTTTGCAGGCGCGAAACAGCCGCTGCTGCCAAACGCAGCAAGTGCTCGAGATCGCCTTCGCCGTCCATGCTTTGTAGCAGGCGCTCGGGCAGCGGAAAGCTGGTGGGCTGCGTTTTGGCGCTGACCTGACCGAGCATGCCGAGGGCGCTGCGCACGAAGTTCGGCATGGCTTGGGCCAGTGTGTTGGCGGCCATGATCGCGTTGAGATGGGTGTTGGCCGGCAGGCCTGGCGTCAATTGTGCGATCAGCTTGAGCAGATCGCCTTTCATGTCCGGGGCCAGCGTCGGGTTCTGACCGCTGAGCAGTTTAGCTTCAAGGAACAACCCGCTATTGGCCAGTGCCTGGGCCAACCCCTTTGGCGTGCTGAGTTGTTGAACATCGGGCAGGCCGGCGAGCAACGCGTCGACGGCGGCTCGCAGATCACTGGACGTCTGATTCGAGGACGGCAGGTTTTGCAGGAGCTTGAGCAGGCCATCCAGCGAACCCTGGCGGCTCTGTTGGCTGGCCAGTTGGTGGGTCACCGCCAATTGCTCCTGACGGCTGCTCAACGGCACGAACTTCAACGTCTGGGTGTCCTGCACCAGCGCGCTCAGCAAGGTGCCGATGCGCAGCGGTGTCGGGCTGTCGATGCTCAGGGTGCTGCCGCTCAACGCGGTGTTGAGCAAGCTCACCATCGAGCGAAACACGGTCGGCTGGCCCGGCACCTGCGGCATCACCTGAGAGGTCAGCACTTTGCCTTGCAGCAGGGTGCCAACGGGCAGTTGCGCCGTGTCGATACGGGTGAGGGTGGCAACGCTGGAGGCGATGGCCTGTTGCACGGTGACGGCCAGATTACCCGCCGATGGCTGGGTGATCGCCAGGCTGGTGCCCTGAGGCAGCGGTTGGGTGCTGGTGGCCTGGACCGTGGTCTGACGGCCGCTGTCGAGGGTGACCTTGAGTAACAGTTGAAAGGTCTGATCCGCCTGCTTGAGCGACAGTACTTCGGCCTTGGCGGTCTGACCGGCAGTGATCAGGCCCTCCACTGGCGTCAGCAGCTTGAGCAAATCGCCACTCACCACCAGCGGCCGCGAAGTTGCCGGCGTGGTCTGCGGTAGCGGGAGGATGTTCATTTCGCCTGTCATACGCGGTCACAACCTGAGGAAATTGCCCTCTTTAGAGTAGGGCATGGCATGTATAATGCCGCCCCGTTGTATCCGGGGCGCTGAAAACATTTCAAATACTTGATCCAGCTCCTTAGAAAGGGCCGCCAATGCATTTATCCTGCATCTCTTTAGCGGCCGCTCCGCTGCCGACTTGAACCGTAAAGGCCCGTGATCTCTTGACCAGTCCAGTCCTGCAAACCGTTGCCCTTGCTTGTGAGCGAGACCTTCGGCTGCTCTTCGAAAATCTCGAATTGAGACTGGCCAGTGGCGAAATGTTGCAAATCAGCGGCCCCAACGGCAGCGGCAAGACCAGCCTTTTACGTCTGCTTTGCGGTCTGATGCAGCCGACCGCCGGTCTCGTGCTGCTCAACGGCCAACCACTGAACGAGCAACGCTTTGAGCTGGCGCGCAACCTGCTGTGGATCGGCCATGCCGCCGGGATCAAAGACCTGCTGACGCCGGAGGAGAATCTGAGCTGGCTTTGCGCCCTGCATCAACCGGCCTCCCATGAGGCGATCTGGCAAGCGCTGACGGCTGTCGGATTGCGCGGTTTCGAGGATGTTCCCTGCCACACGCTGTCTGCCGGGCAGCAACGCCGGGTCGCGTTGGCGCGGTTGTACCTGGAAAGCCCGCCGCTATGGATCCTCGATGAGCCGTTCACCGCGCTCGATAAACAAGGCGTGGCGCAACTCGAAGAACACCTGGCCGCCCACTGCGAGCGCGGTGGCATGGTGGTCTTGACCACTCACCACACGCTGACCCGGATGCCGGCCGGCTATCGCGACATTGATCTGGGGAACTGGGCCGTATGAGTGTTTTCGGCCTGTTGGTCGCCCGCGAGGCCCGTTTGCTGTTCCGCCGTCCTGCGGAACTGGCCAATCCGCTCGTATTCTTCGCGATCGTCGTTTCCCTGTTCCCGTTGGCGGTCGGCCCCGAGTCTCAATTGTTGCAAACCTTGTCTCCGGGACTGGTCTGGGTAGCGGCCCTTTTATCGGTTTTGCTCTCGCTGGACGGGCTTTTCCGCAGTGATTTCGAAGATGGATCGCTTGAACAGTGGGTCCTTTCGTCGCACCCCCTGCCTCTTCTGGTATTGGCCAAGGTACTGGCACACTGGGCCTTCTCTGGCCTGGCACTGGTTTTGCTCGCTCCACTGCTGGCATTGATGCTCGGTTTGCCAACCGCCTGTCTGCCGGTGTTGCTGCTTTCTTTATTGCTGGGTACACCGGTGCTGAGCCTGCTCGGTGCGGTGGGCGCAGCCCTGACGGTGGGATTGAAACGCGGTGGCCTGTTGCTGGCGCTGCTGATTCTGCCGCTGTACATCCCGGTGTTGATTCTTGGCAGTGGCGCCTTGCAGGCGGCATTGCAAGGCATGCCGGCGACCGGTTATCTCCTGTGGCTTGGTAGCCTGACCGCCCTGGCGATAACCCTGACACCTTTTGCAATAGCTGCTGGCCTGAAGATCAGCGTCGGCGAATAATGAGGTCTGGTTAAATTTTAACCAGTAAAGACCCTTTGTGGCTGCTTCGTGATATCGAGCAGCAACCGTGATGGAAACAGTAATGAACTGGACTTGGTTTCATAAGCTCGGCTCGCCCAAATGGTTTTACGGCATCAGTGGCAAACTGCTGCCGTGGCTGAGCGTCGCGGCGTTGCTGCTGATCGGCGTTGGCGTAGTCTGGGGCCTGGCCTTCGCGCCGCCGGACTACCAGCAAGGCAACAGCTTTCGCATCATCTATATCCACGTTCCCGCCGCCATGCTGGCGCAATCCGTCTACGTGATGCTGGCCGTGTGCGGCATCGTCGGGCTGGTGTGGAAGATGAAGCTGGCCGACGTCGCCCTGCAATGCGCGGCGCCCATCGGTGCCTGGATGACCGCGGTGGCGCTGGTCACCGGGGCGATCTGGGGCAAACCGACCTGGGGCTCGTGGTGGGTCTGGGATGCACGACTAACGTCCATGCTTATTCTGCTGTTTCTGTACTTCGGTCTCATTGCGCTGGGCAACGCCATCAGCAATCGTGACAGTGCCGCCAAGGCCTGCGCGGTATTGGCGATTGTCGGCGTGATCAATATCCCGATCATCAAATACTCGGTGGAGTGGTGGAACACCCTGCACCAAGGCGCGACCTTCACCCTCACCGAAAAACCGGCAATGCCGGCCGAGATGTGGCTGCCACTGCTGCTGATGGTGCTGGGTTTCTACTGTTTCTTTGGCGCGGTGCTGCTGCTGCGCATGCGCCTTGAAGTGCTCAAGCGCGAAGCCCGCGCCAGTTGGGTCAAGGCCGAAGTGCAGAACAGTCTGGAGGCCGCGCGATGAGTTTTGCTTCATTTGGCGACTTCCTCGCCATGGGCCATCATGCCCTGTATGTCTGGTCAGCCTATGGCATCTGCCTGGCAGTGCTGGCCCTCAACGTGGCGGCGCCGATCCTGGCCCGCAAGCGGTATCTGCAACAAGAGGCGCGTCGTCTGCGCCGGGAGAACGGCAAGTGAATCCGCTGCGCAAAAAGCGTCTTATCATCATTCTCGCGATCCTGGTCGGTGTCGGCGCTGCTGTCGGTCTGGCCCTGAGCGCCCTGCAGCAGAACATCAATCTGTTTTACACCCCGACCCAGATCGCCAACGGCGAAGCCCCGCAAGACACGCGCATCCGCGCGGGCGGCATGGTCGAGAAAGGTTCGCTGCAACGTTCCGGTGATTCGCTGGACGTGAAATTCATTGTCACCGACTTCAGCAAATCCGTGACCATCAGCTACCGCGGCATCCTCCCGGACCTGTTCCGTGAAGGGCAGGGCATCGTTGCCTTGGGCAAAATCAACGCAGACGGCGTGGTGGTGGCCGACGAAGTACTGGCCAAGCACGATGAAAAGTACATGCCACCGGAAGTGACCAAGGCCCTGAAAGACAGCGGCCAGTCGGCACCCACTCCCGTCAAAGAGGGCTAATTGATGACTTCTGCACTTTATAGTTCAGGGCTGTTCATCCCCGAATTGGGCCACCTGGCGATGATTCTGGCGCTGTGTTTCGCGCTGGTTCAGGCCATCGTGCCGTTGCTCGGTGCCTGGCGCGGTGACCGTTTGTGGATGAGCCTGGCCCAACCGGCCGCCTGGGGGCAATTCGCGTTTCTGCTGTTTGCCTTCGGTTGCCTGACTTACGCCTTCATGGCCGACGATTTCTCCGTCGCCTACGTCGCCAGCAACTCCAACAGTGCGTTGCCGTGGTACTACAAGTTCAGCGCGGTGTGGGGCGCTCACGAAGGTTCGTTGCTGCTCTGGGCGTTGATTCTCGGCGGCTGGACCTTCGCGGTGTCGGTGTTCTCCCGGCAGTTGCCGCAAGTGATGCTGGCTCGCGTACTGGCGGTGATGGGCATGATCAGCACCGGTTTCCTGCTGTTCCTGATCCTCACGTCCAACCCGTTTGCACGGATCCTGCCGCAAATTCCTGCGGACGGCCGTGACCTCAATCCCTTGCTGCAAGACATAGGCCTGATCGTTCACCCGCCGATGCTGTACATGGGCTATGTCGGTTTCTCCGTGGCCTTCGCTTTCGCTATCGCTGCGCTGCTGGGCGGTCGTCTTGATGCGGCGTGGGCGCGCTGGTCCCGTCCGTGGACCATCGTCGCCTGGGCCTTCCTCGGTATCGGCATCACGTTGGGCTCCTGGTGGGCCTACTACGAACTCGGCTGGGGCGGCTGGTGGTTCTGGGACCCGGTGGAAAACGCATCCTTCATGCCATGGCTGGTCGGCACGGCGCTGATTCACTCGTTGGCGGTCACGGAAAAACGTGGCGTGTTCAAGAGCTGGACCGTGTTGCTGGCCATCGCCGCGTTCTCGTTGAGCTTGCTGGGTACGTTCCTGGTGCGTTCCGGCGTGCTGACTTCGGTTCACGCGTTTGCGTCCGACCCTGAGCGCGGTGTGTTCATCCTGATCTTCCTGCTGTTTGTGGTCGGCGGCTCGCTGACGCTGTTTGCCCTGCGCGCTCCAGTGGTGAAGAGTCACGTAGGCTTTAATCTCTGGTCCCGGGAAACCCTGCTGCTGGGTAACAACCTGGTGCTGGTGGTGGCGGCGTCGATGATCCTGCTGGGCACCTTGTATCCGCTGATTCTCGATGCGATGACCGGCGCCAAGCTGTCGGTTGGCCCGCCGTATTTCAACGCGCTGTTCATTCCGTTGATGGCCTTGCTGATGATGGTGATGGCGGTCGGCATGTTGGTGCGCTGGAAAGACACCCCGGTCAAATGGCTGTTGAGCATGCTGACCCCGGTGTTGCTCGGCAGCGCCGCGCTGGCGGTGGTGGCTGGCGTCGCTTATGGCGATTTCAACTGGGCGGTGATCGCGACTTTCATGCTCGCGGCTTGGGTCTTGCTGGCCGGCGTGCGTGACATCTTCGACAAAACTCGCCACAAAGGCCTGATCAAAGGCCTGCCGACCCTGACCCGCAGTTATTGGGGCATGCAAGTCGCTCACCTCGGCATCGCCGTGTGCGCCCTCGGTGTCGTGCTGTCGAGCCAGAACAGCGCCGAGCGCGACCTGCGTCTGGCGCCGGGCGAGTCCATGGCCCTGGGTGGTTACCACTTTGTGTTCGAAGGCGCCAAGCACTTCGAAGGCCCGAACTTCACGTCCGACAAGGGCACCGTACGGGTGATCCGCGACGGCAAGGAAGTCAGCGTGCTGCACCCGGAGAAACGCTTGTACACGGTGCAGAACTCGGTGATGACCGAAGCCGGGATCGACGCCGGTTTCACCCGTGACCTCTACGTCGCACTCGGCGAACCGTTGGGCGACGGCGCCTGGGCCGTTCGTGTCCACGTCAAACCGTTCGTGCGCTGGATCTGGTTCGGTGGTCTGCTCACCGGTCTCGGCGGGCTGCTGGCGGCTATGGATCGGCGTTACCGGGTCAAGGTGAAAAGCCGTGTGCGTGAAGCACTGGGCATGACGGGAGCCACGGCATGAGACGTTGGTTAATGCTGTTACCACTGGTGATTTTTCTGGTGGTGGCTGTTTTCCTTTATCGCGGTCTGTTCCTGGACCCGGCCGAGTTGCCCTCGGCGATGATCAACAAGCCATTCCCGGAGTTTTCCCTGCCGGCCGTGCAGGGCGACAAGACCCTGACCAGGGCGGACATTCTAGGCAAACCGGCACTGGTCAACGTCTGGGGCACCTGGTGCATTTCCTGCCGGGTCGAGCACCCGGTGCTGAACAAACTGGCCAAGCAGGGTGTGGTGATCTACGGCATCAACTACAAGGACGTCAACGCGGATGCGTTGAAGTGGCTGGACGAATTCCACAATCCGTATCAGCTGGACATCCGTGACGATGAAGGCACCCTGGGCCTGAACCTTGGCGTTTATGGTGCGCCGGAAACCTTCTTCATCGACGCCAAGGGCATCATCCGCGACAAATTCGTTGGCGTGATCGACGAACAGGTCTGGCGCGAAAAACTGGCGGCCAAGTATCAGGCGCTGGTCGATGAGGCCAAGCCATGAAGCGCTGGATAGCCGCCGCGGTATTGGGTTTGAGCATGGCCGGCGTGGCGCACGCGGCCATCGACACCTACGAGTTCGCCAAAGAAAGTGACCGTGAGCGTTTTCGCGAGTTGACCAAAGAGCTGCGTTGCCCCAAGTGTCAGAATCAGGACATCGCCGATTCCAACGCACCGATCGCCGCCGACCTGCGCAAAGAGATTTTTCGCATGCTCGGCGAGGGCAAGGACAATCAACAGATCATCGACTTCATGGTCGACCGCTACGGTGATTTCGTCCGCTACAAACCTGCTCTGAACGCCAAGACTGCTGTGCTCTGGTTCGGCCCTGCCGGCCTGCTGCTGGGTGGTTTTGTGATCATCGCCGTGATCGTCCGCCGTCGTCGCGTGCAACGCACTGACACCAAGGATGAGCTTTCTGCCGAGGAGCGCGAGCGCCTCGACCACCTGTTGGATAAAACCAAGAATGATTGATTTCTGGCTCGCTGCAGGTCTGCTACTTCTGGTTGCCCTGAGTTTTCTGCTGATTCCCGTTCTGCGTGGTCGTCGCGCGCAGCTTGAAGAGGATCGTACTGCCCTGAACGTCGCGCTGTATCAGGAGCGCGTGGCTGAGTTGCAGACTCAGCAGGAAGAGGGCGTTCTCGATGCCGCGCAAATGGACACCGGCCGCGCCGAAGCCGCCCGTGAATTGCTCGCCGACACCGAAGGCGTCGAGGCGCCGCGCGTGTCCCGCCTGGGCAAACCGTGGCCCTTGCTGGCGGCGATTCTGGTGCCGGTGCTGGGTCTTGGCTTGTACCTGCATTTTGGCGCCAGCGACAAGGTCGAACTGACCCGCGAATTCGCCCAGGCGCCACAGTCGATGGAAGAGATGACCCGTCGCCTGGAGCGCGCGGTCGCCGCTCAACCGGATTCGGCCGAGGGCTTGTACTTTCTGGGGCGTACTTACATGGCCCAGGACCGTCCTGGCGAGGCGGCGAAGATCTTCGAACGCACGGTGAGCCTGGCCGGTCGTCAGCCGGAACTGTTGGGCCAATGGGCTCAGGCCCAGTACTTCGCCGACGGCAAGAAGTGGTCGGACAAGGTCCAGGCCTTGACTGACGAAGCGCTGAAAGCCGATCCGAAAGAAGTCACCAGCCTTGGTCTGCTCGGCATCGCAGCTTTCGAAGGCGAGCGTTACCAGGACGCCATCGACTACTGGAATCGCTTACTGGCGCAACTGCCGCCGGAAGACAGTTCCCGCGCTGCGCTGCAAGGCGGCATCACTCGGGCCACCGAGAAACTTGTCGCCAGCGGCGGCAAGGTGGCTCAGGCGCCGGCGGCCAAGGTCGCGGCGCTGCTGAAGGTGCGTGTGGATCTGGCGCCAGACCTGAAAGCCAAGGTCCAGCCGGGCGACAGCGTATTCATCTTCGCCCGCGCCACCTCAGGCCCACCGGCACCACTGGCCGCCAAGCGCCTGACCGTGGCCGACTTGCCGGCGACCGTCGAACTGGGCGATGCCGATGCAATGATGCCGCAGTTGAAACTGTCGAACTTCCCTGAAGTCCAACTGGTTGCGCGCATCTCCCGCGCCGGCCAACCGACTGCCGGCGAATGGATCGGTCGCAGCCAGCCTCTGGCCAGCAGCACCACCGCGCCGCAACAATTGACCATCGACAGCCCGGATAAATAACAGGACACGCCAACATGACCGCCATCGCTCGTATCACCCTCCTCAGTCTGGTTTTGGGGTTAAGCGCTTGTGCGGTCCAGCGGCCCGAGCCGACGCGGCTGCCGCCGATCCCGCCCTCGCAGCCCAGACCCACGCCGTCTACGTCACCCACGCCGGGCAAGCCGAGCATTCCGGCCAAGCCCGCCAAACCGCTGCCACGTACCTCCGCCAGCTTCGCGCCGCCGCCGGGTGGCAACAGCCATTGGGATGCCAAGCTCGGCGTGTACGTTCTCGATGATCAGACCAACACTTTCTACCGCCAGCGCACCTACTATCGCTGGAACAACGGCTGGAGCCGGTCGATCAGCCCGAACGGGCCATGGGAAGACACCGATATCCAGGGCGTGCCGGGTGGGTTGGGACGGCAATTCGGGCAGTAAACAGAAACGGTGATCAAAGGATCACAGGGGTTGGTGTTGTTGGTTAAAACGCGGCTTTACCTATCGAAGCGCCACCGTCGACAAACAAGGTCTGCCCGGTAATAAAGCCGCTCTGCTCGGACAGCAAAAACGCTATCGCCGCAGCGATCTCCTGCGGCTGCCCCAACCGACCCATCGGCACGCCGCCCAGATTCGGCCACCGCGCGGCCAATGCCTTTGCTGGCGCCGGTGATGAGAAAGGTACGTCGGGTCATTGCACACTCCTTGAAAGAACATGCCGCGAGTCAGGCGGCATTTGATCGGTTAGCCGCGAATCGCATCCCGCATCGCTTCAGGCTCAGGTCGCTGAGTGTAATCCGGGTTCACCTCGGCGTGACGGCTTACGCAGAGCAAAATGATTCATTTTTGGTGGGAGGTGCCTTGAATCACACTCTGTAAAACAACCGAGCGTCGCGTCCCGCACTTTTGTGCTTGAATAAAGATAACTCTAGGGTTACTTTTATTCGGGCCTGAGCAAGGAGGCGAGTGGTGCAGAGCAGGCTATTGATTAAGGAGTTGGAGGAGGCGGGCTGGACACTGGATCGGATTACCGGCAGCCATCACCTCTTCAAACACCGATACAACCCATACACGATCCCCGTCCCTCATCCGAAAAAGGATTTACCGATCGGGACGGTCAAAAGCATCAGGAGGCGAGCCGGGCTGCATTGCCCGGGAGCCAGTTACGCAGGAGATCCATAATGCAATACCCAATCTGTATCGAGTGGGGCGACGAGAACACCGCCATCGGTATTCAGATCCCCGATATTCCAGGCGCCGTAACGGCCGGGGATACGTTTGAAGACGCCTATAACGCAGCGGTCGAGATTGCCCACATCCTGCTTCAGGAAATAGCGGCTGACGGGGAGTCGATTCCAATGCCGACTTCTGCGGCTGCTCATCGTGGAAATCCAGACTTTGCCGACATGGGCTGGGGAATGCTGGAGCTGGACATCGCGCCATACATGGGCAAAACCGAGAAGGTCAATGTGACGCTGCCTGGCTATGTGATTCAGCGCATTGACCGATATGTGCGTGAGCACAATGTCAAAAGCCGCTCTTCCTTTCTGGCAGATGCGGCGATGGAGAAGTTGGTTCGACACTGAGTGAAGTCGGGTACATCCCCTTTGTGGACAAGCTCGATCCCGTAGGAGCGAGCGGTGCGGCGGTCCGACTTGCCCGCGAAGCTTTCAGCGGTTACGTACTTACATCCTGTTGGATAGCGTGCTTATGTTCTCTCCTCCAATCGATTTCCGCGGGCAAGGACGGCGTAACGTCACCGATGTAACGGTGCGTCGAGGAGTGAACTCATTAGCAGCCACAAAAAAGGCGACCTACTCAGGTCGCCTTTTTCATTGGGCTCAGGAATTACTGGCCGCTGTAAATCTGATCAAAGATCCCACCATCATTGAAGTGAGTTTTCTGCACAGTCCGCCAGTCACCAAAGGTCTTCTCTACCGACAGGAAATCTACTTTCGGGAAACGATCGGTGTACTTGGCCAGCACCGCCGGATCACGCGGACGCAGGTAGTTCGCTGCCGCAATCTCCTGGCCTTCCGGCGACCACAGGTACTTCAAATATTCCTCAGCTGCCGCGCGGGTGCCTTTCTTGTCGACTGTTTTGTCGACCACCGACACCGGCGGCTCGGCTTCAGCAGAAACACTCGGGTAGATCACTTCAAACTGGTCACGACCAAACTCACGCGCAATCATTTCCGCTTCGTTTTCGAAGGTCACCAGCACGTCGCCAATCTGGTTGGTCATGAACGTGGTGGTGGCTGCACGGCCACCGGTGTCGAGGACCGGCGCTTGTTTGAACAGCTTGCCGACGAAGTCTTTGGCTTTGCTTTCGTCACCACCATTTTTCAGCACATAGCCCCAGGCCGAGAGGTAGGTGTAGCGGCCGTTGCCCGAGGTTTTCGGGTTCGGCACGATCACCTGCACACCGTCCTTGAGCAGATCGGGCCAGTCTTTCAGGGCTTTCGGATTGCCTTTGCGGACGATGAACACGGTGGCCGAGGTGAACGGCGCGCTGTTGTTCGGCAGGCGGGTGACCCAGTTGTCCGGGACGAGTTTGCCGTGGTCCGCCAGGGCGTTGATATCGGTGGCCATGTTCATGGTGATGACGTCAGCCGGCAGGCCGTCGATGACCGAACGCGCCTGTTTGCTGGAGCCGCCGAAGGACATCTGCAGGGTGATGTTTTCGTTGTGCTCGGCTTGCCAGTGTTTCTGGAAGGCAGTGTTGTAGTCCTTGTAGAAATCGCGCATCACGTCGTAAGAAACGTTGAGCAGGGTCGGTGCGGCCTGAGCCACGCTGGTCAGTGCCAGGCCAGCGGCCAGAAGTGAGGCGCCAAAGAGTTTTTTCACTGAGCATTCCTTGTTCTAGAAGTTTTTATTTAGAAAGTGGGGCAATTTGCCAGCGACTATAGCCGGGCTCGCATAGTCCTTTAAAGATTAAAAAGCACTTTGCTTATTCCCGTTTCTTGAACAGTTGATTACCGCACTGCGAGCAGAATGCCGCGCCGTGTTCGTGGTTGTTTTTCTTGCACACCGGGCAGTCGTGTTGCAGTTGCTCGCCACGCATGGCGTTGGCCAGTTCGGCGGTAAAAATTCCCGTGGGCACGGCGATGATTGAGTAACCGGTGATCATCACCAGCGACGAGACCACCTGGCCCAACGGCGTCTTGGGCACGATGTCGCCGAAGCCCACGGTGGTCAGCGTGACGATAGCCCAATAGATGCCTTTGGGAATGCTGGTGAAGCCGTGTTCCGGGCCTTCGATCACGTACATCAGCGTGCCGAACACCGTGACCAGCGTGCAGACGCTGACCAGAAACACCACGATCTTCTGCTTGCTACCGCGCAATGCGGACATCAGATAGTTGGCTTGCTTGAGGTATGG
Source organism: Pseudomonas sp. AL03 (assembly GCF_029960815.1). Classification (GTDB taxonomy): domain Bacteria; phylum Pseudomonadota; class Gammaproteobacteria; order Pseudomonadales; family Pseudomonadaceae; genus Aquipseudomonas. The sequence continues at coordinate 74,679 of NZ_JASBRE010000010.1, forward strand.
GCTGAGTTTGAGCACGCGGAAAATCCGCAGCATCCGAATGATCCGGATAATCAGCAGGTACTGCGCATCGGCGTAATACAGCGCGAGGATACCGGGCACGATCGCCAGCAAATCCACCAGCCCATAAAAGCTGAACGCATAGCGCAATGGTTTGGGCGAACAGTACAGCCGCAGGCCGTATTCGATGGCGAAGATAACGGTGAAGCCCCACTCGATGTACGCCAGCAGGTTGGCGTAGTTCTGGTGAATGGAGTCGATGCTGTCGAGCATCACGATCACAATGCTGGCGAGGATGATCAACAACAGGATACCGTCGAAGCGCCGACCGGCCACTGTGTCGCTCTGGAAAATCATGACGTAGAGGCGATGGCGCCAGTCGTTGTTACTTTCCATTAGGTCTTGCCCAAGCCGATAAAGAGAGAAGCCTGGGTGATTGACGAGGATTGCGCAAGCGGGACGCCGAGTCCGCCATGTTCAGCCGGTTCTAGTCGTTCATGGCTTAAGAAATTGACTCTCTCGTCGATATATCGACTTCCCACAGAAACAAAAGCCCTTGTTTTGATGTGCGGCTTGGATTTCAGAACCACACGGAAGCGATATGGATAGTCAGTTTTTCAAGAAAAGCCTGCTGGCAATGGTTGTCAGCGCTTCGACCGCTCAGGTATTTGCCAGCGAGTACGACCTGAGTCAGGGTTTCAAGGACTGGACTGGTCAAACCCTTGGTGAAACCTTGACCCTGACCGGGCAACGAACCCGCCAGAGCAACACGGACAAAACGGGTGTCACGTTCTTCCAGAACACTGTCGCGGGCTCACTCATTAACCGGGGCGACTTCACTTTCGACGCTCAAGGCGCGACGGTGACCGGGATCGGACTGGATGTCAGTTTCCTCAACTCCAGCGGCAGCAACATTCAGGGTGACTTCATCAATGCCGGCAAGCTTTCTCTTTCCAACGTGAATAACGCTGAGGGAATCGAGATCGCCAATACCACTATCACCGGTAATGTCATCAACGCCGGGACTGTCTCCATCACCCAGTCATTGGGAGCCAATATCTATGGCGAGCCTGAGGGTATCTACCTCCATGGGACCACTATTGGCGGCGATCTGATCAACAGTGGTGTTGTCGATGTGCAGGGTAACTATGCCGTGGGGCTGATTCTGGATTCCCATTCCAGGCATCCCGTGAGCATCGCCGGCAGGCTTCTCAACTCAGGAACGATTCGTGCCACGGGTCAGAACGCCTCCGCTTTTCACGTCGAGACCCAAACCAGCGCGTTGAGGATCGAGAACAGCGGCTCGATCATGAGCGTCGGCAAGAACTCCGAGGCTATCGGGTTTTTGGAGGGTTCAGTCGATCATTTGCTCAACACCGGGACTATTGAGGCATCGGGTGAAGATGCCGTGGGCATCAAACTCGGCGGTGCTACTTTCACGCAGAATGCTGTGTCTGGCGCTCGGGGCATTATCAACTCCGGCAATATCACTGCGGACGGTGTTGCAATCCGGGTCGATGCGGGCCAGACATCAGCGTTCGAGATCAACCAGCAAGGTGGCGAAATTCGCAGTAATCATGCGGCGGCCATCGATGGCGCAGGGTTGGCGCAACTGAACTGGGCCGGCGGTGCGATCAAGGGCGATCTGCTCAACCTCAATGGGGTGAATGTGGCTGGTCAGGCCAATTACACCGGTAGCAAAATCGACAGCACGGTTTCCATCGTTTCGGGATCTCTAAACCTTCAGAACCAGGGGGTCGAAATTACCGGTGACCTGAGCGTCGGTGCCAACAGTGGCATCGATATGTTGCTTTCGGATCGCGTCACACCCGGTACGCCTTATTTGACGGTGGACGGCAAGGCCACCTTCGCCCACTCCTCCAGAGTGACGTTGAATGCTAAACCAGGTGATTTCACGCCGACCGCTGCCGGCACTCAATACACACTGGTCAAGGCCAGCAGCCTGCAGAACAACGGGTTGAGCGTCACCAGTTCGTCCTCGTTGTTGAACGTCGCCAGCTATACAACCAATGCTCAGACCGTCAACGCACTGGTCACACTGAAAAGTGACAGTCAGGTGGATGAAGAGCAGGGGAGCATCGGCACCTCCAGCAGCACCCGCGAGATCCTCAATCGCTTCAAGAATGGCCCGCTGGGACAATTGAACAGTGATGATGCGGTCTTCAAAGCCTTTGCCAACGCCTCCTCCCAAGAGGAACTGGCAAAGCTCGGTGAGCAACTGGCTCCGGAAGTCAGCGGTGGGGCTGTTAATGCGGCAGTGTCGGGTCAGGCGATGATGAATGGAGCGATCGGCAACCGCGTGTCCGGTCTGCGCTCGGGGCTCTCATCAGGGGATTCGCTGGCAGATACCGGCGTATGGATTCAGGGTTTGAGCAGCAACCAGGATCAGGACAATCGTGATGCGGTCGCCGGTTATTCGGCCAACAGCAGCGGTATTGCCGTCGGGGCGGATGGCAAGCTGAATGCCAACTCCACCGTGGGTCTGGCCTATTCCTATCTGAACACTAACGTCACCTCCGATACCGGAAATAAAACCGGTGTACAGGGCAGCGCATTGACGCTGTACGGTAGCTGGGATCTGCGCAACTGGTTTGTCGATGGCAGCCTCAGTTACGGGCGCAATGACAATGACAGCAAACGTTATGTCGCCGACAGCGTGGCCAAGGCCAGCTACAACAGTGACGCGTGGGCCCTCAGCGCCTTGAGCGGTTACACCTTCAAACTCACCGACCAACTGATTATCGAGCCGCGCGTCGCCGCACGTTACACCAATATTCAGCTGGACAGTTTTAATGAGCATGGCTCTTCGGCCGCCCTGCACTCCAATGCCCAGCGCTTCGAAATTGGCGAGCTGGGTGCCGGGTTGCGAATGGCCGCTGACGTGCCATTGCTCAATGGCACCCTTACACCTGAAGCGAGCGTGATGGCTTACCATGACTTCATCGGTGACCAGATCAATCAGACCTCCAGTTTCACCTTGGGGGGCTCGCCGTTCATTGTCGCGGGAGCCAGTCCGGTGCGTGATAGTTATGAAGGTCGCATAGGAGTGAAGTATCAAATTGATGCTCTAACCTTGGGGACCCATTACAGCTATCAAGCGAAGACCGGTTTTAACGCCGACACCTTTACCCTTGAAGCGCGCTACGCTTTTTGATCGACTGGATTGCAACGGTTCGCGCTGGCGGACCGTTGCGTCTGATCAACAGATTAAAACCATGTTTAAAGCACTGGCCGCCATCGGCTTCGCGCTCCTCGGGCTCAGCGGATGCGCGGGTAAAGTCGATTTGCAGGCGGTAAGCCAAGGCTCTTCACTTACTCCTGGCACGCTCGATAGTTCACCTTACACACTCATGGCCTTGCTACCGCCACCAGGGGGCTACAAGCATCTGCGTGTTTACATTGAAGGCGATGGTCGGGCGTGGGCGACACGGTCTCAACCGAGTATCGATCCGACCCCTCGCGTGTCCTTGATGGCGAGATTGGCCGCTGGAGATCGGGGGGCCAGCGCGTATCTGGCGCGCCCTTGTCAGTTCGTGACATCACCGGGTTGCAACACTGATTTGTGGACTTCCGGTCGTTTCAATTCATTGGTCATAGAGACCATGAGCGCGGCCCTTGATCGTCTGAAAAGTCGCTTTGCAGTGGAGCAGTTCGAACTGGTCGGATACTCGGGGGGCGCGGCGATTGCCTTGATCCTTGCGGGTTCTCGTAACGACGTAACTCAGGTGCAAACGATTGCCGGGAATCTCGACCCTGTAAAGTGGGCGAAGCTGATGCAGCTCGCGCCATTCTCGAAACCGGTGACACCTCTGGAGTTTCGCGACAAGTTGCGTGCGCTCCCGCAACGCCATTTCATCGGTTTGAATGACAAGGTCGTGCCGCCTCAAATGCTCCAGGTCTATACCACGCAGCTTCAGGGCAAATGCCTGGAAGTCGTCGAAACGCTCGCCACCCACGATCAGGGATACGATGAAAGTTGGGGGTCGCGGTCGGATCTGCCATTGGCTTGCGAGACTGACCCCTTGCGCTGAATGCAGATTCAGCCTTTTCAGGCGCCACCCTTGGTTTGGCGCTCAATAGCGCAAGGCGCACTGTCGACAGCGGCCTGGCGCAACACCCGAATGCCGGCACGGATCAGCCAGCAGGCGAGGATGAAGGGCGCGGTGAGCGTGGATAGTCCCAGCGCGGCAAAGCCCGGTGTGAGCAACACGGCCAATACAATGCCGAGCAGCGGCAACCAGGGTTGACGGCGATTCTGGCTGAAAGCGAGGGCGGCGAGCACCGCGTTGTAACCGCTCAAACCCAGCAGCGCGTTTGCAGTTTCGTGATGCAGTAAAGCGAAGCCTAGGCCGGCAGTGGAGCCCAGCAGTGCCCAAAGGAACGCGCGGCGATCGGCGATCAGCAAACCCGCAGCAATCAGAGCACCAGCCAGCGGATGATCCAGAAACATCACCTGACCGAGCCCTTTCAATGAAGCGACGAGCAGGTTGAGTGTGTTTATCTCGATCACAGGCGCGGGTAATTGAGGCGCGGCAAACGAAAGCAGGATCCAGCTCAACCCGACAAAGGGCGCGGTGTAGGCGGGCAGGCAATGATGATCGCGAGCACGCTTGAGCCATTGCTGGGTCAACATCGCGCTCAGGCCGCCAGCGGCGATGATCAGCGGCGGCAACATCGCTGACCATGGGAAGTAGAGGCTCAGCAGCAAACCGAGCAAGACACCGTTGTAACTGAAAAGCCCAGCCTGTCGATCAGCCTTGGCATAACCGCGTCGTTGCGCGACGAGCAACCCGGCGACACCGCCCAGCAGCGCACCGCCCAGCAGAGCCGGCGCGGTAAAAAGAATGGCCAGCAGGCACAGCAGGCCGCACAGCGGATGGCGCTGGAGGAAGACCTGACTGAAACCGTTGAGCAGGGCAGTCGCCCAGTCGGGGCAATGGGTGTTGAAGTGGTTGGCAGGCATTTTAAGGTCTGTGGTGTACGTTACAGATCGTTCCCACGCTCTGCGTGGGAATGCCTCAATGGACGCTCTGCGTCTGCTCTTGGGACGCGGAGCGTCCCGGGCTGCATTCCCACGCAGAGCGTGGGAACGATCATCGTGTAAGGGTTAAATCAATGTTTCGATACGCAGTGAGTTAGTCGACCCCGGCTGCCCAAACGGCACACCCGCCGTGATCAATAAAGTGTCGCCACGCTTGGCCATGCCCTGCGCCTGCGCAATCTCCAGTGCCGTTGAGCACACCTCATCCACCTGGCGCAGCCGATCATTGACCACCGAGTGCACGCCCCACGCCACCGTCAACCGGCGAGCGGTTTGCAGGTTCGGCGTCAGGTTCAGGATCGGCACCGTCGGCCGCTCCCGCGCGGCTCTCAAACTCGACGTGCCGGACTCGCTGTAATTCACCAGCACCGCCACCGGCAGCACGTTGCTAATGCGGCGGATCGCGCAGCTGATCGCGTCGGACACCGTCGCTTCAGCCTTCGGCCGGCTCACGTCCAGCTGCGCCTGATAATCCGGACCGTTTTCCACTTGGCGGATGATCTTGCTCATCATCTGCACGGCTTCCAGCGGGTACTCGCCGGACGCAGTTTCCGCCGACAACATCACCGCATCCGCACCTTCGGCCACGGCGTTGGCAACGTCGGTCACCTCTGCACGGGTCGGGGCAGGGGAGAAGCGCATCGACTCAAGCATCTGCGTGGCCACCACCACCGGTTTGCCGAGTTCGCGGCAGATGCTGATGATGTTTTTCTGAATCTGCGGCACGCTTTCGGCCGGCACTTCCACGCCCAGGTCACCGCGAGCAACCATGATCGCGTCGCTCAACTCAGCGATCTCGCGCAGTTGAGTCACGGCCGATGGCTTCTCGATCTTGGCCATCAGAAACGCTTTGTCGCCGATCAGTTCGCGCGCCTCGCGAATGTCTTCAGGACGCTGCACAAACGACAGCGCCACCCAGTCCACACCCAGCTCCAGACCGAAGCTCAGATCGCGACGATCCTTGGCCGTCAGTGGGCTCAGTTCCAGTACCGCTTGGGGGACGTTCACGCCTTTGCGGTCCGACAGCTCACCGCCATTGAGCACGGTGGTATCGATCGCGTCGGAGTATTTGGTGACCACACGAAGACGCAACTTGCCGTCGTCCAGCAGCAGGTCCATGCCCGGTTCCAGCGCCGCGATGATTTCCGGGTGGGGCAGGTTGACCCGGCGCTCATCGCCCGGCGTCGGGTCCAGGTCCAGACGCAGAGCCTGACCGCGATGCAGTTGCACCTTGCCCTCGGCGAACTTGCCAACCCGCAGTTTCGGGCCTTGCAGGTCCATCAGGATGCCCAGTGGATAATTCAGCTGGCGCTCGACTTCACGAATCCACTGATAGCGCTGAGCGTGGTCGGCGTGATCGCCGTGGCTGAAGTTCAGGCGAAAGATGTTGACCCCGGCCTGCACCAGCTCACGGATGTCGTCGATCCCGTCAGTGGCAGGACCGAGGGTGGCGAGGATTTTAACCTTCTTGTCAGGCGTCATTTTCAGGGGTCTCGAGAATCAGGATGGCTCGGAAGTCGTTAACGTTGGTGCGGGTCGGCTCGGTGACGATCAGCGCGTCCAGCGCCTCGAAATAGCCGTAGCCATTGTTGTTGTCCAACTCGTCGCTGGCGCTCAAGCCGAGTGCGGCGGCGCGGGCGTAACTGTCCGGGGTCATGATCGCGCCGGCGTTATCCTCGGATCCGTCAATGCCATCGGTGTCACCGGCCAGCGCGTAGACGCCGGGCAGGCCTTTGAGGCTGTCGGTCAGGCTCAGCAGGAATTCGGCGTTGCGTCCGCCACGACCATTACCGCGTACGGTGACCGTGGTTTCGCCGCCCGAGAGGATCACGCAAGGCGCTGCCAGCGGCTGACCGTGCAGCACGACTTGACGAGCGATACCGGCGTGAACCTTGGCCACTTCGCGGGACTCGCCTTCCAGGTCGCCGAGGATCAGCGGGCTGAAGCCGGCCTGACGTGCTTTCACCGCAGCGGCTTCAAGCGACTGCTGCGGACGGGCGATCAACTGGAAATGACTGCGCGCCAGGCTCGGATCGCCGGGTTTGACCGTCTCCGATTCCGGGCTCTGCAGCCAGTTGCGCACCGAGACCGGAACGTCTATGGCGTAGCGCTTGAGGATCGCCAACGCTTCGGCCGAGGTGCTCGGATCGGCCACGGTGGGACCGGAGGCGATGACCGTGGCGAGGTCGCCCGGTACATCGGAAATCGCGTAGGTATAAACAGTGGCAGGCCAGCAGGCTTTGCCGAGGCGGCCACCCTTGATCGCCGAGAGGTGTTTGCGTACGCAGTTCATCTCGCCGATGGTGGCGCCGGATTTGAGCAGGGCTTTGTTGATCGACTGCTTGTCGGCCAGGGTGATGCCGGCTGCCGGTAGTGCCAGCAGGGCAGAACCGCCGCCCGAGAGCAGGAAGATTACGCGGTCGTCTTCGCTCAGGTTGCTGACCAGTTCCAACACCCGTTTGGCGACCGCCAGACCGGCAGCATCGGGCACTGGGTGAGCGGCTTCGACCACTTCGATTTTTTCACACGGGGCGCCGTGACCATAACGCGTCACCACCAGACCTGTCACTTCACCCTGCCAGCAGCGCTCGACCACTTGGGCCATGGCCGCGGCGGCTTTGCCGGCGCCGATAACGATCACCCGACCACTGCGATCGGCAGGCAAATGGGCTTCAAGGACTTGCTGCGGATGGGCCGCGTCGATGGCTGTGGCAAACAGCTCGCGCAGGAATTGTTGCGGATCGACCGACATGGCGGGCTCCCGGATTTCTTGTTATTGGGGATATCGGGCCTTGCATCGCCCTCTGTAGGAGCGAGGCTTGCCCGCGAACCGGACACCGCGGTGTTTCTGCTGCACCGAGGCGATCCCTTCGCGGGCAAGCCTCGCTCCTACAGGGGAGCGGGGAGGTGGCTTATTTATCGCGAATCGAGAAATTCGCCATGTGTTCCAGGCCCTTGATCAGCGCCGAGTGGTCCCAGTTGCTGCCGCCGATGGCCGCGCAGGTGCTGAACACTTGCTGGGTGTTGGCGGTGTTCGGCAGGTTGATGCCCAGCTCGCGTGCGCCGGCCAGGGCCAGGTTCAGGTCCTTCTGGTGCAGGCTGATGCGGAAGCCTGGGTCGAAGGTGCCTTTGATCATGCGCTCGCCGTGAACTTCGAGGATCTTCGAGGACGCGAAACCGCCCATCAGCGCTTCACGGACCTTGGCGGGATCGGCACCGTTTTTCGACGCAAACAGCAGGGCTTCGGCCACGGCCTGGATGTTCAGTGCAACGATGATCTGGTTCGCCACTTTCGCGGTTTGACCGTCGCCGTTGCCGCCCACCAGAGTGATGTTCTTGCCCATCGCCTGGAACAGCGGCAGAGCGCGTTCGAAGGCATCGGCATCGCCGCCGACCATGATGCTCAAGGTCGCAGCCTTGGCACCGACTTCACCGCCGGACACTGGCGCGTCAAGGTACTGAGCGCCTTTTTCGTTGATTTTGGCGGCGAAGGCTTTGGTGGCAGTCGGCGAGATCGAGCTCATGTCGATCACGATTTTGCCTTTGCCGACACCGGCCGCAACGCCGTCGGCGCGGAACAGCACGTCGTCGACCTGCGGGGTATCCGGCACCATGACGATGATGAATTCGGCTTCTTGCGCCACTTCTTTCGGGTTCGCCAGGGCGACGGCGCCACCGGCAATCAGGTCAGCAGGCGCGGGATCGTGGTGCACCGACAGGAACAGGCTGTGACCGGCTTTCTGCAGGTTCAATGCCATTGGGTGGCCCATGATGCCGGTGCCGATAAATCCGATTTTAGCCATGAGAAATTCCTCTTGTTTTTATAGCTGCCCCCTCATACATGGGGAGCGCTTCAGATTGCGTTATGAGTCTTCAACCAACCCAGACCTGCTTCAGTGGTGGTCAACGGCTTGTATTCACAGCCAACCCAACCCTGATAACCGATGCGGTCCAGGTGTTCGAACAGGAAGCGGTAGTTGATTTCACCGGTGCCCGGTTCGTTGCGCCCAGGGTTATCGGCCAACTGGATGTGGTTGATCTCGCCCAGGTGCGCGGCCATGGTGCGGGCGAGGTCGCCCTCCATGATTTGCATGTGGTAGATGTCGTATTGCAGGAACAGGTTGGCGCTGCCGACCTGTTCGCGAATCGACAGGGCTTGCGCCGTGTTGTTCAGGTAGAAACCCGGGATGTCGCGTGTGTTGATCGCTTCCATCACCAGTTTGATGCCCGCCGCTTGCAGCTTGTCGGCCGCGTACTTGAGGTTGGCGACGAAGGTTTTTTCCACGGTGGCATCGTCGACGCCTTGTGGACGAATACCGGCCAGGCAGTTGACCTGGGTGTTGCCCAACACTTTTGCGTAAGCAATCGCCAGGTCGACACCGGCGCGGAACTCTTCAACCCGATCCGGCAGGCACGCGATACCGCGTTCGCCCTTGGCCCAGTCACCGGCCGGCAAGTTGAACAACACCTGGGTCAGGCCGTTCGCGTCGAGCGTGGCTTTGATGTCGGCGGAGCTGAAGTCGTAAGGGAACAGGTATTCGACACCACTGAAGCCGGCCTTGGCGGCGGCTTCAAAACGGGCAAGAAAATCCTGCTCGGTGAACAGCATGGACAGGTTGGCTGCGAAACGCGGCATGGTGGTCTCCTGTAAAAATAGGTGCTTGTAGCCGCTGCCGAGGTACGAGGCTGCGTTGGGCTGCGAAGCGGCCCCGATGGCGGCCCAGCGGACACGCAACGCAGCCTCGTGCCTCGGCAGCTGCTACAGGTATCAGGTCATCTTAATCAAGCAACGAAATCGCCGTCGGCGCATCGTTGCCAACCAGCGCCAGGTCTTCGAATTCGTTGACGGCGTTGATCTCGGTGCCCATGGAAATGTTGGTCACGCGCTCCAGAATAATCTCGACGATGACCGGCACCTTGAACTCTTCGATCATTTCCTGGGCCTTGCGCAGGGCAGGCTGGATCTGACCCGGTTCGAACACACGCAGCGCCTTGCAGCCGAGGCCTTCAGCGACCGCGACGTGGTCGACACCGTAACCGTTGAGTTCCGGAGCGTTCAGGTTATCGAAGGCCAGTTGCACGCAGTAGTCCATGTCGAAACCGCGCTGAGCCTGACGAATCAGCCCCAGGTACGAGTTGTTGACCACCACGTGGATGTACGGCAGCTTGAACTGCGCACCCACCGCCAACTCTTCGATCATGAACTGGAAGTCATAGTCGCCCGACAGCGCCACGACCTTGCGGGTCGGATCAGCCTTGACCACGCCCAGCGCTGCCGGAATGGTCCAGCCCAACGGGCCGGCCTGACCGCAGTTGATCCAGTGACGCGGTTTGTAGACGTGCAGGAACTGCGCGCCGGCAATCTGCGACAGACCGATGGTGCTGACGTAGCACGTGTCCTTGCCGAACACCTGGTTCATTTCTTCATACACGCGCTGCGGCTTGACTGGCACGTTGTCGAAGTGAGTCTTGCGCTGCAGGCTGGATTTGCGCTGCTGGCAGTCTTGCAACCAGGCACTGCGGTTTTTCAGCTTGCCGGCGGCTTGCCATTCGCGAGCGACTTCGATGAACACGGTCAGCGCGGCAGCGGCGTCGGAAACGATGCCCAGGTCCGGGGTGAACACGCGGCCGATCTGGGTCGGTTCGATGTCAACGTGAATGAATTTGCGGCCTTCGGTGTAAACGTCGATCGAACCGGTGTGGCGGTTGGCCCAACGGTTACCGACACCCAGCACCACGTCCGACTTTAGCATTGTCGCGTTGCCGTAGCGATGCGAGGTTTGCAGGCCAACCATGCCGACCATCAACGGGTGATCGTCCGGGATGGTGCCCCAGCCCATCAAGGTCGGAATCACTGGAATGCCAGTCAGCTCGGCGAACTCCACCAGCAACTCGCTGGCGTCGGCATTGATGATCCCGCCACCGGCAACCAGCAATGGACGTTCGGCCTGGTCGAGCATGGCCAGCGCCTTCTCGATTTGCACGCGGTTAGCGGTTGGCTTGGCCAGTGGCAGTGGTTCGTAGGCATCGATGTCGAATTCGATTTCGGCCATCTGCACATCGAACGGCAGGTCGATCAACACAGGGCCTGGACGGCCGGAGCGCATTTCGTAAAAGGCTTTCTGGAACGCATAAGGCACTTGGCCCGGTTCCATGACGGTGGTGGCCCACTTGGTCACTGGCTTGACGATCGCGGTGATGTCGACAGCCTGGAAGTCTTCCTTGTGCATACGGGCGCGGGGTGCTTGCCCGGTGATGCAAAGGATCGGGATCGAGTCGGCCGAGGCGCTGTAGAGCCCGGTGACCATGTCGGTACCGGCAGGGCCGGAAGTGCCGATGCACACGCCGATGTTGCCAGCCTTGGTACGGGTGTAGCCCTCGGCCATGTGCGAGGCGCCTTCAACGTGCCGAGCGAGGACGTGATCGATGCCACCGACCTTCTGCAAGGCGGAGTACAGCGGGTTGATCGCGGCGCCGGGGATGCCAAAAGCGGTATCAACCCCTTCACGGCGCATCACCAGAACGGCGGCTTCGATTGCTCTCATTTTGCTCATGGTTTTGGTGCCTCGTACGTTTTGTAATTGTATACAAGTGGCTTTGCGCAGAGTGTATTCACGGCGGACGGCGCAGGTCAATCCATTTTCTCAAGCGGCCGTTTCATTCGTCGGAAGCCTCATCTGCTGTGGCTTTTCGTCGCATGTGGCGCTTTTCGAGAATTATTGTATACAAAAATATAACTCATTGTGTTCTATTTGTTGCATCGGACTGCTGAACAAAGAGCAGTCCAACCGTTTTCCCTATAACAAAATGAGGACGGCACCATGAGCGCTTTAACCTTGAAAGTTGCAGTCAACCTGATCAGTCAGGCCATCTCCGCGGGGCGTGCAATCTCGGCGGCTCCATTGACCATCGCAGTACTGGATGCCGGTGGGCACTTGGTTAGCCTGCAACGCGAAGATGGCGCCAGCCTGTTGCGCCCGCAGATCGCCATCGGCAAAGCCTGGGGCGCCATCGCCCTGGGCAAAGGCTCACGCCTGCTGGCGCTGGACGCCCAACAACGCCCGGCGTTCATCGCCGCTTTGAATAGTCTGGGACAGGGCAGTGTTGTGCCGGCACCGGGCGGCGTGTTGATTCGGGATCAGGAAGGGAATGTGCTGGGGGCGGTGGGTATCAGCGGTGATCTTTCTGATGTCGATGAGCAATGTGCGATCAGTGCGATCGAGGCGATGGGGTTGCGGGCGGATGCGGGGGTGACTGCTTGATTTTGTAGTGACTGAACCATTGCTATCGCGGGCAAGCCCGCTCCCACAAGGATCATCTGAACGACAGAGACCTACTGTGGGAGCGAGCTTGCTCGCGATGGCCGCGCCACGGTCTAGCGGTCCGGCTCACACCCCTTGAGCACCAACCGGATAATCGTCTGCGCCGCCGCCTCATAATCCGCCTCATCGAGCTTGGCCTTTCCGGTCACTGCGGAAATCTGCCAGTCGAAGTCGGCATAGGTCTGCGTCGCAGCCCAGATGCTGAACATCAGGTGGTTGGGGTCGATGGGGGCGATCTGGCCGCGGTCGATCCAGGTCTGGATGCAGTCGATGTTGTGCTTGGCCTGGCCGTTGAGCCGTTCCACCAGATCGGCGCTCAGGTGCGGGGCGCCGTGCATGATTTCGCTGGCGAACACCTTGGAGGCGAAGGGCCGGTCGCGGGAGATGCGGATCTTCGAGCGGATGTAGCCGCTCAGCACTTCACTGGGTACGCCGTCGGCATTGAATGGTGTCGAGGCCCGCAGGATCGGCTCGATGATGCTTTCCAGGACCTCGCGGTAGAGGTTTTCCTTGGATTTGAAGTAGTAATAGACGTTGGGCTTGGGCAATCCCGCCTTGGCCGCGATGTCACTGGTTTTGGTCGCAGCGAAGCCCTTGTCGGCAAATTCTTCACTGGCGGCACGCAGGATCAGTTCTTTGTTGCGCTCGCGGATAGTGCTCATAAACCAGGGGGTTCCTTGCCTGTTCTGGCGGTTGCGCATGGTAGCACCGGCCTCGCGCGGCGCTCAAGAATGCCCCGTGCGGCGCCCGGCCGCGCTATGCTGCGCGGCATTCATTCAAGAAGGACACCTGATTCATGGCAGGAAGCAGTTTGCTGTTGCTGATCGACGACATTGCCGCCGTACTCGACGATGTGGCGTTGATGACCAAAATGGCCGCCAAAAAGACCGCCGGCGTGCTCGGTGACGATTTGGCGCTCAACGCTCAGCAGGTTTCCGGCGTGCGTGCCGAGCGAGAAATTCCGGTCGTCTGGGCGGTGGCCAAGGGCTCATTCCTCAACAAACTGATCCTGGTGCCGTCAGCTCTGGCCATCAGCGCGTTCATTCCCTGGTTGGTCACACCCTTGTTGATGATCGGCGGCGCCTACCTGTGTTTCGAAGGTTTCGAGAAAATCGCCCACAAATTCCTACACAGCAAAGCTGAAGATCAAGCCGAACATGCCGAGCTGGTCGAGGCCGTGGCCAATCCAGCGGTCGATCTGGTGGCGTTCGAAAAGGACAAGATCAAGGGTGCCATTCGCACCGACTTCATTCTTTCGGCGGAAATCATCGCCATCACTCTGGGTACCGTGGCGGATGCTTCGCTGACCCAACAAGTCATCGTGCTCTCGGGCATCGCCATCGTCATGACTATCGGCGTCTATGGCTTGGTAGCTGGCATCGTCAAACTCGACGACCTCGGTCTGTGGCTGACCCAGAAGCCGGGCCAGATGGCCAAAAGCATCGGCGGCGGGATCTTGCGTGCGGCACCGTACATGATGAAAAGCCTGTCGGTGATCGGCACGGCAGCGATGTTCCTGGTGGGTGGCGGAATTCTTACCCACGGCGTGCCGGTGGTTCATCACTGGATTGAAAGCGTTAGCGCGGGGGCGGGCGGTGCCGGGTTTATCGTGCCGACGTTGCTGAATGCGGTGGCGGGGATTGTGGCGGGTGCGGTGGTGTTGGCGGGTGTGATGGTTGCCAGCAAAATCTGGACAACCCTGAAATCCTAAACCTGTGGGAGCGAGCCTGCTCGCGAAGAGGTCATAACATTCAACATCTATGTTGACTGATGGACTGATTTCGCGAGCAGGCTCGCGCCCACATTTGATTTGTGACTGACATAAAAAAGGCCATTCGACTCGCGTTGAATGGCCTTTTTTTGTTGCCGTCGGACTTACTCGGCGATCTGCAACTTGCGCGACTCGGTGTAGACGTAACGCACTTTCTCGTACTCGAACGGCGAGTTCAGCTGGCCGTAGCGGAAGCCGGTCTGGTAGCGCTTGTCGACGCTGCGCAGGACCCAGACCTCGGGGTGGTTGGAGCTGACTTCGGAGACGTTCAGGAAGTTGATCGCCGACTCGGCCGTGTAGTCCACTGCCAGGCCACCGGTGTCGCGGATGTTCGAAGGGCCAAGGATCGGCAGCACGAAGTAGGCGCCGCCCGGTACACCGTAGAAACCCAGCGTCTGGCCGAAGTCTTCGCTCTGGCGTGGCAGGCCCATGGCGGTGGCCGGGTCCCACAGGCCGGCGATGCCGACGGTGGTGTTGAGCAGCAGCCGTGCGGTGGTTTCCATCGAGCGCTGCCCCTTGAACTGCAGCAGGCTGTTCAACAGGTTCGGTACGTCACCGATGTTGTTGAAGAAGTTGCTGACGCCAGTACGCAGGAAGCTCGGCGTGATGTAGCGATAGCCGTCGACCACTGGCAGGAATACCCATTGGTCGAAGCGGTAGTTGAAGTGGTAGACGCGGCGGTTCCACTCTTCCAGCGGGTCGTAGACGTTCAGTGCGTTAAGCGTCGAGCGTTCGAATTCGCGCTGATCCAGCCCCGGGTTGAATTTGAGTTTGCTCAGCGGCTCCTTGAAGCCGTCACTGTCGATGACAACCGGTGCGTTGGCTTTGCTGTTGTCGGCATTGGCAACGCCTGCACAGAGTAACGCTGCAATAAGCAGGAGGTGTTTAGCCACGGAAGAACTCCAGCATGGCGTCGCTGTTGACGCGGTAATTAAGGTTGCCGCAATGGCCGCCCAGTGGATAAACGGTCAAACGATCGCCAAAGGTCTTGCGCAGGAAACCGAGGTCGCCAGGGCCGAGGATCACGTCGTCGGCGTTGTGCATGACGGCGATTTTCGGGCTGTCGTGCAGGTAATCCTTTAGCGCATACAAACTGACCTGGTCGATCAGTTGCAGCAAGCTGCCGCCGTCTGTGCGGGCGCGCCACATCGGGATGACCTGTTCGGTGATGTAACAGTCGAAGTCGCACTGCAGCGCGCGTTTGAGGAACGGCGCGAGGCTGGTGCCTTCGGTAATCGGGTATTTCGGCGGGGTGATGAGGCCGCGGCGGTTGATCAGGTCCGAGGTGAAGGCAATGTCTGCTGCCGAGAAACGGAATGAGGTGCCGATCAGCATGGCCATCTGTTCATTGCTCAGGTGTTGCTTGGACTGCTGAAAGTCGTAAAGCAATGCATCGTTAAGGTCGATGTAGCCTTTTTGCTGGAAGTAGCGGGTCAGTTTGTCCAGCACCAGTTCATAGAACGTTGTGCTGTTGTTAATGCCCTTGACCTCCGTTTGTACAAGCTTGTCCAGGTTGGTGATCGAGGTGTAGAGATTGACCGGCGGGTTGAGCAACAAGACTTTCTTGAAGTTGAAGCTGCGGCGGGTTTCGTCCAGGTGTGCGACAAATGCCGCGTCCAGCGCGCCCAGGCTGTAGCCGGTCAGGTAGTAATCAGTGACGGGGACTTTCGGGTTTTGTGCCCGCACAGCCTGCATCACCCGGTACATGTCTTCGGCGTCTTCCTTGGTGATGCCGGGTGTAGCAAAACGTGAGGCGGCGCTCATGAAGTCGAAGCTGGTGGGCGACGACAGTTGCACCACATGGTAGCCGGCCTTGTAGTAGAGCTTTTTCAGGTACTCGTTGTGGCTGCTGTCATAGCGCGCGCCGGTGCCGGCGATCAGGAAAATCAGCGGTGCGGCTTTGTCCTGGGTGGCGATGCGATAGGTGAGTTTCTTCACCGGCCAGAAGTTGTCCGGCAGGTCGAATTCACGCTCCGGGCGCAACCTGACGCTGCGGTCGGCCTGATTGATGTCGTCATCCAGCGGCAACTCCGGGCGCAAGTCCGGCGGTGTCGTGGCAATGGTCGCCTCGAACGGGTTCGTCAAGGGGTAGCCATAACTGGCGGCGTCGATGTCGACCGCCAGTACGGACGCACTCAAAATAAGGCCGCCAAACAGGGCGGCGAAGCGCAAGGAACGGAGCATGACTAGATCTCTTAGAGAAAGGTGCCGAATGAAGTTCGCAGGCTATGACCACGGGGTTTGCGCCAAAGTGCCATGGATCGGCACCAATCAGGCCTAATTTCGGAGTAATGGTAGCTGGACGATACACTTTGCAGCTATTTCGTGACCAATTATCTGTTGCGCGCGTTTGCTTACCGCTGGCGGGGGATTAAGCTGGCCGCCGTTTTCGTTTATTGGAGTGTTTCATGTCCCGCCGTCTGCCTGTGATTCTGCTGCTCGTTCTCCTGCCGTTATGGCTGGCCGCCAGTTATGGCGCGCGTTATGGCTTTATGGAGGATGCTCAATGGGTTGGCATCTGTGTGGACGAAGCGAGTCGCTGGGAATGCCAGATTCGTTCGAGCCTGGGGTTGATGATTCACTTCAAGGTCTTGGGCTTCGCGGCATTGGCGGCAGCCGTTATCGGGTTTGTGCTACCGGGCCGGGCAGGGTGGTGGTTGGCCGTGCTGGCGCTGTTGATCGGGTTTCCGGCGTTGGCGTTGTACAACACGACTTTGGCGGTGTTTGCGGTGGTGATTGCTGCTTTGCGTCTGGTTCGCGCCTCTCGCAGCGCCTGACAGTCAGTCTTCGCGGGCAAGCCTCGCTCCTACAATGGATCCCCCAAACCTTGTAGGAGCGAGGCATGCCCGCGAAGAGGCCAGTCGCCTCGCTGAAGATTAGCCTTTACGAACCCGCAAACTGCGCCACAACGCTGCAACCATCAGCCCACTCACCAGCGCCCAACCCCAGGCCTGTTGGTTCTGCAACCCTTCTTGATACAGCTGCGGCGCAATGCCGGCGCCAATGATGAAGGTCAGCAGGGCTATCTCACGACGCGGCACGCTTACCGGGCGGCACAGATAAACCAGGGCCGGCAACAGGAAAGCGACACTCGGAAAGCTGCGGTAACGCGGATCGAACAATAGCTCCAGCATCATTACCGCAGCGGCAAACCCGGCTGCAGCGAGCCACCAGCCAGCCCGACGTTCCAGCGCATTGAACGCCCGTCCACGCCAACCAGTGCGAGCGCTCAACGTCAGTGCCGCATGCGCCAGCACCAACAGATTCAAACCCGTCAGCAGCGCCACCCACAACCATTCACTGGCAAAACGAGTGGTGACACGCGCCAGATCGCCCCAGGCGCCAATCGAGCAAGCCGCCAGCGCGCCTAGCAGCGGCAGGACCAACGCTGCGCGAGTGCTGCGAACACGCCCGCCGAGGATCAGTGTGCCGAGGAAGATCAAACCACCCACCACCAGCCACTGCGACCAGTACGGCACGTTCGACACCGGACCTGCCAGCACGCCCTTGTCCTGACGATCGGCGTCGAATAGCCCCCAGTAACCACCGACCGCACCTTCGCTGGCGCGTTTCCACGGCTGGTCAAAAGCTTCGATCAGGTTGTAATGCCAGCCTTGCTGCTCCGCCATGATGACAAAAGAGCGAATGAACTTGGCTTCATTGACCCGGCTCGGCAGAGCGGTTTCGCGCTGACGGCCTTCGCTCGGCCAACCGGTTTCGCCAATCATCACGTCCTTGGGCGCGAATGTGTTACCGAACACCTGACGCACCTCGGCTACATGTTGCAGCGCGGCGTCGATATTCGAAGGATCGTCTTCCCAGTACGGCAGCAAATGGATGGTCAGGAAGTCCACTGCCGGGGCGACTTCCGGGTGTTTGAGCCAGAACTCCCAGACGTCGGCGTAAGTGACAGGCTGTTTGACCTGACTTTTGACTTTATGAATAAGCTTGGCCAACTGCGCGCCAGTGACTTCTTTGCGCAACAGGGTTTCGTTACCGACGATCACCGAGGTCACCACGTCCGCGTTCGCATTGGCTGAGGCGATCAGCAGGTCGACTTCCTTGGCGGTGTCTACCGGATTGCTGTTGACCCAGGCGCCAATCATCAGCTTCAGCCCGTGCTTGCGCGCCAGGTCGGGCAGGGCCTCAAGGCCGGTCATTGAATAGGTGCGGATGCATTCGAAGCGCGTCGCCAGCAGCGCGAGGTCGGCGTCCATGCGTTCGGGGCGCAGCTTGAACGGCTGATCGAACGGCGATTGATCCTTGTCGAACGGGGTGTAGGAGGCGCATTGCAGCTTGTGCGTCGCACTGGCCACATCCGGCAGCATCACCGGTTTACCGAGGCCGTACCAGAAGCCACCGAGGGCAAAAAGCCCCAGCAGGCAGGCGAATAGATAAGCAAAAAAAGGAAAACGTGATGTCGCGGGCATGGTCAGGCCGTCTGGGAGCAAAGCCGCGCATGTTACCTTCATTTGCCGCGTGCTTGGTGGCCTGCATAATTTTGACATGCAAAGTTCGAGCGGATTGGCCGGCGGACGTCCGGTGGTCTAGATTAATGGCGTTCTGATGTCGTTTCTCGATGCCTTGAGGTCGCTGGCAGAGAAGGTCGCCTTTGGCGTGAGGTTGATGATCGACGCATCAGTGCTCTCATAGATAAATCGCGCTGATGTTCGGACGAGTTTGCGGTGGGCGTGATGGGGGCGCTGTGCACCATAACAATACGTTGACGCGACTCGGCATCCGTCGAGCGCAGCACTTTCGGGGAAGTAACGATGAAGATGCGACGACTTTTAGGCGCGAGTGCCGCTCTGGTACTTGCGATTGGCTCCACATTCGCCAATGCCGAGAGCAAAACCCTGAGCATCGGCTACGTTGACGGTTGGTCCGACAGCGTTGCCACCACTCATGTGGCGGCCGAAGTGATCAAGCAGAAGCTGGGTTATGACGTGAAGCTGCAAGCCGTCGCCACCGGGATCATGTGGCAGGGTGTGGCCACTGGCAAGCTCGACGCCATGATGTCTGCGTGGCTGCCTGTAACTCACGGCGATTACTGGACCAAGAACAAGGATCAGGTCGTCGATTACGGTCCGAACTTCAAAGACGCGAAAATTGGTCTGATCGTGCCGGAGTACGTCAAGGCCAAATCCATTGACGATCTTAAAACCGACGACAGCTTCAAAAAACGCATCGTTGGTATCGACGCCGGTTCAGGCGTGATGCTCAAGTCCGAACAGGCCATCAAGGACTACGATCTGACTGGGTATCAACTCAAGGCCAGTTCCGGCGCCGGGATGATCGCCGAGCTGACCCGTGCCGAGAAGAAAAACGAATCCATCGCAGTCACCGGTTGGGTGCCGCACTGGATGTTCGCCAAGTGGAAACTGCGCTTCCTGGATGACCCGAAGGGCGTTTTTGGCGCGGCTGAAACCGTGAACAACATCGGCAGCAAAGACCTGGCCACCAAGGCTCCGGAAGTTGCCAAGTTCCTGAAGAACTTCCAGTGGGCGTCGAAAGACGAAATCGGCGAAGTCATGTTGGCCATTCAGGATGGTGCCAAACCTGAAGCCGCAGCGAAGGATTGGGTGGCCAAACACCCGGAACGCGTTGCCGACTGGATCAAATGATTTGAGCTGACGCGTCTAGTCAGCACCTTCCAGGGCCGCTTGGTATCACTGCCAAGCGGCCTTTTGCATTCCCGCATTTTTGCAGAGAGAAGATGGGTGCAAAGCAGGCTAATTAATATCGGCTGAAAAATGGTAGTACCGTCATGTCGTTCTAATACTAAGGTCGTCTGGAACCAGTTCCGCAGCCGCATAAAGTGGATGACGTTACAACTTCATCTGTGCTGCGAGGATAAAAACAATGAACGACAGCATTTACCTCTCGATTCAAAACAGCCCGCTCTTCAAGGAGCTGGTTAGCAAGAGAGAACGATTCGCCTGGATTCTTTCGGCAATCATGCTTGGGCTTTACTCTGGATTCATCCTTTTGATCGCTTACGGGCCGCATATTCTGGGTGCGAAAATCAGCCCCGAGTCTTCGATTACCTGGGGGATACCCATTGGTGTCGGGCTGATTCTCTCGGCCTTTATCCTGACGGCAATCTACGTACGACGCGCCAATGGCGAATTCGACGACCTGAACAATGCGATTCTCAAGGAGGCTCAGCAATGATCCGGCGTCTAATGGCTCTATTGAGCATCGCAGCTTTCGCGCCTGGTGCCTGGGCCGCTGAAGCTCTGACTGGCGAAGTCAACAAACAACCGCTTAACGTCTCCGCGATTCTGATGTTCGTGGCGTTCGTCGGTTTGACCCTGTGCATCACCTACTGGGCCTCCAAGCGCAACAATTCGGCGGCTGACTACTATGCGGCGGGTGGCAAGATCACCGGCTTCCAGAACGGTTTGGCAATTGCCGGCGACTATATGTCCGCGGCGTCCTTCCTGGGTATTTCCGCCCTGGTGTTCACCTCCGGCTACGACGGCCTGATCTACTCGATCGGCTTCCTGGTGGGCTGGCCGATCATTCTGTTCCTGATCGCCGAGCGCCTGCGTAACCTGGGTAAATACACCTTTGCCGACGTGGCGTCCTATCGTCTCGGGCAAACCCAGATCCGCACGCTGTCCGCTTGCGGTTCGCTAGTGGTAGTGGCGTTCTACCTGATCGCGCAAATGGTCGGTGCCGGCAAGCTGATTCAACTGCTGTTCGGTCTCGACTATCACATTGCAGTCATCCTGGTCGGTGTCCTGATGTGCTTGTACGTGCTGTTCGGCGGCATGCTGGCGACCACTTGGGTGCAGATCATCAAGGCAGTGTTGCTGCTGTCTGGTGCCTCGTTCATGGCGCTGATGGTAATGAAGCACGTCAACTTCGACTTCAATGCGCTGTTTTCCGAGGCGATCAAGGTTCACCCTAAAGGTGAGGCGATCATGAGCCCGGGCGGTCTGGTGAAAGACCCGATCTCCGCGTTTTCCCTTGGCCTGGCGCTGATGTTCGGTACCGCGGGCCTGCCGCACATTCTGATGCGCTTCTTCACTGTGAGTGACGCAAAAGAAGCTCGTAAGAGCGTGCTGTATGCAACCGGCTTCATTGGCTACTTCTACATCCTGACGTTCATCATCGGCTTCGGCGCGATCTTGCTGGTCAGCACCAACCCTGCCTTTAAAGATGCGGCTGGCGCGCTGTTGGGCGGCAACAACATGGCGGCGGTGCACTTGGCCAACGCGGTAGGAGGCAGTGTTTTCCTGGGCTTCATCTCGGCAGTCGCGTTTGCAACCATTCTGGCTGTGGTGGCTGGTTTGACGCTGGCCGGTGCTACGGCGGTGTCTCATGACCTTTACGCCAGCGTGATCAAGAAGGGCAAGGCCAACGACAAGG
Organism: Pseudomonas sp. AL03; assembly: GCF_029960815.1. Classification (GTDB taxonomy): domain Bacteria; phylum Pseudomonadota; class Gammaproteobacteria; order Pseudomonadales; family Pseudomonadaceae; genus Aquipseudomonas. The sequence continues at coordinate 96,208 of NZ_JASBRE010000010.1, forward strand.
ACGAGATCCGCGTCTCGAAAATCACCACCGTCTGCCTGGGTGTGCTGGCGATCGGTCTGGGCATTCTGTTCGAAAGCCAAAACATTGCGTTCATGGTGGGCCTGGCGTTCTCCATCGCGGCGAGCTGTAACTTCCCGGTGCTGCTGCTTTCCATGTACTGGAAGAAGCTGACCACGCGTGGTGCGATGATCGGCGGCTGGCTGGGTCTGATCAGTGCCGTTGGTTTGATGGTCCTTGGGCCAACCATCTGGGTGCAGATCCTGCATCACGAGAAGGCTATCTTCCCGTATGAGTACCCGGCGTTGTTCTCCATGGCCATTGCGTTTATCGGGATCTGGTTCTTCTCGATTACTGACAAGTCGACTGCGGCTGACAATGAGCGGGCGCTGTTCTTCCCTCAGTTTGTTCGTTCGCAGACTGGCTTGGGGGCGAGTGGGGCGGTTGCTCACTAAGGCTTCAGGTTTGCTTATGTAAGCTGCGTTAAACAGAAATGCCCCGGTCGAGAGATCGGGGCATTTTTTGTTGGGTGGTTTGATCGTGTACATATCCGTTACCGCAGCAACGGATATGTACACGACCAAAGACCCAGCCGGCCTTCAGGCCGCTGAACCAGCACAAACAAAAACGGCCTCTATCTACATAGAGGCCGTTCCCGGTGCAACTTTAAACGTTATCGCAAGACAGGTCTTATTTGCGATCTTCCAGCTTGGTGATGTCACGCGACTCGTAGCCGGTATACAGCTGGCGCGGACGGCCAATCTTGTACGGGCTGGAGAGCATTTCTTTCCAGTGGGAAATCCAGCCGACAGTCCGCGCCAGGGCGAAGATCACGGTGAACATGCTGGTTGGAATGCCGATCGCCTTGAGGATGATCCCCGAGTAGAAGTCGACGTTCGGGTACAGCGAGCGTTCGATGAAGTACGGGTCGGTCAGGGCGATCTCTTCCAGGCGCATGGCCAGTTCGAGTTGCGGATCGTTGGTGATGCCCAGTTCTTTCAGTACTTCGTCGCAGGTCTGCTTCATGACTGTGGCGCGTGGGTCGCGGTTTTTGTAAACCCGGTGACCGAAGCCCATCAGTTTGAACGGATCGTTCTTGTCCTTGGCCTTGGCGATGTACTTGTCGATGTTCGACACATCGCCAATTTCATCGAGCATGGTCAGAACAGCTTCGTTCGCGCCGCCGTGGGCAGGGCCCCACAGTGCAGCGATGCCGGCGGCGATACAGGCGAACGGGTTGGCACCCGAAGAGCCGGCCAGGCGTACGGTGGAGGTCGATGCGTTCTGCTCGTGGTCGGCATGGAGGATGAAGATCTTGTCCATGGCCTTGGCGAGTACCGGGCTGATCGGTTTGATCTCGCACGGGGTGTTGAACATCATGTGCAGGAAGTTTTCCGCGTACGTCAGGTCGTTGCGCGGGTACATCATGGGCTGGCCCATGGAGTACTTGTAAACCATCGCTGCCAGGGTTGGCATCTTGGCAACCAGACGGATCGCGGAGATTTCGCGATGCTGCGGGTTATTGATGTCCAGGGAGTCGTGGTAGAAGGCCGAGAGGGCGCCGACTACACCGCACATGACGGCCATCGGGTGGGCGTCGCGACGGAAGCCGTTGAAGAAGGTTTTCAGCTGCTCGTGAACCATGGTGTGGTTCTTCACGGTGCTGACGAACTGGGCCTTCTGTTCTGCGGTCGGCAGTTCGCCGTTGAGCAGCAGATAGCAGGTTTCCAGGTAGTCCGACTTTTCAGCCAGCTGTTCGATCGGGTAGCCGCGGTGCAGCAAAATGCCGTTGTCGCCGTCGATATAGGTGATCTTCGACTCGCAGGCAGCGGTCGACATGAAACCAGGGTCAAAGGTGAAACGGCCCGTGGCCGTAAGGCCCCGAACATCGATAACATCGGGACCAACGGTGCCGGTTAAAATGGGCAGCTCGACGGGGGCTGCGCCCTCGATGATCAACTGCGCTTTTTTGTCAGCCATGTGGCCTCCTATTTATGCTTGAAATCATCAGACAGACCCCCCACGCAGGGCCCGCACCACTATAGTGAGATAAATTCGAATGTCAATTTGCCTAAAGTCTTGCTCCAGAAGGCTTTAACCGGACTTTTTCCTCGAAATTGACTGCCGTTTACGCCTTTTATCCAACTTGTGCAATGCGCTATTAGGGGAAGGTGAACGCGTTGTCATTAGTAGCCTAACTGTCTATACTCGGCCTCCGACCGCCAGGGGCTTTTGGGCCTGCTTTACTGGGGGTCGCACTCCCTGGGTGGTGGGTACCTGACCAGTGCACTCCCCAACAACTTTGCCCTGATTGTTAGGGGCTCTTCAGTGTGAAAAAGCCGTGAATAGCCAACGACCTGTAAACCTAGACCTAAGGACCATCAAACTCCCAGTCACTGCTTACACGTCCATTCTTCACCGAATCTCCGGAATCATCCTCTTTGTCAGCCTGGCCATCATGCTTTATGCATTGGACAAGTCGCTCGACTCGGAAGAAGGCTTCGGTCAGGTGAAAGCGTGTCTGACCAGTCCGCTAGCCAAGCTAGTGACATGGGGCATCCTGTCCGCTCTGCTGTATCACCTGGTTGCCGGTGTGCGCCACTTGATGATGGACATGGGCATTGGCGAGTCGCTTGAAGGCGGCAAACTGGGCTCGAAAATCGTTATCGCCATTTCCGTGGTGGTAATCGTTCTGGCAGGAGTTTGGATATGGTAACTAACGTCACGAACCTGTCGCGTTCGGGCCTCTATGACTGGATGGCACAACGTGTGTCTGCGGTCGTTCTCGCGGCTTACTTCATTTTCCTGATCGGATACGTCGTCGCCAACCCTGGCATCGGCTACGCCCAATGGCATGAACTGTTCGCAAGCAACTGGATGCGTATTTTCAGTCTCCTGGCCCTCGTTGCCCTCGGCGCTCACGCCTGGGTCGGCATGTGGACCATCGCGACCGACTACCTGACGCCAATGGCGTTCGGCAAGTCCGCGACTGCAATACGTTTCCTCTTCCAGGCAGTATGCGGCGTCGCGATGTTCGCCTACTTCGTCTGGGGTGTGCAGATTCTTTGGGGTATCTGATTCATGTCTAATACAGTTAACACGCTTTCGTTCGACGCCATCATCATTGGCGGCGGCGGTGCTGGCATGCGCGCTGCGCTGCAGCTGGCACAAGGTGGTCACAAGACTGCCGTGGTTACCAAGGTTTTCCCGACTCGTTCGCACACTGTATCCGCCCAGGGTGGCATCACCTGCGCCATCGCCTCGGCAGATCCGAACGATGACTGGCGCTGGCACATGTACGATACCGTCAAGGGTTCCGACTATATCGGTGACCAGGACGCTATCGAATACATGTGTTCCGTAGGCCCGGAAGCGGTCTTCGAGCTCGAGCACATGGGCTTGCCGTTCTCCCGTACCGAACAAGGCCGCATCTATCAGCGTCCGTTCGGCGGTCAGTCGAAAGACTTCGGTAAAGGTGGCCAGGCTGCCCGTACGTGCGCCGCTGCCGACCGTACCGGTCACGCGCTGTTGCACACCCTGTACCAGGCCAACCTCAAGGCCGGCACCGTATTCCTCAACGAATACTACGGTGTCGACCTGGTGAAGAACGAAGATGGTGCTTTTGTCGGCATGATCGTCATCTGCATCGAAACCGGCGAAACCTCCTACGTCCGCGCTAACGCCACCGTATTGGCGACCGGCGGTGCAGGTCGTATCTACTCGTCCACCACCAATGCCCTGATCAACACCGGTGACGGCGTCGGCATGGCTCTGCGTGCTGGCGTGCCGGTACAAGACATTGAAATGTGGCAGTTCCACCCAACCGGCATCGCCGGCGCGGGTGTACTGGTGACTGAAGGTTGCCGCGGTGAAGGCGGTTACCTGATCAACAAGCACGGCGAGCGTTTCATGGAGCGTTATGCTCCGAACGCCAAAGACTTGGCTGGTCGTGACGTGGTTGCTCGCTCGATGGTTAAAGAAATCATCGCCGGCAACGGTTGCGGTCCGGATGGCGACCACGTAATGCTGAAACTCGATCACCTCGGTGAAGAAGTTCTGCACAGCCGTCTGCCAGGCATCATGGAACTGTCCAAGACCTTCGCCCACGTCGATCCAGCCGTGTCGCCGATTCCGGTCGTTCCAACCTGCCACTATATGATGGGCGGCGTGCCGACCAATATTCACGGTCAGGCAATCACTCAGGACGCCGACGGCGTTGACCAGATCATCCCGGGTCTGTTCGCAGTAGGCGAAGTGGCCTGCGTATCGGTGCACGGTGCCAACCGTCTGGGCGGTAACTCGTTGCTCGACCTGGTGGTATTCGGTCGTGCTGCCGGCCTGTTCCTGGAGCAGACCCTGAAAGAAGGCGTCGATTACACTCGCGCTCGCCAGTCCGACATCGACGCTGCCCTGGCGCGTCTCGATGGCCTGAACTCGCGTACCGAAGGCGAAGACGTCGCCACCCTGCGTAAAGAGCTGCAAAGCTGCATGCAGAACTACTTCGGTGTATTCCGTACCGGCGAATACATGCAGAAGGGTATCGCGCAGCTCGCTGATCTGCGTGGCCGTATCGCCAACGTCAAGATCAACGACAAGAGCCAGGCGTTCAACACGGCTCGTATCGAAGCGCTGGAATTGCAGAACCTGCTGGAAGTGGCCGAAGCTACCGCCATCGCCGCAGAAATCCGCAAAGAGTCCCGCGGCGCTCACGCCCGTGAAGACTACGAAGATCGCGACGACGAAAACTGGCTGTGCCACACCCTGTACTTCCCGGGTGACAAGCGCGTGACCAAGCGTGCCGTGAACTTCTCGCCGAAGACTGTTCCGACTTTTGAACCTAAGATTCGGACTTATTAAGGGTGGCCGCCATGTTGCAAGTCAGTGTTTATCGCTACAACCCTGATCAGGACGCTGCGCCGTTCATGCAGGAATTTTCGGTCGATACCGGTGGTAAAGACCTGATGGTGCTGGACGTGCTGGCCCTGATCAAAGAGCAGGACGAAGGGTTCTCCTATCGTCGCTCTTGCCGTGAAGGTGTTTGCGGTTCCGACGGCATGAACATCAACGGCAAAAACGCTCTGGCGTGCGTCACGCCGCTGTCCGCTGTCGTAAAAGGTAACAAGCTGATCGTTCGTCCTCTGCCAGGTTTGCCGGTTATCCGTGACCTGGTCGTCGATATGAGCATCTTCTACAAGCAATACGAGAAGGTTAAGCCATACCTGCAGAACGACACGCCGGCTCCGGCCATCGAGCGTCTGCAGACCCCTGAAGAGCGCGAAAAGCTCGACGGTCTGTACGAGTGCATCCTGTGCGCTTGCTGCTCGACCTCTTGCCCGTCCTTCTGGTGGAACCCGGACAAGTTCCTGGGTCCAGCTGCTCTGCTGCAAGCGTATCGCTTCCTGGCAGACAGCCGCGACACCAAGACTGCCGAGCGTCTGGCTTCGCTGGATGACCCGTTCAGCGTATTCCGCTGCCGCGGGATCATGAACTGCGTCAACGTCTGCCCGAAAGGCCTGAACCCGACTAAGGCCATCGGTCACGTACGTAACATGTTGCTGCAAAGCGGCGTGTGATTCAGCTGCTGTAACCCGGCTGTTGTAAATGCAGTACCGCTGTACCCGTAGATGCTACGGCGCAGGCTTCAACCGGCGCCGTAGTTTTAACCTGAGCAGCAGCTTATAAGGCTGCGGCTCTTATTTTGAAGAAATGAGACAAGCAGGGGCATCCGGGCTGGTACCCGGACTATCAGCGTGATCCTAAGTGGCTTGTTTTAGTCGCTGCATTCGGACTTCTGCAAGCGTGCTCGGTGTCGACGCCGGTGGTGTTCCCCTAACCGAGGGTGACCAAGCATGCAAGAAAGCGTGATGCAGCGCATGTGGAACAGCGCCTACCTATCCGGTAGTAACGCTGCCTATGTGGAAGAGCTCTATGAGCTCTACCTGCACGACCCTAACGCTGTGCCAGAAGAGTGGCGCACCTACTTCCAGAAGTTGCCAGCTGACGGCAACACTGCCACCGATGTTTCGCACTCGACAATACGCGATCATTTCGTCTTGCTGGCAAAGAACCAGCGCCGCGCCCAACCGGTTTCCGCCGGCAGCGTGAGCAGTGAGCACGAGAAGAAGCAAGTTGAAGTGCTGCGATTGATCCAGGCCTACCGTATGCGTGGCCACCAGGCAGCCCAGCTTGACCCGCTGGGGCTGTGGCAGCGTCCTGCGCCTGCAGACCTGTCGATCAATCATTACGGCTTGACCAATGCCGATCTTGATACGACCTTCCGTGCCGGCGACCTGTTCATCGGCAAAGAGGAAGCGAGCCTACGCGAAATTCACGAAGCGTTGCAGCAGACATATTGCCGCACCATCGGCGCTGAATTCACGCATATCACCGATTCCGAGCAGCGCCAGTGGTTCCAGCAGCGTCTGGAAAGCGTGCGTGGCCGTCCGACGTACTCCGCCGACATCAAGAGCCATCTACTCGAGCGCGTCACGGCCGGCGAAGGCCTGGAAAAATACCTGGGGACCAAATACCCGGGTACCAAGCGTTTCGGTCTGGAAGGCGGCGAGAGTCTGATTCCGATGCTCGACGAGCTGATCCAGCGTTCCGGCTCCTACGGCACCAAGGAAATCGTTATCGGTATGGCCCACCGTGGTCGTCTGAACGTGCTGGTCAACACCTTTGGCAAGAACCCGCGCGAGCTGTTCGACGAGTTCGAAGGCAAGAAGAAGGTCGAACTGGGTTCCGGTGACGTTAAATATCACCAGGGTTTCTCGTCCAACGTCATGACCACTGGCGGTGAGGTTCACCTGGCCATGGCGTTCAACCCGTCCCACCTGGAAATTGTATCTCCAGTGGTCGAGGGTTCGGTTCGCGCCCGTCAGGATCGTCGCAACGACCCTACCGGTGAGAAGGTTCTGCCGATTTCCATCCACGGTGACGCGGCATTCGCCGGTCAAGGCGTGGTGATGGAAACCTTCCAGATGTCGCAGACCCGCGGTTTCAAAACCGGCGGCACCGTGCACATCGTCATCAACAACCAGGTCGGTTTCACCATCAGCAACCCGCTGGACTCGCGTTCCACCGAGTACGCGACCGACGTTGCGAAAATGATCCAGGCGCCGATCCTCCATGTGAATGGTGATGATCCGGAAGCCGTATTGTTCGTGACCCAGTTGGCCATCGACTACCGGATGCAGTACAAGCGCGACGTGGTGATCGACCTGGTCTGCTACCGTCGTCGCGGCCACAACGAGGCCGACGAGCCAAGCGGTACCCAGCCTCTGATGTACCAGCAGATCGCCAAGCAGCGCACCACGCGTGAGCTGTATGCCGATCGTCTGACCCAGAGCGGTGTACTGGACGTTGAGCGTGTTCAGGCGAAAGTCGACGAATACCGTAACGCGCTGGACAACGGTCTGCATGTTGTAAAAAGCCTGGTCAAAGAGCCGAACAAAGAGTTGTTCGTGGACTGGCGTCCGTATCTGGGCCATGCCTGGACCGCGCGTCACGACACTCGCTTCGATCTGAAAACCTTGCAGGAACTGTCCGCCAAGCTGCTGGAAATTCCGGAAGGCTTCGTGGTTCAGCGCCAGGTCTCGAAAATCTACGAAGACCGTCAGAAGATGCAAGTCGGCGGCCTGCCGATCAACTGGGGTTACGCCGAAACCATGGCGTACGCGACCCTGGCGTTCGAAGGTCACCCGATTCGCATGACCGGTCAGGACATCGGCCGCGGTACGTTCTCGCACCGTCACGCTGTCTTGCACAACCAGAAAGACCCGGGCAGCTACATTCCGCTGCAGAATCTGTACAAAGGTCAGCCACGCTTCGACCTGTACGATTCGTTCCTGTCTGAAGAGGCCGTACTGGCGTTCGAATACGGTTACTCGACCACCACGCCTGAGGCACTGGTTCTCTGGGAAGCCCAGTTCGGCGACTTCGCCAACGGTGCCCAGGTGGTTATCGACCAGTTCATTACCAGTGGCGAGCACAAGTGGGGCCGTCTCTGCGGTCTGACCATGTTGCTGCCGCACGGTTATGAAGGTCAGGGTCCGGAGCACTCTTCGGCTCGTTTGGAGCGTTACCTGCAACTGTGCGCCGAGCACAACATTCAGGTAGCGGTGCCGACCACGCCGGCGCAGATCTACCACTTGCTGCGTCGTCAGGTGATTCGCCCGCTGCGCAAGCCATTGATAGTCCTGACGCCGAAGTCGTTGCTGCGTCACAAACTGGCCGTGTCGACCCTGGAAGATCTGGCCGAAGGTTCGTTCCAGACCGTTATCCCGGAAATCGATGTTCAAGACCCGAAAAAGGTCGAGCGCATTGTCCTGTGTAGCGGCAAGGTCTACTACGACCTGCTGGAAAAACGCCGTGCCGAAGGTCGTGATGACATCGCCGTCGTGCGTATCGAGCAGCTGTACCCATTCCCTGAGGACGACTTGAACGAAGTCCTGGCTCCGTACACCAACCTCAAACATATCGTTTGGTGTCAGGAAGAGCCGATGAACCAGGGTGCCTGGTACTGCAGCCAACACCACATGCGTCGCATCGTTGGCAATCACAACAAGTCTCTCGTACTCGAGTACGCGGGCCGTGATGCCTCTGCTGCACCTGCTTGTGGTTACGCATCGATGCACGCTGAGCAGCAAGAAAAACTGCTGCAAGACGCCTTTACTGTTTAACGCCTTCGCGCACCTGAAACCGAATTTAAGGACCCACAGATAATGGCTATCGAAATCAAAGCCCCCACTTTCCCGGAATCGGTTGCCGATGGCACCGTTGCCACCTGGCACAAAAAGCCGGGCGACGCCGTCAAGCGCGATGATCTGATCGTCGACATCGAAACCGACAAAGTCGTACTGGAAGTGTTGGCCACCGCTGACGGCGTGCTGGGCGCTATCGTCAAGAACGAAGGCGACACCGTTCTGTCCGACGAAGTCCTGGGCTCCATTGAAGCGGGCGGCGCTGCTGCCGCTCCAGCCGCTGCCGCTGCTCCGGCTGCTGCACAGGCTGCTGCTCCAGCGGCCGAAGGCGAAGACGATCCTGTTGCTGCACCGGCTGCTCGCAAGCTGGCTGAAGAAAATGGCATCAATATCGCTTCCGTTGCCGGCACTGGCAAAGGCGGTCGTGTGACCAAGGAAGACGTAGTAGCCGCTGTTGCCGCCAAGAAAGCCGCTCCGGCTGCCGCGCCTGCCAAGGCTGCTGCGCCTGCTGCCGCTGCTCCAATGTTCGCCGCCGGTGACCGCGTTGAAAAACGCGTTCCAATGACCCGTCTGCGTGCCAAGGTTGCCGAGCGTCTGGTTGAAGCTCAGTCGAACATGGCGATGCTGACCACGTTCAACGAAGTCGACATGACCGAAGTCATGGCGCTGCGTTCGAAGTACAAGGACCTGTTCGAGAAGTCCCACAACGGCGTGCGTCTGGGCTTCATGTCGTTCTTCGTGAAAGCGGCCACCGAAGCGCTGAAACGCTACCCGGCTGTCAACGCCTCGATCGACGGTGCTGACATCGTTTACCACGGCTACGCCGACGTTGGTGTGGCTGTTTCCAGCGACCGCGGTCTGGTTGTACCGGTTCTGCGTAACGCCGAACTGATGAGCCTGGCTGAAATCGAAGGCGGCATCGCCACCTTCGGCAAGAAGGCTCGTGACGGCAAACTGTCGATGGACGAGATGACCGGCGGTACGTTCACCATCACTAACGGTGGTACCTTCGGTTCGATGATGTCGACCCCGATCGTCAACCCGCCACAAGCGGCTATCCTGGGCATGCACAACATTCTGCAGCGTCCTATGGCGATCAACGGTCAGGTTGTTATCCGTCCGATGATGTACCTGGCTCTGTCCTACGATCACCGTCTGATCGATGGCAAAGAAGCTGTGACCTTCCTGGTTACCATCAAGAACCTGCTGGAAGACCCGGCTCGTTTGCTGCTGGATATCTGATTTCGTTGCACAGGCCGTCCAGTGATGGACGGCCCTTCTGTAATGACCAGCTTCGTCCCACGACGGTCCTCAAAAGGGGCCGTCCGGTTTGATTCGAGAAGGAATGACACATGACTCAGAAATTCGACGTGGTAGTGATTGGCGCGGGCCCTGGCGGCTACGTGGCTGCCATTAAAGCAGCGCAACTGGGCCTCTCCACTGCCTGCATCGAGAAATACACCGACAAGGAAGGCAAGCTGGCCCTCGGCGGTACTTGCCTGAACGTCGGCTGCATTCCGTCCAAGGCGCTGCTGGACAGCTCCTGGAAATACAAGGAAGCCAAAGAAGGCTTCGCGATCCACGGTATCAACCACGCTGGCGTGACCATGGACGTGGCTGCAATGGTTGGCCGTAAAGCCAACATCGTCAAAGGCCTGACCTCTGGCGTTGCAACCCTGTTCAAGGCTAACGGCGTTACTTCCCTGCAAGGCCACGGCAAACTGCTGGCCGGCAAGAAAGTTGAACTGACCAAGCCAGACGGCACCGTCGAAATCATCGAGGCCGAGAACGTGATCCTGGCTTCGGGCTCGCGTCCGATCGACATTCCACCGGCTCCGGTTGACCAGAACGTGATCGTCGATTCGACTGGCGCGCTGGAATTCCAATCGGTGCCTAAGCGTCTGGGCGTGATCGGCGCTGGCGTCATCGGTCTGGAACTGGGTTCGGTCTGGTCCCGTCTGGGTTCCGAAGTGGTTGTTCTGGAAGCACTGGAAAAGTTCTTGCCTGCTGCTGACGACGCCGTTTCCAAAGAAGCCTACAAAACCCTGACCAAACAAGGTCTGAACATCAAGCTGGGCGCTCGCGTCACCGGTTCCAAAGTGAACGGCGACGAAGTCGTTGTGAACTACACCGATGCCAATGGCGAACAGAACATCACCTTTGACAAGCTGATCGTTGCCGTTGGTCGCCGTCCGGTGACCACCGAGCTGCTGGCAGCTGACAGCGGTGTGACGATCGACGAACGTGGTTTCGTTTTCGTTGACGACCAGTGCGCGACCAGTGTACCGGGCGTTTTCGCGATCGGTGACGTGGTTCGCGGCATGATGCTGGCGCACAAGGCGTCCGAGGAAGGCATCATGGTTGTAGAGCGCATCAAGGGCCACAAAGCCCAGATCAACTATGACCTGATCCCGTCTGTTATTTATACTCACCCGGAAATCGCGTGGGTCGGTAAAACCGAGCAAACCTTGAAAGCTGAAGGCGTTGAAGTTAACGTCGGCACTTTCCCGTTTGCAGCCAGTGGCCGTGCCATGGCAGCCAACGACACCGGCGGTTTCGTGAAAGTCATTGCTGATGCCAAGACTGACCGCGTATTGGGCGTCCACGTGATTGGCCCGAGCGCTGCAGAACTGGTTCAGCAGGGCGCGATCGGTATGGAATTCGGCACCAGTGCCGAAGACCTGGGCATGATGGTTTTCTCCCATCCGACCCTGTCCGAAGCCTTGCACGAAGCCGCTCTGGCAGTGAATGGCGGCGCCATTCACATCGCCAACCGCAAGAAGCGTTAAGACAAGACAATAAGAAACCACGGCGGAAGGCCCGTCGTGAGACTTGCGTGCAAGACTCACCGCGGAATGTCCGCCGGACGCAGTCTTGCGTAGTTTCACCGGTTATCCGGAACACCTACGCAAGCAGCAGTCACAGGTGGTGCGGCACTGAACAAGTGCAGCACCGAATGCGCAGTACCTAACGAAGACGGTAATAAGCATGAATCTTCACGAGTATCAGGGTAAGCAGCTGTTCGCCGAATACGGCCTGCCAGTTTCCCAGGGTTTCGCCGTAGACACCCCGGAAGCAGCAGCAGAAGCGTGCGACAAGATCGGCGGGACCGAATGGGTTGTCAAAGCCCAGGTTCACGCAGGTGGTCGCGGTAAAGCGGGCGGCGTTAAGCTGGTTCGCAGCAAAGAAGACGCCAAAGCATTCGCTCAACAGTGGTTGGGCAAGCGTTTGGTGACTTACCAGACTGATGCCAATGGTCAGCCAGTCACCAAGATCCTGGTTGAATCGTGCACTGATATCGCTAAAGAGCTGTACCTGGGCGCTGTCGTTGACCGTTCGAGCCGTCGTATCGTGTTCATGGCTTCCACCGAAGGTGGCGTGGACATCGAGAAAATCGCTCACGACACCCCTGAGAAAATCCTCAAGGCCACTATCGATCCACTGGTTGGCGCTCAGCCATTCCAGGGTCGCGAGCTGGCATTCCAGCTGGGTCTGGAAGGCAAGCAAGTTGCTCAGTTCGCCAAGATCTTCGTAGGTCTGGCCAAACTGTTCAAGGATCACGACCTGGCTCTGCTGGAAGTGAACCCGCTGGTGATCAAGGCTGACGGCGATCTGCATTGCCTCGACGCCAAGATCAACATCGACGCCAACGCCATGTACCGTCAGCCTAAGCTGAAGACTTTCCACGATCCGTCACAAGACGATCCGCGCGAAGCGCACGCTGCCAAGTTCGAACTGAACTATGTAGCGCTGGAAGGCAACATCGGTTGCATGGTCAACGGTGCTGGCCTGGCCATGGGTACCATGGACATCGTCAACCTGCATGGCGGCAAACCAGCCAACTTCCTCGACGTGGGCGGCGGTGCTACCAAAGAACGCGTGACCGAAGCGTTCAAGATCATCCTGTCCGACACTAACGTCGCTGCAGTATTGGTCAACATCTTCGGCGGCATCGTTCGTTGCGACATGATTGCCGAAGGCATCATCGGCGCTGTGAAAGAAGTCGGCGTGAAAATCCCGGTTGTTGTTCGCCTTGAAGGCAACAACGCTGAGCTGGGCGCTAAAGTACTGGCAGAAAGCGGTTTGAACATCATCGCTGCTACCAGCCTGACCGACGCTGCTCAACAAGTTGTCAAAGCTGCGGAGGGCAAATAATGAGCGTCCTGATCAATAAAGACACCAAAGTTATCTGCCAGGGTATTACCGGTTCGCAAGGTAGTTTCCACACCCAGCAAGCCATCGAATACGGCACCAAGATGGTGGGTGGCGTTACTCCTGGTAAAGGCGGCACCGAGCACCTGGGTCTGCCAGTGTTCAACACCGTGAAAGACGCTGTAGCTGCCACTGGCGCCACTGCCAGCGTGATCTACGTTCCAGCTCCTTTCTGCAAAGACTCCATCCTGGAAGCAGCGTTCGGCGGCATCAAGCTGATCGTTTGCATCACTGAAGGCATTCCTACCCTGGATATGCTGGATGCCAAGGTCAAGTGCGACGAGCTGGGCGTGGTCCTGATCGGTCCTAACTGCCCAGGCGTGATCACTCCAGGCGAATGCAAGATCGGCATCATGCCAGGTCACATTCACTTGCCAGGTAAAGTCGGTATCGTTTCCCGTTCCGGCACCCTGACCTACGAAGCTGTGAAGCAGACGACTGACGCCGGTTTCGGTCAGTCGACTTGCGTCGGCATCGGTGGTGACCCGATCCCGGGTTCGAACTTCATCGACATCCTGAAGCTGTTCCAGGAAGACCCGAAGACCGAAGCGATCGTGATGATCGGTGAGATCGGCGGTTCGGCTGAAGAAGAAGCGGCTGCCTACATCAAGGCACACGTGACCAAGCCGGTTGTGTCCTACATCGCTGGTGTGACTGCCCCAGCGGGCAAGCGCATGGGCCATGCTGGCGCAATCATCTCTGGCGGCAAAGGCACTGCAGACGAGAAGTTTGCTGCCCTGGAAGACGCAGGCGTTAAAACCGTGCGTTCGCTGGCAGACATCGGCAAGGCTTTGTCCGAGCTGACCGGTTGGGCAGTCAAGTAAGCCTCGCGCTTAACTGACGCTTCACCAGACAAAGGCCACCTTCGGGTGGCCTTTGTCGTTTCCGGGTGATCGTTCCCACGCAGAGTGGTCTGCACCCATTACACGCAAAAACGCGACACAGAAATGTCGTGTATCGGATAGTTCGCACCCTAACAGTGCGTTTGTCGGGCAAATTCGTTAGGCTAGCAGCCATTTTTGCGCCCGCGACCCACAAGGTTGCTGCGCGCTAAACGGGTCAGTCCTATACGGACCGACAGCATTTCCCTCACCCATAAGGGAAATCCCTCTCTAAATTCCGATTCAGTAGTGTGGTATTTCCTTAATGAAAGTGTTGAAAGGCCAGGACATCCTGGCACTTGGTTTTATGACGTTTGCCCTGTTCGTCGGGGCTGGCAACATCATCTTCCCGCCTATCGTCGGTCTGCAGTCCGGTCCAAATGTCTGGATGGCGGCGCTGGGCTTTCTGATCACCGCGGTCGGCTTGCCAGTGATCACCGTGATCGCCCTGGCCAAGGTCGGTGGCGCCATGGATGCCTTGAGCAGCCCGATCGGTAAAGTCGCCGGTGGCCTGCTGGCGGCTGCGTGCTACCTCGCTGTCGGCCCGCTGTTCGCGACACCGCGCACCGCCTCCGTGTCGTTCGAAGTGGGCCTGGCGCCGCTGACCGGCGAGAGCCCGCTGGCGTTGTTCCTCTACAGTTCGGTGTACTTCCTACTGGTGTTCTTCATCTCGCTCTATCCGGGCCGACTGCTGGATACCGTAGGGCGTTTCCTCGCGCCGCTGAAGATCATCGCCCTGGCCGCTCTCGGCATCGCAGCGTTTGCATTGCCGGCCGGTGATGTCGGCGTAGCCACCCCGGAATACGTGGCGGCACCGTTCTCCCAAGGCTTCATCAATGGTTACCTGACCATGGATACCCTGGGCGCACTGGTATTTGGCATTGTCATCGTCAACGCGATTCGTTCCCGTGGCGTCGAGTCGCCGGTGTTGATTACCCGTTACGCGATCATTGCCGGACTGATTGCCGGCGTGGGTCTGGCGCTGGTTTACATCAGCCTGTTCCGTCTCGGTTCGGGCAGCCATGAAGTGGCTGCGGGCGCTACCAACGGCGCGGCGGTGTTGCACGCTTACGTGCAACACACCTTCGGCTCTCTGGGCAGCGGTTTTCTGGCGGTGCTGATCTCCCTGGCCTGTCTGGTGACGGCGGTGGGTCTGACCTGCGCCTGCGCCGAATACTTCAGCCGTGTGCTGCCGCTGTCCTACAAGACACTGGTCATCATCCTGGCCGTGTTCTCGCTGCTGGTGTCCAACCTGGGCCTCACCAAGCTGATTGCGTTCTCGATCCCGGTGCTGACCGCGATCTACCCGCCGTGCATTGCCCTGGTAGCCCTGAGCTTCTGCAAGGACTTCTGGCATGAGCAGGGCCGCATCGTCGGTCCGGTGATGCTGGTGTCGTTCATCTTCGGCCTGATCGACGCCCTCAAGGGCGCGGGCCTGGCGGACTGGATGCCGACTCAGATGTCCCACCTGCCGCTGAGCGAGCAAGGCCTGGCCTGGCTGGTGCCGTCGGTCATGACCCTGGTCGTCGCGGTGGTCTGCGATCGTCTGCTGGGCAAGCGCGAAGAAGCACTGGCTTAATCCGCTTCATGGCCCGCCACAAGCCGGCCATGAACACACATGGAAATGCCCCGTATCAATCGATACGGGGCATTTTTTATGCGCGTGATGCAGTGTCTTTTTTTGTCAGCTAACGTCGAAGCACTGCAAATCCCATGTGGGAGCGAGCCTGCTCGTGATATAGGTTTTACATTCAACAGAAATGTTGGCTGATCCACCGCTTTCGCGAGCAGGCTCGCTCCCACAAGTTTCGGTGTTAAGTATCTACATCACAAGGACCTGCATGTCGTTCATCCACGCCAATATGATCCATATCCTCGCCGCGCTCTGGTTCGTCATCTGCTGGGGCGGCTACACCCGTTATGCGTCGTGGAAGGGCCGCGACACTGCGTGTCTGGCCAGTGTGCTGCACCTTTATCGCGAAGACTGGATGCGCCGCATGCTGTTGCGCGACAACCGCATCGCTGATGCCAGCGTGGTCGGTAACCTGGAACGCAACGCCTCATTCTTCGCCTCCAGCACACTGATTATCCTGGCCGGCATTCTCACGGTGCTCGGCGCCTCGGAAAGGGCCGTGTCGTTGTTGGCGGATATCCCGATGGTGCAGCAGGCCTCCCAGGGGATGTCGGAGATCAAGTTGCTGTGCCTGGCGCTGGTGTTTGTCTATGCGTTCTTCACGTTCAGTTGGTGCATGCGCCAGTACAACTTTGCGGCCATTCTGATTGGCTCGGCGCCGATGGTCGGTGAGCGTCACGTTTCCGAGCAGGAGCGCAAAGCCTTTGCTGCCCGTGCGGCGCGCGTCATCTCCATGGCCGCCAACCAGTTCAACTTCGGCCTGCGCGCGTACTACTTCGGCATGACCATGCTGGCCTGGTTCGTCAGCCCCTGGTTGTTCATGTTGATGAGCGCTGGCGTCGTGTTGGTGTTGTATCGCCGGGAGTTTCATTCCGACGTTCTCGACGTGATGGTCTATACACCTACAGAGGCGCCATTGCCCGAAGCGAACAAAGAGGCCGCTTGATGAGTATTCCATTCTGGTGTGTGTTTATCAGTGCCTTGCTGATTTTCGTGGCAAAGATTCCCGTGGCCAAAGCGATGAACGAGCAGGGCGGTTACGACAACCATCTGCCGCGTCAGCAACAGGCGCAACTGACAGGCTTTGGTGCCCGTGCGTTGGCGGCTCATCAAAACTGTTTTGAGGCGTTCATTTTGTTCGCGGTGGGGGTGTTGATGGCTCACACCACGCAGACGGCGGGGTGGTTGATCGACTTGTTGGCAATCGTCTTCGTCATTACGCGAATCATTTATTTACTGTGCTATTGGGTTGATCTGGCCTGGCAACGGAGCTTGGTGTGGTTCGTTGGACTAGTGTGCTCGTTGTTGTTAATGATTAGTCCGACTTTTAGAACTATTTTGCTGTAATGCCTGCAGTGCAAAAAAACAGCAGGCAAAAGAAAACCCGCACTTGGCGGGTTTTCTTTTTCACGCTAAAAACTGTTTTAATTTTTAGGTGCTTCTTTTGCTGCCGCTGCATCCGATTCAGCCTGAGCTTTGGCGGCTTCGGCGTTTTCTTTCGCAGCGTCGTTCACTTTATCCTGAGCTTTGTTCATGTCTTGCTGAGCTTGCTCAGCATGTTGGTTGGCATCTTGAGCTTTGTCCTCGGATTTTTTATCGCAGGCAGCGAGACCGAGGGAAGCGGTCAACATCAAGGCAATAGCTAAAGTCTTACGCATGGGGTGTTTCTCCTTATGGAAAATATATCTACTGACCTTTCGAGCGTAGTCCGCAGCGTTAAGTTCCTCAATTTATACAGATATATATGATTATTCTGACGGGAACTTTTACTAAAGCGCCAGTGCGTTGCCAGAACACTAAAAAGAGTGGGATAAAAATGACCGAAAACCCCGTTTTTGAGCGCGCGACGCGATTTCTATCGGCGCTGCGACATTGTCAGGTACTTGGGCTGCGGGTTCACAGCGCCAGCAGCGAAGGGCTAACCGTCATCCTGCCGTACAGTCCTCAAATTGTTGGCAACCCGCAAACCGGGGTGATCCATGGCGGAGCGCTGACCTCGCTGATGGACACTGCCTGTGGCATGTCGACCCTCTGCGTGCTACCCGAATTTGAGGTCTGCCCGACCCTCGATCTGCGCATCGACTACATGCACGCCGCTGAACCACACAAAGATGTCTACGGTTTTGCTCAGTGCTACCGGGTGACCACGGATGTGATCTTTGCTCGCGGTTTCGCCTATCAAGACGATCCCGAGCAACCCATCGCCCATGTGGTGGGTACCTTCATGCGCATGGGTAAAGCCATCAAAGGCACCAAAGGTTTTGGCGGCGCCATCGCCAGAGGTGAGAAATGACCGACGCCTTCAAGGAACAACTTCAGAAGGCACATGAGCAAGGCGACTACGCCTCGCTGCTGCACCTGATTCCTTACGCCAAACTGATCGGCGTTGAATGTTCGCGGGTGGGGGATGATCTGCTGTTTCGCTTGCCGGCCAACAAGGACAACATTGGTAACCCTTTACTGCCGGCGATTCATGGCGGCGTGATCGCCGGGTTCATGGAACTGTCCGCAGCGTTGCACCTGCTGATTTTCACCGGTTCGCCAGGCGTGCCGAAGATCATCGACTTCTCCCTCGACTACCTGCGTGCGGGGCAGTTTCGCGACACTTGGGCTCGATGCCAGGTTTGCCGTCAGGGTCGCCGGGTGGCCAACGTCGCGATTACGGCCTGGCAAAGTACCGAAGCCGAACCGATTGCCACGGCCCGCGCTCATTTCAAAATCGAAGAGCCCTTGAAATCCTGAACTCAGCCCCAAACTCTGATGACAACCCGCCGTCGACCCTGAAGGTTGCGGCCACTGCCATCTGATTGGAGTTTGATGACCATGAGTGTGGAAACTCAAAAGGAAACCCTGGGCTTCCAGACCGAGGTGAAGCAGCTGCTGCACCTCATGATCCATTCGCTGTATTCCAACAAGGAAATTTTCCTTCGCGAATTGATCTCGAACGCCTCTGACGCTGTCGACAAATTACGTTTCGAAGCCCTGTCCAAGCCTGAATTGCTGGAAGGTGGCGCCGAGCTGAAAATCCGTGTGAGCTTCGACAAGGACGCTAAAACCGTCACCCTCGAAGACAACGGCATCGGCATGAGCCGAGAAGAGGCGATCACCCACCTGGGGACCATCGCCAAATCCGGCACTGCCGATTTCATGAAACATCTCTCCGGCGATCAGAAAAAAGACTCGCACCTGATCGGTCAATTCGGTGTGGGTTTCTACTCTGCATTCATCGTCGCCGACAAAGTTGACGTGTTCAGCCGTCGTGCCGGCGATGCTGCCAGCGAAGGCGTGCACTGGTCGTCCAAGGGTGAAGGCGATTTTGAGGTCGCCACTGTTGAGAAAGCCGAGCGCGGCACCCGCATCGTCCTGCACCTGAAGTCCGGTGAAGACGAATTCGCCGATGGCTGGCGTCTGCGCAACATCATCAAGAAGTACTCCGACCACATCGCTCTGCCGATCGAGTTGCCGAAAGAAGTGGCAGCCGTCGAAGGCGAAGAGCAACCGGCCGTTGAATGGGAAACCGTCAACCGCGCCAGCGCCCTCTGGACCCGTCCGCGTACCGAGGTCAAGGACGAGGAATACCAGGAGTTCTACAAACACGTCGCTCACGACTTCGAGAACCCGCTGAGCTGGAGCCACAACAAGGTCGAAGGCAAGCTCGAATACAGCTCGCTGCTCTACGTGCCGGCCCGTGCTCCGTTCGATCTGTACCAGCGTGAGGCGCCCAAAGGCCTGAAGCTGTATGTGCAGCGCGTGTTCGTGATGGATCAGGCCGAGTCGTTCCTGCCGCTGTACCTGCGCTTCATCAAAGGCGTGGTCGATTCCAACGACCTGTCTCTGAACGTGTCGCGGGAAATCCTGCAGAAAGACCCGATCATCGATTCCATGAAGTCGGCGCTGACCAAGCGCGTTCTCGACATGCTGGAAAAGCTGGCGAAGAACGAGCCTGAGCAATACAAAAGCTTCTGGAAAAACTTTGGCCAGGTCATGAAAGAAGGCCCGGCAGAAGACTTCGCCAACAAAGAAAAAATCGCTGGCCTGCTGCGTTTCGCATCGACCAACGGTGATGAAGGCGAGCAAGTGGTGGGTCTGGCCGAATACCTGGCTCGCGCCAAGGAAGGTCAGGACAAGATCTACTACCTGACCGGCGAAACCTACGCGCAAGTCAAAAACAGCCCGCACCTGGAAGTCTTCCGCAAGAAAGGCATCGAAGTGCTGCTGCTGACCGACCGCATCGACGAGTGGCTGATGAGCTACCTCAGCGACTTCGACGGCAAGAGCTTTGTCGACGTGGCTCGCGGTGACCTGGACTTGGGCAATCTGGACTCGGAAGAGGACAAGAAAGCGGCGCAAGAAGTTGCCAAGTCCAAAGAAGGTCTGGTTGAGCGTCTGAAAACTGCACTGGGCGACTCCGTTGCTGAAGTGCGGGTTTCGCACCGTCTGACCGATTCCCCGGCGATTCTGGCCATCGGTGAGCAGGACCTGGGCATGCAGATGCGTCAGATCCTGGAAGCCAGCGGTCAGAAGGTTCCGGAATCGAAGCCGATCTTCGAATTCAACCCGGCTCACCCGCTGATCGAGAAGCTCGACAATGAGCAGAGCGACGAGCGCTTCGGCGATCTGTCGCACATTCTCTTCGATCAGGCGGCCCTGGCAGCCGGTGACAGCTTGAAAGACCCGGCTGCGTACGTGCGCCGGCTCAACAAGCTGTTGGTTGAACTGTCGGTTTAACTGCGTTGTACAAAAACCCGCTTCGGCGGGTTTTTTTTATTCTGGTGTCTTTTGCTGGGAGTGAGTCATGAGCCAAATGACTGTTCGTTCCGTCGCTTATCAGATGGATGGCCAGTCGTATGAAGGCCGTCTCGCCTTCGACGCTGACCATAAAGGCCCGCGCCCGGGGTTGTTAATGGCGCCGAACTGGATGGGTGTCAGCGCCGGTGCCGAGGAGATCGCCAAGTCCGTGGCGTCCAAGGGTTATGTGGTGCTGATCGCGGACCTCTACGGCCAGTCGGTCCGTCCGCAGAACGGCGACGAGGCGGGTGCAGCAATGATGCCGCTCAAGCATGACCGCCCGTTGTTGCGTAAACGCATGCAAGCGGCGTTCGATCAGTTGCAAATCCAGGACGAAGCGGCGGTCGATGCCTCGAAACTGGCAACCTTTGGTTTCTGCTTCGGCGGTTGTTGCGCCCTGGATCTGGCGCGCACCGGCGCGCCAGTGAAAGCCGCGGTGTCGTTCCACGGAACGCTGGATTCGCCGACCCCGGCTGATGCCAAAAACATCGAAGGCTCGGTGTTGGTGCTGCACGGTGCATCCGACCCATTGGTGCCGAAAGAGCAACTGCCGGCGTTTGAAGAGGAAATGAATGCGGCGGGCGTGGATTGGCAACTGCTGAACTACGGCGGTGCGGTGCATTCCTTCACCGATCCGCATGCCAATGTGCCGGGCATGATGATGTATGACGCGAAGACGGCGGAGCGTGCGTTTACGTCGATGCATAATTTGCTGGATGAAGTGTTCAAGGGCTGATAGCTGCTTACGTGATCGTTCCCACGCTCCGCGTGGGAATGCCTCTAGGGACGCTCCGCGTCCAGTGACGCGGAGCGTCACGGGCTGCATTCCCACGCGGAGCGTGGGAACGATCAGTTAACGATCAGTTACAGGGGAGTCGGCTGGCTTCGATGTTTCGGCAGTTCTATCCGCTCGGTTTCCCCCGGCACCGTCGGCCAATCCCCGGCCGCCCAACGCCGACGAGCCTCATCGATCAACGCCGGATCACTCGCCACAAAATTCCAGTTGATCCGCCGTGGCCCATCCAGCGGCGCCCCACCAAACAGCACGGCATGACAGTCGCTCTCGGCGAACAGCGTCATCTCTTCCCCGACCGGCAACACCACCAGCGAATGCGGTTCTATCAGCTCGCCCTCCAGTTGCACCTCGCCGTCCAGCACGTACAACGCCCGCTCTACATGCTCGGTAGGAATCAGCAGCGTCGTCGCCGTTTGCAGGTTCAATTCGGCATACAGCGTCGGAGAAAGCACCGGGACCGGTGATTCCAGGCAAAAGCCTGACCCGGCAATCATCCGGATCTTCACCCCAAGGTTATGGCTGACCGGCAGCGTGGCCGCCGGATGGTGACTGTAGTGTCCGGGACCGTGCTCTTTATCTTTCGGTGAGGCCAGCCAAATCTGTAAACCATGCATCGTGAAGCCCTTGTCCTTCAACGCCTCAGGCGTGCGCTCGACGTGGGCAATCGCGCTGCCTGCAGTCATCCAGCTGACATCACCGGCGTCCACCACTTGATCGGAGCCGAGGCTGTCCTTGTGCTGGATTTGCCCTTCGAACAAGTAGGTGAGGGTGGACAGACCAATGTGCGGATGCTGTCGGATGTTCATGCCTTTACCCGCCGGATAACGGGTTTGCAGCATGTGGTCAAAAAACACGAAAGGCCCGACGCTGCGGCATTTGGCTGACGGCAGCGGGCGAAGAATCGGTTGGCCTTCGACATCTTCGGTGCGGGGGCGGATCACGAGCGCAGTGTTCATGGTGCATTCCAGGCTAAGCGGGTGACGCGTGGAGCATAACCCGCCGGCACAGCCCTTGCCGCTATTGACTGAAAGCGCCTTCGGACAGATGGGTTTCGATGCTGATCTCGGTGGTGGTCATCAGCTTGTGGACCGGGCAACGGTCGGCCACGCGGTGCAGCTCATCGCGCTGGGCGTCGGTGAGCACACCCTTGAGTGTCAGTTTGACGTGCAGGGCATATTTACCCTTCTGCTCTTCGCTGTTGTCACGTTTGACTTCGACCGTGACACCGGTCAGCGGGATGTCTTTCTTCTTCGCGTACATCTTCAGGGTCACGGCCTTGCAGGCACCCAACGCTGCGTCGAAGTAATCGTGTGGCTCGGGCGCCGAGCCTTCGCCGCCGGCGGATGTCGGTACGTCGGCAAAGAATTCGTGGTCATCGATCTGGACGCTGTGACGAAAACCTTCGGCGGAGACGGTGTTGACGGTGACAGTCATGGGAAACCTCGTAGGCAACAGGAAAAGTCATTCGATCAAAAAAGACCTTGAAGTTATAGAGCATTCCTACTGATGCAGGTTCCACTTTCTTACAGACTGAACCCGGTTGCGGCTGTGGGCTTTGTCGTTTCGGCGACACGACCGGCTGGCTGTGCAAGTTGCGGGTGGCGCCATCCCGGCCTATGGTCCAAGCGAGACTTTGCCTGTGACTGGCGCGCGATCATTCGCCGCCGGTTGCTGTCCATCCAGTGCTAATTTGCGTAGCGAGGTGACGACATGCCCACTGACTCCCGTCCCGCCGTACTCGAACTGATTGGCAATACGCCGCTGGTGCGCGTCAGCCGTTTCGATACTGGCCCGTGCACGCTGTTCCTCAAGCTCGAATCGCAGAACCCCGGCGGTTCGATCAAGGATCGCATCGGCCTGGCGATGATTGACGCCGCCGAGCGCGATGGCCGCCTGCGACCCGGTGGCACCATCGTCGAGGCCACCGCCGGCAACACCGGCCTCGGCCTGGCGCTGGTCGGCCGTGCCAAGGGTTACCGGGTGGTGTTGGTGGTGCCGGACAAGATGTCCACCGAGAAGGTCCTGCACCTCAAGGCGATGGGCGCCGAGGTGCACATCACTCGCTCCGACGTCGGCAAGGGGCATCCCGATTATTACCAGGACGTTGCTGCGCGGCTGGCGCAGGACATTCCCGATGCCTTCTTCGCCGATCAGTTCAACAACCCGGCCAACCCGCTGGCCCACGAATGCAGCACTGCGCCGGAGATCTGGGCGCAGACTCAGCATGATCTGGACGCCATCGTCGTCGGCGTCGGATCGGCCGGCACGCTGACCGGATTGACCCGCTTCTTTCGCCGCGTGCAACCGAACCTGGCCATGGTGCTCGCCGATCCGGTCGGCTCGGTGATGGCCGAATACAGCCGCAGCGGCACCCTCGGCACACCCGGTTCGTGGGCGGTGGAGGGCATCGGCGAGGACTTCATTCCGTCGATTGCCGACCTGTCCAGCGTGCGCCACGCCTATTCGATCAGCGACGAGGAAAGCTTCGATCATGCCCGCCAACTGCTGCGTGCGGAAGGCATTCTCGGCGGTTCCTCGACCGGCACTTTACTGGCGGCAGCATTGCGCTACTGCCGCGAGCAAACCGAGCCGAAGCGGGTCGTCAGCTTCGTCTGCGACACCGGCACCCGCTACTTGTCGAAGGTCTACAACGACCAGTGGATGAACGATCAGGGCCTGCTGCAGTACAAACATTACGGTGATCTGCGCGACCTGATCTCACGGCGCTTCGAGGATGGCCGGGTGATCAGCGTAGGCCCGGACGATACGCTGCTCACCGCTTTCCAGCGCATGCGCCTGGCTGATGTCTCGCAACTGCCGGTACTGGAGGGCGGACAGCGGTTGGTCGGTGTGATCGACGAGTCCGATATTCTGCTTGGCATGCAAGAAGATGCCTCGCACTTTCGCACGAGTGTGTCCAGCGCGATGACCGATAAGCTTCAAACCCTGCCTCCCGGCGCCAGTCTGGCTGAGCTGCGGGCGGAGCTCGACCGTGGGCTGGTGGCGATCATCGCCGACGCCTCGGGCTTCCACGGCTTGATTACTCGAGTCGACATGCTCATTCACTTACGGAGATCCCTTGCATGAGTCAATACGATGAAACCGCTGTGCCACGTGCCTTCGCCACCCGTGTGATCCATGCCGGGCAGACGCCCGACCCTTCAACCGGGGCGCTGATGCCGCCGATTTACGCCAACTCCACCTATTTGCAGCAGAGCCCCGGCGTGCACAAGGGCTTCGATTACGGGCGCTCGCACAACCCGACGCGCTTTGCGCTGGAGCGTTGCGTCGCGGACCTCGAAAGCGGCACCCAGGCCTTCGCGTTCGCCTCCGGGCTGGCGGCGATCTCCACGGTGCTCGAGCTGCTCGACGCGGGCTCGCACATCGTCTCCGGCAATGATTTGTACGGCGGCACCTTTCGACTGTTCGACAAGGTGCGCAAACGCAGCGCCGGGCATCGCTTCAGCTTTGTCGATCTGACTGACCTGGCGGGATTCGAAGCCTCACTGCAGCCCGACACGAAGATGGTTTGGGTCGAGACGCCAAGCAATCCCTTGCTGAGCCTGACGGACCTCGCCGCTGTCGCGCGCCTCTGTCGCGAGCGAGGCATCATCTGTGTGGCCGACAACACGTTTGCCAGCCCCTGGATACAGCGCCCGCTGGAGCTTGGCTTCGACATCGTGCTGCACTCGACCACCAAGTACCTGAACGGCCACTCCGATGTGATCGGCGGTATCGCGGTCGTCGGCAAAAACGCAGACCTGGCGGAGCGTCTGGGCTTCCTGCAGAACTCAGTAGGCGCTATCGCCGGGCCGTTCGACGCGTTCCTCACCCTGCGCGGCGTGAAGACCCTGGCGCTGCGCATGGAGCGCCACTGCAATAACGCGCTGGATCTGGCGCAATGGCTGGAGCGTCAGCCGCAGGTGGCGCGCGTCTATTATCCGGGCCTGCCGTCGCACCCACAGCACGAACTGGCGCAGCGGCAGATGCGCGGTTTCGGCGGGATGATTTCCCTCGATCTGAACAGCGACCTGGCGGGCGCCACGCGTTTCCTCGAGAGTGTAAGGATCTTCGCCCTGGCCGAAAGCCTGGGTGGGGTGGAAAGCCTGATCGAGCACCCGGCGATCATGACCCACGCCAGCATCCCCGCAGACACTCGCGCGCAGCTCGGCATTGGCGATGCGCTGGTGCGTTTGTCAGTGGGGGTCGAGGACGTCGAAGACCTGCGCGCCGATTTGGCCCAGGCGCTGGCGCGGATTTGAATGACAGCGGGCATAAAAAAATCCGGAATCCTCATCGGATTCCGGATTTTCGTGTCGCTCCGGATTAGCTGCCTTTGACAGCCTTGCCGTTGACCGTACCGTCCAGGAGCATGATGTTGTACTCCTTGCCGTCGGTTTCAACCTGTTGCAGACGAACCAGCAGGTAATCCCAGTCCTTGGCGAACCACAGAACGGTGATGCGCTTGCTTTGTGTCGGGTCGCGCACGCGCTCGACTTTGATCGCTTCGATCTGGCCAGCCTTGGTGTCGACTTTTTCCGAACCCAGCACGCGGAAGTCATAGGTATCGACTTCGCCATCGTCGACGACCTGATAGCTCATGCTTTTCTTGCCGGCGGCCACGTCGTGCTGCAGGGCCAACTGATAAGTGGATTTGTCGACCATGCCTCGGTTGAGCGGGATCTTGACCGCATCACCGCGATCGGTGCCGGTGACCATTTTGTTGGTCCAGTCGAAATCCAGGTCAGCTTTCTTGGCTTTGCCCAGACCGCCACGTTCGAAGTGGTAGGACTGCGGCAGCAGCGTGTCCTTGTCCAGGGTCAGAATGCTTTCTTCGGTCAGGCTGGCGATCATCATTGAGGCCTTGAAGCTAAGCTTCCAGGCGCCATTGGCTTGCTTGGTCAGGCTGCGTTCAGCGGTGCCACTCATGGGCAACTGCTTCCAGTCAGCGGTGTAGCTGGCGGAGAAAGGTTGAAGTTCTGCCGCCTGCGCAAAAGGCAGTGCGAGCAGAGCGCAAGCGAAGAGCAGGGCGCGACGCATAAAATCTCCTAGGTTCGAATCAAGTGGCCGCTGGCCGCGAGTAACTTTCCATCCAGTAAAGCACCTTGCTCGCCGAGTGATAAACGACCTTCGGCAAACCAGCGTACGGCCAGCGGGTAGATCAGGTGTTCCTGAGCGTGGACCCGCTGCGCCAGACTCTGCGGCGAATCGTGCAACTCTACCGGTATTACTGCCTGTACGACCAGTGGTCCGCCATCGAGTTCCTCGGTGACGAAGTGCACGGAGCAGCCGTGGTCCGTGTCGCCGGCTTCCAGCGCGCGCTGATGAGTGTGTAACCCTTTGTATTTGGGTAGCAGCGAGGGATGGATGTTGAGCAGGCGACCTTGGTAGTGGCGCACGAAATCAGCGCTGAGAATGCGCATGAAGCCGGCCAATACCACGAGTTTGGGGTTGAAAGCGTCGATCAATTCGATCATCGCGGCATCGAAGGCCTCGCGGCCTTCGAAAGCCTTGTGATCCAGGGTGCGGGTGTCGATACCCGCGTCCCTGGCGCGTTGCAGGCCGTAGGCGTCGGCGCGGTTGGAAATCACCGCAGCGATGCGGGCCGGGCTGTCACCGGTCCGCGTGCTGTCGATCAAGGCCTGCAAGTTACTGCCGGTGCCGGACAACAGCACCACCACATCACAGGTCTGGGACATCCGCTCTTGCATCAGTGTGCCTTGAGGTTCTTCAGTTCAACCTGAGCCGCGCCTTCGGCAGCGGTGGAAATCTGACCGATGACCCAAGGCTGCTCGCCGGCTTCACGCAGGACGTTCAGGGCAGTTTCAACGTGCTCTTGAGCGACGCAGATGACCATGCCGACGCCGCAGTTCAGCACGCGGTGCATTTCGTTTTCGTCAACGTTGCCTTTCTCTTGCAGCCAGTCGAACACGGCAGGACGGGTCCAGCTCGCGACGTCAACCACGGCTTGAGCGCCTTTTGGCAGAACGCGCGGGATGTTGTCCAGCAGGCCACCACCGGTGATGTGGGCCATGGCTTTGACGGCGCCGGTTTCCTTGATCAGCTTGAGCAGCGGCTTCACGTAGATACGGGTCGGGGCCATCAGCAGATCGGTCAGTGGTTGGCCGTCGAGCTGGATGTTTTCGATGTCGGCACCGGACACTTCGATGATTTTGCGGATCAGCGAGTAGCCGTTGGAGTGCGGGCCCGAAGACGGCAGGGCGAGCAGGGCATCGCCGGCAGCGACTTTCGAACCGTCGATGATTTCGGATTTTTCCACGACGCCGACGCAGAAGCCGGCCAGGTCGTAGTCTTCGCCTTCGTACATGCCCGGCATTTCAGCGGTTTCGCCGCCGACCAGGGAGCAACCGGACAGTTCGCAGCCAGCGCCAATGCCGGTCACGACCTGGGTCGCGGTTTCGACGTTGAGCTTGCCGGTAGCGTAGTAGTCGAGGAAGAACAGCGGCTCGGCGCCGCAGACCACCAGGTCGTTCACGCACATGGCAACCAGGTCGATGCCGATGGTGTCGTGCTTGTTCAGGTTCAGCGCCAGACGCAGCTTGGTGCCGACGCCGTCGGTGCCGGAAACCAGCACGGGCTGCTTGTAGCCGGCCGGGATTTCGCAGAGGGCGCCGAAACCGCCCAGGCCGCCCATGACTTCCGGGCGCGCAGTACGCTTGGCGACGCTCTTGATGCGTTCGACCAATGCTTCACCGGCGTCGATGTCTACACCGGCGTCCTTGTAGCTCAGGGAGGGTTGCTTGCTCATGATCCATGCCTTTAGGGGGGATTCAGGGGTAACGACCGAGTCCAGTGGGACCACCGAAACTGACGAATGCGATTGCCATTCGCGAATTTCAGGGTGCCCGGCTGTTGCCGGTCTGCGAAGGCGCGCGATTTTATCAGGCTTGAGGGGCAGCGGCCATCCTCACGCCGACGGCAGGGGCATATCGGCTTAAAAAAACCTCTATTGCCCGTGTTGGTCACCTCCTTCATGGCTGTATAAGGTATCGCTATTAACCGTCTATCGTTATGACAGTGCAAAAACTTACCGGGGTCGGGTGAATGTTTTGCTTGGGGGCGTGGTCACAGCCTTGCTCAATCTGGTTCACGCGGCCTGTTCCAGCCGCTCTTGTCGTCAGGAATCCTCCATGCGTTTTTTTTCTGAATATTTGTTTGCGGGCTGTTTGTCTTTGGTCAGCCTGGCGAGTCATGCCGAGACCGTCAAAAATCTGTATCAGGTGCGTCAGCCTGTCAGTAGTCAAAGCCCAGAGGTGCGCGATCAGGCGACCCAGCAAGCGTTGGATACGTTGGTGTTGCGTCTGACCGGTGATCCCAAGGCTGCGCAAAGCCCGGGGTTGGCGGCACTGCGCAAGGACCCGCAGCAGATCATCAGTCAGTACGGCTTTGACGCTGGTCCACCGGAAGTGCTGAAGGTCGATTTCGACCCGGCCAGCACCGAGCAAGCGTTGCGCCGTGCCGGGCTGTCTCTGTGGGGGGCGAACCGGCCATCGATCCTCAGCTGGTGGTTGAACGATTCCGCTGAGGGTTCGAGTCTGGTGGGCGATGGCCAGGCCAGCGCTGCACCGCTGCGTCGAGCGGCGCAACACCGTGGTCTGCCGCTGCGCCTGCCGCTGGCCGATCTGAATGAACAAATTGTCGCCACTGCACCGAATCTGGAAGGTGCGGACGCGACGCCACTGCGCGGGGCATCGGAGCGTTACAACGCTGACGCGTTGCTCGCGGTACATGCCCGTGAAGAGGGCGGCCAGTGGCAGGCCAAGTGGCAGTTGTGGCTGGGCGACAAGAAGGAGGCGGGCAGTGTTCAGGGCGCGGATCAGGCTGCTGTGGCTGATGCGGTGATGCTGGCGGTCAGTCAACGGCTGGCGCCTCGGTTTGTGGTTAAGCCAGGTGCTTCGGGCGAACAATTGCTCGAAGTGCAGGGCATGAATCTGGAGCGTTACGCGGCGCTTGGGCGCTTGCTGGAGCCGTTTGGTGCGCGTCTGCAAAGTGTCGACGGCGACCGGATTCTCTATCGGGTCAATGGCAGCGCCGAACAGTTGAAGGCGCAATTGTCACTGGCGAAGTTGCAGGAGGTTCCGGCCGGTGAAGCGCCGGCGCCAGCCGCACCGGTTCAGCCGGCCGAGGGTTCGGCGCCAGTAGTAGCGCCCACTCCGGCACCTGTGCCGCAGTTGCGATTCCGTTGGTAACGGTTTTCTTTCTTTATATAGATGCATAGGGAGTTGTACATGGCCGATACGCGGCGTTGGTTCTGGTTGGGCGGGATAATCCTGCTCTGCGCGTTTGTCTGGCTGTTGCATCCGATCCTGACGCCGTTCCTGGTGGCGCTGCTGTTGGCTTATCTGTTCGATCCATTGGTGGATCGGCTGGAGAAGGCCGGGCTGTCTCGCACCTGGGGCGTGGTAGCGGTGTTTGCGCTGATTACCTTGATCTTCACGACGTTGCTGCTGGTGTTGGTGCCGATGCTCGCCAAGCAGCTGTTTCGCTTGTACGAACTGGCGCCGCAGATGCTCGATTGGTTGCAGAACACCGCGCTGCCGTGGGCGCAATCGAAGTTCGGGTTGTCGGATGGCTTCTGGAAATTCGACAAGCTCAAGGCTGCGATCAGCGAGCACATGGGCCAGACCACCGACATTGTCGGTGTGGTGCTGAGTCAGGCAACGGCTTCCGGCCTTGTATTGATTGGCTTGCTGGCGAATCTGGTGCTGATCCCGGTGGTGGCCTTCTATCTTCTGCGGGACTGGGACCTGATGATGGCCAAGGTCCGCAGCCTGCTGCCCCGTGATCGCGAAGAGCGCGTTGTGATCCTGGCGGGTGAATGCCATGAAGTGCTGGGTGCGTTCGTGCGCGGTCAGTTGCTGGTGATGGTGGCGTTGGGCGTCATCTACGCGGCGGGCCTGATGCTGGTGGGGCTGGAATTGGGGCTGTTGATCGGGTTGATTGCCGGTCTGGCGGCAATCGTGCCGTACATGGGGTTTGTCATCGGAATTGGCGCGGCCTTGATAGCCGGGTTGTTCCAGTTCGGTGGGGATCTGTATCCCATGATCGGTATCGTCGCGGTGTTCATGGTCGGGCAGGCGTTGGAAGGCATGGTGCTGACGCCATTACTGGTGGGAGACCGGATTGGTCTGCACCCGGTGGCGGTGATCTTTGCGATTCTGGCAGGGGGTGAGCTGTTCGGTTTTACCGGTGTGCTGCTGGCGCTGCCGGTGGCGGCGGTGATCATGGTGTTGGTGCGCCACGTGCATGATTTGTATAAAGATTCTGGTATGTACAGCGGTGTTGATGAGCCCGAGCTTTAAGGGTAATGCTGTTCTTAAGCTCGATGTTTCCAGGCACACACATGCGTAGCGAGGGGGCGGTGGATCAAGCGCAAAAGCGAGGCGGCCGACCTGGCTTTTGTTGATCGTGTACATATCCGTTGCTGCGGTCACGACCGCCTATGGTTCCGCTTTTCCAAGTGACCCGCTGTAAAAGCGGAACCATAAGCCGCCGTGACCGCAGAAACGGATATGTACCCCAACCTTAAGTGAACAGCATAAGCTTTAAGGGGCTCTGATCACCCGTCGCGGCCAGCCTGGTTCATCGCCAGGTTGACCCGAATCCCTCGCGCGGCTGTCACATGCGCCGGCAAAGAAACTGTCATAAAACCAGTGTGTTAACGCAAACCTTTGATTTTGCTTGTGGTCTGTCGCATTGTGCGGCCAGCTTCACGGGTATAAACTTCGCAAACTTTACACAGAGGCCACTAACGGTTCCTTTGGAACTGTTCAGTCAGCATGAAACCGATTCAGCTGCCCCTAGGTGTGCGTCTGCGTGATGACGCTACCTTTATCAATTACTATCCAGGCGCCAATGCCGCTGCACTTGGCTATGTCGAGCGGCTATGCGAAGCCGACGCCGGCTGGACCGAAAGCCTGATTTATCTCTGGGGCAAGGACGGGGTAGGGCGTACGCACTTGTTGCAGGCGGCCTGCCTGCGCTTCGAACAACTGGGGGAGCCGGCGGTGTATTTGCCGTTGGCCGAGCTGCTTGATCGTGGCATTGCCATCCTCGACAACCTCGAACAGTACGAGCTGGTCTGCCTGGATGATTTGCAGGCGGTAGCCGGTCGAGCGGATTGGGAGGAGGCGCTGTTCCATCTGTTCAATCGTCTGCGTGACAGCGGTCGACGCCTGCTGATCGCCGCTTCGACATCCCCGCGCGAACTGCCGGTGAAGCTGGCGGACCTCAAATCCCGTCTGACGTTGGCGTTGATCTTTCAAATGCGTCCGCTCTCCGACGAAGACAAATTGCGTGCCTTGCAACTGCGCGCATCGCGTCGCGGTCTGCATTTGACCGATGAAGTCGGGCATTTCATTTTGACCCGCGGTACCCGCAGCATGAGCGCGCTTTTCGAGCTGCTTGAACGCCTCGATCAGGCCTCCCTTCAAGCTCAGCGCAAGCTGACGATCCCCTTTCTGAAAGAAACGTTAGGCTGGTAAAACCCAAGCCTGTCGCGGGTTGCGGCATATTTCAGGCGTCAAGAATTCCGCATTCCTACAGGGTTGCAGGCTGCGCGAACGTCTAAAACGGGCTTAAGCGCTTAGATGTAAACGAGAAACCGATAAGTCACATCAAGATCGATTGAATTTGCAAATGAGATTGATAGTGGGCATAGTCTCGCCTTCTTTAGAATCAGACACGGTCGTGCCCATGCTAAGTCGCTTTGCACCCCTCGTGCCCCTCGCACTCGTCACCCTGTTGTTCGGTTGCGCTGCTCACTCTCCAGTGTCCCAGCAAGCGCAGCAACAGCAGGCTAAAAATTCTGGTACCGCTCAATCTTCCGTTCTTTATCAGCAAGCGCTTGAGCAGGAAGAGGCGGCCACCGAAAAAGAATTGGCAGACTTCTCTGGCGGCAAGTCTTACCAGCTTCCGGTTCTGGCCGACAGCATCCTCGAACGCGGCATGTCCCTGATCGGTACCCGTTACCGTTTCGGCGGCACCTCCGAAGCCGGCTTTGATTGCAGTGGCTTCATCGGTTACCTGTTTCGTGAAGAAGCCGGCCTGAACTTGCCACGCTCCACTCGCGAAATGATCAACGTGGACGCTCCGTTGGTTTCGCGCAGCAAACTGAAGCCTGGCGACTTGCTGTTTTTCGCCACCAATGGCCGTCGCGGCCGCGTCAGTCACGCCGGGATCTACCTGGGTGACAACCAGTTCATCCATTCCAGCAGCCGTCGCAGCGGTGGTGTCCGGATCGATAGCCTGGGCGACAGCTACTGGAGCAAGACCTTCATCGAAGCCAAGCGCGCACTGGCGATGGCGCCAACTGCAGCCCCGAGTATCGTCACGGCTCGCAAGTAAGCGGACTTTTTGTAAGGTGAACTTAAAGTCTTACTTGAAGTTTGCCGCGTAGCCGCTAGAATCCTGATCTATTATTGATGGCAAACCGCCTGCGTCCTGCGCAGGCGGTTTTCTTTTCTGTCCTCCCGGCAGAAAAAGCCGCAGCCAGATCAGGATGTTCTGCCTATGTCGACGTCGGCCCGCCTCGCAATCATGTTCTTCGCAGCGCTGCTCAGCGCCTGCGCCAGCCGTACACCGCCTCCTGCGCCGGTGGTTCGCGCGCCCATTGTTTTCGGTTCCTCCCAAGCATTCTCCCCTGAGGCAGAAGACGTGTTGTTCCGCGCGCTCGGCCTGGTGGGCACCCCGTACCGTTGGGGTGGCAACACGCCGGCTTCGGGTTTCGATTGCAGCGGGCTGATCGGTTACGTCTACCATGACGTCGCCGGCATTTCCCTGCCGCGTACCACCCGCGAGATGATCAGCATGCAGGCGGCCAGTGTGGGCAAGGAAGGTCTGCAAACTGGTGACCTGATCTTCTTCGCCACCAATGGCGGCTCCCAGGTCAGCCACGCCGGGATCTACGTCGGCGAAGGTCGCTTCGTCCATGCGCCCGCCACCGGCGGCACGGTGAAGCTCGACAGCTTGTCCAAAGCTTACTGGCAGAAAGCCTATCTGAGTGCCAAGCGCGTCTTGCAACCGGAGCACTTGGCACGCAACCCCTAAATGGCAGAGGTTGTCATGACCGCTCGCACACTCAATCTCGACGATTCCCTGTATCGATACCTGCTCGATGTTTCCCTGCGCGAAACGGCGCTGCTCAAGCGTCTGCGTGACGAAACCCAGGCGCTGTCCATGGCGCGCTGGCAAGTGGCGCCGGAGCAGGGTCAGTTTCTTGCGCTACTGGTGAAACTCACCGGCGCCAAGCGTCTGCTGGAGGTCGGCACCTTCACCGGTTACAGCGCCTTGTGCATGGCGGCTGCATTACCGGATGACGGCTCGCTGATCTGCTGCGACATTCCTGGCGACTACAATGCCACCGCACGCCGTTACTGGCAGGAGGCGGGGTTAACCGGACGAATAGACCTACGCTTGGCACCTGCGCTGGAAACCCTGGCTCAGCTGGATCAACAAGAGCCGTTCGACCTGATCTTCATTGATGCCGACAAAGCCAACTATCCACGCTATCTGGAGCACGCCCTGCGTCTGCTGCGTGTCGGCGGTCTGGCGGTGTTTGATAACACGCTGTGGAGCGGACGGGTGCTTGAGGACAATCCCGAGAGCGAAGACACCCGAGCCATCCAGGCACTCAATCGCGCCTTGAAAGATGACTCGCGTGTGGATCTGTCATTGTTGCCGTTGGGCGATGGATTGACCCTGTGCCGCAAGCGCTAAGCGCTTACTTGGCCGCCGACACGCGCCACACCTTGTTCCCCACGTCATCCGCCACCAACAAATCACCCTGCTGATCAATCACCACGCCTACCGGACGGCCCATGGCTTTTTCCTCGTCATTGAGGAAGCCGGTGAGCACATCAACCGGCTGCCCGACCGGTTTCCCTGCGCTGAACGGTACGAAAATCACTTTGTAGCCACTGTGCGGTTTACGATTCCACGAGCCATGCTGGCCGACGAATGCGCCTTCCTTGAATTGCGCCGGCAGCGTGTTGCCTTCAGCGAACGTCAGGCCCAGCGATGCGGTATGCGGGCCGACCGCGTAGTCCGGAGCAATGGCCTTGGCCACGAGGTCGGGGTTTTGCGGCTCGACGCGAATGTCGACGTGCTGGCCGTAATAACTGTAAGGCCAGCCGTAGAACCCGCCGTCTTTCACTGAAGTGATGTAGTCCGGCACCAGGTCGCTGCCGATTTCGTCGCGCTCGTTGACCGCCGTCCACAGTGCGCCGCTCCGAGGTTCCCAGGCCAGGCCGTTTGGATTACGAATTCCCGAGGCGAAGATCCGATGGTTGCCGGTGGTGCGATCCACTTCCCAGATCGCCGCGCGACCTTCTTCCTTGTCCATGCCGTTTTCGGCGACGTTGCTGTTGGAGCCCACCGTGACGTACAACTTGCTGCCGTCCTTGCTGGCGATGACGTTTTTGGTCCAGTGGTGATTGAGCGTACCGCCTGGCAGGTCGATCACCTTCATCGGCTGTGACTTGATCGCCGTCTCGCCGTTTTCATAGTGGAAGCGCAGCAAGCGGTCCGTATCGGCGACGTACAGGTCATTGCCGACCAGGGTCATGCCGAAGGGCGAGTTGAGCTTTTCCAAAAACACAGTGCGGGTTTCGGCAATGCCGTCGTGATCCTTGTCCCGCAGCAGCGTGATGCGGTTCGGGCTCGGTACTTTGGCGCCCGCACGGCCCATGACTTTGCCCATGACCCAGCCACGAATGCCTTTGCCGTCATCGGGTTTGGGCGGTGCATTGGTTTCGGCGACCAGCACGTCGCCGTTGGGCAACACGTAGAGCCAGCGCGGGTGATCGAGACCTTCAGCAAAGGCTGCCACTTGAGTTCCTGTCGCGGCGATGGGTTTCGCGCCGACCGGCCAGCCGATCGCCGGGGCGATGTTCACCGTCGGGATCAGGGTTTTGTTTGGTTCTGGCAGCTTGGGCGAGGGGCCGGTGCCGTCGGAGATTTGCAGCCTGGAGGTTTCACCACAGGCGGCAAGCCCTCCGGCGAGCACGATGACGAGAGCGAGCTGAGGCTTGCGCATGCTGATCTTCCCTATGAATGCATTGACCTAATCAATAGAGAAGCGCAGGTGCGCGATGGTTCAACCGTTCAGCCGCGGGCTTCCTTGAGCAGCACGGCAATGCCGGGGTGATAGTTGCCGGTTTCGTTGCGCAACTTGCGATAGGCGTAGGGGAAATACCAGGCCACCGCGCAGGTGTGTTCCTTTTGCAGGTCGTCGACCATGTCCTGGAGTTCTTCCGGGGTAGCGCTTTGTTGGGCCTTTTGTGGCGCAACGAACAGGCAGCCGAGTTTCAGGTCGCTGGCGTAGCTGATGCGCTTGGCGTCGCTGGTGATGTCCTGCAATGCTTGAGTCAGGTTCAGGCTGTTCACGCGTGGCCAGCGCTGGGTCGCCTGAAGGTAAGCGCGTTCTTCGCGGGTCGCGATAAACAGATCGGCGCGGCCATTGCGTTCGCCTTCTTCGGTCTGTTTACGGGTCGGTGTTTGCTGCAGCGTCACCATTTCCGCCATCCACGCAGCGGCGGACAGCAGGCTCAGGTTGGCTTTTTCGTCGAACCAGTAAGGCGTGTCGTTATCGCCGCGCACGGCGTTGTAGCGGTCGATACAGTCAAACCAGCGTTCCAGCACCGGGCGCAGGAATTCCAGCTTCGGATTGCTGATGATCATGCCTTGCATGTGGCTCACCTTTGTTATTGTGTTGTGAGAGTGTGGCTCTTTGATATCACTGCTGGAAGTGTGGCACAAGATTGGCGTCAGATAATTGATCGACGGCAGTTATTCGCTCGCAGGCCACCCGTCTTCAATTGACGCTCCATCCCCAACCCTCTAACCTTCGCGGCTTGTTTCAGGTGCTCTGTGACTGCGGTCGACAGAGTGAAACAGGGAAGCCGGTGAGTGAATCTCTTCAAGTGAAGAATGATCACGATCCCGGCGCTGCCCCCGCAACGGTAAATAAGTGAAGGCTGCGCCTTGAGCCACTGTGTCGACTGTCGACATGGGAAGGCGCGCAGTCAGGCGAATCGCCGCTCATGAGCCCGGAGACCGGCCTGATCCATCCAGCGGCATCACGGTGGGCGATGCCAGGCTTTTTGCCGTCTATTCTTGTGCCTGCCCGCCGTTATCCAGCCTCAACGGAGAGCTCCCCCATGACTGATACCCCCGATCGTGACGAACGTCATCTGGCGCGCATGCTGCGCAAAAAAGCCGTGATCGACGAACGCATCGCCAACTCCCCGAATGAATGCGGCCTGCTGCTGGTGCTGACCGGCAACGGCAAAGGCAAAAGCAGTTCGGCCTTCGGCATGCTCGCCCGGTCCATGGGCCACGGCATGCAGTGTGGCGTGGTGCAGTTCATCAAGGGGCGCAACAGCACCGGCGAAGAACTGTTTTTCCGGCGCTTCCCGGAACAGGTGCGTTTTCATGTGATGGGCGAGGGCTTCACCTGGGAAACCCAGGATCGCCAGCGTGATATCGCCGCTGCTGAAGCCGCCTGGGCGGTGTCCCGCGAATTGCTGCGTGATCCGTCGATTGGCCTGGTGGTGCTGGATGAGTTGAACATTGCGCTCAAGCACGGTTACCTCGATCTGGATCAGGTGCTCAGCGATTTGCAGGCGCGTCCGCCGATGCAGCATGTGGTGGTCACCGGTCGCGGCGCCAAGCCGGAGATGATCGAACTGGCCGACACGGTCACCGAAATGGGCGTGATCAAACATGCGTTCCAGGCCGGGATCAAAGCGCAAAAAGGCGTCGAGCTGTGAATACTACTTTATGAAAATCAGTCGTCACTGCCCGGCGGTGCTGATTGCCGCGCCGGCCTCCGGTCAGGGCAAGACCACCGTCACCGCCGCGCTGGCCCGTTTGCATCGCAATCAGGGGCGCAAGGTTCGCGTGTTCAAGTGCGGCCCGGACTTTCTCGACCCGATGATTCTCGAGCGCGCCAGCGGTGCGCCGGTGTATCAACTGGACATGTGGATGGTCGGCGAGCAGGAAAGTCGTCGTCTGTTGTGGGAAGCCGCCGGCGAAGCCGACCTGATCCTCATCGAAGGCGTCATGGGGCTGTTTGACGGTACGCCGTCCAGCGCTGATCTGGCGCGGCATTTCGGTGTGCCGGTGCTGGGTGTGATCGACGGCACCGCCATGGCCCAGACCTTTGGCGCACTGGCGTTGGGGCTGGCGCGTTATCAGCCGGATTTGCCGTTTGCCGGTGTGCTCGCCAACCGCGTCGGCACCTTGCGTCATGCGCAATTGCTCGAAGGCAGCCTGACCGAAGGCTTGCGCTGGTACGGCGCCTTGTCCCGGGAAACCGGGATCGAATTGCCGAGTCGACACCTCGGGCTGGTTCAGGCCAGTGAGTTGAACGATCTCGATCTGCGCCTCGATGCAGCGGCCGATGCACTGGCCAGCAGTTGCGAGGTCGAGCTGCCACCGGCGGTGGAATTCGCAGCCCCTGATGTGATCGCTGCCGAGCCGTTGCTGGCCGGTGTGCGAATTGCCGTGGCCCGAGATGAAGCGTTTGCCTTCACCTACGGCGCAAGCCTGGATCTGCTGCGCGCCATGGGCGCCGAATTGCTGTTTTTCTCGCCGATCCGTGACGCGCAATTGCCGGAAGCGGACAGCCTCTATCTGCCTGGCGGTTATCCCGAATTGCACCATGTGGCGCTGTCACAGAACACCACAATGCTGAGCGCAATCCGAGCTCACCATGCGGCGGGTAAACCGTTGTTGGCCGAATGTGGCGGCATGCTTTATTTGCTTGATTCGTTGACCGATGTCGAGGGCACTCGCGCGGAATTAGTCGGCCTGCTGGCAGGGGACGCGGTGATGCAAAAGCGTCTGGCTGCGTTGGCGTTGCAGGCGGTCGAGTTGCCCGAAGGCTTATTACGCGGCCACACCTATCACCACTCGTTGACCAGCACCGAGTTGGAGCCGATTGCCCGGGGCTTGAGCCCTAACGGCGGGCGCGGGGCGGAGGCGGTTTATCGTCAGGGGCGGATGACCGCCTCTTATGTGCACTTCTATTTCCCGTCCAATCCATCGGCGGTTGCCGCGCTATTTGCGCCTGACCAAAACCCTGTGGGAGCGGGCTTGCCCGCGAAGCGGCCATGACTGACAACGCCTTCTCCGAAGCCGAACGCGCAGCGGTCTACCGAGCCATCGGCGAACGCCGCGACATGCGCCATTTCAGCGGCGGCACGGTCGAGCCCGCGTTACTGCGGCGCCTGCTCGAAGCTGCGCATCAGGCACCGAGTGTCGGCCTGATGCAGCCCTGGCGGTTCATCCGCATCAGCGATCGAGCCCTGCGCGGCAAGATCCAGTTACTGGTGGAAGAAGAACGCATCCGCACCGCCGAAGCCCTTGGCGAGCGCACCGACGAATTCATGAAGCTGAAAGTCGAAGGCATCAACGACTGCGCCGAGGTGCTGGTCGCCGCGCTGATGGACGATCGTGAGCGCCATATTTTCGGCCGTCGCACTTTGCCGGAAATGGACATGGCCTCGTTGTCCTGCGCGATCCAGAACCTCTGGCTGGCCTCCCGCGCCGAAGGGCTGGGCATGGGCTGGGTGTCGCTGTTCGAGCCGCAAGCCCTGGCGGACCTGCTGGGTTTGCCGGCCGGCGCCAAGCCCTTGGCCGTGCTTTGCCTGGGGCCGGTCAAGGCGTTCTATCCAGCGCCGATGCTGGTACTCGAAGGCTGGGCGCAGGCGCGTCCGCTCAGTGAGATGCTGTATGAAAACTATTGGGGAGTGAGTCAATGAGTGTGGCGTTGTTGAGTGTCGCCGCGGTTGCGCTGGATGCGCTGCTGGGTGAACCCAAACGCTGGCATCCGCTGGTGGCGTTCGGCCGTTTTGCCGATCGCATCGAGCAACGTTTCAACTCCGGCGGTCGCGGCTGGCGCAGTCATGGCGTCACTGCCTGGGTGATCGCGGTGTTGCCGCTGACGTTGCTGGCCACGGCGTTTTCCTGGGCGCCTTATGTCGGTTGGCTGGTCGAGATTCTGGCGCTGTACTGCGCCCTCGGCCTGCGCAGCCTCGGTGAACACGTCGAGCCGGTGGCCAAGGCCCTGCGCAGCGATGATCTGGACGAGGCGCGCAAGCGCGTGGGTTATCTGGTGAGTCGCCAGACCCGCGAACTGGATAAAACCGAAGTCGCCCGCGCCGCCACCGAATCGGTGCTGGAGAACGGCAGCGACGCGGTGTTTGCCGCGTTGTTCTGGTTTGCCGTGGCCGGCGCGCCCGGTGTGGTGCTCTACCGTTTGAGCAACACCCTCGATGCGATGTGGGGTTACCGCAACGAACGCTTCGAACGTTTCGGCTGGGCGGCGGCAAAGATCGACGACGTCCTCAACTACATTCCTGCACGCCTGGTGGCGCTGACCTACGCGCTGCTGGGCAAAACCCGACTGGCGTTGAGATGCTGGCGCACCCAAGGCCCGACCTGGGACAGCCCGAATGCTGGCCCGGTGATGGCGGCCGGTGCCGGTGCGCTCGGCGTCGAGTTGGGCGGGGCGGCGATTTATCACGGTGAATTGCATCAGCGTCCACAACTGGGCGAAGGCGTGCCGGCGGACGCCGACTCCATCGACCGTGGCTGGCAATTGGTCCAGCGCGGGGTATGGTTATGGTTGCTGATCCTCTGCGTGGGGGCTGAATTCTATGCTTGAGCACGGTGGTCGGTTACGCAAGGCGGCGCTCGACTACGGCATCGCCGAAGCCGATTGGCTCGACCTGTCCAGCGGCCTGGCGCCCTGGCCGTTTCCGGTGCCGCAGATCCCGTTGCGGGCCTGGGCACGTTTGCCGGAAACCGATGACGGTCTGGAGCAGGCGGCCTGTGATTATTACGGTGCCGCTCAGGTGTTGCCCGTGGCCGGTTCGCAAATGGCGATCCAGTTGCTGCCGCGTTTACGCCGGGCGGGCAAGGTTGGCGTGCTCTCGCCGTGTTACGCCGAACACGCCGAAGCGTGGCGACGCAATGGCTACATCGTGCGTGAAGTGCTGGAGCAGGAAGTCGACTTCTACCTCGACAGCCTCGACGTGCTGGTGGTGGTCAATCCGAACAATCCTACGGGCCTGAGCCTGACACCGAGTCGGCTGCTGGACTGGCACTCGCGGCTGGCCCAGCGCGGTGGCTGGCTGGTGGTGGACGAGGCGTTCATGGACAACACGCCGCCGCTGAGCCTGGCACCTTTTGCCCATCAGGTCGGGTTGATCGTGTTGCGTTCCTTCGGCAAGTTTTTCGGTCTGGCCGGTGTGCGCCTGGGTTTCGTGCTGGCGGAGCGCAAGTTGCTCAAATTGCTGGCCGAGCAAGTGGGACCGTGGGCGGTCAGCGGGCCGACGCGGGTGCTGGGTCAAGCCTGTCTGCTGGATACCGAAGGGCATGCCCGGCAACGGGTTCGTGCTGAAGAGGCCAGTGAGCGTCTGGCGCTGCTGCTTGAACACCACGGCTTCAAACCCCAGGGCGGCTGCGCCTTGTTTCAATGGCTGATCACCGCCCGCGCCGAAGCACTGCATGAGTTCATGGCCCGGCGCGGCATTCTGCTGCGGTTGTTCACGCACAACAGCAGCCTGCGTTTCGGTTTGCCCGCCGATGAAGCCGACTGGACACGTCTCGCGCAAGCGTTCGAAGCCTACGCTAGGGAAACCCAATGACTACGTTGAAGGTGCAAGGCGCCACATTAATGGTGCAAGGCGCCACATTAATGGTGCAAGGCACCACGTCCGACGCCGGTAAAAGCACGCTGGTGACGGCGTTGTGCCGCTGGGTCACGCGTCAGGGCGTGAGCGTGGTGCCATTCAAACCGCAGAACATGGCGCTCAACAGTGCCGTGACCGCCGACGGTGGCGAGATCGGTCGCGCGCAAGCGGTGCAGGCTCAGGCGGCCAACCTTGAGCCGCACACCGACATGAATCCGGTGCTGCTCAAACCCAACAGCGATACCGGCGCCCAAGTGATCATCCATGGTCGTGCGGTCACGACAATGAACGCCGTTGCCTATCACGACTACAAAACCATCGCCATGCAAGCGGTGCTGGCCTCCCATGAACGGCTGAGCGCGGCGTATCCGGTGGTCATGGTCGAAGGCGCGGGCTCGCCGGCCGAGATCAATCTGCGCGCGGGCGACATCGCCAACATGGGCTTTGCCGAGGCGGTGGATTGCCCGGTGGTGCTGATCGCCGACATCAATCGCGGCGGGGTTTTCGCCCATCTGGTGGGCACCCTGGAACTGTTGTCGCCCAGCGAGCAGGCGCGGGTCAAAGGTTTCATCATCAACCGTTTTCGCGGCGACATTGCGTTGCTGCAACCGGGTCTCGACTGGCTGGAAGCGCGCACCGGCAAACCGGTGATCGGCGTGCTGCCTTACGTGATGGACCTGCACCTGGAAGCCGAGGACGGCATCGACCAGCGCCAGACCGACAAGGCCGACCAGGTGCTGAAAGTGCTGGTGCCGGTACTGCCGCGCATCAGCAACCACACCGACTTTGATCCGCTGCGCTTGCACCCGCAGGTGGATCTGCAATTCATCGGCCCCGGCCAGGCGATTCCACCGGCCGACCTGATGATTCTCCCTGGCTCTAAAAGCGTGCGCAGCGACCTCGCGTATCTGCGGGCCAATGGCTGGGACACGGCGATCAGTCGTCATCTGCGTTATGGCGGCAAAGTGCTGGGCATTTGCGGTGGTCTGCAAATGCTCGGTGAACAGGTACACGATCCGCTGGGCCTCGAAGGCGCACCGGGTTCCAGCGCCGGTCTGGGTTTGCTGGCGTTCGAAACCCAGCTAGAAGAAGAGAAGCAACTGCGCAATGTGCGCGGGCGTCTGGTGCTGGAAGACGCGCCGGTCAGCGGCTATGAAATTCATGCCGGCGTGACCACCGGGCCGGCGTTGGAAAACGCCGCGGTGCAACTGGACGACGGTCGCTGCGACGGTGCGCAAAGCGAGGACGGGCAGATTTTCGGCACCTATCTGCATGGGCTGTTTGAATCGCCTGCAGCGTGCAGTGCGCTGTTGCGCTGGGCAGGTTTGCAGGCGGTGCAGGACGTGGATTATCACGCGTTGCGTGAGCGCGATATCGAGCGGCTGGCGGATCTGGTGGAGAAGCATCTGGATACCTCGCTGCTGCGTCAGCTCTGTGGGTTTTGAGGTGTTTTGAGGACGCCTTCGCGGGCAAGCCTCGCTTCTACAGGTACGGTGGGGTCCTTGTAGGAGCGAGGCTTGCCCGCGATGAGGCCCGTCGCCACACCGCCAATTTGAAGGAATGAACCATGCTGCAACTGATCCTCGGCGGCGCCCGTTCCGGCAAAAGTCGCCTGGCCGAAAAACTCGCCTCCGACAGCGCTCTGGCCGTGACTTACATCGCCACCAGTCAACCGCTCGACGGTGAAATGAACGAGCGGGTCGCCCATCACCGCGCCCGTCGTCCGGCCGAATGGGCGTTGATCGAAGAGCCCGTGGCGCTCGCCCGCGTCCTGCGCGAAACCGCGAGCGCCGATCGGTGCCTGCTGGTGGATTGCCTGACGTTGTGGATGACCAATCTGCTGATGCTCGACGACACCGAGCGTCTGTCGGCCGAACGTGATGCGTTGCTGGACTGCCTGGCGTCGCTGCCGGGTGAAATCATTTTTGTCAGCAACGAGACCGGCATGGGTGTCGTGCCGCTGGGCGAATTGACCCGCCGCTATGTCGATGAAGCCGGTTGGCTGCATCAAGCGTTGGCCGAGCGCTGTGAGCGAGTTGTCCTGACCGTCGCCGGCCTGCCCCTGACTTTGAAAGGAACTGCGTTATGACTCAATCCTGGTGGCTGAACCCCTGCAAGCCGATCGATGTTCAAGCGGTCGAGCAGGCGCAGGCCCGTCAACAGCAACTGACCAAGCCTGCCGGCTCCCTCGGTCGGCTTGAGTCGGTGACCGTGCAATTGGCCGGGTTACAGGGGCAGGTCAAGCCGAGACTGGATCAGCTGTGGATCGCGATTTTTGCCGGTGACCACGGCGTGGTCGCGGAAGGGGTGTCGGCATTTCCTCAGGAAGTCACCGGGCAGATGCTGCACAACTTTGTCAGCGGTGGGGCGGCGATCAGCGTGTTGGCGCGGCAACTCGGGGCCTCCCTGGAAGTGGTCGACCTCGGCACGATTACGCCGTCGTTGAATTTGCCGGGTGTGCGTCACTTGAACATCGGCCCGGGCACAGCGAATTTCGTCGAAGGGTCGGCCATGACGCCGGCTCAAGGCGAACTCGCTTTGCAGGCTGGCCGCGACAGCGTGCAGCGTGCCATCGCGGCGGGTGCGCAGTTGTTTATCGGTGGCGAGATGGGCATCGGCAATACCACTGCGGCCAGCGCGTTGGCCTGTGCCTTGCTCGATTGCCCGGTGGTGCATCTGGCCGGGCCGGGCACGGGTTTGAACGCGGCGGGTGTCAGTCATAAAGTCCAGGTTATCGAGCGCGCTTTGGCACTGCACAGCGCTCAGCGTGGCGATGCGCTGCGAACCCTGTTCAACCTCGGCGGTTTTGAAATCGCTGCGCTGGTCGGCGCGTATCTGGCGTGTGCCCAGGAAGGCGTCGCGGTGCTGGTGGACGGTTTCATTTGCAGCGTCGCGGCATTGGTGGCGGTGCGATTGAATCCTGAATGCCGTCAGTGGCTGTTGTTTGGTCATCGCGGCGCCGAGCCGGGTCATCGTCATGTACTGGAAACCCTGAATGCCGAACCGCTGCTGGACCTCGGCCTGCGTCTGGGCGAGGGCAGTGGCGCTGCGTTGGCCGTGCCGTTGCTGCGTCTGGCGTGCGACCTTCACGGGCAGATGGCGACCTTCGCCGAGGCCGCCGTGGCGGACCGTCCGGCATGACCTTGCGCCTGGACCTGTTGCGCCACGGCGAAACCGAACTCGGCGGCGGCTTGCGCGGCAGCCTCGACGATGCGCTGACCGACAAGGGCTGGGCGCAGATGCGCGCAGCGGTGATCGAGCAGGGGCCATGGGATCGTTTGGTCAGCTCGCCGTTGCAGCGTTGTGCGCGATTTGCACAAGAACTCGGCGCGCAACTGGGTTTGCCAGTGCAGTTGGATAAAGACGTGCAGGAGCTGCACTTCGGCGCCTGGGAAGGGCAGAGCGCCGCGGCGCTGATGGACACCGATGCCGAGGCGTTGGGAGTGTTCTGGGCCGACCCTTATGCGTTTACGCCACCTCAAGGTGAGCGGGTCGTGGATTTTTCGACGCGGGTGTTGGCGGCCGTTGAGCGTTTGCATGCCGCCTACGCCGGCGAGCGGGTGTTGCTGATCAGTCACGGCGGGGTCATGCGTTTGTTGCTGGCGCAGGCGCGGGGTTTGCCTCGTGAGCAGTTACTCAACGTCGAAGTCGGGCATGGTGCGTTGTTTTCGCTGTCGGTCGAATCCGGCGTGTTGTTAAGGGAAGCGACCTGACCA
This sequence comes from Pseudomonas sp. AL03, assembly GCF_029960815.1. GTDB lineage: Bacteria > Pseudomonadota > Gammaproteobacteria > Pseudomonadales > Pseudomonadaceae > Aquipseudomonas. Next base: position 140,654 of record NZ_JASBRE010000010.1, read on the forward strand.
TGTTGCCGTTCTGGATCGCCCTGCAATTTTTGAGCAGTTTGCCGGTTCGTCTGCCGAGCATGCCGACGCCACAGGAATCGGGACGGTCGCTGCTGTTTTATCCGCTGATCGGCCTGTTGTTTGGCGGGATTTTGTGGGCGCTCAACTGGCTGTTACTCGACACCCCGTTGTTGCTCCATGCAGCGCTGTTGCTGAGCGTTTGGGTGTTGCTCAGTGGTGCCTTGCACCTCGACGGCCTGGCCGATAGCGCCGATGCGTGGCTCGGTGGGTTCGGTGATCGCGAACGCACGTTGACGATCATGAAGGACCCGCGCAGCGGCCCGATTGCAGTCGTGACGCTGGTGCTGGTGTTGCTGCTCAAGTTCGCCGCGTTGCTGGCATTGATCGAGCAGCAACACGCCGTTGTCCTGATTATCGTTCCGATGATCGGGCGCAGCGCGATGCTGGGGTTATTCCTGACCACGCCTTATGTGCGTGCCGGCGGGTTGGGGCAAGCGCTGGCCGATCATCTGCCACGTTTGGCGGGCAAGCAGGTGTTGGCGGTCAGTGCGTTGGCGTGTGTTTTGATCGCCGGGCTCAGCGGCGTGTTGGCAGTGGCGTTGGCGGCGTTGGTGTTTGTCTGGTTGCGACAGGTGATGCTGCGCCGATTGGGCGGCACGACGGGCGATACGGCGGGGGCGTTGCTGGAAATTCTCGAAGTCGCGGTGCTGGTGGGATTGGCGATCTGCTGAACTTCCCACATCATGTCACTTGATTTAACTCAACCGCGGGTATATACACGCACCATGCTCGACTCCCAATGTTTATGCATCAACCTGCGTCGCGCCGCCCGTGGCGTCAGCAGGCACTACGACGGCGCTCTCGACGGCTTCGGGATCAACGTTGCCCAGTATTCTCTGCTGTGTAATTTGCAGCGTCTGGATAAGCCGAGTATTTCCACGTTGGCCGAGGCCATGGGGCTGGATCGCAGCACCTTGGGGCGCAATCTACGGGTGCTGGAAGGCGAAGGCCTGCTGATGCTGGTTGAGGGCGAAGACATGCGTAACCGCATCGTCATGCTCACCGAGGCCGGTGTTGAACGGCTGGCAGCGGCCTTGCCGGCCTGGGAAGCGGCGCAACAGCGGTTGATTGATCGCTTGGGTGCCGAGAAACGTGAAACCTTGCTACGACTGCTGGACGAACTGGCGTGATGCTGGTTTTTCCGATCTTAAGCGGGTATATACCCGCTACCGGAGAATAAGAATGACATCGATGTGGCGTACGTGCGGTTGGGTTCTGTTGGGGAGTGCGCTGATTCTCGCGTTGTCCTTGGGCGTACGGCACGGCTTCGGGCTGTTTCTGGCGCCGATGAGTGCCGAGTTCGGCTGGGGGCGTGAGACGTTTGCCTTCGCCATTGCCTTGCAAAACCTGATCTGGGGCCTGGCGCAGCCCTTCACTGGCGCGCTGGCCGACCGCTTTGGCGCCGCGAAAGTGGTGCTGGTCGGCGGTGTCCTGTATGCGTTGGGTCTGGTGTTCATGGGCCTGTCGGATTCGGCCGTGACTTTGTCCCTGAGTGCCGGCTTGTTGATCGGTATTGGCCTGTCGGGCACTTCGTTCTCAGTGATCCTTGGCGTGGTCGGCCGCGCGGTGCCGCCAGAGAAACGCAGCATGGGCATGGGCATTGCCAGCGCCGCCGGTTCTTTCGGCCAGTTCGCCATGTTGCCCGGTACGCTGGGGTTGATCGGCTGGCTCGGCTGGTCCGCTGCGTTACTGGTGTTGGGTCTGTTGGTGGCGCTGATCGTGCCGCTGGTGAGCATGCTCAAGGACAAGCCGCTACCGGTGTTCGGCCATGAACAAACGCTGTCCGAAGCATTGCGCGAAGCCTGTTCCCATTCGGGGTTCTGGCTGCTGGCGTTCGGCTTCTTTGTCTGCGGTTTCCAGGTGGTATTCATCGGCGTGCACTTACCAGCTTATCTGGTGGATCAGCACCTCCCGGCGACTGTCGGCACTACGGTGCTGGCGTTGATCGGGCTGTTCAATATTTTCGGTACCTACACGGCGGGCTGGCTCGGCGGGCGGATGTCCAAGCCGCGTTTGCTCACCGGCCTGTACCTGCTGCGGGCAGTGGTGATTGGGTTGTTCCTGTGGGCGCCAGTCACGACGACCACCGCGTACCTGTTCGGCATGGCAATGGGTTTCCTGTGGCTGTCGACCGTGCCCTTGACCAACGGCACCGTCGCGACCTTGTTCGGCGTGCGAAATCTGTCCATGCTCGGTGGGATTGTTTTCCTGTTTCACCAGCTCGGATCGTTCCTCGGCGGCTGGTTGGGCGGGGTGGTGTACGACCGAACCGGGAGCTATGACTTGATCTGGCAAGTAGCGATTCTCTTGAGCCTGTTCGCCGCAGCGCTGAACTGGCCGGTGCGTGAGCGGCCGGTGGCGCGTCTGCAAACACAGATGAGTGCGCTATGAACAGCCTCTGGCCGCAGATCGCTGTCGTCGCTGTCTGCGCCTTGCTGCTGGCCCTGTCGTGGTGGGGCTGGCATCAGGGCGGGCTGGCGTTGATGCAACTGGGCATGGGTGCTTGCTAGCAGGCGGTGAGGGCGAGTAACTTCGTTGTTGACGATTTCTCAAGGATGCACCGACATGCTAATGCGCTGGCTCGCAGTACCCGCGTTACTGGTAGCGTTTAGTGGATGGGCTCAAGCGGCAGAGTGCCCGGACCTTTTGCAAGGCTCGTTGCCCAAGCTGCGCGCCAAGGAATCCATCGACCTGTGCCAGCGCTTCGCCGGCAAACCGCTGGTGGTGGTCAATACCGCAAGCTTCTGTGGTTTTGCCCCGCAGTTCAAAAGCCTTGAGGCGCTGAATCAGCGTTACAAGGATCAGGGGCTGGAGGTGATCGGCGTTCCGTCCAACGACTTCAAGCAAGAGTCCAAGGATGGCGAAGAGACTGCCAAGGTCTGCTACGTGAACTACGGCGTGACGTTCACCATGACTGAACCGCAGAAAGTCCGCGGTGATGACGCGACTCACTTGTTCAAGATCATCGCCAAGCAGAGCACTGCGCCGAAGTGGAACTTCTACAAATATGTGGTCGATCGCAAGGGTAAGGTGATCGCCAATTTCTCCAGCCTGACCACGCCTGACGATCCCGAGTTCATCGAGGCGGTGGAGAAAGCCCTGGCCTCGCAACCCTGATCCACACCCGTAAAAAAGCCCCGCCTCTGTACAAGAGAGCGGGGCTTTTTTTATTCAGGCGGCGAGTGGTTCAGGCTCGCCGGGAATCATCAGAAGCGGTAGGTCGCACCGACACCGAAACCGTTCGCCGAGTTTTCATACTTGGCGCTGTAGGTCTGGCGGCCGTTGCTGTTGTTGACCTTGACCGACTCTTCGACCAGGTACGAGTACGCAACGTCGATGGTCAGGTCGTCGGTCGGGCTCCAGCCAGCGCCCAGGCTGAAAATCTTGCGATCGCCAGTCGGGATGCGTGGGGAACGGTTTTCGTTATTGGTCGGAGCCTGGTCAACCGACAAACCGGTACGCAGGACCCATTGCTTGTTCACCTTATACGAAGCACCAATGGCGTGAGCCCAGGTGTCGTGCCAGTTCTGCTCTTCGGTGATGGTACCAAACCGGCTGTTCAGTGCAGCAGGAACGCCACTGTTCTCAACGCTGATTTCTTTCAGGCGGCTCCAGCGAGTCCAGGTGCTGCCTGCGTAGAGAGTCCATTGGTCGTCCAGCTGGTGAGTAACCGAGAAGTCGACCGACTCAGGCGTGGTGATGTCCAGCGACGCGTCGTACTTCTGGCTTGGGTTCTGACCCAGGGCGCCGAGGAGGTTGTAGTTGACCTTGGTGTCACCTTCGAGCTTGTACTTCACTTTCGAGTGGTAGGTCAGGCCGACGCGAGTGCTGTCGGTGGCTTGAACCAGGATACCGACGTTATAACCCAGTGCGGTGTCGTCACCCTTGATCTTGACGGTGCCGTCCGCAGCAAGCGGGTTCAGCGACACGTTCGATTCCAGCTTGCCGTCAATGCGGTTGATGGTCGGACCGAAACCGATAGACACCGTGTCGTTGAAGGCGTAGCTGACGGTTGGTTGCAGGGTGACGATTTTGACTTCGCTCTTGCTACCAAAATAACGGCCGGCAAAGCCGTTCTCGTAATCGGTCACCAGACCGAATGGCGCGTACATGCCCACACCGAATGCCCAATGCTCGTCGATTGGCTTGACGTAGTAGCCCATCGGCACGGCGATGAATGGAACCATGTCGCCGTCGTTGGTGCCACCGTTCGGACGGGAGCTGGCATCACTGATATCGGTGTGTGCGTCGAGGAATGCAGCGCCGCCGGTCACTTGTTCGCGCTTGAGACGCGACATGCCGGCAGGGTTGCCAAAAATAGTGCTTGCGTCGTCGGCAGATGAAGATCGCCCGGCAAAACCTGTACCCATCCCGCTGATGCTTTGTTCGTTGATGGCGAAGCCACTTGCAAAGATCTGGGTGGATGCCAGGGTAACGGCGACGCTAAGGGCGGTTTTGAGCATGACTTTTTTCATTATTAGAACTCCTGGTGATCACCGGGGCGAAAATTACCAACATTTTCGTCCCAGCGCTATAGGCTGTATGGCTTGATTTAGAGCGGTTTTGTAGGACAATCCGACCAAGTTCGCGGCATTTGCGCGATCTTGTGGAAATAGCGGATCAGCAGGCGACCTGATTCATCGGTGAAACACAGGTTTGCCAGGCGCAGGTGAAGTCTCTCAGGCGTCCTTGAGGCTGGAAGGTCTGGCGCCAGATGCGGGCCATTCCCAGCAGGTCGCCTGCTTCGGGGAGCGGGGTGTTCTGTTCTTCTACCAGCAGCCAAGCGATGGCAGTGGCATAACGCAGGTTGACGGTCAATTCGAGGTGCGGACCACTCAGGAAAGCATGTTGGCTGGCCAAACCGCGAACCAGGCTTGCGCGTTCCGGGTCCAGTGCCAGGTAGTGGTCCCAAAGTGCCTGGTGGCGGGGTTCGGCGATTCGGTACAGGCCGTGCCCACGGCGGTCATGCAGGGCAGTACCCAGGGCTGACTGGCTGGCGGCGATGCCCAGCAGCAGGGATTCGGCAGTTGCGCTATGACGCCCGAGGTAAATCAACGTCGGGCGGATCACATAACGGCACAGTTCGCTGGCAGCGATACCCATAAAGCCCTCGAAACATGAAAGGGTCGGCGAGACCTGAAAGGAGCGTTGGCAGCGGGTGAATCGACTCAGGCTCGCCGGAAGCGGATCAATCCGCTTGAGTTGAAGTGTAGTGTCATATTCGCGCCGTAAAGGCCTGTTTTTACAATATTTCCGGCTTCGAGTTATAACCCTTATATCGGTTAGTGCTTAAGCGGTGACAGCGAAAAGAGAAATTTCGGGCAATAAAAAGCCCCGCTTTTTGAGCAGGGCTTTTGAGGTTTTCAGCCTTTCTGACGTGTCAGGCAACCAGTGCCTGACGGGTACGATCGATCACGGCCTGCAGCGGCTCGGCGCTGGAGTATTGATCGGGGTACAGGCGTTCGCTGTGACGAGCGATGCCGTGTTCGTTGACCAGGGTGAAGCTGAAGCAGCCTTTGCGAGCCGCCATGATCAGGCAGTTCATTGGTGCAAAAGCGTTGGTCAGGGTGCGGATGGCATCCTGGGTGTGGATTTGAGTAGACATAGTCATTGGGTGTTCCTACAAGCGACACGGATAAGAACCGTGCAAAGTTAAAACGTTCCAGTGACGACGACCACCATTGGTCGAACGAAGAACCCGACTGGAACAAAGCAGCCAGTTTGAAGCGCTGATAAATTGGCGCGCTTGGGCTGGCAGGTAGGTACTTAGGAGGGCAGGCAACACATCAAGGGCAAAGGTTCTGGGCCCGGGGTGAAGATCCTGATCAATTTGCAGGTTGGTTCGGTCAGAGTAAGTGAGCTTCGCAACACCCTTTGCTTTCGATTCAAAGGCTGTGTTGACGCAAGGTTTACCTGGAAACCATCGAGGTGGTCGATCCCGCTTTGTCGGTGGAGGCTTCCTAGGGGAAGGCTGACCGGGAGGATTTGTTCGACCAGAATTGACTTTCAGCTTGGTACTAACGCCGCGGATACTAACGGATTGAAAAGCTGAAGGGAAGTGAATTAGCGAAAAAAGTTATTTTGACGCCCCTCATTCAACGTCCGGCTTGGCGCTCGGAAAGGTCATTACCCGCAGACGCGCCCTGTAATAGCACAAGTTCCGACCGTTGGTAGTCGAGATTCATTGGGTCGGCATCAGCCCGGACCGCGGGTTTGCCAAGGTTTGTCCCCACGGCTAACGACCCAATGCGCCGAAAAAGCGCATCGATATAACTGCCTCGAAGGTACTTGTGCACATAAGTCACACACGTTGTCACGACGCTGTCATCTTCCCTTCAAACGCAGTGGGTGCCTGTAACCGAAATTTAAGTCAATGAAAAACATCGCTTTTTTTTGCTGGTGAAAAAATCGTCAGTTTGACTGCGAGCCCCATTCCATAGGGCTTTGCGAGAGTTCAAAGGCGGTTGTCCACTGAGTTATCCACAGCTTCTGTGGATTGTCCCGAGCGCTTGCTCTAGGACGGGCGTGCAGGGTTTTTTAGGCTTTACCTGTAAGAAAAAAAGAGTAGAGTGGCGCGCCTTCCGACATGCCCCACAGTGCTTTATGAAGTTTCGTTCAGTATCAGTTGCTGCCGCCTCGACACCTCCCAGCGTTACTCCGCCCATACGATTTTCGATGCGTGTGGCTGAGTGGTTGCTGGACAGCCCGCGTCTGGGCGAAAACGCCCACGTCAAACATTTCGCCGGACGTTTGCTAAAGCAACCGGCCCGTGAAGGGGTCGTGTCCGCTCAAAGCCGTCTCGGTCAATTGATGTGTCGTGAATGCGGGAATGCCCGGGATCGCCGTATCGGCCAGGACCTTTTGCGTCAGGCCGCGCGGGGAGGGGATCGGCGTGCCCAGCAGGCGCTTGGTCTGATCGAAGACTGAGCTGTCCAAGACCTGACGCCTTGGTTAACCTTCAAGCTTTATTTAATTGGCAGGAGTGGCTATGGCTATGGACTTGACCAGCGCATTGCTCGGTCTGGCGGGCGCTGCGCTGCCGTTATTGGTACTGGCCTGGCAACTTCAACGCCGAGCGAGCGCCACGCAGTCAGAGGTTGCGCTGCTGGAAGAGCGTCTGGCCACGGCCCATCTGGCCCAGAACGGATTGAACGCCCAACTCGAAGCCTGTCGCGATGAAATCGGTGATCTGGGCCAGGCCAATGCCGCCAAACAAGCAGACCTGGCCGCCGTGCGCCGTGAAGTCGAACTGCTGCAGATCGAACGTGACGATGCCCGCGATGCCGCCCACGCCTGGAATCTGGAGCGCGCCGGCAAAGAGGCCGAGTTGCGCCGTCTGGACGCTCAGGCCGCCTCGCTCAACGCCGAACTGCGTGAGCAGCAAGAAAGCCATCAGCAGCGCCTCAACGACCTGCAGGGCTCGCGAGACGAACTGCGAGCACAGTTCGCGGAACTGGCCGGCAAGATCTTCGACGAGCGCGAGCAGCGCTTTGCCGAAACCAGTCAGCAACGTCTCGGACAGTTGCTCGATCCGTTGAAGGAACGCATCCAGTCCTTCGAAAAGCGCGTCGAGGAAAGCTATCAGGCTGAAGCCCGCGAACGTTTTTCCCTGGCCAAGGAACTGGAGCGGCTGCAACAGCTGAACTTGCGCCTGAGCGACGAAGCCACCAACCTGACCCGCGCCTTGAAAGGCCAGAAAACCCAAGGCAACTGGGGTGAGCTGATTCTTGAGCGGGTGCTTGAACACGCGGGCCTGGAAAAGGGGCGCGAGTATCAGACCCAGGTCAACCTCAAAGGCCCTGACGGTGAGCGTTTCCAGCCGGACGTGATCATTTATCTGCCGGGCGACAAGCAGGTGGTGGTCGACTCCAAAGTCAGCCTCACGGCCTATCAGCAATACGTCGCGGCCGAAGACGATGCCATTGGCGAGATCGCGATCAAGCAGCATGTGCTGTCCCTGCGTAATCACGTCAAAGGGCTGGCCGGCAAGGATTACAAGCGTCTCGATGGCTTGCACAGCCTGGATTTCGTCCTGCTCTTCGTACCGATCGAAGCGGCGTTTTCCGCCGCACTGCAGGCTGAGCCAACGCTGTTTCAGGAGGCCTTCGACCGCAACATCGTGATTGTCAGCCCGACCACTTTGCTGGCAACCCTGCGCGTCATCGACAGCCTGTGGAAGCAGGAGCGCCAAAGCCAGAACGCCCGGGAAATCGCCGAGCGGGCCGGGTGGCTGTACGACAAGTTCGTGTTGTTCATCCAGGATCTGGATGAAGTCGGCAATCGCTTACAGCAACTGGATAAGGCCTACAGCTCTGCGCGCAATAAGCTGACGGAAGGCCGCGGCAATCTGGTCAGCCGTAGCGAGCAGCTCAAGTTGCTGGGCGCGCGGGCGAGCAAGAGCCTGCCGGCAGACTTGCTGGAGCGGGCGATGACCGATGTGGATGGCTTGGCCGAGTTGCCGGAGTAACCGAAAAGCATCGTCGGAGCAAGCTCGCGATGGCGTCAGTCGCGCCACCACGAGCCTCAAACCTGCCGCGCTACAACGGCAAATGCCGACTCAGCAACGCCCGCAACGCCGCCGGTTTCACCGGTTTTGCCAGGTAATCCAGCCCCGCCGCATGCACCTGGGCCACCATCTCCGGTCGCCCATCGGCGCTGATTACTACCCCAGGCACCGGCTCACCCAGTTGGGTGCGCAACCATGCCATCAACTCGGTTCCGGTCTCGCCATGGTCCAGGTGGTAATCCACCAGCGCCAATTGCGGCCGCACTCCGTCACTGAGCAGCGCCGCGCATTCATCGCGGTTACGGGCGGTCCAGACCTGACAACCCCAGCGGGTGAGCAGGCTGTTCATGCCGATCAGGATGCTGTCTTCGTTATCGATGCACAGCACCTGCGCGCCGCTCGGCAATTTGCCGTTGAGTTCGGCGGTTTTGGTCGGCAGGGCGGTTTGAGCGCTAGCCAACGGCACACTGACACTGAACACGCTGCCGCGCCCCGGCCAGGAGCGTACGCGCAAGGTATGACCCAGTACGCGACACAGTCCGTCAGCAATGGCCAGCCCCAGCCCCAGGCCTTTTTCAGCACGGGTCTGGTGGCTGTCGAGGCGTTTGAATTCTTCGAAAATGACCCGCTGCTTATCCTCTGGAATGCCCGGACCACGGTCCCAGACCTCCAGGCACAGCTCGCCCTTGCGTCGGCGAACGCCCAGCAGCACCGGGCCTTTGGCGTAGCGGAAGGCATTGGTCAGGAAATTCTGCAAGATTCGTCGCAACAGTTTGATGTCGCTGTCGATTCGCAACGTACTGCCCCTGACACGGAATTTCAGCCCCTGGCCTCTGGCCAGCGCCTTGAACTCGGCACCGAGGATGTCGAACAGTTCGTTGAGCACAAAAGGCTTGGGATCAGGGTTGATCATGCCGTTTTCCAGCCGGGAAATGTCCAGCAAGTCGCTGATCAGGTCCTCGGCCGAGCGCAGTGAACTGTCCAGGTGATGGACCAGTTTCTGCGCCTCGCCGGATAAGCCGTCGTCTTGGTGGGAAAGGGCGGCGGAGAACAGTCGCGCGGCGTTCAACGGTTGCATCAAGTCATGGCTGACCGCCGCGAGGAAACGGGTTTTCGACTGGTTGGCCGACTCCGCGGTGCCTTTGGCGTCGGTCAGGGCCACGTTGAGTTGCGACAATTCGTGGGTCCGCTCGGTAACCCGTCGCTCCAGACCTTCGTTGGCCTCGGTCAGCGCCTGCTCCGACTCGCGGAACGCGGTGATGTCGGTGAAACTCATGACGAAACCGCCGCCCGGCATCGGGTTGCCGATCAGCTCGATCACACGGCCATTGGGGAAAAGTCTTTCAGAGGTATGGGCGCGGCCCTGACGCATCCAGTGCAAGCGGCGGGCGACGTGCACTTCGGCTTCGCCGGGGCCGCACAGGCCGCGCTCGGCGTTGTAGCGAATGATGTCGGCAATCGGTCGGCCAAGCCTGATCAGCCCATCAGGGTAATTGAACAACTCCAGATAGCGCCGGTTCCAGGCCACCAGTTTCAGCGACTGGTCGACCACGCTGATGCCCTGGGTGATGTTCTCGATCGCGCCTTGCAGCAGCGCGCGGTTGAATTGCAACACCTCCGAGGCTTCATCGGCGATACGAACGACGTCCTCAAGTTGCATCTCCCGACCTTCGATGGCGGCTTTTACCACCGCCCGGGTCGAAGAAGCGCCGAGCACACCGGCCAGCAAGCGTTCGGTATGGGCGATCCATTCACCGTCGGCGTTCTGGTTCGGGTTGAAGCCTTTGCCTTGGCGGTAGGCGAAGCGGATAAAACTCTGACGGGCGCGTTCTTCGCCGACGAAGCGCGCCGCCAGCTGCAACAAATCGTCGATCTGCACCGACAGCATCGAACGGGCGCTGGGGCGGGCACTGATTTCCTGACCGATGAAGCGACCCGCCTGCCAGTGTTCCGAAACCCTGGTACGTGACAGCACCGATACCCAGGCGAACAGCGTGAAGTTGGCCGCAAGCGACAACACCACGCCTTGTGTCAGCGGGGTGAGTGGCAGTTTCAGCGGGTTGCTGTGCAACCAGGCCAGCCCTGGGAAACTGCTCAGGGATAAGCCGAGGCTGTGGGCTGCGATCGGCAGAATCAGTGTGTAGAACCAGAGGAATGTCCCGGCGGCGAGGCCGGCGAATACACCGCGACGATTGGCCTGTTTCCAGTACAGCGCGCCGAGCATGGCCGGGGCCAGTTGGGTCACGGCGGCGAAGGCGATCTGGCCGATGGTGGCCAGGCTCGCCGTCGAGCCGAGCAGGCGATAACTGACGTAGGCCAGCAGCAGAATCACCACGATGCTCACTCGGCGCACCGAGAGCATCCACTGGCGGAACACTTCGAACGGTCGCTCGGCGTTGTTGCGCCGCAGCAACCATGGCAACAGCATGTCGTTGGAGACCATGGTCGACAGCGCCACGCTGGCGACAATCACCATGCCGGTCGCCGCCGAGGCACCGCCGATAAACGCCAGCATCGCCAGGGCAGGGTGGGATTGAGCCAGCGGCAGGCTAATGACAAAAGAATCCGGCAATACCGAGCTCGGCAGCAGCATCTGGCCGGCGAGGGCGATGGGAACGACGAACAGCGCCGCCAGCGCCAGATAGGCTGGAAACACCCATTTGGCCAAGCGCAGATCCTGAGGGTCGATGTTTTCCACCACGGTCACGTGAAACTGCCGGGGCAAGCAGATGATGGCCATCATCGCCACGCCGGTCTGCACCACCATCGACGGCCAATTAATGGTTTCTTTCCAGTATTCCTCCAGACGCGGTGCGAGCATGGCCTGGTTGAACAGGTCGTCGAAACCGTCGTACAGGCCGTAGGTCACAAACGCGCCGACGGCGAGAAAAGCGAACAGCTTGACCAGCGATTCGAACGCAATCGCCAGCACCATGCCGCGGTGGTGTTCAGTGGCGTCGAGGTTGCGGGTACCGAAGACGATGGTGAACAGCGCCAGCACCAGCGACACGATCAACGCCGTGTCCTGGGCGCGAGTGCCCATGGCGTCGGCACCGGCGCCGATCAGCAAGTTCACCCCGAGCACGATGCCCTTGAGTTGCAACGCGATGTAGGGCAACACGCCGACCAGGCAGATCAGCGCCACCACCACCGCCAGCGACTGGGATTTGCCATAGCGGGCGGCGATGAAGTCGGCAATGGAGGTGATGTTCTCCTGCTTGCTGATCATCACCATTTTTTGCAGGACCCATGGCGCGCACACCAGCAGCAGAATCGGCCCGAGGTAGATCGGCAGGAAGGACCAGAGCTGTTCGGCGGCCTGGCCCACGGCGCCAAAGAAGGTCCAACTGGTGCAATAGACGGCCAGCGACAGGCTGTACACCCAGGCGCGCACCCGCGGCGGCAACGGCGTGCTGCGACGATCGCCGTAGAAGGCGATGGCGAACAAGATGGCCATATAGGCCAGGGCGACGGCGGCGATCAGCCCGCTGGACAGCGACATGGGAACTCCAGACAAAAGACACCCGGGACTCCCGCCCGGACAGACAGTCTCGCACGATGGCAGGGGTTAGTCAGTGTCGACCAAGGTCGCGGCGCGGCTGGGTGTCGCAGGTGAGCTATAGGTCGTTTGTGCGGACGCTTTCGCGGGCAAGCCTCGCTCCTACAAGAGCGCCGTACCCTGTAGGAGCGTGGCTTGCCCGCGAAGGCGGCCTCACTGATTCAACGCAATCGCGATCAGCCGATGCAACTCCTCAACCTCCAGCGGCGCCGCCGAAAACAGGATACGAAACACCGTCGGCGCCGCCACCATGTTAATCAGCCGATCAACGTTGGGCTTTGGCTGTCCGGGGTAACGATCCAGTATCGTCTGCAACTGCCCGCCAATGATCGTCGCGCAATAGACCGGTGTGGTGCTGCATTGCACGTCGCGCAACATGTTGCGGCCGGGCTCGGAAGTCATCTCGTCCAGATACTGCTCCGCCCAGGCGCGCACGTCACCGCGCAGGCTGCCGGTATCGGCCGGCTCGCTCTCGGGGCGCATGCGGGCGAGGGCAACATCCGCCAACAACACCGACAGATCGCCCCAGCGCCGGTAGATGGTCGACGGCGTGACGCCGGCGCGCGCGGCGATTTGCGGGACGGTCACGGTGGCACGGTCCTGTTCTTCGAGAAGATCGCGGACCGCAGAATGAACCGACTCTTGCACCCGGGCGCTTCTACCGCCCGGGCGTAATCCTTCTTTAATAGCCATGCATCGGACCTTAACACAAAGAATTTGCTTTAAGCGCTGGCCAGTCGCACACTCCGCAAAAGCAAAAAGTTAGCTTTTGCGGAGTATGCCCATGATCAGTTCAACTTCCAATCGTTCAAGCCTGTGGTTCCTGGCGTTCACCTTACTCAGTTTTCTCGCCGCGTCCACGGCGCCGACGCCGTTGTATCACTTGTACCAGGAACACCTGCAGTTTTCGGCAGCGACCCTGACTCTGATTTTCGGCGTGTACGCCATTAGCTTGCTGGTGGCATTGCTCACGGTCGGTTCGCTCTCGGATTATCTGGGACGCAAACCGGTGATTTTTACCGCTGTGATGTTGAACATGCTGGCGATGCTGCTGTTTATCAAGGCAGACAGTGTCGCCTGGTTGATCAGTGCACGAGTGCTTCAGGGTTTTGCCACGGGGATGGCCACTGCCGTATTGAGTGCGGCGCTGCTGGACACCGATCGCCAGCAAGGGCCGCTGGTCAACAGTGTTGCGCCGTTGCTGGGCATGGCGGCGGGTGCCATGGGGTGCGGCTTGTTGGCCGAGTTTGCACCGCTGCCGTTGCAGTTGACCTATTGGGTGTTGTTCGCACTGTTTGTGATGCAGGCACTGTACGTCTGGCGCTTGCCGGAAAGCGTCAGTCGGCAACCGGGAGCCTGGGCCTCGCTGCGCCCGACATTGCATGTGCCGATCCAGGCGCGGCGCGTGTTGTGGCTGGTGCTGCCGATCAACATCGCGGTGTGGGCGCTCGGTGGTTTTTACGCTTCTTTGGCACCGTCTCTGGTGCGCACGGCCACCGGATCGACCTCAAATCTGATTGGCGGTGCGACGGTGGCCGTGTTGACAGTAACCGGCGCGTTGATGATCTACGCCCTGCGCAATCAGCCGGCCGACAAGGTCTTGCGATTGGGCGGCAGTCTGCTGCCTGTCGGCATCGCGCTGATTCTGATAGCGGTGCACAGCGCCAGCCTGACGCTGTTTTTCGTCGGGACGCTGGTCGCCGGCTGCGGTTTCGGCGCTGGTTTCCTCGGTGCGTTGCGCAGTGTCGTGCCGCTGGCCTTGCCCCATGAACGGGCAGGGTTGATGTCGGCTTTCTATGTGCTCAGTTATCTGGCGTTCTGCTTGCCGTCGTTGTTGGCCGGGAACTTGACCCGGACCTTTGGACTGGTGGCCACCACCGATGGTTACGGTGCGGTGCTGATTATTCTCTCGGTCGGCGCTCAGCTCGCGTTGATGCGTCAGCGGTCCATGAAAGTCTGTGGCGTCGATGTGCGATGACCGCTAGCCTTGGCGCCGCCATTCAATTCGACGGACCGACGCATGAAAATCATCCGCAGCAACGCCTTCACCGCTGACCGTGCCTGGGGCGCTTTGGATATCGCCAACATGAACGGCATCACCACGCGTTTGCACTGGACCGATCAACCCTATAAATGGCACGTCAATGATGGGCAAGAAGTGTTCGTGGTGCTGGATGGCGTCGTGCAGATGCGTTATCGCGAAGACGGTCAGGAAAAACAGGTGGTATTGGGCGTAGGCGATATCTTTTATGCCGACGTCGGCACCGAACACGTTGCCCATCCGCAGGGCGTGGCGAGAATCCTGGTGATCGAGACTGAAGGCAGCGTCTGACGCTATATCTGCAAAACAGATAACAGTTAGAGATATTACCCGTTATATCGATATTCGATTCAGATCTACCATGGGCTCCACCTCAACAGAGGATAGGAGTTCCCCATGACATGCCCCAACACCGCCCCAGCCGGTTTCAAACCTTTCAGTCATTTGCAGCACCCGCGCGAAGTCATCCGCCAGTTCACGCCGAACTGGTTCGCCGCCACCATGGGCACCGGCGTGCTGGCGTTGGCGCTGGCGCAGCTGCCTACTGCCAATCCCGGTTTGCACGCGATTGCCGAAGCTCTTTGGCTGTTTAATATCGTGCTGTTCGTTTTGTTTACGGCGGTATACGCGGCGCGTTGGGTGCTGTTTTTTGATGAGGCGCGGCGGATTTTCGGCCACTCCACGGTGTCGATGTTTTTTGGCACCATCCCTATGGGCCTGGCGACCATCATCAATGGCTTTCTGTTGTTCGGTTTGCCGCGTTGGGGCGAGGGCGTGATTCATGTCGCCGAGGTGCTGTGGTGGCTGGATGTGGCGATGTCGCTGGCGTGCGGCGTGCTGATTCCCTACCTGATGTTCACCCGTCAGGAACACAGCATCGACCAGATGACTGCCGTCTGGCTGTTGCCAGTGGTGGCGGCGGAAGTGGCGGCCGCCAGCGGTGGTTTGTTGGCGCCGCACCTGGCGGATGCCCATTCGCAACGGGTGGTGCTGGTGACGAGCTACGTGCTTTGGGCATTTTCCTTACCGGTGGCGTTCAGCATTCTGACCATTCTGTTGCTGCGCATGGCGCTGCATAAATTGCCCCACGAAAACATGGCCGCCTCCAGCTGGCTGGCGCTGGGCCCGATCGGCACTGGAGCGTTGGGCATGTTGTTGCTGGGTGCCGACGCACCAGCAATCTTTGCGGCCAACGGTCTGCCGGGCATCGGTGAAATCGCCGCAGGGCTGGGGTTGGTGGCCGGGATCACCCTGTGGGGTTTTGGTCTGTGGTGGATGCTGATCGCGATGCTCATCACCCTGCGTTACCTGCGCGTCGGTATTCCTTTCAATCTCGGCTGGTGGGGCTTCACCTTCCCATTGGGTGTTTATTCTCTGGCGACGTTGAAACTGGCCAGCACCTTGAACCTGACGTTTTTCAGTGTCTTCGGCTGTGTGCTGGTGGTGTTGCTGGCAGTGATGTGGCTGATCGTCGCCAAACGGACGGTGCAGGGCGCGTGGCGGGGCGAGCTATTTGTCTCGCCGTGCATAGCCGGATTGAAGAAATAACCGGCGAAGATAGGTAATGTGTGGCCTGGATCGTCGTTCGATATTCCAATAACGGTATCCACGCCACTCTCTACCCAACATCAGGGACACATGGAAGATGAGTCACCCCTCACAGTTCACCTTGCTTCGCACCCGGCGCTTCCTGCCATTTTTCGTCACGCAGTCGCTCGGGGCGTTCAACGACAACATCTTCAAGCAGTCGCTGATCCTCGCCATTTTGTACAAGCTGACTATCGAGGGTGATCGCTCGATTTGGGTCAACCTGTGTGCGCTGCTGTTCATCCTGCCGTTTTTTCTGTTCTCGGCGCTGGCCGGGCAGTTCGGTGAAAAGTTCGCCAAGGACGCGTTGATCCGTCTGATCAAGCTCGGGGAAATCGCCATCATGGCGGTCGGCGCAGTCGGTTTCATGTTCGATCACCTGTCGCTGATGCTGGTGGCGCTGTTTGCCATGGGCACTCACTCAGCGCTGTTCGGGCCGGTGAAATACTCGATCCTGCCGCAGGCCTTGCGTGACGAAGAGCTTGTGGGTGGCAACGGCCTTGTGGAAATGGGCACCTTCCTGGCGATCCTCGCCGGGACCATCGGCGCCGGGATCATGATGTCGTCCAGTTATTACGCGCCAATCGTCTCCACCGCGATCATCGGTATTGCGGTGCTCGGTTATCTGGCCAGTCGCAGCATTCCACGGGCGGCGGCCGCCTCACCTGAAATGCGTCTGAACTGGAACATTTTCAGCCAGTCCTGGGCCACGTTGAAACTGGGCTTGGGGCAGACCCCAGCGGTGTCGCGTTCGATTGTCGGCAACTCGTGGTTCTGGTTTGTCGGGGCGGTTTATCTGACGCAGATCCCGGCCTATGCCAAGGAGTGGATGCACGGCGACGAAACCGTGGTGACGCTGATTCTTACCGTGTTCTCGGTCGGTATCGCACTCGGTTCGATGCTCTGCGAAAAACTGTCCGGACGCAAAGTCGAGATCGGACTGGTGCCGTTCGGCTCATTCGGTCTGACCGTGTTTGGTTTGCTGCTGTGGTGGCATTCCGGTGGAATTCCGGACAGCGTTACCGGCCATGGCTGGATCGAAGTCCTGGGTTTTGGCCACGCCTGGCTGGTGTTGATCGACATTCTGGGGCTTGGCGTGTTCGGCGGATTCTACATCGTGCCGCTGTACGCGCTGATTCAGTCACGTACCCCCGAGAACGAGCGGGCGCGGGTGATTGCCGCCAACAATATTCTCAACGCGCTGTTCATGGTGATCTCGGCGATTGTCTCGATCGTCTTGCTGAGCATGGTCAAGCTGTCGATTCCGCAGTTGTTCCTGGTGGTGTCGCTGCTGAACATCGGCGTCAACGCCTACATCTTCAGCATTGTCCCTGAGTTCAGCATGCGCTTCATGATCTGGCTGCTCAGCCATTCCATGTACCGCGTGGAGCATCGCAATCTGCAGCTGATTCCCGATGAAGGCGCGGCGTTGCTGGTGTGCAATCACGTGTCCTTCGTCGATGCCTTGCTGATTGGCGGCGCGGTGCGTCGGCCGATTCGCTTTGTGATGTATTACAAGATCTACAACTTGCCGGTGCTCAATTTTATCTTCCGCACGGCCGGGACCATTCCGATCGCGGGGCGTCAGGAAGACATTCAGATCTACGAAAAAGCGTTCACGCGCATTGCTCAGTATCTGAAGGACGGCGAGTTGGTGTGCATCTTCCCTGAGGGCAAATTGACCGCCGATGGCGAGATCAACGAGTTCAAGGGCGGGCTGAGGCGGATTCTCGAACAGACGCCGGTGCCGGTGATTCCATTGGCACTGCAGGGTTTGTGGGGGAGTTTCTTCAGCCGCGACCCGCAAAAGGGTGTGTTTCGCCGGTTGTGGTCGCGGGTGACGCTGGTGGCAGGGCCTGCGGTGTCGGTTGAAGCGGCAGAACCCTCCCGGTTGCAAGGGTTGGTGGGGGATTTGCGCGGTACTGTTCGCTAATACCTGTCCATGCGGGCCGCTGCACCAGCGAGCCCGCTCTGGCGGATATTCAGCCCGCCATCGCCAATCGGTTGCGCCCCTCGCGCTTGGCCACATACAACGCACTGTCGGCCCGTCGCAACAGGCTATCGGCAGACTCGCCGGGCAATAGGGTTGAGCAGCCAAGGCTGACCGTCAGCTCGATCAAATGGCCGTCGGCGGCATAATCTTCAGTCTGCGCGGCAAGCCGCAGTCGCTCGCCGACCAGGGCTGCCGCTTCCCGGTTGGTGTTGGAAAGCAGGATCAGGAACTCCTCGCCACCAAACCGGAAAACCATGTCCACGTTACGTAACTGGCTTTTGATCGACGCTGCGACGGCCTTGAGCACGTGATCGCCGGCGCTGTGTCCGTGGTTGTCGTTGATGTGTTTGAAGTGATCGATGTCCAGCATCAGCAGCGACAAGGGTTGCATATGCCGACGGGCCATCTCGATTTCCCGTTGCAGGGTCTGATCCATGGCGATGCGGTTGCCGGTGTCCGTGAGCGGATCGCGCAAGGCACTTTGGGTCGCGGCGCGGTAGAGCAGGGCATTGCGCATCGGATACATCAATGCGGACAGCAGCGACTCAAGGTGGCCCTGTTCCTGTTCACTGAAGCGCTGATTGCGGCGGAATACCAGTTCACCCAGGTGCTCGCCTTCATGGCTGAGGCTGTAGCTGATCGAGTGATGGCCGCGCAGGCCGAACTCCAGGCGCAAGTCGCTGGCCTTGTGCTGATAGATCAAGGTGTCGAGCGGTACAAGTCGCTGAATTTCACGAAAGAAAAGCCCGAGAATGCGTTGCGGCTCAAGACTGGTTTGCAGCTGCAGGCTCAGCTTCTGGCGCAGTTGCGCAAGGCTGACAGGCCGCTCCCGCAGGGGAGACTGTTGACCAAGGCCCAGGCGTTGCAATTTGGCAACATCGAAGTCAATTGCGTTGGTCTGGGAAGGTGATTTCATGTGGCGTCCGCCCGTTTGCTTTCACACTGCGTGTCTGAGCAAATTTAGAGCGAAAGTCGTGCCATTCAGTTCCGTCAAATAAAATACGTTATAAATCAATAGTTTGGTGACTGTTTTAAAATTTATTCCGAATGAGGTGGCAGTTGTTTGACTTGCTATTGGTGTGTGGTTGCGGCGCACTTTGAGTGCCGCGACGGGAAGCCGTCGCAGCACAAAAGCAATGCGCGGGCGTTACTGAGCGTTGAGCGCCTGGCCGTTGACGCCGGTGCTCTCCGGACCCATCAGGTAGAGGTAGACCGGCATGATCTCCTCGGGCGTCGGATTGTTCATCGGATTTTCACCCGGATAAGCCTGGGCGCGCATGCTGGTGCGCGTGGCGCCCGGGTTGATGCTGTTGGAGCGCACCGGTGCCACGGTGTCGACTTCGTCCGCCAGGGTTTGCATCAAGCCTTCGGTGGCGAACTTGGAGACGCCGTAAGCGCCCCAATACGCGCGACCCTTGCGACCGACGCTGCTGGAAGTGAACACCACCGAGGCGTCCTGGGACAGCTTGAGCAGCGGCAGCAGGGTGCTGGTGAGCATGAACATGGCGTTGACGTTGACATGCATGACGCGCATGAAGTTTTCGCCCGACAGCTGCTCGATCGGCGTACGCGGGCCAATGATCGACGCGTTGTGCAGCAAACCGTCGAGGTGGCCGAATTCGGTTTCGATCATCGCTGCCAGCTCATCGTATTGATGGGGCAGGGCGGTTTCCAGGTTGAACGGGATCACGGCCGGTTGTGGATGGCCAGCGGCTTCGATTTCGTCGTAGACCTGAGTCAGGTTGGCTTCGGTCTTGCCCAGCAACAGCACGGTGGCGCCGTGCGCGGCGAAGGTTTTCGCGGCGGCAGCGCCGATGCCACGGCCAGCGCCGGTGACCAGGATGACCCGGTCCTTGAGCAAATTTGGGCGGGCGGAATAATCAAACATAAAAAACCTCTACAAAAACAGAAAACAGACCGCAACACGATCGTTCGCGAGCAAGTCCGTTTAGGCCGAAATGCGGTCCGTAGCAGCTGGCGAAGCCTGCGTTCGGCTGCGAAGCAGTCGTGAAACCAGGCGACGCGGTGTTTCAGTTTTATCCGTATGTTCAGTGTTTGCGACTGCTTCGTCCGAACGCGGCCCGAACCGAACGCAGCCTTCGGCAGCTGCTACAAGGAATGCATAGCTGCCAATATTACTGACTGGCTGGCAGAATCGATTTTCAGCAACCACACAAAGCGCTATCCAGCACCTTGCGCAACTCCAGCGGATGATCGACCACCACATCCGCGCCCCAATGCCGCGGGTTATCGTCCGGATGAATGTAGCCATAGGTCACGGCGGCCGTTTTGGTGCCGGCATCGCGACCGGACTCGATATCGCGCAAGTCATCACCCACAAACAGCACGCAGGCCGGGTCCAGGTCGAGCATCTTGCACGCCAGGATCAACGGCTCGGGGTCCGGTTTGCTGTTCTTCACATGGTCCGGGCAGATCAACAGCGCCGAGCGCTCGGCCAATCCAAGCTGCTGCATGATCGGCTCGGCAAACCGCAGTGGCTTGTTGGTGACCACGCCCCAGATCAGGTTGGCCTTCTCGATGTCGGCCAGCAGTTCGCCCATGCCGTCGAAGAGTTTGCTGTGAACCGCGCAACCGGCGAGGTAGCGCTCCAGGAACTCCAGGCGCAACGCCTCGAAACCCGGTGATTCCGGGTCCATGGAGAAGGTCACGGCGACCATCGCCTTGGCGCCGCCGGAGATCTCGTCGCGAATGTGCTGGTCGTTCATCGGCGGCAGGCCGCGGTCGGCACGCATCGCCTGACAGATCGCAATGAAGTCCGGCGCGGTGTCGAGCAGGGTGCCGTCCATGTCGAAAAGAACTGCTCTGATACGCATCGGCTTACTCCTCGCGCAGGGTCTGGATCATGTAGTTGACGTCCACGTCGCAGGCCAGTTTGTAGTGCTTGGTCAGCGGGTTGTAGGTCAGGCCGATGATGTCCTTGACGGTCAGGCCGGCCATGCGGCTCCAGGCACCGAGCTCGGAAGGGCGGATGAATTTCTTGAAGTCGTGGGTGCCGCGCGGCAGCAGCTTCATGATGTATTCCGCGCCGACGATGGCGAACAGGTACGCCTTCGGGTTGCGGTTGATGGTGGAGAAGAACACCTGGCCGCCGGGTTTCACCATGCGGAAACAGGCGCGGATCACCGAGGAGGGGTCCGGCACATGCTCGAGCATTTCGAGGCAGGTGACCACGTCGAACTGCTCGGGCATTTCTTCGGCCAGCGCTTCGGCGGTGATCTGCCGGTATTCGACACTCACGCCGGACTCCAGTTGATGCAGTTGCGCGACCGCCAGCGGCGCTTCGCCCATGTCGATGCCCATGACGGTAGCGCCGCGCTGGGCCATGGCTTCGCTGAGGATGCCACCGCCACAGCCGATGTCGAGGACTTTCTTGCCGGCCAGACTGACGCGTTCGTCAATCCAGTTGACCCGCAGCGGGTTGATGTCGTGCAGCGGTTTGAACTCGCTCTCGCGGTCCCACCAGCGATGGGCCAGGGCTTCGAATTTGGCGATTTCGGCGTAGTCGACGTTGCTCATGGTTAAGTCCTCTAAAACTTGAAAAATCCTGTTGCCCCGGTGGTAGGTCCGGGGTGCTTACGATTCGGTATGGCCGCTGATGCGCTGGCCCCAGGCCTTGGCGGTGGCGCACAGCTGTTTTTCATCCAGGCGAGTCAGGCGACGGTCGTCGAGCAGTTGCTTGCCGGCGACCCAAAGGTGTTTCACGCAGTCGCGGCCGGTGGCATATATAAGCTGCGAAACCGGGTCGTAGACCGGTTGCTGCGCCAGGCCGGAGAGGTCGAACGCGACGATGTCTGCCGCTTTGCCGACTTCCAGCGAACCGACGTCAGCCTCGATCCCAAGCGCACGCGCGCCGTTGAGCGTGGCCATGCGCAGGGCGCGATGAGCGTCCAGCGCGGTGGCCGAGCCGGCGACGGCTTTGGCCAGCAACGCGGCGGTGCGGGTTTCGCCGAGCAGGTCCAGGTCATTGTTGCTGGCCGCGCCATCGGTGCCGACCGCCACATTGACGCCAGCCTGCCACAAGCGCTCCACCGGACAGAACCCGC
Source organism: Pseudomonas sp. AL03 (assembly GCF_029960815.1). Lineage (GTDB taxonomy): Bacteria > Pseudomonadota > Gammaproteobacteria > Pseudomonadales > Pseudomonadaceae > Aquipseudomonas. The sequence continues at coordinate 162,464 of NZ_JASBRE010000010.1, forward strand.
TGGCCAGCTTCAGGTTCGACTCCGGGCAATGAATCACATTGGTATTACTTTCTACCAGCAACACCAGGTCTTCATCGCTGATCTGAGTCATGTGAACCGCCTGAAAGCGCGGCCCCAGCAAACCCAGGCGCCCGAGGCGGGCCAATGGGCGTTCGCCGCGCTGCTCGACGGACTGCTGCACTTCATAAGCCGTTTCATGCACGTGCATATGGATCGAGGCGTCCAGTTCTTCGGCGATCACGCGGATTTTCTCCAGGGTCTCGTCGCCCACGGTGTAGGGGGCGTGAGGGCCGAAGGTCACTTTGATGCGCTCGTGGTGCTTGAGATCGCCGAACAATTCGACGCCCTGACGAATGGCTTCGTCCGCTGTACTGGCACCCGGGATCGGGAAGTCGAGGATCGGTATCGCGATTTGTGCGCGAATGCCGCTGTTATGGACGCGCTCGCTGGCAACCTTCGGGAAGAAATACAGGTCAGAGAAGCAGGTGATGCCACCTTTGATCTGCTCGGCGATCGCCAGGTCAGTGCCGTCACGTACAAACGCTTCATCGACCCACTTGGCTTCGGCCGGCCAGATGTGGTTCTCCAGCCAGGTCATCAGCGGCAAATCATCGGCCAGGCCACGGAACAGCGTCATCGCCGCATGCCCGTGGGCATTGATCAAGCCAGGGCAAAGCAACATGTCCGGCAATTCGCGGACTTCGGTTGCGTTAAGCTTCAGTGCTGCGGCGCGCGGGCCGATAAAGACAATGCGCCCGTCACGGATGCCGAGGGCGTGCTCTTTGAGGACAACGCCAGCGGGTTCGACCGGTACCAGCCAGGTCGGCAGTAATAACAGGTCGAGCGCAGCGGCAGAGTTCGGCATCGAGAGTCGGTTCCAGAGCTTTTGTAAAGGATGGCGAAGTATACCCGAGCGTCTTCGCAGGGGGATCGCTATAATCGACGGCTTTTGTTCATGAGTGCGGGGTGAGGGATGCGCGATCGACTGTTGGCTGCGGAGAAGGTGAAGGCCATCGATTGGCGTGATGGCGCCCTGTACCTGCTGGATCAGCGTATTTTGCCGTTTGAGGAAGCGTGGATCGCCTACACCAGCGCCGCTGGCGTGGCCGAGGCCATTCGTTCGATGGTGGTGCGCGGCGCGCCGGCGATTGGCATCAGTGCCGCCTATGGTGTTGTGCTGGCGGCTCGGGCGCGGTTTACCCAGGGCGGCGACTGGCAGGCGGCGCTGGAAGAGGATTTCGCGCTGCTCGCCGACTCCCGTCCGACCGCGGTCAATTTGTTCTGGGCGTTGGGCCGTATGCGCGACCGACTTGAGCGTCTGAAGCATCACGCCGAGCCGCTGGCGGTGCTGGAGGCGGAGGCTATTGCCATTCATGAGAGTGATCGCGAAGCCAACCTGACCATGGCGCAACTGGGTGTGGACCTGATCCGCAAGCATCAGGGCAACGCCCAGGCGATCCTGACGCATTGCAACACCGGCGCACTGGCCACCGGCGGCTTTGGCACGGCACTTGGCGTCATTCGTGGGGCGTTCATCGAGGGCATGGTCGAGCGCGTTTACGCCGACGAAACCCGTCCCTGGCTGCAAGGTTCGCGGTTGACCGCATGGGAATTGGCCAACGAAGGCATTCCCGTGACCGTCAATGCCGACTCCGCCGCTGCGCACATCATGAAGACCAAAGGCATTACCTGGGTGATCGTCGGCGCTGACCGGATCACCGCCAATGGCGACGTGGCCAACAAGATCGGCACCTATCAGCTGGCGGTGAACGCCATGCACCACGGCGTGCGCTTCATGGTGGTGGCGCCGAGTTCGACCATCGACATGAACCTGGCCAGCGGTGATGACATCCCGATTGAAGAGCGCGACGGTCGCGAGTTGCTGGAAGTCGGCGGCACGCGGGTCGGCGCCGACGTCGATGCGTTCAACCCGGTGTTCGACGTGACGCCGGCTGACTTGATCGATGTGATCGTCACCGAAAAAGGCATCGTCGAGCGCCCGGACACCGCGAAAATGGCGCAGTTGATGTGCCGCAAGCGCCTGCATTGATGATCTGTTTTGCCTGATAAATCGCCTTCGCGGGCAAGCCTCGCTTCTACAGGATTGCGCGATCTGTAGGAGCGAGGCTTGCCCGCGAAGAACGATGACTCGGTCTACCGCTCCTGATACCCCATATTTTGCTTGCGAATCTGGTGTTGTGAAGGCTCTAAGCCTCTCTCGTCCCCTATCAGCCTGCCACCAGTCAACTAACTACACTCCATGCGCATCAGGGGGATAGGTGCGTGGCGGCTCTTGTGATAACATTCGGCGGTTTCCAAGGTAGCCCGATGTGGCTGCCTTTACTGCGCAGATCCATGGCAAAACTCGTTGATTTGTCGTAAGTCGGTGCATGGCACTCAGCCTGCAGCGGCGAGCTTCGTTCGTCCCATATGGATGTGACGAGGTTTCACCAGAAAAAGGAATCAGGCTTCTCATGGGCGAACTGGCCAAAGAAATCCTCCCGGTCAATATCGAAGACGAGCTGAAGCAGTCCTACCTCGACTACGCGATGAGCGTAATTGTCGGGCGGGCACTGCCGGATGCGCGCGATGGCTTGAAGCCCGTGCACCGGCGTGTGCTGTTCGCGATGAGCGAGCTGGGCAACGACTTCAACAAGCCGTACAAGAAATCTGCCCGTGTTGTCGGTGACGTGATCGGTAAGTATCACCCTCACGGTGATACCGCGGTGTACGACACCATCGTTCGGATGGCGCAGCCATTCTCGCTACGCTACCTGCTGGTAGACGGTCAAGGCAACTTCGGTTCCGTGGACGGCGACAACGCCGCCGCCATGCGATACACCGAAGTGCGCATGACCAAGCTGGCGCACGAACTGCTGGCTGACCTGCACAAAGAAACCGTGGACTGGGTGCCGAACTACGACGGCACCGAAATGATCCCGGCGGTCATGCCGACCCGTATTCCCAACCTGTTGGTCAACGGCTCCAGCGGTATCGCCGTGGGCATGGCGACCAACATTCCGCCGCACAACCTCGGTGAAGTCATCGACGGTTGCCTGGCACTCATCGACAACCCCGAGTTGACCATCGATGAGCTGATGCAATACATCCCTGGTCCGGACTTCCCGACCGCCGCGATCATCAACGGTCGCGCCGGCATCATCGAAGCCTACCGCACCGGGCGTGGCCGCATTTACATGCGCGCCCGCTCGATGATCGAAGACATCGACAAGGTCGGTGGCCGTCAGCAGATCGTCATCACCGAACTCCCTTACCAGCTGAACAAAGCCCGTCTGATCGAGAAGATCGCCGAGCTGGTAAAAGAGAAGAAGCTCGAAGGCATCACCGAACTGCGCGACGAGTCCGACAAGGACGGTATGCGCGTTGTGATCGAGCTGCGTCGCGGCGAAGTGCCTGAGGTGATCCTCAATAACCTCTACGCCCAGACCCAGCTGCAAGCGGTGTTCGGTATCAACATCGTCGCGCTGATCGACGGCCGTCCACGCATCCTGAACCTCAAGGACCTGCTGGAAGCCTTCGTTCGTCACCGTCGCGAAGTCGTTACCCGTCGTACCGTGTTCGAACTGCGTAAAGCCCGCGAACGGGGTCACATTCTGGAAGGTCAAGCGGTTGCCCTGTCGAACATCGACCCGGTCATCGCCCTGATCAAGGCATCGCCGACCCCGTCGGAAGCCAAGGAAGCGCTGATCAAGACGGCGTGGGAATCTTCCGCCGTGGTCGCGATGGTTGAGCGTGCCGGCGCCGATTCGTGCCGTCCAGAGACCCTGGACCCGCAATACGGTCTGCGCGAAGGCAAGTACTTCCTGTCGCCGGAACAGGCGCAAGCCATTCTGGAACTGCGTCTGCACCGTCTGACCGGTCTGGAACACGAGAAGCTGCTGGCCGAGTATCAAGAGATCCTCAACCAGATCGGCGAACTGATCCGCATCCTCAGCAGCGCCACGCGCCTGATGGAAGTGATCCGCGAAGAGCTGGAAGTGATCCGCGCCGAATACGGCGATGTGCGTCGCACCGAGATCCTCGATGCCCGTCTCGACCTGACCCTGGGTGACATGATCCCGGAAGAAGAGCGCGTCGTGACCATTTCCCACGGTGGCTACGCCAAGACCCAGCCATTGGCTGCGTACCAGGCTCAGCGTCGTGGCGGTAAAGGCAAATCGGCGACCGGCGTCAAGGATGAGGACTACATCGCTCACCTGCTGGTCGCCAACAGCCACACCACGCTGCTGCTGTTCTCCAGCAAGGGCAAAGTGTACTGGCTGAAAACCTACGAAATTCCGGAAGCGTCCCGCGCTGCCCGTGGTCGTCCGTTGGTCAACCTGCTGCCGCTGGGCGAGGGTGAATACATCACCACCATGCTGCCGGTCGATGAGTACACCGAAGGTCACTTCATCTTCATGGCCACCGCCAACGGCACCGTGAAGAAGACCCCGCTGGAATCCTTCAGCCGTCAACGCAGCGTCGGTCTGATCGCGCTGGAGCTGGATGAAGGTGACGTACTGATTTCTGCCGCCATTACCGATGGCGAGCGCGAAGTCATGCTGTTCTCCGATGGCGGCAAGGTCACTCGCTTCAAGGAAACCGACGTTCGCGCCATGGGCCGTACCGCTCGCGGTGTCCGCGGCATGCGTCTGCCGGAAGGCCAGAAGCTGATTTCCATGCTGATCCCGGAAGAAGGCAGCCAGATCCTCACCGCTTCGGCGCGTGGTTACGGCAAGCGCACGGCGATCACCGAGTTCCCTGAGTACAAACGTGGCGGTCAGGGCGTTATCGCCATGGTCAGCAACGACCGTAACGGCCGACTGGTCGGTGCAGTCCAGGTGCTCGACGGTGAGGAAATCATGCTGATTTCCGACCAGGGTACCTTGGTGCGTACGCGTGTTGACGAAGTCTCCAGCCTGGGTCGTAACACCCAGGGCGTGACCCTGATCAAACTGGCCAGCGATGAAAAGTTGGTAGGTCTGGAGCGGGTTCAGGAACCGTCGGAAGTCGAAGGTGAAGAGCTGGAAGGTGAAGAGGAAGAGGGTGCAGTGTTCGACGGTGAAGTCGTGATCGACGACGTTGCCGAAGACCAGCAACTCGACGCCGCCGCCGACGAAGAACCGCAGGAATAAGCGGACAAGCAGGGGGCGGATGAAAATTCGCCCCCTTGTTGTTTGTCCTCCAGAAACTGTGGAATTGTTTGATCGTTCCCACGCTCTGCGTGGGAACGATCAACAGATCAAATAGATTTATTGCGTGATACCACCAAATCAGAGCGAGATTGGATGTGAGCAAGAGAGCCTATAACTTCTGTGCCGGTCCTGCGGCGCTTCCTGAAGCTGTCCTGAAGCGCGCTCAGGGTGAACTCCTTGATTGGCACGGCAAGGGCCTGTCGGTCATGGAAATGAGCCATCGCAGTGATGAGTTCGTGTCCATCGCCACCAAGGCCGAGCAGGATCTGCGTGATCTGCTGAATATCCCCTCGAACTATAAAGTGCTGTTTCTGCAAGGTGGCGCCAGCCAGCAATTTGCTCAGATCCCTCTGAACCTGTTGCCGGAAAGCGGCACCGCCGACTATATCGACACCGGTATCTGGTCGCAGAAAGCCATCGAAGAAGCCTCGCGTTACGGCCACGTCAACGTTGCCGCGACTGCCAAGCCTTACGACTATTTCGCTATTCCCGGCCAGAACGAATGGAACCTGTCCAAAGACGCGGCCTACGTTCACTACGCGCCGAACGAAACCATTGGCGGCCTGGAGTTCCAGTGGATCCCGGAAACCGGTGATGTCCCTCTGGTCGCCGACATGTCCTCGGACATTCTTTCGCGTCCGATGGATGTCTCGCGCTTCGGCATGATCTACGCCGGTGCCCAGAAAAATATCGGCCCGAGCGGCATCGTCGTGAACATCATTCGCGAAGACCTGCTGGGTCACGCCCGTTCCCTGTGCCCGACCATGCTCAACTACAAGGTCGCGGCCGATAACGGCTCGATGTACAACACCCCGCCAACCCTGGCCTGGTACCTCTCGGGTCTGGTATTCGAGTGGATGAAGGAGCAGGGTGGTGTTGAAGCCATCGGCAAGCTCAACGACGTTAAACAGCGCACGCTGTACGCCTTCATCGACGCCAGCGGTTTGTACAGCAACCCGATCAACAAGTCGGATCGCTCGTGGATGAACGTGCCGTTCCGCCTGGCGGACGACCGTCTCGACAAGCCATTCCTGGCCGGTGCCGAAGAACGTGGCCTGTTGAACCTCAAGGGTCACCGTTCCGTGGGCGGCATGCGTGCCTCCATCTATAACGCCGTCGACATCGTTGCGGTCAACGCACTGATTTCGTACATGGCAGAGTTCGAGAAGGAACACGGTTAATGTCTGAGCAAGAACTCAAGGCACTGCGCATTCGCATTGATGCTCTGGACACCAAGGTCATGGAGCTGATCAGTGAGCGCGCTCGCTGCGCCCAGGAAGTTGCGCGAGTAAAGATGGCCTCGCTGGCCGAAGGCGAAGTGCCGGTGTTCTATCGTCCTGAGCGCGAAGCTCAGGTGCTCAAACGCGTGATGGAGCGTAACCAGGGGCCGCTGGGCAACGAAGAGATGGCGCGTTTGTTCCGCGAAATCATGTCCTCGTGCCTGGCCCTCGAGCAGCCGCTGAAAGTGGCGTACCTCGGCCCTGAAGGCACCTTCACCCAAGCGGCGGCCATGAAGCACTTCGGCCACGCGGTGATCAGCAAGCCGATGGCGGCCATCGACGAAGTGTTCCGCGAAGTGGCGGCCGGGGCGGTGAACTTTGGCGTGGTCCCGGTGGAGAACTCCACCGAAGGCGCGGTCAACCACACCCTCGACAGCTTCCTCGAGCACGACATGGTGATCTGTGGCGAGGTCGAGCTGCGGATTCACCACCACCTGTTGGTCGGTGAAAACACCAAGACCGACAGCATCAGCCGCATCTATTCCCACGCCCAGTCGCTGGCCCAGTGCCGCAAATGGCTGGACGCCCATTACCCGAATGTCGAGCGCGTGGCGGTGTCCAGCAACGCCGAAGCGGCCAAGCGGGTCAAGGGTGAGTGGAACTCGGCGGCGATTGCCGGCGACATGGCCGCAGGCTTGTACGGGCTGACCCGTCTGGCCGAGAAAATCGAGGATCGCCCGGACAACTCCACGCGATTCCTGATGATCGGCAGCCAGGAAGTGCCACCGACCGGCGACGACAAGACCTCGATCATCGTCTCCATGAGCAACAAGCCCGGCGCACTTCACGAGTTGCTAGTGCCGTTCCACGACAACGGCATCGACCTGACACGCATCGAGACGCGTCCGTCGCGCAGCGGTAAATGGACCTACGTGTTCTTCATCGACTTTGTCGGCCACCACCGCGATCCGCTGATAAAAGGTGTGCTGGAAAAGATCAGTCAGGAAGCAGTGGCACTTAAAGTGCTGGGTTCCTACCCGAAAGCAGTTCTCTAAGGGCGGTAGCAAATGAGTGGTGACTTCCTCGCTCTGGCACAGCCGGGCGTGCAACAACTTTCGCCTTACGTTCCCGGCAAGCCCGTGGACGAACTGGCGCGCGAGCTGAACATTGATCCGGCCAGCATCGTCAAACTGGCCAGCAACGAAAACCCGTTGGGCGCCAGTCCCAAGGCGCTGGCAGCCATTCGCGAAGAATTGGCCGAGCTGACCCGTTATCCGGACGGCAACGGTTTTGCGCTCAAGACCCTGCTGGCCGATCAGTGCCGCGTCGAGCTCAACCAGGTGACGTTGGGCAACGGTTCCAACGACCTTCTGGAACTGGTCGCGCGTGCCTATCTGGCGCCGGGTTTGAATGCCGTGTTCAGCGAGCACGCGTTTGCGGTCTATCCGATCGTGACCCAAGCCGTTGGCGCCCAGGCAAAAGTGATCCCGGCCAAAGACTGGGGCCATGATCTGTCGGCCATGCTGGCCGCGATCGATGCCAATACCCGTGTGGTGTTCATCGCTAACCCGAACAACCCGACCGGGACCTGGTTCGACGCCGAGGCGCTGGACGAATTCCTGCAGGACGTACCGGAACACGTGCTGGTGGTGCTGGACGAGGCCTACATCGAATACGCCGAAGGCAGCGACTTGCCTAATGGTCTGGACTACCTCGCGGCCTATCCGAACCTGCTGGTTTCGCGCACGTTCTCCAAGGCCTACGGTCTGGCGGCGTTGCGGGTCGGTTATGGCTTGTCCACTGCGGTGGTTGCGGATGTGCTGAACCGTGTGCGTCAGCCGTTCAACGTTAACAGCCTGGCCCTGGCCGCTGCGTGCGCTGCGCTGCAAGACACCGAGTACCTGGCTGAAAGCCGCCGCCTGAACGAATCCGGCATGCAGCAACTGCAAGCGGGTTTTCGTGAGCTGGGGCTGAGCTGGATTCCGTCCAAGGGCAACTTCATCTGCGTCGATCTGGGGCAAGTGGCGGCTCCGGTCTTCCAAGGCTTGCTGCGCGAAGGCGTGATCGTGCGTCCGGTGGCCAACTATGGCATGCCGAACCACTTGCGCATCACCATCGGTCTGCCAGCAGAAAACAGCCGCTTCCTCGAAGCGCTGACCAAGGTTCTGGCTCGTGGTTGATGTCACTGCACTGCCATCTGCTGAACCTATGATCGGTCGTCTGGTGGTGGTCGGTCTGGGGCTGATCGGTGGTTCGTTTGCCAAGGGTTTGCGTGAAAGCGGTCTGTGCCGCGAGGTGATCGGGGTCGATCTCGATCCGCAGTCGCGCAAACTGGCGGTCGAGTTGGGTGTGGTAGATCGCTGCGAAGAAGACCTGGCCGCTGCATGCCAGGGCGCTGACGTGATTCAGCTGGCCGTGCCGATCCTTGCCATGGAAAAAATGCTCGGCCGATTGGCCGCCATGGACCTGGGGCAAGCGATTCTGACCGACGTCGGCAGCGCCAAGGGCAACGTGGTGCGTGCGGCAACCGAGGCGTTTGGCGGCATGCCGTCGCTTTTCGTGCCGGGGCATCCGATTGCCGGCTCCGAGCAGAGCGGGGTGGAAGCCTCCAACGCCGAGCTGTTCCGTCGCCATAAAGTGATTCTGACGCCGCTGGATCAAACTGACCCGGCAGCCCTGGCAGTGGTCGACCGTTTGTGGCGCGAATTGGGCGCCGATGTCGAGCACATGCAGGTTGAGCGTCACGACGAAGTGTTGGCGGCGACCAGCCATTTGCCGCACTTGTTAGCGTTCGGTTTGGTCGATTCATTGGCCAAGCGCAATGAAAACCTTGAGATCTTCCGCTACGCTGCGGGCGGTTTCCGCGATTTCACAAGAATTGCGGGTAGCGACCCGGTCATGTGGCACGACATCTTCCTCGCCAATCGCGAAGCTGTCCTGCGCACACTCGATACATTTCGCAGCGACCTCGACGCCTTGCGCGACGCGGTCGATGCAGGGGATGGGCACCAATTGTTGGGCGTGTTCACTCGCGCCCGGGTTGCCCGCGAACATTTCAGTAAAATCCTGGCCCGCCGGGCTTATGTGGACGCTATGAACTCCAACGACCTGATTTTCCTGGCACAATCTGGTGGCCGCCTGACTGGGCGGATTCGCGTACCGGGCGATAAATCGATTTCCCACCGTTCGATCATGCTCGGCTCCCTGGCTGAAGGCGTCACCGAAGTGGAAGGTTTCCTCGAGGGCGAAGACGCCCTGGCAACCTTGCAAGCCTTCCGTGACATGGGCGTCGTGATCGAAGGTCCGCACCACGGTCGCGTGACCATTCACGGCGTCGGCCTGCAGGGCTTGAAGCCTGCGCCGGGCCCGATCTATCTGGGCAACTCCGGCACGTCGATGCGTCTGCTGTCTGGCCTGTTGGCTGCGCAGAACTTCGACAGCACGCTCACGGGTGATGCTTCGCTGTCCAAGCGTCCGATGAATCGCGTGGCCAATCCGCTGCGTGAAATGGGCGCCGTGATCGAGACCGCGGCTGAAGGTCGTCCACCGATGACCATTCGTGGCGGCAATAAGCTCAAAGGCCTGACTTACACCATGCCGATGGCCAGTGCCCAGGTTAAGTCCTGCCTGCTGCTGGCGGGTTTGTACGCCGAAGGCAAGACCACCGTCACCGAGCCGGCGCCAACCCGCGATCACACCGAGCGCATGCTGCGTGGCTTCGGCTATCCGGTCAGCGTCAACGGTGCGACCGCTTCGGTCGAGTCCGGCCATAAACTGACCGCGACCCACATTGAAGTGCCGGGCGACATCTCGTCGTCGGCGTTCTTCCTGGTGGCCGCATCGATCGCCGAAGGTTCGGAGCTGGTGCTCGAGCACGTCGGCATCAACCCGACCCGTACCGGTGTGATCGATATTCTGCGTCTGATGGGCGCCGATATCACCCTGGAAAACCAGCGTGAAGTCGGCGGCGAGCCGGTGGCGGATCTGCGCGTACGTGCAGCTAAACTCAAGGGTATCGAGATTCCCGAAGCGCTGGTTCCGCTGGCCATCGACGAATTCCCGGTGCTGTTCGTGGCTGCGGCCTGTGCCGAAGGGCGCACCATCCTGCGTGGCGCTGAAGAGCTGCGGGTCAAGGAGTCGGACCGGATTCAGGTCATGGCGGATGGCTTGCTGGCGCTGGGCGTCAAATGCGAACCGACCCCGGACGGCATCATTATCGACGGCGGCCAGATCGGCGGTGGCGAAGTGCACGGCCACGGCGATCACCGGATTGCGATGGCCTTCAGCGTTGCTTCGTTGCGCGCCACTGCACCGATCCGCATCCATGATTGCGCCAACGTCGCGACGTCGTTCCCGAACTTCCTCGCGCTGTGTGCGCAGGTCGGTATCCGTGTTGCACAAGAGGCTCAGTCGTGATTATCAAGCCACCGGTCATCACCATCGACGGGCCTAGCGGTTCGGGCAAGGGCACGATTGCCGGGATTCTGGCCAAGCGCCTGGGCTGGTGCCTGCTGGATTCCGGTGCGCTGTACCGTCTGCTGGCATTCGCCGCGCGTAACCATGGGGTCGATCTGACCAATGAAGAGTCGCTGAAGCTGCTGGCCGCTCATCTGGACGTGCAGTTCGTCGGCGCGACCGAAGGTCATCCGCAACGAATCATTCTCGAAGGTGACGATGTCACTGATGATTTGCGCAATGAACAAGTCGGTGCATGGGCCTCGCAAGTGGCCGCGTTGCCGGCGGTGCGCGACGCGCTGCTGCAGCGCCAGCGGGCGTTTCAGGAGCCGCCGGGTCTGGTAGCCGATGGTCGCGACATGGGCACGGTGGTTTTTCCCGATGCGCCGCTAAAGATATTCCTCACTGCCAGTGCCGAGGAGCGTGCGCGCCGTCGATACTTGCAGTTGAAGGGCAAAGTCGATGGTGTTAGTCTGTCGAGTCTGCTAGATGAGATACGTGCACGCGATGAGCGTGACACCCAGCGAGCGGTAGCCCCGCTCAAGCCGGCGGCTGACGCCATACAGCTGGATTCCACGGAATTATCCATCGATCAGGTGCTGGAACGCATCATGAGCGAGATCGCACTCCGCGATATCGCCGGGTGACCAAGAGACTCTGCAGGGGACCAGTCATAGTCCTGCGCTGTTTCTTTAAATGAACGTAACCCACGTCGTCTGGGATGTGGAGATGGGCGTATTCTTCGCCCTTATCATCAGGAATTAAAATGAGCGAAAGCTTTGCGGAACTCTTTGAAGAAAGCCTAAAAACCCTGAACCTTCAGGCAGGCTCCATCATCACCGGTGTTATCGTTGATATCGATTACCAAGCTCGCTGGGTAACCGTTCACGCTGGCCTGAAGTCTGAAGCACTCATCCCGCTTGAGCAGTTCTACAACGATGCTGGCGAACTGACTATCAACGTCGGTGACGAAGTTCACGTTGCTCTGGACTCGGTTGAAGACGGCTTTGGCGAAACCAAGCTGTCCCGTGAAAAAGCCAAGCGCGCTGAATGCTGGATTGTTCTGGAAGCAGCCTTCGCAGCCGAAGAAGTGGTCAAGGGCGTTATCAACGGTAAGGTTAAAGGCGGCTTCACTGTCGACGTTAACGGCATCCGTGCGTTCCTGCCAGGTTCTCTGGTTGACGTTCGTCCAGTGCGCGACACCACGCACCTGGAAGGCAAAGAGCTGGAATTCAAGGTCATCAAGCTTGACCAGAAACGCAACAACGTTGTCGTTTCCCGTCGTAGCGTCCTCGAAGCCGAGAACTCCGCTGAGCGTGAAGCTCTGCTGGAATCCCTGCAGGAAGGCCAACAAGTCAAAGGTATCGTCAAGAACCTCACCGATTACGGCGCATTCGTCGATCTGGGTGGCGTCGATGGCCTGCTGCACATTACCGACATGGCTTGGAAGCGTATCAAGCATCCTTCCGAAATCGTCAACGTTGGCGACGAGATCGATGTCAAGGTTCTGAAGTACGATCGCGAACGCAATCGTGTTTCCCTGGGCCTCAAGCAACTGGGCGAAGATCCATGGGTTGCTATCAAAGCCCGTTACCCAGAAAGCACTCGCGTTACCGCTCGTGTAACCAACCTGACCGACTACGGCTGCTTCGCTGAGCTGGAAGAAGGCGTTGAAGGCCTGGTACACGTTTCCGAAATGGACTGGACCAACAAGAACATCCACCCTTCGAAAGTCGTACAAGTCGGCGACGAAGTGGAAGTTATGGTTCTGGACATCGACGAAGAGCGTCGTCGTATCTCCCTCGGCATCAAACAGTGCAAATCTAACCCATGGGAAGATTTCTCTGGCCAGTTCAACAAGGGCGATAAAATCTCCGGCACCATCAAGTCGATCACCGATTTCGGTATCTTCATTGGTCTGGACGGCGGCATCGACGGTCTGGTTCACCTGTCCGACATCTCCTGGAACGAAGTGGGCGAAGAAGCCGTTCGCCGCTTCAAGAAGGGCGACGAGCTGGACACCGTTATCCTGTCGGTTGACCCAGAGCGCGAGCGTATCTCCCTGGGTATCAAGCAACTGGAAAGCGATCCGTTCTCCGAGTACGTTCAAGAGAACGACAAAGGCGCCATCGTTAAAGGCATCGTGAAAGAAGTTGACGCTAAAGGCGCCATCATCACTCTGGCCGACGATATCGAAGCGACTCTGAAAGCCTCCGAAATCAGCCGTGACCGCGTTGAAGACGCGCGCAACGTTCTGAAAGAAGGCGAAGAAGTAGAAGCCAAGATCATCAGCGTTGACCGCAAGAGCCGTGTAATCCAGCTCTCCATCAAGTCGAAAGACGTTGAAGAAGAGAAAGAAGCCATCCAAAGCCTGCGCGACAAGCCAGCTTCGGATACCGCTGCTCCTGGTCCTACCACTCTGGGCGACCTGTTGCGTGCACAAATGGAAAAACAGAACTAAGTTCTGTCAGACCATAGAAAAAGGGCGACTTCGGTCGCCCTTTTTTGCGCCTGCGATTTAGTGGCGCCTACGCACCTTGTAATTGGATGGACTCGCCCAAGCCGAGGCGTCAATGCGCCACGGTGGCAGTCT
>NZ_JASBRE010000011.1 GCF_029960815.1 Pseudomonas sp. AL03
GAAAACCCGGTTTCCAGTAGACCGTAAGGCTGCTCCGCTTAAGTGAACAGCATTACGACTTTGGTCGGGGCGTTTTAGTTTGTGCGGTGTTCGCTCCCACACTTCTACCGCATAATGGCGAGCCTTGGCGTTGTGTCATGGGGCTCTCCAGGGGATGCAGGATTGTTGAAATGGCGGCTGTGCGGTTTTGTGGTCCTGATGGGCGCCCTGACAGGCTGCGGAAACGGCGACTCCATGGAAAGCTTCGGCGGCCCGACCATGGGCAGCACCTATTCGATCAAGTACCTGCGCCATGCCGGTCTTCCCGCCCCGGCCGAGGTCCGTGTCCAGGTCGAAAAGATCCTTGCTGAAGTCGATCAACAAATGTCGACCTACCGCAGCGACTCGGACATCGAGCGCTTCAACGATCTACCCGCCAACCGCTGTCAGAAAATGCCCGCGCCAATCCTCAAACTGGTGCGCGTCGGTGAGCGTCTGTCGGAACAAAGCGAAGGTTCCTTCGATCTGACCGTGGAACCTCTGCTCAACCTCTGGGGTTTCGGCCCGCAGGCTCGCGAGGAAAAAATCCCCGCGGCCCAAGCGCTGGCCGAAGTGCGGCAGCGAGTCGGTTACCAGCACCTGCGTATCGATGGCGATCAACTGTGCAAGGACGCCGCCGTCGAGGTCGACTTCAATAGCATCGCCGCCGGTTACGCGGTCGATACGATTGCCGCAAAACTCGACGGGATGGGCATCCATAACTACCTCGCCGAAGCCACCGGCGAACTCAAGGCGGCCGGTAAAAAACTTGACGGCTCACCGTGGCGCATCGCCGTGGAAGAACCCCGCGACGACCAGCAAGTGGCCCAGCGCATCATCGCTGTCGACGGCTACGGCGTTTCTACCTCCGGCGACTATCGTAACTATTTCGAGCAGGACGGTCGGCGTTATTCCCACACCTTCGATGCCCGCACCGGGGCACCGGTCTTACACACCTTGGCGTCAGTCACGGTGATTCATCCTTCAGCATTGATGGCCGATGGCTTATCGACGCTGTTGCTGATTCTGGGTCCCGAAAGGGGTTGGGACTATGCCGAAACGCATGACATCGGTGCATTCTTTGTGATTCGTGCCGATACAGGTTTCGTCACACGAACCAATCAGGCTTTTGAACGCTTGAGTGGCGGAACAACCGAGTGATGACGGCGATTCAAGCATCGAAGACTGGCGTTGTAGTGCAGGCAAAAGTAGCCTACGACGCGACCAAGGGTTAATGTGCCCGGCGTTGACGCTTATATAGACTGTGTCCGGGTTCTGCACTGGCCCCAAATTGTTCCTTCACGCCGCAGATCGGCGTGATTTAGCCGCAGGTGCCGATGGCGCCGCGGCCTGTTCTGAGGAGTACGCATGGCTGTCTACAACTACGACGTGGTGGTGCTGGGTTCCGGCCCGGCGGGAGAAGGCGCGGCAATGAACGCCGCCAAAGCAGGGCGCAAGGTGGCGATGGTCGATAGCCGTCGCCAGGTCGGCGGCAACTGCACCCACCTGGGTACCATCCCGTCCAAGGCACTGCGTCACTCGGTCCGGCAGATCATGCAGTTCAACACCAACCCGATGTTCCGGGCCATTGGTGAGCCACGCTGGTTCTCGTTCCCGGACGTGTTGAAAAGCGCCGAAAAAGTCATCTCCAAACAAGTTGCTTCGCGCACCGGCTACTACGCCCGTAACCGCGTCGACGTGTTCTTCGGTACCGGCAGCTTCGCCGACGAGCAAACCATCGAAGTGGTCTGCGCCAACGGCGTGGTCGAAAAACTGGTGGCCAAGCACATCATCATCGCCACCGGTTCGCGCCCGTATCGCCCGGCGGACATCGATTTCCACCACCCGCGTATCTACGATAGCGACACCATCCTCAGCCTCGGTCACACCCCGCGCAAACTCATCGTTTACGGCGCCGGTGTGATCGGTTGCGAATACGCCTCTATCTTCAGCGGTCTGGGTGTACTGGTTGAGCTGGTGGACAACCGCGGTCAGTTGCTGAGCTTCCTCGACTCGGAAATTTCCCAGGCCCTGAGCTACCACTTCAGCAACAACAACATCACGGTTCGCCACAACGAAGACTACGACCGCGTCGAAGGCGTGGACAACGGTGTGATCCTGCACCTCAAATCCGGCAAGAAGATCAAGGCCGACGCCTTGCTCTGGTGCAACGGTCGTACCGGCAACACCGATCAGCTGGGTCTGGAAAACGTCGGCGTGAAGGTCAACAGCCGCGGCCAGATCGAAGTCGACGAGGCCTACCGTACCTGCAAGCCGAATATCTACGGCGCCGGTGACGTGATTGGTTGGCCGAGCCTGGCCAGTGCCGCTCACGACCAGGGTCGTTCGGCCGCTGGCAGCATCGTTGACAACAATAGCTGGCGCTTCGTCAACGACGTGCCGACCGGCATCTATACCATTCCGGAGATCAGCTCGATCGGCAAGAATGAGCAGGAGCTGACTCAGGCCAAGGTGCCGTACGAAGTGGGCAAGGCGTTCTTCAAGGGCATGGCGCGTGCACAGATCGCCGGCGAACCTCAGGGCATGCTGAAGATTCTGTTCCACCGCGAAACCCTGGAAGTGCTTGGCGTTCACTGCTTCGGTTATCAGGCGTCGGAGATCGTTCACATTGGTCAGGCGATCATGAACCAGCCGGGTGAACTGAACACGCTGAAGTACTTCGTCAACACGACGTTCAACTACCCGACCATGGCCGAAGCCTATCGGGTAGCGGCGTACGATGGCCTCAACCGGCTTTTTTGAGCGGCTCCGGCCGGTGGCCTGAGCCGGCCGGGGAGACCGATTTCAGCAATTCTCGAGCGTGGCGCTGGCCAAACCGGGAAAGTCTGTAATCAGGCTGTCAACGCCGAAGTCGGCGAGTCTGCGCATTAGCGCGGGCTCGTTGACTGTCCATACCGACACATGCAGCCCTTGACGCTGCGCCTTCTGCAGGCGTTCCGGCGTACACAGGGTCCAGTTCAGCGCCAGAATCTCACAGCCATAGCTTTGCGCGACCTTCAACGGGTCGAGCCAGGCGTACTCGGCCACCAATCCGCGGGACACGTCCGGCACCAGGTCCAGTGCGGCTTTCAACACTTCGCGTGAACTCGAGGTGATCGTGACCTTGTCGAGCAGGCCGAAACGCTGAGCCATTTCGCGAATAGCCAGCACCGTCGTCGCGGCGCGGGTGCGTGAAGCGCTTTTGACTTCCAGCTGCCAGTGCTCGAAATCGCATTTCTCGAACAGTTCTTCCAGCGTTGGAATCGGGCAGGGCTTGATCCAGCCCGGGCCGCCCTTTCGCGCGTCGTAGGTCACCAGTTCGGCCGCCGTGTGCTCGACGACTTTGCCGCGTCGGTCGGTGGTGCGCTTGAGCGTAGGGTCGTGGATGACCATCAACTCGCCGTCCATGGCCAGGTGCAGGTCCAGTTCGCAGCGGCGCACGCCGTGCTTGAGGCATTGCTGAAAGCTGGTCAGCGTGTTTTCCGGTGCTTCGCCCTTGGCGCCGCGATGGCCGTAGATGTGAGTCACGGTTCTTCCTTAAATTAAATGCCTGATTCGTTTTGTTCGCGGGCCAGACGTCGTTCCTGAGCCTGCTTCTGCAAAATGTAGCGGGCCAGCAATTGGCGCTGGGCATCGGTCGGGTACTCGAACTCGGTACCGACGTCGTAGCCGTCGCCTTTGCGATCGCAATGGGTGACGCGAGCCCGCAGCAACAGTCCGAGGGCTTGCGGCATCAGCACCAGTTTGACCGACAGGTGTGCGCCCTCGGCAATCGGCGTCGGATGCTGAAAGTCGATCCCACCTTCGGAAATGATCACCGGCTGCGGCTCGCCGATTTGCCCGAGCACGGTGATTGCGATCACCTGGCTCAGCAAATCGATGCGTTTATTCTGAGATTTCAGGAGCGCCGCGAGGTTCCGGTCGCGCTCACTGATTTGGCGCAACAAGTGCTGTGACTCGAATTCGCTCAGGTGCAGTTCGCTGAGCAAGTTGAACAGAGGAGAAGCATCCTGCAACACTTCCTGGCCTGCGGCTTCGGGAGCGGACAGGGGCCGAATTTCCAGTGCGATCGTGTCCTCGATACGGTAGTATTCGCGGCGATCTTCTTCATCTAATGTCGACATGGCGAACCCATGGTAGCGGCGGTGGTCTGAGTGTAAAGCTGGTTATCGACCCCCGCCACAAGGACGTTCCTTTTCCCTCCGAACAAGCCCCGACATGTTCAGACCTCTCTTCGTATTTATTGGCACGCGTTATACCCGTGCAAAGCGTCGCAATCATTTTGTGTCATTCATTTCCCTGACCTCGATGATCGGACTCGCCCTTGGCGTGGTCGTGATGATCGTTGTGCTGTCGGTCATGAACGGCTTCGATCATGAAATGCGCACCCGCGTGCTGGGCATGGTGCCCCACGCGACCATCGAGTCCGGTGAACCGATCAGCGACTGGCAAAGCCTGGCCGCCAAGGTCAAGCAAAACCCGCAGGTGACGGCCGTGGCGCCGTTTACCCAGATGCAGGGTTTGCTGACCAACAACGGCAAGGTCTCCAAAGTCCTGCTCAATGCCATCGACCCTGCGCTGGAACGCCAGGTCTCGATCATCGATAACTTCATGCAGCAGGGCAAACTCGACGACCTGGCGCCGGGCAGTTTCGGCATCGTCATCGGCGACAAGGCCGCGGCCAAGTTGGGGGCGGCGATCGGCGACAAGCTGACGTTTGTGGCACCTGAAGTCACCGTGACCCCGGCCGGGATGTTCCCGCGCATGAAACGCTTCACGGTGGTCGGCATCTTCCACGTCGGCGCCGGTGAACTGGACGGCTACCTGGGCATCACCAATCTGCAGGATCTGGCCAAGCTGCATCGCTGGAAGCCGGATCAGGTCCAGGGCATTCGCCTGAAGTTCGACGACCTGTTCCAGGCACCACGCGTGGCGTGGAGCATCGCCCAGCAACTCGGCGAAGACCATTTCTATGCCCGCGACTGGACGCGCAGCCACGGCAATCTGTATCAAGCGATCCGCATGGAAAAAGCCATGATCGGTTTGCTGTTGCTGCTGATCGTCGCCGTCGCTGCGTTCAACATTATTTCCACACTGGTGATGGTGGTGAACGACAAGAAGGGCGACATCGCGATTTTGCGCACCCTTGGCTCCACGCCGGGGCAGATCATGGCGATCTTCATGGTCCAGGGTACGGTCATTGGTGTGATCGGTACGCTGATCGGCGCCGTGGTCGGGATCTTCGCCGCGCTGAACGTTAGCGCCGCGATCTCGGCCCTCGAAGGCCTGATCGGGCACAAGTTCCTGAACGCCGACGTGTACTTCATCGATTACCTGCCGTCGCAAGTGCAGAGCCAGGATGTGTTGATGGTCTGCGCCGCCGCGTTGGTCCTGAGTTTCCTCGCCACCCTATATCCAGCCTGGCGTGCCGCGCGCACCCAGCCTGCGGAGGCGCTACGTTATGAGTGAGTCGGGCATGAGTGATAAAGCAATCTTGAGCTGCCGCAACCTGGGCAAATCCTACGAGGAAGGCCCGGAGTCGGTTGAGGTTCTGGCGGGTCTGCAACTGGAACTGCATCCGGGTGAGCGCGTGGCGATTATCGGCACCTCGGGTTCGGGCAAAAGTACGTTGCTCAATCTGCTGGGCGGCCTTGATACGCCGACCAAGGGCAGCGTCTGGCTCGACGGCGAAGAACTCTCGGCACTGAGCGAGAAGAACCGTGGCCTGCTGCGTAACCGTTCCCTCGGCTTCGTGTACCAGTTCCATCACTTGCTGCCCGAGTTCACCGCACTGGAAAACGTCTGCATGCCGCTGCTGATCGGCAAAACCGCGATCCCCGAAGCACGTCAGCGTGCCACCGCGTTGCTGGAGCGGGTAGGGCTGGGCCATCGCCTGGAACACAAGCCTTCGGAACTGTCCGGTGGCGAACGCCAGCGTGTGGCCATCGCCCGCGCCCTGGTGAACAAGCCAGGCCTGGTGATGCTCGACGAACCGACCGGCAACCTCGACTCACACACCGCCCAGGGTATTCAGGATTTGATGCTGGAACTCAGCACCTCGATGCGCACGGCGTTCCTGGTGGTGACTCACGACATGAACCTGGCTCGCCAGATGGATCGCGTCCTGCATTTGCAGGAAGGTTGCCTGACGCCCATCTGATTGACCAAAACCCGGCGTGCTGAAAAGTGCGTCGGGTCTTTTATTTTTATACGGTGCCCCAGCGAATGTTCAGACCGTTATCGATCTTTATCGGCACGCGCTATACCCGCGCCAAGCGCCGCAATCGCTTTGTTTCCTTCATCTCGATGACCTCGATGATCGGCCTCGCCCTGGGCGTGCTGGCGATGATCGTGGTGCTGTCGGTGATGAACGGCTTCCAGCGCGAAATGAGCTCGCGGATCCTCGGCATGGTGCCTCACGCGACGATCGTCGGCGTCAATCCGATCGATAATTGGCAGCCCGTCGCCGCTGCGGCCATGAAGAATCCTGAAGTGACGGCCGCCGTGCCGTTCACCGAGATGGAAGGCATGCTGTCCTACAAGGGGACGATGCAGCCGATCCAGGTCAGCGGCGTTGATCCGGCGCTGGAAGGCAAGGTATCGATCGTCGCCCAGCACATTGTTCAGGGCCGTCTCGATGCCTTGAAACCCGGTGAGTTTGGCGTGGTGGTCGGCGAGATCACGGCACGCCGCTTCCGCTTGAACGTCGGCGACAAGATCACCCTGATCGTGCCGGAAATCAGCAACGCACCGGGCGGCATCACCCCGCGCATGCAGCGGTTGAACGTGGTCGGCGTGTTCAAGGTCGGCGCCGAACTGGACGGTTCCATGGCGCTGATCCACGTGGCCGATGCCGCGCAGATGCAGCACTGGGCGCCGAATCAGGTGCAAAGCGTGCGTCTGGCGGTGAAGGATTTGTACGCGGCGCCGAAGGTTTCCAGCGATATTGCTGGCGGGCTGGGCACCGCTTACAAGGCTGACGACTGGACCCACACTCAGGGCAGTCTGTTCAGCGCGATGAAAATGGAAAAAACCATGATCGGCCTGCTGTTGCTGATGATCGTCGCGGTGGCGGCGTTCAACATCATTGCAACCCTGATCATGGTGGTGAACGACAAGGGCGCGGACATCGCGATCCTGCGCACCATTGGTGCCACGCCGGGGCAAATCATGGCGATCTTCATGGTCCAGGGCACGGTGATCGGGATTGTCGGCACCTTGATCGGCGGTGTGCTCGGCGTGGTTGCGGCGCTGAATGTCAGTGAACTGGTCGGCTGGATGGAGCGGGTCAGTGGGCAGCACATCTTCAGTTCCGACGTGTACTTCGTCAGTAACTTGCCATCTGAACTGCAGGGCGGGGATGTGTTGTTGATCTGCTCGGCGGGTTTCATTCTGAGCTTCCTCGCCACCGTTTACCCGGCATGGCGTGCGGCGAAGATCGAGCCGGCTCACGCGTTGCGGTATTCGTAAGCCGTTACGCCGCTATATGATCATTCCCACGCTCTGCGTGGGAATGAGGCCTGCAGGCCTCAATCCCCCTTCGGCATTTCAATTACAAACCGCGTCCACCCGTTATCCGACTCGCAACGAATCTGCCCGGTAGAAGCGATCAAATAAACGCGGCAGCAACGCCCCGTCAATTCCGTCTCCACTGTTCTCAATCGTCACGCTCAATCCTTTGGCTTGCTTTTCCGCTTCTTCCGTCAGCTCCAGCGGTTCGCGCTGGGCATCAACAACCCGTGGTCGGCCTTGGCCAGGTACAACATGTCGTTGACCGCCGAGCTGACCTGGACCTTCACCAAGGCCACCAACCTGGAATTTTCCTGCAACATCTCCGGTCCTTACCAGACCGGGATGGTCGGCAAGTTGACTGTCAGTCAGTAAGCACTCAAAGGCGGGAGCAAAGGCTGGTAGAATCCGCTGATTCTTCAGTCAGGTTTCCGCCATGCATCCCGCAGCCGAACACTCGCCGCTGGGCAAATCCAGCGAATACATCGCCACCTACACACCGTCGTTGCTGTTCCCGATCCCGCGCACCGCGAAATGGGCCGAACTGGGCCTGACGGCTGAAACCCTGCCCTACAAAGGCGTGGATTTCTGGAACTGCTTCGAATTGTCGTGGCTATTGCCTTCGGGCAAGCCAGTGGTGGCCATTGGCGAATTCAGCATCCCGGCGGATTCACCGAATATCATCGAGTCGAAGTCGTTCAAGCTGTATCTCAACTCCCTGAACCAGACGCCGTTTGCCGACACTGCAAGCCTTGAATCGACGCTGGTCAAAGACCTGTCGGCCGCGGCCGGTAAACCGGTCGGCGTGCGGATTCGCAGGCTCAAGGACGTCGAGGCCGAAGGCGTTGTGGCGTTACCGGGTGTGTGCATTGATGATCTGGATATCAGCGTCAGCAACTATGAGCAACCGCGTCCGGAACTGCTGCGTTGCGATGAATCGCGCATTGTGGAGGAGAGCGTGCACAGTCATTTGCTCAAATCCAACTGCCCGGTCACCCGTCAGCCGGACTGGGGCAGCGTGGCGGTGGAATACCGTGGCGCGGCGCTGGATCACGCGAGTTTGCTGGAATACATCGTGAGCTTCCGTCAGCACTCCGACTTCCACGAGCAGTGCGTGGAGCGGATTTTCCTCGACCTGCAACGGTTGCTGAAACCGGAGAAATTGACGGTGTATGCGCGGTATGTGCGGCGCGGTGGGTTGGACATCAACCCGTATCGCAGCACTGAAGAAGTGCAGTTGCCGAACGATCGGCTGGTCCGCCAGTAAGAGCAAAAAAGCCCCGCTATCACTAGCGGGGCTTTTTTACATTTGGCGGGTTCAGATTCCCATATTGCCCAGCGCTTGCACGATGTTGCGCAAGGTGCCGGCAAGGGTCGGGTGTTCGATTTCGAAGCGATCGACGGCCAGGTTCACATTGTCGGCGAGGCTGGAGTCCTTGGTTTTGGTTTCGAGATCAAGCTCCAGTTCGATCTGTTGCATCAGCAAGTGCAGGTCTTCGCGCTCGGCCTCGGTCAGCGGTGGATTCTGTTCCAATTGCTCGCGCAGAGTATTGAGCTGTTGTTGCAGTTCGCGGGCAGGCATGGCGTTCTTCCTTTTATCGATAGGCACTGGCATAGACCGCAGCAGCACGCCAAAGGTCTATGGCTTGACCCTTAGATTAATCCACTTGCGTGCAACCTGCATGATCTCCATCAGGGCTTTTCGCCCTTGAGTCGGCGCAGGCTGATATCTGCCAGGCAAGTGTCAAGTTCACCGAGGTGATCGATCACCGAATGCACACCCAGACCGAACAGTTGCACCGTTGCCTTTCCGCGTTTGAATTCCCGTTCCTGCTGAGTCAGCGCCTGCCAGTCGTTGGGCGCCAGGCCGCAGAGCGAGCCGCAGGACGCCAGCCCAATCGTCCACAACCCGGCATTGAGCCCCGCTTGCAGCAATCGCGGTTCGCCGCTGACCAGTACGCAACCCTCCAGTCGTTCGACATTCAACGTCATCAAGGCTTGCCAGCAGGCGTGCGGCGCCGGCCATGGATTGTTTGTTTCGGGGTGTTGCGAGGGTTTGATCCATGAAGGCAATGCGACGGCCAGGGAATGGCTGAGGGCAGGGGGGAGCTCATCGAGCCAGGCACAGGGAATCTGCTGATGCTGCAAGCTGCGCAGGCTATCCAGCGCACCGGGCGTGGCTTCGGCGTGCACGGCAGAGTGGCTGCTTTGCGTGCGCGTGCGTGCGCCGAAATCCACCAGGCAACCACTGAGGCCGAACAGGACGGCGGTCAGGCTGGGCGCAATGTGGGGCAATGTTTCAGCGTGCGGCATATCAACATCCCTGAAATAGCCTCAAGGCTAGGGGGCGACGGTGACAGTTGAGTGACACTGATGTGAATCGCTCACAATCATCGCGAATGATCTGAAGGTTGCCTCGCACGGTGCTGCCTTAGGCGGCTTTTCCGTCTTATACTAGCCAGCTTCACGCTTGGGCCAAGCGCCCGCGACAGTACAATCCAAGGAGTTTTCTATGCGCTGGAGCAATCATCTAGCTCAGCTTTGTGTGTTTGCCAGCGTACTGCTGGTTCCGTTCGTTGCCCAGGCAGCCTCGGAAGACGACCCTTGGGAAAGCATCAACCGCCCGATCTACACGTTCAACGACGTTGTCGATACCTATGCACTGAAGCCTTTGGCGCAAGGCTATCAGTTCGTGACGCCACAGTTTCTTGAAGACGGTATTCACAACATGTTCCGCAACGTCGGTGATGTCACCAACCTTGCCAACAACATCTTGCAGGCCAAACCGGCCGCCGCTGGCGTCGACACCGCACGCTTGATCTTCAACACCACCTTCGGCCTGCTGGGCTTCATCGACGTGGGCACCAAAATGGGCCTGCAACGCAGTGACGAAGACTTCGGCCAGACACTCGGCTACTGGGGTGTGGGTAGCGGCCCGTATGTGATGTTGCCGTTGTTGGGGCCAAGCACGCTACGTGACGCGCCGTCCAAGTATGTCGACGGCTATACCGGCCCGTACCCGTATATCCACGACGTGCCCGTGCGTAACTCGATCTTCGGCCTGAACATTGTCGATACCCGTGCCAGCCTGTTGTCGGCCGAGAAGCTGATCAGTGGCGACAAGTACACCTTCATCCGCAATGCGTACTTGCAGAACCGCGAATTCAAAGTCAAAGACGGCCAGATTGAAGACGATTTTTGATCTCTACCGGTAAACCCAAGAAGGCGGCCAGTTGGCCGCCTTCTTTCGTTGGGCCTCCGGGACCGGTTTGACGCATGGGTTCTAACCTTCCATTAGGTTACGGTTTTGCCTGTTTTTATAACTCCCGGTGATTTGAAATGGAAAGACGTCAAGCGACCATCGGCGTGAGCTTGAAACGCCCCGCGGATGGGAGTACCGTCTGCGCCTTAGAAGGGCACCTCTGGTGTGCCTGTGTGTAGGGCAAACGCTCGAAAACAGTGCAGTAGAGAGGCTAGAAAGCGAATCCAGTAGTGTGAGCCGGGACAAAGCCCCTGCCTGCTACGCCAACCTAATTCTGGCGCCGTTTGCCCACATGCCAAAAACCAGTGCCACGCTGCTGATAATCGATGATGACGAAGTAGTGCGCGCGAGCCTCGCGGCCTACTTGGAAGACAGTGGTTTCAGTGTCCTGCAGGCCAGCAATGGCCAGCAGGGTCTTCAGGTATTCGAGAAAGACAAGCCCGACTTGGTCATCTGCGATCTGCGTATGCCGCAGATGGGCGGGCTCGAACTCATTCGCCAGGTCACCGAGCTGTCGCCACAAACCCCGGTGATCGTGGTTTCGGGTGCCGGCGTGATGAACGACGCGGTCGAGGCCTTGCGCCTGGGCGCGGCGGACTACCTGATCAAGCCTCTCGAAGATCTTGCCGTGCTCGAGCATTCTGTTCGCCGGGCCCTGGATCGTGCGCGCCTGCTGCTGGAAAACCAGCGCTACCGCGAGAAGCTGGAAGAGGCCAATCGTGAGCTCGCCGCCAGCCTGAACCTGCTCCAGGAAGACCAGAACGCCGGTCGCCAGGTGCAGATGAACATGCTGCCGGTCAGTCCCTGGACCATCGACGAGTTCCAGTTTGCGCACCAGATCATCCCATCGCTGTACCTGTCGGGTGATTTCGTTGACTACTTTCGGGTCGACGAGCGTCGGGTAGCCTTCTACCTGGCGGACGTTTCCGGTCATGGCGCCTCTTCAGCCTTCGTTACCGTGCTGTTGAAGTTCATGACCACGCGCTTGCTGTTCGAATCCAAGCGCAGCGGCACATTGCCGGAATTCAAGCCTTCAGAGGTCCTTGGTCATATCAACCGAGGCCTGATCAGTTGTAAGCTGGGTAAACACGTCACAATGGTCGGTGGTGTCATCGACGAGGAGACAGGTTTGTTGACCTATAGCATCGGCGGTCATTTGCCGTTGCCTGTGTTGTACACGCCAGACAGTGTTCGTTATCTGGACGGTCGTGGTCTGCCGGTGGGCCTCTTCAATGAAGCCACCTACGAAGACCACGTAATGGAATTGCCACCGACGTTCAGCCTGACGCTGATGTCTGATGGCATTCTGGACCTTTTGCCAGAACCTACACTCAAAGAGAAAGAAGCGGCGTTGCCCCAACGGGTCAAGGCTGCGGGCGGCACCCTGGATGGGCTGCGGCAGGTTTTTGGATTGGCCACGCTAGGGGAGATGCCGGATGATATCGCCCTGTTGGTGTTGAGCAGGAATCTTTAATGAGTACCGGTAGAATCCAGTTCGCCGAGCAGGATGGCACCTTCGTCCTGAAGTTCGTCGGTGAAGTTCGCCTGACCCTGTGTTCGGCGTTGGATGCGACTATTGAGCGGATCTTCACGGCGTTGAACTTCAATGCGATCGTGATCGACCTGACCGAAACCCGCAGCATCGACAGCACCACCCTTGGCCTTTTGGCCAAACTGTCGATCCTGTCGCGGCAAAAGGTCGGCTTGCTGCCGACCGTCGTCACCACTCACGAAGACATCACCCGTCTGCTGCAGTCCATGGGCTTCGAGCAGGTGTTCAACATCGTTGACCGCCCGATCCCGTGCCCTGAGTGCCTGACCGACCTGCCGGACCAGGATCAGTCCGAAGAAGTGGTGCGGATCAAAGTGCTCGAAGCACACAAGATCCTCATGGGCCTCAACGACTCCAATCGTGAAGCATTCCATGATCTGGTGAACGCCCTCGAGCGTCACTGATCCTGTGGCGAGGGAGCTTGTCGGAACGCCGCACCGTCCCGCTGGACTGCGAAGCAGACCCAAAAATGGTGCACAAAAAAGGGCGAACCTGTGAGGGTTCGCCCTTTTTGCATTGCTATGAACTAGATCACAACTTGGCTTGCAACAACGCCTCAAGCTTTTCCTGGTCGCGAGCGAACTGACGAATACCCTCAGCCAGTTTCTCGGTCGCCATCGCGTCCTCGTTGGACAACCAACGGAACTGCGCTTCATTCAGGCTCAAACGTGTTTCACCGGCATGACCTGGCGCCAATTTGCGTTCCAGCTTGCCAGTATCCGTCGCCAGCTTATCAATCAAATCCGGGCTGATGGTCAGACGGTCACAACCCGCCAGCTGCTCGATCTGATTCAGGTTGCGGAAGCTCGCGCCCATGACCACAGTCTTGTAGTCATTGGCCTTGTAGTAGTTGTAGATCCGCGTCACCGACTGCACACCCGGATCATCCGCGCCGGTGTAGTCGTTGCCATTGGCCTTCTTGAACCAGTCGTAGATACGACCCACGAACGGCGAAATCAGGAACACCCCTGCATCAGCACACGCCGCAGCCTGAGCGAACGAGAACAGCAACGTCAGGTTGGTCTGGATGCCTTCCTTTTCCAGCGTCTCGGCGGCACGGATGCCTTCCCAGGTGGAAGCGATCTTGATCAGCACGCGGTCACGACCAATGCCGGCCTTGTCGTACAAGTCGACCAGACGGTGCGCACGCTTCAATACGGCGTCAGTGTCGAACGACAGGCGCGCATCCACTTCGGTGGAAATACGACCAGGGATCACTTTCAGAATTTCTAGCCCGACCGCAACGCCAAAACGGTCGCTGGCCAGGCCAACATCGCCCTTGCAGTCACTGACGCATGCGTTCAGCAACTCGGCATAACCGGAAATGGCCGCCGCTTTGAGCAGCAGGGAAGGGTTGGTGGTAGCGTCCACGGGTTTAACGCGAGCGATAGCTTCGAAGTCGCCGGTGTCGGCGACCACGGTGGTCATTTGTTTGAGTTGTTCCAGCTTGGAAGTCATGGGCGTGCTCTGTCCTATGGGTCTAATGACATTACCCGAGCGCTGTCAGCCACTCAAGGGTGCGTGTACGTATCGATGGCCCCAGCGGCAACAACCTGAAAACGGCTGTTTGAAAGGCGGGGCGCGGTATCGGTAAATACGATGCCAAATCAGACCACAGGTTCAACCCAAGCGACCGCTAACGGCCCTCAAGCAACTCTGCCGCCTGATCCAGCAACACCAAAGGCTCCTTGGCCTTATGAATATCCACCGACAACAACTGCCGAAACTTGCGCGCCCCCGGAAACCCGGTGCCCAGTCCCAGTACATGCCGAGTGATGTGGTGCATCGAGCCGCCCGCATCGATGTGCGCTGCTATATAAGGCCGCAACTGCGCCAGCGCCTCGGCCCGGCTGATCACCGGCGAAGTGCTGCCGAACAGTTGCTGATCCACCTCAGCCATTACATAAGGATTGTGATACGCCTCACGCCCCAGCATCACACCGTCGAACGTCTGCAAATGCTCGTGACAGGCTTCCAGTGTCTTGATCCCGCCGTTGAGAATAATCTCCAGCTCCGGAAAATCCGTCTTCAACCGCGCCGCCACGTCATAGCGCAGGGGCGGAATGTCGCGATTCTCCTTCGGCGACAACCCCTCCAGAATCGCAATCCGCGCATGCACCGTAAAACTCGTGCACCCGGCATCCCGAACCGTGCCGACGAAATCACACAACTCCTCGTAACTGTCCCGCCCATTAATCCCGATCCGATGCTTCACCGTCACCGGAATCGACACCGCATCGCGCATCGCCTTCACACAATCAGCCACCAACTGCGGATGTCCCATCAGGCACGCACCGATCATATTGTTCTGCACCCGATCACTCGGGCAGCCGACATTCAGATTCACCTCGTCGTAACCGTGCTCCTGCGCCATGCGCGCGCACATCGCCAGGTCCAGCGGCACACTGCCGCCGAGTTGCAGGGCGAGCGGGTGTTCGGCTTCGTTGTGACGCAGGAAGCGGTCGTGGTCGCCGTTGAGGAGCGCGCCGGTGGTGACCATTTCAGTGTAGAGGAGCGCGTGCTTGGAGAGTAGGCGCAGGAAAAACCGGCAATGCCTATCAGTCCAATCCATCATCGGGGCGACGGAGAAGCGGCGGGAGAGCGGGGCGGGTGTGGCGGTGATTGGGGGCATTGGCGGTTCTGAGATGGGTGGGGCTGGGAGGTGGGGAGTTTAACAGGGTTGGGCTTGCAGGGCTTAGGCAAGCCTTGTTGCGATTGTTCAGGGCATCTGAGCAACGACGTAGAAGGAAATCGACTGGATCGCTACGAGTAAAACAATCTGTCCCCATTTTTTACGAAGCTTCTTTTTGTTGGCAGCTTCCATGAGTCCGAAGGGGCGTTCGAGGAGGGCGCCCCGTTGTGACGTCAGGACGGTTCAGCATCCAATACATCGCAGCCATCGCGCAAGGGTATGCAGCAAAGCAATGCGAAGTCGCTGAGGATCACCGAGTCCGTGGTGATGTCGCCGCGCATCGCGAGGTTTTCCAGGATCTGCGTTACCGCGCCAATTCGGTAGCGAGCGGTGCTAAGCAGTGAGTGCAGCGGTTGGGTGGTATTTACATACAGCGAGGGAAGGTCATCGACGTTCCTGGTTAAAGCCATACATACGTTCATGTGGAACTCCATTAATTTGAGAGAACTACAACTCAGACGTCGCCAAACGAATGGGTGGTAGCCGTACGCGGGTTGGCGAACCGGGCAATGGAGAAACCGGCAGATCCTAAGGTCTCCCGCGCACGCAGTCCCAACAACGCCAACAAGTTAAGCTTCGGTGGGAGCGCAATCGGTAGCAGTTTCAGTGAGTACACCTCGGGGTTGTTGCACGACGATTGAGGTGTGACGCAACGGCTTGGGTGTTTCTGCCGTTGCGTTGTCTTTGAAGGGCGACTGCTGCGCAGCCGGACGCAGGCTTCGCCAGCTGCTACATGGATTGTGTACGTGGCGGCTATTTAGGCTCGGGCGTCGCCAACCATTGACCGAGGACTTTTTGGTAATTACCCGTCACCTTGGCCAGGTGCAACCACTGATCGACATACAATTTCCAAGTGATGTCGTCCCGGGGCAGCAAGTATGCCTTCTCGCCATACTGCATGAATTGCGTCGGGTTCACCGCGCACAAACCGGGTTTGAGTTTCTGCTGATACAGCGCTTCCGAGGCATCGGTGATCATCACGTCAGCCTGCTTGTCCAGCAGCTCCTGGAAGATGGTCACGTTGTCGTGAAGGCGCAACTGCGCCTTGGGCAGAAACGCGTGAACAAACGCCTCGTTGGTGCCACCGGCCGGTTCGACCAGGCGAACCGAAGGCTGGTTGATTTGCTCGACGGTCTGGTACAACGCCTGATCTTCGCAGCGCACCAGCGGGATTTTACCGTCGACGTCCAGTGTGGTGCTGAAGAAGGCCTTTTTCTGACGTTCCAGCGTGACCGAGATCCCGCCGACGCCGATGTCGCATTTACCTGCCAGCATGTCGGGCATCAGGGTTTTCCAGGTGGTCTGCACCCACTCGACCTTGACGCCCAGGCTGTCGGCCAGCGAGCGGGCCATGGCGATGTCGATGCCAGAGTATTTATCGTCCTCGGCTTTGTAGGTATAGGGTTTGTAGTCGCCTGTTGTGCACACGCGCAGTTGGCCTTGTTGGATGACGCTGTCCAAATGCGATTGCTCTGCCTGAGCGGCAAACGATAGAGCAAGCAGGCCACCGAGCATCATCGTGCTTTTTATGTTCTTCATTGTTATCCGGCTTCCATGATGGAGTGGGGGCTGAGGGTACTTATTTTTTACTGCGCCGCTCAACATCATCCTGGGTTTTCAGGTCGGTCTCGATCCCCAAATGGTATTTTCAGTAGTCGATAATCCACGCGCGTTGCTCTTCCGTAAGGCGTTCCACTTTTCGAGTGTCGCCGTCATTGTCGTGAATGTTGTAGAACTTGATTTGCAGGGTAGGGTGTTCTTTATGATGGGGATTGTTTCGATATCGGCGTCTTCAAAGGCTTCGCAGAACTCGGCATTGTGAGAAGAGCAAGCCCAGAGCAGGGCTCAGGGCCGACCGACTCTCAAACAGTTGCTGGATGTGTCCCTTCAGCAATAAGGTTGACACGTTCTGACCTGTTTTCAGGGCTGGACACACAAAATGCGCCCCGGCCTCAATGTCATCCTGACCGGGGCGGACTCAGTGACAGCGGCAACTTGAACCACCGCAGCCAGACTTTGTATTTATGCCTTCTTCATGTTTGTCTTCTGCCAGTACGCTTGCTGGATACCCAGCCTCCTTCAGTGCCGATAACAGAACATCGCTCTCGGCATCCCCAGTCACCTTGACCCGGCCGGACGCCAGATCGACAGTCACTTCACCAACCCCCGCGAGCGGCTGCAACGCGGCGTTGATGTGTTTGACGCAGCTCCCGCAGCGCATGCCTTCGACTTGCAGTTCAGTGCTGTTCATTGCGTAAGCCTCTTTTATTGTGAGTGGCAGGTGGTGTGATGACGTGGATCGATGGTTGACCCTGCCATGATGGCAAGGTCAAGCGCTTCTTTAAGGACGTTAGTTGCTCATCGGCATCTTCATCATGCTCGATTGCTGATCCATCATTTTCATCATCATGTCCATCATCTGGTTTGAGCGGTCCTTGCCGTGGGACATGCCTTTGCCCATTCCCATGCCTTGGCAATGGTTGTGCATCATGCCCATGCTGTCCTTCATCGTGGCCATGCCTTCTTGCATGGCGGCCTGGCGTTCGGCCGGGGTTTTGGCGGCGATCATTTTTTCGTGGGCCGCCTGCATTTTTTGCATCTGTTCGCTCATGGCCTTGTCTTGCGTGGTAGCGGTAGCGGTGGCGGTGGCCGGTGCGGTTGGCGGTGTGTCGGGGTGATGTTCGTCGACGGCCAGAGCAACCAATGGGCTACTGATGAGCAGTGCGGCGACGAGTGTTTTGAAGTGCGTATGCATGGCAATCTCCAGTGAGTCAGGGACGTACAGGAACTATTGAGCCGCGCTAAAGAGGCGAAGCCAAAGGGGGCGGCCGGAATTCCGGGCGCTCGGAGGACGGTTTTAATCGTTGAAGCGAACGAAGCGCAGGCGTGCTGGCGGCCAGGGTGGCGCCGGGCGGTGTAAGGTGAGAAACGCGAACGGAGTCTGGGAACGGGCACTCAGGATCAGTGCAGGCAGCAGAAACAGGACGACCCAAAGGGTGTGTTTGAAGGTGGGCAGGAGCAGGGTGGGGCTCAGTGCTGTCGAGCTGTGTTCGCAGTATTGCAGGCAACCGCTGGCATGCAGTTCATGACTGTCGTCATGGCCGGCGCTGCGGGTGATTTCATGGGCGGCGGTCAGGTCATGAGGCGGCAGACTCAGGCATCCCTGGCTCGCCGCTACCGCAAAGGCCAACAGCCACAGTGCGAGCACTTGGCGGATCAGCAGCGGTAAGTGAGTGCGGAGCCAGAGCATATTGTGTACCCGATCCGAGGGGTTATCTTGAGCTTAGTCCCGAGCAAGAGGCCGTCATTGATCCATATCAAGTGGTGCCCCTTTGCGTGACTCCGCGCTCACTTCCATCTCTGGACTCAATGCCCCCAGCCAGGCCACCAACCCCACAATCAACACCGCCGCCACCTACTCCACTACCACACTGCACCGCAATGCATTTGCCGCTACAACAGGCAACAGAAAACCCAGCACCGCCGTCCCCGCCACCATCGGCCGGAACGGCAACACGACTCCCGACACCGCGATGCGACATTCATCGACGCTCTTTGTTGTAGTGTCTATTGGCGTGAACTGGACGTTGAAGCCGCGGCTACAGTGCCGCCACGGCAGTTGATATACGAAGACGACTTCAACCAACGCTGATCCGGATAGTAAGAAAACAACAACTGCCCATCCTTCATCGAATCAATCAACTTATGCGCAATCGCCGGCCGCACTGCCGGACAACCCAGGCTTCTACCAATCCGCCCATTGGTTCGGGCAAGAACCGGACTGACATAGGGCGCCCCGTGAATAACGATCGCCCGCTCGAACGCTTTGTCGTTGAAACCCGGCTCCAGTCCTTCCATGCGCAAGGAGTAGCCGTTCTGCCCGACATAGCTCGACTGGGTGCGGTACAAGCCGAGGCTGGTGGCAAAGCTTTCATTCTGGTTGGAGAACTTGACCGCCATGTTCTCGCCGCTGTTGCGGCCATGGGCAACCAGTTCGTGGAACAGTAATTTACGTTTTTTCAGATCGAACACCCATAGCCGTTGTTCGGTCGAAGGCAGGGAGTAGTCGATGACGGCAAGCCTTTGGACAGGTGCTGTGCCTTGGGCCAAGCTGCATTGGGTGGCGCGTACGGCCAGTCCAATGACTTTGGCGTTAGCGCCTGGTGCTGCTTTGAGCAGCGCGGCTTCAAGCGAATCGGCGTAGGCTGCCGGTACCGAAACTGACGTCAGCAGCAGGGCCGTGAATAGAAAGCCAAAGCGGTCTAGCGCCATATGTAAATCTCACATTAATGTTTCGAGTCTAGCAGTGTGCAGGGTGCTAGCCGTTGAATACGGGGCGATTAAGGATTATCCATGGGGCAATTAACAAGGTTATTCGTCATAAGCCGCATCTTTTTTATGGGCTTGCTGATCAGTGGCGCAGCGATTGCAGAAACTTCGCCGATTGAGCCGGTATCTCCGGCAAACAGCAGAAATGGCGTAGCACCCGACGACTTCGTCGCCCAAACGATTCAGGCGACACTTGAGCCATTGAGTTCATCTTTTCCACCCTTACTCACCTCACCTGGCCACCAACGGATGGATCCGAGTCGTGTGGTCATGGATTTTTACATGCATCGGGGTTATCGCTCGGCCTGGGCGAGCGACAGCGATGTCATCCAGTTATTGAAAAGCTTGAGTGACACTCAGGCCGACGGGCTGGACCCCGCGGACTTTCATATTGATGAGTTGGCGAACGCCAGAGCGTCGATGCGGGCAGCAGAGCCGACGACGGCGCAAAGGGCGGCGTTCGATATCGCCGCCACCCGGACCTTTATCACGGCGCTACTGCAGTTGCGGCGCGGCAAGGTTGATCCTTCGCGGCTGGACATCCATTGGAACTTTGACCCCGTAGGTGCCGATCCTCGTGGAGACATGAATAACTTGTTCGCCGCGCTCGATGCTCATGATGTGGCACGCGCCTTCGCGCAAGCGCCACCACAAGAGGCGGTCTACGGCAGCCTGCGCGTGGGCCTGGCGCAACTGCGCAAGGTTCGAAACGCGGGTGGCTGGCCGAAAATTACCGAAGGCCAATCGCTCAAGCCAGGCATGGATGACGCCTCTGTCGCGCAGTTGCGAACACGTTTAGTGGTGGGTGGGTATCTGGCCCCATCAATGAAGCAACGCACTGATTACGACGGCAGCGTCGCCGCGGCGGTGAAAAAGTATCAAGCCGAGCAATACCTGGGGGCGGACGGCGTGGCGGGGGCCGCGACACTGGCTGCGTTGAATGTGCCCGTCGAGGCTCGGATAGACCAGGTTCGGGTGAACATGGAGCGCGCACGTTGGTTGCTGTACAAACTTCAGGGCACTTTTGTCATCGTTGATATAGCTGGTTACAAAGTTGCGCTCTATCGCGACGGTAAGGCGATTTGGCGTTCCCGGGTACAGGTCGGTAAGCCGTTTCGCAGTACGCCGGTGTTTCAATCCGAGATTACTTATGTAACGTTCAACCCCACCTGGACCGTGCCACCGACGATCCTCGTCAAAGATATGCTGCCAAAAATTCAAAGAGACCCCGGCTACCTTGCCGCCAACCGGGTAAGAGCCCTAGATCGAGAGGGGAATATGCTCGATCCGTCGACCGTCGACTGGGATAACCCGCGTGGTATCACGTTGCGACAGGATGCCGGGCCGGACAATTCGCTGGGGCAGGTGGTCATTCGGTTTCCCAATGACTATTCGATTTATCTCCACGACACGCCGCATCGCGAGTTGTTTGCTCAATCGCGCCGTGCCACCAGTTCAGGCTGTATACGGGTGGAGAATCCACTGCAGTTGGTTGAGCTGTTATTCAACGACCCGGTTCATTGGAATAGCGCCGGGATACAGGCCCGGTTGGCTAACGGCAAGACCGAAAATATCAGGCTTCCCGTCAAGGTGCCGGTGCTGTTGGCTTACTGGACAGTGGACCTGAGTAACGATGGTCGAGTGATGTTTAAACCCGATGTCTACGGGTACGATTCCGCGGTGCTGCGGGGATTGAATCTGCCTTCGGAGCTGCCCATTCTGGATGTGCGACAAGCAGGAACGTCCGCTGTAGCCACGGAGCAAAACTGGCAGTAGGCATGAAGACGGAGGGATTGATATCTGTAAGGTAAGGGCTGTCATCGATGCGCCAACGATGCAAGCGCTCTGCGTCAGCCTTTGCGCTCCGTCGCAGATTCCGGCGTTGGCAAAGCCAAAAAGTTGGCTCGCCTGTTGAAAACTATCACAATGCAAAATAGTCACCGATCATCGATGTGAAGGGATAGGGAAATTGAAGATGGATGTTGCGCAAAAAAACTCGTCACTCATCACCGGTATGCTTCATGCGCATGACCTCGATGAGTGCCGCAACATTCAAAAAGGAGCTGTGTTTATAATTGCCTCGGGGGCGTCCGCTAAAGATTTTCCGCTGGAAAAGTTTGCCGACGTTCCGATGATCACGATGAACGGCGCCATCTCTATGTTTACCGGGTCGGGTATCCGGCCGTTCTTTTATGCCTGTACGGATCAAGGCTTTTCCCGACAACAGCCCGAACTGTTTTCACAGGCCATGCGTATTAGTCAGCGGGTTGCACTGTGGGAAGAGCATATCTGGCATACGACGGTAGCGCCTGAGGGCGAGCTGTATTTACTCGGACGAGCCCCCAAGCTCTCCTGGACGGACCTGGTTTTCAGGGCTGATAAAGAACTCGTCAGAAGTCGCAAACTCGGAAATGGCCGCAATAGAACCCTCGGTTTCAGCAAGAATCTTAAGCGCGGTTTTTTTGATGCCCGCACTGTGGCGTATCTGGCTTTGCAGATTGCGTATCACGTGGGGTTTACCAAGGTGTTTTTGGTAGGCGTCGACTTGAATCAGTCTGTGAGCCGTTTTTACGAAGAGGCCGACACGTTAACGTCGCCATGCCTGCTCGATCAGCATTTTTATACGCGAATCCTGCCGTCGTTAGAGATCTTGTCGAAGTACGTCGTGGATGAAGATTTTCAGGTCTACAACCTGTCGAGTTCCTCAAGAATTCCGGGTGAACTCATTCCCCGGGTGACGTTGGATGAGATCGACAAGATGATCTAAAGGTTGTTCGTGGTACGCCCATTCTTTGTGATCATGCCTGGCCCAGCTCCTCGCACAAAAACCCCACCAACGCCCGTTGCAGCCCGGTCAGCGCACCCGCGCGGCTGATCAACGCCAACTCCATCGGCGGCAATTCGGGCAGGTCGGTGCATATGCTGTGCTCAGGTAATACCACACCAACACTTCCGGCCAGGCTACCCAGCACGGCCCGCTGTCCGGTTCGCGCTTGACCAATGCAATGTCGAGGGCGCCGGCGCTCAGTTTCTGCTTGAGATCGGTGCTCATGCCGCTGACGGTTTCCAGACGCGCTTGCGGTCTGGCCCGGTTGAAACCAGCGAGGATCAGCGCCATGCGCCGGGCATAGTGAATCAGCAGTTCGCCATGCTCGGTGACGCTGATGTTCTGCCCGGTTCGACCACGAAGCAGCAGCGAATGCCCGACCAGTTCTTCGAGTTTGCGAACCTGTTGGCCCACGGTGGATTGGGTTCGATGCACACGCTCGGCGGCGCGGGTGAAGCTGCCTTCGTCGACCACGCAGACGAACGTCTTGAACAATTCGAGGTCGAGCATGGCGGCTTCCCTTCGGTTGCTACGGCACGCTGATACAGTGGGATGAAGGCTTGAAGGCCGTGGCCGCCGAGATTTTGCGCGACAAGGGCGACCACGCCGTTGATGTCGAGCGACTGATCGAGGTGTACGACCGGCATGAACACCGCCTGGAGCAGGTCCCGCTGCATCGCTCGTTTCGCCAATTGAGCACGCAGGGATTGCACCTCGCCCAGGTGCAGTTGATGGCGATGGCGACTCAGCGCGAACTCAAGCCGGTGCCCCATGAGATTGCCCAGCGTGCGTACGAGAAAATGCGCCTGGGGGATGCAGAAAGTGCCCGAGCGCATTTGCACAATGCGATGCGGCGGCTAGCCAAAGGACATTTGCCCGTTACTCCCCCGTAGACTAAGCTCACAAAAAATAAGGGTTTTGGGTCTTTTACCCATGCCTTGCCCTTGCAGGACGAGCTTTTGCCAATCCCTCTTCACGAGCCGCACAACGCCACGGGTGTCACCCTGAAACGGTTACCGCTGCGCAAAGCAGCGGTGCTGTTTATTGCGGTCGTCTGCCTGAGCCTGTGCGGTTTGCTTTACCTGCAACTGGAACAGTCGCGCCGGCATGACCTGGCATTGGCACAAGTGGCCTCTTCAAACCTGACGCGGGCCATGGCGCAGCAGGCCGAAGACACCTTCATGCAAGCCGATCTGGTGCTGACCAGCCTGGCGGACTGGATTCAGGCTGACGGTTTCGGCGCGCCCCAAAAGGCACGCTTGCAGAAAACGTTCGCCCGGCGGGTGCAGGCGCTGAATCAATTGCACGGGATATTTCTGTTCGACCAGAAGGGACAGTGGGTGGTTACCTCTTTCGACGATCTGCCACGCGGTCCGGGTGTGGCAGATCGCGATTATTTCAAGTTCCACCAGCAGAACGTCTCCTCCCTGGCGCACATCGGGCCGGCGATTCGCAGTCGGAAAAATGGCGAGTGGATCATTCCGATATCCAAGCGTGTGAACGACAAGAATGGCAATTTCCAGGGCGTCTTGTTGGCCGGCATCGAGATGGCGTACTTCGATCAGTTCTTCAAAAGCTTCAGCATTGATGACAACGGTTCAATGTTTTTGGGGTTGACCGACGGAACCCTGCTGGCGCGACGACCGTTTGTGGAATCGCTGATCGGCACGTCACTGGCCAAGAGCGAGATCTTTGAAAAATTGCTGCCCAATGCGCCCTCCGGTAATGCGATGTTCAGTTCGCTGATCGATGGTGTTGTGCGGTTGCATGGCTACCGTCTGCTCGACACTTATCCGCTGGTAGTGTCCGCCGCCTCGTCCAGGGAATCGATTCTCAAGGATTGGTACGACACGGCGTTTCATTCAACGGTCATCGTTGCCCTGGTGGTGCTGGGCGTGGGGCTGTTCGGCTGGGTGTTCCTTCATCAGGTGCGCCTCGGCGAGCGGGTCGAGGCGGATTTGCGCAAGGCGAAGGAAGCGCTGAAGCTGATCGCGACCCATGACAGCCTGACCGGCCTGGCCAATCGCCGGTTGTTCGGAGGGGCGCTGGACATCGAGTTCGGCCGTGGCGCCCGGCAGTCGAGTTCGCTGAGCCTGATCATGCTCGATATCGATTACTTCAAACCCTACAACGATGCATACGGCCACGTGGCGGGGGACCATTGCCTGGCCGAAGTGGCGCGGGCGGTGAAGGGGTGCTGCCATCGAAAGGCCGATTTGGCCGTGCGTTACGGCGGTGAAGAGTTTGCGGTTTTGCTGCCCGACACCGACATTCACGGCGCGATGGTGATTGCCGAGCAGATCCGCCGCAGCGTCATGGACAAGAACATCATCCACAGCGGTTCACCCACGGGCTTCGTGACGGTCAGTCTTGGCTGTTATTCGTTTGTGCCGACGGGGCGGGACAGCATGGAAGTGTTTATCGAACGAGCGGACGCGGCGCTGTATCAAGCCAAGCATTCGGGGCGAAACCGCTCGGCGGTGCTGTCGATGGAGGGCGGTGTCGAGGCACTGCTGCGTTCGGATCGTTGAGGTGTAGCTCGAGGTTGTTTCACCCGCGCAACACCTCGGCCAGCCGGCTGTCCGCCTGTCAGCTCCTCTTGAATTGATCGTCTAGAGTTGCGGTAGCTTTGCCGATTCCGGCAGGTCTCCCCACCGCACGGACGATCGCCACAATGTTGATAACTCAAGCATTGACAGCCGTTGCTCTAACCGTTGCAGTCACCGCTATTTTTCCGCTCGCGAGCCACGCTCAATCGAAAGTCACAGCCGAAGAAGCTCGCGTCATCGGCGTGGATGCCTACCTTTATTTTTACCCGCTGTTGACCCTGGACATCACCCGCAAGCAATTTACCCCTATCGAACCGGGCAAGGAATTCGGTAAAGGTCCGATGAACAGGTTTGTCAGCGTGCCGCAGTATCCACCTGCAGATTTCAACGGGGTGGTGCGCTCGAGCGTCGACACCCTGTACTCCATTGCCTGGCTGGATTTGACCAAAGAACCGCTGGTGATCGCAGCGCCCGATACGGCCGGGCGTTTTTACGTGCTGCCGATGCTCGACATGTGGACCGATGTATTCGCCTCACCGGCTTGGCGCACCACGGGTGCAGAAGCCGGGCAGTTTCTGGTGACACCACCAGACTGGACCGGGACGGTGCCTGCCGGACTGAACCATCTGCCGGCACCTACACCCTTTGTCTGGGTCATTGGCCACACTAACACCGACGGTGCGGCGGACTACGCGGCCGTGCACAAAGTTCAGTCTGGCTACACCGTGACACCGTTGTCCCTGCTGGGTAAAAGCCCTGAACCTGCCAGCGTGAAAGTCGACACAACCGTGGACCTGAAGACCCCACCAAAGACCCAGGTCGACGTAATGTCGGTGGCCGACTATTTCGCCTACGCCGCCCAGTTGCTCAAAGTGCACCCTGCGCACATCACCGATCAACCGATCCTGGTGCAGATGAAGCGTATCGGTCTCGAACCCGGAAAATCGTTCAACATGGATGCGCTGGAGCCTGAAATCAAAGCAGCGCTTCAGACCGTGCCGGAAGACGCGCAGACGCTGATGACGTGGAAGGCTCCAACGCTCACTCGCATGGTCAACGGCCGAAGGGTCGGTTCAACCTGAGGCTTAGCGGCAGTTACAGCAAGAGCCAACTGAGTCGGCGATATGGCGTTATCCGGGCGCCAGAGCCCAGCATGGCTGCTATGGTCAGTGAACGTTCGGCGAGTGCCCTGGCAAAAAGGCATCTCGAGCGTCGCATCCCGATCAGGCAATCGATTGACAGGATCAAGTGCATGGATATAACTGCCGTTACCACCGTCGCCGCTCCCCGTCATACGCCGATAACCCGCAACCTGGTGATTGTCGTCGGCCTGCTGTCTGTTCTGGGTGTGTTGATCGCCCTGTTGGCCCTGTTCAACATTGCCGGGCGGCTGGACGCCCAAGACCTGGCCAAGACCACGTTCTATACCCAGCGTGCGCTGGAAAACCGCATCACCGCTTCGAAAAACTACGTCGCCAGTTATGCAAACTGGACGACCGCCTACGACCATTTGAACGGCAAGGTCGATGTGCAATGGGCCTACGTCGAGCAGAACCTGGGCAAAACCTTATTCAGTATCGATCACTACGATGGCGTCTTCGTGGTCGATCATCAGCAAACCAAATACGCCGTGGTGCGCGGGCTTCAGGTGCAAGAGGCGGCGACCACCTATCTTTCGGCATCGATGGCGACGCTGATACAGGCAGTCCAGAGTCAGGAAAGCCTCATTGATCCCGTCAGCCAGTTCACACTGTTCGAGGGCAAACCGGCATTGCTGACGGCTGCCGCAATCGTCCCCAATGACGAAAGGCCGGCGGCCGATCCCCAAAGCACCTCGGTGCTGGTATTTGTCGACCCATTAAGCCCTGACAAGCTCAGCGCCCTGAGCACCGATTACGGTTTGCATGATTTAAACCTGGCGCCTGATGACGCCCTCGCGCCCGGCAGGCCAGCCGTGGCACTGGCGGGCACCGGCTACAGCCTGGTTTCCCGACTTGAACAACCGGGTCATCAGTTGCTCTGGTCGTTGCTGCCGCCATTGGGCGGGGCGCTGTCGGTGCTGGCGTTGTTAACGGTTTATTTCTTCCGGTATGTCTTACGCACGTCTGGGCACGTGGATGCCAGCTACACCAGCCTCGATTTATCGAACCAGGCGCTGGAGGCCAGTGAAGAACGTTTTCGTGCAGTGGCTGAGGCCGCTTCCGACTGGATCTGGGACATCGACGACAAGCTTTGCATCTCTTATCTGTCAGGACGTTTCGCCACCGTTACCGGTTATTCCGATCAGCAATGGATAGGGCAGGACATCGGGCAACTGCTCAATTGCGATACGATTCCCTTGTCGCTGTGGCTGCATAAGCTCAATGAAGAACAGCCCGTCAGCCATTTGCGCTGCTCCTATCGCGATCAATCGGGGCAACAGCGTATTTGCCGGGTTTCGGCTCGACCGATCCATCGCAAGGGCGCGGTGCTGGGCTATCGCGGAACGGCCAGCGACATCACCGATGAAGTCGCCGCCCATGCCCAGATTCAGCATCTGTCGTTGCACGATGCCCTGACGGGTCTGCCGAATCGCAACAAACTGGCGCGATTCCTCGATGAGGCCCTGGCGCAGAAAGAGCATTCGGCGGCGCTGGTGCTGTTGATGATCGATCTGGATAACTTCAAGCCGATCAACGATTCCCTCGGCCACCCGGCCGGTGACGCAGTGCTGCTGGAAGTTGCCACCCGATTGCGCGAGTGCACGCGGGACATTGATCTGGTCGCTCGGCTCGGCGGTGATGAGTTTGTGCTGGTGCTCAACGGCATGGACAGCCACGCGGAAATCGACCGGTTCTGCGAGCGCTTGCTCGAGAGCCTGCACCAGCCGATTCATTACGAGCATCACACGCTGCACATCGGGGCGAGCATCGGTGTCGCCTTGAGTCGGCGTCAGGGTCACATCCCCAATGAGTTGATCCGGTGTGCCGACATTGCGCTGTATCAGGCTAAATCCGATGGCAAGAGGACCTGGAGCTATTTTGCGCCGCACATGAACGATCAGATCCAGCACCGCCGGCGACTGGAAAACGACCTGCGCCGGGCGATCAAGAACAACGAGTTTGTGATGCATTACCAGCCGCGCTACAACATGGGCGGCAAGCAGGTCGTCTCGGTGGAAGCGTTACTGCGCTGGCAGCATCCGGAACAGGGGCTGCTGAGCCCCGACGCGTTTATCCCATTGGCCGAGCAGACTGACTTGATCGTGCCTTTGGGGCGTTGGGTGTTGCGTGAAGCCTGTGAAACGGCCTTGACCTGGCCCGGTGCGTTGATGGTGTCGGTCAATTTGTCGCCTGTTCAATTTGCCCGCAGCGATGTGGTGGAGGACGTCAGGGAGGCGTTGATCCAGACCCGTTTACCGGCCAGTCGCCTGGAGCTGGAGATCACCGAAAACGTGATGCTCATCGACGTGGAGGGCGCGCTGGCGACCATGAATGCGCTCAAGGAGCTGGGTGTGCGGTTGAACATGGACGACTTCGGCACCGGCTATTCGTCCTTGGGTTACCTGCGCTCGTACCCGTTCGACGGGATCAAGATCGACAAACGTTTCATCTCGTCCATGAGCGGCGGCGGCAATGACCGCGCCGTGGTGCAGGCAATCATCAACCTGGGCAAGGCCATGGGCCTGACCGTGACGGCAGAGGGGGTCGAAACCCCGGAGCAGATGGACTTCCTGATCTCGGATCAGTGCCATGAGGTACAGGGATTCTATTTGAGTCGACCCATGGAAAAGCAAGCGTTGCTGCCACTGCTCAAGGCGTCGCAGGACGAGTTTCCAGTGTAGGGGCGTGCCTTTAGTCACCTGTCGCGCTCGCGATGGCAACTGCCGGGGCGCACCCCGGTCACAACTGGATATCGACCCGCCATTGCGAGCGTTGGAACATGAAGAGCCTGAGAATCGCGACGTTCAACGTCAACGGCATGCGCGCCCGGCTGCCGAACTTGTTGGCCTGGCTTGAGCGAGAGCAGCCGGACATTGCCTGTTTGCAGGAGCTCAAGTCGGTCGACAGTGCATTCCCCGCCGCCGAGCTTGAGGCCGCTGGCTACGGCGCGATCTGGCAAGGTCAGTCTTCGTGGAACGGGGTGGCGATTCTGGCGCGGGATGCACAGCCGCTGGAGAGTCGTCGAGGTCTGCCGGGCGATGACAGCGACACCCATAGCCGGTATCTGGAGGCCGCCGTGCACGGGATTCTGGTGGGCTGCTTGTACCTGCCCAATGGCAACCCGCAGCCGGGGCCGAAGTTTGATTACAAGCTGGCGTGGTTCGAACGGCTGATCCATCACGCGCAGACGCTGCAGACCAGTGAGCATCCCGTGGTGCTGGCCGGTGACTACAACGTGGTGCCCACCGACCTGGACATCTACAACCCGCGATCCTGGCTGAAGGATGCGTTGCTGCAACCTGAAAGCCGCGAGTGTTATCAGCGCCTGTTGGCCCAGGGCTGGACCGATTCCTTGCGTCAACTGTATCCGGAGGATCGGCTCTATACCTTCTGGGATTATTTTCGCCAGCACTGGCAGAAAAACTCGGGCCTGCGCATCGATCATCTGCTGCTTAACCCGGCGCTGAGCCCTTATCTGCATGAGGCCGGAGTCGATGCCTGGGTTCGCAACGAGCCGCATGCCAGCGATCACGCGCCGACGTGGATTCGGTTGAGTTCGCGCAAGCGGCGTTGATCTTTATGTGTGCGGCGATTGGCTAAATCAATTGTCAGTCGAGCCGCTTTATCCCTTATACATGGCGCCCATCGGCCCAGAGATCCGCGGCCCCCTGCATAAGGACAGAGCAATGAGCGAGCCACACCTGACGAACCGAGCGTTGTACCTGCAGCGTCTGGGCTTCGACGCGCCCCCGGCGCCGACTCTGGAAACCCTGCGCCAACTTCAACTGCGTCACACCGGCGCCTTCCCGTTCGAAAACCTCACCACGTTGTCGGGCCAGCCGGTGCTCATCGACCTGCCGTCCATCGAGCAAAAGGTCCTGCACGACGGTCGCGGCGGTTACTGCTACGAACTCAACAACCTGTTTCTGGTCTTGCTCCAGGAACTGGGCTTCGATGCTCGCGGCATCTCCGGCCGAGTGGTCATGGGCCAGCCCGAAGGCGCGAGGACCGCCCGTACGCACCGCTTGAGCCTGGTAACCCTGGACGGCGTGCGCTACATCACCGACGTCGGCTTCGGCGGCATGGTGCCCACTGCACCGCTGATGCTCGATAACCCGGCTGAACAGCTCACACCTCACGAACCTTATCGCATCGAACAACACGTGGATGGTTACACCCTGCGTGCCAACGTCGGCGGCGAATGGCGAGCGATGTACATTTTCGATTTACAGCGCCAGGAAGACATCGATTACGCCGTCGGCAACTGGTACGTCTCGACCCATCCCGAATCGTCTTTCGCCAGGCAGCTGATGGTGGCGCGCACCGGGGAAGGGTGGCGACGCACGCTGAATAACGGCAATTTTGCAATTCATCGTATCGGCAGTGAGACTGAACGGCGGCAAGTGACG
Source organism: Pseudomonas sp. AL03 (assembly GCF_029960815.1). GTDB lineage: Bacteria > Pseudomonadota > Gammaproteobacteria > Pseudomonadales > Pseudomonadaceae > Aquipseudomonas. The sequence goes on from NZ_JASBRE010000011.1 coordinate 30,290, forward strand.
GATGTGGATGAGTTGATCGGATTGCTGGAGCGTGAGTTCGGAATTCGGGTGCCGGTGCATGCCGGGTTGAAGCGGGTGTTTGAGGGGCTGATTGAATCAAGCTAGCTCAGCTTTAGTAACAAGCAGCGGCACTCGGGCGTGAATCGCTCGACAGGGTTCATGAGGCAGGATCAAGACTCCATCACTCGATGGATTTCGCTGAGTACCTCTGAGAGTTTTTTCTCCAGGCTGCGCAGTTCGCAGGCTGTAATCCCTTCTTTGAAATGTCCCGCGTTCGCCACAGCGGTGCACTGATCCGACTCAGCCGTTTTGCCTTTATCGGTGAGCAAGGTCTGGCGCAAGGTGTTGTTGATTACCGTCTGATAGCCAAATCCCTCGCTCTCGGCCATAGAGCGAGCAGCCTCTATGACGACATCATCCAGCATAATGGTAATTCGGGTTTTGCCTTTGCCAGAAGCAACTGCTCCGCGCTTGGCATTGCTGAAGTCGTATTCGTCTTTCATTGATCAAACCTCCGTATAGCGCCGGCGCTCGCTTTTGGTGGCGATGCGCGCAGAAATGATTCGAACGAAATTCGGATCGCGATAGGTGTACGCGACGACCAACAAACGACCTTTGGCATCCTGCCCCATGATGATCCATCGCTGCTCATCGTGATGGTTGTCTTGCAACGAGAGGGCTCTCTCGTCATAAAACACGGCCTCGGTTTCCGCGAGGCTGATTCCTTGGTGCTTTAATTTGTTAGCTGCGTTCTTTGCCTTGTGATACTGAATGTCGAATGGCTTCATTATGCATACTTTATATGTATAAGCGAGAGGCGTCCGTGCCAACGGTCGCTTTGAACTCCCAAGACTAGCGGGCAAAGAACGAGGCAAAGAAAGGATGTATTTCAAAAGTTTTTGGAGGGGGAGGCTGCGCAGGTAAAGGACCGCGTGGACAGGTGTCCATAATCTGACTGACTAGTTGTATACAACTCTATAGACATTTGTCCTGACTCTTGCATACAGTGTGCGCACAACAAAAACCAGGGAACCCCCCACACCATGAAAACGCCCCCTGTTTCACACCTACGGCCTGAGGACGAAAATCTCGGTGTCGGCGCGAATATGGCTTACGGCCTGCAACACGTTCTGACCATGTACGGCGGCATTGTCGCGGTGCCTTTGATCATCGGCCAGGCGGCCGGGCTCTCGCCGGCGGACATTGGTTTGCTGATTGCTGCTTCATTGTTTGCGGGTGGCTTGGCGACATTACTGCAAACGCTGGGATTACCGTTTTTTGGCTGCCAATTGCCGCTGGTACAGGGCGTGTCTTTCTCTGGTGTCGCGACGATGGTGGCGATTGTCAGCAGTGGCGGGGAGGGCGGGTTTCAATCAATTCTCGGGGCGGTGATTGCCGCCTCCCTGATTGGTTTGTTGATCACGCCGGTATTCTCACGAATCACCAAGTTTTTCCCGCCGCTGGTCACGGGCATTGTGATCACCACCATCGGCCTGACGCTGATGCCGGTAGCCGCACGCTGGGCCATGGGCGGCAACAGCCACGCCCCGGATTTCGGCAGCATGGCGAACATCGGTCTGGCGGCCGTGACGCTGGTGTTGGTGCTGTTGTTGAGCAAGATCGGCAGCGCGACCATCTCTCGTTTGTCGATCTTGTTGGCCATGGTCATCGGTACGGTGATCGCAGTGTTCCTCGGCATGGCAGACTTCTCGTCCGTCACCCAGGGCCCGATGTTCGGCTTCCCGACACCCTTCCATTTCGGCATGCCGACCTTCCACTTCGCTGCGATCCTGTCGATGTGCATCGTGGTGATGGTAACCCTGGTGGAAACTTCGGCGGACATCCTCGCGGTGGGTGAAATCATCGACACCAAGGTCGACTCCAAACGCTTGGGCAACGGCCTGCGCGCCGACATGCTGTCGAGCATGATCGCGCCGATCTTCGGCTCCTTTACCCAAAGCGCCTTCGCTCAGAACGTCGGGCTGGTGGCGGTGACCGGCATCAAGAGCCGCTTCGTGGTGGCTACCGGTGGTGTGTTTCTGGTGGTCCTCGGCTTGCTACCGTTTATGGGCCGGGTCATCGCCGCGGTACCGACTTCTGTTCTCGGCGGCGCCGGTATCGTGCTGTTCGGCACCGTGGCAGCCAGCGGGATTCGTACGCTGTCCAAGGTCGACTACCGCAACAACGTCAACCTGATCATCGTCGCCACCTCCATCGGCTTCGGCATGATCCCCATCGCTGCGCCGAATTTCTACGACCACTTCCCAAGCTGGTTCGCAACGATCTTCCATTCAGGCATCAGCTCCTCGGCAATCATGGCCATCGTACTCAACCTGACCTTCAACCACCTCACCGCCGGTAATTCGGATCAGCAATCGGTGTTCGCGGCCGGTACTGAGCGTGTCCTGCGCTATCAGGATCTGGCGGCGTTGCGCGAAGGGGATTACTTTAGCGAAGGCAAACTGCGTGACTGCGACGGGAATGAGATCCCGGTGGTGGAAGCGGACCATGGACATGCAGAGCCGCGGGCGGTGCATTCGAAAAGTGGTGAGCATGTCTGACGGCTGCACTCGCTAATAGGACTGTAGATCTGTCGCCCACAAAAAAGCCCCTGAATCTTTCGATTCAGGGGCTTTTCGATATTGCTGTATGGCTCCACGACCTGGACTCGAACCAGGGACCCAGTGATTAACAGTCACTTGCTCTACCAACTGAGCTATCGCGGAATGGCGTGTATGTTACTGATTCAAAAAGAGAAGTCAAGCACCTGTTGGCCTCTTGACGGATTCATGGGGACGGACGGTGGTTTATCGACCGTGGGCGGTTACCAGAATCCCCTCAGAGGTCTACCATGGCCGCCCGGAAGTGGTTACACGCGCTGCCGGCCATTCGCCGAAAAGGTACGCGCCATGAATCAACCAACCACCACGCCTCGCCAGAACGGGGTGTTCGCATGAGCATCGCTCAGATCAGCCTGCCCAAAGGCGTCGGTCCTCACGCCGAAAAACTGTTCGACGCAATCACTCAGGCCAGTACCGCTGACGAATTGAACCGTGCCGGTGGCAAGGCCGAAGGTTTTGTCCTTGGCCTGGAAAGCACCAAGGCCATCAAAAGCCAGGTCGCCGAATCGCTCTACGTCGCCTATGACGACGCTGCCAGCCAACGCGCAACCGAACTGACCTAACCGCCGAAGGTGACGGTGGCGAGCATCAGTTTGGCGTACAGCATCGTCGTGATCAGTTGCACCAGCCACAAGGCCAGGCCGCCGAGAAACACGCCGGCAGCGACTTGCATCACCAGGTTATTGCTACGTTTGGCCGGAGTGCGAGGCGCGAAATGGTCCAGCTCATCGCGGTCGGCGCGTAGGTCATCGTTTTTCATGTTGGCTCTCGTAAGAATTTCGGGGTGTACATAAAACCTGTGGGTGCAGTCTAGAGCCCTCGGTCGATGCATTGAGAATTATCTGAGACAAATAAAAAACGGGAAGCCCAAGGGCTTCCCGTTTTTTTACCACTCGACGACTCAGATCACCGCAACGATGGCCTTGGTCACGACATCGATGTTGCTCTGGTTCAGCGCGGCAACGCAGATGCGGCCGGTGTCCAGGGCGTAGATGCCGAACTCGCTACGCAGGCGGGTCACTTGCTCAACCGTCAGGCCGGAGTAGGAGAACATGCCGCGCTGACGGCCGACGAAGCTGAAGTCACGCTGGGTCGCTTTCTGGGCAAGCAGGTCGACCATCTGAATGCGCATGCCGCGAATCCGCAGGCGCATTTCAGCCAGTTCTTCTTCCCATTGAGCGCGCAGTTCCGGGCTGTTCAACACGGCGGCGACGATGCTTGCACCGTGGGTCGGCGGGTTGGAGTAGTTGGTGCGGATCACGCGTTTGACTTGCGACAGCACGCGCGCGCTTTCTTCTTTCGATTCGCTGACGATCGACAGGGCGCCCACGCGCTCGCCGTACAACGAAAAGGATTTGGAGAACGAGCTGGAAACGAAGAACGTCAGGCCTGATTCAGCGAACAGACGTACCGCAGCGGCGTCTTCGTCGATCCCATCGCCAAAGCCCTGATAGGCCATGTCGAGGAACGGCACGTGACCTTTGGCTTTCAACACGTCCAGAACGTTTTTCCAGTCTGCCGGGCTCAGGTCCACGCCGGTCGGGTTGTGGCAGCACGCGTGCAGCACAACGATCGAACCGGACGGCAGGGCGTTCAGGTCTTCCAGCAAACCAGCACGGTTCACGTCGTGGGTTGCGGCGTCGTAGTAGCGATAGTTCTGAACCGGGAAGCCGGCAGTTTCGAACAGCGCACGGTGGTTTTCCCAGCTCGGGTCGCTGATCGCCACGACAGCGTTCGGCAGCAGTTGCTTGAGGAAGTCGGCACCGATTTTCAGCGCGCCAGTACCGCCAACGGCCTGGGTGGTGATGACCCGGCCTGCAGCGATCAGCGGCGAGTCGTTGCCAAACAGCAATTTTTGCACAGCCTGGTCGTAGGCGGCGATGCCGTCGATTGGCAAGTAGCCACGGGAAGCGTGTTGAGCGACGCGAATCGTCTCGGCTTCGACAACGGCGCGCAGGAGTGGAATTCGCCCCTCCTCGTTGCAGTAAACACCGACCCCCAGGTTGACCTTGTTGGTACGGGTATCGGCGTTGAATGCTTCGTTGAGGCCCAGGATTGGATCACGTGGTGCCATTTCGACAGCGGAGAACAGGCTCATTTTGCGGCGGCTCTGAATGGAGAGTGGAGGGACGTGTCGCGCTCCAGCCGAATGCACTAGAGCGGTGCACAAACGGGGAGCTAGTATAGAGGCCATCAGCGATTGATGGCGACAGACGATTCTGCTTTTACGGTAAGTTTTTCCGATTATTTTTCGACCGTTAGTCGATTGGCCGCGTCAAACGTTTTACCCGATGTAGGACGTTTGCCTTGAAAGCGCGGGCAGTCGGCACCACATTAAGCACAATCCAGTTTTTTCCTCGGGCGACATCGGTCGTTTGCGGTCTTTCTCGTTGCTGTCCGGTTTGACCGTACAAGGCGCGACTCCTGCTTCGAAAACCGAGAGGTTATTTCATGTCTGAATTCCAGCTAGTCTCCCGCTTCGAGCCCGCCGGCGATCAGCCGGAAGCCATCCGTCTGATGGTCGAGGGCATCGAAGCCGGGCTGGCGCACCAGACGTTGCTTGGTGTGACCGGCTCGGGCAAGACTTTCAGCATCGCCAATGTGATCGCCCAGGTGCAGCGTCCAACCCTGGTGCTGGCGCCGAACAAAACGCTGGCTGCACAGTTGTACGGCGAGTTCAAAGCGTTCTTCCCGAACAACGCCGTCGAGTACTTCGTTTCCTACTACGACTACTACCAGCCCGAAGCCTACGTGCCGTCGTCGGATACGTTCATCGAGAAAGACGCCTCGATCAACGATCACATCGAACAGATGCGACTGTCCGCGACCAAGGCGTTGCTGGAGCGCAAAGACGCGATCATCGTCACCACGGTGTCGTGCATCTACGGCCTGGGCAGCCCGGAAACTTATTTGAAGATGGTTCTGCACGTGGATCGCGGCGACAAGCTCGATCAGCGTGCGTTGCTGCGTCGCCTGGCAGACCTGCAATACACCCGCAACGACATGGATTTCGCCCGTGCGACCTTCCGGGTCCGCGGCGATGTGATCGATATCCACCCGGCGGAATCCGATTTTGAAGCGATCCGCATCGAGCTGTTCGATGACGAAGTCGAGAAGATTTCCGCCTTCGATCCGTTGACCGGCGAAGTGATCCGTCAGTTGCCGCGTTTCACTTTCTATCCGAAAAGCCACTACGTGACGCCACGGGAAACCCTGCTCGGCGCCATCGAAGGCATCAAGGTCGAGCTTCAGGAGCGCCTGGACTACCTGCGTTCCAACAACAAACTGGTGGAAGCGCAGCGTCTGGAGCAGCGCACCCGGTTTGACCTGGAGATGATTCTCGAGCTGGGTTACTGCAACGGTATAGAAAACTACTCGCGCTACCTGTCCGGCCGTGAATCTGGCCAGGCGCCACCGACCTTGTTTGACTACCTGCCGGCCGACGCCTTGCTGGTGATCGACGAATCCCACGTCAGCGTGCCGCAGGTCGGCGCCATGTATAAAGGCGACCGCTCCCGTAAGGAGACGCTGGTGGAATACGGTTTCCGCCTGCCGTCAGCGCTGGATAACCGGCCGATGCGTTTCGACGAGTTCGAAAACATTAGCCCGCAGACGATTTTTGTCTCGGCGACGCCGGGTAACTACGAGGCCGAACATGCCGGTCGCGTGGTCGAGCAACTGGTGCGCCCGACCGGCCTGGTGGACCCGCAAATCGAAATCCGTCCGGCGCTGACCCAGGTCGACGATTTGCTCTCGGAAATCGGCAAGCGCGTGGCGCTGGAAGAGCGGGTGCTGGTCACGACGTTGACCAAGCGTATGTCCGAAGACTTGACCGATTACCTGGCTGACCATGGCGTACGGGTGCGTTATCTGCACTCGGACATCGACACGGTTGAGCGGGTCGAAATCATCCGCGATCTGCGTCTGGGCACCTTCGATGTATTGGTGGGGATCAACTTGCTGCGTGAAGGTCTGGACATGCCGGAAGTGTCCCTGGTGGCGATTCTCGATGCGGACAAGGAAGGCTTCCTGCGTTCCGAGCGCTCGCTGATCCAGACCATCGGCCGGGCGGCGCGCAACCTCAATGGTCGGGCGATTCTCTACGCGGATCGCATTACCGGCTCGATGGAGCGGGCGATCGGCGAAACCGAGCGTCGTCGCGACAAGCAGATCGCCTTCAACCTGGCCAATGGCATCACGCCCAAAGGCGTGTTCAAGGACGTTGCCGACATCATGGAAGGCGCCACCGTGCCGGGTTCGCGCAGCAAGAAGCGCAAAGGCATGGCCAAGGCCGCCGAGGAGAACGCCAAGTACGAAGCGGAATTGCGTTCGCCGGGCGAAATCGCCAAGCGCATTCGTGCGCTGGAAGAGAAGATGTATCAGCTTGCTCGCGACCTGGAATTCGAAGCCGCGGCGCAGATGCGTGATGAGATTGGCAAGTTGCGGGAGCGGTTGATCACCGTTTGAGTTTTGCAGCACCCGAGCGGGCCTCTTCGCGGGCAAGTCGGATCGCCGCCCGCACGCTCCCACAGGTTTTGTGTCGTTTATCAATTATGCGAACGACACAAAACCTGTGGGGGTGTGGCTTGCCCGCGAAGGCCGCGCCGCGATTTCAATGTGTTTCGTCGGCCTTCAACCCCGCCGGCAACGCCTTGGTCAGCAACACCGCCAGCATGCTGATCCCCAACGCAATCCCGACAAAGTGAAAGGCATCGTTGTAAGCCATGATCGACGCTTGCTGATGCGCAATTTCACTGAGCTTGCCCAGCGCTGCCGTCTCACTGCCAAACCGATCCGCCAGCGATGCCATGCGCTCGGCTACCTGCGGGTTGGTCGGCACAATCGCTTCACGCAAGTAATCAAAGTAAGTCTTGGTCCGCGCATCCAGCAACGTAGCGAGGAGGGCGATGCCAATCGCGCCGCCGAGGTTGCGCAGGATGTTGAACAGGCTCGATGCCGACCCCGCGTCCTGCGGCAGGATGTAGGCGGTAGCGATCAATGAGATGGTCACCATGATCAGCGGTTGGCCCAGCGCCCGGATGATCTGGATCTGATTGAACTGCGGCCCGGCGAAGTCCGGGTTCAACACGCCCGATGAAAAACTCGCCAATCCAAATAGCCCGAAACCCAGCGTACACGCCCATTTCGGCGAGACGTATTTCATCAGCTTCGGCACCAGCGGAATCAGAAACAGCTGCGGCACGCCCATCCACATGATCACTTCGCCGATCTGCAAGGCGTTGTAGTTCTGGATCTGTGCCAGGTACAGCGGCAACAGGTAGATCGAGCCGTACAAACCGCCCCCCATCCCGACACTGGAAATACTCGATAAACCGAAGTTGCGATTGCGCAGGATGCCGAGGTTGATCAGCGGATTGGGCTTGGACGTCTGCACGATCACAAAGGTGATCAGGCTGATCAGCGCGATGCTGCCCAGGGTCACGATCAGGCTCGATTCCAGCCAGTCCTTGCGATGGCCTTCTTCCAGAAACACCTGCAAACAACCGAGGCCGACGCCCAGCGTGAGAATGCCCATGTAGTCGGTGCTTTTCAGCAGTTCCCAATGGGCTTGTTTTTTTTCCAGGCCGTACATCAGGCCGGCGATCATGATCAGCCCCGGCGGAATGTTGATGTAGAAGATGTATTCCCAGCCCCAATTCTCGGTCAGCCAGCCGCCCAGAGTCGGGCCGATGGAGGGTGCGAAGGTTGCGGTCATGGCGAACATGGCCATGCCTTTGGCGCGGTGGTGTTCGGGGAGTTTGATCAGCGTGAGGGTGAACGCCAGCGGAATCAGCGCACCGCCGGTAAAGCCCTGCAAGGCGCGGAAGACGATCATGCTTTCCAGGCTCCAGGCCATGGAGCAGAGCAGGGAAGCGGCGAGAAATCCAAGCGACACCCACACCGCGAGCCGACGCGCCGAGAGCAACTGCACCAGCCACGCCGTCAGCGGGATCATGATGATTTCCGCCACCAGGTACGAGGTGGAAATCCACGAACCTTCTTCCAGGGTCGCCGCCAGCGCGCCCTGAATGTCCTTGAGTGACGAGTTGGTGATCTGGATGTCGAGCACCGCCATGAAGGCGCAGAGCATCACGCTCATCACCGCAATCCAGTCCCGCCGGGTCGGTTCGCCGGCCGGGCGGATCAGTTGATCACCGGCCATCGTCAGGGGCGTCTTTGATGTTCACTTTAGCGGTGACTGACATGCCCGGACGAATCTTGCCTTGCAGCGGATTGTTCGCGGCGAAGGTCAGTTTTACCGGAATCCGTTGTACGACTTTGGTGAAGTTGCCGGTGGCATTGTCCGGCGGCAACAGGCTCAACTGTGCGCCCGAAGCGGCGAACAGGCTGTCCACCCGCGCATCGATGGGTGTATCGCTGCAGGCATCGAAGATCAGTTCGGCTTTTTGGCCGGGCTGCATGTGGCCGATCTGGGTTTCCTTGAAGTTGGCCTGAATCCAGATGTCCTGGTCCGGGACGATCGACATCAGATAAGCACCCGCCTGCACGTACTGGCCTTCACGGGCAGCGCGCTGGCCGATCAGGCCGCTGATGGGGGCGTGGATTTCACTGCGGGTCAGGTTCAGTTCGGCCTGGGCCAGGTCGGTTTTGGCGTTGGCGATCATGGCGTCGAGGCGGTTGATCTCGGCGGCCAGGGCGTTGATTTGTTGGCGCTGACTTTGTGTGTCCGCCTGGGCGTTGGTCACTTGCGAGCGGGCGATGGGTTGTCGGCGGAGAGGGTGGTTACTCGTTCTTCCGACACGTAACCGGGTTTGCGCAGGGTCTGCGCGCGAGACAAGTCGATCTGCGAACGACCGAGGCTGGCCTGGCTGGAGGCGACTTGCGCGTCACTGGCATCGGCTGATATTCGGCCATTCACCGCGGCATACGTGCGTTGTAGACGCAACCTTGGCTTAAATGCCCTGTTCACTGGAGCCGGGCGGGCAACGCCTGTTACCATTCGCCCTTTGTTATATCTTCATTTCGAGACTTGCCATGACCACCGTCCGCACTCGCATCGCGCCATCGCCCACCGGGGATCCCCACGTAGGTACCGCTTACATCGCTTTGTTCAACTACTGCTTTGCCAAGCAGCATGGCGGTGAGTTCATCCTGCGCATCGAAGACACCGACCAATTGCGTTCGACCCGCGAGTCCGAACAACAGATTTTCGACGCCCTGCGCTGGTTGGGTATTGACTGGAGCGAAGGCCCGGACGTCGGCGGCCCGCACGGTCCTTACCGTCAGAGCGAGCGCGGCGAGATCTATCAGAAGTACTGCCAGCAGCTGGTTGAAATGGGCCATGCCTTTCCTTGCTTCTGTACGGCCGAAGAGCTGGACCAGATGCGCGCCGAGCAAATGGCGCGCGGCGAAACCCCGCGTTACGACGGTCGTGCGCTGTTGCTGTCTGCGGATGAAGTCGCGCGTCGCCTGGCCGCTGGCGAGCCGCATGTCATCCGCATGAAGGTGCCAAGCGAAGGCGTCTGCGTGGTGCCGGACATGCTGCGTGGCGACGTCGAGATCCCATGGGATCGCATGGACATGCAAGTGTTAATGAAGACCGACGGCCTGCCGACGTACTTCCTGGCTAACGTGGTCGATGATCACCTGATGGGTATCACCCACGTTCTGCGCGGCGAAGAGTGGCTACCCTCGGCGCCGAAACTGATTCTGCTGTACGAGTACTTCGGCTGGGAACAACCGGAGTTGTGCTACATGCCGCTGCTGCGTAACCCGGACAAGAGCAAGCTGTCCAAGCGCAAGAACCCGACCTCGGTGACGTTCTACGAGCGCATGGGCTTCATGCCGGAAGCGATGCTCAACTACCTGGGTCGCATGGGCTGGTCGATGCCGGACGAGCGCGAGAAGTTCTCGCTGCAGGAAATGGTCGACCACTTCGACCTGAGCCGTGTTTCCCTCGGCGGGCCGATTTTCGACATCGAGAAACTGTCGTGGCTCAACGGCCAGTGGTTGCGTGACCTACCGGTGGAAGAATTCGCCAGCCGCTTGCAGACCTGGGCGCTGAATCCGGAATACATGATGAAGATCGCGCCGCACGTGCAGGGTCGGGTTGAAACCTTCAGCCAGGTCGCCCCGCTGGCCGGTTTCTTCTTCGCCGGTGGCGTGAACCCGGACGCCAAGTTGTTCGAATCCAAGAAGCTGTCGGGCGATCAGGTGCGTCAGTTGATGCAGTTGATTTTGTGGAAGCTGGAAAGCCTGCGTCAGTGGGAAAAGGACAGCATCACCGCAACGATTCAAGCAGTGGTCGAATCCCTGGAACTGAAGTTGCGTGACGCCATGCCGCTGATGTTTGCCGCGATCACTGGCCAGGCCAGTTCGGTGTCGGTGCTGGATGCGATGGAAATCCTCGGTCCGGACTTGACCCGTTTCCGTCTGCGCCAGGCGATCGACTTGCTCGGTGGCGTGTCGAAGAAGGAAAACAAGGAATGGGAAAAACTCTTGGGCAACATCGCCTAAGATCGTTTTACCCCCGTTTTTCGGGGGGAGGGCGGTAAGTGATTGTTATGGCGGCAAAAAATTTTTGAAATTGTTAAAAATAAGTTTGACAGCCTTCCGAAGCGCCATTAAGATTCGCCCCGTCCTCAGCGATGAGGGGCTATAGCTCAGCTGGGAGAGCGCTTGCATGGCATGCAAGAGGTCGACGGTTCGATCCCGTCTAGCTCCACCAATTTACACTTCAAGGTCTGGCCACACCGGTCTTGAAGCGATCGACTCTCAGGGTTGATCAGTTGTATAGAAGGGTTTACGTCCCCTTCGTCTAGTGGCCTAGGACACCGCCCTTTCACGGCGGTAACAGGGGTTCGAGTCCCCTAGGGGACGCCAGTTTTACAGAAGCAGTATCGCAAGATGCCGCTCCGCCGCCAGGCGATAAATCGGGGCTATAGCTCAGCTGGGAGAGCGCCTGCATGGCATGCAGGAGGTCAACGGTTCGATCCCGTTTAGCTCCACCAATTTTACAGTTCAAGGTCTGGCCACACCGGCCTTGAATCGATCAGCTCTCAGCGCTGATCAGTTGTATAGAAGGTTTTGCGTCCCCTTCGTCTAGTGGCCTAGGACACCGCCCTTTCACGGCGGTAACAGGGGTTCGAGTCCCCTAGGGGACGCCACGATTACCCGCTCTGCGGGATTTTATAAGGGTCATTCAATTATTGAATGGCCCTTTTGTTTGTCTGGCGTTTGCCAAATCCCCTAATTCTTTCAAACTGTTCTTCAGACCAGCGGTCACATCCACGACTTGCGAAAAATTATTATGAGAATAATATTCTAGTCGTAATATTCGGAGGCAACGATGAACGATAAAAAAGCTCAAACCCGCGAACGCATCCTCAAGGCTGCCAGTGCAGCGCTGATTCAGCGTGGCCCGGCCGAACCGAGCGTGGGCGAAGTGATGGGTGCAGCCGGCCTCACCGTCGGCGGCTTCTATGCGCACTTCGAAAGCAAGGACGCGATGATGCTGGAAGCATTCAAGCAGTTGCTCGGCCACCGCCGTGGCTTGATTGCCGACATGGATGCCCAGTTAACCGGCGAAGAGCGTCGCGCGTTGGTTGCTGCGTTCTATCTGTCACGCAAACACCGTGATTCCTCTGAGTCAGCGTGCCCGATTCCGGCTTCGGTCGGTGAACTGGGCCGGCTGCCGGACGCGTTTCGTGTGGCACTGAATGAGCATGTGGAGTTGATGGTCGCGCAGTTGGCGGCCAGCCCGGAAGAGACCGACAAAGCCTTGGCCGACATGGCCTTGATGGTCGGTGGTTTGGCTCTGGCGCGCGCGCTGGGGCCAGGAGAGTTGTCCGATCGATTGCTGCGCGCCGCCAAATCGGCGGTGCTATGACCTGAAGGCCTTGGCCTGAGGAGTGAGAGCGATGAGCACGTTGAAGTGGGTTCGTGGCGTTAATGGCACCTTGGGCTGGTTCGCACCGAAACTGGTCGCGAGCATAATGCGACTGGCATTCATGACACCGCGGGAGCTGCCGCCGCGTGATTGGGAATTGCCGCTGTTGGCGAAATCCGAGCGGATCACCTTGCGCTTTGGCCTCTCGGCACTGCGTTGGGGGCAGGGTCCGGCCGTGTTGCTGATGCACGGTTGGGAGGGTCGGCCAACGCAGTTTGCCAGCCTCATCACCGCACTGGTCGATGCCGGTTACACCGTGGTTGCTCTGGATGGCCCGGCTCACGGTCGCTCGCCGGGCAGCGAAGCGAACGTCGTGCTGTTTGCTCGAGCCATGCTTGAAGCCGCTGCCGAGTTGCCGCCGCTGCAAGCGGTTATCGGTCACTCCATGGGTGGTGCCAGTGCCATGCTCGCCGTTCAACTGGGCTTGCGCACCGAAACCCTGGTCACCATCGCCGCCCCGGCTCGGATTCTCGGCGTGTTGCGCGGTTTCGCCCGTTACGTGCGGTTGCCACCGAAAGCCCGTTCGGCGTTCATTCGCCAGGTCGAGAAAGACGTCGGGATGCGCGCTGCGGCGCTGGATGTCGCGCACTATCAACTCGACATGCCCGGCCTGATCGTCCATGCCGAAGACGACTGCTACGTTCCGGTCAAGGAATCGCAGCTGATCAACGAAGCCTGGTTTGACAGCCGTCTGTTGCGCCTGGAAGCGGGTGGTCATCAACGGGTGCTGGCGGACCCTCGGGTGATCGAAGGCGTTCTTTCGCTGCTGGCCGGTCGCAGTCTGCAATCGCGCCAATCGGCCTGAGCATCCGTTACACTGCCCCGGTAAAAAATTTCTGACCAGGAGTGGGGCATGGGCTGGGATCGGGCAACGCCATTTATCATTGATCTGGAAGTCGGCGCAGAGGACATCGATGGGCTGGGTCACGCGAACAACGCGGTGTACGTGACCTGGCTCGAACGCTGTGCCTGGCGCCACTCCCAGCGGCTGGGCCTGGATCTGGTCGAGTATCGTCGGCTGGACCGGGCGATGGCGGTAGTGCGGCACGAAATCGATTACCTGGCGGCCGCCTATGAAGGCGATGAATTGCAATTGGCGACCTGGATTGTCGATTGGGACCAGCGCCTGAAAATGACCCGGCACTTTCAGTTGAAGCGCCCCAGCGACAACACTACGTTGCTGCGGGCGCAAACCACCTTCGTCTGCATCGAACTGTCGACCGGCAAGCCCAAGCGTATGCCAACGGAATTCATCGAGGGCTACGGCCCCGCGTTGCAAGTCGCGATCTAATCGATGCTTTCGAGTAAACTGCTGCACGTTTTTCGTTGAGTGTGTTTTTCATGCAAATTGCTTTGGCGCCCATGGAGGGGTTGGTCGACAACATCCTGCGGGACGTACTGACCCGTGTGGGCGGTATCGATTGGTGCGTGACCGAGTTCATTCGGATCAACGATCAACTGCTCACGCCTGCCTATTACCACAAGTTCGGCCCGGAGCTGCTGACCGGCGCCCGGACCGCGTCCGGCGTGCCGCTGCGGGTACAGCTGCTCGGTTCCGATCCGGTATGCCTGGCAGAAAACGCCGCGCTGGCCTGCGAGCTGGGGTCCGAGGTGATCGACCTGAACTTCGGCTGCCCGGCCAAGACCGTCAATAAATCCCGTGGCGGCGCGGTGCTGCTCAAAGAGCCTGAGCTGCTGAACCAGATCGTCGAGCATGTCCGTCGTGCGGTTCCGGCGCACATTCCAGTGACCGCGAAGATGCGCCTCGGTTTCGACAGTCCGGACGGTGCGCTGGTGTGTGCCACGGCCCTGGCCGAAGGTGGCGCGGCACACATCGTCGTTCATGCTCGGACCAAGACTGATGGCTACAAACCGCCGGCCCACTGGGAATGGATTCCGCGGGTGCAGGACGTGGTCAAGGTGCCGGTGTTCGCCAATGGTGATATCTGGAGCGTCGAAGACTGGCGTCGTTGCCGCGAAATCAGCGGTGTCGAGGACATCATGCTCGGTCGCGGTCTGGTCTCGCGCCCGGACCTGGCGCGGCAAATCGCGGCAGCGCGGGCCGGTGAGGACGTCATCGAGATGACCTGGGCTGAGCTGCTGCCGCTGATTCAGGACTTCTGGCTGCAAGCCAAGGCGCAGATGACGCCACGCCAGTCGCCGGGTCGCTTGAAGCAGTGGCTGGCGATGCTGACCCGCAATTATCCCGAAGCGGTCGAGTTGTTCACCGTCCTGCGTCGCGAGACCGAACTGGATCAGGTCTCGCGTTTACTGGGTCTTCAGGTGTCTGAAGCGGCCTGAATCCAAATTAAAAAAAAACAGCACATGCAGGCAGAACTCACGACTGCTTCGTCCGAATGCGGCCCAAACCGAACGCAGCCTCGCGCTGCTCGGCAGCGGCTACAAGGTCCGCGTCATTTGAGCAGCTTTTGAAACTCCTCCACCGGCAGCGGCGGGCTGTGCAAAAACCCCTGATAAAAATGGCAGCCCAGCCCCTGTAAAAATTCCAGCTGCTCCGGTGTCTCTACCCCTTCGGCAATCACTTTCAATTCGAGGCTGAGGGCCATGGCGACGATGGCGCGGATAATCTCGGCGTCGTTGGGGTCGGTCGTGGCGTCGCGGATGAACGACTGGTCGATTTTCAGGGTGTCGACCGGCAGACGCTTGAGGTAAGTC
This sequence comes from Pseudomonas sp. AL03, assembly GCF_029960815.1. Classification (GTDB taxonomy): domain Bacteria; phylum Pseudomonadota; class Gammaproteobacteria; order Pseudomonadales; family Pseudomonadaceae; genus Aquipseudomonas. The sequence continues at coordinate 45,497 of NZ_JASBRE010000011.1, forward strand.
AGCGAGGAATAGCCGGTGCCGAAATCGTCCATCGCAAAACTCACGCCGAGTTTTTTCAGGCGACGCATTTTGTTGATGGTGTCTTCCAGGTTCTGGATCACGATGCCTTCGGTGATTTCCAGTTTTAGCAGCGAGCAGGGCAGGCCATGACTGCTGAGGCTGTGTTCGATGCGTTCGACGAAGTCGTTTTGCCGGAATTGCCGCGGGCTGATATTTACGCACAGGCTGAAGTCCAGCGGGTCGACCAGGCCATTGGCGATCAGTTGTTTGAAGGCGCTGCAGGCTTCGTCGATGATCCAGGTGCCCACTTCCAGAATCAGTCCGCTGTCCTCCAGCACCTTGATGAACTCGGTGGGCGATTGCGCGCCAAGTTCCGGGTGGTTCCAGCGTACCAGCGCCTCGGCGCCGACGATGCGGTCGTTCCGGGCGTCCACCTGAGGTTGGTAGTGCACGCGGAACTCACCCCGGGAAAGGGCCAGGCGCAGGTCGGTTTCCATGCGCAGGCGTTCGCTCGCAGCCTTCTGCATGGTGTTGTGGTACATCTGCGTGGTATTGCGGCCTGAGTCCTTGGCTCGGTAGAGGGCGATGTCGGCGCGTTTGAGCAGGTCGGTCGGGGTCGAACCATGGTCGGGAATCAGCGCGATGCCGATGCTCGGGGTCACTTGCAGGCGTTGTCCGTCGAGGAACATCGGCTCCGACAGCAGTTCACGCAAGGTGTCCGCCAACTGCTGAACCTGCTCGCTGACCTCGTTGCGCGAGCCTTCGAGCCCGCTGAGCAGCACCACGAATTCGTCACCGCCCAAACGGGCGACGGTGTCCTCCATGCGCACGCTGGCTTCGAGGCGCGCGGTGATGATTTTCAGCACGGTATCGCCCACCGGATGACCGAGCGAATCATTGATGTGCTTGAAGTGATCAAGGTCGAGAAACATCAGGGCACCGCGCAGGTTGTGGCGCTTGAGCAGGGCGATCTGCTGGCTCAGGCGATCCATCAGCAGCGCGCGGTTGGGCAGGTTGGTCAGCGGGTCGTGGTAGGCCAGGTGACGGATTTGCGCTTCAGCGTTTTTCAGCAGGCTGACGTCCCGCGCAGTCAGCAGCAGGCAAGCGGTTTCGTTGAGGGTGATCGGCTCCACCGAGACCTCGACAGTCAGCAGCTCGCCGCGTTTATTGCGCCCGAGCGTTTCCTGGTGGTGCACCCGGCCCTTGATCTGTAGTTCGGCGAGCAGCGCCGAGCGTTGTTTTTCATCGGCCCAGATGCCGACCTGATACACCGTGCGACCAATCACTTCGTCGGCGCGGTAGCCGGTCAGGCGGCAGAAGCCGTCGTTGACCTCCAGATAGCGTCCGGTGTCGCGCTCGGTGATGGTGATCGCGTCGGGGCTTGAGTGGAACGCCTTGGCGAACTTCTCTTCACTGGCCTTGAGCGCCGCTTCCGAGCGTTGTTGCTGGGTAATGTCGCGCAGGGTGGTGACGATGCACGGCTGGTCGCCGACGCTGATCTGGCGGCTGGAGATCACGCAGGTCAGGGATTGCCCGTCTTTGTGCTGAACCAGGATCGCCACGTTGTTCAGGCCTTGTTCACGGATGACCTGCTCGATCCGTCGCAGGCTTTTCGCCGAAGCGTCCCATAGACCGATTTCGTCGGCGCCGCGGCCAATCACGTCGGCGGCGCTCCAGCCGAAGGCCTGGGTGAAACTGGAGTTGATCTCGATGAATTGGCCGGTGTCCTGACGGGTCACGCAAATCGGGTCCGGGCTGACCTGGAACAGGGTGGCGAACTTCTCTTCGGACGCCACCAGCAGCTGCTCGCGCTCCACCTGATCGGTGATGTCGAGCAGCGTGCCGGCCATGCGCAACGGGGCGCCGTTGTCGTCGCGATAGAGTCGGGCGCGGCTTTCCAGGAAGCGCGAGCTGCCATCCGGCAATTGCACGCGGTAGGTCAGTTGATAATTGCCGGCCGGGCCTTCTCGCAGGCTGCGATAGGCGTCGCGCATGGTGCCGCGCTCTTCGTCGGGCACGCCTTCGAAAAACTCGTCAAAGGATTCATGGAAAGGTTTGGCCTCCATCCCGTGTAACTGGGCGGCGCGTGCCGAGCCGTACAGCATGCCGCTGGGAATGTGCCAGTCCCAGGTACCCAGTTGCGCCGAATCCAGAGCAAGGTCGAGCCGCTCCTGGCTGTCTTTCAGGGCAAGCTCGGCGGCTTTTCGTTCGGTGGTGTCCAGAAACGTACTCAGCAGATACGGCTGGCCTTCGAGCTCCACCTTTTGTGCGCTGAGAATGCCGTCATGGACTTGGCCATTGCTGGCACGAAACTGCACCTCCATGCTGACCAGTTCGCCCTTGGCCTTGGTGGCCTTGACCAGTTGTGCCCGTTGCTCCGGGTGCACCCAAAGGCCCAGTTCCAAAGTGGTACGACCAATGGCGTTTTGCACGGGCCAGCCGAACAGGCTTTCAAAATACTGGTTGGCTTCGGTAATCAGGCCGTCTTCCTGACGGGTCAGCAGGACCATGTTCGGGCACAGGTGGAACAGCGTGGCAAAGCGCTTTTCCGAGCTGCTCAACGCTTGTTCGCGCTGGCGCTGGTGGGTGATTTCGCGGATCACGCCAATCATCCGTGGCCGACCGTGTTTGTCCGGCAACAGGCTGCCGTTGATCTCCAGCCAGTGCAGGCTGCCGTCGGGCCAGCGAATGCGGTGGTGCATCGCCTGTTCCAGCGGAGCGCCGGCGATCACCGCGTGGAAAGCGCGAATGGTTTTCGCCCGATCCTCTGGCGGCAGCAAGTCGAGGTATTCCAGATCCGCCGGCAGCGGTTGCCGGGGATCGAAGCCGAACAGCGCCTGGGTACCGCGCGACCAACTGATCTGCCCGCGCTCGATGTCCCAATACCAGGCGCCCAGACGTGCACCGTTGAGGGCGGCCAACAATTGTGGGGCGCTTTCCCAGCTCTGCTCGGACCGTTTCGGGTCAAGCGCCTGTATACGCGGCATCGGCGGAACACGGTCAACAGATTTCGGCATTGGCAAGCCTTGGCTGAGTGGGGTGTTAGTGACAGTAACTCGAGGCTCTACAGAAGTAGCACAGCTTAGCCGAGAGTCCCTGGCAGATCGATTTGTGCATCCAGCAAGGCCATGAAGGCTCGCGCCGCATTCGATAGCGTCCTTTCTGTGTGCAGGATATAGCCTAGCTGGCGAGTCAGTTGTATGCCCGGTAAAGGTATTCGCGCAACCTGATCATCCAGCATGGTGCGCGGCAACACGCTCCAGGCCAGGCCAATCGAGACCATCATCTTTATGGTTTCCAGATAATTCGTGCTCATGGCGATGTTCGGCGTCAGGCCTTGAGCTTCGAACAGGCGCCGGACGATGTGGTGGGTAAAGGTGTTGCCACCAGGAAATACCGCCGGGTGCAGGGCAATGTCCGCCAGGCTGACCGGGCCGTCGCTGATCAGCGAGTGCTCCGGGGCGACCACGAAGTCCAGCGGGTCGTCCCACACCGGCGTGGCCTTGATCAGTGCGTGGGGCTCCGGTGCCAGGGTGATGACCGCCAGTTCGGCGCGGCCATGGAGTATTTCTTCGTAGGCCACCTCCGAATCGAGGAACTGAATATCCAGCGCCACCTGTGGGTAGCGTCGGGTGAATTCCCTTAATAAGGGTGGTAAACGGTGCAGGCCGATGTGGTGACTGGTGGCCAGGGTCAGACGACCGGTCACTTCGCCGGTCAGGTTGGTCAGGGCGCGGCGGGTGTCGTCCAGCACATTCAGGATCTGATAGGCCCTCGGCAGCAAAGCGCGCCCGGCCTCGGTCAGGCTGACTTCACGGCCCAGGCGATCGAACAGGCGCACCTTCAATTGCTGCTCCAGTCCGGCAATGCGCTTGCTGATCGCCGGTTGGGTCAGGTGTAGCCGTTCGCCAGCGCCGGAGAAACTCCCGGTCTCGGCAATCGCGATAAACGCGTTGAGGTTGGCCAGATCCATTGTGGTATTCCAGTTGGTTATCCAAAGCATAAAAAATATGAATTTGAGTTATTTAATGTAACCCCCTAGGATCGACCTCACAAGCCAAGGGGTTATTGAACCGTGCATGACCCAAGGCATAGAAAATAGCAGCAAGCTGATGAGGACCGTCTGATGGCCGGCAAAACGCTTTACGACAAGCTCTGGGATTCCCATGAAGTGAAACGGCGCGACGATGGGTCGTCGCTGATCTATATCGACCGCCACATCATCCATGAAGTGACTTCTCCCCAAGCTTTCGAAGGCCTGCGTCTGGCCGGGCGCAAGCCTTGGCGCGTCGACTCGATCATCGCGACCCCGGACCACAACGTACCGACCACGCCGGATCGCAAGGGCGGCATCGAAGCGATTACCGACCAGGTCTCGCGTTTGCAGGTTCAGACCCTCGATGACTACTGCGATGAATACGGCATCACCGAATTCAAAATGAATGATGTGCGTCAGGGCATCGTTCACGTGATCGGTCCGGAGCAGGGTGCCACCTTGCCGGGCATGACCGTGGTCTGCGGCGATTCGCACACCTCGACTCACGGCGCGTTTGGCGCCTTGGCCCACGGCATCGGGACTTCCGAGGTCGAGCACGTGTTCGCCACGCAGTGTCTGGTCGCCAAGAAAATGAAAAACATGCGGGTGTCGGTCGAAGGCAAATTGCCGTTCGGCGTGACGGCCAAGGACATCGTGCTCGCGGTGATCGGCAAAATCGGCACCGCCGGCGGTAACGGCCACGCCATCGAGTTCGCCGGCAGCGCCATTCGCGATTTGTCCGTTGAAGGCCGCATGACCATCTGCAACATGTCCATCGAGGCCGGCGCTCGCGTAGGTCTGGTGGCTGCCGACGAAAAAACCGTGGCTTACGTCAAGGGTCGTCCATTCGCCCCGAAAGGCGCGGAATGGGACATGGCGGTCGAATCCTGGAAAGACTTGGTGTCCGACGCTGACGCCGTATTCGACACCGTGGTCGAGCTCGACGCCACTCAGATCAAGCCTCAAGTCAGCTGGGGTACGTCGCCCGAGATGGTCGTGGCGGTTGATCAGAACGTTCCCGATCCTGCGAAGGAAATGGACCTGGTCAAACGCGGCTCCATCGAGCGCGCCTTGAAATACATGGGTTTGAGCGCCAATCAGGCGATCACCGACATTCAACTGGACCGCGTATTCATTGGTTCCTGCACCAACTCGCGGATCGAAGACTTGCGCGCTGCGGCGGTGATCGCCAAGGGCCGTAAAGTCGCTTCGACGATTAAGCAAGCCATCGTGGTGCCGGGCTCGGGCCTGGTGAAGGCACAAGCCGAGGCCGAAGGCCTGGACAAAATTTTCCTCGAAGCCGGTTTCGAGTGGCGTGAACCGGGTTGCTCGATGTGCCTGGCGATGAACCCGGACCGTTTGGAGTCGGGCGAGCATTGCGCCTCGACCTCCAACCGCAACTTCGAAGGGCGTCAGGGCGCTGGTGGTCGTACTCACCTGGTCAGCCCGGCCATGGCCGCGGCGGCTGCCGTCAACGGTCGTTTCATCGACGTTCGCGAACTGATCTGAGGAACCGCACATGAGAGCTTTTACCCAACACACCGGTTTGGTCGCACCCTTGAACCGTGCCAACGTCGACACCGACCAGATCATTCCGAAGCAGTTCTTGAAGTCGATCAAGCGCACCGGTTTTGGTCCGAGCCTGTTTGACGAATGGCGCTACCTGGACGTGGGTTATGCCTACCAGGACAACTCCAAGCGTCCGCTGAACAAGGACTTTGTCCTCAACGCCGAGCGTTATCAAGGCGCCAGCGTGCTGCTGGCCCGCGAGAACTTCGGTTGCGGCTCGAGCCGCGAACACGCGCCGTGGGCGCTGGAAGAATACGGTTTTCGCAGCATCATCGCGCCGAGCTACGCCGACATCTTCTACAACAACAGCTTCAAGAACGGCTTGCTGCCGATCATCTTGAGCGACGCTGAAGTCGATGAACTGTTCCAGCAGGTCGAAGCGAATCCTGGCTACGAGTTGACGGTCGACCTGCAAGCCCAGACCGTGACCCGGCCTGATGGCAAGGTTTACAGCTTTGAACTTGACGAGTTCCGCAAGCATTGCCTGGTCAACGGCCTGGACGACATCGGCCTGACCTTGCAGGAAGGTGAGGCGATCGCGGCGTTTGAAGCCAAACACCGTGCGAGCCAGCCCTGGTTGTTTCGCGACGCGTGATTGTTTGTAAAACGTGATGACGCCTTCGCGGGCAAGCCTAGCTCCTACGGTTGTAATGCATTCTCCTGTAGGAGCGAGGCTTGCCCGCGAAGAGGCCCGCCCAGACAACACAAATATCAGGACATTACGATGACCAGCACCGCCCACAGTCAGGTTGTACAAAAGCAATTCGGTGAACAGGCCTCGGCCTACCTGAGCAGCGCCGTTCACGCTCAAGGCACCGAATTCGCACTGCTACAGGCTGAACTGGCAGGGCAGGGCGATGCCCGAGTGCTGGACCTGGGCTGCGGCGCCGGTCACGTGAGCTTTCACGTGGCCTCGCTGGTGAAAGAAGTGGTGGCCTACGACCTGTCGCAGCAGATGCTCGACGTGGTGGCCGGTGCCGCCGTCGACCGCGGCCTGAGCAATGTGTCCACGGTGCTGGGCGCCGCCGAGCGGTTGCCGTTCGCCGATGGTGAGTTCGATTTCGTCTTCAGCCGTTATTCGGCGCACCATTGGAGCGATCTCGGCTTGGCGCTGCGGGAGGTTCGTCGGGTGCTGAAGCCGGGCGGGGTGGCGGCGTTCATCGACGTGTTGTCACCGGGCAGTCCGTTGTTCGACACTTACCTGCAAAGCGTCGAAGTGCTGCGCGACACCAGCCATGTGCGCGATTATTCCGCCGGTGAGTGGTTGCGTCAGGTCAGCGAAGCGGGGTTGCATACCCGTAGCACCACCCGTCAACGGCTGCGTCTGGAGTACACCTCCTGGGTCGAGCGCATGCGCACGCCAGAGGTAATGCGCGCGGCGATCCGCGAGTTGCAGCAGTCGATGGGTAATGAAGTACGCGAGTATTTTGAGATTGAAGCCGATGGTTCGTTCAGTACCGATGTGCTGGTGCTGATGGCTGAACGATAAGCGCCGAGCGATAGAATTTTTCCGGGTGCGCCCAAGGGCGTACCGACTGATGACATGAGGAAAGCATGAGCAAGCAGATTCTGATTCTCCCGGGTGACGGTATTGGCCCGGAAATCATGGCCGAAGCGGTCAAGGTGCTGGAGCTGGCGAACGACAAGTACAACCTGGGCTTCGAGCTGAGCCACGACGTCATCGGCGGCGCCGCCATCGACAAGCATGGCGTGCCGTTGGCCGACGAAACCCTGGATCGTGCGCGCGCCGCCGATGCTGTACTGCTCGGCGCTGTGGGCGGCCCTAAATGGGACACCATCGAACGTGACATCCGCCCTGAGCGCGGCCTGCTGAAAATCCGCGCGCAACTGGGCCTGTTCGGCAACCTGCGTCCGGCGATCCTCTACCCGCAACTGGCCGAGGCTTCGAGCCTGAAGCCAGAAATCGTTGCTGGCCTGGACATCCTGATCGTCCGTGAGCTGACCGGCGGTATCTACTTCGGCACGCCACGCGGTACCCGCACCCTGGAAAACGGCGAGCGTCAGGCTTACGACACCCTGCCGTACAGCGAAAGCGAAATCCGCCGTATCGCCCGTGTCGGTTTCGACATGGCCATGGTGCGTGGCAAGAAGCTGTGCTCGGTGGACAAAGCCAACGTACTGGCCTCCAGCCAACTGTGGCGTGAAATCGTCGAGCAAGTGGCCAAGGATTACCCTGAAGTCGAACTGAGCCACATGTACGTCGACAACGCCGCCATGCAACTGGTGCGTGCACCCAAGCAATTCGACGTGATCGTCACCGACAACCTGTTTGGCGACATTCTGTCCGACCAGGCGTCGATGCTCACCGGTTCCATCGGCATGCTGCCGTCGGCGTCGCTGGATACCCACAACAAAGGCATGTACGAGCCGTGCCACGGTTCGGCGCCGGACATCGCTGGCAAAGGCATTGCCAACCCGTTGGCGACCATTCTGTCGGTGTCGATGATGCTGCGTTACAGCTTCAATCTGCAGGATGCGGCCGATGCGATCGAGAAGGCCGTCAGTCTGGTATTGGACCAGGGCCTGCGCACTGGCGACATCTGGTCGGCGGGTTGCACTAAAGTCGGTACGCAGGAAATGGGCGACGCAGTAGTCGCCGCGCTGCGGAATCTGTAATCTCTTGGGCCCGCTGCAACTTTCACTCTTGAAAGCAGCGGCCCACTTTTTAAAGAAGGTGTAGTTGCGATGAAACGTGTAGGTCTGATCGGTTGGCGCGGTATGGTCGGTTCCGTGCTCATGCAGCGGATGCTGGAAGAGCAGGATTTCGATCTTATTGAGCCGGTGTTTTTCACCACTTCCAATGTCGGTGGCCAAGGCCCATCTGTGGGCAAGGACATTGCTCCGCTCAAGGACGCTTACAGCATTGAAGAGCTGAAAACCCTCGATGTGATTCTGACCTGCCAGGGTGGCGACTACACCAGCGAAGTCTTCCCGAAACTGCGCGAAGACGGCTGGCAGGGTTACTGGATCGACGCCGCTTCCAGCCTGCGCATGCAGGATGACGCGGTGATCGTGCTGGACCCGGTGAACCGCAAGGTCATCGACCAGCAGCTCGATGCGGGCACCAAGAACTACATCGGCGGCAACTGCACCGTCAGCCTGATGCTGATGGGCCTCGGCGGCTTGTTCGAAGCCGGTCTGGTGGAGTGGATGAGTGCCATGACCTATCAGGCGGCCTCCGGTGCCGGCGCGCAGAACATGCGTGAACTGATCAAGCAAATGGGCGCGACCCACGCCGCTGTCGCCGATCAACTGGCCGACCCGGCCAGCGCGATCCTCGACATCGACCGCCGTGTCGCCGAAGCCATGCGCAGCGACGCGTACCCGACCGAAAACTTCGGCGTACCGCTGGCCGGCAGCCTGATCCCGTGGATCGACAAAGAACTGCCGAACGGTCAGAGCCGCGAAGAGTGGAAGGCCCAGGCCGAGACCAACAAAATCCTCGGTCGCTTCAAGAGCCCGATCCCGGTTGATGGCATCTGCGTGCGCATCGGCGCTATGCGCTGCCACAGCCAGGCGCTGACCATCAAACTGAACAAAGACGTGCCGATCGCCGACATCGAAGGGCTGATCAGCCAGCACAACCCTTGGGTCAAGCTGGTGCCGAACCAGCGTGACGTCAGCATTCAGGAACTGAGCCCGACGAAAGTCACCGGCACCCTGAACGTACCGGTTGGCCGTCTGCGCAAACTGAACATGGGCACGCAGTACCTCGGCGCGTTCACCGTCGGCGACCAGCTGCTGTGGGGCGCGGCCGAACCGCTGCGTCGCATGCTGCGGATCCTGCTTGAGCGTTGATCGACTGAAGTAATGAACGAACCCGTGCCTTGAAAGAGGTGCGGGTTTTTTTATGGGAAATGTGTCGTCAAGACGGTCCCCTTCGCGGGCAAGCCTCGCTCCTACAAGTGCAGCGCGATCCCATGTAGGAGCGAGGCTTGCCCGCGAAGGGGCCGGCGCAGGCACCACAAATCCCCGGCAGAATTGCCTGCATGCCAACCACCCGGTAAAGTGCCGCTCCCCCCGTTTCGCCAGAGGTAGAACCATGAGCCAGTCCTTTGATATTGCCGTGATCGGCGCCACCGGTACTGTCGGCGAAACGCTCGTGCAGATTCTCGAAGAACGCGACTTTCCGGTCGGCAATTTGCACCTGCTCGCCAGCAGCGAATCGGCGGGGCATTCGGTGCCGTTTCGCGGCAAGAACGTGCGGGTGCGGGAGGTCGATGAGTTCGACTTCAGTAAAGTCCAGCTGGTGTTCTTCGCTGCCGGCCCGGCGGTGACCCTGAGTTTCGCATCGCGTGCCACGGCGGCCGGTTGCTCGCTGATCGACCTGTCCGGCGCCTTGCCGGCTGATCAGGCGCCGCAAGTAGTGCCTGAAGCCAACGCCGAAATCCTGGCCGGTTTGAAAAAGCCGTTCCAGGTCAGCAGTCCAAGCCCTTCAGCCACCACGCTGGCGGTAGTGCTCGCACCGTTGCTCGGTTTGCTCGACCTGCAACGCATCAACCTGACCGCCAGCCTGGCCGTGTCTGCCCAGGGGCGCGAAGCCGTCACCGAGCTGGCCCGGCAAACTGCCGAGCTGCTCAACGTGCGTCCGCTGGAGCCGACCTTCTTCGATCGGCAGATGGCCTTCAACCTGCTGGCGCAAGTCGGCAAGCCCGATGACCAGGGGCATACGCTGCTGGAAAAACGCCTGGTACGCGAACTGCGTCAGGTCATGGCACTGCCTTTATTAAAGATTTCCGTCACTTGCATTCAAGCCCCGGTGTTTTTTGGCGATAGCTTTAACGTGACGTTGCAGTCATCGAGCGACATCGACCTGGCGAAAATCAACGCCGCCCTGGAAGACGCGCCCGGTATCGAGCTGGTGGAAGCCGGTGATTACCCGACGCCAGTAGGCGATGCGGTAGGGCAGGACGTGGTCTACGTTGGTCGGGTTCGCGGCGGGATCGACGACCCGTCGGAACTTAATTTGTGGCTGACGTCAGATAACGTACGCAAAGGCGCCGCGCTCAATGCTGTGCAGGTGGCTGAATTGTTGATAAAAGACCTGCTGTAAAAGATACTTCGCAACAATTCACAGAATGATTCGGGCCGAGCGCTATGCTTGGCCAGATTGCCGAAGGCGAGCCACCCTCCGGGGCTTTGCGTGGCATGAATGAAATGATCGCGCGCGACGACTCTTCGCCGCCGCGCGCAATGCCTTACGGCAGCGGCTATCAACACCTTCTCGCTGGCCGAGGAATGTTCAAACAAAGGATTAGGCTATGGTTCAAGTTCGCAAACTGGTGTTAGCAATAGCGGCCGCCTCGGCGCTGTCCTCCGGTATGGCGCATGCCCTCGGGCTCGGGGAATTGACCCTGAAGTCGACGCTGAACCAGCCTCTGGTGGCGGAAATCGAGTTGCTCGACGTCAAGGACCTCACTGCTGCTGAAGTGCTGCCGAGCTTGGCTTCGCCCGAAGATTTCGCCAAGGCCGGTGTCGACCGCCAAGCGTTTCTGAATGACCTGACCTTTACCCCGGTGCTCAACGCCAGCGGTAAAAGCGTCCTGCGTGTGACGTCCAGCAAACCACTCTCCGAACCCATGGTGAAATTCCTGGTTCAAGTGATGTGGCCCAACGGTCGCCTGCTGCGCGATTACAGCGTGCTGCTCGATCCGTCCAAATTCTCGCCGCAAACCGCTGATGCGGCTGCGCAACCTGCACCGACGCAAACCGTCACCGCGCCAGTGACCGGCGCGACCGGGCCGACTCAATACACCACCACGCCGCGCGATACCCTGTGGGAAATCGCCGCAAAGGCGCGCAATGGCGGTTCGGTCCAGCAAACCATGCTAGCCATCCAGGCGTTGAACCCGGATGCCTTTATCGACGGCAACATCAACCGGTTGAAAACCGGTCAGGTGCTGCGTTTGCCGGATCAGGCACAGAGCACCAGCCTGCCGCAACCGAAGGCTATTGCTGAAGTCTCTGCGCAGAACACCGCGTGGCGTCAGGGTCGTCGCTACGTGGCGAAGCCCGGGACCGGACAGCAGCAGCTCGATGCCACCAAACGCGGTCGCGGTGAAGGCACTTCGTCGCAAACGGTGAAAGACAGCCTGAGCCTGGTCTCTGCCGAGTCCGGCAAGGCCGGAGGCAAAGGCGCCGCGGGTGATGCCAAGAACCTGAGCAACAAGCTGGCCGTGACCCAGGAAAGCCTCGACACGTCCCGTCGTGACAACGCCGAACTGAAAAGCCGCATGACCGATCTGCAAAGTCAGATGGACAAGCTGCAACGACTGATCGAACTGAAGAACAATCAACTGGCCAAGTTGCAGGCTGAAGGTGCCCCGGGCGCACCGGTGATGTCAGCCGAATTGGCGGCCAGCCCTGCGGCAACGCATGCGGACGCGGCTCCGGCGGCACCTGTAGCTGCTGCTGCGCCTGAGGCCACGCCGTCTCCGGTCGAGAAGCCAGTCGAGCCGACACCTGTAGCGTCCGAGGATCAAAAATTCAACGAGCTGCTGACCAATCCGGTGCTGCTCGGCCTGGTGGGCGGCGGTGCGGTGGTTCTGCTGCTGTTGCTGCTGTTGCTGGCGCGTCGCCGCAAAGCCCAGCAAGAAGCCGATAAGCATTTGCGCATGGCTCGTGACTTGGCCGAGGAGCAGGACTTCTCCGCTGACCGCGACCTGCCGAAAAGCATCTTCGAAGACCTGGAAGTGCCGCCGCCGAGCGTGAAGCTCGCTACCGCGCCAACGACAACGCCTGCACCAGCCCCGGCACCGGTGATTGCGCCGGTGGTGATAACCCCGCCGATCGCCGCGCCACTGGTATCGCCTGCTGCCGAGCGCGATGACGACGTACTGAGCAAGGCGCAGTCGCACATCACTGCCGGTCGTCTGAATCAGGCGGCTGCCTTGCTGGAAGACGGGATCAAGCAAGAGCCGCAACGCAGTGACCTGCGTCTCAAGCTGATGGAAGTCTACGGTCAGCAAGGCGACCGCGACGCATTCGTTGCCCAGGAACGCCAACTGGTGGCCAACGGTGACAACTTTGCTCAGGTCGAAAAACTCAAGAGCCGCTTCCCGGCCATGGTCATTGCGGCAGCCGGTGGTATCGCAGCTGCTGCGATCGCTGCCGAACTGGACGCGCAGTACGTCAAGGATCTGCTACTGGACGAGCCTGAAGTGCCGGCACCGGCAGTGCCCGATGATTTCGACAGCGCCTTCGATTTGAGCCTGGATGACCTGGAAACTGCCTCGCCGGCAGTGGTTGCACCAGAAGCAGAAGTAGAGGCAGAGCCCGTGTCTGCGGCTGAGCTGGACGAGTTTCCGTTGGATGACGACCTGAGCTTCGAGTCGGTGTTGCAGCAGCAGACCGACATCAAGGAAAACCTCGATGACCTGTCGGACTTTGACCTGGATATGGATCTCGGTGGGGACGCCTCGCCGGCGACCCTGGCCGAAGACGACTTCCTGTTGAGCCTGGATGACGGCGTCAAGGACTTGGATTTACCTGGCGCTGAAGTGCCGGCTGTTCCCGAGGTAGCGCTGGACGATCTGGAGCTGCCAGCCGATTTCGACCTGTCGCTGGCTAACGAAATGGACGCCCCTGACGTCCCGGATGCTTTCGCAGCCGAGCTGGATGACGTCAACGCCGAGCTGGATCGTCTGTCGCAGAGCATTGGCGAGCCGACCTTCACGGCGGAAGACGCTATGGCCTCCGCAGCTGACGAGCCGGAATTCGACTTCCTTTCCGGCACCGACGAAGTGGCTACCAAACTCGATCTGGCCCAGGCCTACATCGACATGGGCGACGCCGACGGCGCCCGGGACATCCTCAATGAGGTGGTGACCGAGGGGGACGACGGTCAGAAAAGCGAAGCCAAGGAAATGCTTTCGCGTCTGGCTTGATTGATCGGTAAGGTGTAAACAAAACGGCAGCCCATTGAGGCTGCCGTTTTTGTTTCTGTCCTGGGTGCCGGGCAGGGTACAAAAAGCACGCGCCTCTGGCGTCCCGGTCCGGCGGCCTTATAATGCCCGCCTTTGCGTACATCAGCAGGCTGTCACTCCTTGGCAAATATAGATAATCCGGCCGCCGAAATGGCGGCCGACGGTTTATTCCGGATCGCGTTGGGCGTTGAGTACAAAGGTTCGCGCTATCGCGGCTGGCAACGCCAGGCCTGCGGCGTACTCACCGTGCAGGAGACGCTCGAAAAGGCCTTGTCCAAAGTCGCCGATTCGCCCGTGTCGCTGCTCTGCGCCGGGCGTACGGATGCCGGCGTGCATGCGTGCGGCCAGGTGGTGCATTTTGATACTCAGGTCGAGCGCTCGATGAAAGCCTGGGTCATGGGCGCCAACATCAACTTGCCCCATGACGTCAGTGTCAGTTGGGCCAAGGTCATGCCGGCGCATTTTCATGCGCGGTTCAAGGCCATTGCCCGGCGCTATCGCTACGTGATCTACAACGATCAGATTCGTCCGGCGCACCTGAACGATGAAATCACCTGGAACCACCGCCCGCTGGACGTCGAACGCATGGCCGAGGCGGCCCGGTATCTGGTCGGCACCCACGACTTCAGCGCCTTCCGCGCTGGCCAGTGCCAAGCCAAGTCGCCGATCAAGGAACTGCATCACCTGCGCGTCACGCGCCACGGCAAGATGATCGTGCTGGATATCCGTGCCAGTGCCTTCCTGCACCACATGGTGCGCAACATTGCTGGCGTGCTGATGACCATCGGTGCCGGCGAGCGCCCGGTGGAGTGGATGAAAGAGGTCCTGGAGAGCCGCATTCGCCGTTCCGGTGGCGTGACGGCGCACCCGTTCGGTCTGTACCTGGTGCAGGTCGAGTACCGCGACGAGTTCCAATTGCCCGAGCGTTACATCGGGCCGCACTTCCTCACCGGCTTCTCTGAACTTGACGGCTGACGCCCTCGAACGCTTTTGTTACCATCCGGGACTTTCTCGGATATGCCTAGGGGTTCTATCGACATGTCGTCCGTTCGCAGCAAGATTTGCGGGATTACCCGCATAGAAGATGCGTTGGCAGCGGTCGAGGCCGGGGCCGATGCCATCGGGTTTGTGTTCTATGCCAAAAGCCCGCGGGCCGTGACGTTTCAGCAGGCGCGCTCGATCATCAAGGCGCTGCCGCCGTTCGTGACCACCGTGGGGTTGTTCGTCAACGCCAGCCGCTGCGAGTTGGGGGAAATCCTCGACGCCGTGCCGCTGGATCTGTTGCAGTTCCATGGCGACGAAACCGCAGCCGACTGTGAAGGCTGGCACCGCCCGTACATCAAGGCGCTGCGGGTCAAGGTCGGTGATGACATCGCAGCCGGTTGCGATGCTTATCCAACCGCCAGCGGTATTTTGCTCGACACCTATGTTGAAGGCGTGCCCGGCGGAACCGGCGAAGCGTTCGACTGGTCATTGATACCGCAAGGCTTGAGCAAACCGATCATCCTCGCCGGCGGCCTGACTGCGGCTAACGTCGCCGAGGCGATTGCCCGGGTTCGGCCTTATGCCGTGGACGTCAGCGGTGGGGTAGAGGCGAGCAAGGGCATCAAGGATCACGCAAAGATTCAGGCATTCATCAAAGCGGTACGTGATGTGACGGCTGGCTAACTGCCGCCGTCCATAACTTCACTTGCACAAAGCAGGCACGGCTGAGGGTTTTTCGGGTTGTACGCAGGTCAGTTTTTCTGACCCGGCAATTCATCGATCATCGCCGCACACATGAATTTAGCTCAAGGGCATACGCGGGGCTGCGAACCAAAGCGTTCGGGCCGCCGGTACTGGAGAAAGAAAGCATGAGCAACTGGTTAGTAGACAAACTGATCCCTTCGATCATGCGTTCCGAGGTCAAGAAGAGCTCGGTGCCTGAAGGTCTGTGGCACAAATGCCCGTCTTGCGAGGCTGTGTTGTATCGTCCGGAGCTGGAAAAGACCCTGGACGTTTGCCCAAAGTGCAACCACCACATGCGCATCGGCGCTCGCGCTCGTATCGACATCTTCCTCGACGCTGAAGGCCGTGCCGAACTGGGCGCGGACCTGGAGCCGGTTGACCGTCTGAAGTTCCGCGACGGCAAGAAGTACAAGGATCGCCTGACCGCTGCGCAAAAGGCGACTGGCGAAAAAGACGCACTGATCTCCATGAGCGGCACTCTGCTGGGCATGCCGGTGGTGGTTTCGGCGTTTGAATTCTCCTTCATGGGCGGTTCGATGGGCGCCATTGTGGGTGAGCGTTTTGTTCGCGCTGCCAACTACGCGCTGGAAAACAAATGCCCGATGATCTGCTTCGCCGCTTCCGGTGGTGCGCGGATGCAGGAAGCCCTGATCTCCCTGATGCAAATGGCCAAGACCTCCGCGGTACTGGCGCGTCTGCGTGAAGAAGGCATTCCGTTCATCTCCGTGCTGACCGACCCGGTCTACGGTGGTGTTTCCGCCAGTCTGGCGATGCTCGGTGACGTGATTGTTGGTGAGCCGAAGGCCCTGATCGGCTTCGCCGGTCCACGCGTGATCGAGCAAACCGTGCGTGAAAAACTGCCGGAAGGCTTCCAGCGCAGTGAGTTCCTGCTGGAACACGGTGCGATCGACATGATCATTCACCGTCAGGAACTGCGTCCGCGTCTGGGCAATCTGCTGGCACAAATGATGGGCCTGCCGACGCCGAAATTCGTCGCCGCGCCAATCGAACCCATCGTGGTCCCACCGGTACCTGCCAACCTATGACCCAACGTACCCTTGGCGAGTGGCTCGCCTACCTTGAGCAGTTGCACCCTTCGGCCATCGACATGGGCCTTGAACGCTCGCAACAGGTAGCGTCCCGCATGGGACTCGGCAAGCCGGCGCCTCGGGTGATTACGGTCACCGGCACCAACGGCAAAGGTTCCACCTGCGCATTCGTGGCGTCGTTGCTGCGTGCGCAGGGCCTGAAAGTGGGTGTCTACAATTCTCCGCACCTGCTGCGTTACAACGAGCGGGTGCAGGTCAATGGCGTCGAAGCCACCGACGCCGAGCTGTGCGAAGCCTTTGCTGCAGTCGAGGCGGGGCGTGGCGACACTTCCCTGACGTACTTCGAAATGGGCACCCTGGCGGCGTTCTGGCTGTTTCAACAGGCAGGGCTAGATGCCGTGGTGCTGGAAGTCGGGCTGGGCGGGCGCCTGGATACCGTCAACGTCGTGGATGCCGACATGGCGCTGGTCACCAGCATCGGCGTCGATCATGCGGACTATCTGGGCGATACCCGTGAGTCCGTGGCTTACGAAAAAGCCGGCATCTTCCGCCAGGGCGCGCCTGCGCTGTGTGGCGATCTGAATCCTCCACAACCTCTGCTGGATAAAGCGCGCGAGCTCAATTGCCCGTTTTTCCTGCGTGGGCGCGATTTCGACCTCGGCATCACCGATCACAACTGGCAATGGCGCGGTCTTGACGCTCAAGGGCATGTGGTCGAGCTGCATGATCTGCCGTTGCTCGATCTGCCGATGGAAAACGCCGCGCTGGCATTGCAGGCTTACTTGCTGCTCGGTTTGCCTTGGGTAGATGCACAGATTATTGAAGCGCTGATAGCGACGCGGGTGGTCGGTCGCCTTGATCGCCGTCAGTTCGACTGGCAGGGCAAGCGTCTGAATCTGCTGCTGGACGTGGGGCATAACCCTCATGCGGCAGAGTATTTGGCTCGCCGCTTGGCCAGCCAACCACCGGCTGGCAAGCGTCTGGCGGTGTTCGGATTGCTGGCGGACAAGGATCTGGATGGTGTTGTCGGTGAATTGAATGCTAGTGTCCAGCATTGGGCCGTCGCGCCGCTGGATTCACCGCGAGCACGCCCGGTTGCCGATTTGCACGCGGCGTTGCAGAACCTTGGCGCCTCGGTAGCGTCCTATGGCAGCGTGGCCTCCGCCCTGGAGGGGCAATGCGCGCTGGCGACGAGCGACGACGAGATTCTGTTGTTCGGATCATTTTATTGTGTCGCCGAGGCCCTTGAATGGCTGGCCCGGCGCTCCACGGAGGAAGCGGCAAATGGCATTGCTGGATAAGGCATACAAACAGCGCATGGTTGGCGCCCTGGTTCTGGTGGCGCTGGCGGTGATTTTCCTGCCAATGCTGTTTTCCCGTCAGGATGAACAGCGTCAAGTGACGGTTGAAGCCCCGGCTGCGCCGCAAGCGCCTTCGATGCCGCAAGTGCAGGTCGAGCCGGTGGTGGTGCCTGAGCCGCAAGCGCTGCCTCAGGAGCCAGTGCCGAGTGATGATGAAATTGCTCAGCAAGAAGCGCCGTCGACAGCGATTGCCCCAAGTGTCCCGGTGGCGCCTGCGCCTGCGCCTGCCGCCAAGCCGGTCGCTCCGGCTCCGGCTCCTGTGCCGGTCACCAAGCCTACGACAGCGCCTAGCCAGCCGATTGCGGCCTCACCGGGCAAGCCGGACACGACTCAAAGCCGCGTCGATGCCAATGGCCTGTCGGTCAGCTGGTCGGTGCAACTGGCCAGTCTGTCTAGCCGTGCAAGTGCAGAAAGTCTGCAGAAATCCCTGCGCAGCCAGGGCTACAACGCCTACATCCGCACTGCCGACGGCAAGAATCGAGTGTTTGTCGGACCGCTGATCGAGCGCGCAGAAGCCGATCGTTTGCGTGACTTGTTGAGCCGCCAGCAGAATCTCAAGGGTTTTGTGGTGCGTTTCCAGCCTGAGCGTGGTTAAAACTATCGCCCCGATTTGAAATGCACTGACAATCGCGGCTTACCGATAAGCATGGGCTCTGCTAAAATGCGCCGCCTTATCCGTCTTTAGGCTGCACTGTGCCATTTACCTGGGTTGACTGGGCGATCGTTGCAATCGTCGCCATCTCCGCATTGATCAGTCTGAGCCGCGGCTTCGTCAAAGAAGCACTATCGCTGGTGACCTGGATCATCGCAGGAG
The DNA here is from genome assembly GCF_029960815.1 of Pseudomonas sp. AL03. Classification (GTDB taxonomy): domain Bacteria; phylum Pseudomonadota; class Gammaproteobacteria; order Pseudomonadales; family Pseudomonadaceae; genus Aquipseudomonas. The sequence goes on from NZ_JASBRE010000011.1 coordinate 64,000, forward strand.
TCGTCGCCTGGATGTTCGGTGGTTCATTGTCTGAATACCTCGCCGGATACATCCAAACGCCGTCGGCTCGTGTGATCACGGGCTGTGCCATCATGTTTGTCGCCACGTTAATCGTAGGCGCAATGATCAACTATCTTATCGGCGAGTTGGTTCGCGTCACCGGGCTATCCGGGACCGATCGATTTCTTGGCATGGCCTTCGGCGCCGCGCGGGGCGTGTTGCTGGTCGTCGTGGCGGTCGGGCTGTTGAGCCTGGGGCCGGTACAGCAGGACGGGTGGTGGCAAGAATCACAGCTCGTGCCAAAATTTCTATTGGTCGCAGACTGGTCCAAAAACCTGATCCTCGGGTGGAGCAGTCAGTGGCTTGCCAGCGGTATCAGCGTACCCGCTGAGATACCGTTCAAGGAGCACCTCTTGCCGATGGCCAAAACGCCTCAGTGAGTTGTGTTCAGTTCAGATCCATTAAGTAGGGGTTGCGTCGCATGTGTGGCATCGTCGGTATCGTCGGTAAGTCGAACGTCAATCAGGCGCTGTATGACGCGCTAACCGTCCTCCAGCACCGCGGCCAGGACGCTGCCGGTATCGTAACCAGCCATAATGGCCGGTTATTCCTGCGCAAGGACAATGGCCTGGTACGTGACGTGTTCCATCAGCGTCACATGCAGCGTCTGGTCGGCCACATGGGTATTGGCCATGTGCGTTATCCGACCGCGGGCAGCTCGACTTCGGCCGAAGCCCAACCGTTTTACGTCAACTCGCCTTACGGTATTACCTTGGCGCACAACGGTAACCTGACCAACGTTGAACAGCTGGCGAAGGAGATTTACGAATCTGACCTGCGCCACGTCAACACCAACTCCGATTCGGAAGTGCTGCTCAACGTGTTTGCACACGAACTGGCCCAGCGCGGCAAGTTGCAGCCAACCGAAGAAGACGTGTTCGCCGCCGTCACTGACGTGCACAACCGTTGCGTCGGTGGTTACGCGGTCGTGGCGATGGTGACCGGTTACGGCATCGTCGGTTTCCGCGACCCGCACGGCATCCGCCCGATTGTCTTCGGCCAGCGTCACACGGATGAAGGCGTCGAGTACATGATCGCCTCCGAAAGCGTCTCTCTGGACGTGCTCGGTTTCACCCTGATTCGCGACCTCGCGCCGGGCGAAGCGGTCTACATCACTGAAGACGGCAAGCTGCATACCCGTCAGTGCGCGACCAACCCGTCCCTGACCCCGTGCATCTTCGAACACGTTTATCTGGCGCGTCCGGATTCGATCATCGACGGCGTGTCGGTCTACAAGGCCCGCCTGCGCATGGGTGAGAAACTCGCCGAGAAGATCCTGCGCGAGCGTCCAGAACACGACATCGACGTGGTTATCCCGATTCCGGACACCAGCCGTACCGCGGCGCTGGAGCTGGCGAACCACTTGGGCGTCAAGTTCCGCGAAGGCTTCGTGAAGAACCGCTACATCGGCCGGACCTTCATCATGCCGGGCCAGGCGGCACGGAAAAAATCGGTACGCCAGAAGCTCAACGCCATTGAGCTGGAATTTCGCGGCAAGAACGTAATGCTGGTGGACGACTCGATCGTTCGCGGCACGACTTGCAAGCAGATCATCCAGATGGCTCGCGAAGCCGGCGCCAAAAACGTCTACTTCTGCTCCGCAGCACCGGCCGTTCGCTACCCGAACGTCTACGGCATCGACATGCCGAGCGCACACGAGCTGATCGCCCACAACCGTTCGACCCAGGACGTGGCTGACCTGATAGGCGCTGACTGGTTGATCTATCAGGACCTGCCTGACTTGATCGAAGCGGTCGGTGGCGGCAAGATCAAGATCGAGAAGTTCGATTGCGCAGTGTTCGACGGCCAGTACGTGACCGGCGACGTCGACGAGGCTTACCTGAACAAGATCGAGCAGGCACGTAACGATGCCTCCAAGGTCAAGACGCAGGCAGTCAGTGCGATCATCGATCTGTACAACAATTGAGTTTCTACCGGCCCTGAGGGGCCGGTTTTGTATCGACTAAAAACGCTCTAAATCAAGAGCAGGGCAAGGAGTGACAGCATGAGTCAGGATTGGGATGCCGGTCGGCTGGACAGCGACCTCGAAGGCGTAGCGTTCGACACCCTGGCCGTACGCGCCGGTCAGCACCGCACGCCGGAAGGCGAACACGGTGATCCGATGTTCTTCACCTCCAGCTACGTATTCCGTACCGCTGCGGACGCGGCGGCACGCTTTGCCGGTGAAGTGCCGGGCAACGTTTACTCGCGCTACACCAACCCGACCGTGCGCGCGTTCGAAGAGCGCATTGCCGCACTGGAAAGCGCCGAGCAAGCCGTGGCCACGGCGACCGGTATGGCCGCGATCATGGCGGTGGTGATGAGCCTCTGCAGCGCCGGCGATCACGTATTGGTGTCGCGCAGCGTGTTCGGTTCCACCATCAGCTTGTTCGAGAAGTACTTCAAGCGCTTTGGGATCGAAGTCGACTACGTGCCCCTGGCGGACTTGTCCGGCTGGGATGCAGCGATCAAGGCCAATACCAAACTGCTCTTCGTCGAATCGCCGTCCAATCCGCTGGCCGAGCTGGTGGACATCGCCGCACTGTCGCAAATCGCTCACGCCAAAGGTGCGCTGCTGGTGGTCGACAACTGCTTCTGCACCCCTGCGTTGCAGCAGCCGCTGAAGATGGGCGCGGACATCGTCGTGCATTCGGCGACCAAGTTTATCGACGGCCAGGGCCGTTGCATGGGCGGTGTTGTGGCGGGTCGTAGCGAGCAGATGAAAGAAGTCGTCGGTTTCCTGCGCACTGCCGGGCCGACGCTGAGCCCGTTCAACGCCTGGATCTTCCTCAAGGGCCTGGAAACCCTGAGCCTGCGGATGAAGGCGCATTGCGCCAGCGCTCAGCAACTGGCCGAGTGGCTGGAGCAGCAGGACGGCATCGAAAAAGTCCATTACGCCGGCCTCAAAAGCCATCCGCAGCACGCGTTGGCCCTGCGTCAGCAGAAGGGCTTCGGTGCGGTCGTGAGTTTTGAAGTCAAGGGCGGCAAAGAGGGCGCCTGGCGCTTTATCGATGCGACCCGTCTGATTTCCATCACCGCCAACCTCGGTGACACCAAGACCACCATCACTCACCCGAGCACCACCTCTCACGGCCGTCTGGCGCCGCAAGAGCGTGAGGCCGCGGGCATTCGTGACAGCCTGATCCGCATCGCGGTCGGTCTGGAAGACGTGGCAGACCTGCAAGCCGATCTGGCGCGCGGGTTGGCTGCCTTGTGATCGAGTTGTCCACACCGACCACCGGCACCAATGGCCGCGTCGCACTGGTCACGGGTGCTGCGCGGGGCATTGGTCTGGGTGTCGCGGCGTGGCTGATCAGCGAAGGCTGGCAGGTGGTACTGACCGATCTTGATCGAGTGCGCGGTTCGAAAGTGGCGAAAGTGCTCGGCGACAACGCCTGGTTCATCGTCATGGACGTCGCGAACGAAGGGCAGGTGGCGTTGGGCGTCGCCGAGGTGCTGGGGCAATTCGGGCGCCTGGATGCGCTGGTGTGCAACGCGGCGGTTGCCGATCCGCACAACGTCCCCCTTGAAAGCCTTGAGCTGGCGTACTGGAATCGGGTGCTTACAGTCAATCTCAGTGGGCCGATGCTCTTGGCCAAGCACTGTGCGCCCTACCTGCGCGCTCACAGCGGTGCGATCGTCAACCTGGTCTCGACCCGCGCCAGGCAGTCGGAACCCGACACCGAAGCTTATGCGGCGAGCAAGGGTGGCCTGTTGGCCCTGACTCATGCCTTGGCCATCAGCCTCGGGCCGGAAATCCGTGTCAATGCGGTCAGTCCGGGCTGGATCGATGCGCGAGACCCCTCCGCGCGTCGAGCCGAACCGCTGACCGATGCCGATCATGCCCAACATCCGGCGGGCAGAGTAGGGACGGTCGAGGACGTGGCGGCGATGGTCGCTTGGCTATTGTCAAAGAACGCTGGTTTCGTCACAGGCCAGGAGTTCGTGGTCGATGGCGGCATGACCAAGAAGATGGTTTACAGCGAGTAATCCGAGCAGGGGCCGCGACAGCTGCGGCTTGAGGCTGCAGGAGGCCATTGGCAGCGCCGCGGGAAATGACATGATTTTGTCTTTTTCAGAAAAACTTCAAGCGGGGTATTGACTTAGCATCGGTACCTGCGTAAATTTCGCGGCCTCGGAGATGCAAACGGGTGATTAGCTCAGCTGGGAGAGCGTCTGCCTTACAAGCAGAATGTCGGCGGTTCGATCCCGTCATCACCCACCACTTCCGAGAGTCTTGCGAAAGCAAGATGGAAGCTTTTAAAAGCCTCCACCGACGCGCAGCGGTAGTTCAGTCGGTTAGAATACCGGCCTGTCACGCCGGGGGTCGCGGGTTCGAGTCCCGTCCGCTGCGCCATATTTTCCGAGTCAGGTTCGCCTGCCTCGAGATTGAAAAGCCTCGAAGCTTTCCAGTCAGACGAGTTAATTGGACGCAAGTCCAAAGCGATACGCAGCGGTAGTTCAGTCGGTTAGAATACCGGCCTGTCACGCCGGGGGTCGCGGGTTCGAGTCCCGTCCGCTGCGCCATATCTGCCTCAAGGCCCACTGAACGCCTTGGCGCTACGAAGAGAGCTGCTGGTAAAGCCAGTGTCTACTTCGAGTCGATAGCAAAGACCCTGGTCGAAAGACCGGGTTTTTTTGTGTCTGCGATTTGGCTTTTCTCTCCTTATTCCCTGACCCTCAGGGATTCGCATCTGCCGGCCAAGTGCGGATGTGCAATAAGTTCTGACTCTACCTTATGATTTCCTTCAATAACGCGCAGCCTCGACTCCCCGGCGCCTGCGTGGCCGAAATGCCTGTCCGTCATTCATTTATTCACGTTTTTCCTGGGTGCAAAACGCACAAAGGGCTTGGTTTGAAGTCTCAACATTAATTAGAATGAGTCGCATTTAAAATATTTCTTCGCGCAGGGTTCCTTTAGATGAGTGATGCAGCGATGCCGACGGGGCAAACCTTCCACGACCTGTACCGCGACCATCGTGGCTGGCTCGAAAGTTGGTTGAGGCGACGCATGAGCAATGGCCATGATGCGGCGGACTTGAGCCAGGATACGTTCGCGCGGGTACTCGCCAGCTCCCAGCGCATTGCCGACCTGCAAGAACCACGCGCCTATCTGGCGACAGTCGGCAAGCGGCTGCTGACCAACTTCTACAAGCGTCGCAGCCTGGAGCAGGCTTACCTCGATGCCCTGGCGCTGTTGCCGGAGGACTGCGTGCCGTCGCCCGAGCAGCGCTGGTTGCTTTTGGAAACCCTGCAGGCCCTGGATGAACTGCTCGATGGATTGGCGACAGCGGTGCGACGGGCATTTCTCTGGAGCCAGTTGGAAGGCCTGGGTTATCACGAAATTGCCGAGCGCCTGCAAGTTTCTGAGCGCACGATCAAGCGCTACATGGCCCAAGCCTACGAACATTGTCTGTTGGTGGAATTGTGATCGGTTCGGCACCTTCGGCGGAAGCACGGCAAGTCGTGCGGGCTGCCGCTCGATGGCTGGCACTCATGGAGTCAGGCGCTGCCAATGAGCGTGATTGTGCCAATCTGCAGCACTGGCGTGACAGTCATCCCGGTCACGAACAGGCCTGGCAGAAAGCTCAACTCTTGCGCCAACGATTTGCCGACCTGCCGTCGGCACTGGCCATGGCCAGTCTGGATCGTCCGCAGGCGAGTCGGCGCACGGTGCTCAAACGTGCCGTAGGGGCGGTGGCGCTGGTGCCGACCGCCTGGCTGATCAGTCGGCAGTTACCTCTGGATGTCTGGAGCGCCGACCTGCGGACCGCGACCGGGGAGGGCAAAAAAGTCCAGTTGGCCGATGGCAGCTCGTTGCAATTGAACACTGCGAGTGCCGTCGATATCGACCTGAAGAACCGGCGACTTAAACTCGTGGAAGGCGAGCTAGCGCTGAATGTGCCCGGGACCTTGCCGCTGACGATTCAGACCCACTTCGGGCAAGTGGTCGTCAGTCAGAGCGAAGTGTGTGTTCGTCAGGGGCAGACGAGCTGCAAGGTCTCGGTGCTTAAGGGCACGGTGCAGTTGCAGCCATTGCACGGACCGGTCTTTTCATTGCGCGCCGGCCAGCAAGTCAGCCTTCAGGCAATGGACGCGGGAGCCGTAGAGCCTTTCGATGTGCTTGCCCCAGGCTGGCGGGACGGTGTGCTGATGGCGCAGAACCAGCCCTTGGGCGATTTTCTGCGCGAACTCAGCACCTATCGTCCGGGCGTGCTGCGCTGGGCGCCGGAACTCGAATCACTGCAAGTCACCGGCAGTTTCCGCCTGGAAGACACCGATCGCATCCTGACGTTATTGGCGGCCAGCTTGCCGCTGGAGGTGCATAGGCGAACCCGTTATTGGGTTACGTTGCTGCCGCGTAAAAATATTGTCTGAGGTGTGTCCCCTTTTTTCGCGTCGGTTGTCATTCAAGGCAAGTGAAACTAAATCAGAGAGATTCTCAATGCCCGTAGTGATGCCCTGCAGTAAGCGTCTGGGTTCTTCCAGGCTGCGCCCGTTGTTGCACTTGAGTCTGTTGTTGAGTCTGAGTGCCTGTCCGTTGTTTATCACAGCCGGTTGGGCCGAAGACGCGCCACGACGCAGTTATCAGGTGCCGGCTGGAAGCCTTAGCGCAGCACTGACCCGTTTCGCCGGGTTGGCCGGGGTCAATCTGTCAGTGGATCCGGCTCTGGTGGGTGGACGCACCAGCCCTGGTCTTTCCGGCGAATACGCGGTCGAGGAGGGCTTCGCCCGACTGTTGCAGGGCTCCGGTCTGCAACTGCAGCCGGTGGGTGAACAGGCGTACATCCTGACCCCGGCGCCAGAAGGCGGCAGCCTGCAACTGGGCGCCACCTCGATTCTCGGTGCCACTGACTCGGCTGACGGCGATCCGTATGCCGGCGGCCAGGTCGCGCGCCGCGGTTCGCAAGGTTTGCTGGGCTCGCGAGACTTTATGGAAACGCCGTTCAGCATGACCACTTACACCAGCGAGGCGGTCAAAAACCAGCAGGCTCGTACCCTGGGCGACCTGATTGCCAGCGATCCCTCGGTTCGCGCCACCAACCCGGCGGGAGGGCGCTATGAGCAGTTCACCATTCGAGGGTTGAGCCTGTTCAACAGTGATGTCGCCTACAACGGTCTCTACGGCGTCCTGCCGACCTATACGATCGACATGGAGATGGCCGACCGCGTCGACGTCATCAAAGGCCCGAGCCAGCTCATTAACGGCATCTCGCCGCGGGGCAGCGTGGGTGGCGGGATCAACGTGGTGCCCAAGCGCGCGACCGACAAGCCCATCACTTCGTTCACCGGCAGTTACGCTTCCGACAGTCAGGTCGGTGGGGCCGTGGATGTCGGCCGGCGCTTCGGTGAGGACAACAAGTTCGGTCTTCGTTTCAACGGCGTCAAGCAGTCCGGCGATACCGAATGGGATCACCAGAATGTCGACCGCGAGATGGCGGTGCTGGGCCTGGATTTTCGCGGTGAACGCCTGCGGCTCTCGACGGATATCGGGCGTACTGAGCGTGATACCGACGCCCCGCAGGAGCGCGTGCAGGTTGGCGCCAACGCGCAGGTTCCGCATGCCAGCGATGTCCGCCACAACTATGCGCAGCCTTGGAGCAAGGCGAGTACCAACGACACGTTCGGCACGGTAAACGGCGAATTCGATGTCAACGACTCCGTCATGCTGTACGGCGGAGTAGGCGCGCGCAAAAGTAACCATGACTTCCTCCGGCATGCCGTTGCGGTCACCAACGACGCTGGCGCTTTCAGCGTTCAGCCGCGTGACTTCACCCGCGACGAAAATGTCCGGACGGCCACGGCAGGGGTGCGCAACTGGTTTCATACCGGCCCGGTGAGCCATGAAGTCAACCTGGCCGCCAGCTATTTCTACATGGACTTCGAGAATGGCGGTGCCCGTTATGCCGCAGCCCGCAGCAACCTCTACGACCCCGTGGAAACACCAACGCCTGTCAGACCCACGCGACAGGATTCGCAGGTCTATACCGAGAACCGCTCCAGCGGCGTGGCGTTGTCCGACACCTTGGGTTTCTTCGATGACCGGCTGCTGTTGACCCTCGGTGCCCGCTGGCAGCGCGTGAAGGTTGACGACTGGTCCGATAATGTCAAAGGCGACACCGCCTACGATGAAGAAAAGGTCTCGCCGTCGGGCGGCATCCTGTTCAAGGCGACCGATAAGTTGTCGCTGTATGCCAACTACATGGAAGGCCTGAGCCAGGGCAAGATTGCGCCGTCGACCTCGGTCAACGAGGACGAGATCTTCCCGCCGTTCATCAGCCGCCAGGTCGAGGTCGGCGCCAAGTATGACGCGGGTGCGTTCGCCGTCACCGCCGCCGTGTTCCGGATCAAGCAGCCGGCCTACGAGACCAACGCCACGACGCGGGTCTTCGGCCCGAACGGCAAGCGTGAGAACACGGGTGTGGAACTGAGTGTGTTCGGTGAACCGCTCGATGGTTTCCGCCTGCTCGGCGGTGTCATGTACATCGACAGCGAGTTGGCCAACACCACCAACGGCACCTTCGATGGCAACCGTGCGCCTGCCACGCCGAAATACAACGTCAACCTGGGCGCCGAGTGGGATGTGCCGACCGTACAGGGCCTGACCCTGACCAGCCGCGGCATCTATTCCAGCTCGCAGTATCTGGACCAGTCCAACAACAAGGAAATCGACTCCTGGGAGCGTTTCGACGTGGGCGCACGCTACGCGTTCAAGGTCGAAGAAAAGAACATCACCCTGCGTGCCAATGTCGAGAACGTAGCGGACAAGCGCTACTGGAGTTCGGCCGGGGCCTCGGATGACAGCGAGCCTGGCTTGACGCTGTCGACCCCGCGCACCTACCTCCTTTCGGCGACTGTCGACTTCTGATTCACCTGTGTCATGCGCCCCAGGGACCGGGGCGCCGTCGTTGGGCCATGACCTGATTCGTATGGAGGAAGGACATATGCACACCCTCAATTAATGAACAATCAAGACACTTGCGTATAAGTCGCTATCTGTCGGTAGCCAATACAGAAGTTGTCAGTTGCATTGCAAGATCATGGCTAGATCATGGCACTTCCGGAATTTATACCAGGTTTATTAACTTGGTTTTTTGCGTGCCTGATTATTATTAAAATAGTCAAAATCGCTATATGTAAATTTCCAAATAGGTTGTAAGAATTAGTTGCAACGATTTGTTAATGAGAATAAGTTGCATATCGAATTTAACGAGGGTGAAGCGATGTTGAATGATGGCGTATTGCACTCTAATCCTTTGCAAAAAACCAATGCCGACTATTTGGCTCGACAAAGCAAGTTCGAATCTAATGTGCGCAGTTATCCACGCAAGTTACCGCTGGCAATCGCTAAGGCGCACGGGCTCTGGGTCACCGACGTCGAAGGCAACATCTACCTCGACTGCCTGGCCGGCGCCGGCACGTTGGCCCTGGGGCACAATCACCCGGCCATCATGGCCAGCCTCGACAGTTTTCTCGCCTCAGGCCTGCCGATGCACACCCTGGACCTGACCACCGCGGTCAAGGACGCTTTCAGCGAAACCTTGCTCAGCCTGTTGCCGAACCAAGGCCGTGATTACTGCCTGCAATTTTGCGGGCCGTCCGGGGCGGATGCAGTGGAGGCCGCGCTGAAGCTGGCCAAGACCTACACCGGGCGCAACAACATCATCAGTTTCTCCGGGGCCTACCATGGCATGACCCACGGCGCCTTGGCCCTGACCGGCAACACCGCGCCGAAAAATGCCATCGCCAGCCTGATGCCCGGGGTGCAGTTCATGCCGTACCCCCACGAATACCGGTGCCCGCTGGGCATTGGCGGTGAGGCCGGGGTCGAGGCCTTGACCCACTATTTCACCCAGTTCATCGAAGACGTCGAAAGCGGCGTGTCACTGCCGGCGGCGGTGATCCTTGAAGCGGTGCAGGGTGAGGGCGGGGTCAACTGTGCCCCAGCGAGCTGGCTGCGGGCGATCCGCGAGGTGACGCGCAAGCACGGAATTCTGCTGATCCTCGACGAAGTGCAGACCGGTTTCGCACGCACCGGCAAGATGTTTGCCTTCGAACACGCCGACATCGAGCCGGACCTGATCGTCATGTCCAAGGCGGTCGGTGGCGGTTTGCCCATGGCGGTGCTGGGCATCCGTCGTGAATTCGACGCCTGGGAGCCAGGCAACCACGCCGGCACCTTCCGCGGCAACCAGATGGCCATGGCCGCCGGGCTGGCCACGTTGCAGGTGCTGCAACAGCAAAACTTCGCCGCCCAGGCCGAGCGCCGTGGCCAGTGGCTCAAGGACCGACTGGTCGAGTTGCAGGCGCATTATCCAGCTCTTGGCCAAGTGCGCGGTCGCGGCCTGATGCTGGGCATCGAGATCGTCGACGAGCGCCAGCCGGCTGATCGCCACGGGCATTTCCCGATGGACCCGGCGCTGGCCGTGGCCATTCAGCAACAGTGCTTCAAACAAGGCCTGTTGCTGGAACGCGGCGGGCGTAAGGGCAATGTCATTCGCTTGTTGCCGCCATTGATTATCGACGATGAGCAATGCCAGCAAGTGATCCAGCGTGTTGATAACGCCGTGGCGGCAGCTTTATTGCAATTGCGCCCTTGAATGAAACAGTCGAAGTTACGTTAATACCTCGCCGAGTTGCAGTTTTATGGCATTGGCTCAAGTAACTTTGATCGTCGTTCGATTATTTAAAAGGTTCAGCGAAGTGATGTCGTTAGGTGGGGGTCTGTCGGCTGTTAATTAGGTCGGCCAGCAACTAATTTTCTTCCGCGATATAACGTATTCAGTGACCTCACGGGCTACTGTGGAGCACCCATGAATCATCCAGATCGCAGTGTTTTATCGACTATGGTCAGTGAGTTGGCGACGACGCGTGCGTTGCTTAATTGTTTGATCAAAGAGTTCGCCTTGCCGGAAAACTGCCTCCGTTACAGTTGGCCGACGCAGATGCAAGGTATCGCCCCGGGCAGTTACCTTGAGGGCCTGGAATGGAGGGGCATTCCCCTGACCATCAACCTGCCCAACCAGCAGCAGTTCTTTGTGATGGTGGACCGTCGTGATGGCCTTGGCAGCCATCGTTATCTGTCGGACGTCTATGCCCGGCGCGGTGAGGGCGACTGGTCGTGCCTGAGGTTTGCCGAGTTCGTCGAGCAGTTGCTCACGGCTTGCGAACACATGACCCGCGCCAGCAACGACGAGTTGCTGGATCAGGTGTTGCAAAGCCAGTTACTGACCGCGGCCATCATCGCCCACAACATGGACGGCCAGCACCCGGCACCGCTCAGCGGTTACCTGGCCAGCGAGCAGGGCTTGTGGTTCGGTCATCCGAACCATCCGGCACCCAAGGCGCGCCTGTGGCCAGCTCATCTGGCCCAGGAAACCTATGCCCCGGAATTCCAGGCCCGCACGCCGTTGCACCTGTTCGAAGTGCCGCTGGAAGGATTGAACGTCGGGGCCAACGGCCTGAGCAAAGCCCAAGTGCTGGCCGGTTTTGCCGATCAAGCGCAGGCGCGGCCAGGGCACGCGGTTATCTGCATGCATCCGGTACAGGCCCAGCTGTTCATGCAGGATGGCCGGGTTCAGCGTCTATTGAAATCCGCGGCCATCGTCGACCTCGGCGCCACCGGGTTGATGGCCAACCCCACGGCGTCCATCCGTACCTGGTACATCGAGGGCCATGAGTTCTTCATCAAGGGCTCGCTGAACGTGCGCATCACCAATTGCGTCAGGAAAAACGCCTGGTACGAACTGGAAAGCGCACTGATGATCGACCGCATCTTTCGTAACCTGCAACTGACCCGGCCTGAAACTCTTGGCGGGCTCTCGGTGGTGGCCGAACCAGGTATTCTGAGCTGGGCGCCGCAACAGGCCAGCGAAGCCGATAACCATTGGTTTCGCGAACAGACCGGGGCGATCCTGCGGGAGAACTTCTGCCTCGACACCGGCACCGATTGCAGCATCATGGCCGGTACGTTGTTCGCTCGCGGCCTGCATTTACCGCCGTTGGTGCATGAGTTCCTGAGCCGGTTCAACGGCAACGACATTCACGACCAACAGCTGTTGAGCTGGTTCGACGACTATCAGGCGCTGTTGCTACGGCCGGTGCTGGCGCTGTTCTTCAACCACGGCATCGTGATGGAGCCGCATTTGCAGAATAGCGTGCTGGTGCATGACAACGGTCGTCCACAACGCTTGCTACTGCGGGATTTCGAAGGGGTCAAACTGACCGACGAACTGGGTGCTTCCCGGATCGACGCGGACGTTCATCCACGGGTGCGTGAGTCGCTGCTCTATTCCCGCCAGCAAGGTTGGGATCGCATCGTTTATTGCCTGTTCGTCAACAACTTGTCCGAGGCTGTGCTGGCCCTGAGCTGGGAGCGTCCGCACCTGGCGCCGCTGATGTGGCAACGGGTCGAGCAGCAATTGATCAGCATCCGCGCCGAATTGACCCGCGCTGCGCCGGAGCTGGATGCACTGATCGCCGGTGAGCCGATTGCCTGCAAAACCAACCTTAAGGTCCGCTTGGCGGCCAAGGCCGATCGCCAGGCCGGTTACGTCAGCCTGGTGTCCCCGTGGGGCAAGGAGGCCAAGCATGGATAAATTGCCCGCAATGGTTGTGGCCGCCATCGACCAAGCCCGCACGCAGCACGAAGATCCGTTGGCGCTGTTCATCTACGACCTGGACGCGCTTAAACAGCACGTGACGCAGGTGATGGCGGCGCTCCCCGAAGGCGTGGAGCTTTACTACGCCATCAAGGCCAACAGTGAACCGCAGATAGTGTCCGCCGTGGCGCCATTGGTGCACGGGTTCGAGATTTCCTCCGGCGGTGAGATCGATCGACTCCAGGCCTGCCCGACGCGCAAGCCGTTCATCTTCTCCGGCCCCGGCAAACTGGATTCCGATCTGCGTTCGGCGCTGCAACATCAGGTCGAAGCGATTCACATCGAAAGTCTGAATGAAATCGTCCGTCTGCAGCGGCTGGCACTGGAAGCGGGGCGCGTGCAAGACGTATTGCTGCGGATCAACCCCGAACTGCCGTCGCCGCTGTCCAGCAAACTGGCGATGGCCGGCACGGCCACCCCGTTCGGGATCGATGAGTCGGAACTGGCCCAGGCGGTCAGTTGGGTCGATAACGCCAGCCACCTGCGGCTCAAGGGCTTCCATGTGCATGCGATGTCTCATCAGTCGCTGGTGGAACGGCATGAACAATTGCTTGATCTGTATCTGCAGCGCTGGCCGCAATGGAAGGCGTTGTCGGCCAATCCCACGGCGATCACCCACCTCAATGTGGGCGGTGGCATCGGTGTCAATTACCTCGGGGCGCAGCAATTCGACTGGCAGCGCCTGTGCGCGCATTTGGGGCAGAGCCTTGCAGCCTGTGTCGATGCGCCCATCGTGCGCTTTGAGCCCGGTCGTTTCATCAGCGCCTTCTGCGGCTACTACGCCATTGAAGTGCTGGATAAGAAAACCAGTCACGGCAAGCACTTCCTGGTCTGCCGGGGCGGCACCCATCAGTTCCGTTTGCCGGTAGCCCAGGGACATGATCACCCGGTCATTCATCTGCCCAGGCATCAAGCAACACCCGGCGCGTTGCATCAGGACTGGACCGTGGTCGGGCAACTCTGTACGCCCAAGGATGTGCTGAGCCGGGATTGCCCGCTGACGGGCGTCGAAGTCGGCGACATGCTGGTGCTGCCGCTGGCCGGTGCCTATGGCTACAACATTTCCCATGCCGATTTCCTCTGTCATCCGCGACCACCGCAGGTGTTTGTACAAGAAGCCGGAGTCGCCCCGTGGGATTGACGTTTGCCGTGCCGCGTTGGTTGGTGGTGGTCAATGTGTTGTTGGGCACGCTGACGGTCAGCCTGAACAACAGCTCGCTCAACCCGGCGTTGCCGGCATTCATGGAGGCCTTTGAGATCGGCCCGCTGTTGGCCACCTGGATTGTGGCTGCGTTCATGGTGAGCATGGGCATGACCATGCCCCTCACCAGTTTTCTCAGCCAGCGGGTGGGGCGTAAATCCCTCTATTTGTGGGGCGTGGCGTTGTTTGTCTGCGGTTCGTTGCTCGGGGCGCTGGCCAACTCCATCGCACTGGTGATTACCGCGCGCGTGGTGCAAGGCATCGCCAGCGGGCTGATGATTCCGCTGTCGCTGGCGATCATTTTTTCGGTGTACGCCAAGGGCGAGCGGGGCAGGGTCACTGGCCTATGGGGCGCGGCGGTCATGCTGGCACCGGCATTGGGACCCTTGTGCGGCAGCCTGATGCTGGAGTGGTTCAGTTGGCGCTCGCTGTTCCTGATGAATGTGCCCATTGGCCTGCTGGCGCTGATCCTGGGTGTCGGTGTGCTTCCGGCCTCTGAAGCGTCAGAGCGCAAACCTTTCGACCTGGCGGGTTACCTGTTGATCGCGACGGGCATCGGCCTGCTGATGATCGCCGTTGGCCGTCTGCGCCACGCTGAAGCCCTCACTGATCCTCTCAACCTTGGCATGCTGGTGGCGGCGATCCTGTGTCTGGTCGCGTTTGTACGACTGGAACTCAACCGGACTTCGCCATTGCTCAACCTGCGCATCTTTGCCCTGCGCGGTTATCGCTTGAGCGTGATCATCGCCGTGGTGCAGTCGGTGGGCATGTTCGAATGTCTGGTGCTGCTGCCGCTGCTGGTGCAAGTGGTGATGGGTTACAGCGCTATCTGGACCGGCTTGTCGCTGCTGTGCACGGCGATGTTCGCCAGCCTGTTCGGGCATCTCGGCGGCAAGTGGCTGGACCGCCACGGCCCGCGCGGAGTGGTGCTATGGGGGATGCTGCTGACCGGGGGCGCCACGCTGGGATTGGGCATGCTGGGGGTTGGCGCTTCAATCGGTATGGTGTTTTTTCTGATGATGGTCCGCGGCGCCGGGCTGGGCCTGTCCTATATCCCCATCACCACCGCCGGGCTTGATGCGCTGCCTGAACCGATGGTCACTCAGGGCGCGGCGATGAACAACATTTCCCGTCGTCTCGTCTCGTCACTGGCCATCGTGATTGCCTCGCTCTGGCTGGAGTTTCGCCTGGCCGACGATTCGGCGGGCGGCATTGTTTCGGTGGCAACCCCGGGGGCGATCAGCGAGGTCTTCATGGCCACCGGCATTCTCATTCTGCTGGCATTGCCCTGTGCCTGGCGTTTTCCAGTTCCCGCATCCGACGAGTCGGCCGAGGCACTTCCCTCAGCCCTCGAACACCGTTAATTCTTTCATGGACAAGGTTATGACTATGGCGACCTCTTCACAGGCAACACATCAGGCTGCGGATTCAGCGCCAGGCGTCTGGCTGGCGACGGCCGATCCGCGCCACTATCAGCACGTGGAGCAGCGCGTGGTGGGCCAACTGCTGCAAACGCTGCTGTATGAAAACGTCCTGCCGTATCGCCATTCACCCCTCGATGGTGGCCAGCACCGTTTTGTCGTCAGCGGCCTCGATGCGCAGCAACAACCGGTGGAGTACCACTGCAGTGGATTGCTCAGCACCAGCTTCGAGCTGATCCGCCTCGACTACGCCAGTATCGAGCGTGTAGATGCATTGGGCGCGCGCAGCCGGCCGCACCTTCATCGGGCATTGGCGGAGCTGTTGAGCGAACTTCAGGACAGCCCGCATCTGCCACGCTTCACCCATGAGCTTGAACAAACGCTGCTCAAGGATCTGCAATCGCGCAGTCAGGGTTATCGTGCGGCCAAGCCGTCGCATCAACTGGACGTCGATGCCCTGGAACAGCACTTCATGGACGCCCACAGCTATCACCCTTGCTACAAATCGCGCATCGGTTTCTCGCTCAAGGACAACGCCAGTTACGGGCCGGAATTTGCCGCGCCCATCGCCATTGTCTGGCTGGCCGTGGCCAAGTCCTGCGGGGCGATGAACATCTCGCGGCACCTGGATTACGACGGGTTTATCCAGCAGGAATTCGGACTTCAGCGCTGGCAGCAACTGGCTGAGAGTCTCACCGACCAAGGCAAGTCGATGGGCGATTACTGGCTAATGCCGGTGCACCCGTGGCAGTGGGAAAACGTCATCGTTCCAGTGTTCTACCCAGAACTGGTCAGCGGCGAGGTGATCTATCTGGGCACCACGGATGATCGCTATCAGGCGCAGCAATCGATCCGCACCCTGGCCAATGTCACTGAAAAAAAGCGGCCTTACGTCAAGCTCGCGCTGAGCATGACCAATACCTCCAGTACCCGAATTCTGGCCCGGCATACGGTGATGAACGGCCCGATCATCACCGACTGGTTGCAGCAGTTGATCGGCAGCGACAGCACCGCCCGTGATCTTGGTTTTGTGATTCTCGGAGAGGTGGTCGGCGTCAGTTTTGACTACGATCACCTGCCCGCCACGCGGATGTCCCAGGCCTACGGCACGATGGGCACCCTGTGGCGCGAGAGCATTCACCAGTACCTGCAAGACGATGAGCAAGCGGTGCCGTTCAATGGCTTGAGTTCCGTGGACAATCGCTACGGACCGGGGGAACAAACCCCGTTCATCGATGCCTGGATCGCTCAATACGGCCTGCACGCCTGGACCCGTCAACTGTTGCAGGTGGCGGTGTCGCCGATCATTCACATGCTCTACGCCGAAGGCATCGGCATGGAATCCCATGGGCAGAACATCGTCCTGATCGTGAAGCAGGGCTGGCCGCAACGTATTGCCCTGAAAGACTTCCACGACGGCGTGCGCTATTCACCGCAGCACTTGGGGCGCGCCGATTTGTGCCCGACCTTGGTGCCGCTGCCCGCCAGCCACGCCAAGCTCAACCGCAACTCGTTCATCCTCACCGACGACCTGGATGCAGTCCGGGATTTTTCCTGTGATTCGTTCTTTTTCATTGCCCTGGCCGAGATGGCGATCTTCCTGCATCAGCACTATCAGCTGGAAGAAGCCCTGTTCTGGCAGATGACTGCCGAGGTGATCAGCGCTTACCAAGTCGAACATCCGCAACACCGCCCGCGTTATGCAGCGTTTGATGTCTTCGCGCCTTTCTATGAAGTGGAAGAGCTGACCAAGCGCCGCCTGCTGGGCGACGGCGAACGTCGTTTCAAATCGGTGCCGAATCCGCTGCACGCGTTCCGGCCGCAATCATGCTGAGGACCAATCTGCTCAAGCAGAAGCTCAGAACAGGTGAGCCGGTCTACGGCCTGATCAGCTCGATTCCGTCGCCAGCGGCCGTCGAACTGATTGCCGAGGCCGGTTTCGATTTTGTGATCATCGATATGGAACACGTGCTGATCAATCCCGAGACCGTGGAGAACATGATTCGCACCGCCGAGAGTTACGCGATCACTCCGCTGGTGCGGGTGGCGGACCTCAACCCGAAAACCCTGCTGCGCCTGCTCGATGGCGGCGCTCAGGGCATTGTGTTGCCGATGATCGAAAGCCCTGAAGCCTTGACCGAGAGCATTCGCGCCTGCAAATACCATCCGCAGGGCACCCGCAGCCTGAATGCCGGGCGCCCCGGCGCTTTTGGCAAACACAGCCTGGCGGAATACGTCGCGCTGGCCAACGAGCAGGTCATGATCGTGGCGATGATCGAAAGCGCCGAAGGTGTGCGGCGGACGGCAGAGATTGCCGCGGTGCCTGGCCTGGACATGATTCTGGAAGGGGCTGCCGATTTATCGCAATCGATGGGCATGCCCTGGCAGATCGACCGGCCCGAGGTGCAGCAAGCGCTGCTCTCCAGTTGGCAGGCAGCCAGCGCCGCGGGTGTGCCGTACTGCGCGATTCCACGCCAGGCAGGCGACCACGAACGGTGGTTGGCGCGGGGCGTAAAAAGCTTTGTTTTGGGTGACGAGCGTGGCATCGCTTTTCGTGCCCTCCAGGCCAGATTGGCCGCCACTTCAGCAGAAGGAAAATAATCGGATGAACTTCACCGCAATGGCCGCCGACAGGGTGATGCAGGATCTGGTCGATTGTTTGCTGGCCGAACATTTTTTTGGTACCGAGCCGCTGAACCTGGTGGCGCCCTCGTCATCGGCCGATCAGCCGTTTACGGGGTTGAGCGCCGGGCAGCGGATCTGGGAATGGCCCAGCGAACCGCAGGGTTGCATCGTCATTGCCCTGCGTCCCGGTATTACCCAGCAATGGGAAAAAGTACCAGGCACGCCGGTATGGGCTCGACAGAATGACCAACTGACCGCGCTGTCACCCGAGACCTTCACGACCCAGGTGTTGGCAGGGATGACCGATCGCTACCCGGACAATGAAAAAGGCTTCGCCCTGTTCCTGGATGTATTGCGCACCAGCGTCAGGCAAACCGAGTTGTCCCTGACCCATCGGGTTGACAGCGAACACTTGCTGGAAAAGAGCAATGCGGGCTTTTTCCTGGCGATGGAACAGTGGGCTTCGCTGCGTGATCGTCCCTACCACCCGCTGGCCAAAGCCAAGCAGGGTTTGAGCGAAACCGAATATCAGCAGTATCAGGCGGAATTTGCTCGTCCGGTGGCGCTCAATTGGGTCGCGGTCGACCGCACGTTGCTGCAATGTGGCGACGGTGTGGCGGACCTGGCGCAGTGTTATCCCGCCCACTACCTGTTGCCGCCGCTGTTGCAGGCCAACTTGCAACAAGAGCTGCAGCAACGGGGCATTGCCCAGAGCCACGTCGCGCTGCCGGTGCACCCATGGCAGTTCGAACACGTGCTGGAGGCGCAACTCGGCGATGCCTTCGCCAAGGGTGACTGCCATCGACTGGACTTCACCGAGGGCGATTTCTTCGCCACCTCGTCGTTGCGCTCGATGACCCCGTGCTTCAACAGTGCCGATTACCTCAAGTTGCCCATGGCGATCTATTCGCTGGGCGCTTCGCGTTATCTGCCCGCCGTAAAAATGATCAACGGCGGCTTGAGCGAGGCGTTGTTGCGTCAGGCACTGAGCAAAGATCAAACGCTGCAGCAGTCGCTGCACCTGTGCGACGAAACCAAATGGTGGGCATTCATGCCGCCGGACGCGACGCTGTTCGACGAAGCGCCGCGCCACCTGTCGGCCATGGTTCGCGGCTATCCATCCGCGCTGCTGGAAGATCCGGACACCCGACTGGTGCCCATGGCCGCGTTGGGCACACCGCTGCCGGGCAGCAACCAGCACTTTTTCGATGACTGGATGGCCTACCGCCAACTGCCGGCCAACGCCGCGTCGGTGATGACGCTGTTCCGCGAGCTGTGCCACAGCTTCTTCGATATCAACCTGAGAATGTTCCGCATCGGCATGCTGGGGGAAATTCACGGGCAGAATGCAGTGCTGGTGTGGAAGGCGGGTTACGCGCAGGGCCTGCTGTTGCGCGATCACGATTCGTTGCGCATCTTTGTGCCGTGGCTGGAACGCAACGGCCTGGCCGACCCGGCTTACCGGTTGAAGAAGGGGCACGCCAACACGCTGTACCACGAGCGCCCTGAAGACCTGCTGTTCTGGTTGCAGACCCTGGGTATTCAGGTCAACGTCCGCGCCATCATCGATACGCTGGCTGAGGTCTACGCATTGCCGGCGACCGGATTGTGGAAGGCGATGGGCGAAGTGCTCAACGAGTTGATCGACACCATCGGGTTTGACGCCGAGGCGCGGATCATGATCAAGCACCAGCTGTTCGAATCGCCGCACTGGCCGCAGAAATTGCTGCTCACTCCGATGATCGAACGTGCGGGTGGCCCTGGCAGCATGCCGTTTGGCAAAGGGCAGGTGGTCAATCCGTTTCACAGGCTCGATCGTGAAACCTGAGCCACGACGTGATCCCTCCAGGCGCACGCTGTTGCGCCTGTCCCTGGGGGCGCTCGCCCTCAGGTTTTCCGCGCCGGCGTGGGCTGCGGCCGACGCCGTGCCGTTGCGGGTGATCACCCTGTTTCAGGGAGCCACCGACTGCGCCGTGGTGTTGGGCGTGACCCCGTGTGGCGTGGTTGATTCCTGGAGCGAAAAACCGACCTATCGCTATTTGCGCGCAGCACTGGGTGCTGTGCCCCATGTTGGGCTGGAAACCCAGCCCAGTCTTGAGGACATCGCGCAGCTCAAACCGGACGTGATTATTGCCTCGCGCTATCGCCATGAACGCATTGCGCCATTACTCAAGCAGATCGCCCCGCTGCTGATGCTGGATGAGGTGTTTGAGTTCAAAAAGACCCTGGCGCTGATGGGCGCCGCCTTACGCCAGCAACAGAGGGCCGACGAAATTCTGAACCGATGGCAGCAGCGCGTGGCACAGCTGGGCGAGCAACTGCAGCAGACATTTGCCGGACGCTGGCCACCCACGGTGTCGATTCTGGATATCCGCGAAGACCACATCCGTAGCTATCTGCCGGCCAGTTTCCCGGGCTCCGTGCTCAGCGAACTGGGCTTCAACTGGAGTGACAGCAGCCGGAAGGCGAGCGGGGTATCGATCAAGCTCACCAGCAAGGAGAGCCTTGCCGTGGTGAATGCCGACATCTTTTTTGTTTTCCTGCGCGGGCAGAACGCGGCGGTGCAGCGTAACTACGAGAGTCTGGTGCAACACCCGCTGTGGAAGCAGATGCGTGCCCCGCAGCAAGAGCAGGTGTGGCAGGTCGATGGCGTCGCGTGGAGTCTGTCGGGCGGGATGTTGGGGGCGAACCTGATGCTCAACGACGTTGCCCGCGTGGCTGCGGCGCAGGTGAGCTCATGAGCCCCGGTGTAAAACTGTGCGGCGCGGGTGTCGTGTTGCTGCTGAGCTGCGTGTTAAGCCTGGCGGTCGGTGCCACCTGGATTCCACTGCCACAGATTGCCGCGGCGTTTGTCCATCCCGACCCGTTGAGTATCAGTCATGTACTGGTGACCACTACGCGTCTGTCGCGCACCTTGATGGCGATTTCCGTAGGCGCCAGTCTCGCGGTCGCGGGCGCCTTGATGCAGGCACTGACGCGCAATCCATTGGCATCACCCGGACTGTTCGGGATCAGTGCCGGTGCGACCTTTTCTATCATCCTGTTTTCCTCGATCTTCTTGCTGTCATCCCCGGATGCCTGGCTAGGGTGTGCGTTCATTGGCGCTGCCGTGGCGGGTTGTCTGGTGTGGCTGATCGGTAACATGGGGCAAGGCAGTCTCAGTCCGCTGCGCATCGTGCTGGCGGGTGCGGCGATTGCCGCGTTGTTCTCCGCTTGCAGCCAGGCGCTGCTGGTGGTGAATCAGGATGGCCTGGACACGGTGCTGTTCTGGCTGGCCGGTTCGTTGACCGAACGCAACCTATCGAGCGCCGCACCCTTGTTGCTGACTGATGTGTTCGGGTTGTCGGGTGCGCTGTTGCTGGCTGGCCAGGTCAACGTACTGAACGCCGGGGAAGAGATTGCCACGGGCCTGGGGCAGCGAACCGGCCTGATCCGGCTGCTGATGAGCGTGCTGGTGATCTGTCTCGCAGGCAGCGCGGTGGCGTTGGCCGGTAGCATCGGTTTCATCGGTCTGCTGGTACCGCACATGGTGCGCAAGGGGTTATCCATTGACCATCGCTGGTTGCTGCCTGGATGTGCGCTGCTCGGCGCCATTCTGCTGCTGTTGGCGGATACGCTGTCGCGGGTATTGATCCTGCCGCAGGAGGTACCGGTGGGGGTGATGACGGCGCTGTTCGGCGCACCGTTCTTCATTATGTTGGCCCGGCGTGGAGGCCGTTATGGATAAGGTGG
The DNA here is from genome assembly GCF_029960815.1 of Pseudomonas sp. AL03. Classification (GTDB taxonomy): domain Bacteria; phylum Pseudomonadota; class Gammaproteobacteria; order Pseudomonadales; family Pseudomonadaceae; genus Aquipseudomonas. The sequence goes on from NZ_JASBRE010000011.1 coordinate 85,701, forward strand.
TGACCTGGCGCCGAGGCGGGTATTCCCGGCGGGTCAATCTCTCCACATGGTGGCGGCTGGCGGCGGCCCTGGTGCTGACGGTGCTGGTGATGCTCGGCTCGTTGTCGCTGGGGAAAGTCATCCTCTCGCCCCTCGAGGTGATGCGAATCCTGTTTTCCAGTCAGGACGCCAGCCTGACGTTGATCGTCGAGCAACTGCGTTTTCCACGCATTGTGCTGGCGGCGCTGGTGGGGGCTGCGTTGTCAGTGTCCGGGTTGATCCTGCAAAGCATTATCCGCAACCCGCTGGCATCGCCCGACCTGCTCGGCATCACCAGCGGTGCCAGCGCCGCCGCCGTGCTTTACCTGTCGTTCTTGTCCGCGACGCTGGGGCAACAGTTTCTGCCCCTGGCCGCGATGCTCGGTGCGGCTCTGGCGACGCTGGCCATTTATTTGCTGGCCTGGAAGCGGGGGACTTCACCGCTGCGGCTGGTGCTGATCGGTGTGGGCGTCTCGGCGATGTTGACGGCCGCGACCACGTTCATCCTGGTCTTCAGTCCGCTGACCACCACCCTGTCTGCCTACGTTTGGCTGACTGGCAGCGTATACGGCGCCAGTTGGCCCGAACCGCTGGCGCTGGCGGGCTGGTTGTTGGGCATTTGTCCGCTGCTGGTGCTGTTGGCCCGTCAGGTGATGGTGCAACAGCTGGATGACAACTTGGCCCAGGGCATCGGCGTGCGCGTGCAATGGCTGCGGGCCGGTTTGTTGCTGGTCAGTGTGGCGTTGGCCGGTGCAGCCATTGCCTGGGGTGGGGCGATCGCGTTTGTCGGGCTAATTGCGCCGCATATTGCCAAACGTCTGGTGGCACCTGGTTTCGGTGGACAGGCCGTGATGGCGGCCCTGGTCGGGGCAAGCCTGGTCATGCTGGCGGATTTGGTCGGGCGCACGCTGTTCTTGCCCCTGGATCTACCGGCCGGCATCTTTGTCGCGGTACTGGGCACACCCTTTTTTCTCTATTTGTTGATTAAACAACGTCATTAAGGAATTCAACGTATGACGTCGATTGCAAGTCGCGGCCTGACCCTGAGTTATCAGCGCCAGGTGATTATTGACGCGCTGGACATGCAACTGCCCAAGGGCAAGATCTCGGTGCTGATTGGCAGTAACGGCTGCGGCAAAAGTACTTTGCTCAAATCCTTCGCCCGACTGCTGAAACCGCAGCAAGGCTCGGTGATTCTCAACGGTGTGGATATCCAGCAAAAATCCACTGCGGCGGTGGCACGTGAGTTGGCCATCCTGCCCCAGACGCCAACGGCGCCGGAAGGCATTACCATGCGTCAGCTCGTGGCCTTGGGCCGATACCCGTATCAGAGCTGGATGCAGCAGTGGTCGGCAGAGGATGAAACCATGGTCAATCGCGCGCTGACGCAGACCAGTCTGCAGGCGCTGGCGGATCGGCCGGTGGATGCCTTGTCCGGTGGGCAGCGTCAACGTGCGTGGATCGCCATGACCCTGGCCCAGGACACCGGCGTCGTGCTGCTGGATGAGCCGACAACCTTCCTCGACCTGGCTCACCAGATTGAAGTGCTGGACCTGCTGCGCGACCTCAACCGGCTCGAGAACAAAACCATCATCATGGTGCTTCACGATCTCAACCTGGCCTGTCGCTATGCGGATCACATGGTCGCGGTGCATGACCGCGCGGCGTTTGCCCAGGGTCGGCCTGAGGACGTCTTGACTCAGGCGCTGGTCAAAACAGTATTCGACCTCAACTGCAGGATAATTCCTGACCCGTTTTTTGGTACGCCGATGTGCATCCCGTTTGGTCGGGAATTGCCGCAATGAGTCTGGCGCGCCACTTCACCGCGCAAGAATGGAACGTGCTGGGCGGTGGGTTGCGGTTGAAGGACAGCACCGAGCGAGACCCGTTACGTTCTCTGATGGCGCGTGACCTGCTGCAAGAGGACGTGTGCGAGCGTCTGCTGGACGCATTGACGCCGATCATCGGCTCACCGTCGCGGGCGATCACTGCCTCGCTGCTGGGCAAGCGCCTGTCATTCCTGGCAACCGGCGCCTGTTTGTACGCCATGTCGGTCTACGACAAAGGCTTGCTACTGTCGCTGGACAACGCAGTGATCGAGTACGGCCACGATGAAGGGCTGTGGACGTCTTCGATGCCGCTGGCTCACTCCCCGGCGCTGACGTATGGGGCCGGTGAACGCGAGGTCTGGCGGGAAACCCTGGTGCAGGCGCTGTTTGTCGGGCTGCTGAAACCGCTGTGGCAAACCTTCAACCGTGTCAGCGGCGTTTCACGGCGCATCTTGTGGGAAAACACCGCGGTACGCGTGTATTCGTTGTATGAAAAACGAATGGCAAAAATCGAGGAACCGTCGGTGCGCGAGCGCTATGAAGCGGACTTCAGGTGGTTGCTGACCGAGGCAGAACCTGCGCTGTTCGGCCTCGATTACAACCCGCTGAGCCACTTCCGTCGTCCACCAACACCGCTCGACGAGGGGCAGCGCAGTATTCGCTTTCGACGGACCTGCTGCTTCTACTACCTGGCCTCCGAGCCCGTTGAATACTGTTCGACCTGCCCATTGCTACGCCCGGGGAAATGCCGATGAGTTATCAGATTGCCACGCGCCAACAGCTCGTCAGCCCGGAGCAGCTCCACGCTTACCGGTCGATCCCTTCGTCAACCATCGGCCATTTTTCCGATCGGGGCTTCCTGCGGGGGATCAAACCGCTGTTCAACAACATCCGAATGGTCGGCAATGTCGTCACCGTCAAAGTTTTCCCGCCGGATGGCAGTATTTTGCGTGAAGCGCTGTTGCTGAGTGAGCCGGGCGACGTGTTGGTGATCGAATGTGTGGGCGACGAGGAGTGTGGTTGCTGGGGCGAACTCCGCACGCTGGCCGGGTTGATCAAAGGGTTGGCCGGGGTGGTGGTGTCGGGTGCGGTCACGGATGTCAGCGCATTGCGTCGCCATGGTTTGCCGATTTTTTGTCGGGGCGTCAGTGCGTACACGACTCGCGGTATTGGCGCCCGTGGGGAGGTCAATCAGTCGATCAATGTGGGCGGAGTTCAGGTGCAGCCGGGGGACTTGGCCATTGGTGATGATGACGGCGTCTTCATCCTCGATGCCCAGCGTGCGGCCGAGTTGCTTCCCGAGCTCTTGGCCAAAGAGGAAATGGATCAGCAGCGCAGCGCCGAGTTCTTGCAGAGGCTCAATCAGCGAGAGAGCTGACTTCCTGAGCTGAAATGAAAAGGGCCATCTTGCAGTGGCCCCTTTTTTTGCATCTATCGGTCAGAAGCCGAATTTGTCTCGCAGTCCGTAATACCAGGCGCCCAACGCGGCAAACGGTGTGCGCAGCAGTTGTCCACCGGGGAACGGGTAGTGGGGCAGGTCGGCAAAGGCGTCGAAACGCTCGGCTTGGCCACGCAACGCTTCGGCCAGCACCTTGCCCGCCAGGTGCGTATAGGTCACGCCATGGCCGCTGCAGCCCTGGGAATAGTAGATGTTGTCGCCCAGGCGTCCGACCTGAGGAAGACGCGACAAGGTCAGTAGGAAATTGCCGGTCCAGGCGTAATCGATCTTCACGTCCTTGAGCTGCGGGAAGGCTTTGAGCATCTTCGGCCGAATAATCGCCTCGATGTTCGCCGGATCCCGCGCGCCATACACCACACCACCGCCGAAGACCAGGCGCTTGTCGCCGGTCAAACGGTAGTAGTCGAGTAGGTAGTTGCAGTCCTCGACGCAGTAATCCTGCGGCAACAGGCTCTTGGCCAATGCGTCGCCCAAGGGTTCAGTGGTGATCACCTGAGTTCCGCAGGGCATCGATTTGGCGGCCAGTTCCGGCACCAGATTACCGAGATACGCGTTACCCGCAACGATGATGAATTTAGCCCTGACCTTGCCCTGAGGTGTATGCACCACCGGATTCGCGCCGCGCTCTATGCGCACCGCCGGTGACTGCTCATAAAGGATACCGCCCAACGACTCGACGGCCGCCGCTTCGCCCAGCGCCAGGTTCAATGGATGAATGTGCCCGCCGCTCATGTCGAGCATGCCGCCGATGTATTGATCGCACGCGACCACTTCACGGATGCGACGCTGATCCATCAGTTCAAGCTGCGTGTGACCGAAACGCTCCCACAGACGCTTCTGGGATTCCAGATGACCCATGTGCTTGGCGGTAATGGCGGCAAATACACCACCGTCCTTCAAGTCGCACTGGATATTATATTTGGCCACCCGCTCACGAATGATCCGCCCACCCTCGAACGCCATTTGACCCAGCAACTGCGCTTGCTTGGGACCCACACTGCGCTCGATCACATCGATGTCGCGGCTGTAACTGTTAACGATCTGGCCACCGTTACGCCCCGACGCACCAAAACCTACCTTCGCGGCTTCAAGCACCGTGACTCGGAAACCGTTTTCCAGCAGAAACAGGGCAGAGGACAGACCGGTGTAACCGGCGCCGATCACACAGACATCAGTTTCTACGTCATCCTGCAGGGCTGGGCGCGGTGGTACCGCATTGGCCGATGCGGCGTAATAGGATTCCGGGTAGGGGGTGTTCGCCATCCTGCAGCCTCTGTTTAATATATTTTACGAGTGCATCGATCCTACCCGAGATAAAAAACGACCGCCAGCCACCGCAAAATCTTCTTTGCAGCGGCAAAATTAAATATTTTGCATATTCATAGGGTTAGCTCAAAAAAAGGTGTTGACACCCCTTCGGAATTCCGTAGAATGCCGCCTCACAGCAGGCACGTAGCTCAGTTGGTTAGAGCACCACCTTGACATGGTGGGGGTCGTTGGTTCGAGTCCAATCGCGCCTACCAAACAAAATCCGCTCTGCTGGGCGGTCTAGAAGGGCTCACCGAAAGGTGAGCCCTTTTTTGTTGTCTGCGATTTGCAAAGCTTTTGCAAAACCATTCAAAACAATGCTCTGGCCATCGCCAAGCGAGAGACGCGGTGACGGGCTCTCTTCGGATGACCGCCCAGTTTGCTGATCGTCTTCAGTGCGCGGGTTGTCTGCGGTTCAGGCGTAAGATAGCGGTGCTACCTCATCAAAAGGAGCCGCATATGATCGCCGACCAAACGAACAAACAGGCATCTGAGGACAGAGCTGTTTGGGATCAATACTTCTGCGCTGCGTTGATTGCGGAAAGCAATTTGACGGCACCGGTTGTAGGAGGGGCTACTCATGAAGACAGGCAGAACCTGTTGATTGAAAGGGCCAAAGCTCTCGCCGACAAGATGATGGAAAACAGGAAATAGCCAGAGCCCAGCCATCGTGCTGGGCTCTTCTAACTTTTTGGCATCGGGCAATTCCCGGCTTTATGGGCTACTACTGACAGGCCAATCCAAATTTCGTCCTGACAGGAGTATCTCGATGCTGGCTCACTGGTTTCTTGCGGCGATACATCTCTTGGCCTTTGCGCTGGGCTTTTGGGCTGTGCTGACTCGCGGGACTGCATTGCGTCGTCTGGCTGCCGGTGCGGGGGAGGTTCGCAGCGTTTTGGTCGCCGACAATCTATGGGGAATCTCTGCAGTCATTCTATTGGTAACGGGTGGGGTGCGAGCCTTTGGAGGGTACGAAAAAGGCACTGACTACTATCTTCACCAGCCACTGTTCCATCTCAAGATGACGTTGTTTGTCCTGATCCTGTTGCTTGAAGTTGCGCCGATGGTGACGCTGATCAGATGGCGGATTGCCTTAGGTCGTGGCATGGCTATCGATACCGGTCGGACACAGCTGTTTGCCCGAATCAGTCATATCGAAGCGTTGCTGGTGTTGCTGATAGTTGTGGCTGCCACGGGCATGGCGCGCGGCGTGACGTTTGGTTAGCCGCGATTGATCGGGCTCTTCCTCGGGGTTAATCGGAAGCGTCTGACAGCCATGACATGAAACTTGCCGGTAGTATCGGTTTCACGTTCTGGAGGGGATGGCAGCGAAGTGCCGTGACCCGTCTCGGGACTGGGGCGAGCGAGTAAGCGGATGACGATGCGGCGCTTGAATCTCTAGCCAGCCATGGTTCTGGGGCGAAACGGGCTGGCTACTGACTACAACAGGATTCAGGGGGTCTGCGGTTTGTCTGGAGCAGTGAGACCAGCCTGAATGCGCTGATAGATTTCTTCGCGATGCACCGCAACGTCTTTCGGGGCGTTAATGCCAATCCTGACTTGCTGGCCGCTAACGCCCAGAATGGTGATCGTAATGTCATCACCAATGTTTATGCTTTCACCGACTTTGCGGGTGAGTATCAGCATGGTTTTCTCCTTGATTGCTTTGTAGGGCACCTGATTCGGACAGTGCAGAGGTCGGTGGTATGTATAGATTAGTGCGAAGTCTCACGGTTTGGGTGCCTCTTTCTGACGTGCAGATGCTGCATTAATTCCCAAGGCGTAACTATACAGAGGCCGCAATCATCATTCTCGTTGTTTTAAGCCCATTTTGCGGCACTCGGGAAGTATTCATGAATGTTAAAATCGTCGCTTTAAGCATTCAGAGGGAAGCGTTGTGGGCAAAATGGTCTTGGTAATCGCGGTACTGGCGCTGGCGGGATGCGGTGAGGGCAAGAGCGTTGACGCGCAAAAGCCGCAGCCGGCAGCTGTGGCTGCACCTTCGGTAGCATCCGCGCCACAATGGGATCTCGAAGTTCGAGGCGAAACAACTCAAGCGGTCAGCGACCTTAGCGGCTGGCTGATTGAGCACAGTTTCGTTTCCAATGTTGTCAAGGAGAATGGAAAGACCCGGATTCTGGTCGGGCCATTCAATTCGAAAGCCGAGGCCGAGGCCAAACAGGCAGAAGTGGGTGCGGCGCTCGTCCGGGCTAAGAAACAGAACATCGAATTGCTGGTTGTCGAACGTCCAGTGGCCCAGTAACGGACTTTTCCTGGGTGCTTTTGGACAGAACGCCTTAAAGGGGATCCACATTGACTCGTTTCTAGACGTAGTCACTGTCGATTCCCAACAGGAATTCCCCCATGGCCTCCACCACCCCGTACAAAATATTCGACGCAGTCCTGCGGCACAAAAAGACACTGAGTCCTCATTTGATGCGCGTCACTCTGGCCGGTCCGATGCTCACCGAGATGACAACCTGGGCACCGGATCAGCGCGTGAAGCTGTTCTTTCCGGCTGTGGACGGCTCGCCTGCCAGGCTTTCTCATGACGATGGCTGGTACGCACGTTACCGCTCGATGCCGGTTGTTCAGCGCCCGGCATCCCGTTGGGCAATGCATGCAGCAGCGGGCGAGCCGATCCAGAACGTCGCACCTGATCGCCAGTTTTCGGCGCAAGACACGGGAGGTTTCGAATGGAAGCCGCCTTAACAGCTCCAGCATCTGTTACTGGTCGCCGATGCCACTGCTTTGCCCGCGGCACTCGGGATTCTGGACGAGATGGCAGCGCTTGCCGAACCACCGATAAGCCAAGCGATTTTTGAAGTGGACAGTGTAGACGATGCGCTGCCGGCCCCTGACTGACCGGGCCTTTCGGTGGAGTGGCTGATTCGAGATCACGCCACCGCGACTGAAGGGGGCTCGCTGATGGTCGACGCGGTGCGTCGGGTAATTCTGCCGTCATCCTCTTCGAAAGCATTCGAAACGGTGGAACTGGCGGCAGTCGATGTGGACGAGGGCAGCAGCCAAGGCATCGAAGCCCTCTACTAATTCACAAAAAATGTCACGCTTCATCATTCGCTCTTTTCTCGATTTCTCCGTCCGGCAGTCACTCAAGATAGAACCAAGCGCTCAATATTGGATGTAGGACGAAGCGGACAATCCGGCGAGAGCTTTCTGGATTATGGGAGGCGGCGGCCACATCAATAACAAATCCTACAAACGCAAAAACGGCACCCGAAGGTGCCGTTCCTGTTTTCTACGATCTACCGCTTAAGCGATCAACCTGACAAACCGGCCTGCTGAACCAGGACCAGCAACGGCTGCGGATACAGTCCAAGGAAGAACGCCAGTGCGGCGATGGCCAGCAGCATCACGCCGCCTGCACGTTGTTCCCAGTGCAATTGCGCGTCGTGGCGACGCAGGTTCGGCTCGATCAAGAACAGGGTGACCATGACGCGCAGGTAGTAGAAAACGCCGATGGCGCTGCCCAGTACCAGGGCGCCGACCAGCCACCATTGCTGCGACTCGACACCGGTGGCGATGATGTAGAACTTGCCGATGAAGCCCGCGGTCAGCGGGATACCGGCCAGGGACAGCATCATCACGGTCAGGACGGCGGTCAGGTACGGACGGCGCCAGAACAGGCCGCGGTATTCGTACAGGGCATCCGCGTCACGGCCGTTGTACGGCGAGGACATCAGCGTGATCACGCCGAACGCGCCGAGGCTGGTGATCACGTAGGTGACCAGGTACACGCCGATGGCTTCCACGGCCAGACCCTTGCTCGCCACCAGGGCGATCAGCAGGTAACCGAAGTGAGCGATGGACGAGTAACCCAGCAGACGCTTGAGGTTGCTTTGGGTCAGTGCCAGCAGGTTACCGAACAGGATCGACGCGATGGCGATGATGGTCAGCACGTCGCTCAGCACACCGCTGCTTGCCGCCGGCGAGATCTGGAACAGACGCACCATCACTGCGAACACAGCGACTTTCGACGCGGTGGCCAGGAACGCTGCCACCGGTGCCGGAGCACCTTCGTAAACGTCCGGGGTCCAGAGGTGAAACGGTACCAGCGACAGCTTGAACGCCAGACCGATCAGCATCATGCCCAGGCCCAGTTGCGCCAGCGAACTTGGCAGGCCGGTGGCGGCCAGGGCCTGGCCGATGCCAACGAAGCTCAGGCTACCGGAGTCGGCATACAGCAGGGCCATACCAAACAACAGAAACGCGGAACCGGCGGCCGACAGCACCATGTACTTGATACCGGCTTCCAGCGAACGCTTGTTGAAGAAGGCGTAAGCCACCAGACCGTAGACCGGTACCGAGAGCAGTTCCAGACCGATGAACAACCCGGCCAGGTGCTGCGCGCTGACCAGTACCAGGCCACCGGCGGCGGCCATCAGGATCAGCAGGTAAAGTTCTTCACGGTTACCCGGGTAACCCGAACCGCCATCGCCGAGGTAGGCGTGGGCGAGGGTCACACAAGCGAGGGTGGCGACCAGGATCAGCGCCATGTACAAGCAAGCGAAGGTGTCGATCTGCAGCAACGGGGTCACGGCCAGAGGCGCGACTTTCAGGGCTGGCAGGATCGACAGCAACGCCAGGTTCAGACCCGCCACGGAAATCAGGAAGGTCTGCGAGTGGTTGCGACGCCAGGCGATTGCCAGCATCACCACGATGATCGTGGCGCTGGTGATCAACAACGGCGCAAGCGCGATAAAGTGTTGAGTCGTGAATTCCATAGCGCTCTTACCGGGCCGAAGCGAGTTGAGTGAAGGCGGTACCGAGCCATTGCTGCACGCCATGCATCGTAGCGGCAGAGGTATCGAGGAACGGTTGCGGGTACACGCCGATGTAAATCAGCAGTGCCGCCAGGCCGACCACCATGATCAGTTCGCGACCATCCATGCCATGCAGCACCGCATCCGATTTGGACGGGCCGAAGTAGGCACGGTGGATCATGATCAGCGAGTAGACCGAACCGAACACCAGACCGGACGTCGCGATGATAGTGATCCATGGGGCGCTTGGGAACGTGCCGATCAGGATCAGGAACTCACCCACAAAGTTACCGGTACCCGGCAAGCCCAATGACGCGGCTGCGAAGAACAGGCTGATGGCCGGCAGGTAAGCAATCTTCGACCACAGGCCACCCATCTCGCGCATGTCGCGGGTGTGAGTGCGCTCGTACAGCTGACCGCTGAGGATAAAGAGTGCCGCGGCCGACAGACCGTGTGCCAGCATCTGCATCACCGCACCCTGCAGCGCCAGTTGGCTGCCGGAGTAGATGCCGATCAACACGAAGCCCATGTGGGAAACGGAGGAGTAGGCGATCAGACGCTTGATGTCGGTTTGTGCGAAGGCCAGGAACGCACCATAGAAAATCCCGATCAGACCGAGGGTCATGGCGATCGGCGCAAACTCGGCCGAGGCATTCGGGAACAGCGGCAGGGCGAAACGCAGCAGACCGTAAGCAGCCGTTTTCAACAAGATACCGGCCAGGTCGACCGAACCCGCCGTCGGCGCCTGGGCGTGAGCATCAGGCAACCAGGAGTGGAACGGCACGACTGGCAACTTGACCGCGAAGGCGATGAAGAAGCCGAGCATCAGGATGTACTCGGTGGTCAGCGACATCTTGGTTTTCAACAGATCGGCGTAGTTGAACGTAATCACGCCGGTGTCGTTGAAGTTGACCAGGACCAGACCCAGGATCGCCACCAACATGATCAGGCCGGAAGCCTGAGTGAAGATGAAGAACTTGGTCGCCGCGTAGATCCGGGTTTTCTTGCCGTCCGAAGAACTGTGACCCCAGAGCGCGATGAGGAAGTACATCGGCACCAGCATCATTTCCCAGAAGAAGAAGAACATGAACAGGTCGAGGGCGAGGAACACGCCAACGACACCGCCCAGGATCCACATCAGGTTCAAGTGGAAGAAGCCAACGTGACGCTGGATCTCTTTCCACGAGCAGAGTACCGAGAGGATACCCAGCAGACCGGTCAGCAGGATCATCAACAGCGACAGGCCGTCGAGGGCCAGGTGCACGCTGATGCCGAAGCGCTCGATCCAGATGTGCTTGAACTCAAGCACCCAGGTCGGATCGGCACCCGGTGCCGGAGCAAATGAATAATTACCGTGGGCCCACAGCCAGAGGCCGAGAGCGAGTTCCAGGGTCATGGTCAACAGCGCAATCCAGCGGGGGAGGGTAGCGCCGAAGCGCTCACCCATCCAGCTCAGCAGGCCGCCGATGAAGGGGATCAGGATTAGCCAAGGCAGAATCATGACGGGCTCAATTCCTTTCGCAAGTTCGCAAGGTTCATATCAGACCGCTACCAGCACAATGGCGCCGATGACCAGCACGGAGCCAGCAGCCATGGATGCCGCGTACCAACGCAGTTGACCGGTTTCGGTACGGCTCAGGGCGCTGTGACCGCCTTTGGCCATGCGCGGGATCAGACCGATGGTTTGGTCGAGCGGGTCTTTGCGCAGTCCGTGGGTGATCGCAAGGTAGGGCTTGACGAACAGTTTGTCGTAGATCCAGTCGAAGCCCCAGGCAGCGAACCACCAGGCCGAAAGGAAGCGGCCGATGCCGCTGTTGGCGACTGCAGTGACGAAACGACGCTTGCCGAGGAACAGCAAGGCGGCCAGCAGGATACCGGCCAGGGCGATGGCGCCCGAGGCGATTTCCAGACTGTGCTTGGCTTCGCCGCCGGCATGGCCGACGCTTTCCGGCAGCACGCCGTGCAGCGGTGGAACGATCATCGCGCCAATGGCGGTAGACAATACGATCAGCACCGACAGTGGCAGCCAGTGAGCGATGCCGTGACCGGCGTGGGCTTCGGTCTTCGCTTCACCGTGGAACGCGATGCAGATCAGGCGGAAGGTGTACAGCGACGTCATGAACGCGCCGACCAGACCTGCATAGAGCAGACCGTGGTTGCCGCTGGCAAACGCTTCCCAGAGGATTTCGTCCTTGGAGTAGAAGCCCGCGGTCACCAGTGGCAGGGCAGACAACGCCGCGCCGCCGACGATGAAGCTGGCGTAGGCCAGTGGTAGTTTCTTCCATAGGCCGCCCATCTTGAAGATGTTCTGCTCGTGGTGGCAGGCGACGATCACCGCACCGGAAGCAAGGAACAGCAGCGCCTTGAAGAAGGCGTGGGTCATCAGGTGGAAGATCGCGCCATCCCAGGCGCCAACGCCCAGCGCCAGGAACATGTAGCCGATCTGGCTCATGGTCGAGTAGGCGAGGATACGTTTGATGTCGGTCTGAACCAGTGCGGCGAAACCGGCCAGCACCAGGGTCACACCGCCGACAACGCCCACCAGATGCAGGATGTCCGGCGCCAACGCAAACAGGCCGTGAGTACGGGCGATCAGGTAAACACCGGCGGTCACCATGGTCGCGGCGTGGATCAGTGCCGAAACCGGAGTAGGACCTGCCATCGCATCTGCCAGCCAGGTTTGCAGCGGCAGTTGCGCGGATTTACCGACAGCGCCGCCCAGCAGCATCAGGGTCGCCATGACGATCCAGAAGTCGCCGGACTTGAAGTGCTCCGGCGCCTTGATTAGCAGTTCCTGGATGTTCAGCGTGCCCAACTGTTGGAACAGGATGAACAGGCCGATGGCCATGAACACGTCGCCGATACGGGTCACGATGAAGGCTTTGAGTGCCGCGTTACCGTTGTTACGGTTGCTGTAGTAGAAACCGATCAACAGATACGAGCACAGGCCCACGCCTTCCCAACCGAAGTACAGGAACAACAGGTTATCGCCCAGCACCAGGAACAGCATGCTGGCGATAAACAGGTTGGTGTAGGCGAAGAAGCGCGAGTAACCGGCTTCACCGCGCATGTACCAGGACGCGAACAGGTGGATCAGGAAGCCGACGCCGACTACCACACCGAGCATGGTCAGGGACAGACCATCCAGGTACAGGGCGAAATTAGGCGTAAAGCCTTCCACCGCCATCCACTGCCACAACACTTGCGTGTAGTGACCGCCTTCAGGTGGCGCAACGTTGAACTGCCAGATCACATAAGCCGTCACGATGGCCGACAGGCCAATGGAGCCGACGCCGATCACGGCCGACAGGTTTTCCGAGAGGCGCCCGCGTGAGAACGCCAGCAGCAGGAAACCCATGAGAGGGAATACGAAAGTCAGATAGAGAAGATTCATCCGCGCATCTCGCTGGCAGCGTCGATATCGAGAGTGTGGAAGCGGCGATACAGCTGCAACAGAATCGCCAGGCCAATACTGGCCTCGGCGGCTGCCAGGCTGATCACCAGGATGAACATGATCTGTCCATCCGGCTGACCCCAGCGGCTACCGGCAACGATGAAGGCCAGTGCGGAGGCATTCATCATGACCTCCAGGCTCATCAGCACGAAGAGAATGTTGCGCCGGACCATCAGGCCGACCAGACCGAGGCAGAACAGGATGCCGGCAACGGCGAGTCCATGCTCGAGAGGGATAGCAGGCATCGTCATTGCTCCTTGGCTTCGTTGCGGCCCAAGTGGAACGCCGTGACGGCTGCAGCAAGCAGCAGCATCGAGGCGAGTTCGACCACCAGCAGATAAGGACCGAACAGGCTGATGCCCACGGCCTTGGCGTCTACGGTGGTGTGGCCGATGGCCTGACCGCTGGCGTCGCTGAACAACACGTACAGCAGTTCAACCAGCAGCAGGGCGCCGAGTGCGACCGGGCCGAGCCAGATGCCGGGCTTGAGCCAGACGCGCTCTTGCTGAACCGAGGCCGGGCCCAGGTTCAGCATCATCACCACAAACACGAACAGCACCATGATGGCGCCAGCGTAGGCGATCACTTCCAGCACGCCGGCGAACGGCGCGCCGAGGGCGAAAAAGGTCATCGCCACGGCAATCAGCGAAATGATCAGGTAGAGCAGGGCGTGCACAGGGTTGGTGTTGGTGATCACGCGAAGCGTGGACACAACAGCGATACCCGATGCGAAATAGAAAGCGAATTCCATCTTTCTTCCTTAAGGCAGCAAGCTCTTCACGTTGATCGGTTCGGCTTCATTTTGCGCGGCGCCTTTTGGCTTACCGGCAATCGCCATACCTGCAACACGATAGAAGTTGTAATCAGGGTTTTTGCCGGGGCCGGAGATCAACAGATCTTCTTTCTCGTACACCAGGTCCTGACGTTTGAACTCGGCCATTTCGAAATCCGGTGTCAGCTGGATTGCGGTGGTCGGGCAGGCTTCCTCGCAGAGGCCGCAGAAAATGCAGCGCGAGAAGTTGATACGGAAAAACTCCGGGTACCAGCGACCGTCTTCGGTTTCAGCTTTCTGCAGCGAGATGCAACCGACCGGGCACGCCACGGCGCACAGGTTGCAGGCTACACAACGCTCTTCGCCATCAGGGTCGCGAGTCAGGACGATACGTCCACGAAAGCGCGGCGGCAGGTACACAGCTTCTTCCGGGTACTGCAGCGTGTCGCGCTTGCGGAAGGCATGGCCGAAGATCATCACCAGGCTGCGAAGCTGGGTAAAGAAGCCATGCACGATGTCAAAAATGTACTTCATGATTCTCTATCCTCACTGAGCCGCGACGGCGGGCGTGTTGAGCAACACGATCGCAGCGGTCACCAGCATGTTGACGAGGGTCAGCGGCAGGCAGAACTTCCAGCTGAAATCCATCACTTGGTCATACCGTGGGCGCGGAATCGAAGCGCGCAGCAGGATGAAGAACATGATGAAGAACGCGGTTTTCAGTGCGAACCAGATGAACGGGATCTGCGGCAGAATACCGAACGGACCGTGCCAGCCACCGAAGAACAAGGTCACCAGAAGCGCCGAAATCAACACGATGCCGATGTACTCGCCGACGAAGAACATGCCCCATTTCATGCCGGCGTATTCAATGTGGTAACCGTCGGCCAGTTCCTGTTCCGCTTCCGGCTGGTCGAACGGGTGACGGTGAGTCACGGCGACGCCAGCGATGAAGAAGGTCAGGAAACCGAAGATCTGCGGAATGACGAACCACAGGTTCTGCGCTTGATACTCAACGATGTCGCGCATGTTGAACGAGCCGACCTGGATCACGATGCCCATCAGCGACAGGCCCATGAACACTTCGTACGACACGGTTTGCGCCGAGGCCCGCAAGCTGCCCAACAGGGCGAACTTGTTGTTACTCGACCAGCCGGCGAACAACACCGCATAGACCGACAGACCGGCCATGGCGAAGAAGAACAGGATGCCGATGTTGATATCCGCCACGCCCCAGGTCGGGGTGATCGGGATGATCGCGAAGGCAATCAGCAAGGCGCTCATGGCCACGACCGGTGCCAAGGTGAAGATCACTTTGTCGGCGAACGGTGGGGTCCAGTCTTCCTTGAAGAACATCTTGATCATGTCGGCCGCAATCTGGAACGCGCCGAACGGGCCGACGCGGTTCGGACCGTAGCGGTCCTGCCAGAGGGCGAGCAAACGACGCTCGACCCAGCTCAGCAGCGCGCCGCACACCACGACGGCGAGCAGAATCACGATGGCCTTGAGGACCGCGATGATCACGTCAATCACTTCAGGCGTGAACCAGGTCATTGAGCTGCCTCCTGCAGACCGTCAACGGATTTGCCAAAGATCGCCGGCGGAATGCCAGCGATACCGGCCGGCAATGCGACCAGACCGGCACCCAGCTCTTCGTTGATGCGCAGCGGCAGACGCAGGGTCTGGCCAGCCACGTTCAAGCTCAGCATGGTGCCATCCTTGACACCCAGGCGGTCGGCTTCGGATTTGGCCAGCGACACGTACGCGGCCGGGATGCGCTCTTGAACCGGCGCGGCTTTGGAAGAGTTCTCTTCGCTGCCGAGCAAGTGGAAGAACGGTACAACCTGCCAGGTACCTGGAGCCGGGTTGAACGCGCGAGGAACACTGGCGAACCAGTTCAGCGAATCACCGGTGCTTTCGATCAGGCGGGTGCCCGGGTCGCCAGCGCGGATGTGACCACCGACTTCGTCCTGGAACTTGTTCCAGGCTTGCGGTGAGTTCCAGCCCGGAGACCAGGCGAATGGCACTTGCTGACGCGGTTCGACCGAGCCCGAGTAACCTTCCATGGAGAACGAGAACGCGGTGTCGTTATCCTGGGAAGTACGCGGTTCGTGCACGCTGATGTCGGCGCGCATGGCGGTGCGACCGGAGTAACGCAGCGGTTCGCGCGCCAGTTTCAGGCCTTTGATACGGAACGCGGCGGACGGCGCGGCGCTGACGATGCCGGCCAGTTGCGCAGTGCTTGCAGCACACGCAGCGGTGACGTGGTCCAGTTGAGTCCAGTCGATTGGCTGGTTCAACAGGGTCGCGCGCAGGGCATGCAGCCAGCGCCAGCCTTCGTGAACGAGGATGCTCGCGTCGAGGTAAGTCGGGTCGAAGACCTGGAAGAAACGCTGGGCGCGGCCTTCCTGGCTGACCAACGTACCGTCGCCTTCAGCAAAGCTGGCGGCTGGCAGAACCAGGTGCGCGCGATCGCTGGTAGCGGTTTTCTGATGGTCCGCCACGATCACCACTTTCGCGGCGTTCAGGGCTGCATCGACACGGGCTTTGTCGGTACGGGTGTACAGATCGTTTTCCAGCACGACGAGGGCGTCGGCTTTGCCGTCGATCACGGCTTGCAGGGCCGCGTCGACCGATTCGCCACCGAGCATGGCCAGGCCGAGGCTGTTGGCCTCTGGCACGATCAGGCTGATGGAACCGTTCTTCTCGCGCAGCTTCAGCGCTTTGGCGATGTTCGCCGCCGCTTCGATCAGCGCCTTGGAACCCAACGAGGTACCGGCAATGATCAGCGGACGCTTGGCTGCGAGCAGGGCATCGGCGATACGCTTGGCCAGCGCCAGCGCTTCAGCGTCCAGGCCTTCAACGGCAGGCGCGCTGGCGTCGAGGGCGTGAGCCACGGCGAAACCGATGCGGGCCAGGTCGTCTGGCGCCGCGTGAACGCATTCTTCAGCGATGTCGTCGAGCTTGGTTTCAGCCAGGCTGGCGATGAACAGCGGGCTCAGAGCGTTCTGACCGATGTTCTTCACCGCAGCGTCGAGCCAAGGCTGAACGCGCATGGCGTCGGCCATGTCTTCGGCTTTGCCTTTGACCGATTGACGCAGGGACAGGGCCATGCGCGCAGCAGTCTGGGTCAAGTCTTCACCGAGGACGAAGATGGCGTCGTGGTCTTCGATGTCGCGCATGTTCGGGATCGGCAGCGGGCTGTCTTTCAGCACCTGCATGACCAGACGAATGCGTTCCAGCTCAGCGGCTTCGATACCGGAGTAGAAGTGCTCGGCGCCGACCAGTTCGCGCAACGCGTAGTTGCTTTCGAGGCTGGCACGTGGCGAACCGATACCGACGATGTTGCGACCGCGCAGCAGGTCGGCGGCTTTATCCAGCGCTTCGTCGAGCGTCAGCTTGGCGCCGTTGGCCAGCTTTGGCTGACGCGGGCGGTCTTCGCGGTTGACGTAGCCGTAGCCGAAGCGGCCACGGTCGCACAGGAAGTACTGGTTTACCGAACCGTTGAAACGGTTTTCGATACGACGCAGTTCACCGTAGCGCTCGCCCGGGGAGATGTTGCAACCGCTGGAGCAGCCATGGCAGATGCTCGGCGAGAACTGCATGTCCCACTTGCGGTTGTAGCGCTCGGAGTGAGTCTTGTCGGTGAACACACCGGTCGGGCAGACCTCGGTGAGGTTGCCGGAGAACTCGCTTTCCAGGGTGCCGTCTTCAACGCGACCGAAGTACACGTTGTCGTGGGCGCCGAACACACCGAGGTCAGTGCCGCCGGCGTAGTCCTTATAGAAGCGCACGCAGCGGTAGCAAGCGATGCAGCGGTTCATCTCGTGGGAAATGAACGGGCCCAGTTGCTGGTTCTGGTGAGTACGCTTGGTGAAGCGATAACGGCGCTCGTTGTGGCCGGTCATCACGGTCATGTCTTGCAGGTGGCAGTGACCGCCTTCTTCACAGACCGGGCAGTCGTGAGGGTGGTTAGTCATCAGCCATTCAACGACGCTGGCGCGAAACACTTTCGCTTCTTCGTCGTCGATGGAAATCCAGCTGCCGTCGGTAGCTGGCGTCATGCACGACATGACGATCCGACCACGCTTGTCGTTCTCGTCGGTGTACTGCTTGACCGCGCACTGGCGGCAAGCGCCAACGCTGCCTAGGGCGGGGTGCCAGCAGAAATAGGGGATATCGAGGCCTAGCGACAGACATGCCTGTAACAGGTTGTCTGCCCCGTCGACTTCGAGCTCTTTGCCGTCTACGTGGATAGTGGCCATGGTTCAAAGTTCTTCGTTGGCCCGGTGTCAGCGGGCGTGGCTAATGGAATCTTGTTATCCGCGCGAATCAAAACAGCCGTTAAAGGCGTCATCGTGCGAAAAGCGAACGGCACGGACCGTTCGCTTTTTTAAAGCGTTAAGCGCCGACTACGATCGGCCTTGCCAGAGGCGGGACGACGGCGCTGGTAGGCGCGATGCCGGCTTCGAACTCATGGCGGAAGTATTTGATTGCGCTGCCCAACGGCTCCACGGCGCCCGGTGCGTGAGCACAGAAGGTCTTGCCCGGGCCGAGGAAACCGACCAGACCCAACAGGGTCTCGATATCGCCGGCTTGCCCTTCACCGTTCTCGATCGCGCGCAGAAGCTTGACGCTCCACGGCAAGCCGTCACGGCACGGGGTGCAGAAGCCGCAAGATTCACGGGAGAAGAACTCCTCCATGTTGCGCAGCAGGGACACCATGTTGACGCTGTCGTCCACCGCCATGGCCAGGCCGGTACCCATACGGGTGCCCACCTTGGCGATGCCGCCGGCGTACATTTGTGCGTCCAGGTGTTCCGGCAACAGGAAACCGGTACCGGCGCCGCCTGGCTGCCAGCACTTGAGCGTGTAACCGTCGCGCATGCCGCCAGCGTAGTCTTCGAACAACTCGCGACCAGTGACGCCGAACGGCAATTCCCACAGGCCGGGGTTCTTGACCTTGCCGGAGAAGCCCATGAGCTTGGTGCCCATGTCTTCACTGCCTTCGCGCGCCAACGATTTGTACCAGTCCACGCCGTCGGTAATGATCGCCGGCACGTTGCACAGGGTTTCAACGTTGTTCACGCACGTCGGCTTGCCCCACACGCCAACGGCGGCCGGGAAGGGTGGCTTGGAGCGTGGATTGGCGCGGCGGCCTTCGAGGGAGTTGATCAGAGCGGTTTCTTCACCGCAGATGTAACGCCCGGCGCCGGTGTGGACGAACAGCTCGAAATCGAAGCCGCTGCCCAGGATGTTTTTACCCAGCAGGCCGGCTGCCTTGGCTTCTTCCACAGCACGGTTGAGGTGCTTGGCGGCGGTGGTGTATTCGCCACGCAGGAAGATGTAGCCACGGTAGGTTTTCAGTGCGCGAGCACTGATCAGCATGCCTTCGATCAGCAGATGGGGCAGTTGCTCCATCAGCATGCGGTCTTTCCAGGTGTTCGGTTCCATTTCATCCGCGTTGCACAGCAGGTAGCGGATATTGATGGATTCGTCTTTCGGCATCAGGCCCCACTTGACGCCCGTGGGGAAGCCTGCACCGCCGCGACCTTTAAGGCCCGAGTCTTTCACAGTCTGGACGATGTCGTCCTGAGCCATGTCGGCGAAGGCTTTGCGCGCAGCCGCGTAACCGTTCTTGGCCTGGTACTCGTCGAGCCAGACAGCTTCGCCGTCGTCACGCAGACGCCAGGTGAGCGGGTGAGTCTCGGCCGACCGCTTGATGCGGTTGGCAGGACCGAAGGAAGTCAGGGTCATACGTAGCCCTCGAGCAATTTGGCAACGCCGGCAGGCTGCACATCACCGAAAGTGTCGTCGTCGATCATCAACGCCGGCGCCTTGTCGCAGTTGCCGAGGCAGCAGACCGGCAGCAGGGTGAAACGACCGTCGGCGGTGGTCTGACCCAGGCCGATGCCCAGATTGCTCTGGATTTCGCTGACCACGGATTCGTGGCCACCGATGTAGCAGACCATGCTGTCGCAAACGCGGATGATGTGACGGCCCACTGGCTGACGGAAGATCTGGCTATAGAACGTCGCCACCCCTTCAACGTCGCTCGCCGGGATGCCAAGGATCTCGCCGATGGCGTAGAGCGCGCCATCAGGCACCCAACCACGTTCCTTCTGGACGATCTTCAGGGCTTCGATCGACGCCGCGCGCGGGTCTTCGTAGTGATGCAGCTCGTGCTCGATGGCCGAGCGCTCGGTTTCGCTCAGGGCGAAACGGTCTGTCTGGATAAGCGTGCTGTTCATGCTTAGCGGTCCACGTCGGCCATAACGAAATCGATACTACCCAGGTACGCAATCAAGTCCGCGACCATGCTGCCTTTGATCACCGAAGGGATCTGCTGCAGGTGCGGGAAGCTTGGGGTGCGAATCCGGGTGCGGTAGCTCATGGTGCCGCCATCGCTCGTCAGGTAATAACTGTTGATGCCCTTGGTCGCTTCGATCATCTGGAAGGATTCGTTGGCCGGCATGACCGGGCCCCACGAAACTTGCAGGAAGTGCGTGATCAGGGTCTCGATGTGCTGCAGGGTGCGCTCTTTCGGCGGCGGCGTGGTCAGCGGGTGATCCGCCTTGTACGGGCCTTCCGGCATGTTGCGCATGCACTGCTCAATGATCTTCAGGCTCTGGCGCATTTCTTCGACACGCACGATGCAACGGTCATAGGCATCGCCATTGGCCGCCAGCGGTACTTCGAATTCGAAGTTCTCGTAGCCGGAGTACGGACGAGCCTTGCGCAGGTCGAAATCGCAACCGGTCGAACGCAGGCCAGAACCGGTGACGCCCCATTCCAGGGCTTCCTTGGTGTTGTAGGCCGCGACGCCGATAGTCCGGCCACGCAGGATGCTGTTGTCCAATGCGGCTTTCTGGTATTCGTCCAGACGCTTTGGCATCCACTCGATGAAGTCCTTCACCAGTTTTTCCCAGCCGCGCGGCAGGTCGTGAGCGACGCCACCGATGCGGTACCAGGCCGGGTGCAGACGGAAACCGGTGATGGCTTCGATCACCGTGTACGCCTTCTGACGGTCGGTGAACGTGAAGAACACCGGCGTCATGGCGCCGACGTCCTGGATGTAAGTCCCCAGGAACAACAGGTGGCTGGTGATCCGGAAGAACTCGGCCATCATGATGCGGATGACGTCGACCTTCTCAGGCACCTTGATGCCGGCCAGCTTCTCGACCGAGAGCACGTACGGCAGGTTGTTCATCACGCCGCCGAGGTAATCGATACGGTCGGTGTACGGGATGAAGCTGTGCCAGGACTGACGCTCGGCCATCTTCTCGGCACCACGGTGGTGGTAACCGACGTCCGGCACACAGTCGACGATCTCTTCACCATCCAGCTGCAGAATGATGCGGAACGCACCGTGCGCGGAAGGGTGGTTAGGGCCGAGGTTGAGGAACATGTAGTCCTCGTTCGCACCGGAACGCTTCATGCCCCAGTCTTCAGGCTTGAAGCGCGCGGCTTCTTCCTCAAGCTGTTGCTTGGCCAACGTCAGGCTGAACGGGTCGAACTCGGTGGCACGGGCCGGGAAGTCCTTGCGCAGCGGGTGACCTTCCCAGGTTGGCGGCATCATGATGCGGGTCAGGTGCGGGTGACCGGCAAAGTTGATGCCGTACATGTCCCACACTTCACGCTCGTACCAGTTGGCGTTCGGCCAGATACCGGTCACGGTCGGCACGCTAAGGTCGCTCTCGGACAAGGCGACCTTGATCATTACGTCACTATTACGTTCGATCGACATCAAGTGATAGAACACGGTGAAGTCGACGCCGTTCGGCAGCCCTTGACGCTTGGTGCGCAGACGCTCGTCCACGCCGTGCAGGTCATAGAGCATGACGTACGGCTTGGGCAGGTTGCGCAGGAAGGTCAGGACTTCGACGAGTTTGGCACGGGCAACCCAAAGCACCGGCATGCCGGTGCGGGTAGGCTGGGCGGTGAACGCCTCCGGGCCAAATCGGTTATTCAGTTCGACGACCACATCCTGGTCGTCTGCCTTATAAGGCGGGATGTACAGAGCACTGCCTGTAGTCATGGTTATTTATCGCTTTCGGTCAACGTAAAGAATGAAACCAGTGTCTCGTTCTATAAAAGAAGCAGAGCTGGATCAGACTTCGTCGGGGCTGCGCAGGTTGGTTACCTGAATACGCTGTTCGCGGCGCTGTTCCTTTTGCGAAGGCATCTCGGCGCGATAAACGCCTTGATCACCAACGACCCAGGAAAGTGGGCGACGCTCCTGGCCAATCGACTCTTGCAAGAGCATCAAGCCTTGCAGAAAAGCTTCAGGGCGGGGCGGGCAGCCAGGCACGTAGACGTCCACGGGCAGGAACTTGTCCACCCCTTGAACGACGGAGTAGATGTCGTACATGCCACCGGAGTTGGCGCACGAACCCATGGAGATAACCCATTTAGGTTCGAGCATTTGCTCGTAGAGACGCTGAATGATCGGCGCCATCTTGATAAAGCAGGTACCGGCGATAACCATGAAATCGGCCTGACGCGGCGATGCCCGGATAACCTCGGCGCCAAAGCGCGCAATGTCGTGGGGCGCCGTGAAGGCGGTGGTCATTTCCACGTAGCAGCACGAAAGGCCGAAGTTATACGGCCACAGGGAGTTCTTGCGCCCCCAGTTGATCGTGCCGTTAAGCACGTCTTCGAGCTTGCCCATGAAAATGTTTTTGTGAACTTGATCTTCTAACGGATCGGAAACGGTTTCCCGTTCGCCAATCGGATACTGCTCGTTAGGAGCATCGGGGTCGATCCTGGTGAGATTGTATTGCATTGCCAAAGCCTCATTGTTTCAGCTTCGCCTGCCGCTTGCGACGAGCTTCCGGAGCCCAATCAAGGGCGCCCACTCGGAACAGGTAGACAAGACCTGCCAACAGAATTGCTATGAAAACGAGAGCTTCGACGAATCCGGTCCAGCCGCTTTCGCGGACGGACACAGACCAGGCAAAGAGAAAAAGGGCTTCGATATCGAAGATCACGAAGAGCATCGCGACCAGATAGAATTTGGCTGAGAGCCGCAAGCGGGCACCACCTGTAGGTAGCATGCCGGACTCGAACGGTTCGTTTTTGCTGCGGCCCCAGGCTTTTGACCCGAGGAGGCTGGAGACGCCGAGCATGAAGGCGCAAAGGCCGACGACGCCCAAAAGGAAAATGGCAAAGCCCCAGTTGTGGGCCATGAGTCCTGTCGCTTCGGGCATGCTGGTAATCCTTAACAGAGAGCAAAGGTCTCTGAGCTTGAAAAGAAACAAAGCAGTGACGATATGTCGCAGCAATCAATCCCGCTGATTTTATGGCACATCACCGTGCAAGTAAAATTCCTATAGCGAAATTATTTATAGGAATAAGGACATAGCGCACCTCCAAAGCCCCGCAGCCCATGCGTTGCGGGCATTAGCCGGGATTTCATCAATATTGTTTTGTTGGGAATGTAACGCACATAGTTGCGGATGAATGATAATCAATACTGTTCGGGTCTGTTTTTAAACTGTTTAGCGGGTGGGTGGCCGGGAAGTTGTCATATAGGCGCGTTACTGCAAGTAGCACACGGGGTAGTTTTACCTTCTTTTCCTGATCGAAAAACTGCTCTGGATCAATGATTTTCAGTGCTTTTTGTGGGAGCGTGCGTGTGAAATCGCGGGCAAAAAAACGCCCCGGACCAGTCGGGGCGTCAGTTGTGCGACGTTGCGGTTAGCTTTCTATCCGATCCGCAACGGCCGTTTGCTCAGGCGAATCAGATCAGTGGAACTGCTCTTCTTCAGTCGAACCGGTCAGTGCGGTTACCGACGACGAGCCACCTTGAATCACAGTGGTCATGTCGTCGAAGTAGCCGGTGCCCACTTCCTGCTGGTGAGCCACGAAGGTGTAACCCTTGGCAGCGTCAGCGAACTCTTGCTCTTGCAGCTTCACGTAGGCAGTCATGTCGTTACGGGCGTAGTCGTGCGCCAGGTTGAACATGCTGTGCCACATGTTGTG
This sequence comes from Pseudomonas sp. AL03, assembly GCF_029960815.1. Lineage (GTDB taxonomy): Bacteria > Pseudomonadota > Gammaproteobacteria > Pseudomonadales > Pseudomonadaceae > Aquipseudomonas. Next base: position 109,309 of record NZ_JASBRE010000011.1, read on the forward strand.
AATGCCGGCCAGGGTGATGAACTGGTGCTTGTAACCCATGGCGGACAGTTCGCGCTGGAACTTGGCGATGGTCGCGTCGTCCAGGTTTTTCTTCCAGTTGAAGGAAGGCGAGCAGTTGTACGACAGCAGTTGGTCCGGGTATTCCTTTTTGATCGCTTCGGCGAAGCGACGAGCCTCGTCCAGGTCTGGCTTGGCGGTTTCGCACCAGATCAGGTCGGCGTATGGCGCGTAGGCCAGGCCGCGGGAGATTGCCTGGTCGAGACCAGCGCGCACTTTGTAGAAACCTTCCTGAGTACGTTCGCCAGTCACGAACTCTTTGTCGTACGGGTCGCAATCGGAAGTCAGCAGGTCAGCCGCGTTAGCGTCGGTACGGGCCAGAATGATGGTCGGAGTACCGGCAACGTCAGCCGCCAGGCGAGCAGCGGTCAGCTTTTGTACAGCTTCCTGGGTAGGAACCAGTACCTTGCCGCCCATGTGGCCGCATTTTTTCACGGAAGCCAGTTGGTCTTCGAAGTGAACGCCGGCGGCGCCTGCTTCGATCATGCTCTTCATCAGCTCGTAAGCGTTCAGTACGCCGCCGAAACCGGCTTCGGCGTCAGCCACGATCGGAGCGAAGTAGTCGATGTAACCTTCGTCGCCCGGGCCTTTGCCGGCTTTCCACTGGATCTGGTCAGCACGACGGAACGAGTTGTTGATGCGCTTGACCACGGTTGGAACCGAGTCCACCGGGTACAGCGACTGGTCCGGGTACATCGATTCGGCGGAGTTGTTGTCCGCAGCAACCTGCCAGCCCGACAGGTAGATCGCCTGGATACCGGCTTTAACTTGTTGCACAGCCTGGCCGCCGGTCAGGGCGCCCATGCAGTTGACGAAATCTTTCTCAGGACGGAAGGACGGCTTGGCGCCTTGGGTCACCAGGTTCCAAAGCTTCTCGGCGCCCAATTTTGCAAAGGTGTGCTCAGGTTGAACCGAGCCACGCAGGCGGACGACGTCAGCAGCGGAGTAAGCGCGTGTCACGCCTTTCCAGCGTGGGTTTTCAGCCCAATCTTTTTCGAGGGCTGCAATTTGCTGTTCGCGTGTCAGTGCCATGGAGATAAACCTCGTCGCGTCTTTTACGGAAAGTTGTTCTGCGGTGGAAAATTCATGCACTCGCTGACCAGAAGCTTAGGTGGTCAAGTCGGATTCGGCGGGGATGGCGACGGGATGAACGATGGGCTCGAGGGGAAGTGAGCAGGTAAGGGCGAACTGGCGAGCGCATTCGGGCGTCGTGGGCCTTGGTACGAACTTCAGTGTGGAGCCGGGTTACCTAATTACGCTTCCGTCCCTCGGGACAACTTCGTTCCAGTCGGCAACCTCGTCAAACACACCTTGTGGGCGGTACAGACACGAAGCGGCTCGCGGGGTAGGTGCGAACGGCGCCTCGAAGGCCCTTGCCAGGGCCCCTGATTAGCGGGAGCGAGGCCATCATGCCTTCGCTTTTTTGTATCGTCAAACGTTTTGTAGTGCTTTTTTTCGAGCACTACATCTTTGGTCTAATACGACTAATCAGTCAGTTTTCGGTGGTTTAGTCCAAAGTATCGACTTTCACCCGCAGGGTCATGTCGTCCCGTCCCTGAGTCGAGTAGCTGCGGGTCTGGCCCTGTTTGTCGGCCTGAGTCTGGCGGTTTACGCCAGCCAGGGTGATCCATTCGCCCAGTCGGCCCGTGACAGTTGTGTCGGTACTTTGCACATTCACTACATCGGGATGTTCCTGGCTCATGCGGTCACGATTGGTGCTGATCGCCAGGTGAACGATGTCGCCGGTGACGCTGGCGGTAACGTAGAAACCCTGGGTGACGTTACGGTATTCGGTCTGGCTTCGCAGGTCGCCGTAGGCGTCGGTTTGAGTGCTGGTGAGCGGCACGCTCTGTCCGACCTGGATCAGAGCCGGTGCGCCTTCGCTGGCCTGAATTTGTTGGATCCCGCCATCACGGCTGTCGGTGCTGCGATTGATGATGCGGGTCTGACTCGGTTTGGCACCGTTCACCGAATAACCCTGATCGCCCTGGAAGTTGTTTTCGTTGGTGTCGACGGTGATCAGCAGGCGTTTCGGCTGGGTGTCGAGTTGCGCAATCAGGGCTTTAAGTTCGTCGATCTTGCGTTGATCGGCATTAACGATCAGTTGGTTACCGTAGGCGCTGACCTGGCCATCTTTACCGATGAAATCCTGTGCCATCGGCAACATGTCGGCGCTGGTGTGGTAGTTCAGGGGCACGATCTCGGTGGCTGCCATGACCGAGCAACTGCAGGTCAGCAGCAGCGTGGTGAGCAGGGTGGTGAGCAGGGTGCGTAGGGACATATCCGTTATCTCCGACATCTTGAAGTGTTGATACTGCCAGTTTGTCGGCCCGGCGGGGGGCAAGTTGAATCGTAGACAGCAAAACGCCCCGGCATCCGAGGATGGCGGGGCGTTTTGTAGTGTCCTTGAGTACGCCTTCGCGGGCAAGCCTCGCTCCTACAATACGCGGATAACTGTAGGAGCGAGGCTTGCCCGCGAAGGTGGCGACTCGGTCTTACGCCGAATGACGCACCATGTCCACATGCGGAATCCCTGCTTCCAGGAACTCCTCACTGACCAGGCTGAAGCCCAGGCGCTCATAGAATGCTATGGCTTGTACCTGTGCGCTCAGCCTCTGCTGCTTCAGTCCGCGCTTCTCGGCTTCACCGATCACCGCTTGCATCAGCGCATCGCCGACTTTCAAGCCGCGCCAGTCTTTCAGCACCGACACCCGGCCAACGTGGCCATCGGGCAGCAGGCGAGCGGTGCCAATCGGAAAGTCGCCTTCGAAGGCCAGAAAATGCACCGCAGTTGCGTCATCAGCATCCCATTCCAGCTCGGGCGGAACGGATTGCTCGGCGATGAACACCGTCTCACGAATGCGCCGGATCTCGGCGTTGTCCTTTTGCCAGTCTGCGACACGTACGTGAATTTTATTCATCAGCAAACCCCAGGCTTCCTTGCTTGATCAGTTCACACAGCAGGCCGCGACCGTCTTCGTCGCTCAGCCAGTCGCCGAGGTTGTCGGTGTGCAGCGCGTCTGCGGCGCAAATCAACTTCAGCAGATCGCGCAGTTTGCCCGGCAGGTAACGGCTCTGGCCGCTGGCGAACAGCAGGAGGTCGTCATCGACTTCGGACCAGGCCATGCGCGCGCTCGGGTTGCGGATCAGTACTGCGCCTTGCTCAAGGCTGGCGAGCAGGTCGTCTTCTTCGATCTCTTCCGGTCCCACTACCAGCTCCGGGTAGCGCGGCTCGGTCATGAACTGGCCGAACCAGGTCAGCAGCAGACGTTCGTCGCTCATGTGCTCGGCAAGCAGGCCTTTCAAGCGATCAAGGGCGTCGTGCTGGATCTGATGTGGATCGACCGCAGGCAGGGCGTCGGCGTCGGTGTAACGCTCTTCGTCCGGCAGGAACTGGCTGAGGAAGTCAGTGAAGTGGGTCAGCACCTCAGCGGCGCTCGGTGCGCGGAAACCTACTGAGTAGGTCAGGCAATCATCAACGGCAACGCCGCAATGGGCCAGGCGTGGGGGCAGGTAGAGCATGTCGCCCGGTTCCAGAACCCATTCGTCGGTGGCCTCGAAGTCGGCGAGGATGCGCAGGTCGGCGTGTTGCAGCAGCTTGCTCTCGGAATCGCACATTTGGCCGATTTTCCAGTTGCGCTTGCCGTGACCTTGCAGCAGGAATACGTCGTAGTTGTCGAAGTGAGGGCCGACGCTACCACCTGGGGTGGCGAAGCTGATCATCACATCGTCGATGCGCCAGCTCGGCAGGAAGCGGAAGTTTTCCAGCAGCTCAGCGACTTCCGGTACGAATTGGTCGACCGCTTGAACCAGCAGCGTCCAGTCGCGTTCCGGCAATTTGCTGAATTCGTCTTCGGCGAACGGGCCGCGGCGCAATTCCCAAGGGCGCTCGCCGTGCTCGATCACCAGGCGCGATTCGACTTCTTCTTCCAGCGCCAGGCCGGCCAGTTCGTCCGCGTCGATTGGGCTTTCGAATTCAGGAATCGCCTGGCGGATCAGCAGGGGTTTTTTCTGCCAGTAGTCGCGCAGGAACTCGCGCGCCGTGATGCCGCCCAGAAGTTGAAGAGGAATGTCAGGATTCATGTGTAACCTATTGAAAAAAAGCACTTTTCAGGCGGGAATAAAAACGCCCGGCGCTGCCGGGCGTCTCAAACGGGTAGAGCGGTCAATCAGATGCGCTTGGCTTGCTCCACAGCGTTACCGATGTAGTTCGCCGGGGTGAGCAGCTTCAGCTCGGCCTTGGCCGCGGCTGGCATGTCCAGACCGTCGATGAAAGTTTGCAGCGCTTCAGGGCTGATACCCTTTCCACGGGTCAACTCTTTCAGTTTTTCGTACGGGTTTTCGATGTTGTAGCGACGCATGACGGTCTGGATCGGCTCGGCCAATACTTCCCAGCACGCGTCCAGGTCAGCAGCGATTTTCTGAGCGTTGAGCTCCAGTTTGCTGATGCCTTTGAGGCTTGCTTCGTACGCGATCACGCTGTGGGCGAAGCCGACACCGAGGTTGCGCAGTACGGTGGAGTCGGTCAGGTCACGCTGCCAGCGGGAAATCGGCAACTTGCTCGCCAGGTGCTGGAACAGCGCGTTGGCGATACCCAGGTTGCCTTCGGAGTTTTCGAAGTCGATCGGGTTGACCTTGTGCGGCATGGTCGACGAACCGATTTCGCCAGCGATGGTGCGCTGTTTGAAATAACCCAGGGAGATGTAGCCCCAGATGTCGCGGTCGAAGTCGATCAGGATGGTGTTGAAGCGCGCGATCGCGTCGAACAGCTCAGCGATGTAGTCGTGCGGTTCGATCTGCGTGGTGTACGGGTTGAAGCCCAGGCCCAGCTCGTCTTCGATGAAGGCGCGGGCGTTTTCTTCCCAATCGATTTCAGGGTACGCCGAGAGGTGGGCGTTGTAGTTGCCGACAGCGCCGTTGATCTTGCCCAGCAGCGGAACGGCAGCGACCTGGGCGATTTGGCGCTCCAGACGGTAAACCACGTTCGCCAGCTCTTTGCCCAGGGTGGTCGGCGAAGCCGGTTGACCGTGGGTGCGCGACAGCATCGGCACGTCAGCGAAACGGATGGCCAGTTCGCGGATGGCTTCGGCAGTCTGGCGCATCAGCGGCAGCATCACGTCATCACGGCCTTCGCGCAGCATCAGGGCGTGGGACAGGTTGTTGATGTCCTCGCTGGTGCAGGCAAAGTGGATGAATTCGCTGACAGCGGCCAACTCAGGCAGCTTGGCCGCTTGCTCTTTGAGCAGGTACTCAATGGCTTTTACGTCGTGGTTGGTGGTGCGCTCGATCTCTTTGACACGCTCGGCGTGCTCCAGAGCGAAATCTTCCGCCAAGGTATTCAGCACAGCGTTGGCTTCGGCGGAGAACGCCGGCACTTCGCTGATGGCAGGATGGGCGGCCAGGCGCTGGAGCCAGCGCACTTCAACCAGAACGCGAGCACGGATCAAGCCGTATTCGCTGAAAATTGGGCGCAGGGCCTGGGTTTTGCCGGCGTAGCGGCCGTCAACAGGGGAAACCGCAGTGAGCGAAGAAAGCTGCATGGGGTGTTCTCGGACAGTCGGGCAACGAAATGGGGCGCGTACTATACATGAAAAAATCCGCCGGTCCGTTGCCAACTGACCAGCGTCTTACGCGTTACAAATTACAAAAGGTCTTGCGGGGGCGGTTTCAGCTGCTGCGCATCAGCGGGTAAAGCTCTTTCAGCAACTTGCGACGGCTGATCACCAACTGCCAGCGATGACCGCCCAACTGCCGCCACAGGCGCGCCGATCGAATCCCGGCCAGCAACAGGGCGCGGATTTTCGAAGCATTGCTCGGTTGCTGCAGGTTGCGCATGTCGCCATGCACCTGAATGCGTTGGCGCAAGGTGCTCAAGGTGTCCTGGTACAGCGCACCGCAGGCCGCAATCACGTTTTCGTGAGCCGGGCCGAAGTGCTCGACCTGGGACTGAATCTGCGGCAAGCGCTTGCCGATCTCATCCAGCATATCGTTGCGCTTGGCCAGTTGACGCTCCAGACCGAGCATCGCCAGGGCGTAACGCAGCGGTTCGCGCTGAAGGGTGCTCGGGTCGCGTTCAAGGGCGCCGATCAATGCGCGATAGCCTTCACGCAGATTGAGGTCGTCGCCGCCGTAGACTTCCAGGGTGTCCTTGGGGTCGCGAATCAGCAGGCTACCGAGCATGCAGGTCAGGCCGGCTTCGGTGGTCTGGCCGGTCTTGGCGATCTTGTCGACCAGCACGGCGGCGAGGAATACGCCGCCCAGTGCCGTCAGTTGCTCCTGAGTCGGGCTCATTGCTGATCGCCTTGAGGAGTGCCCTTGCTCGTCCACGGTTCCGCAATTTCGATCACACCGCCGCCGAGGCAGATTTCACCGTCGTAGAACACCACGGACTGGCCCGGGGTGACCGCGCGTTGCGGGTCATCGAAGGTGGCGCGGTAGCCAGTGGCGGTCTTTTCCAGCGTGCAGGGTTGATCGCTCTGGCGATAACGGACTTTGGCCGTCAACTTGCGCGGCTCGGTCAGATCAATCGGGTTGACCCAATAGATGTCCGAGGCAAGCAGGGCGCGGGAGAACAGATACGGATGATCATTGCCCTGGCCAACGATCAGTTCGTTGTTCTCAAGGTCTTTGATCAGTACGTACCACGGCTCGTCACCCGCGTCTTTCAAGCCGCCGATGCCAAGGCCCTGGCGCTGACCGATGGTGTGATACATCAAGCCGTGGTGACGGCCGATGACTTCACCTTCGGTGGTCTTGATCTCGCCTGGCTGGGCCGGCAGGTATTGCTTGAGGAAGTCGCTGAAACGGCGTTCGCCGATAAAGCAGATCCCGGTGGAATCCTTTTTCTTCGCGGTGGCCAGATCATGTTTCTCGGCAATCGCGCGCACTTCGGGTTTTTCCAGTTCGCCGACCGGGAACAGTGTCTTGGCGATCTGTTCACCGCCGACGGCGTGCAGGAAGTAGCTCTGGTCCTTGTTCGGGTCCAGGCCCTTGAGCAGTTCGGTGCGACCCTCGATATCACGGCGGCGCACGTAGTGACCGGTGGCGATCAGGTCGGCGCCGAGCATCATGGCGTAGTCGAGGAACGCCTTGAACTTGATCTCGCGGTTGCAGAGGATGTCCGGGTTTGGCGTGCGACCGGCCTTGTATTCGGCCAGGAAGTGCTCGAACACGTTGTCCCAGTACTCGGCGGCGAAGTTGGCGGTGTGCAGCTTGATGCCAATCTTGTCGCACACGGCCTGAGCGTCCGCCAGGTCATCCATGGCGGTGCAGTATTCCGTTCCATCGTCTTCTTCCCAGTTCTTCATGAACAGGCCTTCCACCGCATAACCCTGCTCGATCAGCAGGAGAGCGGAAACGGAAGAGTCCACGCCGCCGGACATGCCGACAATGACGCGCTTCTTTTGTGTGTCAGAAGGGGCTGGATCACGCATAGGGATTCAATGAGTGTCTTGAAAAAGGACGCGATTCTAACAGGCCCAAGCCTGCAAGGCTAAAGAGAAGGGCGGATCAGTTCGAGACCGAAGTGTTGGCCGTCCAGATAATCATCAATACAGCGGATGATCAGCTCACTGCGCCAGTTTGCGCGCTGTGCCAGCAGTTCGTCACGCGTCAGCCACTTTGCGCCGACGATGCCGTCGCCCAGTGGGTAATCGGGGTGGTGTCTGATCGGTTTTGCGGTGAAACAGACCCGCTGATACGTCACGCCGTTACTCGGGGCGGTGTAGAGGTAAATGCCCACCACGCCCGTCGGCTCGACGTCCCAGCCGGTTTCTTCGAGGGTTTCGCGCACGGCGGCGTCGATCAGGGTTTCGTCCGGGTCGAGGTGGCCGGCGGGCTGGTTGAGTACCGTTCGTCCGCCCTTGGATTCTTCGACCATCAGGAAGCGGCCGTTGTCTTCGACGATGGTGGCGACGGTGATGTGGGGTAGCCAATCCATGAAAATACCTCGGTGTTGTGTGGTGTGTAGCAGCTGCCGAGCCTGCGAGGCTGCGTTCGGCTGCACAGCAGTCGTAAAACAGATATGCACAGTGTTCCAGGAAGACCACATTGCCTCATTTGCGGCCGCTGCGTCCGAACGCGGCCCGAGCCGAACGCAGCCTCGCGGTGCTCGGCAGCTGCTACAAAGGTTGTGAATGCCACAAACAGAAACCCCGGCACTGGGCCGGGGCTTCTTTGCATCCTTACAACCTTAAACCAACGCAGCGATCGCGGCGTTGAAAGTGTTGCTTGGGCGCATGGCCTTGCTGATCAGCTCGGCATTGGCGTGGTAGTAACCGCCGATGTCCACTGGCTTGCCCTGAGCGGCGTTGAGCTCGGCGACGATGGTCGCTTCGTTCTCGGCCAAGGTCTTGGCCAACTGACCGAACTGCGCTTGCAGTGCAGTGTCTTCGGTCTGGGCAGCCAGGGCTTGAGCCCAGTACAGCGCCAGGTAGAAGTGGCTGCCGCGATTGTCGATGTTGCCGACTTTACGCGATGGCGACTTGTTGTTGTCCAGGAACTGGCCGGTGGCCTGATCCAGGGTCTTGGCCAGCACCAGCGCCTTAGGGTTGTTGTACGTCACACCCAGGTGCTCGAGGGACGCGGCCAGGGCCAGGAACTCGCCCAGGGAATCCCAGCGCAGGAAGTTCTCTTCCAGCAGCTGCTGAACGTGCTTCGGGGCCGAACCGCCAGCGCCGGTTTCGAACAGGCCACCGCCGTTCATCAGCGGAACGATCGACAGCATCTTGGCGCTGGTGCCCAGTTCCATGATCGGGAACAGGTCAGTCAGGTAGTCGCGCAGTACGTTACCGGTCACCGAGATGGTGTCCTTGCCTTCGCGGGTACGGCCCAGGGTGAGGGCCATCGCGTCGACGGGCGACATGATGCGGATGTCCAGGCCTGCGGTGTCGTGATCCTTCAGGTGAGCCTGAACTTTCTCGATGACCACACCGTCGTGGGCGCGCATCGGGTCCAGCCAGAAAATCGCTGGCGTGCTGCTGGCGCGAGCACGGTTGACGGCCAGTTTGACCCAGTCCTGGATCGGCGCGTCTTTGGTCTGGCACATGCGGAAGATGTCGCCGGCTTCAACCGACTGTTCCAGCAGCGTACGGCCAGCGCCGTCGGAAACCCGAACTACGCCATTTGCCTTGACCTGGAAAGTCTTGTCGTGCGAGCCGTACTCTTCAGCTTTTTTCGCCATCAGACCAACGTTTGGCACACTGCCCATGGTGGTTGGGTCGAAGGCGCCGTGCAGCTTGCAGTCTTCGATCACCGCCTGGTAGATGGTGGCGTAGCAGCGATCCGGGATCACCGCCTTGGTGTCGTGCAGCTGACCGTCAGTGCCCCACATTTTGCCGGAGTCACGGATCATTGCTGGCATCGAGGCGTCGACAATAACGTCGCTCGGTACGTGCAGGTTGGTGATGCCTTTGTCGGAGTTGACCATGGCCAACGACGGACGAGCGGCGTAGACCGCCTGGATGTCCGCTTCAATCGCAGCTTGCTGCTCAGCTGGCAGGGCTTTGATGCGAGCGTACAGGTCGCCGATGCCGTTGTTCAGGTTGAAGCCGATCTGTGCCAGCACGTCAGCGTGCTTGGCCAGTGCATCTTTATAGAACTCGGCAACGATCTGGCCGAACATGATCGGGTCGGAGACCTTCATCATGGTGGCTTTGAGGTGAACCGACAGCAGCACGCCTTTTTGCTTGGCGTCTTCGATCTCGGCAGCGATGAAGCTGCGCAGAGCGTTTTTGCTCATGACCGCGCAATCGAGGATCTCACCGGCTTGCACGGTGGTTTTTTCTTTCAGGACGGTGGTGGTGCCGTCTTGAGCGATCAGTTCGATTTTGACGGCGTCAGAGGCGTCGATCAGGGCGGCTTTTTCGCTGCCGTAGAAATCGCCGGTGCTCATGTGCGCTACGTGGGACTTGGAGTCCGCAGCCCAGGCGCCCATTTTGTGCGGGTGCTTGCGCGCGTAGTTCTTGACCGACAGCGGTGCGCGACGATCGGAGTTGCCTTCGCGCAGAACCGGGTTCACGGCGCTGCCCTTGATCTTGTCGTAACGCGACTTGGCGAGCTTGTCGGCGTCGCTGGTCACGGTTTCCGGGTAGTCAGGCAGTGCGAAGCCCTGGGCTTGCAATTCCTTGATCGCGGCTTGCAGTTGCGGAACCGAGGCACTGATGTTCGGCAACTTGATGATATTGGCTTCAGGCGTAACGGCCAGGTCGCCCAGTTCGGCGAGGTGATCGGCTACGGCTTTGTCACCCAATTGCTCGGGGAAGCTGGCCAGAATACGCCCTGCAAGAGAGATATCGCGAGTTTCCACGGCGATATCAGCGGAGGCGGTGAAGGCCTCTACGATAGGCAGCAGTGAATAGGTGGCGAGGGCGGGAGCTTCGTCGGTGAAGGTATAGATGATCTTCGAGCGGGTGGGCATATTCGGATTAACTCTCTCTTCTTTGCTAAGCGTGCGCAGAAACTCGAGGGGCGCCGTGTGAGCGCGTTCGTTCAAAGTCATCCATGAGCCGAATGTCGAGGTTTCTTCGCGGTGATGTTGGGTGCATCAGTCGAGCGTCAAGCGGGTGGACTGCGGTAACAGTCCGGCTTTTTCGGGCCTGGAGCCTCGTAGTAGAGAGGTTTGGCCGTCGTGACTCTGTGGTCAGCGGGCGGCATTATACATAGGTAGCTGGCAATCTGCCGATGGTTCATAGGCAGCGAATATCGTCCATTGGTCTAAAGGTCGCAGGGGCGAGCGGGGCGTAGAGTCTTGCACCGTGCTTGAGTTTGGCGCTTTTCCCTTTGCTTTCAGGCTTGTAGGCCGCGAACTGTGCAGCTTTGCGGCAGATGGATGGAACATAGGGTTTGCGTGCCGATTTAACTGGGGTACGCTCGAACGAAGCCAGATGTTCAATCCAAACAATGGAGTTCAGCATGGGATACAAGAAGATTCAGGTTCCAGCAGTCGGCGACAAAATCACCGTCAACGCGGACCATTCTCTCAATGTTCCTAACAACCCGATCATCCCCTTCATCGAAGGTGATGGTATTGGCGTTGATATCAGCCCGGTCATGATCAAGGTTGTCGATGCTGCGGTTAAGAAGGCTTACGGCGGCGAGCGCAAAATTTCCTGGATGGAAGTCTATGCCGGGGAGAAAGCGACTCAGGTTTACGATCAGGACACCTGGCTACCTCAGGAAACCCTGGATGCAGTCAAAGATTACGTTGTTTCCATCAAGGGCCCGCTGACCACACCGGTCGGCGGCGGCATTCGCTCCCTGAACGTGGCACTGCGTCAGCAACTCGACCTTTATGTCTGCCTGCGCCCTGTGCGCTGGTTCGAAGGCGTGCCTAGCCCGGTCAAGAGGCCAGGCGACGTCGACATGACGATCTTCCGCGAAAACTCGGAAGACATTTATGCGGGTATCGAGTGGAAAGCCGGTTCGCCGGAAGCGACCAAGGTCATCAAGTTCCTTAAAGATGAAATGGGCGTCACCAAGATCCGTTTCGACGAAAACTGCGGTATCGGCATCAAGCCGGTTTCGCTGCAAGGCACCAAGCGTCTGGCGCGCAAGGCGTTGCAGTATGTGGTCGACAACGACCGCGACTCGCTGACCATCGTGCACAAAGGCAACATCATGAAGTTCACCGAAGGTGCCTTCAAGGAATGGGCCTACGAAGTGGCGGCTGAAGAATTCGGCGCGACCCTGCTCGATGGCGGTCCGTGGATGCAGTTCAAAAACCCGAAAACCGGCAAGAACGTTATCGTCAAAGATGCCATCGCCGACGCCATGCTCCAGCAGATCCTGCTGCGCCCGGCCGAATACGATGTGATCGCGACCCTGAACCTGAACGGCGACTACCTCTCCGACGCCCTCGCGGCGGAAGTGGGTGGTATCGGTATCGCACCGGGTGCCAACCTGTCTGACACCATTGCGATGTTCGAAGCGACCCACGGTACTGCACCGAAGTACGCTGGCAAAGACCAGGTCAACCCGGGTTCCCTGATCCTGTCCGCCGAGATGATGCTGCGTCACATGGGCTGGACCGAAGCGGCTGATCTGGTCATCAAAGGCACCAACGGCGCGATTTCGGCCAAGACCGTGACCTATGACTTCCACCGTTTGATGGAAGGCGCGAAACTGCTGTCTTCTTCAGCGTTTGGTGATGCGCTGATTTCGCATATGTAAGCGAACAGGTAATAAAAAACCGCTCGACTCAAGTGATTGAGTCGGGCGGTTTTTTTATGACTGGATGGTTGCTGCGAATTTAAGCCGTGACGGTTTGTTGTCCGGTAGGAGCGGCTACATTCTGAGTGACCTGAGGCGCGCCGATATTGATGGCGTGCAGGCCTTTGGGTCCCTGGATGATCTCAAAGACGACAGCCTGTCCGGCCTTCAGGGTTTTATAACCGCCCATCTGGATGGCCGAGTAGTGGGCGAACAGATCTTCGCTCTTGCCTTCCTCGTTGATGAAGCCGTAACCCTTGGCATTGTTGAACCATTTGACCTTGCCGCTGACCTTGACACCTGACATACCCATATCCCTCTGCAACAGACTCCATCACTGGAGTATCATCCAGTACATCCGCAGTCAGTTCTTAGAAATAAGATTGACTCCGCGGACCTTTTTTACCCACTGTGGGCTCTATTGGTTGTAACACCGTTTTGCCGATAGTCAAGGTGACCAGGCAGTCGGAGTTGAAATCGACGATGGTCGCCCCCACCACTGTATTTGCACAACTGACGAACCTTTCTTTCCATGCATGCAATCAGCCAGATTCGACTAACATTCAATCAGGATCGCCCGACTCTCCAAAAAGATCATCCGGAGGAACACGACGACGATTCCGCAGGCATTGCTGTTCAGGAGGCCAAGCCTGCTTTACAGGCGCCGCCGATGTACAAGGTGGTTTTGTTCAATGATGACTACACACCGATGGATTTCGTCGTCGAAGTACTCGAGGTGTTTTTTAACCTGAATCGAGAGCTGGCGACCAAGGTCATGCTGGCCGTCCACACAGAAGGACGGGCAGTATGTGGAGTGTTTACCCGCGACATCGCCGAGACTAAGGCCATGCAGGTCAACCAGTACGCCAGGGAAAGCCAGCATCCGCTACTCTGTGAAATCGAGAAGGACGGTTAATCGCCGACCACTTGGGTATGAGGTGAAGCTATGTTAAACCGCGAGCTCGAAGTCACCCTCAATCTTGCCTTCAAGGAGGCCCGATCGAAGCGTCATGAGTTTATGACCGTCGAACACCTTCTGCTGGCCCTATTGGACAATGAGGCTGCCGCCACCGTTTTGCGTGCCTGCGGCGCAAACCTCGACAAACTCAAGCACGATCTGCAGGAGTTCATCGACTCCACCACGCCATTGATCCCCGTGCATGACGAGGATCGTGAAACCCAGCCAACCCTGGGCTTCCAGCGTGTTTTGCAACGTGCTGTCTTTCACGTACAGAGCTCGGGCAAACGCGAAGTGACTGGCGCCAACGTACTGGTCGCGATCTTCAGTGAGCAAGAGAGTCAGGCAGTGTTCCTGCTGAAACAGCAGAGCGTTGCGCGTATCGATGTCGTCAACTACATCGCACACGGCATTTCCAAAGTGCCGGGGCATGGCGATCACTCTGAAGGTGAGCAAGATATGCAGGACGACGAGGGCGGTGAGTCTTCATCTTCAGGCAATCCTCTGGATGCTTATGCCAGCAACCTCAACGAACTCGCGCGCCAGGGTCGTATCGATCCATTGGTAGGCCGTGAGCTGGAAGTCGAGCGCGTCGCACAGATCCTGGCGCGTCGTCGCAAAAACAATCCGCTGTTGGTGGGCGAGGCAGGCGTGGGTAAAACCGCGATTGCCGAGGGCTTGGCCAAACGCATTGTCGACAACCAGGTGCCGGACTTGCTGGCCAACAGCGTGGTGTATTCCCTCGATCTGGGCGCCCTGCTGGCCGGGACCAAATACCGCGGCGATTTCGAGAAACGCTTTAAGGCGCTACTCAATGAGCTGAAAAAACGTCCGCAGGCGATTCTGTTCATCGACGAAATCCACACCATTATCGGTGCGGGTGCCGCATCGGGTGGCGTCATGGATGCCTCGAACCTGCTCAAGCCGCTGTTGTCGTCGGGTGATATCCGCTGCATCGGCTCGACCACGTTCCAGGAATTCCGTGGGATCTTCGAGAAGGACCGAGCCTTGGCACGACGCTTCCAGAAGGTCGATGTGTCGGAGCCTTCGGTAGAAGACACCATCAGCATCCTGCGCGGCCTGAAAGGGCGTTTCGAAACGCACCACGGCATTGAATACAGCGATGAAGCCCTGCGTGCGGCGGCTGAGCTGGCCTCACGCTACATCAATGACCGGCACATGCCGGACAAGGCCATTGACGTCATCGACGAGGCGGGTGCCTACCAGCGTCTGCAACCGATCGAGAAACGCGTGAAACGCATCGAAGTGCCTCAGGTCGAGGACATCGTTGCGAAAATCGCGCGGATTCCGCCTAAGCACGTCAACAGCTCCGACAGAGAGCTGCTGCGTAACCTTGAGCGTGACCTGAAACTGACAGTGTTTGGCCAGGATGCCGCGATCGACTCGCTGTCGACCGCGATCAAACTGTCCCGTGCCGGCCTCAAGTCGCCTGACAAGCCCGTCGGTTCGTTCCTGTTCGCAGGGCCTACCGGCGTCGGTAAAACCGAAGCGGCGCGTCAGCTGGCCAAAGCGTTGGGTATCGAACTGGTTCGCTTCGACATGTCCGAGTACATGGAGCGCCACACCGTATCGCGTCTGATCGGTGCGCCTCCGGGCTACGTCGGGTTCGATCAGGGCGGTCTGCTGACTGAAGCGATCACCAAGCAACCTCACTGCGTGCTGTTGCTCGATGAGATCGAGAAGGCGCATCCGGAAGTCTTTAACCTGCTGCTGCAGGTCATGGATCACGGTACGCTCACCGATAACAACGGGCGCAAAGCGGATTTCCGAAACGTGATCGTCATCATGACGACCAACGCCGGCGCCGAAACCGCAGCTCGCGCTTCGATCGGTTTCACCCATCAGGACCACTCGTCCGATGCGATGGAAGTGATCAAGAAGAGCTTCACGCCGGAGTTCCGCAACCGTCTGGACACCATTATTCAGTTTGGTCGCCTCAGTCATGAGGTTATCAAAAGCGTGGTGGACAAGTTCCTTACCGAGCTTCAGGCGCAGTTGGAAGACAAACGCGTGCAGTTGGAAGTGACGGATGCCGCACGCAGCTGGTTGGCAGCGGGTGGCTACGACACGGCAATGGGTGCTCGACCAATGGCGCGCTTGATTCAGGACAAGATCAAGCGTCCGCTGGCCGAAGAGATCCTCTTTGGCGAATTGGCCGATCATGGTGGGGTGGTTCACATCGATCTCAAGGACGGCGAGCTGACCTTTGACTTCGAGACCACGGCAGAGATGGCCTGACGGTTGTTGCTGTAAAGCAAAAGGCGCCGAAAGGCGCCTTTTTTAGTTTGGGTGTATATCCATTTCTGCGGTAACGGCTACTTAGGGTTTCGCCCTTACGGCAACTCACTTTTTTTTCAAACGCCAAAAAAAAGTAAGCAAAAAAAGGCTCGCCCCGAGCGTCCGGCCCCTCGCTTAGGCTCGGCGTTCCTTCGCTCCGGCATTCATCTGGGGGCATCGCCTCCGGTTGGCTTCGCTTCAACCTCCTCTCGATGTGTTCGACTTCGTCGAACGGCGCTGCGCGCCTGCCCCCCAGATGAACACCTCCGCTCAGCCTCCCGAAGGGGCGGGTGGATCAAAATCAAAAGCTGCAGGCGAGCTAACGCTCGGCCTGTTGAGTGGTGAGAGGCGAGGGGGCGCGCTCTGCTTTTTGTGGGAGCCGGGCTTGCCCGCGATAGCGGCCTGACAGCCGACCAATATTCTTCGGACGTACGCCGTCCACTGGAGTCGCCGAAACGCCGGGCTTTGGCTTTTGAAGTTGATCCTGCTTTTGATCTCTCGCCCCTTCGGCAGGCCGAGCGGAGGTGTTCATCAGGGGGTTAGGCGCGTAGCGCCGTTCGGCGAAGCCGAACACATCGAGAGGAGGTTGAAGCGAAGCCAACCGGAGGCGATGCCCCCTGATGGACACCGTAGCGAGGGAACGCGGAGCTTTAGCGAGGCGCCGTACGCCGGGGCGAAGCCTTTTGCTTACTTTTCGGCGTCTGGAAAAGTGAGTCGCTGTAAAAGCGAAACCATAATCAGCCATCACCGCAGCAACGGATATACACCCAAAACCCAAGAACCCACCAAATCGCAGACAAACAAAAACGCCCGGCATAAACCGGGCGTTTTGTATTGACTTGATTAGCGAGCGCGGTAAGTGATGCGCCCTTTGCTCAAGTCATAGGGCGTCAGCTCGACGCGCACCTTGTCACCGGTAAGAATACGAATGTAGTTCTTGCGCATCTTGCCGGAAATATGCGCGGTTACGACGTGCCCATTTTCCAACTCCACACGAAACATGGTGTTGGGCAGGGTGTCGACGACAGTGCCTTCCATTTCGAAGCTGTCTTCTTTCGACATGCAGTAAAGCCCTCGGTGTCCAATGAATGGCCCGGTGCAACTGCGCCAGGCAAAAGCGGCGTGCATTGTGCCCGAAAAATGGGGTTTAAGCCAAGGGGTTTACGGCTTGCTCTAGTTCAGGATGACCCAGCGCTGATTAATCAGCAGTTCGATAGGACGATATTGCGTCTTGTAACTCATCTTTTTGCAGTTTTTTATCCAATAGCCCAGATAGACGGCTTCCAGCCCCAGACGCTGAGCCTCGGTGATTTGCCAGAGAATCGCATAACGCCCCAGGCTGCGGCGTTCTTCAGCGGGCTCGTAGAAGGTATAAACCGCCGACAGACCGTTCGGCAGTAAGTCGGTGACGGCGACTGCCACCAGTCGTCCTTCGAGGCGAAATTCGTAGAACCGGGAAAACGGCAAGTCACGTACCAGGAACGTCGCAAACTGATCGCGACTCGGCGGGTACATATCGCCATCGGCGTGACGCTGTTCGATATAGCGCTGATAAAGGTTGAAATACTCTTCGCTGAACCCTGGCCTGGCGGGACGTATCTGCAAGTCGGCATTGCGCTTGAAGATGCGTTTCTGCTGACGGTTGGGCTCAAATTGCGCCACAGGGATTCGCGCCGGCACGCACGCGTTGCAATTCTGGCAATGGGGCCGGTAAAGATGATCGCCGCTGCGACGGAAACCCATTTCAGACAGGTCTGCGTAGACATGCACATCCATGGGCTGACTAGGGTCGAGAAACAGGGTTGTGGCCTGTTCCTCGGGCAGATAACTGCAAGAGTGGGGCTGAGTGGCATAGAACTTCAAGCGCGCCAACTCGGTCATGATCAACCCTCGGGATAGCTTTTGAATTAAGTGTAAGCTACGCGCGCAAAAGTCGCTCAGCAAACCCAGGTTGCACAGCTGGGTTGATCCAGATGCTGCGCAAGGTAGTCGGCAAAATCGCTGCGTGGAATCGCTCGGGCGCCGAGGCTGTGCAGATGATCGGTAGGCATCTGGCAGTCGATCAGCACAAAGCCTGAGCCTTTCAGATGTCGGACCAGTGAGGCAAAGCCATATTTCGAGGCGTTGTCGGCGCGGCTGAACATGGATTCGCCGAAAAACAGCTGACCCATCGCCAGGCCATAGAGCCCGCCGACCAGTTCATCCCGGTCCCAGACTTCCACCGAATGGGCGTACCCGCGCTTGTGCAGCTCGAGGTAGGCGTTCTGCATCGCCTCTGTGATCCAGGTCCCGTCGGCGTAATCCCGTGGCGCGGCGCAGGCGCGGATGACCGCGGCAAAATCCTGATCAAAGGTCACTTGATAGCGTTGCTGGCGCAACAGTTTGTTCAGACTGCGCGAGACATGCAGTTCGTCGGGAAACAGTACAGTGCGTGGATCCGGCGACCACCAGAGAATCGGCTGGCCTTCCGAGAACCACGGAAAACAGCCGTGGCGATAGGCCTGAATCAGACGATCGGCGGACAGATCGCCGCCCGCGGCCAACAGCCCGTTGGGATCGCGCATGGCTTTTTCCAGGGGCGGGAAGGTCAGGGTATTGCGTTGTAACCAAGTCAGCATGGCATCCGGGCTTGCAGAAGGGGAGGGCAGGGGCGGGCTGATGCGCCCGCCGTAAAGTGTGCCGTCAAACGGTGGGAATGTCGTCGAGATACTTCTCGGCGTCCAGCGCGGCCATGCAGCCGGCCCCGGCGGAGGTCACGGCCTGGCGATAAACGTGGTCGGCGACGTCGCCGGCGGCAAACACACCTTTGATTTCGGTGCTGGTAGCATCGCCTTCGCTGCCGCCCTTGACCAGTAGATAGCCGTCACGCATTTTCAGCTGGCCTTCGAACAAGTCGGTGTTGGGCTTGTGGCCGATAGCAATGAACACGCCGGCCAGCGACAATTCACTGGTTTCGCCAGTGTGGCTGTCCCGCAGGCGGGCACCGGTCACGCCGCTGGCATCGCCCAGCACTTCATCCAGATTCTGGTTCCAGTGCAGGCGGATATTGCCGTTGGCGGCTTTTTCGAAGAGCTTGTCCTGGAGGATCTTCTCCGAGCGCAACTTGTCGCGCCGGTGAATCAGGTGAACTTCCTTGGCGATGTTCGACAGGTACAATGCTTCTTCAACCGCCGTATTGCCGCCGCCAACGACCGCGACCACCTGATTACGGTAAAAGAAACCGTCGCACGTCGCGCAGGCCGACACCCCTTTGCCGGCAAATGCCTCTTCCGAGGGCAACCCGAGGTATTGCGCCGAGGCGCCGGTGGCGATAATCAGCGCGTCACAGGTGTAAGTGTCGCTGTCGCCGATGAGTTCGAACGGGCGCTGTTGCAACTTGGCGGTGTGGATGTGGTCGTAAACGATCTCTGTATGAAAGCGCTCGGCGTGTTTTTGCATGCGATCCATCAGCACCGGGCCGGTGAGGCCTTCGACATCACCGGGCCAATTGTCGACTTCGACGGTGGTGGTGAGCTGGCCACCTGCCTGTATCCCGGTAATGACAACGGGTTTGAGGTTGGCGCGGGCGGCATAAACGGCTGCGCTGTAACCCGCAGGGCCGGAACCCAGAATGATCAGGCGGGAATGCTTCGCTTCGCTCATAAAAACACCTCATAAGCCTTTGTCACAAAAGAGAATGCATGCTCAAATTGAGCCGCGAGTCATGTGCTGTTGGCTATGCTACACCTTGGGTTTCAAGCATGGCATCGGACGAACAAACCCGTACAATGCCTGCCTGTTACAGTGCTTGTAATAAAATAAGCGGTGCGCGCCGTGTTTATAAAAACCGGAGCGTAGTGTTAAAAGTAGTCTCCGTTACGCCTGTTAACTTTTTTACCTGCCTGGATTGGGCAGTTTTTTTAAGTCATTTAACAGATGGACGCGCCATGGGCGCAGGAAAAGAAGCGTTTTGAAGAAATCCACCGCAGCACCAAAAACAGTCGTTCCGCTCTGGCGCCAGCAGTTGCACTACCGGCTCAAGGAAGGTGCATTGATCGCCATCGGCGGCTTGTGCCTGTTCCTGATGATGGCCTTGTTGACCTATGGCAAGGACGATCCGGGCTGGAGCCATAACAGCAAGATCGACGATGTGCAGAACTTCGGTGGACCGGTCGGCTCCTACAGCGCCGATATCCTGTTCATGGTGTTGGGTTACTTCGCCTACATCTTCCCGCTGTTGCTGGCGATCAAGGCTTATCAGATCTTCCGTCAACGCCACGAGCAGTGGGAGTGGAGCGGCTGGCTGTTCTCCTGGCGCCTGATCGGCCTGGTGTTTCTGGTGTTGTCGGGCGCCGCCCTGGCCCATATCCATTTCCACGCCGCTACCGGCCTGCCGGCCGGTGCTGGCGGCGCTTTAGGTGAAAGCCTCGGCGACCTGGCCAGGAACGCCCTGAATATTCAGGGCAGTACGCTGTTGCTCATCGCGTTGTTCCTGTTTGGCCTGACGGTGTTCACCGACCTGTCGTGGTTCAAGGTGATGGACCTCACCGGCAAGATCACCCTCGACCTGTTTGAATTGTTCCAGGGTGCGGCCAATCGCTGGTGGGCCGCCCGCACTGAACGCAAGCAACTGGTCGCTCAATTGCGTGAAGTCGACGACCGCGTCCATGACGTGGTGGCGCCGACCGTCACCGACAAGCGCGAGCAGGCCAAGGTCAAGGAACGCTTGATCGAGCGTGAGCAAGCGCTGAGCAAGCACATGTCCGACCGCGAGAAGCAGGTGCCGCCGGTCATTGCGCCAGCTCCGCCCAAACCAGCGGCTCCCAGCAATCGCGTGGAAAAAGAGAAACAGGCGCCGCTGTTCGTAGACAGCGCCGTCGAAGGCACCTTGCCGCCGATCTCGATTCTCGACCCTGCAGAAAAGAAACAACTCAATTATTCGCCTGAATCCCTGGCTGCGGTTGGCCACTTGCTGGAAATCAAGCTCAAGGAATTCGGCGTCGAAGTCTCGGTGGATTCGATTCACCCAGGCCCGGTCATTACCCGTTACGAAATCCAGCCAGCGGCAGGCGTCAAGGTCAGCCGCATCTCCAATCTGGCGAAAGACCTGGCACGTTCCCTGGCCGTGACCAGCGTGCGTGTGGTCGAAGTTATTCCGGGCAAGACCACCGTGGGTATCGAAATTCCTAACGAAGATCGTCAGATCGTGCGCTTCTCCGAAGTGCTGTCGACCCCTGAATACGATAACTTCAAGTCGCCGGTCACGTTGGCCTTGGGTCACGACATTGGTGGCAAGCCGGTCATCACCGATCTGGCGAAAATGCCCCATTTGCTGGTAGCCGGTACGACGGGTTCCGGTAAATCGGTAGGTGTGAACGCGATGATCCTGTCGATCCTGTTCAAGTCCGGCCCGGAAGACGCCAAGCTGATCATGATCGACCCGAAAATGCTTGAGCTGTCGATCTACGAAGGCATTCCGCACCTGCTGTGCCCGGTCGTGACCGACATGAAGGACGCGGCCAACGCCCTGCGCTGGAGCGTGGCGGAGATGGAGCGTCGCTACAAACTGATGGCGAAGATGGGCGTGCGTAACCTGTCGGGCTTCAATGCCAAGGTCAAGGAAGCCCAGGACGCCGGCACGCCGTTGACCGATCCGCTGTACAAGCGCGAAAGCATTCACGACGAAGCGCCGCTGCTGACCAAGCTGCCGACCATTGTCGTGGTGGTGGACGAATTCGCCGACATGATGATGATCGTCGGCAAGAAGGTTGAAGAATTGATCGCCCGTATCGCCCAGAAGGCCCGTGCTGCCGGTATCCACTTGATCCTTGCGACCCAGCGTCCGTCGGTTGATGTGATCACTGGTCTGATCAAGGCCAACATTCCGACCCGCATGGCGTTCCAGGTATCGAGCAAGATCGATTCGCGAACCATCATCGACCAGGGCGGCGCCGAACAACTGTTGGGCCACGGTGACATGCTCTACATGCCGCCGGGCACCAGTCTGCCGATCCGTGTCCACGGTGCCTTCGTGTCCGATGACGAGGTTCACCGGGTGGTTGAGGCCTGGAAACTGCGTGGCGCGCCGGAATACAACGACGAGATCCTTGCGGGTGTCGAAGAGCCCGGTAGCGGCTTTGAAGGCGGCAGCGGCGGCGATGACGACAGTGAATCCGATGCGCTCTACGACGAAGCGGTGCAGTTCGTACTGGAAAGCCGTCGTGCGTCCATCTCAGCGGTTCAGCGCAAGCTGAAAATCGGCTACAACCGCGCCGCGCGCATGATCGAAGCCATGGAAATGGCCGGGGTCGTGACGTCCATGAACACCAACGGTTCGCGTGAAGTCCTGGCCCCTGCCCCGGTGCGCGACTGATTTGACTGATCTGAACTGAAAAAGCGGTGGCGCACTGATGTGCCGCCGCACTCCCCACGAATGTTATGAGGACTCCCATGCGTCTTATCCGCATGCTGTTGCTGCCGGTACTGGCTTTGACCACGCTTTCGGCCCACGCCGATGACAAGGACGTGGCGCGTCTGACCCAATTGCTGGAAAAATCCCAGACCCTGACCGCACGATTCTCGCAGCTGACCCTCGACGGCAGTGGCACCCGGTTGCAGGAAACGGCGGGTCAAATGTCCCTGCAGCGTCCTGGCCTGTTCTACTGGCACACCGACGCACCGCAAGAGCAGTTGATGGTCTCCGACGGCAAGAAAGTTTCCCTGTGGGACCCGGACCTGGAGCAGGTCACCATCAAGAACCTCGACCAGCGCCTGACCCAGACCCCGGCGCTGCTGCTGTCCGGTGATGTGTCCAAGATCAGCCAGAGCTTCGATATCAGCGCCAAGGAAGCCGGTGGCGTGATCGACTTCACGCTGAAGCCGAAAACCAAAGACACCCTGTTCGACAGCCTGCGTCTGTCGTTCCGCAATGGCTTGGTCAATGACATGCAACTGATCGACAGCGTCGGTCAGCGCACCAATATCCTGTTCACCGGTGTGAAGGCCAACGAGCCGATTCCGGCGTCCAAGTTCAAGTTCGTCATCCCGAAGGGTGCCGATGTGATCCAGGAATAAGACGCAGCACCCAGTGAGGTTTCATAAGTAGTGATGGACCTGTTTCGCAGTGCCCCGATTGCTCAGCCCTTGGCCGCCCGTTTGCGGGCAGCCAATCTGGACGAGTATGTCGGTCAGGAACACCTGCTCGCTCGCGGCAAGCCTTTGCGCGAAGCCCTGGAGCAGGGTGCCCTGCACTCGATGATCTTCTGGGGGCCGCCGGGCGTGGGAAAAACCACTCTGGCGCGGCTGCTGGCGGAAGTCTCGGACGCGCACTTCGAAACGGTCTCTGCGGTACTGGCCGGCGTGAAGGAAATCCGCCAGGCGGTGGAAATCGCCAAGCAGCAGGCCGGGCAGTACGGCAAGCGGACCATCCTGTTTGTCGATGAAGTGCACCGTTTCAACAAGTCCCAGCAGGATGCGTTCCTGCCGTACGTTGAAGACGGCACGCTGATTTTCATCGGCGCGACCACTGAAAACCCCTCGTTTGAACTCAACAACGCGTTGCTCTCACGGGCCCGCGTCTACGTGCTCAAAAGCCTCGACGAAGCGGCCCTGCGTAAGCTGGTGCATCGAGCCCTCACCGAAGAGCGTGGTTTGGGAGCGCGGCAACTGACCCTCAGCGATGAAGGCTTCCAGATGCTGCTGTCGGCTGCCGATGGCGATGGCCGGCGTCTGCTGAACTTGCTGGAAAACGCCTCGGACCTGGCTGAAGACAACAGCGAGATCGGCGTCGACCTGCTGCAAAGTCTGCTCGGTGATACCCGTCGGCGTTTCGACAAGGGCGGCGAAGCGTTCTACGACCAGATCTCTGCGCTGCATAAGTCGGTGCGCGGCTCTAATCCCGACGGCGCGCTGTACTGGTTTGCGCGGATGATCGACGGCGGTTGCGATCCGCTGTACCTGGCCCGGCGCGTGGTGCGCATGGCCAGCGAAGACATCGGCAACGCCGATCCTCGCGCCCTGAGCCTGTGCCTGGCGGCGTGGGAAGTGCAGGAGCGCCTCGGTAGTCCTGAAGGTGAATTGGCGGTGGCTCAGGCCATCACCTATCTGGCCTGCGCGCCGAAAAGCAACGCGGTGTACATGGGTTTCAAAGCCGCCATGCGCAGCGCCACCGAACACGGTTCGCTGGAAGTGCCGTTGCACCTGCGCAACGCGCCGACCAAATTGATGAAGCAACTGGGTTATGGCGACGAATACCGTTACGCGCACGATGAGCCGGACGCTTACGCCGCTGGCGAAGACTACTTCCCGGAGGAGCTCGAACCACAACCGTTCTATCAGCCGGTGCCTCGTGGCCTGGAGCTGAAGATCGGCGAGAAGCTCAATCACCTCGCGCAACTTGACCGTCTCAGCCCACGGCAGCGGAGAAAATAGTGATTCCTTTGATCGTTGCCGTTTCTGTGGGCGGTATCTCCGGAACGCTTTTGCGCTTTGCCACCGGTAACTGGATCAACGCTAATTGGCCGCGGCACTTCTATACCGCGACGCTGGCCGTTAATATCGTCGGCTGTTTGCTGATCGGCGTTCTATACGGTCTGTTTTTGATCCGCCCGGAGGTGCCGATTGAGGTGCGCGCCGGGTTGATGGTTGGCTTCCTGGGGGGGCTGACGACTTTTTCATCCTTTTCACTGGATACGGTGCGCCTGCTGGAAACCGGGCAAATGCCGCTGGCCCTAGGCTATGCTGCCATCAGCGTATTCGGCGGGCTGCTCGCTACCTGGGCTGGCCTGTCCTTGACCAAACTTTGATAACGAGAGACCGACATGCTCGATTCCAAACTGTTACGTAGCAACCTTCAGGACGTAGCGGACCGCCTGGCATCCCGTGGCTATACGCTGGATGTTGCGCGCATCGAAGCGCTGGAAGAACAGCGCAAGACCGTCCAGACCCGCACCGAAGCACTGCAGGCTGAACGTAATGCGCGCTCCAAATCCATCGGTCAGGCCAAGCAGCGTGGCGAAGACATCGCGCCGCTGATGGCCGACGTCGAGCGCATGGCGAACGAATTGAGCGCCGGTAAAGTCGAGCTGGACGGGATCCAGACCGATCTGGATTCGATCCTGCTCGGCATCCCGAACCTGCCGCACGAATCCGTGCCGATCGGCGATGACGAAGACGGCAACGTCGAAGTGCGCCGCTGGGGCACCCCGACCGCGTTCGATTTCCCCGTTCAAGACCACGTCGCCCTGGGCGAGAAGTTCGGCTGGCTGGACTTCGAAACCGCCGCCAAGCTGTCCGGCGCCCGTTTCGCCCTGCTGCGTGGCCCGATCGCTCGTATGCACCGCGCCCTGGCGCAATTCATGATCAACCTGCACACCAGCGAACACGGTTACGAAGAGGCCTACACGCCTTATCTGGTTCAAGCGCCGGCGCTGCAAGGCACGGGTCAGCTGCCGAAATTCGAAGAAGACCTGTTCAAGATCACTCGCGAAGGCGAAGCCGATCTGTACCTGATCCCGACTGCTGAAGTGTCGCTGACCAACATCGTCGCGGGCGAAATCGTCGATTCGAAACTGCTGCCAATCAAGTTCGTTGCGCACACACCGTGCTTCCGCAGCGAAGCCGGTGCGTCGGGTCGCGATACTCGCGGCATGATCCGTCAACACCAATTCGACAAGGTTGAAATGGTCCAGATCGTTGAGCCATCGACTTCGATGGAAGCGCTCGAAGGCCTGACCGCCAACGCCGAGAAAGTCCTGCAACTGCTGGAACTGCCTTATCGCACCCTGGCGCTGTGTACCGGCGACATGGGTTTCAGCGCGGTCAAGACCTACGACCTGGAAGTGTGGATCCCGAGCCAGGACAAATACCGCGAGATTTCGTCGTGCTCCAACTGCGGCGACTTCCAGGCCCGTCGTATGCAAGCGCGCTTCCGCAACCCGGAAACCGGCAAGCCTGAACTGGTTCACACCCTGAACGGTTCCGGCCTGGCGGTCGGTCGTACGCTGGTGGCGGTGCTGGAAAACTACCAGCAAGCCGACGGCTCGATCCGTGTGCCGGACGTGCTGAAACCGTACATGGGTGGCCTTGAGGTCATCGGCTAAATGGACTATCTGCCGCTGTTTCATAACCTTCGCGGCAGTCGTGTGTTGGTCGTCGGCGGGGGGGAGATTGCCTTGCGCAAATCCCGCCTGCTGGCCGACGCCGGTGCGCTGCTGCGGGTGGTTGCACCTGAAATCGAGCCGCAACTGCGTGAACTGGTTATCGGCAGCGGTGGCGAGTGTTGGGTGCGTGGCTACGTCGAAGCGGACCTGGACGGTTGCGGGCTGATCATTGCCGCCACCGACGACGAACCGCTGAACGCGCAAGTCTCCGCCGATGCCCATCGGCGTTGCGTGCCGGTCAACGTGGTGGATGCGCCGGCCTTGTGCAGCGTGATCTTCCCAGCGATCGTCGACCGTTCCCCTTTGATCATTGCGGTATCGAGTGGCGGCGACGCGCCGGTGCTGGCGCGGTTGATCCGTGCCAAACTGGAAACCTGGATTCCTTCCACCTACGGTCAATTGGCCGGTCTGGCAGCGCGATTCCGCAGCCAGGTCAAACGCCTGTTCCCGGATGTGCAGCAGCGTCGGGCGTTCTGGGAAGACGTGTTCCAGGGCCCGATTGCCGATCGACAACTGGCCGGGCAGGGCGCCGAAGCCGAGCGCTTGATGCTGGCGAAGATCAATGGTGAAGCACCTGTGGCCACCGGCGAAGTTTATCTGGTGGGCGCAGGGCCGGGTGATCCGGACCTGCTGACCTTCCGCGCGTTGCGTTTGATGCAGCAAGCCGATGTGGTGCTGTATGACCGCTTGGTGGCGCCCGCGATTCTGGATTTGTGCCGTCGCGATGCCGAACGGGTTTACGTCGGCAAGCGTCGCGCCGATCACGCTGTGCCGCAGGATCAGATCAACCAGCAATTGGTGGATTTGGCCAAGCAAGGCAAGCGGGTCGTGCGGTTGAAGGGTGGTGATCCGTTCATCTTTGGACGCGGCGGTGAAGAGATCGAAGAGCTGGCAGCCCATGGCATTCCGTTCCAGGTGGTGCCGGGTATCACGGCGGCCAGCGGTTGCGCGGCGTATGCCGGGATTCCGCTGACGCACCGCGATTACGCGCAGTCGGTGCGTTTTGTCACTGGGCACCTGAAGGACGGCTCCACCGATTTGCCGTGGGCCGACCTGGTTGCGCCGGCGCAAACCCTGGTGTTTTACATGGGGTTGGTGGGCTTGCCGATCATCTGCGAGCAATTGATCAAGCATGGTCGCGCAGCGGATACGCCGGCGGCGTTGATCCAGCAGGGCACCACCGTCAATCAGCGGGTGTTTACCGGCACCTTGGCGAATTTGCCGCAGCTGGTGGCGGAGCATGAAGTGCATGCGCCGACGCTGGTGATCGTTGGGGAAGTGGTGCAGTTGCGCGAGAAACTGGCTTGGTTCGAGGGCGCGCAGGCTCAAGTCTGAACACCGGTAACTGATCGTTCCCACGCTCCGCGTGGGAATGCATCCCGTGACGCTCTGCGTCACCTTCCAAAGCGGAACGCGGAGCGTCCCTGGCGGCATTCCCACGCGGAGCGTGGGAACGATCATCAGGCGTTGTTCTTACGCCAAACCCCTTTCCCGCTCAGCCGCTCCCGATCATGCGGTGCCGTGAAATCCTGCGCCGGCCCTTTCGGTACAACCCCCGTTGGGTTGATGGTCTTGTGGCTGCCGTAGTAGTGAGGCTTGATGTGCTCGAAATCCACCGTCTCGGCAACCCCCGGCCACTGATAAATCTCCCGTAGCCAGTTCGACAGGTTCGGATAGTCGGCAATTCGCCGCAGGTTGCACTTGAAGTGCCCGTAGTACACCGCGTCGAAGCGAATCAGTGTGGTGAACAGCCGAATGTCCGCTTCTGTCAGGTATTCACCGACTAAGTAACGATTCTCGCCTAACAGCAGCTCCAGCCGATCCAGCTCGGCAAACACATCATCGAACGCCTCTTCATAGGCTTTCTGCGACGTGGCAAACCCGGCGCGGTACACACCATTGTTCACCGCCGGATAAATCCGTTCGTTCAGCGCGTCGATCTCGCCCCGCAGCGGCGCCGGGTAGAAATCCAGGTCATTACCCGTCAAATCATCGAAGGCGCCATTGAACATGCGGATGATCTCCGCCGATTCATTGTTAACGATGCGATTCTGCTGTTTGTCCCAGAGCAATGGCACCGTGACGCGGCCGGTGTAGTCGGCAGTATCGGCGGTATAGCGCTGGTGCATGAAGTCGAAGTGATCGAGCTTGTCGCCGGTCGATCCGAGGTTCTGGTCGAAGGTCCAGCCGTTTTCCAGCATTAGCCAACTGACCACTGACACATCGATAAAGCTATCGAGACCTTTGAGTTTGCGCAGGATCAGCGTGCGGTGCGCCCACGGACAGGCGAGGGACACATAGAGATGATAGCGCCCGGCCTCGGCCGCAAAACCACCGACACCGGTCGGGCCGGGTTTGCCGTCGGCGGTCAGCCAGTGGCGACGCTGCGCCTGTTCACGCTGGAACGCGCCGTCCTTGCTGCTTTCATACCACTGGTCATGCCAGCGACCTTCAACCAACAAACCCATGTTCTAGACTCCTCAACCAGTAAGCATTGGAGAGAAGTCTATTCGCATAGGTTCGATAAAAAAGCGCAAAGGTTTGGCGCTTATGATCGGTTAAATCGATCTGTCCCGAGCATCCCAGTACTGCTGGGCGGTTTCGAAGGCGCTTTCGCGGGTTTGACCGAGGCCCCGCAAGGCCAGGGCCATGGTCGAGATCAGCGCCATTTGCGGGTAGCTGTCGACCACGTCGCCACGCCACACGGCTTTCAGGTGTCCGGGATCGAGCGCGGCCGGTTTGACGTGGCGCTGGCTCGACAGTTGCGGCCATTCCTCATCCCAGCTTTCGCCGCCCGTGGTGCCGTACAGATGACTGTCGGCGTCCGGGTTGATCTCGATTTCGCCGCCGTCGCCTTTCACCACGATCGCGGTGTCGCCGAGCAAGCCGCTGGCATCGCGATGCACAGCCTGGTAACCGGGGTGGAAAATGCTTTGCAGGCCACAGCGAGCACCCAACGGATTGAGAATCCGCGCCAGGGAGTGGATCGGCGAACGCAGGCCCAGGGTGTTGCGCAGGTCGATCATGCGCTGAAGTTGCGGCGCCCAATCCACCAGCGGCATGAAGGCCAGTCCGCCGTTATCCAGCGCCACACCCACCTGCTGCCAGTCGCGGCACAACGGAATCTTCAACTCATCCAGCAGCTGTTCGCTATACAGCCGACCCGCCGTGTGCGCGCCGCCGCCGTGCATGAAGATGCGCAGACCATTTTGCGCCAGGCACTTGGCCGCCAGCAGATACCACGGCAGATGACGCTTCTTGCCGGCATACGTCGGCCAGTCCAGATCGACGGCCAACGCTGGAGAATTGAGACGTTCGCGCAACGCTTCGGTAAAGCCCGCCATCTCCTCGGCGCTTTCTTCCTTGTGCCGCAACAGCATCAGGAAGGCGCCGAGCTGGGTGTCTTCGACTTTGTGGTCGAGCACCATGCCCATCGCTTCGCGGGCTTCCTCGCGGGTCAAGTCGCGAGCGCCGCGTTTGCCTTTGCCGAGGATCCGCACGAACGGGGCGAACGGGTGTTCGGCGGGTGTTTCGAGGGTCAGCGCTGGGTAATCGGTCATAAGCAATTCGTCGGTTTGGGCAGGCCCGCCAGTTTCGCGGCGAGTTTGGCAGGGGTGCCTTTGAACAGTCGGTTCAGGTGCAGGCTGTTGCCCTTGTCCGGGCCCAGCTTCAATGCGGTGTACTTGATCAGCGGGCGGGTGGCCGGCGACAACTGGAATTCGTCGTAAAAATTGCGCAGCAGTTCGAGAATTTCCCAGTGTTCAGGGCTCAACTCGATGTCTTCGGCGGCGGCCAGGGCGCTGGCCACCTCAAAGGACCAGTCGCTGAGTTCGACCAGAAAACCGTCCTTGTCCAACTCGATGGCGCGTGCGCCGACCGTCAGGGAGTTCATAGCCAACTGTTGACCTTGTCGTAGTGAATCGACAGCTCGACGAAGGCCGGGTAATCGATGGCTGTGGCCCAATCCGGAGTAACCAGCGCCCGGGCCTGAGCGTCTTCGGCCAACACGAACAGTTTCAGACTGCGGGCGCTCAGCGTGCTGAAAGGCGCGGTGCCCGGTTGTAAGGCATACGCCGCATCGCCAGACAGCAGCAGCGCATCGCCAGCGCCAATCACGCGCAAGCAACTGGTCAGGCGATCGTCGCCGAACGGGGAATGAGACAACACATGCAAAGTCGACATCAGAGGGTAATCACCTGGTCGTAACGGTCAATAAGTGCGGTGATTTCGTGTGCGGCCAGCACTTGAGCGTCTTCCAGCGCTAAACCGGCCGGGTCCAGACCCCGTTCTGCAGCACTGGCGCCACAGACGAAAAGGTCTTCGACACCGAACATCGGCAAGGCTTGCAGGTTGGCGCTCAGGTCCTTCTGCTGGAGGGCCTTGGCATCCTGTTGCGCGGCGAGCTGAAACACCCCGTCATCGAGAAACAGCAGGCCGATCGGCAGGTCGAACGCACCGCCGGCCAGCACGATGTCCAGCGCTTCCCGCGCACTCGGTCCGGACCATGGCGCCTGTCGGCTGATAATCAGCAAGGATTTAGGCATCTCACGCGCCTCCGAAACAGATCAGACGGTCAGCGTCCTGCACCGCGTCATGCAACTGGCCGAGTCCGGACAATTCCCACGGCGCGCCTACAGCAACGGCTTCACGCTGATAGCGTCCGGCTTCTTCTTCGTTCAACACACCACGGCGCAGGGCCGCGGCGATGCACACGACACCGTCCAGTTGATGCTCGGTGACGAAGTTGCGCCATTGCTTGGGCAAGTCCAGCTCATCCTGCGGCGTGACTACGCTTGCGGAGGCGTTGTAGACGCCGTCCTGATAGAAAAACAGCCGGACAATCTCATGCCCGCCGGCCAGCGCGGCTTGGGCGAACAGCAAGGCGCGGCGCGAGGAGGGCGCATGGGCGGCGGAAAACAGCGCGATGGCAAACTTCATGACGGACTCGATCAGCAAAACTGCGGCCATGATAATGCTTTATCGCCGGGGCGGCGAAGGGCGTTTTCCTCGAGACCCATCGCTGCACCCACTGAATTCACTGATCGTTCCCACGCTCCGCGTGGGAATGCCTCATTGGACGCTCTGCGTCCGCTTGGGACGCAGAGCGTCCCGGGCAGCATTCCCACGCAGAGCGTGGGAACGATCATGTCAAGATCAGCGCGGCATATACCCCAACTGCCAACGCCGCGGAATTTTCAGCGACAGCAGCCCGATGGCGCCGGCCAGCAGACCGCTGACAAACAAGGCGCTGAGCCCCAAGTAATGTTCCAGCACGGCGCCGATGACCGCGCCAGCAAACATCCCGGTCCAGGGGATCAGTTGCACGCGCCAACC
Organism: Pseudomonas sp. AL03; assembly: GCF_029960815.1. GTDB lineage: Bacteria > Pseudomonadota > Gammaproteobacteria > Pseudomonadales > Pseudomonadaceae > Aquipseudomonas. Next base: position 140,302 of record NZ_JASBRE010000011.1, read on the forward strand.
GTTGCGACGTTCGCCGAGCATCCAGCGTCCCAGCCCACGGCCGAAGCGCGACAGGGCGCCGGTGACGTAGGTCAGGCCGACCGGCAGGCCGTTCACTTCTTCGACGGCGGCATTGAGCATGCCCATGGCGATGATCGCCGCCAGCAACGCCGGCAATTGTTCCTCATAAGGCCAGGCCGCAGCCCCACACAGCAGCGTGGCGATGCACAGCAGCAAGGGCAGCGCCCGACGGCCGCCGAGGCGGCTGACGACGATACCCAAGGCGTTGCCGACGACGAAGGTGCCAACGAGTATCATCAGGCGCAAGGTCAGGCCCAGGTCGCCATCGCTGATGGCGACGGCGAGGCGGGTGGTGTTGCCGCTCATGAACGAGACGAAATCGCCGCTGGCCATGAAGCCGATGGCGTCAGTCATGCCAGCGAGCACCGAGAGGCTGGCCACCAGCGACATGCCGATGCGTCCCCGCCATTTCCGGGTATGCAGATGGCCTGGGCTGGCGCGGTCAGTTGAAAGGGATGGCAACATCAGCGAAGGTCGTCCTCAGGCAGCGACCGCGATGGTCACTTACTCAATCCATATAACTCGCAATACTCCAGCCAGTCCATGCCGGCCATCTCGGCCACTTCCTTGTGCACTTCCAGGCGTTGTACCTGATAGTCCTCGGGCGTCGCCGCGGTCAGTTGCAGCGTCAGCTCCCAGGCAAACAATCCCAGGTGCTCGGCCTCGGTTTCAAACGCTTCGTTCAAGCGCTCCTCGCGGTACTGCGCCGCGGTCTCGCCCTTGGCCTGAGCCAACAGAGGGTTGAGATTGTCGAGTTCGACGCGCAGTTCAGGGCGCACATCGAGAAACTTCTTCAGCGCTTGCTCGTGTTGCTGTTCGGTTGCCGCCATGGTCGCTCCTTGAGGCCGGGTTACGAAGATTGCTTCTTGCTGGCCTTGGCCGCTGCTGCCAGGCACTCAAGGGCAAACTGCTCGGGATACGTCATTTGAATCGGCGTGGTTTCACCTTTGACGGTTCTTTCGCCGTCAAGGATGTAACGAATCCGCTTGTCGGTGACGCCAATTCGCTTGGCAATCCAGGACGGCGTCTGACCGATCTGGCTGATCAGCTTGTCGGCATATTCAGCGGTCGGTTTGTAATATTCGGCGTTGGGTGTCATGGCCTTTCCAAAAAATGAGCCCGGAAATATGGGCGATGCGGCGTTGATGGCGCGACAGGGTGCGCGAATCGTCACTCGGTGTCGCGGTATAAATGAAGTAAAGCAGAACGATACGCCGTGCCGCGGTGATACAGTCCGCTTTTTCTTGATGAGCGAACGCAATGCGAATTCTGATGGTGGCGCTGGCCGTAACGTTGCTGGCGGGATGCGCCGGCTCGGCGATGAACGATGCCCGCACTGGAACCCCGTACAAAACCCTGACGTCGGACAAGCCGGAAAAAGTCGTCGCCCAGTGTGTGCAGTTTTCCTGGCAGGACGAGGCGGTGTTCGGGGTCGATGCGGGCGCGTACTTGCAGCCTGGCAAAAAGGGTGGTTCCACCGTTTACACGCGGTCGGCCGAGTCCTTTGTGGACGTGACGACTGACGCTTCCGCAACCGTGCTGAATTATTACGCGCAACGTGACGACTTTGTGGCCAAGCGCCGACTCGCGGCGCTGGCGACCTGCCTCTGATCCTTTGGACTGACGCATATCCCTGTAGGAGCGAGCGATGCGGCGGTCCGACTTGCCCGCGATGGCGTATTTACTGACACACCGCGTTATCGTTCATCGCGAGCAAGCTTTGCTCCTACGAGGCCTTGTTCTATTCCCTGAGAACGAGTGGAACCGTCGTCCTCCCCCGGATGTCTAGCCTAAACAGCGTCATTCCAGAACGCGGCCTATGAGGACAATCCGTGAATATTTTTGAAGCCTTGCGCGAAAGCCATGACCGCCAACGCGCCTACGCCGATGCGCTGATCCAGACCAACGGCGATACCCCGGAGAGGGTCGAGGCTTACCAGCGGTTCAAGTCCGAACTTCAGGCCCACGAAACCGCTGAAGAGCGCCATTTCTACATCCCGCTGATGGAGTTTGACAACGGCGTCGACCTCAGTCGCCATGCGATTGCCGAACACCACGAGATGGACGAAATGATGGAAACGCTGGACGAGACCGAGATGTCCAGTCCGGCTTGGCTGGCCGCCGCGAAGAAGCTCGCCGAGAAGGTCAATCACCACATGGAAGAGGAAGAGCAGAAGTTCTTCCAGATGGCCGGCAAGCTACTCGACGACAAACAGAAAGAGACGCTGGCGGGGCAATATGTGAAGGAATACAAGGCCCAGCTTTCTTAGCGCCAGGCTTTCGTTTTCGCCTAACATGTGCGCCTTCCGACGAAAAAGGGATGCGTTGTCATGTCGAACACAGCCGAGCGGGTCAACCTCATCGAGTCCCAGGTGTTGTCCCATGACTGGTACCTGCTCAAGAAAATCACCTTCGATTACCTGCGCAACAACGGCGAATGGCAGCGCCAGACCCGCGAGGTCTACGACCGGGGCAACGGCGCGGCGATTCTGCTGTTCAACCGCGAAAAGAAAACCGTCGTGCTGACCCGGCAATTCAGATTGCCAGTGTTTGTCAACGGCCACGATGGCTTGCTGATCGAAGTGGCGGCGGGGCTGCTCGAAGGTGCGGCGCCTGAAGAGCGCATCCGCGAAGAAGCGGAGGAAGAAACCGGTTATCGCGTGCACCATGTGCACAAGGTGTTCGAGGCCTACATGAGCCCTGGTTCGGTGACTGAAAAACTGCACTTCTTCATCGCTGAGTACGATGCCGCGTCTAAGGTCAGCGATGGCGGCGGACTGGAAGAGGAGACCGAGGAACTGGAAGTGCTGGAGTGGAAATTCGACGACGCACTTGAGGCGTTTTATCGCGGGGAAATCTGCGATGCGAAGACCATCATGCTGTTGCAGTATGCGGCGATGAAAAATATTTTCACGGCGGGCTAATCAATGTAGCAGCTGTCGAGCCTGCGAGGCTGCGTCCGACTGCGCAGCAGTCGCAAACTCAGGCACCACGGTTTACCCGGAACAGCTTTATGACTGCTTCGCAGCCGGACGCAGCCTCGCGGGCTCGACAGCTGCTACAGGTCGCGTTACGGCTGATCAGAACAAATCGCCAGTCCTGCCGGCTCCTGACCACTCGCAACCCTCCAGCGTCAGCAGCCGTTCCTTCGCCTCTAGTCCACCGGCAAACCCCGTCAACTTCCCCGAAGCGCCAATCACCCGATGACACGGCGCAACAATCGAAAGCGGATTCTTGCCATTCGCCGCACCTACCGCTCGCACCGCGCTGGGATTGCCGATTTGCCGGGCAATCTCGCTGTAGCTACGGGTCTCGCCAAAAGGGATGCTCAGTAGTGCTTCCCACACCTGTTTCTGAAATTCCGTCCCTGAAAAATCCAGTTCGAGATCAAAACGGTTCCGCGTACCGGCGAAGTATTCCTGCAATTGCTGAGTGGTGCGCACAAGGATCGGATTGTCCGGCGCTTCTGTCATCGGCCCAAGCCTTACCCGACCCGGTTTGTCGTTTTCCCAGAGGATGGCTGCCAGTCGCGAGCCGTTCGCGACCAGCTTTAACTCGCCGACCGGAGACGCCAAGGTGGTGAAGGTGTAACTCATACCGGCGGACTCCGCAAAAGGTTGAACAGCGGCCAAGCATACTGCCTCGACCGGGAGGCGCAATACGTAATCCGGGCCATACTGCGTACTGCTCTTGAAGCGTTTTCCTACTTAAAAACAAGAAGAGACCGACTCATGAAGTTCGAACCTTTTGCCAAATCGCTGATTGCGACCTCGTTGGCGCTCAGCTGCCTCAGTGCTTACGCGGCCTCCGTGGCACCGGTCGCGGCCGAAAACGGCATGGTTGTCACTGCCCAGCATCTGGCCAGTCAGGTGGGCGTCGATGTGCTCAAGAACGGTGGCAACGCCGTCGATGCCGCAGTAGCCGTCGGTTACGCGCTGGCGGTGGTTTATCCCGCGGCGGGCAACCTGGGCGGCGGCGGTTTCATGACCATTCAGTTGGCGGACGGGCGCAAAACCTTCCTCGACTTCCGCGAAAAAGCACCGCTGGCCGCCACCGCAGACATGTACCTCGACAAGGAGGGCAATGTCGTCCCTGACCTGAGCACCCGTGGCCATCTGGCCGTTGGCGTGCCCGGCACCGTGTCGGGCATGGAACTGGCGCTGGAGAAATACGGCACCAAACCCCGCAAGGAAGTCATCGCCCCGGCCATCAAGCTCGCCGAAGACGGATTTGAGCTGGAGCAGGGCGATGTCGAGTTGCTGGAGTACGCCACCGACGTCTTCAAAAAGGACATGCGCGATTCCGGCTCGATCTTCCTGAGCAACGGCGAGCCGATGCAGGTCGGCCAGAAACTGGTGCAAAAAGACCTCGGCAAAACCCTGCGGGAAATTTCCGAGAAGGGTGCCGACGGTTTCTATAAAGGTTGGGTGGCCGACGCCATCGTCACCTCCAGTCAGGCCAACAAGGGCATCATCACTCAGGCCGACCTCGACAAATACAAGACCCGCGAACTGGCCCCGATCGAATGCGATTACCGCGGTTACCATGTGGTCTCGGCACCGCCGCCAAGTTCCGGCGGCGTGGTGATTTGCGAGATCATGAACATCCTCGAAGGCTATCCGATGAAAGACCTGGGCTATCATTCGGCCCAGAGCATGCACTACCAGATTGAAGCGATGCGTCATGCCTACGTGGACCGCAACAGCTACCTGGGCGACCCGGATTTTGTGAAGAACCCGATCGCTCATCTGCTGGATAAAAACTACGCCACCAAACTCCGCACCGCCATCGATCCGCAAAAGGCCGGCGTGTCCCGCGAGCTCAAACCCGGCGTAGCGCCACATGAAGGCAGCAACACCACCCATTATTCCATCGTCGACAAGTGGGGCAACGCGGTCTCGGTGACTTACACCCTGAACGACTGGTTCGGCGCCGGCGTCATGGCCAGCAAAACCGGGGTCATTCTCAACGACGAGATGGATGACTTCACCTCGAAAATCGGCGTGCCGAACATGTACGGCCTGGTGCAAGGGGAGGCCAATGTCATCGCTCCCGGCAAGGCACCGCTGTCGTCCATGAGCCCGACCATCGTCACCAAGGACGGCAAAGTCGTGATGGTCGTCGGCACTCCCGGTGGCAGTCGCATCATCACCGCGACCTTGCTGACGATGCTCAACGTGATCGATTACGGCATGAACATCCAGGAAGCGGTTGATGCACCGCGTTTCCACCAGCAGTGGTTGCCGGAAGAGACCAACCTGGAGACCTTCACCACCAGTCCGGATACGGTGAAGATGCTCGAAAGTTGGGGGCACAAGTTTGCCGGGCCACAGGACGCCAACCATGTGGCGGCGATTCTGGTCGGCGCGCCTTCGCTGGAAGGCAAACCGGTTGGCAAGAACCGTTTCTATGGGGCGAACGACCCACGTCGTAATACCGGGTTGTCGCTCGGTTATTGAGGGTTGTTTTTCAAAGGGGACGGATCTATTTTTCGTCCCCTGATCCACTGACTTTTCAAGGAAGGGACCATGGCTACCGCACTGCTGATCATCGACGTCCAGCACGCCTTGTGCACTGGCGAGTACGAGTGTTTTGAGATCAAGCGCGTTATCGAGAACATCAACGACCTCAGTACCAGAGCCCGAGATGCCAATATCCCGGTTATCCTCATCCAGCACGAAGAAAAGGGCGAGCTGCTGCAACATGGTTCTGAAGGCTGGCAGTTGGCTGAGGGGCTGGAAACGTCATCCCATGACTTGCGCGTACGCAAAACCACCCCGGATTCGTTCTACCAGACCAACCTGCTGCAATTGCTGAAACATAAGGACGTTGACCGCCTGATCATCTGCGGCCTGCAAACCGACTATTGCGTCAATGCCACCGTCCGTCAGGCCCTGACCCAGGGCTATGACGTGGTGCTCGCCGCCGATGCACATTCCACCGTCGACAACGGCAACCTCGCCGCCGAAGACATCATCGCCGAGCACAACGCAGACTTGGCGCACTTGACGGGGCCCGTGGCGCGGATCGACGTAGTCCCGGTCAGCGACATCCGCGTTTAAAACCGGCTTCGTCCTTTTAAACAAAAATCGTGTCCCCTCGCTCACGATTTCCGCCGCGCTGCCGATTCACTTAATGCCTTCGCAAGCCCCGGTTTTTACATCGGGGCTCGACAGCGAGGGCGCGCGAAACCTGCTTGCCTTCCTGAATCGAAAAATGGACTGATCACAATGACCGGAGTCGTCATGAAATACCTGAAACTCGCCTGCTTGTTGTTGGCTACGACCGCCTTGTTCGGGTGCGTGACCAGTCGTTCGGTAGTCGGCGTAGACGCACCTCAAGCCGCGAACGGCAATGGCCAGAAAGTCGCTATCACGGTGCTCGACGAGCGCCGCTTCGAACTCAAACCTGAAATTCCCGAGATTCCGTCCCTCAAGGATGGCGAGATCACCGACAAAACCATCACCGAGCGTGCTATCGCCCGTAAACGCAACGGCTACGGCATGGCGCTGGGTGATGTGTTGTTGCCAGAAGGCACCAAGCTCAGCGACCTGATCGCCAAGAGCATTGCCGCGGCCTATGGCCAAGCGGGCTATCGCGTTGTCCAGAGCGGTGAAAAGACTGCCGATACCCAAGCCGTCACCGTGCATGTCATTGAGTTCTGGTCGTGGATGTCGCCAGGTTTCCTCACAGCAGGCGTGAACAACAAGCTTCACCTGAAAGTGGAAACAGGCAACGCGTCCCCGGCTGTCGAAATCGTGAGGCAGAACCGCGAAGGCGTGCAGGTCGTCACCGAAAACGACTGGAAGGAGAGCACCCAACAAGGTTTAAAAGCCATCACCGAGACGATGGCAAAAAATCTCTAAGCATTGAAAATACAACCGGCGCCCGCAAGGCGCCGGTTTTAATTCAATCTGTCTGCAACCGCCGCACGACCACCTGAAAACGCTCACCACGTGTGTGGTGAGCGAGCGCCGGGTTGCAAAGCACCACCGATCCATCGTTTTCAAATGCCCGCGCTCATGGACTTGGGCATACTGGCGCCGCCCATAGAATGGAATCTGTCGATGCCCTCAACGTTTTCTCGTTTCAAGACCCCTTACGCTTTCCTGTTGATGCCTGTCTTCTTGTCCGCAGCTGCCCACGCCAGCAGCTTCAACTTCGACAGCGCCGCCAACGTCAGCGAAAAAGCCATCTGTGCGGACCCCTACACCTCGGATCTTGACCGAAAACTGGGCGCACTCTGGAGTTCGACGCTGCCTGAGGTCGCCGATCCCAAGGCGCTGAAGGCGGATCAACGCCAGTGGCTGAAACAACGCAATCAATGCGCTGACAACATCAGCTGAAAGGGCTCGTTACTACACCAACGTACCGGGCTGGCAAGGTCGCTTGCCTGAGTCATTGAAGCGTTGGTACGACGAGCGAGCGAAAGACGAGACGTTACCGCTGGACTTGATGCCTTGAGCCGATAATTGTGGGGGGCTCGCGCCGGTTAACGCTTACGCTGCCCCGAAAATCTCGATCAGCTCAGTCAAAAAAGCGCTCACCACATCACGTAGAGTTGCCAGCACTTTATCGGCACTGGTTCTGCGCTACGCGTCAGGTTGGTTCTTTACGCGCTTAATAGCTGTCGTCACATGAGGCACCGCCTACGTTTTGTACCAATGATTCATCCCTTCAATGGCTTTCTTGGCGGGAGCAACGTCGTAAGCCCCGACCAACTCTGCGCCAGCCTGCGCCATGGCAACCAGAATACGAGCTGCTTCCGGTACGTAAGGGAGGTTACTCCCGGCCTCATGCCGCTCACGAATAATCTGATAGCGAATGTTCTCAGGCAGTGTCCAGGCACTGATCAAGAACTCCTGAACGGAGTAATCGACGCCTTTGATAGCCACGGTCGCGGCGCGATGTTCTTCGCAGTAACCTGCCGCTTCGATCTGCTCACAGCTGTCGATGACAGTGTTCATCATTTCTCGAATTTGCTGCCAATCCGTTTTCATTCGAACTCCTTTTCAATGGGGATTCAGAGGCTACCAAGCATACTCAGTTCTCAATCCGGCGAAGGTTTTATCTGGATAGCTGTATCGCGCTGGACGCCATAACCGAGCCTATGGCATCGTCAAATTAATACGCCACGTAGCAATCAGGATCACATCAATGGAGGAGGGTGACGAAGTTGGCGGCAATACGTCGATGGCAACGCTGAAAGCATTCAATCTGTGCGTGCTCCAGCTGGGTCGTCTTGCCCGAGATCGCGGCGCCTCCCAATTCATCGCTGACGGCCTGCAAGCCTTCCATCAGTTGGTGCCCTTCGCGTCAGCCTGGTGGGGCGAGATGTCCGCATCAGGCGCCGATGCTCCGCCCAAAAGCTGGATGCACGGACGAATCAATCTGCCGGAGTCGTTTGCCGCCGAATGGCACAAGAGTGCGGGCAGCGACAAATTCTCCCATGACACCTTGAGCCAACCCGGCGAGGTCGTGCGCGACAGCGGGTTCACCGACCCGGATGAAAACGTGGATGCGTTCGCTCGGCGCCACGACCTCTACCACCTGATGTGCATCACCCTCGAGTTGCCCGAAAGCGGCTTGATGTTCTTTGTCTGTCTCTACCGTGGCAGTGATGCTGCGGCGTTCAATGACAGCGAAGCCGGGTTGTTTTCGGCGTTCTGCGACCATCTGTTGCAGCTGTGGCGCTTTCAGGTGCAGGACATGATCCGCTTCGATACGGGCAACGGGGCGACTGACTTCGGGGTCGCGCGTATGGACGGCAGTTTGCTGTACGTGGGAGCAAGGCTGTGCGCCACCATTCAGCGCGAGTTGCCTGGGTGGAGTGGTTCAATGCTTCCCTTTGATGTGATCGCGCAGCTGCAAAAGGCACCTTGCGTCATGCGCCTGGGTCGCTGCGCACTGACACTGATCCCTAACGCCGAGCATGTCGTTCTGTCGCTCGAAACACAGTCGCGCGGGGCGGTGCTGGCGCCTCGCGAGCGCACTGCCGCGAGGCTGTTCGCGGCGGGCCATTCCTATAAGGAAATTGCCAAGATCCTTGCCTTGAGCCCTGCGACAGTGCGCACTTATCTGCGCAATTGCTACTTGCTGCTCGGTGTGAAGAGCAAGGTGGAACTGGGTTCTGTCCTGCGTTCTTCGACCTCGCTTGCGGACGCAACGCGCCGCGATTAACCCGCGGTATTTCCAACTAATCGCCTTACCCCTCCTCATTTGTGGAGGTCCATCCGAGCGCCGTGCTCTATAGGGTATGCCCTGCATATCAGGGGTTTGCACGGCAGTCTGTTCGGGCACTTCTAAAACTATAAAAACAGAGGTGAGGCATTTGAAATTTTCCAGGCTATTTATCGCCGTTGGCGTGACAACGGCATTTTCCTGCATGGCACTGGTGGGGTGTCAGACGCAGGGTTCGACACCCGCTGACAGGGTGATGCGCAACGGCTATGTCTACACCGTCGACGGCCAGAATTCCGTGCAGCAGGCGATCGCCGTCTCGGGCGGGAAGATCGTTTATGTCGGCAGCGATGAAGGCGTTTCTTCGTACATCGGCAAGCAGACGCAGCTGATCGATCTGGCGGGACGCATGGTGATGCCGGGCTTCATCGATGCACACATGCATCCGGGGGACGGCGGCCGCGCCATGACGCTGTGCGACCTGAAATATCAGACGATGACCCGCAAGGTTTTCCAGGAAACCATTCAGGCGTGCCTGGATGCCGACAAGGGCAAAGGCCCCGATGTCTGGCTGGAAGTGGGCAGTTGGGATCGCATGGGCATGGACGGACTTGACGGCGACCCGGACAAATCGACGCTGGATGCGCTCAAGACCGATCGACCGATTCAGGTTCGGTCCACTGATTTCCATACCGTGCTGACCAACTCTCGCGGCCTGGAAGTGGCTGGCATCAGCAAGCACACGGCCAATCCCGGTGATGGCAAGTATGTGCGCGACAGCGCCGGCAACCCGACCGGCATTTGCGAAGACGGCGCTGCCGATGCCATGGCCTCGGTGGTTCCGCCAGCCACCGACGCAGAAAAACTCAAGCAGACCCGTGCGGCGCTCGACGCCCTGCGCCAGCAAGGCATCACCAGTTTCTTCGATGCCCTGTCGGGGCCTGAAAATGGCAAAGCTTTCACCGCCTTGCAGCAGTCGGGCGAGCTGACCGCCCGGGCCTTGCTGGCGATCAAACTGGACCCTGCCGCCGCGGCTGCAGACCCGGCGAAAACCATCGCCGAGGCCAAGGCGTTGGCCACGACTTACGACCAGGGCGATGCGAAACCCGCGCCGGGCGTGAGCATGCGTCACGTCAAATTATTCATGGATGGCATCATCAACGCGCCGGCGGACACGGGTGCGATGTTGACGCCGTACCTGCGCAATGCCGGAACCGATGCAGCGCCCAAATGGACGTCAGGCAAGAATGTCGGTGAGCTGTATTTCCCGCCGCAAGTGCTCAACTCTCTGCTGCTGAAGGCCGTCCAGGCCGGCCTCGATCCGCACCTTCATGCCACCGGAGACCGAGCGGTGCGTGACTCACTGAACGGCATCGAATACGTGCGCCAGCAACTGCCGGGCAATGGCTTCCGCCCAGCCATTACGCACAACGAGTCGGTGGACCCCGCCGACTATGCGCGCTTCAAGGCGCTCGACGTGACCGCCAACATGTCCTTCCAGTGGGCGCAGCAGGCGCCGTCCACGGTCGACGGCACCAGCGATCATCTCGGGCCTGCGCGCTTTGCCCGTATGGAGCCATCCGGCAGCATCGCTCGTGCCGGCGGGCGTGTTGCGTATGGCAGCGACTGGCCCGTCGACCCGCTCGACGAATTCCTCGCACTGAAGGTCGGGGTCACCCGCTCAGGCGATCCACTGAACCCGCACAGCTACGGTCCCAAGTATGCGGGCAGGCTGAATGCCGACCCGGCGCTGTCGCGCACTGAAGTGCTGCGCACCATCACCATGAACGCGGCCGAGCAGTTGAAACTGGACGCTGTTGTCGGTTCGGTCGAGGTCGGCAAGTTCGCCGACGTGATCGTCCTGGACAAGAACTTCATGCAAGTGCCCGAGGATGAGCTGGCACGCAACGAGGTGCTGATGACCGTGGTCGGCGGCAAGGTCGTGTGGGCCAAGGCGCCGTTCGTGGGTCTTGATCAGCGGCCGGCTCAAGTCGCCGTGACTGAACAACAATAAAAGCAACAGTCAGCCCCAATGCCCGTCAGTTAAGCCGTAATGCGATCTGTAGCAGCTGGCGCAGCCTGCGTTCGGCTGCGGAGCAGTCGTCGATCCGATATATGCGGTCTACCTGACATATCGCGTGTTCTGATTTTACGACTGCTTCGCAGCCGAACGCAGGCTGCGCCAGCTGCTACAAAGAGTGAGTCGTCGCTCAAATCAATTCACTGATTGGCATTTAGCGCCTACCCATAAGAAGAGAACACCGTAAATGACCAAGGTCAGCGATAGTCAGCAGCGAAGTCCCCTGATCGAGACACGTTCGATCGATTACATTCCCGAGGCCGAGCGTCATGGCAGCCTCTACAGCCAGTTCACTCTGTGGCTCGGCGCCAACCTGCAGATCACGGCGATCGTCACCGGCGCCTTGGCCGTGGTGCTGGGCGGCGATGTGTTCTGGTCACTCATTGGCTTGCTGATCGGCCAGGTGCTCGGCGGTGCGGTGGTTGCCCTGCACGCGGCACAAGGGCCGAAGCTCGGGCTGCCGCAGATGATCTCCAGTCGTGTGCAGTTCGGGGTCTATGGGGCGGCCATCCCGATTGTGCTGGTGTGCCTGATGTACCTCGGTTTCAGCGCCACCGGCGCGGTACTGTCAGGGCAGGCCATTGCCCAGTTGATCCCTGTCAGCGACAGCGCCGGCATCCTGATTTTTGCCACCTGCATCGCGTTTCTGACGATCTTCGGTTACCGGGTTATCCACCTGGTCGGCAGGGTGGCCAGCGTGCTGGGCATCATTGCCTTCGTCTATCTGTTTACCCGGTTGATGACGCTCAACGATATCGGCCTGTTGCTGGAGAACCGCCACTTCGGCTGGAGCACTTTCCTGCTGGCAGTATCCCTTTCCGCGTCCTGGCAGATCGCCTTTGGCCCTTATGTGGCTGACTACTCACGCTACCTGCCGAGCAAGACCTCGTCTTGGAAGACGTTTGCTGCCGTTGGGCTTGGAACGGTGCTGGGCGCCCAGGCGTCGATGGTGCTGGGGGTGTTCGCGGCGGCGTTGGCCGGTGCGAATTTCCGCGGTCACGAAGTGGCGACTATCGTCGGGTTGGGCAGCACCGGTGTGATGGCGTCCCTGCTGTACTTGAGCGTGGTGTTCGGCAAGGTCACGGTGTCCACGCTCAACGCTTATGGCAGCTTCATGTGCGTGGCCACGATCATCAGTGGCTTTCGCAGTCGTCTCGAGATCTCCGCCAGGCAGCGCATGGTGTTTGTGTTGGTGATTGTCGCGGCGTCCACCACGCTCGCGCTGCTGGGCCAGCACTCGTTTCTCAACGCCTTCAAGTATTTCATTCTGTTTTTGCTGACCTTCTTCACGCCGTGGAGCGCGATCAATCTGGTGGATTACTACTTCATCAACAAGGAGCGCTATGACATTGCGGCACTGTCTGACCCGGCGGGTCGTTATGGCCGCTGGAACATGCGCGGGATCAGCGTGTATGTCCTCGGTGTATTGATCCAGTTGCCCTTCGTCGATACTCACTTCTACTCCGGGCCGATGGTCGCGCAACTCGGCGGTGTCGATATTTCGTGGATTGTGGGTCTGGTGGTGCCGGGCATCCTCTACTACCCGCTGGCCAGGACTTCAGCGCTTGCTGTCCAGTCAGTCCGGGACAATTGAATACCCGGTGCTAGACTTCCAGGCTGATCAGCCTCAGGCGCTTTCGACAGCTTTCGTACGGAGACGACATCCATGGACATCCAGGCCCTACGCGCCGACGCATCCCACATCGATAAAATCACCAGCCTCTTCGACGCCTATCGAGGCTTCTACGGCCAGCCACCGAACCTGGCGCAGTCTCGCGCGTTTATCGCCGAGCGCATCGCCCGGGACGAATCCGCGATCTTCTTCGCCCAGGCTCCCAGCGGCGAGGCGCTGGGTTTCGTCCAGTTGTTCCCGACGTTCTCCTCCATCGACGCACACCGCACATGGCTGCTCGGCGACCTCTTCACAACACCTGCCGCCCGAGGGCAAGGGGTAGGCAGGTTGCTGATGAACACCGCGCGAGCCTTTGCGCTGTTGACCGGCGCCAAAGGCATGGTGCTGGAAACGGCCACGGACAACGTCGGCGCGCAACGCTTGTACGAATCCTTGGGCTATGTGCGCGATACGGGTTACTACACCTACTGCCTCGATTTGAAGCAAGGCTGAGCCAACCGCTGCCGGTTACCTCAGCGCGTGCAGGAATGCAGCTTGGGCCTTGGGGCACGTGAGGATGCGGTAACGCGTGCTCCGTGACACATCACGGTCGCGAAAGCGCGCATACACCGCCTGGAAAACTTCCCGGTTCAATGGCGGGTGCTGATGCTTCAGGTAGCGTTCACAGCACTCGTTGTAGTGTTCAACCGAAATGAACGTGTTGAACCAGAAACGATAGAAGTAACCCAGCAGAAACCCCAGGCTGAAGTCGTGATCCAGCACCGAATGCGCTAAGCATTCGAAATCGATCAGGCGCAGCCTGCCATCCGGGCCAATCAGGATGTTCTTGGGGTGCGGGTCCATGTGAACAAACCCCTCGACCAGCGTCTGCCCAAACAATTGGAAGATGTCCAACAGCAGCGTTTGCGCCTGTTCGGGTTGGGCGATCAGCCGGTCATCGACACTGCAATGGTTGTCGAAAAAGCTGACCAGCAAATACTCTTCTTTGAGAAACGGAAATCGTCCGACATGGCCGAATGCGGCCACTCTCGGCGACGATTCTGACTTGGCGGACACCACCGACAGATTGATGAATTCGTTGGTCAGGTCATGCAGCCCGAACACACGCTTGAGGCCCAGGAAATTCTGCAGTTGCTTTTTCCAGTGGATCAGGCGGTTGTGTTTCAACACCCATTTGCGCTCACCTTCGAGCAGGAACACGCTGCGGGTTTCCTCGGGAATATCCAGCAAGGCATGTTGATCCGGCTTGGCAAAAAAACGCTGAAGCACAGCCACCAGTTCGTTCTGGTCAGACGGATCGAAATGGAAGGTGACGCCAGCGATCTTTTGCTGATTCAGAGGGGAAGTAAGGTGTCTGAGGTGGCGCATGTAAAGTCCCTGCTAAGGCTTTCGGGTCCATAAAACGGCGGCAAACGAGCGTGACGCCTTGTCGTTATCGGCAGGACCTTGCAGACCCTTACTCACAGAGGCGATTATTTTACCGTTCGGTTGGCTCGACGTACGCCGTCACCCGCGGCCTATCCCCATGATCTGGGTGAAGCATGCCGAGAATTTCGACCTGGACATGTTCGCCAGCCCTGAAGACGGCAATTCGTTCCGTAGACTTTTCCGGCAGCGAGTGGGTTTGCTGCCGGCGGCTGACAGGAAGAAGTTTCAACCGAGCGCGAGTTGATTCACTCGCGCCAAGCCACACATGAATGGGAGCAGAAACATGCAGAAAGCGGCTGTACTCACCTTCGCCCTGGTACTCAGTACGGGGCTATTCAGCACGCAAGCACCAGCGGCCGGCGATGCCGAAGCGGGTGCGACACTGTTCAAGCGGATATGCGGTGGCTGCCATCAAGTCGGGGAGTCGGCACGGGGTTCTTTTGGTCCGCAGCTCAACGGCATTTTTGGACGCGCTTCGGGCAGCACCAAGGATTACCACTATTCCGATGCCATGAAATCAGCCGGCATTGTCTGGACCCGCGAAACGCTGACCGCGTACCTCGAAGATCCCAAAGCAGTGATACCCGGCACTCGCATGATTTTCTGGGGGCTAAGCGATTCGGAAAAGATCGAAAATCTGTTGGCGTACCTTCAGACGTTTCAGTCGCAATAGGACTTTGCGACATTCGTCAGGCGCGGAACACGCGGTGGTTCCGATCTGATTTACAATCCCCCCCCTTTTACAGAGGGCAGCCGTTCATGGATGTTTTCGCGCTTCTATATGACTACCTGATCAAGTGGGTGATCGGGCCTGTCACGGACCAGTTTTTTGGCATTTTCGATCTGAACGGCCGCTTCGGCATCGTGTTTCTCTGCTTGTCCTACAGCATCGCCTACGGCCTTTACCGATTCAGACAGTCTCGCGGGCTGACCGACGCACGTTCTTTCGGGCAGTTCATCGGCGGACGCCGGGTTCATTTTCATCGCTCGGCGTTGCTGGATTACCGGTACTACTTCGTGCGGGCCATCCTGAAAGTCGCGCTGGTGCTGCCGATTGTTGGCCTGGTTGACCCGTACGTCCTGCGCTCCGGCGACTACATCTCGTTTTTCACCCATCTTTGGGGCGCTCGCGTGCAGGTGGGGGAGAACCTCTCACTCTCCTTGCTCTACGGGCTGGGCGTGTTTCTGGTGCAAGACTTCATCCATTACTGGGTCCACCGTGCCTTTCATTCCCGGTATCTGTGGGCGTTCCACAACGTCCATCATTCCGCGCTCGTCCTGGTACCGGCGACGGCAAGCCGGATTCACTTTGTGGAAAAAATTGTCGAAAAACTGATAGACACTGTCTGCCTCGGCGCCTATGCCGGGGTCTTTTGGTACGCCTGTGGCGGGGAGATCAGCCGGTATACCTTGTTCGGCGTGACCTATATGGTTTTCATCCTCAATTCATTGGCGGCCAACCTGCGTCACAGCCATGTCTGGCTCTCATTTGGGCCCGTGGTCGAGCATGTGCTGAACAGCCCCGCGCAACATCAGATTCACCACAGTGACGCGCCCCGACACTTCAACAGGAACTTCGGTACCAACCTGTCAGTCTGGGACTGGATGTTCGGTACGCTCTACGTCACACACTCGACGCCCGAGCCCCTTAAGTTCGGCACCGGCGAACAGGATCACGACCGTTACCTGACGCTCTATAGCCTGATCGTCACCCCCTTTGTGGACATAGCCCGCAAGATTCCCACCAGACGCACCAGGGAATGGGCGTCGCGTCTCTCCGAAAGATTCCCTTCGACGCTTTTCCGTCGGCGTTGGCGTTCAATCCTCAGGCCTTGACCCAGCGTTGGCGGCTCCAGCTGCTCAGCGTATCGACGGCCAACACCAATAACAGCATGGCCAAAATAATAGTGCTGGCTTGAGCTTCCTGGAACAGGCTGAGGCTGACATAGAGCATCTGCCCCAAACCACCCGCGCCGACGAAGCCGAGCACGCTGGCCATGCGGATGTTGTTCTCCCAGCGGTACAGGATGTAGGCCAGCAGCTGTGGCAATAGATTGGGCAGTGTGCCGTAACAGAAAGCCCACACGGCATTGGCGCCCTGCAGGCGGATAGCTTCGGCCGGTTCGGGTGGGGTGTTTTCCAGCGCTTCGGCGAACAGGCGGCCGAGCACGCCGGTGGTGTGCAGGGCTAATGCCAGGGTGCCGGCATTCGGGCCGAGCCC
Organism: Pseudomonas sp. AL03; assembly: GCF_029960815.1. GTDB lineage: Bacteria > Pseudomonadota > Gammaproteobacteria > Pseudomonadales > Pseudomonadaceae > Aquipseudomonas. Next base: position 156,904 of record NZ_JASBRE010000011.1, read on the forward strand.
GGCGGCAAGGACCATCAACGCGGCCCACACCAGTTCCGGAATCGCGCGCAGGGCGTTGAGTACGAGGCGCGACGCGCTCTGCAGCGGCCAGCCGAATCGCCCGGCCGCGGGGAGTGCCAATAGCAGACCGAGCACCGCCGCGAGCAGGGTGCCAAGGGCGGACATGGCGATGGTTTCCAGGGCGCCATGGCCGATGGCTTGCAGATGACCAGTGCTCAGGTCCGGACTGAGAAAACGCTGCGCATAGGCACCCATCTGGTTCAAATTGCCGGTGTCACCCAGTTCGGTGAGGTCGATGCCCAGATAGGTGAACGAGGCGGCGACCGCTGCGCCGATGCACAGGACCAACACCAGGTTGAACAGGCGATTCATGCCAGCCTCCAACGCAGCAGGCGGCTGAGTTGATCGGCGAGCAGCACCAGGACGAGGAAGGTCAATAACAAACTGGCCACTTCACCGCCGGCAAACATGCGCAGCGACAAATCCATTTGCTGGCCCAGACCGCCGGCGCCGACGAAGCCCATCACCACCGAGGCGCGGATGGCGCATTCCCAGCGGTACACCGTGTACGACAGCAGCTCCGCAGCGACATTGGGCAGGATCCCGTAGCAAAACGCCCCGAGCCGACCACTGCCGGCCTGCAGCAGCGCGTGGACCGGGCGCTGATCAACCGACTCGAAAATTTCTGCGTAGACCTTGCCCAGCATGCCGCTGTAGGTAATGGCAATCGCCAGGACCCCGGCAGTCGGGCCGAGGCCGACGGCACGCACGAACAGCAGGGCCCAGACGATTTCCGGCACGCTGCGCAGGAAGATCAGTAAACCGCGTACCGGCCAACGCAGCAGCTGGCCCCAATAGCTCGGATGGCCGGCACGGGACGCAGCCGACAGCGACAGAGCCCGGCTGGCCAACAGGCTGGCGGGGACTGCCAAGAGCAACGCCAGGGCCATGCCGGCCGTGGCGATGGCCAGGGTCTGCAGGGTGGCTTGCAACAACAGCTCAATGAACGCCTCGTCATGGGCCGGTGGCCAGAAGGCTGATACAAACTTGCCGATCTCGCTCTGACTGTCACTCGCCAGCAATACACTGAGGTCCAACTCGCTGAAGCGGATGCCCGGCCACAGCAGGGCAAGCGCCAGCAGGCTGAGCAATAGACGGGGGCGGGTGGCGGGGTCTCGGGTATCGCGCGTCAGCATCGGGGAATCTGCACACTCATGGGTGCCGGAGGAATGGGCGAGGCTTGCAGCTGTTCGTTGGCGTAGAGCTTGTCGAGCAGCTCGCGGTCGACAGCGCCGGCCGGTAGGTCGAACAGGATCTGTCCATCACGCAGGCCGATGATCCGCGAAAAATGCACCAGGGCCAGTTCCACCGCATGCAGGCTGGCGACCAGGGTGACGTTCTGCTCCCGGGCATGGCGGCAGAGCACCGAAAGCGTGTGCTCGGCGAGCACCGGGTCCATGGCCGATACCGGCTCATCGGCCAGCAACACTTCGGGGGCTTGATACAACACGCGGGCAATGCCCACGCGCTGTAGCTGTCCACCGGACAGCTGCTGGCATTGCGCGAACAACTTGTCACTCAGGTCCAGCCTGGCCAATGCCGCGCGTGCGCCCGGAATATCCAATGGGTGCAGCAGGTTCAGCAGGCTCTTGCCAAGACCCCACTGGCCAAGCTTTCCGGCCAGAACCGCGGTGACCACGCGCAGGCGCGGTGGCAAGGGGGGCGATTGATGTATCAGACCGATGCGAGCGCGCAGACGCTGACGCTGACGGGCAGAAAGCTGCCAGGCTCGTTCGCCGAGCACCTGCAGCTGGCCGTTGTCCGGTCGCAGGGCGGTGGCCAGCAGGTTGAGCAGGCTCGACTTACCCGCGCCTGACGGGCCGATGATGGCGACCTGTTCGCTTTCACCGATGTGCAGGTCCACGCCACGCAGCGCCTGGACGCCGTTGGCGTGGGTAAGGTTGACCTGGGTCAGACGCAACGTCATTTGAGCAGGTCGGCGGCGCGTGCGGCTTCCTCGATACCCTTGTAGTTTTCAGGCTTGGTTTCGATGAAGCGGCTGGCGGCCTGCAGATCCAGAATCTCCTTGTCCTTCGGGTTCGCCGGATCGAGCGCAAGAAAGGCGGCCTTTATCTTGGCCGCCAGCGCCGGGTCGAGGGTCCCGCGCACCGTCCAGTTGTAGTCGTAGTAGGCCGGGGTGGTCGCAAACACTCTGACCTTGGTGGTGTCGACCTTGCCGGCGGCGACCAGTTTTTCCCACACGCTGGCGTTCAGCACCCCGGCGTCCACCTTACCGGCCTGGACCCAGGCGACGGTGGCGTCATGGGCACCGGAGTAGCCCACGCGACTAAAGTACGTTTCCGGTTTGATGCCGTCCTTCAGCATGAAATAGCGCGGCATGAGACTGCCTGAAGTGGATGACACCGAACCGAAGGCGAAGGTCTTGCCCTTGAGATCGGCGAGGGACTTGATGGTTGGGTCGGCGGTGATGAACTTGCTGGTGAACTGGGCGTCTTGTTCGCGCTGTACCAACGGAATGGCATTGCCGGTTTTCAGGCGTGTCTGCACGAACGTGAAGCCGCCCAGCCAGGCAAGGTCGATTCGGTCGGTGGCCAGCGCCTCTACCACGGCCGGATAGTCGGTCACTGGCACGAACTCGACCTTCATGCCTGTTTGTTGTTCCAGATAAGCGCCAAGGGGCTTGAACTTGCGGAGCAGTTCGGTAGGCGCTTCATCAGGAATGGCGCTGACTTTCAGGGTGTCGGCGGCCTGCGTCAGCAGGGTACAACAAGACAGGGTTAAGCCGATGGCCAATGCCAGGGTACGCTTGAGCATGTAAGTTCTCCGTTTCATTAGCGCAAAAATGTCGCTGCGCTAGGCACACGCTGATTGCTGAAGGGCGCTTTGTGAGGGTAGACGAAACGCAGTGACTATATGAACTCCTGCGTCGTTGGCCTGCTTTGCCGTTAGTGGGCGGGATTAGAGCGTGTAATGCCCCAGTCCCGCCATGGCTATTTTTTACCACCCGGCAATGGTGGGGTGAGAGGCGGGATTAATCGTTTTGTCCCAACTGACTCGAACGCCGACGCCAAGCGCAGCAGCGCCGAATCGTCATAGGCACGACCGGCAAAGGTCAGCCCGACGGGCATGCCGATGTCCGGCATGACGCCCATCGGCACGGTGACCGTGGGAACACCCAGGTGCCGGATGGCGAGATTGCCGTTGGCGACCCATACGCCGTTGCTCCACGCGATATCCGCAGACTTCGGGTCGACATCGGCATTCGCTGGCCCAACATCGGCCACGGTCGGGAATATCACCGCATCGAGCCCCAGCCGATCCATCCAGTCCTCAAGATCGATTCGACGTGTCTTTTCAAGTCCGCGCAGCCCGTCAGGCAATGTGGCGATCTGGTCCCACGGTGTAATGCCGCGTTCGGCCATCTTCACGTACTCGTCCATGCCCGCGGCAAGGTCGTCCTCCCGGTTGGGGAGAGTGCCCGGATCGTGCGGGAAAATCAGCGGTCCGTCGACATCGGCCAGACGGTTCAACGTGGGATCTCCATTGGCCCGCAGAAAATCATCGAACGCCCAGGCCGACAGGTCCCACAACTCATGGTGAAGGAACTCTTTGGACACCAGGCCTCGAGTAAACACGGTCGGCGCACCGGGACGATCACCTTCGCAATTGGAGACCAACGGGAAATCGACTTCGACGACTTCGGCACCCAAGGTTTCGAGTGCCTTGCGAGCGGCTTCCCAGAGCCCGATCACGGAAGGACGAGTGATGATTCGCTGCCCCGTCGGACCACCGATGCCAGGCGTATCGCTCGTACCGGCATCCGGATCCGCGTTGATGTACATGCGGGGAACGCCAAATCGCTTTCCGGCGAGCGCATCAGTATCCGCGGCAAGCGACCCATAGGAGGCGGGACGCACCGAGGCGACACTCGGAATCGGCACCCAGGGTTGCATCCGCCACAGGTCGCCCCGTGTGTCGGGATCATCCGCCACCACCACGTCGAGCACCTCGAGGAGGTCGGCCATGGTTCTGGCATACGGCACGACAACGTCCATCGTCGGCGTCAACGGCCAGTTCCCGCGCACCGAGATCACCCCGCGCGAAGGCGTATAGGCGCACAAACCATTGTTCGAGGCAGGACCGCGACCGCTCGACCAGGTTTCTTCCGCGAGGCCGAATGCCGCAAAACTGGCGGCGGTGGCTGTACCGGCGCCGTTCGATGAGCCTGATGCGAAAGGAGCGGTGAGATAGTCACCGTTGTATGGGCTTTCCGCACGGCCGTAGACCCCGCGCTGCATGCCGCCATTTGCCATGGGCGGCATATTGGTCTTGCCCAGGCAGATCGCGCCAGCGGCGCGAAGCCGTTCGATCGTGAACGCATCGCGATAAGCAATCAGGTTCGCGAACGCGGGACTTCCAGAGGCGGCGGTGAGCCCCTTGACCAGATAACTGTCCTTGGCCGTGTAGGGAATGCCATCGAGCGGACCCAGCGTCTCGCCTTTGGCCCTCCGGGCATCGGACGCCTGCGCCTCGTTGAGCGCCTCGGTGTTTCGAACCACCACCGCGTTGAGGGCGGTGGGCGTGTCGGGTCCGTCGTAGGCATCGATCCTGGCGAGGTAGGCCTGGACAAGCTCAACCGCAGTGGTTCGGCCAGACTCGAGCGCGGCACGCAGTTCGGCAATGGAAACCTCGGTGACCTCGATCATGCTGTTACCACCGGCGGCTGATGGGGGAGGGGGTGAATGTTTTCATCGCACTGGGTCTTGGGCTCAGGGGCATCACTTGTCTCAAAATGGGTATTCATCGGTGTTCTCGTTGCGCGGCTTTACGCGTTCTATTTAACACCAAGCCGGGGTCATCAGGCTTTGCTGGCCGCCAGGTAAGCGCCAAGGCGTTGTCCCATTTGCTCGCCCAAGGCTTGCAGGCCACTCAAGGGACGGACCATCACCTCAAACTCAATGATTTTTCCTTGTTCGTTGAAGCGGATCATGTCGATGCCCTTCAGCTCTTTTCCGCCGACTTTGGCGCTGAATTCCAGGACGACGTTCAACCCGTCGGCCGTCGACAGCTCCCGGTGGTAGACAAAATCCTCAAATACCTCGATGACCGTGTTGAGAATCATCGATACCACGGCCGCTCCCGGGTAAGGCGTGTGAGCCATCGGCGAGCGGAATATCGCCTGTGGGTCCAACAAACCGGGCAAGGCGCTCAAGTCACCCTTGCTGATCATTTCATGCCATTGGTTCAGGGATTCTGCAGCGTTGGGATGCAGTTTCAGTTCAGACATTTTCAACTCCTGTATTTTTGTTGTTTTGCAAACACTCATAGATCGGCGACGCACAACTCCCCGGTGGCGCGTATCAGTGCCTGACCATGCAGACTATCCTTGATCAGGCCGGATCGTTCTTTGGCCAGCCAGTTCGCGCATTCCGGGTCATGGCGATAAGGCGCGAAGTCAGCGTATTGCTGCAACAGACGGTTTTGCAACGCATCCAGCTGGGGCCGGATTTGATTGGCGAGGTCCGGCCTTGGCGTGTCAGGCGCTTTGCCAGCCGCTCGCCAATGAGCGATCAGTCCGTACTGCACCAGCTTGCTGGCTTCTATCTGTGCCGCGATCAATTCGGCCACTTCGTCCGGGTCCAGTTTACGGTCAACGGCTATCTTCCTGGCGTTGGCGATGACTTGCGTTTCCCGGGCACTGTCCTGGATCGGTCTGCCACTGTCCCACTTGGTCAGCGCCACGAGATCGCCCATGCTCAGGCGCTCGTTCAACGTCACCAGCAACGGTTGCAAGCTATCGGGCGCCGGGGAGGGCGCGCTGGCTCGTGCGCTGCAGGCGAGTAAACCGAGGACGGCGCAGGTCAGCAGTTGCGGTAAGCGTGGGGAACGGGGCATCGGCAAACCTCATTGGGTACGGGACTCACAATCAGGTGTTATGTATCACAGGTGCGGCAGAGGCATTAAGTGGGGATTGATTTATTTTACGCACGAAAAAGCCCGGCTGTTCAGGCCGGGCTTTTCGTTGCGTACTGCGGTCACGCTATTCATTTATGCAGCGCGGTTTTCGATCAGACGATCCGAGCCGCCTTCAGCGACAACCGGGTGAGCAGAGGTAGCGGCGAAAGCGTTAACTGCAAAAACCGAGAAAGCGATGCTGAGGAGGATTTGGCGTTTCATGAGGGTGTGCTCCGGGGTGTAGTTGTTGGGTATGGAGCCGATGAAGGGCAGCAATGGGGCGCAACGGTGACCGAGCAGTGTTTTGTACGACCCGGCCAAGCCGCTGCGCAAACTTGAGCCGGTATCAAGCGGTTAAAGCCATTGGTGCGTTTCGTATTGGCCAATCATTCACTCATCTAAATCGAAAGGCCAAACCGATATTCGTGCTCTGTCCCTTCTTGCCGAGATATATGTTCGATCAAGAAGCCACACCGTTTGAGTATTTTTGCCGAGCCGATATTTCCAGCGTATACGTTGGCAACCCGTTGTTTAAGGTTCCAATGCAACTGCGCCTCCTGGATCAGATGCCTCACCGCTAGCGTTGCCAGTCCCCGTCCGCAAGCACTTTGAGCAATCCGATAGCCGACTTCTGCCGACCGCTCGGACCTGTCGATGCCCTGAAAACCACTTTGTCGAGTCCGGTAGTCAAGTTAACTGACACAACCTGTGGTCCAGGGCGACATTGCGAGTTTTCAAGGCGCACCACTTGACTTATAGCCAGTATTCCCAGAGTCGCGCCATCTGCTCTTTGGCTCTCACAGCGAGCGAGCGACGCTGCCACTTTTCCAGCTTGATTTCGTTCGACTTGGCCAGATCAGCCATGAATGCCGCCTGCATCTTTTTTCCAAACCCGGTGCCCAGCACAACGACGTTAACTTCATCGTTGTGCAGGAAGCTGCGCCAGTCGAAGTTGGTGGAGCCGACACTCGACCACACGCCATCGATTACTGCAGTCTTGACGTGGAGTAGCGCGTCACGGCGTTCGTAAATCTTGACGTTGGCCTTCAGCAACTCGCTGTAGTAGGCGCGTCCGGCATGGAGCACCAGCCACGAATCGGTGCTGCTAGGCAGCACCAGCTTGACGTCGACTCCACGCGCTGCCGCCTCCTTGAGTGCCGCCAGCAACTGAGGATCGGGCACAAAGTAGGCGTTAGTCAGCCATATCTCGGTCTGCGCGCTATGCAACGCCGAAATCAGCGTGGCATAGATCAGGCTAAACGGCTCATCTGGTGAGCTGCCGATGGCGCGCACCACCTCGCTGCCTTTGCGCTCAGGTGGCGGAAAGTAGTGGCGAGCCGCGAGTGGTTCACCTTTCTGGGTAGTCCAGGTTCCGATGAACAGCTTCTGCAGTTCCGCAACCACGGGCCCCTCGACGCGCAAGTCGGTATCGCGCCAAGTCAAATCACCATTTGGGCGAGTCTTCGAGTGAGAGCTGAACGAGCCCCCCGAATAGACGCTGCTGATGTTGATCCCGCCGAGAAAGGCAATACGGCCATCCACTATCAGCAGCTTTCGGTGGTCGCGCTGGTTCACGTCCCAGCCCACTTTGGCCGTCACCGGATTGATTGGGTTGTACTCCAGCACCTTGATGCCCGCGTCGGTCAATCGAGAAAAAAACGCTGATGGTGTTCCAAGGGTTCCGACGCTGTCACGGATCAGATTGACCTGTACGCCTTTTTGTTGCTGAGCGATCAATGCGGCGGCGAAGCGCTGGCCGACTTCATCATCGTCGAGGATGTAGGTCTCCATATTGATGTGGTCGCGCGCAGCCTCCACGGCTTTGATCATCGACTGGTAGGTGGTGGGGCCGTCCTGCAGCAAGTCGACTTTGTTTCCTTCCGTTAGCGGGCTACCGGTGATGGATTCTTCGATTGCGAGGTGCACATCGAAGATGTTGGTTTCTGCGCCGGTGGACTTAAGTCGGTCGAGAATGGCTTTGCTGCGCTCGGCTGACAGAGGTCCATGTACTCCGTCGAGTTGCACGGGCGCAGAGGGCGCGCGAGCCATGTCGGGCACAATCCTCGGCAATGTACTGCAGGAAATCACAAAGGCCAGGAGCACAGCCACGCACAGCACCAGAGGAATAAAAACACCCTTGCATGTGGTTAGAATCTTCATTAGGCCTCCTCTTGGCGAGGACGGTGATAGCGCTCAATAATCTAAAAACTTCCTTTCGAACCAGGAGGTATCGATCCTGGACATACCTTGGTCATCCTCAAAAATGTGAACCAAATCTTTCATTCATGCAACGCTACTTTCAATCAGACGATCCGAGCCGCCTTCAGCGACAACCGGGTGAGCAGAGGTGGGGGCGAAAGCGTTAACTGCAAAAACCGACGATCAGGCTTCGCTGATCTCACTGACACTGGTCACCTGCCCATTCCAGATCATCTCGTAATGCGCTGCTTGAATGATTGATAAAACCGGTCTCGGTGTCATCAGCGCCCAGCAGTAACTACCTTGCATGCGCACGGAGTTGTAACGAATGCCGGGACAACCCGCTTTTTTGATGGATTTCCCCAGGTGACGGGAGTGCGTGTAATCGTCAGGCGCGTAGACAGGATCAGTCATCGCAATGGCTGCAGCATCTTTCATCGCCACGTCCACGAAGGAGCAGGACAGTCCCCGAAAAACGAACCGCTCATAGTTCAGGCTGGGGACATTCGACCAATACAAACTCTGGTGATGCCGCACCTCGGCCAGCGCCGTTTCCATGGAATCCGCCAGGTACAACACCCCAAAACTGCCATCGCTGAACCGCGAACCTGCCGGGTTGACGTGGGTAAAAGGCGCTGTCGCGTAAGAGCAGCCAGGAATGCCGAAAGGGATCTGATCACGGGGAATCAACTCAAGATGACCCACTTCATTTTTCAGCCTGGGATTTGTCAGCGCCTGTATCTGATACAGCACCTCAAACTCATCCGCGTCCGCAACGTCATCAAACATCGCGATCGGTGGAAACTTTGAGTTGACCAGTCGATAGGCCTGTAACTGCTCTCCGGCACGTTCTGCCATCTCGTTCACCTTTACCATTGCGCACCACGCAGCACGTCAATGCGCCGAAAGGTTTCATACAAAGAAATCATATCGCCCTGAGACATGATCTCAAGCGGGCTACGCCCATTGAAAAACTCGTTGTCGTTGGTCATCGACGGGAAGCCGTAGACGTTCTCCGGGTTATCGAAAACCAGGCGCAGCGCGGCGTGGATGTTGAGCACAAAACTGATGCGCTGCATCTGGTCCGAGTCCAGAGTCACAGCCCAGTCGGGATCACGCTGCCGGGCGCGGGTGTAGGTGCTGCGTGAAATGCGCAGGATGCGGCAGGCCTGATCGCTGGACGCACCCCATTTTTCGAGGATGCCGACAGCGGCGCGCAGGCCCGTCACACACTGGCTCTTGGTAAAGGCTTGTTCCTGAAGGGCAACGGCCATGTTCAATACCTCATCGTGAATCCATAGACTCAAAGATAGTCATGTTGAATCTACAGATCAAGACTGCCTCGACCAGCGGACGTTACAGGCGATCTTCCAGGTTACTCAGCAGCCACGCACTGAAGCTTCGCGCCAGCGCATTATTCTCACTGTCACGATGGGTCAGCATGGCCCAGTTCGGACCACGAATGGTTTGCTCCACCAAGGGTTGCAACACGCCATTGGCGCGTGCCTGTCGACTCAATAATTGGCTGACCAGAGCGATACCGAGCCCTGCGCACGCGGCGTCCAGCAGAAGGCCGGGGTCGGAAAAATTCAGCCCCTGATCTTTCTGACCGACATCAATGCCAGCCTCCACCGCCCAGTGACTCCAGTCCATTTCCCGCTCGCCGTGAAGGGTTGTTCGCTGTTCGCGTGGCAACGCCAACAGGTTCGGGTGACACGCCGGATAGAGGCGGTCGGCGTGCAGCACCTTGAAGCTGCACTCGGCTTGGGAACTGATGTCATCGCGCACCGCGAGGTCGATAGTCTGGGTGGTCATGTCCGGGACTTCATCGGTACTGAAAATCCATAGATCAACGTCCGGATGCTCGCGGCGAAAATCCCCCAAACGCGGCAGAAGCCAGTGGCGGGCGAACGCCGGTGTGGTGTTGAGGACCAGTTGGTTGGGTTTTTGGTACTGCCCCAGGCGGCGAATGCCGACGGCAAGTTGTTGCAGCATCGCCTGGGTGGTGCTGAGCAAATCGTGACCGGCATCGGTCAGGCTGACGCTGCGTCCACTGCGAAAGAACAAGGGTTGTTCAAGGTACGCCTCAAGGCTGCGGATCTGCTGACTGATCGCCGATTGGGTGAGGTGCAACTCGGCGGCCGCCTTGTGGAAGCTGCCCAGCCGGGCGGCGGCTTCAAAGCCGCGAAGGGTGCTGAGTGGCGGCCAATGCTTGAGCATATCGATAAGTTCCTCTAATCATTTGTCTGCAAAATCCATCGTTTGTTTGCCTGTATTTACGGCCGTAGCATGCATGCCAGGACCACCCAAGCAGTTTTCATTGAACACAATGACTTAACTTAAAGGGCTTTTTATCATGCAGCATGTCATACAGCAGACTGCAGTTCGAAACAGTGGTTGGATGATGCCGGCCGAGTGGGTGAGGCATGTCGCCACCTGGATGGTCTGGCCACACAACAAAGCACTCTGGGAGTCCGGTTGGGGCGTGACGTTGCCACTGGTGCAAGAGGACTTCGCTCGCGTGGCCAACGCCATCGCCCGTTTCGAACCGGTGAAACTGGTCGTCGATCCTTCTGCTGTTGTCAGCGCCAAAGCGTTATGTGGGCCGAACATCGAATTGATCGAGCTGGCGGTGAACGACAGCTGGTGCCGGGACTCGGGTCCGAGCTTCGTCTGCCATCCGCAACAAGGCCTGGCAGGGGTGAGCTGGCGCTTCAATGCGTGGGGCGGCAAGTCGGCCCACCACCTGGACGAAAGCCTGGCGCGTCGAGCACTCACTCACTTGGGCGTGGAGTGCTTTGGTACCGCGCTGCGTAATGAAGGCGGGGCCATCCATGTGGACGGCGAAGGCACGCTGATCACCACCGAATCGGTATTGCTCAACCCCAATCGCAACCCGGGCATGAATAAGGCTGAAATAGAGGAAATCTTCACGCGTCTGCTGGGTGTGAAAAAGACGATCTGGCTGCCAGGCGATCCGGACTATGTGACCGGCGATATGACTGACGGCCATGTCGATGGCGTGTGCGCATTCGCCCGTCCTGGGGTTTTGCTGGTAGACGCCACCCACGACCAGCAATCGGTGTATGCCGAAGTGGCCCGCGAAAACCGTCGTGCGCTGGAGTTGGCCACCGATGCCCAGGGCCGACGGTTCGAGCTGATCGAATTGTATGAAGCCACCGATGCCGTGGACACCGAGGCTGAAGTGTTCTGCGCCTCGTACACCAATTTCTACATCGCCAACGACGCGATCATCATGCCGGCCTACGGCATTGCGGCCGACGAAAAGGCTGCCGCCGTATTGGCCAAGGCGTTTGCCGGGCGCGAAGTGGTGCCGGTTCGAATCAATCACTTGGCGCATGGCGGTGGCGGAGTGCATTGCATCACCCAGCAACAGCCCGCCTGGCCGGTGGAGGGCTGATGCCATGACGCTTCTGACCATCGCTACAACCCAGATGCCCTGCACCTGGGACTTGCCACACAACCTCGATCAGGCCGAGCAACTGGTGCGTGAGGCGGCTGCGAAGGGCGCCCGGCCGTACATTCGCAAGTTCCAGTCGCAGCCGGTGACTGACCTGCTGAACGGCAACCTGTGCCTGTCGCTCGGTTACAGCGGGGATATGACTCAGGCGCAACGGACGGCGGATTCCGCAGGCAAGAACACCACGTTCCAGTACCGCATCCCTCGTGAAGGCACCACGGTGTGGATGGATACCATGGCGATTCCTGTCGACGCTAAACATCCGGATTACGCCTATGCGATGCCAAGGCACGTCCGAGCGTCGATACGACAATGCGCGACAACCCGGACATTTACATCGATGAGGCTACTTACGCACGGCTGATTCCTGGCAAGGACATTCCCCAGTCTGACATGCGGGCGCGCATGCGAACCTGGACCAAGTTCAAGACGGCCACCGCGAAATGAGAGCGACCGGTCAATCACCGTTGGCTTAGTCCAGATCAAGCATTACTGATGAAACGTGCGACCCAGCGCATCCAGGCGAATTATCTTTTAACTGACCTGCAGAGCCCGGGATTTAAATGGTTTGTCGGCATAATCGAGGCATATTTGAGAAATCGAAAAGTCAGAAATAGAGGCAAGTAATGCTGAAGTGACGCGGCCAAGGTCTGCACCTGTACCGGCTAGGGTCAATTGCTGGCGTCGCGACGCACGAAAAAGCCCGGCTTGTAAGGCCTAATGCTGTTCACTTAAGCATTTGAGTCCAAGCCGAGGTTCACCGAAAATCCGAT
>NZ_JASBRE010000012.1 GCF_029960815.1 Pseudomonas sp. AL03
GAAAACCCGGTTTCCAGTAGACCGTAAGGCTGCTCCGCTTAAGTGAACAGCATTAGGCTTGTAAGGCCGGGCTTTTCGTTGAGTACCGCGGTAAAGCTACTCATTCATGCAGCGCGGTTTTCGATCAGACGATCCGAACCACCTTCAGCCACACGATGAAGGTGACTATCGACGCCCGCAATGGAGGTGCCTCACGCCCAGGTTTGCCCGAGCGTCGCCAGATCGGCCTTTTGCAGATCCTGCGCGCTCAGCACAATACGGAACTTGCAGTTGGCGTTGAAGTTGAGAAAAAAGGGCTCTGCAAAAGCGGGTATGTCGGATGGGTCTTTTACGTCGACCAGAAAGATCCCGCCGCGCATGCCATCCTGCTCAGTAAAGTACGCCGCCTCCGGCTTGATGCTGACCAGAATGCGCTCAATGACCTCGCCCACTTTTCCGGCTTTGACAAGGGAATTGAAGGGTTCATTAGGGCACTCGACCATCAGTAACATCTTCATCATTCAATCCTCTGCTCAACTTGCAACCCTGTAGCCAGACCTTTGCGTCTGGCGCTCATGCCGCAGGCCATTCATTCAACAGTCCTCGCGGTTTGTGTCATCAAGAATAGCGAAGCGTGAGCCAGCCCTCGTGCACGGGTTACGGGCGGTCATGAAGCCTTATTTCAAGGATTGAGAAAGTCCTGATAGTTGCGGATGCGGTAGTCGGTCATGGCTTGGCAGGGGACATCGAGGGGGGGCTTGGGTGTTGATGGGAAGAAATGGAACCAACATCGTCAATAGCGTCTAAATTTCATTGAGATATCCCTCCACGCTGAAGGAACGACTCATGCTCAGATCTCGCTCGTTGATTGCAGCTGTTACATGCCTTGCGCTGGTCTGCGGCTCAGCAACTGCGTTAGCCGATCCCGGTAATGGAAAGGGTCAAGGAAACGCCAAGGGAAATCCGCAAAACAGCCAAGTTCATGGCAGTCAGGGTGGACAGGGAAGCAAAGGCAAAAATTCCGGGGGCGGCGATTGGGATAATGGCCCAATCATCAGTCGCGCAAGCGTACTTGGGATTGTTGGTGGGTATCGAGACTACTGGAGCCCCGGACCTGCATTGCCACCCGGCATTCAAAAGAACCTCGCGCGAGGTAAGCCGCTTCCACCAGGGATTGCCAAAAAACTGGACGGTCGGTTAATCGGCAGGCTGCCTCATTATGATGGATATGAATGGCAGCAAGCTGGCACCGACTTGATATTGGTTGCGCTGGCAACCGGGCTCATCTACGAAGTGCTCAACGGTGCTTTTGATTAATGCTTGAGTGGCGCGGGCAATGGGCATGATCCGTATGCCCATTTGAAGGGTGTTCTGAGGCGGTTGCCTATGACATTGCCGTTACCTTGCTACGCTATTCGTCCACGCTGATGCCCGATCCCCCTAATTCGTTGGGGACATCCTTTAGCTTGGGCAATCCATCCTTGATGCGCAGCACAGTCTCCTGATAGTGCACGTGAACGCCTGGCGAGTATGCGAGATCCGGGATGACCGCGGCATACACGTCGATGAGCCCCATCCCCGGGTGTTCAGTAAAGATGTGTCCGCCGCACGTCTTGCACCACTTGCGGTAACTGCGCGGTGTCTTGTTGTAGGTGCCGATGTTGTCAGCACCCCGAGTCACTTGCACCGCCTCGGGTTTCCACAGCGTGAAGGCATTGACCGGTCCTGCTGACCAATGCCGACACGACTCGCAATGGCAATAGCCCATTCCGACCGGCTCGCCGCTGACTGTGAACTCGACTGCGCCGCAAAAACAATTGCCCTTGTAAGACCGTTCAATGCTCATGGCATGACTCCTTGATTAATTGCCAGGCGATACCGCCGGACATGGCATGGACCGCCTGAACGTTGCCTGCCTTCACCCGTCGATGTAGCGCACCGCTGTGGCCGGCGTGCGCCGCACCTGCAGTTCGAAAATGTCAGGGCGCGCGTAATGCCCGGTGACGTCGAGCGCCCGCCGCGCTGGCGCCACGAGTGAGACGTCGATGTCCGCATACAAAATGCCTGCCTCTCGGTGTAATGGACCGGCCACGATCCGGCCTTGAGGGTTGACCACCACCGAGTCGCCGTCGTTGATCCATTCGTCCGGATCGGGAAACAGTTGCGTACGCGCCGGGAAGTCATCGGGGATATCGCTGCCGCGCAGCGCGGTGCCACTGCCGAGCACCCAGCAGCGGCCTTCAAGTGCAATGTGACGCATCGTGCTGATCCAGCCCTCGCCAGTGTCGTACGTGGGGGCGACGTAGATTTCCACCCCTTGGGCATACAGTGAATAGCGTGCCAGCGGCATGTAGTTTTCCCAGCAGATGAGCGCACCCACGCGGCCGACCGGTGTATCGACCGTGCGCAACCCGGAGGCATCACCGAAGCCATGCACCATACGCTCGGGATTGGTTGGCATCAGCTTGCGGTGTCGGTTGAGCACTGCGCCGTTCGCGCCGATAACGACTACGCTGTTATAGAGCGTGCCGCCACCATTGCTCCGGTCGCATTCATTGATGCCGCACACGATCGTCACGGCGTGAACCCTGGCGGCCTCGCACAATTGGCTCAGGTCACCGTTAGTAATATCGACGGCGTTGGCCAGCAGCCGCGTGTGCAACTGACCGATTACAGCCCCGTCCTTTCCCGCCGCCAGCCGCCAGATCCACGACGGGTAACCGGGAATGAACGATTCGGGCAAAACGATCAGCGAGGCTCCCGCCGTCGCGGCCTCAGCGACCGATTGCACGGCCCGGGCGATCGTCGCGCTGCGATCGAGCAGCACGGGCGGGCGCTGAATGATGGCTACCTTGGTCATGGCGTTCTCCTTTGGCTCTTGGCTTTCGAAGGCTTGAGCGTGCGCGTAACGAAGTGGCGGGGCTAGTTCAAAATCTGAAGCGTTGCAGTTGCGGAGTCCAGGCGATGGAAGAGAGCTACGGTCAGTTCTGCACGGTCGCACGCGGTGCTGAAGCACTGTGCGAGCGCTGGACACCTTTGGTCGTGCGCGAGCTGCTGTGCGGCAGTAAGCGCTTCAATGAACTGCACCGCGGCGTACCACGGATGTCCACCAACCTGCTGACACAGCGGCTGCGCCATCTGGAAGAAATCGGCGTCGTGCACCGCACGGCCGCAGGCAAAGTCTGGGAGTACAGCCTGACCGAGGCGGGCGAGGAATTGCGCCCCATCATCATGGCGTTGGGACATTGGGGCGCGCGCTGGATCGGCAGTCGCCTTCGCGATGACGACCTCGACGCGGGCTTGCTGATGTGGGACGTGCGCCGGTTCGTGCGCATCGAAACGTTCCCGTCCCGACCGGTGGTCATCCAGTTCACGTTCCGCGACGCGCGGCCCGGCGAGCAAGCGTGGTGGCTCGTGGTCGAACAGGGCGTGGCAGACCTGTGCCGCGCAGTCGCGAGAGCTGCGTGTGGCTGGCGCGGTGAAGGATGCGGAAAGCTTGTGGCGCTGGCTTGGCACGAGTGCGTTTGCGAGTACCCGGAGCGCGGCACGCTAGCGCTGGCAGCATCCGTCGGTCGCAGGACTTTGAACTGTCTGGGGCTTACAGCGTCATAAGATTCGCGATATCAACCTATGGAAGCCATCATGCTTTTAAAGAATAAGAGTCTCGTTGCTGTAATGTCCTGCGCCCTGATGCTGGCGGCCGCCCCATTACTCCCTGCTGACCTGTCCCTCATGAACTCCGCCTATGCGAAAGACGGTGGTGGTGGTGGTGGTGGTGGTGGTGGTGGTGGCGGTAACGGTGGTGGTAATGGGGGCGGCAACGGAGGTGGTAATGGCGGTGGCCACGGCGGCGGTACAGGCGGCGGTCACAGCGGTTCAGGTCACTCCGGCAACTCTGACAGCAACGGCCGCGGTAATGGGCTGTCCAGCGATCATGCCGGCAAGGCTGTTCGCGACCGTGGCGAAAGCGGAAACCACTACGGCAGTGTTCGCAATAGTGATAGCGGTCATGGCCAAACGACTTCAGGCATCGCCAACTCCAAAGATACTCGCGGCTTGGACAAAGCCAGAGCAGTCTCGACCACGACACCAGGCGATCACAACACGAAAGGGTTGAGCAAAGCCGGGACTTCGGTATCGAAAAAATCGCACTGATCAGCCATAAGGGTTGATGGGAAAGTCCAACAGACTCAACTGCAAAGTCTGCCGCACGCTTGAGCTCAATTGGACTTCTTCGGTGGGTAGTTACCGCGCAATCCCCCGGACTGGGTGCCTGTTTTGCAGGGCAGGGCAGGCACTACCGGGCGAGATCTGGGCTGGGGGTTGGAGCGGCTCCGGGGTTGAGGTTGTTTGCTCATTGTTTGCCTCCTGACTTTTCAGGGTTTCGCGAAGGCCTCCTGATAAAGCTTAGCTGCTTGCTGCGATGAGTTGCATCGTTCGGCAGTGGGTGAATAGGCTGCAAGTGACCAAAACCCGCAGCACGCAACCCTAAACAAAGCGGGCGCCCGACAAGGCGCCCGTTTTCGATTGTTCCGCTGCTTGAGTCCGTAAGCGTCGACCGATCACATCCTCTCTAGCGCAGCAGATGCACCGCCAAGCCGACAATCGCGCAAGCCATCAGCACCTGAATGACACCCCGTTTGAAGCGGAACAAGGCAATTGCCGCCAAAATGGCGATCAGTGCAGAGGGCCAGTCGAGGTTGCCGCTGAAGCCTTGCGGCCACAGCACGTGATAGCCGAAAAAACATGCCAGATTGAGGATCACTCCAACCACCGCCGCTGTGATTGCGGTAAGCGGTGCAGTGAACTTGAGTTCGTTGTGGGTCGATTCCACCAGCGGGCCACCGGCGAGGATGAACAGGAACGAGGGCAGGAAGGTGAACCATGTCACCAGGGTGGCCGCGACAGCCCCGGCCAGAAACACCTGATCGGCGCCGAACACTTGTGAGACGTACGCTCCAACAAAGCCGACGAAGGCCACCACCATGATCAGCGGCCCCGGTGTGGTTTCCCCCAGTGCCAAACCGTCGATCATCTGAGTCGGGGTAAGCCAGCCGTAGTGACCGACCGCACCTTGATAGACATACGGGAGGACTGCATAGGCCCCGCCAAAAGTCAGCAACGCGGCCTTGGTAAAGAACCAGCCCATCTGGGTCAAGGTGCCTTCCCAGCCAAAGAGGGCGATCAAAATACCCATCGGCAAAGCCCACAGCGCTGCGCCGATGAGGGCCAGCAGCGCCAGTTTCATCCAGCTGAACCGGGCATGTTCCGGGGACGGGGTGTCGTCATCAATCAAGGCCGGGCCGAAGGATTTTTTGGCAGCGCTATGGCCCCCGGCTCTGAACTTCTCAGGCGCCAACCGCCCTCCGACATAGCCGATTAACGCTGCCCCCAATACGATCAACGGGAAAGGAACATTGAACGCGAAGATCGCGGTAAATGAAGCTGCTGCTATCGCCCACAGCCAATTATTCTTCAGCGCCCGAGTGCCAATCCTATGTGCCGCCTGCACCACGATGGCCGTCACGGCAGGCTTGATCCCATAGAAGAGGCCGGCCACCACAGGCACTTCGCCGAACGCGATGTACATCCACGACAAAGCGATGAGGATGAACAGTGAGGGCAGCACAAACAACACTCCGGCGATCACTCCGCCCCAGGTTCGATGCATCAGCCAGCCAATGTAAGTCGCCAATTGCTGAGCCTCTGGCCCAGGCAGCAACATGCAATAGTTGAGCGCATGGAGAAAGCGACGTTCGGAGATCCAGCGCCGACGTTCCACCAGTTCCTGGTGCATGATCGAAATCTGTCCTGCTGGCCCGCCAAAACTGATGAAGCCGAGCTTCAACCAGAACCAGAATGCCTCACACAAGCTGATCGCCTTCGGCCTCGATAGATCCTCTTCAGCCGTTGATGCCAACACCTTACTCATTGGGTTGTTCCTCTTTCACAAACTCGGCGAGCAGGCCGTCGAAGATGGCGCTGGCAGCAGCCAGCAAGTGGTCGTCATGGGTAATGGTTTTGCGCAGTCCTGCCAGCACGCGCTCGATACCGGCAGCCTCTAAAGGCTGAATACCGCCGATATCGAGGTAGTGCACCAAGGTCGCGATGCGGTTCAGGCCGGGCTCTTGAAGCTCAAAACTGGCTTGCAGGGTTTCGAAGGTCACGCGATTGCCGACATGACTGAAGGTCGCACCATCGAAGTCGAAGCCCAGCGCGTCTGCCGGACAGTCATGTGGAGTACTCAGCCAGAGGATCTGAGCTTGTGGATCAATGAAGCGCCGAATCAACCAGGCACAAGCCAGACGGTCAACCCACGGACGCTTACGTGTTGCCCAGACACGACTTTGATAGTCACCACGGTTGAGTGCCATTATGGGCTCGTCGCGGCTATGGGGTTCATCCGCGGACAACGCTCTGCTGGCAGCCGTCTCAAGCTCCTGCAAGGCTGAATCAATCTGCTCCTTGGGCTTACCTGGGAAATAATCGATGTGGGTGAGCTGATCGTAGTTTTTGCGCAGCTTGCGAATTTGTTTGGTGGTGGCCAATGCGTTTTCAGGATTGAGCTGCCCACGGCACTCTTCAATCTCTGCGCGTAGCTTGATGTAGTCATCGCTACGGTCGAACAACTCGACAAAGCGCTCACCCTTCGGATCGACCACGGGCAGGATGTAAACAGTGCCATTGATAGAAAGGATGTCGCGCTCGACAGACGCCAGAGCTTCACGACAGACACCGGTATCAGGCAACAGATACGCACCATCGCGCAGAACCGCCGCACCTGAGGCTTTCAGCGCACGCCAGGCTCGCATGCGCTCGGTGGAATTCGCGGTGGGTAAAGCGAGAATCAGTGTCAGCCAGTTGTTCATGTAGAGAACGCTATTTATTTTGTAGTTGTTATTACATTAACTGTGGTTTTGGCGTTTGGAAAGCCATCCTTAAAATCTGCATTAAATGGGGATTGATTTTGAGGTGAAGGCCGGCAGTCCGATGGATGCTGGCGCACCTCTTTGTTTGCGGACACAAAAAAACGGGCGCCTTCACGGCGCCCGTTTTTGTTTATTCCGCTGCTCGAGCCCGTAAGCGTCAGCCGATCATATCCATCAAGTCGCAACCGATCTCGGCGCGCAAGGCAATGTTTCCCGCACCTGCGCAAGGCCGTTGATTACTGGTCAGCAACGGGCTGCAATCGACCCAAAGTTGACGCGGGTGACAGGCAGAAAACGACACATAGCTGCCGTAGATGGCCGGATGCGTCCCCCGACGTCCCTAACGGTCGCGACTTTAACAATAGGCCGCCTTGCTTATGGCTCCAGGGTAGCTTTAATCAATGGTGACAGCCTTGGGCAACATTTGTTCCGCTCGAAAGGAGCAGGAAATGTACAGATTAAGAGTCTTTGTGGTGTGCGCGTTCACACTCGCCGCATTCCTGACGTTACCCGTGTCGAGCGCTGAGCAACCGATGGCGGGCCACATATCAGTTCTACCCTCCGATCTCAAATGGTCTGATGCGCCATCGGTCGCACCCGGCGCCCAAATCGTAGTTATTGAAGGCGACCTGAAAACTGTAGATCCGTTTACCTTTCGGCTCAAGCTACCTGCCAACTCTAAAATAGGTGTCCATACTCACCCGGTAGTGGAACGTGTCACCGTAATTTCCGGAACTTTTCACCTAGGAGTCGGCGACAAATTTGACCCCGCCAAAGCCAGGGCCTACACGCCGGGCGGTATCACGATCATGCCTGTTGGTATGCCGATGTATGTATTTACCCAAGAAGAAACTGTCGTGCAGATCCATGGGACCGGCCCGTGGGGTATCAATTTTCTAAATCCCGCGGATGACCCCAGGAAGAAGTGACCTTATCTACCTGGTATTCCGACCATCACGCAGGCGTATGGGCGAGCACACGCGTCTGCCCCTGCGACCAGTCCCTGATTGTGCGCATTGAATGAAATCAATGCTGCTTCTCTTGAGTTCGGTTGCAACACGAAACGATCGGAGCTCTTCGACCCAGACTGACTGTCGCTCCCGGAGCTTGGGCGGTGAGCAGACGTTCCCGGGTATACGCTAATGGCCGATAGCGGACACCCAAACGGCAGGCGAGAGTGAGCAAAATCGCGCCTCCCGCTCTTCCGCCAAGCCTGACCAGGTAGCAACCGGAGAAAATTGGCGCCGAAAGGACTAGCACCGGTGCCAACGTGTAACCGACTTACCCGTACATGTATAAAAGGCCGTCGATCCGTTCCAGTTCCTGTTGCGTGAATTGCACGTTGTTAAATCGCCTAATGTCTTCGAGCATGCCTCTGATGGGAACTTGCAGCGATGGATCCTGAACGATTTCGATCAGACGTTCGTAATCGGGATCTCTTCCCTTGAGGTATTTTTCGATTAGTTCTTTGAGTGATAAACGAGCCTGCTGGTCTGTTAGCACTTTTTATTTCTCCGGCAAAATAGTGACTTCATCCGCCGTAATGACAGAGGGATTGCCCGGTTTTTGGATGAGTTGTTGCGAGCCACCCGTTCCGTATTCAGGGTGCGCTTTGGTGTTTGCGATCACTCACTATAGGTGGTGTGGCGTGCGAAACAGGCCGGAACTGTCTGGGCTCAACGTCCATATTCAACGTAGGGGCCCAAGTAGAAACCTTGCGTATCCCAGTTGATTCGATAAATCACTTCTTTCCCTGGCTTGATGTTGGCCGCGACAGTTTTGATCGCAACACCAGCACATAATCCAGACTCGGCGAGCCCGGTACCGAGGTTCACTTCACCGGCAGGCAAAACGAAAGATGCCTTCTGACCGGGACCTATCTTGGCTGCGCGCTGACCATCAATGTAGAACATGAGGTCACATCCCGCACCGACAAACCCGTCATCACGGAGAATGGTCAGGCGTCCCGGATCTTTCGTACCCTGGCTTTTGAACGCGTACATCTCATTGGCCGGCACTGGCCGCGCGTCAGAAACCCGCATAGGTGATGTTGCGCAACCGCCCAAGGCCAGCAAGAGCGCCCCCGTTGCGATAATCCTTCGCATAATTTTTCCCTCCTGAAAAAGGGCAAATGTATCAGAGCTACATACTTCCAACGACCCAAGCGGGCAGCCGTTAGCGATAGAAGTTGGCCAAAAGCAGGCGCCTCTCGTGCGCACAGCGCGGGCTTGGGAGCCGTGCCGGTCAAACGGGGCAGGCTCCCTGCGGATACTCAGCCGAGCAGTATCCGGCCAGGCGGTTCGCCTTGCCCGAATTCATCGATTGCACTCACCCCCGCTCGGCCACCAACAGCAACGACTGCGGCACAGGACTTTACGGGTGCTGCGGCTCCTGCAGGCCGGCCAAGCGAAAGCTGGCCATGTCCAAAGCATTGCAGGGCGTTCATGGCAGCGAGCAGAGGGATGATGTCCTGGTGCAGCAGGATCGCCATCCACGCCTCGATCATTTCGTCCTCAAGGGCCCGCTCGACCAGCATCTTGGTGAGCTGATCTGAGCTGATAAAGGAAGTTTCGCAGAAGATGGAAAGTTGCCTGAACCTGTCGCGAGCCAGTGTGTCCTCGATCGAGAGCGCATGTGACAGCTTTGAAGGCATCCAGTTGTCGGTCAATAAAATCAGGGATCAGAACCTGCAGATATCGGCGGCGGCGGAAGAGCAGCACAGTGTGGCCGAAGAGATCAATCGGCATATCCAGCAGATCTACGACGAGGCGCGGCTGGTCGAAAGCCTGGCCGGCTCTGCGCAAGAAGACTCAGGCCGGCTTTCGCACCTCTCGAATGAACTGAACGGGCTGGTGGGGCGCTTCAAGTCGTAGAGGCGGCCCGATGCGCTCGGCTATCGGTACAGCAGAGGTGCCAGCAGTGCACACATGCCGCGCCAGTGCGAACCCTCCCAGTAAGACTCGCTGGCAGGCGTCGCAGCGCAGGAAGTGCGAATAGAGGGCGCCAACGAGTGGCGGCACCTGCGACCGGGCCAGTTCCGGGCTGATCTCGTGCAGCGGCAGGTTGCAATGAATGCACAGGCTGAATGGCCGCGCGCTACGCGCCAGGTCGAGGCGCTCGTACAACTCGCGCAGCTGCAGCGACGGTTTCAGGGCATGCACGTAACAGCCGTGGCTGATGATCCGTCGCTTGAGCAGTTCGCGGTCACGGGTTAGCACGATGCGTCCTTGCTGCGCAGCGATCTCGGCGATCTCGCCATCCTCGAAGCCATTGTCGTAGAGAGTGTCGAAGCCGCTCATGCGCAGCAGGTTGGCCAGCCCGCCAAGGTGCGCATCAGCGACGAAGCGCAGCACCCGTAAAGGTTGCGCACGAACCTTGAGCAGCGGGCTGATGTCCAGCGCTTCGAACTTGGGATACACCGCCAGTCGGTCACCGTCGAAAATCACCCGCTCGAAGCCCACCGACTCGCCGTTGAGCAGCACCAACTCGACCTCGGTGTGCGGTATCCCGAGCGCCTCGATCATGTGCTTGACCGTCGCCGCTCGCGCGCACTCGCAGGTGAAGGACTGCCGCCGCCGTTCGGCCGGCAGGAAATCGTTGAGCTCCTCGTAGAAGCGGAAGGTTGCACTGGTCATGTTGAACAGTATGGCAGGGCTGCAAGGATGAGCGAGTCTAGTCCGGACATCTTCTCCGGCAGGCACCAAGCTACGATTTGCCAACCGATTTTACTACCTGCACCCCGAACGTCTACGCTCCGTTTCTATCGGTGCACCACGTAACCTTGAGGCCTATGACATACGTGTTCAGCAAGACATTGTTCCCAACACTGCCCACGCCGGAATATCGGTCGTGCCCTACGTCCAGGATTTTCTATTGCAACTAGGCGATTGAATCAAAACGCCGTCGAGGCCACATGAATTTATGAGCACTAATTACCAGCAAACCTTTTATGAATCCACGGCCGACATCACCACGAAGTTGCGGGCGTGCTCTCCGGCGCGGCTGGGGCTGAAGTCGTAAACGACCGCCGCCAAGTCCGAGAACTGGCTGGTCGCATACGCCCAGACATAGGCGCGATGGGTTTTCTTCGCGCCCGGCATGAGCATCTGCACCGGTGTTTCATCGGCGTGGATTACGCCATGTTCGAGGCCAGCATCGCGCAAGGTATCGACCAGCGGGTGCAACTGCACACCACAGTTGCCGACCCATTGCGCCAAGGTTGAGCGGGCGATGGCCAACCCAGCTCGACCGAAAATCGATTCCTGGCGATAGAGCGGCAAATGGTCGGCAAACTTCGCGATCATGACATGGGTCAGCAGCCCTGCGGTCGGGATGACCTTGTCGATGACCTGAGCCGGAACCGGTGCCTGGATCAGGGTTTCGCACTGATCGCAGACCCGTTTGCCACGGGTGTGCCGTTCAACGGTGAACACGCCCGGCGTGTAGTCGAGTTTCTCGCTGACGTCCTCGCCGATACGCTTGAGAGCACAGCCGCACTGGCAGTGGCTGCTATCGGGTTCGTGGTGGATCAGAGTGCGCGGAAACTGCGGTGGCAAGGCGGTGCGTTTAGGTTTTTGCCGAACCTCAGTCGAAGCGGGAGCAAGTTTCAGCGCTTCAAGTTCAGCTTCGATGGCTGCAATGTCGGTGTCGATCAGGTCATCAAGAAGACTGGCTTGATCCGGACTTAATTGCTCACTGCGCTTGGCAAACTTGAAGCGCTTGAGCTGCGCAATCTCGTGGGTCAGCTTTTCGATAACCGTTTGGTCGCGGTGGATCTTCTTGCCCATTGTCTCGACTTTCTGATCGAGACTCTCGACACGCTGCATCAACTGCGCCGGCAGAGCGCGCAGTTGTTCAGGATTTAGTTGGTCGAGATTGGGCAGCGAAGTCATGCCGCCGATTTTGCCAGAGCCGGCGAAAACCGACGATAGGCTCATCGGACAATTGCACGGCCTGGGTGGTCATGGCAGGCGTTAAACGATGGAAATCGCGCTGCCAGGCCCGACTCTTTGCCATGGCAAACCCAGCACCAGGGCATGTAGTTGTTCGGCACCCAATTCCATCTGAGAGCCGTGTCGAGAACCCGGCCAGAAGACTTTGCCTTGGTGCAGGCGGCGCGCCGCCAGCCAGATACCCAACCCGTCGTGCACCAGCACTTTCATCCGATTGGCGCGGCGGTTGGCAAACAGATAAGCACAGTGCGGCTGCGCCGCACCGAACACCGCCACCACCCGCGCCATTGCTGTGTCGGTGCCGGCACGCATGTCCATGGGCTCGGTGGCGAGCCAGATGGCGTCGATGCGGATCATCGCAACAGGTCTCGAAGAAAGGTGGCGCAGGCAGCCGCGCTTTCGGTCGGCCAGTTCACTTTGACGGTGCCGCGCGGGTGTGGGATTTCGACGCAGATAGTCGATGACGCGGCTTGCGAATTTGCTCCGGCTAGCTGCAAGGGCAGCGGAATGAAAGCAGGTTGCAGCGCCATGGCTTTCTGCGTTTGCCCCCGAATCCATTTATGGACGAGGTTCGCGTTGAGGCTGTGGCTCAGCGCAACGCTGGCAATCGAGGCCCCGGGCTGGGCGCACTCTTGAATGACCTGGGCCTTGAAGGATTTGGAGTAGGAACGGCGTTGTGGATGCATGAAAGACCCGCTTAAAAGGCTAGAAATGGTGTCCACTAAAATTTAAGTGCACACCATGTCTTGGCTTTGCAGAACGGGCTAGATAACTTGGCCGGACGGATACAAATGACTGGGTTTTTTTGCGTTGCTTGGTAGCATGGCGCTAAGTGAATCGCCCACTTTTTGGTAGGTACTCTGACTGGCGGCTTTGGGGCGATACCCTCAGATTGGTCGAAGGAGTGGGGCCAGCTTGTCGAGTGAAGACAGGTTCTGTTAACAACACCTCTAACGCCCAAAAGTGAAAGGTCCAGGCAAGCAAACACTCATTGCGGCGCTCGGCTTGGTCATTGAAAATATGCCTAACCGTAGAAGCAGAAGGCGTTGCAGCAGATGGCAAGGATGATTCCGGATCACGGTCCTCACGAAACAGACAGCAGAGGCGAGCGAGATCTCTATTGGGTTTTGAAAACAACCCTACCTGACGATTACACCGTGATTCACAGCCTACCGTGGCTCTGTGCTGCTGTGAATGAAGTCGGCTTGAACGCCGCGCCTACCGGTGAGATTGATTTACTTGTGATTCATCCGGAAAACGGTGTGCTGGCTTTAGAGGTTAAGAGCGGCAAGTATCACATTGAGAATTCAAGATTTTTCCACGACAGCCGGAAATTCACCATCGACCCGGTCACCCAGGCGAGAAAAAATGTCCATGGCTTGGCACGCTGGCTAGGAAACAAGCCCTCGTTGCGCCTGAAAATTGGTTACGGATTTGTATTCCCCGACTCTGACTTCCGGGATCTGCCGGCTTCGCCAGGAATGTACGACACGTCCAGCAATCCACCACAGCCGATTTACATCGATTACCTCGGCATGCCAGATGTTGCCCAACACATCATCGCCCTGATGATGTATTGGAAAGGCGCACTACTAAACTTCAGGCTGGGAACAGCCCGAGTCCAGGAACTCATCGATTTTCTCACGCCAACCATCGACGGGCAGCCTCAATGGGGGAATCGGATACTTTACGACAACAAGGTGTGGCTTAAGCTTACCGACGAACAAAGCGCGGTGGTGCGCAACGTTTTAAGAAATGAAACGTCGCTGATCACAGGATGGCCAGGGACAGGCAAAACTCTGATCGCTATCGAGTCCGCCCGAAAGCTGGCGGTCGACGGTAGACGTATTCTTGTAATTTCTTTCAACATAAATCTAACCGATTTCATTCGTAACCAGCTCGCTGATTACAGTTCATGCACAGTACTGACGTGGCATGGTCTCTGTAGACAAGCCGCGAAAGTTCTCGGGCACGCCCATGACGCGGACGGATGGTATAAGACGACTTGCGTCGAGGACTTGAGCAAGGCGCTAAGCCAAGACCTAATGGGCAGTTACGATGCGCTAGTGGTGGACGAATCTCAGGCGCTTAGCCCAACGTGGTGCGAGACTCTGGCGACATGGTTCCGAGACAAGCCGAAAGCCTTCTTCTGCGATGAAACCCAAGTTTTCTCTTTCGAGCGGGAAAGCGTTTCGCTAGAGGTGCTGAGTGAAATATTGGGCGTAAAGCCGTTCCCCCTGACCATTATTCTAAGAATGCCCAAGGCGGTTACGGACATACTTGCGGAAGTCGTGCCCCCTAAGCTGCAACACTCCTCGCCTAGAATACTGGAGTTAGATACTGCGGTTGAAATTGTAACCCTCAACCCTTGCGAAGACTTGGTGAAAATAAAGCAGACTCTACTAGATGAGGGTGTTAATGATGACGATATTGTTGTATTGACAGGGTCAGTTATCGGGAAATTATATTATGACTTCTTGGCATCCTCTAAAGTTTCGAGCAAAAACATAGCAAAGTTTCGCGGAATGGAAGCCTCGATCATTCTCGTCCTTGGGGCCGAACAACTCAGCACTGCGGAATTATTTAGCGCATACTCGCGCGCCACATCCAAGTGCATCGTGATATATAATGCCCATAATCGTTATTGGAGAAGCAAACAAGGGTTTCAATCGCGACTTCAAAACAACCCAGAGACCTTTGCGATACTGAAGAAAGAGCAGATAGCACTCCGAATTAAGAACTTAATTTCAACCAGCACCTCTGCTACTTCACTTAACCTGAAAAGCCTTAATATTGCATGGGCTATCGACTGGAAAGCCTGGTTGATAGAGATCGACGCTCACGAGACTCAGGTAATGCTGTGGCTCGAACATCTCTGCAAAAAATTGGCACATCCAATTTTTTTCTGGCACAAAGATACACTCACCAAATTTTACCAAGCTGATGCCTACAAATTCGACGACCGCGAATCGGTTGCTCAGTACTCTGTTATCCTTGAGCACTGCAACGCCTGCAACCGCTTAACACCGCATACGGACAAAAGCGTGAGTGAATGCACCCTGTGTGCGGCCAGCGATAGCAAGGGTTTGTTACGCGATTTGGAAACCATTGAAGAGTTGCGACTACTTGATGCGATCATAACATCTCAACTGTCCAAGGATCGTACAATTGAGCTTCAGCCTACACTTCCGATTTGCATCGCAGCCGCTGCCGCACTCTTGCGAGCGAGTCGAAAGAATTTTCGGAACAATGTACTGCTAGTTCCATTGCCGTCAGGCCGAAGCCTATACCTAGCGGCTTTCGCATTTACACAATCTAGGATAGCTATGCATCCTCGCAATAGCACTATGTCCGTGAGCAGTCTGGCAGATGAAATTTACGGACGGTTTAAATCTCTAGATCACATAACCCTCCTTGAATGGAGAAAGATATTTGCGAATGCGATGGGCACCTTCTACCAGAAAGGTTATGTGACAAAAGCTGGGAAAGGCCTGTATAGGCCCGTTGAAGACGCCGAGGCACCGGTCCCAGAGCGTCCAACACAAATTGGCGGCAACCTCGACGAAGAAAGATTAGAGTTGGTTGCGGTTGACGACTCCGAGGCGATTTGATTCCAATTTGAACCGTCACCTCAACTGTACGTGTGTTTAGTCCTGAAACAGGTTTACACCCACCTCACCACACGCCCGATGTATTTCATCGGGCGTTTTGTATTTCATAGACAGCTGCGGACGCTCGCTATTCACTTCACTTGAACTGAGCAACCAGCCAATCCTTCAAACGCCCACACGCCGGATCCTCTGCCTTCTTCTCATTGATCATCAAATACTGAACCGCTTCCCTGAGCGTCAGCTCCTCCGTTACCGGCCGAACCAGGCGCCCCTGCTGTTGTACCAGATGTCTCACCAAATGATCCCAGCCCAAGGCGAGCCCTTGATCATCCAGCGCCATTTGCACGAGAAGGCTGTAGTCATTGCTGCTGAAGTAGTGCGGGCTTTCCGAGGCCGGGATCTGTAGATCATGGGACTGAAAAGCGAACCACACATTCCAGTCGACCTGTTCTGACAGCTGGGAACGGCCATAAGGGTTCAGGTCCAGCAGTACGCTGTTGCGCATGCCCTCCAGGGTGCTCCGTTCTGGGTGAGCCTCCAGATAACGAGGTGTGCACACGGGATAGACGACTTCATGGAACAAGGGTATTCGCAGATAGCCGGGGCGCAGATCACTGTTCTTGGTGATAAAAATATCCGGATTTATCCCGGGCTCCATCACCAGAAAATGCTGGGTGGTGATGACATTCAGGTCGACATCGGGATTGGCGCTGAAGAAGTCTTTCAGTCTGTGGGACAGCCAAAGCGCCGACAAGGCGGGTGAACAGCAAAGGGTCAGGGTGCGCTTATCACTTTTTTCCCGGCGGATTCTTTCAGTCGCTTGAAAGATGTTGAGCAGGGACAGCTGTGCAGCATCGAAGAGTGCGGTGCCTGACGCTGTCAGCCTGACTTCCCTCCCTGTACGGGTGAACAACTCCGTCCCCAAGTAGAGCTCAAGCTCGCGAATCTGACGGCTGATGGCCGCCTGGGTAACGCACAACGCCTCGGCGGCCCGGGTAAAGTTCCGATACTTGGCGGCGGCCACGAAAGATCTCATGGCCTTGAAGGACGGCATTGAGAGCGGGGCCTGATCAGGCTGGGAGCTTCTAGCCATAACAAAAACTACCTGTTTTCTCGAAAAAAAAGTCGGTTCTGCCCATCGGGCTCCGGGTCCACACTCTAACGCACGATGGGCTGAGGACCACGGTCAATCGAACCCGCGCCGCGAACACAAAAACAAGGAGACGACATGCCGTACCAATCAGGAAGGGAAGCGTTCATGCAAGGTGTCCGGGCGCTCATTCCAGTGAGTCCCGGTGTCATTCCTTTCGGCTTGTTGACGGGGGTCATGGCGATCAACATGGGCATGTCGCCCGGCACTACCATGGGCATGACGCTGCTGTTCTACTCTGGGTCCGCTCAGATGGTTGCACTGCAACTGCTCCATACGGGCGTTGTGCCGCTGGCGATCGTGGTGACCGCCCTGGTCATCAATTTGCGCTTCATCATGTACAGCGCGTCGCTGGCCCCCTATCTGCACCACTTGCTCCGACGCTGGACGTGGCCGCTGTCCTACATGCTTTCTGACCAGTCCTACGCGCTGTGCAGTCTCAAGCTTTCCTCTGGCGAGCTGGGTCAATTCGCACACCACTACTATGCCGGCACCGCCGCTGCCATGTGGCTGTCCTGGCAATTGTCGGTATTGGCGGGCATCTACCTGGGAGCAAGCATCCCCGAGACCTGGTCATTGAGCTTTGCCATACCGCTTTCGTTTCTGGCGCTTCTGGTTCCCGGCATACGCAGCGCGGCGAGCCTGGCCGCCGCCTCGGTCGGCGGGCTGATCGCCGTGTTGGCGGTCAATATGCCCTACAACCTTGGGCTAATAACCGCTTCCATCGGCGGTGTCATGGCGGGTCTGTTGATTGAGAGTGTTCGCAAGCGCCCATTGAGCGATGCGCTGACCCATGACGTCGAGAGGGAGACACCATGAGTGATTTAGCCTTGTGGGGGATGTTCCTGGCGGTCGGCCTGGGAACGTTCGCGATGCGTCTTACCTTTGTCGAACTGTATGGCCGGTTGCGCATCCCGTCAGTGCTGAGTCGGGCCTTGCTTTATGTACCGGCGAGTGTTCTGGCGGCCCTTGTGCTGCCCGCCGTGGTGTACCCCAATGGGCAGGGTGAATTCGTGTTGAATAACCCCCAGATACCCGCCGCCATAATTGCGGCCTGGGTCGCCTGGCAGACTCGCAATACGGTCCTGACGCTGGCGGTTGGTATGGGAGGGTTGTGGCTATTCAAGTTTTTCGGTTTGTAATGAATCGATGAGCAGCCGGGACGGCCTCAACAGCAGGGGGCCGTCAGCGACAAATTGTCTGCCAGGCTCCTGGCCTGCTGAGTCGCGTTCTCACGCGCGCGCAGATCAACGTCTTCCCCCAGGATGGTTTTCTCCACAATCACCGAATGCACATCCGTGACGCCGATAAATTTCAGCCAGGCTTCCACGTAGGGCTTCTGGAAGTCGAAGCGCTCCGCCGGTGTGATCGACTGCGCCGAAAAATCCAGGCCGCGGGCGTACATCACCACGGCGAGTTTGTTGTGCAGCATGCCTTCCAGACCGCGTTCCGGGTCAACGCTGAACAGGATGTCTTTCTGCGATACCAGGTCGATGAAGTGCTTGAGTTTGTACGGGATGCTGAAATTCCACAGCGGTACGGACATCACGAGTACATCCGCGCGGTGCAGGTGACTTGCCAACTCTTTTAACGTGTTCCACGCGTCTTGTTGTACGGCGGTCAACGGCGTGCCATTGAGCCCGGCGTATTTGGCCTCCATGGCCAGATCATCGAATTCCGGCAGCGTCATGTTCCAGAGGTCGAGGGTGATGATTTCGGTGTCCGGGGTGTTTGCTTGATAACGCGCAATGAAGCTGCGCGCGACTTCAAGGGAAGCCGAACGCTGCTTGCGTGGAGAACATTGAATATGGAGAAGAGTCGTCATGGCACACCTTGAATGATGGGAAGGCAGGGCAGGTGTGAGCATTGCAACATAGTTGTATTTGAAATATAAATCGTAAATTAGTACTCAATTGATCACGTATAAAACTATGTTCGATGCTCTGCTGCTCAAGACATTTGTCACTGTCGTCGATGAAGACGGCTTCAGCCGTGCAGCCCAGAAGCTGCACCTTACTCAGTCTGCGGTCAGTGGCCATGTGCGGCGATTGGAAGAACAGATTGGTAAACCCCTGTTGACGCGTACCACCCGTTCCCAGCAACTGACTGCCGATGGCGAGCGCCTGGTCTCTTATGCGCGCACGATCCTCGCGCTGAACCGTGATGCCTGGACAGACCTGACACGCACACCGTTTCACGGGCGGCTGCGGATCGGGGTGTCCGAAGATTTTGTCGAGTCTCGATTACTGCGCACTGTTCAGGATTTCGCAGCGCAGTACCCCGGCATGGAGATCGAGGTGCAGGTGAACATTCCGGGTACGTTACTGGCGCTGATGAAGCAAGGGCATCTGGAGGTGGTCATCGGTTCGCTGTGCGAAACCAGCGAAGCGGGGCTGTTGCTATGGCAAGAACCGTTGGTGTGGGCCTGGTCGGCGCAACCCGTCGCCCGGTTACCCACGCCGTTGCCGCTGGCCCTGTTCCCCGAGCCGTGCCCTTATCGCGAGGCCGCGCTGACGAGACTGGCGCAGGCGGGAATCGCCCAACGCACGGCGATGTTGTGCAGCAGCACTGCCGGGTTGCGGGCGGCGGCCCTGGCAGGCTTCGCGGTAGCGCCCATGCCACTCAGTCAGTTGGGGCAAGGATTGGCGGTTATTGGGGTAGAACAAGGGTTGCCGGATTTGCCAGATGCGCAATGTCGGCTGTTCACCTCGCCTGACGCGGATCAGGCGATTGTGGCGGCGGTCACTCAGCTGATTGTGGAGTATTGCTCTAAGCGGAGGGCTTGATTGTCATTTCAAGGGCTTGCTTGAGCGTCTCGGGTACGCGGTCTTTGCCTTCCTGAGGGAAGGTCAGCCGTCTGTTGGATGCTGGTGAGCCACGTTGATCATGGACACAAAAAAACGGGCGCCTTGATGGCGCCCGTTTTCATTTAATCCATCGCTCTAACCATGGCCGACCGCACATAGCGGCTTTTTACCGTATGAAAGTCTTCATATTTTATTTCACATACTGACTTGATGAGAAGCGCTAATTTACTGGCTTCCAGAGGTTCTGTAGGCTCTTAAGACAAGAATCATCTTCACATTTTATTTCACATATTTTTTGTGAAATGACTTCGGTCAATGGGCTCACGGAAGGCTCCGTCAGCCGCCGTTTATGCACATACCACAATTGCTGAAAACGGGCGCCCATTGAGGCGCCCGTTTTTACTTACTCCTTCGCCTGCGCTCGTAAGCGTCGACCGATCACGTCCATCAAGTCACAGCCATCGCGCAACGGGATGGCCAGTAGTTTGGAAAAGTCGGAAAGCACTACCGTGTCGCAACCGAGTTCTGCGCGGTAGGCGATGTTTTCCAAAACCTGTGTGACCGTGCGGATGCGGTGATCGGCCATGGCTTGCAGGACGTCGAGTGGGGCTTGGGTGTCGATAAGCAGGGACGCCGGGATCAGGTCGATTCCGGTGAGGGGCATGTATCTTTCCATAGGTGAGATCTCGTTCAGTTAGATGAGACCGCCAACAGATCGTCGCCAAACGAATAGGGTGGCAGTTGCGCGCAGGTTGGCGAACCGGGAACGAAAACCGGCAGACCCGAAGGTCTCCCGCGCGCAACCGCCATAGTACAGCGGTTTTGCAGTTGCGACGACGCCTGCAAATGAGCAGGCGGCCCTCGCATTCGTATCTCGGGTCGCCAAACCCGAATCGCCATTTTGGGCGACGAGATGAACTATAGGCCTCATCAGAACGGCGGGAAAGGTGAGGGATTCCGAGGTTTGTGTAGGAATTTTTATGCTGGTCCTAGGACCGTTACGCCCCTTCCGTGAGCGACTGCTATCGGCCAGAAGCGGTCGGTTGTGACCGTCTGCGGTGGGCTGTAGATTCAACCGGTCGCCATCGTCAGCTTTGGGTCGATCCAAGTCATTCAACCGCCAATCCTCCGCCCCGTGAAAGGCTTCGTTGGAAACCTTTTCTAATAGCGCTGAAGGGCGCACGTGTCAGTAAGACGCGTGCACGGGCTTTCCCTTATGGTTCTAACATGACGTCCGGGCGACCAGCGTCATATTCGTCGAAGATCAGCGCCATGGGCCGGCAGTGCCCAGGGCAGGATGCATTCCTAGAATTCACAAGTTCGGTATGTGCTGCGGGCAAGATAAGGGCTTAGTTAACCATCACCTCGTCCAGTGCCTGTTCGAGGGTGCTGACCGTGCGCTCGATATTGTGCAGCTTTTCGAGTCCGAACAGACCGATACGGAAGGTCTGGAAGTCGGCCGACTCGTCGCATTGCAACGGCACTCCAGCGGCGATCTGTAGGCCGTGGTCGACAAATTTCTTACCGCTCTTGATGTCGGCATCATCGGTGTAGCTCACCACTACGCCAGGGGCCTGAAAGCCGGCTGCGGCCACGCTTTTGATGCCTTTGCCGGTCAACATTGCGCGCACCCGATCGCCCAGAGCCTGTTGTTCGCCGCGGACCTTGTCGAAACCGTAGGCTTGCGTCTCTTTCATCACTTCGTTAAACCGCGCGAGGGAATCGCTGGGCATGGTCGCATGGTAGGCATGTCCGCCCTGTTCGTAGGCGTGCATGATCTGAAGCCACTTTTTCAGGTCGCAGGCGAAGCTGCTGCTATGCGTCTGCTCGATGCGCTCGAGGGCCAAAGAACTGAGCATCACCAGGGCGCAGCAAGGGGAGGCGCTCCAACCTTTCTGCGGTGCGCTGATCAGCAGGTCGACTGCGCATTTCTGCATATCAACCCAAAGCGTGCCTGAGGCGATGCAGTCCAGCACGAACAGGC
Source organism: Pseudomonas sp. AL03 (assembly GCF_029960815.1). Taxonomy (GTDB): domain Bacteria; phylum Pseudomonadota; class Gammaproteobacteria; order Pseudomonadales; family Pseudomonadaceae; genus Aquipseudomonas. The sequence continues at coordinate 21,413 of NZ_JASBRE010000012.1, forward strand.
CACCCACCGCATGCACGGCGTCGCCGACGGCCCGCAGGTACTCGTCGGGCAGGATAATCCCTGATGAGGTTTCAACGTGGGGGGCGAAGACAATCTGCGGCTTCTGCGCCTGAATGGCTGCCAGCACTTCGTCGAGAGGAGGTGGAGCGTAGGCAGCCTGGCGACCAGTGTCGACCGGTCGGGCTTTCAGCACCGTGGTGGCCGCCGGGATGTTGCCCATCTCAAGGATCTGGCTCCAGCGATAACTGAACCAGCCGTTGCGTATCACCAGACATTGCTGGTCGGTGGCAAACTGTCGCGCCACCGCTTCCATGCCGAATGTGCCGCTGCCCGGGACCACCGCAACAGCCTGGGCGTTGTAGACCTGTTTCAGGGTCCTGGAAATGTTCTTCATCACGGCTTGAAATGACTGCGACATGTGGTTGAGCGAGCGGTCGGTGTAGACCACTGAGTACTCGACCAGCCCCTCAGGATCGATACTGGGATATAGCTTTGACATGGGGTGACTCCTTTGGCAGAGATGTCAGTGGTATCGACCCTGCCCTAAGCCTTGGCAAATGACAAGATTGCTCGGGATTGAATTGCGACTTCTTCGGTCGATAACGACCCGTTACGAAGGGCAGCAGCCGACCCGAAGCAGCCATTCAGGACGGTCCTGCGCACATGAGTGATCGCCTGCGTTGAGGGACTATCCATTAGTCATTTGATATGTCGGTAAACCTTGGTTGTGCGCAACGAGAATCCTGCCCCCTCGTATAAACGATGGGAAGATTCACGATCTGGGTTGGATGTTAAATCCAGTGTTTTCGCGCCGAGGTCATGGCTTTTTTCTATTGCTACTTGTATGAGTGCTTTGCCGATCCCTTGTCCTCGAGCACTGGCATCTACTACGACGTCTTCGATCCAAGCACGAACGCCTGTCGGAATACGAAAATGAACTAGGGTTAGCGCCCCCAAAATGCTTCCTCCACTTGCTGCTCTCACGACTAATAAATGGGAGCACTCTGAATCCACGATTTGCTTCAAATCTTCCATTGTCATCGCTTGAGCGTTTTTGGAAAGCTGTGGGAGAAGGTCATTCAAAGAACTGAGCAGTATAGGATCGGACTCTTTAACCACCTCGACGAAAGCGGATTGGTTTGTCATTAGAAATCCTCATAGAAGGCGCTTGTAGTACTGAGACGAATTTTTCGAGTTTCCAGTGCTATCTGGGTGACAGGGGGTGAAGCTTCAATGGTTCAATTCGACCCGTTATCCCCAAAAGGGTCTGCGAGTGACCGCTTCTGGTCCAGGCTGTGTGAAAACTTTTTAGAGCAAGTTTGAAAGTCAACATCGGAACGAAAATCGCGTACCTTCGTAAATTTCAGGTCTGCTGAGTAACCAAACACTGACAGATTCTACGTAGCAACGCAGACTTCAAAACAGTGTCTGCGTTTTTACACAGCCTCGGCCGAAAGCGGACATTACTCATGCTACCCAAATCTGCGAAATCGAGAGGGGTGGTGCCCAGTCCCCTAGCGTAGAATTTCCAAAACACGAGCCCACACCCGAGACGGACCCTCAATGCAAACCCCCGCCACCCAACACCCCCTCTGGAAAACCTACCTCCTTTTCCTCGCCCCCATGGTCCTCTCCAATTTCCTCCAATCCATGTCGGGCACCATCAACAGCATCTACATCGGCCAAATGCTTGGCACCCAAGCCCTGGCTGCCGTCTCCGGCATGTTCCCCATCGTCTTCTTCTTCATCGCCCTGGTCATCGGCCTCGGCGCGGGTGCGGGTGTGCTGATCGGCCAAGCCTGGGGCGCGCGCGAGCCGCATCTGGTGAAAACCATCGCCGGTACAACCTTGCTGTTAGGCGCAATGATCGGCCTGACAGCAGCGGTACTCGGCAGCGTATTCGCAAGACCAGCGTTGCAGGGTTTGGGGACCCCGGCAGACGTACTCGACGACGCAGTGTCTTACGCGCACGTAATGATGTGGATCATGCCGTCGCTGTTGGTCTACGTGCTGTTCACCCAGCTGCTGCGCGGAGTGAGCGATACGGTGTCGCCGCTGGTGGCGTTGGTGGTGTCGACGTGTATCGGGTTGGCGCTGACGCCGGCGTTGATTCGCGGTTGGTTCGGGCTGCCGATGATGGGGATTCAGAGTGCGGCGTATGCGGGGTTGGCGGGTAATTTGTCGGCGATGGGGTGGCTGGCGTGGCGGTTGATTCGAAAGGGGCATCCGTTGGCGCCGGATCGGGAGATGTTTGCGGCGATGCGGTTGGACTTGGTGATTCTCGGCAAGGTGTTGCGCATCGGCTTGCCGACCGGGTTGCAGATGGTGGTGTTGTCGGTGTCGGAGCTGGTGATTCTGGCGCTGGTGAATCAGCACGGTTCGCAAGCGACGGCGGCGTACGGGGCGGTGACGCAGATCGTCAATTACGTGCAGTTTCCGGCGCTGTCGATTGCGATCACGGCGTCGATCCTCGGCGCTCAGGCGATCGGGGCAGGGCGCCTTGAGCGCATGGCGCCGATTCTGCGCACGGGGCTGTTGATCAATGTGTGCCTGACCGGTGGGTTGGTGGTGTTGGGTTATCTGTTGTCGCACTGGTTGCTGGGGTTGTTCCTCACGGATGATTCCACCCGGGCGATGGCGGAACACCTGTTGCACATCATGCTCTGGAGCCTGCTGGTGTTCGGCTTCCAGGCGATCGTCGGCGGCATCATGCGCGCCAGCGGCTCGGTGCTGGTGCCCATGGCAATTTCGATTGTTTGCGTGGTGCTGGTGCAATTGCCGGTGGCGTATGCGTTGGATGCGCGGTTTGGATTGCAAGGTGTGTGGATGGCGTTTCCGGTGGCGTACCTGGGGATGCTGGCGCTGCAGACGGCGTATTACAAAATGGTCTGGCAGCATCAGAAGATTGAGCGGTTGGTGTAGGCGGCCAGGAGGCGTGCTGAACATGCAGCAGTTCGCAAACCGGTAACAACACTTTGACTCGCGGGCGCCCTTTTTATGGAAGGTGCGCCAGCTAAACCACTGCGCCAAACAAGTGCCCCACCAGTGCCGTAATACCCATGGCCAGAGCCCCCCAGAATGTCACCCGCCAGGCGCCGGTGATGACCTTGGCGCCGCCGGCCCTGGCAGCAATGGCGCCGAGTGTCCCGAGAAACACCAATGACATGCCCGATATCCAGGGCACCGCGCTGTGCTCCGGTGCGACAAACGTCACCGCCAGAGGCAATGCGGCGCCCACCACAAAACTGGCGGCGGAGGCCAGGGCGGCCTGCAAGGGTTTGGCGGTGAGGGTGTCGCTGATGCCCAGTTCGTCCCTGGCATGGGAGCCCAGCGCGTCGTGGGCCATCAATTGGTCGGCCACCTGATGCGCCAGTTCCGGCGAGACGCCGCGATGCATGTAGATGTTGGCGAGTTCAAGGTGTTCGGCTTTCGGGTCGCTCGCCAATTCTGCCCGTTCCCGAGACAGGTCGGCCTGCTCGGTATCGGCCTGGGAGTGAACGGAAATGTACTCGCCTGCGGCCATGGACATGGCACCGGCCATCAGCCCTGCCATTCCGGTGACTAGCAACGTGGCGTGGCTGGCGTTGGCTGCCGCGACGCCGATCAGCAGACTGGCGGTGGAGACAATCCCGTCGTTGGCCCCCAGGACGGCGGCGCGGAGCCAGCCGATACGATCACTTCGGTGGGACTCGGTGTGCCTGCGCATGAATTTCATTGTTTAACGAGACTCACTGTCATTAGGTGTTTCAAATCGGACGGGTTCCGAGCGGCTCGGCAATCGGCGTCAGCGCGTTTCAATCTGCGCCTGCAACTGGCCGCCGACAATGGATATTTCTTTGAACTGTTCACCCTCGCGCAGCACGAATAACGCGTCCATCCCGCGCTCCTGAGCCAGACGTGGGCCTTCGGTTTCGCCCAATACCATCAGCGCCGTGGCCCAGGCATCGGCGAGCATGCACGAGGCCGCCACCACGGTGACGGCGGCGAGCGGGTTGCACAGCGGTGCGCCGGTAGCCGGGTTCATGGTATGGGCATAGGATTGACCGGCCACGTCGACCCAGTGTCGATAGTCCCCGGATGTCGCAATAGCGGCATCGCTGAGTTCCATCACGCCCATGACTTCACGCACGCCCCGGTTGGGCTTTTCCAGGGCCACGGCCCAGCACTGGCCGTCAGGTTTGACGCCCCGGGCGCGCATCTCGCCATCGATGCCGACCAGGTAGCAGGTAATGCCCAAACCCTCCAGGCAACGAGCCAGTTCATCAACGCCAAAACCTTTGGCGATGCCACTCAAATCAAGGTTCAACGGCACGCGCTTGCGCACCTGATTGCGTTGCGGGTCAACCACCAACGCTGCGCTGGCTAACAGCCGGGGGCGCGGCGGAATCGTGCCCGGCGTCTGCTCTGTGACCGTCTGTTCCCCGGGGCCGAACCCCCAGGCGTTAACCAGATCACCGACAGCGATGTCAAAGGCGCCGCCGGATTGCTGACTGACACGCAGCGCGACAGACAGCACCGTGGCCAGTTCCTTGGGCACTGACACCCATCCCTGTTCTGGGGCGGCGTTGAGACGGTTGAGGTCAGAGTCGGGTTTCCATGCGGACATTTGCTGGTCCACCCGGGCCACGGCGCGCGCCAGACGGTGGTCGATTTCGTCGGTGTCGATCCCGGTACCTGCATAGAACAGGGCGGTGTAGCGGGTGCCCATGGTTTCGCCGTTCAGGCTATAGCGCTGCAACTCAGTAGACGTCTTCACGGTAGCGTCCTTGTGCCTTGAGGGTCAGCACACTCAGGTTGAGAGGTGCCAACACTTCATCGAGGGCCTGCATCACCCCTTTGGCCATTTCGCGACTGCCACACACCAGCACCTGGGCACCTTTTTCAATCAGTCGGCGCAAGGCCAGGGCATCGCCGATCAGCCGGTCTTGCACGTAGCTGCGGTCCTGAACCTGAGAGAAGGCGGCGCGCAATGCCGTGAGGCGTCGGTCCGACAAGTACTGGTTGAGCTCCGGTTCATAGAGAAAATCCGAGGCCGGGTTGCGCCCGCCCCAATACAAGTGCATCGGGTGTCGGGCCTTGTTGTTGCGGATAAAACCGGCCAGAGGACCGATGCCGGTACCCGCGCCGATCAGGATCACCGGGTGCGAGCCCGATGCGGGACGAAATTGCGGGTTGGGCTGGATAAAAGCTTCGATCTGCGCACCGATATCCAGGCCATGAAGAAATTCCGAGCACATGCCACCTTTTTGTTTACGTACACAGATCTCCAGTACGCCGTCCTGCGAACCACTGGCCAGCGAGTAGAAACGTGGGATCGGGCTGCCCGGGGGCAGAATCCCGACTAGGTCACCGGCCAGAAAGCCCGGCAGTTCGCCGGGTGCTTTGAAGCGGAGTACGTGGGTCGGCGCGTTCACCTGTTCGCCATAGGCAATGCGCTCCGTCAGCTCCAATTGATGGGTCGGCGGCTGCTGCGGGGTGTGAACCAGCATCAGGTCATGCCCCAACACTTCACCCAAGGTGTGGCCCCAGCGCGCAAATTCCTGAGAGGACTGGCGGTTGACGGTTTCCAGCCCCAGTAACGGCGAGCCACCGGCTTGCAACATCGCATCCTGCACCTGTTGGGCGTACTGACAGAACTGCGCGAACTGGCGGTCGCCCAAGCCCAGCACGGCAAATGGCATGCCGGGGTTGAGGCCGGTTTTGGCCAGCCGTGCCAGGAACTGCGAAGCCGAGGCCGGCGCATCGCCGTCACCGTGGGTCGCGGTGAGGATGAACACGCGTTGGGCGCTGCCGTAGTCGTTGGCGTATTGATTCATCGCCGCGCTATGCACCCGGTGTCCGCCCTGGTGCAAGGCTTCATGCAAGGTGTTGGCAAAGCCCCAGGTGCTGTTGTTTTCACTGCCCACCAGAATCACGCTGTCGGCGGATTGAGCAGGGCTGTTGTGGCGAATGTTCGGGCCAGCCTTGCGGCGGCGCCACCACAACAGGATGCCGGTCACGCTCATCAACGGCACGCAGAGGGCGCAGAGCCCAAGCGGCAGGCCCAGCCACCAGAGGCCTTCGCCGGTGTGCATCTGATAGATCCATTCGTAGAGGTTGTGCATCGAGTCGTGGGCTTGATAGGACAACAAGGCGCCGCTGGCCTGATCCACGTAGCCGTCGCCCTGGACCGTGCGCAGGGAAAACACGTCTTGAGGGTTGCCGGGGCTCGGGTAGACCAGCTCGCGCAGGTCATTCAGGTCGGTGGCCTGCAAGGCTCGCAGGCTCGCCACCGGTAAGGCCGGGCCGACGCTGACGTGGGCGGGGAAGGCGGGTTCACTCTGACTGCCGTCGGCGATCAAACCGAAGGTGGTGGCGGACATGTAGAGCCCGCTCAATGCCGACAGCAGCAGCCCGAGCAATGCCAGTCGCCCGACTTCCGCATGCCAGCGCTGGCTGAAGCTGCCCCGCAGTGGCCGCAACAGGTTGCGCCAACCGCCCAGACGCCGGGCCAGCAACAGCGCGCCGGACACCGACAGCATCAGCATCAACAGCGCGCCAACCCCCGACACTCCGTGTCCAGGCGCGCCAAGGAACAGCGAGCGGTGCAGGTCTTTCACCCAACGTGAGAACGCGGATGGCTCGTAGGGTGCGAGGCCTTGGCCGGTCAGTGGGTCGATTTTTTCGGCGCCGGCCTGACCGTTCTGGTTGTAGTAGACGATAACTGTCCCGGACGCTGTGCGCTGGATCTGCTCCACGCCCGGGAAGTGGCTGGTAACACGCCCGGCCAGTTGGCCGACGCTGAGTTGTCCTGCAGTGGTGGACGTGCTGTGCAGGCGTTCCAGGGCCGGGTCGACAGACAGGATCGCGCCGCTGATGGCCAACAGCATGACCAATAGGGCGGCGATCAGGCCAGGTAGGGAATGGAACTGGCGAAGCATGTTCAGCCTCCAGAAATGGCAGGTGCTACAGATCGTAAGTAAAGGACTCGACGTAGGTACTGCCGGTCGCCGGCTTACCTGCGCCCTTGGACGTCAGGGGCACGCTGACATCGGCGCGGGCGTCACGTTTGTCCTCAACGGCGCTGTCGATGCGGATCTGATACCCGGCATCGATCAGGGTGTCTGCCAGTTCGACGCTGACTTTGAGCGTACGTCCACTGCCGACACTGGCGCCGCTGATTCCGTCAAACTCGCTCGGTTTCAGCCCGCTGCCACGGGCCCAGTCGCCCAGGTGCTTGTAGTACTTGGTCTTCTTGCCCGCCACCCAGAGGGTTTTCTGGTATTGGCCATTGGCGTCGGTGACGTAGATCGCCAGGTAGGCATCATTTGCGCTGTAGTCCTTGAGCTGGGTGGTCAAGGTCACTTCACGGGCCTGGGCCAGCCCTGGCAGGGCAATGGCGCCAGCGAGGCAGGTTGCTGCGATGATCTTTTTCATGGGGGTGTCCTTTTGATCGTTAGGTCGAGAGCCTGGACCTGCTGGCTGACAGCAACCTGAATGGCAGGAAAAACTCATCGACAGGTGAGGCGTCATTCGGTGAGCAGGCTGCCGAGGTATTCCCTGGCGTCGCCGTTGTCCCGGAAATGGATCTCCAGTGTGCGCAGGCGCAGCGATGCCGGTGAGTAACTGGCTTCAATGGTGTTGCCTTTGCGGTCCAACCCCTTGAGCTCGTAACAACCGTCGTCGACCTTGATGCGCTGCACGCTCCAGCCGTATTGCTGCTCTACCTGCTGACGCAAGGTTTCGCGCGGTTGCCAGTCGCTCACCGGGTCGCTGCAGTCGTCATCCGCCAGGGCGTAACCGCTAACCAGCAGGCTCAACAGCGCGGCATTGGCAAAAAAACCTGATTTCATGATCTGTCTCCTGCCGAGGGCGGCGTCTGTGGCATACCCTAAGGTGCATTCCTGACAACCAGCTGAATCTTCAGATTCACGTCAGGTAAGGCGATTAAGGTGCTGCACGAGAACCATCACAGGAGGTGCCAGATGCGGGTTTTATTGGTCGAAGATGCACCGGGGTTGGGGGAGGCGGTGCGCGAACAGATTGCCGATGACGGCCACGCCGTGGATTGGGTGCAGCGCCTGGACCATGCGCGCAACAGCGTGCGCACCACGCCTTACGACCTGATCCTGCTTGACCTGATGTTGCCGGACGGTCGCGGGCTGGATTTTTTGCGTCAGCAACGCTCGGCAGGGGAGGTGACCCCGGTGATTATCCTGACCGCCCAGGATCAGATTTCCGATCGTATCGCTGGCCTCAACGCCGGCGCAGACGACTACTTGGTCAAACCGTTCGATTTGTTTGAGCTATCGGCCCGTGTGGCGGCGGTGGCCCGGCGCTACAGCGGCAACCCCAATCCGCAGATCAAGCTCGGTGATTTGCAGGTCGACATGAGTGCCCGTACGGTGCTGCGGGCCGGAGCGACTGTGGACCTGACAGCGCGGGAGTGGGCGCTGTTCGAGGCGTTTGTGCAGCGCCCCAGCGCGCTGCTGTCCAAGTCGCAGCTTGAAGAACGGCTGTATGCCTTCGGCGCGGAAATTGAGAGCAATACCATCGAGGTCTATATCAGCCGTCTGCGTAAGAAACTTGGGCGTGACTTGATTGAAACCGTGCGGGGCATGGGGTACCGGTTGATGTCCGTATGAAGCCGTCGTCAAGCCTGCAAAAACGACTTGGCCTGGGGTTGACGTTGGGCACGACCTTACTTTGGCTGGCGGCGACCGTCGGCGCCTGGCTGGTGGTGCAACATGAGTTGAACGAGGCGTTCGACAGTGCGCTGGAAGAGACCGCGCAGCGCATCCTGCCCTTGGCCGTGTTGGAAATCAGCAACCGGGAAAACCCCCGTGGGGCACAGCACGTCGCCACCTTGAAAATGCACAAGGAATACCTGACGTATCTGGTGCGCGATACTAAGGGCGAAATCCTGATGCAGTCCCACGACGCCAACCCGAAGATCTTCAACCAACAACCTACCGAAGGCTTTTCAACCACGAAAAAATACCGTCTGTACGGCGCCAGTGCGCTGCGTGAGACGGTGTTCATCGAAATCGCCGAACCTCTGGAGCATCGCCGTGAAGCCGCGCGGGAAGCTTTGCTTGCCTTGTTGTTGCCGTTATTGGCGCTGATTCCCATCAGCCTGTTTGGCACCTGGATATTTGTGCGCATCAGCCTGCGCAGTGTATTGGCCTATCATCGTGCCGTAGAGGCCCGCGGCGTGGGTGATCTGTCGCCGATCAAAGTGGCGCGATTGCCGGCGGAAATCGCCCCGCTGGCCGAGGCGGTCAATCATCTGCTGGAGCGCTTGCGCAAGGCCTTGGAGGCCGAACGCAGCTTTACTGCCAACAGCGCCCATGAACTGCGCACGCCACTGGCCGCGACCCTGGCGCAGATCCAGCGTTTGCGTCACGAAGCGCCCGAAGGCCCGTTGCGGTTACGTGCGGCTAAAATCGAAAGCTCGTTACGCGAGCTGACGCGGCTCTCGGAAAAACTCATGCAGCTGGCCAAGGCCGAGGGCGGTGGGCTGTTGTCCGAAACGCCCCAGGACCTCATTCCGTTGCTGGCCCATGTAGTCGATGAGTGGAACCACAGCCGTGGGCACCGGATCGAGTTGCAACTGCCAACCCAAGCCAGCGTGTACTCGGCGATTGATCCGGACGCCTTCGCAATCCTGTTGCGCAACCTGGTCGAGAATGCGCTCAAGTATGGCGCCGCGGATCAACCGGTCGAAGTCAGCCTCACCGACCAGGCGCTGCTGCGGGTGGTCAATGGTGGCCCGGCGGTGCCCGAGCCGGTGTTGCAGCGCCTCACCGAGCGCTTTGTGCGGGGCAACAGTGAAACCAGCGGTTCAGGGTTGGGGTTGGCGATTGCCAAAACCATTGTGCAGGGAGTCAACGCGAGAATACGGCTGGTATCGCCGGCTACAGGTCGAACGGAAGGATTCGAAGTCTGCGTCTGGTTTCCGCTCGCGTCGACTGTCGAAGGCTGAGGGCTGTGCCAAATACTGACGTTGTCAACGTTAACGTGCTGTCCGTACGCTCGATAAAGTTAGTGTGTTTTTTAAAGTGAAAAGTATGACTATTATAGTGGGAACCACCGTTTGTCGGTAGTGTGATCAAAAAATGAACATTCCGGGATCGGGGGCCTCTGATCCCGCAGCGCGTCACCCAAGACCTGGAAAGTACCGTGGCGATAAATACAATTATGAGCCTGCTCGAAAATAAAGAGTTTATGGAGTTTTTTTGCGATTGGGCGTGATTTACGTTCATTTAGTGTCGTGTTGTGTGGCCATCGGCTTGGTATTGACCAGCGATATTGCGATGGTTAGAGATCTGTTAAAGCGAAAAGCATTCACTGAGCATGATAGTGCTCACATGGAAAGTCTTCAGACGTCTGTCATCGTTGCATTGATAGCGTTGTGGGTGACCGGTATCGCCGTTATCGGTATTGATTACCTGGATAAAGGTATGAATTACTTTATGAACCCAAAACTTCAAGCCAAAGTCATTATTGTCATGTTGTTGAGTTACAACGGCATCTTGTTGCATCGCCTGGTATTGCCCGCACTGCAAAAGGCGGGCGCCTTGCTCAACTCGGATTCAGCGCACGGATGCTGGCGCTGTTCTGCGGCTCGCTGTCAGCCGTGTCCTGGATGTATGCGGCCATGCTCGGGGTCGGGCGCCCGTTGGCCTGGAAATACTCCCTTTGCGAACTGTTGATGGCGTATCCGCTACTGATTGCACTGGGTTTCCTGACGATGCTGGCATTGACTCAGCCGATGGCGGAGCACCTGTTGCACATCATGCTCTGGAGTCTGCTGGTGTAGGCAACCAAACAATGGGCTGCCGTTAACACGGCGGCCCATTGGCTTTCTGGATTGAATCGATTTGCGATCAACCCGCGAGTTCTTCCGGCGACACCACCCAAACGCTGCAGGGCATTTTGTACAGCAGGTGTTCCACCGTGCTGCCGATCAGCCGCTCCAGGCCGTTATGACCGACCCGTCCCATGACAATCACGTCGACGTTATAGGCATCGGCATAACTGGCCAGAACCTTGGCCGGATTGCCCATGACCATGTGGCGTCGCTCCGGTGGGATGCCATTGCGCTCGGCCAACTCATTGAAGACTTCGCCCTGTGCATCGAACAGGGTCTTGGCGTTGCTCGAGGAAAAGAAGGCAGAAGCGTTGTCGAAGCCGAATTCATCGGCGCCGATAGAAGACAGGTCATAGGCGTAGAGGACGTCGATCTGGGCGTTGCACGCCGTGGCCAACTTCACCGCCTCATGCAGGATTCGGTCATTGAAGCCTTTGTATTGACCGTCGCGATGGAAGGGATCGACCGCCGCGACGATCCTGCGCGGCAAGGCATGCTGAACATGGCTGACAAAATGCAGCGGTACCGGGCATTCGCGCAGTAAGTGGATATCCAGGGGCGTAAACAGCATCCGCGACAGCAGCGACGGGTGTTCCAGCGCTTTGATCAGCAAGGCCATCGGCTGCTCTTTGAGGTGGATCAGGATTTCCTGCAAAGGTTTTTCAACCCAGACCACTTCCGTGGTGACAGTCACGCCGATTTTGCGCAAGGGGCGAGCCTGTTCTTCCAGCCATTGACGATGGCGCTCGACATACCCAAGGCGCATCTGTTCCAGGGCCTGTTCATTAACCATGCCGGCGGTCGCCAGGCCTTCCAGGTAATCGAAGGCCACGATGTGCAGCGCTGCACCTTCAGCCTTGGCCAGCGCGGCGGCGCGGTCGAAAGCTGGGCTGTTTTCCATCAGGGGCGAGGCGACCAGCATGAAACGTGATTGTTCGGACATGATAAATCTCCCTTAAATCATTGCGCAGACGCTGGCCCGAAATGGCCGCGGGTTAGTTGGATGGGCAACTGATGCCGATGCTGCCGCTGGCCGAGGTTTGGGGGTTGATCTGCATCAAACAGACGCGTGACGGAGCGGGCTGTCCGACGTGTGGTCACCCGGTATTGCTGAGATTGACGGTGTGGGCGGGCATCCTGATGCATTAAGTGTACGCGTGGTGTAGCTGACAAAGATCAAGTCGTCCGAACCTGAAACGCTCAATCTGCAGTTCTTACTCCAGGCAGATGGCCGCGTGCCGAGGTGCCCCATGTCGCAGACTCAACGTTTACTGTTAATTGCCCCGCCAGCCATGACCCGCACACCGGCGTTCGACCGTGCCGCCGCATTGGCACTCGCCATGCAAATGCCGTTGCACATCGTGGCGTTCGATTATTTGCAGGCGCTGGCGGTGGCCGGCCTGTTCGCCCCTGAACAAATCAACCTGGCCCGGGACGGTTATTTGCACACCCATCGGCATTGGCTCGCGGAGCAAGCCGGGTTAATGAGCAAACACGGTGTCGAGGTCACCAGCGAAGTGGTGTGGGTACAGCATCCTTACGAGGAGATCTTGCACTTCGTCAACGAGATGCCGCTGGCGCTGATCATCAAGGATGCCGAGGAAGAATCAGCGTTGAAACGGGTGTTTTTCACGCCGCTGGATTGGCAGCTGCTGCGCGATTGTCCGGTGCCGGTGCATCTGGTGACCAACGCCCTCAATCCACGACCACGCAACGTGCTGGCCATCGTCGATGTCTTGCGCAGCGAAGAGCAGGACCAAGTGTTCAACGACCAGATTATTGACGCCGCGGCGAAGTTGGCCGCGCTGTGTGATGCCCGGCTTGAGCTGCTGCATGCCTATGACTGGACGGCCGTGTATGCCCAGGACATGGGCTTTGGCGCACTGCCGCTGGCCACGGGGATTTTTGAAGTCTTGGGATCGGTTCAGCACGAGGCATTTGCCGCCCTGGCCGAACGCCATGGCGTGCCACCGGAATGTCGCCACTTCATCGAGGGCGTGCCGCTGTCGAGTATTTGTGAGTTTGCCGCAGACCACCGCACCGATGTCATTGTGATGGGGACGGTGCAGCACAAGGGGTTGAACACGTTATTGGGAACCACGGCCGAACAACTCTTGCATCGGGCGCCTTGCAGTGTGCTGGCGATCAAACCCGGCAGGATGCTGCAATCCTGAGTGCTGGATCGCCCCGCGATGAACCGTTGGCCGGAACATCGCGGGGAAATTTTTAAAGGTACAGACGATGGATGACCTGACGGCTGTCATCGGGATCATTGTGCGTCTCAAAACCCAGGGCTTTGGCCAGGTCGCGCATGGGGGCGTTGCTGGAGGCATCAACCGAATACATCTGACGAAAACCATTCTTGCGAGCAGCCTTGATCAAATGCTCCATCAGTAGCTGACCCAGGCCCAGATGCTTCCAGTCATCGGCGACGGTCACGGCGCATTCACATTCATGCTCGCCCGTGGCAGCGTAGCGGCTGACGCCGATCTCGATCAGTTGGCCGTTTTCATGGACCAGCGCGATGTAAGCCAGCCGCTGATTGTTATCGGTGTCCATCAACTGATTGAGCAAGGCGGTGCCGGGTTCGTTGATCTGCGCGAGAAAGCGCATATGCCGGGACTCGGCGGACAGACGCTTGATAAAGGCGTATTCACGCTCGCGGTCTTTTTCCGCCAGCGGCCGGATCAGTATATGGCGGCCATCCTTGAGCGCTTCAATCCAGTATTGTCCGGTGACTGTCGCATAGGCGGCCGCAACCCGATCATTGTGGTCTTTGACATTGAGCATGGGGTGATCCTCCATCCGGTTTGAAAGGCTGTCGCGCGGTGTCGAACCACGCGGTTCATTCCTTTTTACGCCGCTGGCGGCGCTTGAATCTGATCTGGATCAGAGAGTCGTGACAGAAGGTGTTCATGTACTCATGTTTGATGTAAATCAACCTGGGGGAGGGGGCAACGAGCGCAGTCTTAGACCTTGCCGGCGCTTGAGGGCCGGCGTCGAGCCGAGGTGTGTGATGGGTCAATATCAACGTTTGTTGCTGATCGCCGATCAAACCCTGCATCAGTCTCCAGCCTTGTTCCGGGCTGTCGCGCTGGCCAGGGCAGCATTCTGGCGGTCAGGCCGAACGTCAGGGGGTGAGCACGATCGCGCCGCTGAACTGACCTGCCCATTCGGCACCCAGTGATCGGGCATAGGCCTGGCCTTCGCTGTCATCCGGTCGGGTGAAGGCATACACCTGCTGCCCGCGGCCTCGCGCCGCTTGTATGGCCAAATGTGCTGCCGCACCGAAGCCATAGAGGCGCGCATGATGATTCTCCAGACGTGCGGTATTAGCGAAGGTGGCGATGACAGCCCACAACCAGCTGCTTGAGTCCTTCCATGTTGTGGATTTTGACGTTGCAGAAAAGCGGCCAGGCGCTCATCCGAGTTCATGTTGCCCAGCATCATCAGCATGTCGTGATCGCGCACGATTTCCCGACTCAGTACTTTGTTCAGGTTGTGCTGCAGCGACGGCAGTTCCCGGGTGAGTTTTTCCAGATGAGCAAAGTGGGGGGCAGACTTCGCTGTCCTCCAGAGCAAACGCATTGCAGGCATGCAGGTCCGTGCTGATGGCATCCAGGCCGAGCATCTCGCCAGGCATCTGGAAGCCGGTGACCTGCTCCCGACCATCGACCAAGAGCACACGGGTCTTGAACAAGCCGATACGGACTGCGTACAGGGAGCGCAACGGATCGCCTGCGCGGTAAAGTGCAACGCTTTTTTTTAACCTTGAAGCGTTGCACGATCAGGGTGTCCAGGCGCTCGACTTCCTGACCGGTCAGGCCAATTGGCAGGCACCACTCCAGTACGCTGCAGTTGGAGCAGGCAGCCTTTAGGTAATGAGCTTGAAGGGGGCGAACTTCAGGCATGTCAATGACGCCATTCCATGGACGTATCAAGCATAGAGGGTAGGCCGTTTCGGACACCCGGAATCGACGGATGTCTATGCTTCACACAGGGATCTGATATAGATCAACGGCAGGGGAGTGCTGGAGGAGGAATCTGGATTAACGCGGGTGCTCGATCCTGCGGGGACGCAACGGCTGGCCTCGGCAACGGTCGATGGACAGCGAGCGTCAAAGACCCACCTGACTGGAGGTAGATCATGAGCCAGTATCAACGGTTGTTACTGATAATCAACCCGGCCCTGCGCCATTCCCAGGCAATAAACCATGCTGCAGCGCTGAGCATGGCCAGCGGCGCGAGTTTGCATATCGCCGCCTTGATTCCATCATTGGATCTGTTGTCGCTGCTCGAAGAAGGTGACCGGGAAAAGGCTCGGGAGCGCTACCTGCAGGATCATTGCGACTGGCTAAAGGCTCAGGCAAAAAGTCTGCGAGGCAGGGGCATCGGCGTCACCACAGAGGTGGCATGGGCCGATGATATGCGCGAAGCAATCCTTGATCACGTCATGGAAATGCAGCCCGACCTGTTGATCAAGGAAGTTCAGCATGAATCAGCGCTTAAACGCGCTTTTTTCACGCCACTGGATTGGCACTTGCTGCGCCACTGTCCGATACCGCTTTATCTGGTGGGCGGGAGCGGCTACGTGTTACCACGCAAGGTCGTTGCAGCGGTGGAAGTGTCGGATGCCGCGTCTCCCGACAACGAGCTGAATGACCGGATCATCCAGCAAGCGTGCGGCCTCGCCATGCAGTGTGATGCCGAGTTGCATTTGCTGTACGCCTGCAATATTTCGGCCGCGTTCCTGGCGGACATGGGCGGTCTGACGCTGGCTGAACTCACTAAAGCGCTGCGCAGAGACCTGGAAAAATCATTCCTCAAGTTGGCCGGTCGGTTCGGTGTGCCCTCTGATCGTCGACATTTCATTGAGGGGCAACCCGTCACGGCGCTGAGCGAGTTCGCCAACGCGCATCAAGTGGATGTGATTGTGATGGGCAGAGTCCAGTCCCATGGGGTGGACAAGCTTCTGGGCAGCACGACCGAACATATTCTGTATCAGGTGTCTTGCAGCGTTCTGGCGGTCTAGAGGGCGTCGAGGCTGAACTTGATGTCAGCCACCGTCACACCGACAATCCTGGGTGGCCGTGTGATGCGAACCAACAGGCGTGATCGCCCGAGGAGGTTTTCAAATGAGTCCCTCATCGCCAACCATCCTGCAGGACCGGGCCGCGGCCGGTCGACGTCTGGTGGAGCCGTTACTCAAATACGCGCATCGACCCGATGTCATCGTCCTTGCCTTGCCCCGTGGTGGTGTGCCGGTCGCCTATGAAGTGGCCACTGCCCTGGAGGTTCGCCTCGACCTGATGCTGGTGCGCAAGCTCGGGGTTCCGTCCCATCAGGAGCTCGCCATGGGCGCCATCGCCAGCGGCGGCATCCAAGTCCTCAATGAACACGCGCTGCGGGCCCATCCGATTGATAAGGCCACGTTCGATACCGTGGTCGAACGGGAAACCCGGGAGCTGTTGCGCCGCGAGCAGGTTTACCGGGGAACGCGCGGGCCTGTGCAACTCAAGGATCAAGTGGTGATTCTGATCGACGACGGCCTGGCGACAGGCGCCTCGATGATGGCGGCGATACACGCGGTGCGTGTGCAGGCGCCGTCGCGTATCGTCGTTGCCGTGCCGGTGGCGCCGATTGAGACGGCGGAGGCGCTGCGCAGCGAGGTGGATGAGCTGATATGCCCGCTCATTCCCGACTGGCTCATGTCGATCGGCCGTTGGTACATGGACTTTACCCAGACCTCGGATGCCGAGGTCATCAAGCTGTTGCGGCGGGCCTGGCAGCGAGAGTCCAGCGCCGCTGATCATTATCGTCAATAGCGACTCAGAGGGATGCGAGGCCTCTAGCCAGTCTTCAAACCGGGTCGCTCCGACAATGGGCTTATCGCCTGGCGTGAGGGATTTGTCATCGATCGGCGCGCCGAAGTAAGGAACCGTGTCGTCCGAAACCGCCTCGCGCGGGTCCTTGGTGTGTTTCAGGTACTCGCTCACGAACTCGACAATCGGTCGGCGATCAGGCCCGGCTACTTCCACTGTCTGATTGATCGGCGCTTTTTGAGCGAGATCCGTCAGTGCGGCTGCGACATCGACCGAGGCCACCGGTTGCAACGCGGCAGACGTTAAATGGATGGTGTTACCGTCCTCGCGACCCGAGTAAGCAATGACACCAATGAACTCGAAGAATTGCGTGGCGCGCAGGATGGTGTAGGGAACGCCTGACGCTTTGATGAGTTTTTCCTGGGCCATCTTGGCCCGAAAATAACCACTGCCGAGCATACGTTCGGTGCCGACGACTGACAGGGCAACATGGTGTTTGGTGCCGGCTACCTTTTCGGCAGCGAACAGGAGAGCGCCAGGTGGAATAAACGGCGTTTCTTTGCTTTAGTCCACCTGTCGCTGGCTAACGTGTGCGGCGCCTCAGCTCATGACGGGAGCCCCGACCGGAGAACCCATGAAACATCGATTCCTGACCTGCGCGGCGCTGGTTGCCGCCCTCGCATTCGGCGTGTTGCCTTGCGTCCAGGCGGTCGAGTACACGCAGGTGAATGAAACCGCCAGCACGATCTCCTTCACGTATAAACAGTTCTCCTCGCGGGTATACGGCACGTTCGGCAAGTTCGAGGCCACGCTTGATTTCGACACGGCGAACCCGTCAGCAGCCCACACCGCGCTCACCATCCAGCTCGACAGCATCGATGCCGGAAGCAGCGACGCCAA
Organism: Pseudomonas sp. AL03; assembly: GCF_029960815.1. Classification (GTDB taxonomy): domain Bacteria; phylum Pseudomonadota; class Gammaproteobacteria; order Pseudomonadales; family Pseudomonadaceae; genus Aquipseudomonas. The sequence continues at coordinate 38,987 of NZ_JASBRE010000012.1, forward strand.
CAGCGAACTGCAAAAGCCAGCCTGGTTCGACTCGGCATCGTTTCCAGTGGCGACGTTTGAATCGACCGGCGTGAAGGTGTTGAGCGACAACCACTACTCGATCACCGGAAAACTCACGCTCAGGGGGATAACGCGTGAAGTGGATGTGCCGGTCCTCCTGAAGTCCGAGAACGCCATCGGGATTTTCGATGGCCAGTTAACGCTCAAACGCAGCGACTTCAAAGTCGGTGAAGGCGAATGGGCCGACGGTGTCGTCTCTGACAAGATCAATATCCGGTTTCGCATGGTTGCGCCGGAGCAGTAACGTGCGTCTGGTACTCCACGTTGTTTGCCCCTCGCCACAGGGACTTGTCCATACCGGCGAGTACTTTGTAAGCCGCGCTGCTCCAGCACGTTATGATAGGCACGCCCGCGAACACATTCTTCACGTCCGCCCCAGAGTCAGAGCCACGAATGCCCCAGATCACCCATTTCAAAACCCCGTGCCCCGAGCACATCAATAGCCAGATCCTGCAGATGGTGGTCGATTACCTGACCGACATCAGCATGATCGCTATCGCGCCGAGCAACCTGTTGTACAACGTGTACCAGTACGCGATCGGCTACGAGGTTCACCTCTATCTGGAGGCGTTGAACGGGGCGAAAGGGATTGCCGTGGAGTTGCTCGTCGCGACCGACGAAGACGACCCCGAGAAGGTTGTCGGCTTTCTGTTGTACCTGCCGGTCAAGGACGATCCCGATGCGTGCGGCGTGGCTTATATGGCGGTGCAGGCCAGCCATCGGCGTCAGGGTGTCGCCCGAAAGATGCTGCAGGAAATGGTTGCCCGTTACCCTCATGCTGAACTGACATGCGCTGTGACCAAGGTTCCGTATTTTGAGGCAATGGGCTTTCAGCTAGTGGGCGTGCGCGGTACTCAGGTGCTGATGAACACCCGTGACCATGGCACCGACGGCTTGATGGCCCTGCTGGACGTGGCGTCGATCTACAGCTCGTTGGAGGTGCGGCAGATTCATACCTATCTGCTGCAAAAACACGGCAAACGGGCGATGCTCGATGCGGAAAAGCAGCGTGACCGGCATCTGGACCAGATGACGCGCAAGGCGAATGAGTGTGTCCGCGAGCGACTGGGTGAAGGTGCCGTGCCAGCCCATTCCCCTCGACTGCGGTTGGTCTAAGTCACCTTCGACGCAATGCAAAAAAAGCCCTTGGTGCGGACAACGCGCCAAGGGCTTTCTGGTGTCTGGAATTCATGCAGATAAAAAAAGAGCCTCAAAGCTCTTTGATGGGGAGGAAGTAGAGCCCTCGAGGCTCAAGATGCGCATGAAACAAGTGGTGAGCTTGGTAGGGGTTCATTTCACCCACCACTTACGCAACGGCTTGAGCAAACAAGCGGCTGCGTAAAATCATCTTAGAAAGATGGGGGTTCGCACTCAAGTACCGCTAGTCGCATGCTGTTTCAGGCGTCACCCCGGCGATCTCTCCAGCGTCTCCACGCGCACTCCTTTCAACCATCCCCACGATGGTTTCAAACAATTCGTCCTGTGCCTGCACGGCAGTGACTTCTCCATTTGCCGCGGCGTGGGACAAGGCTTCCGCCGCACCGAGCATCGCCCGCAATCCCGCTGCCTTGATATCACCCGAGCCAGCAAAAGGGGCGAGGGCGGTCCGGCACTTGTTGAGGAAAATCGCTTCGTACTCGCGCTTGATCTTCTCCAGTTCCGGGGAGCTGGCCAATGCCGCGATGACGCCGGGGATTTCGTTGCCCTGAAGCAGCACGCAGTCGACGTACGACGAAGCGATCACCCTGGCGGTGCCGGGCAAAGTCGGTTCGTTGTCCTGAAGCGCAGCATCCATCAGTGCAGTCTGTCGGGCATCGAAGTCCTGGTAGAGCGCCGCCAACAACCCGGATCGCGTGGTGAAGTGATCGTAAACCACCGGTTTGGTCACCCCGGCTTGCTCGGCGAGCCGACCCAATGTCAGCGCGTCCGTGCCTTCTTCCCGAACGAGTTGCCAGGCAACGTCCAGCAACTGGCGTTGGCGGTCCCCCCGGGACATTCGTCGTCGCGGTGGCGGGGTGGAATCTTGCACGTCTGTTTCGGTGGTTGACATGACTATGTACCAAAAGTAATTTAATGATCATAACTTACCAAGAGTATATAAATTCCGCCTTGTGCTCTCAATCAGGAGTTTCCAGCATGCACGCGCTTATCGTTGTAGCTCATCACGATCCTCGTTCGTTGACGCAAAGCCTGGCTGCGCAAGTCGCTCAGGGCATCACCCTGGACGATCCCGGTCATACCATTGAAATCGCCGATCTCTCGGCCGAAGGGTTCGACCCGAGGTTCAGCGCCGCTGATCTGGCAGTGCATCACCGGGAGGCGCCGCCCCCTGCTGATGTGGTTGCCGAGCAAGCGCGGATAGACCGCGCCGATGCGCTGGTGCTGGTTTATCCCGTCTACTGGTGGTCGATGCCGGCGCTGCTCAAGGGCTGGATTGATCGGGTGTTTGCCAACGGCTGGGCGTTCGATTTCGGTGCAGATGCCAAGCTGGAGAAGAAGCTTGGTCATCTGCGGGTTCACCTGATCGGCGTGGGCGGTGCCGACGCTGCAACCTACGCCCGGCACGGTTATGCCGAGGCCATGAAGACGCAGATTGACCATGGAATTTTCGATTATTGCGGTGCGCAGGTGGTGACGTCCGAACGGCTGCTCGAATCGGAAATTCAGGATCCGGCGGTTCATTTGGCTGCCGCACGGGCCTTGGGGTGCGAGCTTTTTGCGGCATCCAGCCCCATCAACTCTGCTAGACCTGTTCGCCTGGCCAACCGGCCAGACGCAACGCGTTGAGCAGCGTTCCGGCATCCAGTCCCGGCACCGCATGGCCATTGCCTTCGGCAGTATCGGAGGCCAGCAAGGCGTTGATGATCGCTTCCTCCACCGCTTCGGTGGCGGCCAGGAACAACTCGCTGATGTGGTCGTTGTTGACCATGCTCAGGTTGTCGCAGGTCGGTGCGCCTTTGCCTTCATAAGCGGCGGGTGGCACGTGTTGGTTGCCGGTGGCGAAAGCGATGAAGATGTCACCGCTGTGGTCTTCATTGCCGCCGCCGGTGCGGGCGAGGCCGAGGCTGGCGCGCTGCGCGAGGCGCGTGCACTGGTGTGGCAGCAACGGCGCATCGGTGGCCAGGCAAACGACGATCGAACCCATGCCAGGATGCGGCAAGGACGCCTTGAGGAACGGCGAGTCGGCCTTTTCCATGTAGCGCCCGACCGGGTAACCGTCGACGCGCAATTCGTTGCGGATGCCGTGGTTGGCCTGGACGATAGCGCCGACGGTCCAGCCGCCCTGAGCACTGTTCAGACGTCGCGAAGCAGTGCCGATCCCGCCCTTGAATTCGTGACAGATCATGCCGCTGCCGCCGCCGACGGCGCCTTCACTGACTGGGCCATCCACCGCCGTGCGCAGGGCTTCGGCGACATGTTCCGGCTTCACGTGGAAACCGTTGATGTCGTTGAGCAGACCGTCGAAGGTCTCCAGCACCACGGGCATGTTCCAGTAGAGGCGCCCGTCATCGGGCTGGTTCTGGCGATCCAGCGTCACCAGCGCATCGCGCACCACACCCAGGCTGTGGGTGTTGGTGAAGGCGACCGGACTGGTTAACAGGCCTGCCTCGCGAATCCATTCAAGCCCCGTGGCATCACCGTTGCCGTTGAGCACATGGACGCCGGCAAAGCACGGTTGCTGGTTGGTGGAACCGGCACGCGGCTCGATCACGGTGACGCCGGTCAAGATGTCGCGGCCGTTTGCGGTGCGTCCTCGCACATTGCTGTGGCCGACCCGGACGCCGGGCACATCGGTAATGGCGTTGAGCGGGCCGGGTTGCAGTTGGCCGAAGTGGATGTTCAGGTCGCGGGCACGTGGTTTCATCGTTTCTCTCTTATTCAAAATAGTTATTGGCTAACGCAATCCCTGTAGCAGCTGGCGAAGCCTGCGTTCGGCTGCGAAGCAGTCGTGAATTCGGGGATTGCGGTGTTTCAGGTGGACCGAAATTTCAGGATTTACGACTGCTTCGTCCGAACGCGGCCCGAGCCGAACGCAGCCTCGCAAAGCTCGGCAGCTGCTACAGATTTCGCTATGGCTTAGGTTTATTGACCGTTCTTCACTTTGCTCCAGATCCGCGTGCGCACGCGCTCGGTGGCGGGCGGCAGAGGCTGAAGGGTGAATAACGTGGCCATGGCTTCGGCCGACGGATACACGGCCGGGTTGTTGCGGGTGGCTTCGGCCATCAGGGGTGTCGCGCTGCGGTTGCCATTGGGGTAGGAGAGGTGATCGCTGATGGGGGCGATGACTTCGGGGCGCATCAGATAGTCGATGAAAGCCAGGCCCTGTTCCGGATGCGGCGCGTCCTTGAGCAACACCAGCGTGTCGAACCACACCGGAGCGCCTTCCTTTGGCAAGCTGTAGGCGATCTTCACGCCGTTGTTCACCTGTTCGGCATTGGTCTTGGCTTCCAGCATCGCGCCGGACCAACCCACCGCCACGCAGATGTTGCCGTTGGCCAGGTCGCTGATGAACTTGGACGAGTTGAAGTAGGCAATGTGCGGACGCAGCTTGAGCAGAAGCGCTTCGGCCTTCTTGTAGTCCTCGGGGTTGGTACTGTTAGGTGGCAGACCGAGGTAGTGCAGGGCGACCGGCAACATCTCGGCCGGCGAGTCGAGCATGGCCACGCCGCACTGGCCGAGCCTGGCCAGGTTCTCTTCGTTGAACACCAGGTCCCAAGAGTCCACCGGCGCCTTGTCGCCCAGCGCAGCGCGGACCTTGTCGATGTTGTAGCCGATGCCGTTGGTGCCCCACAGATACGGCACGGCGTACTGGTTGCCCGGATCATTGTTGGCCAGCTTCGCCAACAGATCAGCGTCCATGTTTTTGAAATCAGGCATCTGAGCGTGCGGCAGCGGTGCAAGGGCACCGGCCTTGATCAGGGTCGGCAGACTGAAATTACTGGCCACCACCACGTCGTATCCACTGCGGCTGGTGAGCAATTTGCCCTCCAGGACTTCGGCGCTGTCGAAGGTGTCGTAGACCGGCGAAATTCCAGTGTCACGCTTGAAATCCTGCAGGGTCGTGGGACCAATGTAGTCATACCAGTTGTACACGTGAACCGTCGCGCCCTCGGCGGCAACCGCCGATAGCGAGACTGACAAACAGGCGCCCAGTCCAAGATTGATATACGCGCGGTGACGACTCATGATGCGGCACTCCTGGCCTGCTGCAGGCCGGTGATGATCAGGTGCCTGCAGCGTATCGGCCGGGAGTGGACTCACCCATTCCCATCATGGGTTACTCGAAAGGGGTAGTGCGTGGACGCGTTGTTGAAAGAATTACCGGTGCACCAAGGGCTGGCGCGGGTATTTGGTGCCGTGGGGCAGGACGGGTTCTGGCGTGCGCTGGTCGACACACTGCGCCTGCTGGTGCCGCTGGATAATGCGTTGGTCGCGGTGATGCGGGCCGGGCGGGTGCCGCGTCTGCTGATTGATTTCGACGCTAAAGGTGGCGCGGACGAGCATGAAGAACTGGCGGATTACAGCGCCGGCATGTACCTGCTCGATCCGTTTTATCAGGCCGCCTGCGCCGGCATTGCCGACGGCTTGCACAGCCTCGATTCGGTCGCTCCTGACCAGTTCCAGCAGAGCGAGTACTACCTGAGCTACTTCCGTACCGTGGTGGGCGGTGACGAGTTGCAGTTCATGGTCAACGTCGATGGCGCCGTGCTCGGTTTGTCCCTCGGCCGCTCGACGCGGTTCAGCCCTGAAGAGCAGGGCCGCCTGCTCTGCGTGCGTGATTGGGTGCTGGCGGCGATGCGCCGTCACCTGCAATTGATGCCGCCGGAAGGTCCAGCCGCCGAAGCGGTGGCCGGGGATCTGGCGACCTTGCTGGATCGCTTCGACGCGCGCCTGTCGGTGCGGGAAATCGAAACGGCGCGACTGATTCTCCAGGGCTTCTCAAGCAAGGCCATCGCCCAACAGATGGGCATTTCCCCGGAGACGGTGAAGGTGCACCGGCGCAACCTCTATCACAAGCTCAATGTGAATGGGCATGGTGAGTTGTTTGCGTTGGTGCTCAATCCTCCAGCCTGAACACCAACGCCTTCAACCCGCATTCAACATCGGCGTCCGCAAACTCCGGCGGATTGTCCAGCCGTTGCTCGAAACGCAGGCTCGGTGCTTCGCGGGTGACGCCGTCGATGAGGAACTCCGGACCGAACGCCGGATCGTTCATGCACGCCAGAACCGTGCCCTGGAGGCTGAGCAATTCCGGCAGCCGACGCAGCACACGCTGGTAGTCCTTGGTCAGCAGAAAACTGCCTTTCTGAAAGGACGGCGGGTCGATGATCACCAGGTCGTAAGGGCCCTTGCCGATCACCTTGCCCCAGGATTTGAACAGGTCATGACCGAGGAAAGTCACCTTGCTCAAGTCGTGGCCGTTGAGCCGGTGATTGTCGCGGCCACGGCTCAGGGCGGGGCTCGACATGTCCAGATTGACCACGTGTGTTGCACCACCCTCGATGGCCGCCACTGAGAATCCGCAGGTGTAGGCGAACAGGTTCAGCACGCGCTTGCCCTGGGTGTTGGCCCGCACCCAGTCGCGGCCGTAACGCATGTCGAGGAACAGGCCGGTGTTCTGTTTGCGGCCCAGGTCCACCCGGTAATGCAGACCGCCCTCGGTGATCGTCATCTCGTCGATCGCGTCCCCCAACAGCCACTCGGTCGTGCTTTGCAGCAGGTAGCGATGTTGCAGCAACAGCGTGTGCGCGCCGGATTGCGTCCACGCAGGCGATTGCGTGACGTCCATCAGCTTCTGTTTCAACGCGTCCAGTTGCAATGCTTCGGGTTCCTTGAACAGCGACACCAGCACCACACCCTGCAGCCAATCGACGGTCAGTTGCTCCAGCCCCGGCCAGCACCGGCCACGGCCGTGGAACAGCCGACGGGTTTCGGCGGGGGCCGCTGCCAGGGCCGTCAGTAAATGGTCGTGGAGGGTGGAGAGGGCGTCTGAGTTCATCGGGCAGCGTCGGCAATGAGAAGGGGCGGCATTTTAAACACAATTGAGCAAACTCGCTCCCACAGGTTATTGGGGGGTAGTTATCACGTTTAATTTAACTTTACGTGAGGATTTAGCGATCTATCGGCTCACATAATCGGCTCCAACGATCAACCGCCGGGAGCCCATCATGTCGCCGTTACCTGCTTCACCCACGGTCAGCACCCATCCCCGCTGGCTACGGCTGACCCATTGGCTGAACGCCCTGGCGGTGCTGGTCATGGTCACCAGCGGTTGGCGAATCTATAACGCTTCCCCGCTGTACGACTTCAGTTTCCCCAAAACGATCACCTTGGGTGGCTGGCTCGGCGGGGCGTTGCAATGGCATTTCGCGGCGATGTGGCTTCTGGCCGTCAACGGTCTTGTCTACCTGATCATCAACCTCGTCAGTGGTCGTCTGAAGCGGCGCTTTTTCCCGGTTTCGCCGAACGGTGTCCTGCATGACCTGTGGGCGGGGTTGCGAGGGCGGTTGGGGCATGCCGATCTGAGTCATTACAACCAGGTGCAACGGGTGGCGTACCTGTTCGTGATGGTCGACATCACACTGCTGGTGATTTCCGGGCTGGTGTTGTGGCAGTCCGTCCAGTTTCCGCTGTTGCGTGAACTGCTGGGCGGTTACGAAGGCGCACGGCACGTGCACTTCATCACGATGTCGCTGTTGGTGGCCTTTGTCGCGGTTCATCTGGTGATGGTCGCGCTGGTTCCAAAAACGTTGTGGGCGATGATTGTCGGTCGCAAGGAGCCCGTATGAAAAAGCGCATCGAAGGCTCAGGGCTGGACGAGTCGTCCATCCTGACAGACGCCAGAAAGATCCTTGCACCACAGATCGAAGACCGCTCACGACGCTCGTTCCTGATGCGCGGCCTGACCCTCGGCGGCGTGGCCATGTTGTCCGGTTGCAACCTCACCGACAACAAAAGCGTCGAAACCGCGTTGTCCTCCATGTCCCGATTCAACGACCGGGTGCAGGGCTGGTTGTTCAACCCCAATACACTGGCGCCGACCTATCCCGAGTCGATGATCACCCGGCCGTTTCCCTTCAATGCCTTTTACGGCATTGACGAGGCACCTGTCGTCGAGGAAACCGATTATCGACTGGAAGTGACCGGGCTGGTCGCGGACAAGCGCAGTTGGCGGCTCGAAGAGCTGCGAGCCATGGCGCAGACCGAACAGATTACCCGGCACATTTGCGTCGAAGGCTGGAGCGCGATCGGGCGTTGGGGCGGCGTACGGTTCAGCGACTTCCTGACGCGGGTCGGTGCCGACACGGATGCCAAATATATCGGCTTCAAATGCGCGGACGACTACTACACCAGCATCGACATGGCCACTGCACTGCATTCGCAAACCTTGTTGACGCTGACCTATGACGGCGCGGTGCTGCCTCGCCAGTATGGCTTCCCGATGAAGCTGCGCATGCCCACCAAGCTGGGCTACAAGAATCCCAAACACATTCAGGCGATGTTCGTCACCAACACCTATCCGGGTGGCTACTGGGAAGACCAGGGCTACAACTGGTTCGGTGGCAGCTGACGGTGCCTGGGTACTTCACCGCGCAGCGCTCGCTGCGCTCAGCCGCAACCTGTGCTTCAAGGAGTTTCATCATGAAAAAGTTAGCGACCACCGTACTGTCCATGTGCCTGGCATTTGGCGCTGCCAGCGTGTTTGCCGCCGATGCAACAACCCATAACGGCATGAGCAACGACAGCATGAGCAAGGATTCAATGTCTAAAGACGCCATGCAGAAAGACACGATGAAAAAGGACGCCATGCCCAAGGATTCCATGAGCAAGGACACGATGAAGAACGACACCCTGTCCAAGGACGGAGTGAAGAAGGACGCGATGTCCAAGGACACCATGAAAAAAGACGCTCCGTCGTACTGATCCGAACACCGTCAAATGGGGGTATGACTTGAAGTCATGCCCTCATGACTTTTAATGGTTACAGCCCCGCAAACCCCCAGTGTTAAAAAATCGCAAACACAGCTCATCAACAACAAAAAAGAGCGTTTGCACCCATGACTAATCCTCACTGCCACGCCCCGCGCTCTTCGAACCCCGACATTTGTCACGCGACCTCCACGGTTCGCGTGCACTTCTGATCAACCTAAATCCCTGAAGAGTAATGACTCATGAAAGAACTCGACCTGTACATCGGTGAAGGCTTCGAAGGCCCTGGCGTGAATGCCGCGCACATCAACATTCTGATCGGTCCGCGCAACGGCCCGGCAGGGCAGGCGTTTGCCAATAGCCTGGCATCGCCAAGCCAAGGGCATTGCCCGTTCATGGTGATCGCCCAGCCGAACATTCCGGTCAAGCCGATGACCCTTTACGTCAACAAAACCCCCATCAGCAGTGACCTGCACGGCAACGCCACGTGGGGCGCGTCGCAGGCCGGGATCGCCAAGGCTGTGCTTGAAGCGCTGCTGGACGGCACCTTGCCGCCGGAAGCCGAAGACGAGTGGGCCATCGTGACCGCGAACTGGGTCAACCCGGCCTGCGACGACCTGGATGCGGTCTACCTGAATAACTACAACGCCTGCCGCACGGCGATTCGTGCGGCGCTGACCGGCCAGCCGGAAACGGCGCAACTGGCGGATGTGGTCAATCACATCAGCAACCCTTTCTACACCCCAAAAGCCTGAGGTCCGCGCCATGCAATACATTCGTTTGGGTCACTCCGGCCTGCAAGTCTCTCGCCTGTGCCTGGGCACCATGAACATGGGCACCCCGGACTGGAAACCGTGGATCTTCGATGAGAAGAAAAGCGAGCCAATCGTCGCGCATGCGCTGGACAACGGTGTGAATTTCATCGACCTCGCGGACTTCTACTCCGCCGGTGTCGGCGAGGAAGTGGTGGGCCGCATCGTCAAGCGCCTGGCCTGTCGCGAAGACCTGGTGATCACCACCAAGGTCGGTTACGGCACTCGCACCGGGATCAACGCCAGCGGTCATTCGCGCAAGCACATCATGGACGGCATCGATGCGTCGCTGAAGCGTCTGAACATGGATTACGTCGATGTGTTCATGCTGCATTACTTCGACGTGAATACCCCGGTCGAAGAAACCATGAGCGCCATGAACGACATCGTGCGTTCCGGCAAGGCGCGATACATCGGCGTCTCGACCATGCTCACCGGGCAACTGGCGAAAATTCTCATGGCCTGCGAGCGCAATGGCTGGGTCAAACCGATCAACATGCAGCTGCAACTGAACTGCGCCTACCGCGAAGAAGAACGCGAGATGATCCCGTTCTGCCGTGATCAGGGTTTGGGCGTGTCGGTGTTCAGCCCGTTGGCTCGCGGGTTGTTGACCAGTGATGTGCAATCCACTCGCAACCAGACCGACTTTTTCACTCAGCAGATGTACAGCGACGAAGCTTCGTTCGAAATCGCCCATTCGGTGCAGCGTGTGGCCCGTGCTCGCGGCGTGTCCAACGCACAGATCGCGCAGGCCTGGGTCGCCAATCATCCGGGCGTGGATTGCATGCTCGTGGGCGCCGACACCACAGAGCAGTTCGACAGTGCCTTGGCAGCGCTGGAGACCAAACTCGACGCAGATGAGCGGTATGAACTGGAACGCAATTACACCCCGTGCGACGTGATCAACGATTACACCGCCGGCAAACGTATCTTGCGTTCGGCCCGTCCGGGTCTGGAGCGCTTCAACCTGACTGAGGCTGTGGCATGAGCGCGCTGATCCGCAACGGCAACTTCATCGACGGCCAATGGTTCAGCGGTGGTTCGACCTACTCGGTTTTCAATCCGGCCAATGGCGAGTTGATTACCGACGTACAAAAGGCCGGCTCTGAAGAAACCAACCGAGCCATCGACGCCGCCAACCGCGCTTTGCCGGCCTGGCGCAAGTTGACCGCCAAGGACCGCAGCCAGAAGCTCAAGCGCTGGAGCGAATTGATGCTGAGCAATCAAAAGGATCTGGCGACCCTGCTCAGCCGCGAACAAGGCAAACCGCTGGCCGAAGCCATGGGTGAAGTGGTCTATGCCGCGAGCTTTCTGGAGTGGTTCGCTGAAGAAGCCAAACGCGCTTACGGCGACGTGATTCCAAGCCACAAGGCCGATGCGCGGATCATCGTGGTCAAGGAAGCCATCGGTGTAGTCGCTGCGATTACCCCGTGGAACTTCCCGCTGGCCATGGTCACCCGCAAGGTTGGCCCGGCACTGGCGGCAGGTTGCACGATGATTCTCAAGCCGTCGGAAGAGACGCCTTTGTCGGCTTTCGCCTTGGCGGTATTGGCTGAACAGGCAGGCATTCCGGCCGGTGTGTTCAACATCGTTTCCGGCGACGCCGTGGCCATCGGTGGTGCACTGCAAGCCTCCAGCATCGTGCGCAAACTTTCGTTCACCGGTTCCACCCGCACTGGCAAATTGCTGATGCGTCAGGCCGCCGACACATTGAAAAAAGTCTCGCTGGAACTGGGCGGCAACGCGCCGTTCATTGTCTTCGACGATGCTGATCTGGAGGCTGCCGTGAAAGGCGCAATGGCCTCGAAATTCCGCAACACCGGGCAAACCTGCGTCTGCGTGAACCGCTTCTTCATTCAGGATGGCGTCTATGAAGCCTTCACCGGAAAACTCGCGCAAGCCGTTGCGGCGATGCGGGTGGGTAGCGCGCTGGAGGGTGAAACCGAGCAAGGTCCGCTGATCAACGCAGCGGCGCTGGCCAAGGTCGAGCTGCATGTGGGCGATGCGCTGGAGAAAGGCGCCAAGTTGCTATGCGGCGGTAGCCGTCACGCACTGGGCGGCACTTTTTATGAGCCGACCATCCTCACCGAAGCCAACAGCGACATGCTGATCGCTCAGGACGAAACGTTCGGTCCGGTGGCTGCGTGCTTCCGCTTCAAGGACGAGGCTGAGGTGCTGCAACGGGCCAACGACACGCCGTACGGTTTGTCGGCTTACTTCTATAGCCGCGACATCGGCCGGGTCTGGCGCATGGCCGATGGCCTGGAAGCCGGCATGGTCGGGATCAACGAAGGGATCATTTCCACAGAGGTGGCGCCATTCGGTGGCATCAAGGAATCGGGCCTCGGACGCGAGGGTTCGAGGTACGGTCTGGATGACTACCTGGAAATCAAATACCTGTTGATGGGCGGCCTGTAACGGCGCCAACACCCCCCCTGTGGGAGCGAGCCTGCTCGCTCCCACAGGAACAAAAGCTTTCAGTTTCATTTCTCCTTCAATAACAACAACTGGAGACGAACATGTCCGTTCAATCGATAAAAATCGACGACCTGCCCATCGGGCGCTTCCACATCAAAATCGCCGGCCTGACGTTTGGCGCGCATTTCACCGATGGCTACATTCTCGGTCTGATCGGTATCGCGTTTACGCTTCTGAGTCCGCAGATGCAGCTGGATGCGTTCTGGCAGGGATTGATTGGGGCTTCGGCGCTGATCGGTTTGTTTCTCGGCAGTCTGTTTTTTGGCTGGATTTCCGACAAAGTCGGTCGGCAGAAAATCTTCCTGGTCAGCTTCGTGTTGATCACCATTGCTTCGGTGATGCAGTTCTACGCTGAAACGGCCATGGGTCTGTTTTTCTGTCGGGTGCTGATCGGCATCGGGTTGGGGGGGGACTTCAGCGTCGGCCACGCCATGCTGGCCGAGTTTTCGCCGAAGAAACATCGCGGTGTGCTGCTCGGTTCGTTCAGTGTGATCTGGACGTTCGGTTACGTCGCCGCGACCTTCGTCGGCACCGCCATGCTCAGTCTCGGAGACGATGCCTGGCGCTGGATGCTGGCCTCGTCGGCGATTCCGGCGGCATTGATTCTGATCGCCCGTATCGGCACGCCGGAGTCGCCGCGCTGGCTGGTGAATCAGGGCCGGATTAGCGAGGCTCGGGCTATCGTGAAGAAACACTTGGGTGACAACGTCGAACTCGACGAAACACAGTCCACCGAAACCCGCTCCGGCTACGCGGTGCTGTTCAGCCGTGAATACCGCAAGCGCACAGCGTTCAATTGCCTGTTCTTCGTTTGCATCGTCATGCCGTACTTTGCGATCTACACCTTCCTGCCGTCGATTCTGCAGAAGATGGGCTTGGCGGAGGGCTTTGGCACCGAGTTGATGTTGAACATGCTGCTGATCCTCGGCGCATTGATCGGGATCTGGTGCACGATCAAATTCTCTCGCCGGGGTTTTTTGATCAACTCGTTCATCATTCTCGCAGTGGCGTTGTTCCTGCTGGCTGTGCTGCCGGGCAGTGCGGCGTTTTTAATGGTGTTGGTGTTTGGACTGTTCACGCTGGTGCTTTCAGCCGTGAGTAACCTGGTGGGCGTGTTCCCGGCGGAGAGCTTTCCGACTGAAGTGCGGGCCAGCGGGATTGGTCTGGCCACGGCGGTGAGTCGCTTGGGTTCGGCGGTCAGCACCTTCCTGTTGCCGGTGAGCGTGGCGGGGATTGGCTTGAGCCCGACCATGGGCATACTGGCGGCGATTCTGGCGTTGGGCGCGATCATTTCCTGGGCTTGGGCACCGGAGACTAAATCGCTGACGTTGAGCCAGGCGTGCAAGGCGCAGAGTCCGGTGGAGGGGAGTGCGCCGACTGCGGTAAAAGTCGCTGCACCGATCTAAAGTTCGCCAAGAATCCCTGTGGGAGCGGGCTTGCCCGCAATGGCGTCGGCACATTCAACATCAATGTGAATGAAAGACCGCGATCGCGGGCAAGCCCGCTCCCACAGGGTACGTTGGTGTTCTATGAATTACTGACCAACCCCAACCAATCCGTAAACAACCGCACCTTCGACAGTCCCTGTTTGTCATTCGCCACATCCAGCCAATAACCATAGGGCCCCACCACCTCAACCGGGGTGATCGGCAACAGGCTGCCATTCGCCAGTTCCTTTTCGATCATCTGCCGATCAATCACCGCCAATCCGCCACCGGCCAACGCCGTGTGAATCACCTGATCCAGGGTGCTGAATTCCAGCCCTTGACCGGCATCGATATCCTCACGGCCCATCGCCGCCAACCAGTTCTCCCACACCTTCAAACGCTTGCCGTCGTGCAGGATGTGCAGCAATGGAAACTGGCGCAGATCCGGCGGTTGGCCATTGATAAACAACTCCGGACTGGCCACCGCCATGTGCCGTTCCATCACCAGCAACTGACTGCTGCAGTGGCTGGCCGCTTCGAGGCCGAAACGAATGTGGCAGTCGATTTCCGCAAGGTTGTCGTGGCCGGTTTGGTTGGTCACGCTCAGGCTTATGTCAGGGTAGCGTTGGCAGAACGCGCGCAACTGCGCCGATAACCAACGCGTGGCCCAGGTCGGTGGCGCGACGATGCGCAGGCGTTGGCGCAGGTTGGGTACGCGCACCGCTTGCAGTGCGCGTTCGACGTGGTCGAAGGCATCGCTCAGTTGCGGGGAGAGGGCGAGACCGGTTTCGGTCAGCGACAGGCCCTGCGGCGTGCGGATGAACAGCGCCACACCGAGATAATCTTCGAGCTGCTTGATCTGACGGCTGACCGCGCCTTGGGTGACGTTTAACCCCAGGGCCGCCTGGCTGAAACTGCGATGCCGCGCAACTTCTTCAAAGACGCGCAGCATGTTGAGCGAGGGCAGTTGACGCATGAAAGGGTGACTCCGGACCTGACGCCGACGCCGGGAAACGTGGGCAGGTTTATTGTTTTTGGTGAATGTTCTGTAGGGCGTATCTGACTCCTCTGTGATGGGCTGATGCAAGTGTTGTTCTCCTACGGATTGGCGGTGGCGCCTCCACCGCATACCTGTAGGAGCAAGGCTTGCCCGCGAAGGCGCCCTCAAAGACGCCAAATAAACTGGATCAGAAGTAATACCCAATGTTCATGTACAACTGATTCTCCCACTGGTTACTACCCCCAGCCCCCAGACTCTGTGTATAGCTGCTGCCACCGATGTACGGATCATTCTTGCCATACAACCACTCAGTCGCGATCCACAGTTTGCTGAAGGAAAACGAGGTGCCCAGGATCAACCGCTGCGACGTCTTGAACTCATCGGCGGATTTGTCGAAGGCGCTGTAGTTGGCGTACAGCTTCACGCCGCTGATCTGGTCGAACAGGTACTTGCCGCCGACGTCGTAGCTCAGGTCTGCCACGTACAAATTGCCGCGACTGGCGACGTTGTAAGTGCCGTCGTAACCGCCGAGGGTGACCACTTCATCGGTGCCGGCGTTGCGCGGCGACATTTGTTGCCGCGCCGCTTGCAGTTGCACGCCCCACGGGCCGTTTTTGCCGAGGTAGTGCACGGCCACGGCGTTGCGGCGGCCGTCGTTGTCGGTGTCCTTGTTCTCCAGGGTCGAGGTCAGGCCGGAGATCCCGATTTCGGACTTCCACGGCCCCAGGTCCAGGGCCTTGGCCACCCGCAGCACCACGGTGTTGCGTTCCTGGTTGTCGCTGCCATCGCCAATGTAGCTGTCGGCCCCGGACACTACGCTTGAGTAAGTGACGCCTTTGCTGGTGCCTTTGCCTTGCCACGCCGGGCGCAAGTAGTAGCCGGCCTGGATATTCCAGTCGCCACTTTGCTGGATGTACTTGGCGCCGACCTGTTGCACATCTTCCAGGCCGATGACGTTGCCCAGGGTTTCGTAAAAGGTGCTGCCGAAGTACGGCTGCAAACCGAACGGCACCGTGTTCAGGCCGACCTGCACTTGCTGGTCGGGGTTGAACTTGTAGCCGGCCCACGCGAACTTGGCGAATTGGATATCGCCGTAGTTCTTGGTGTACTGGTAAGGGTAGGAGCGTCCGTAGAAACGGTACTGGGCCTCACCGATCCAGGTGTCGGAGTTGTACTTGGCGCTGAGGAACACCGTGTCCAGGCCAAACTTCTGGATGTCGCGGTCCGGGTCATAGTCCCAACGCGCCCGAATGGCGCCGCCAAGGTCGAGGTTGTCGGTGACCTGCACCGCCATGGCCGGTGCTGCGAAGGTGCAGAGCAGAGCGAGGTACGACGGACTAAGGCGCAGAGAAGCAGGGAAGCGCATCGGGTGGCTCTCGGTTTTTTTTATTAGAGATGCCGGCAAGTCTTGCTATGAGCGAGGTGATGAACAAACGATAAAAAATGCGAGTAAACCTTCGCCAGATGCATGTTACTGAGAAAATCCTGTAGGACAATGCACAGCGAGCGTGGGATGCTTTGCGTCTTGTCACTCATCCCGAGAGCCCTCCATGAAACGAAAAATGCCCGGCCTCAACGCGCTGAAAGCCTTTGAAGTCGCTGGTAGCACGGGCAGCTTCACCCGTGCCGCCGAGTTGCTGAACGTGACGCAAAGCGCCGTCAGCCGGCAGGTGCGTCAGCTGGAAGAACAGCTCGAAGAAACGCTGCTGGAGCGCCGACACCACCACCTCGAGCTGACCAGCGCCGGTCGGATTCTGCTGCGGGCATTGCATCAGTCCTTCGACAAGATCGAACTGACGGTGCGCAGCATTCAGCAGAAGACCCATTCCAATCGCCTGCACATCAACGCGCCGCCAACCTTCACCAGTCGCTGGTTGATGCCGCGCCTCGGACGGCTGCGGGAGAAGCACCCGGAGCTGGAACTGAGCATCACCACTCGCTTGCAGGACAGCCTGGCGCAAACCAGTACCCTGGACTGTGCGATCCGTTTTGGCGATGGCGAATGGGATGGGCTGGACAGCTCGCTGCTGATCCAGGAGCGGCATATCGCGGTGTGTGCGCCGTCGTTGTATGCCCGGGAATGGAGCGAGGGCGGCATTGACCTCAATTGCCTGACCCTGCTGCATGTGCTGGCCCGGGAAGACCAGCGCTACCTGACCTGGAAGCACTGGCTCGACGCGGCGAAAATCAGCGGCGTCGACACCCAGGGCGGTTATGAATTCGACCTGTTGGACCTGGCGATCCGCGCGGCCACCGACGGTTTGGGCATCACCATTGCCGACTGGCACATGGTCGCCCCGGAGCTGGCCAGCGGGCAGTTGACCCAGGTGCTGAACGTGCACGTGGAAGGGCATCAATCCTACTGGCTGGTGACCCGGCCGGAGCAGACGTTGATGCCGCAATTGCAGGTGTTCAGCCAGTGGTTGCAGGAGGAAATCTGGTTGGCACAACGCCAGCTCGAACCCTCCACCGCCGCCAGCTAATCCTCCCCAAACCCATGTGGGACAGGGAATTTGATGTCGTTCGCGGGTAACCTGCCTTTTTCGAATGTTCCCCCGCTCAATAAATCGTTTGTTCAACCCGCCCAGGATGCCAAGACTGGGGGAACTGGATAAAAACAACGATGGGCGATGCACATGCGACTCGAGCGAAACTTTGTAAACGGTCACTTCATTGAGCCAGCCAGCGATGCGCTGATTGCAGTCTACAACCCGGCGACCGAAGCCTTGGTCGGCCAGGTTTCAGCGGCCACCACCGCTGAAGCAGCCGCAGCTGTCGATGCCGCCGCTGCTGCCCAGAAGGTCTGGGGCAATCTGACAAGCATCGAACGCGCCGAACACCTGCGCTCATTCGCCGACGCCCTTGAAGCCTGCGCCGAAAATATCGGTGCAGCGCTGGCCGCCGAATCCGGCAAGAGCGCAAGCGACGCCAGCAACGAAGCCCGTTACGCCGCGCAGATCACCCGTTACCATGCCGAGTGGGCGCGCCGGATCGAAGGCGAGATCATTCCAAGCGACACCCCGAACGAAAACCTCTTCCTGCACCGCGAGCCGATTGGCGTGGTCGCCTGCCTGATTCCATTCAACTATCCGGTCTACACCTTGCTGCGCAAAATCGCCCCGGCGCTGATTGCCGGCAACACCGTGGTGGTGCGCCCGAGCAACAACACCCCGACCTCGGCATTTGAAATCGCCAAGGCTGTGCAGCAATCCGGTTTGCCGGCGGGTGTCGTGAATATCCTGACCATGGACCACGCCACGGCCGCAGCGGTTTGCACCCACAAGGCCGTCGGTTTGATCACCCTGACCGGCAGCGTCAACGCCGGGCGCATCGTGCTCGACTATTGCAAGGCCAACATCGCCAAGCCATCGCTGGAGCTGGGCGGTAAAACCCCGGCGATCATTGAAGCTGACGCCGACCTTGAAGCCGCCGCCAGCGCAATCGTGGCCTCCAAGACCACCCATTGCGGCCAGTTGTGCACGGCGGTGGAGCGGGTCTATGTGCAGGAAAGCGTCTACGAGCAATTCCTCGCGCTGCTTAAAGCCAAGATCAGCGCAGTGAAATTCGGCGACCGCGCCACCGACGACAGCCTGATGGGCCCGTTGGTCAACGTCAGTTCGCAGCAGAACATCCACGCCATGGTCGAGCGCGCCGTCGCCGACGGTGCTGTACTGGAAACAGGCGGTTTTATCCCGCAAGGCAACGGTCATTTTTACCCACCGACGCTGCTCAGCAACTGCCGCCAGGACATGGAAATCATCCAGGAAGAAATCTTCGGTCCGGTACTGCCGGTGCTCAAGTACCGCGATATCGACGAAGCGCTGGCCATGGCCAACGATCATCAGTTCGGTCTGTCGTCGGTGCTGTACACCGAGAATTACCGCACCACCATGAAAGTCGCCAACGCCATCGAGGCCGGCGAGTTGTACGTCAATCGCACCCCGGCCGACCCGTATCAGGGCTTTCACGCCGGCTGGAAACGTTCCGGTCTGGGCGGCGATGACGGCAAGCACGGCATGCTCGAATTTACCCAGACCCGTCTGGTCGTCATGAAGTATTGATCCACCCGCAACGCGCCTCACGCCACACCCATAAAAACAATTATTTGGGGCACCCGGACCACCGGGCTGCCCGAGGTCCCACAGATGTCCAAGCCTGCAACCACTGTTGCCGCTGTTCAGGGTTCGAACGCGGGTGCAAAAAGCCACAGTGACAAGGGAAGTCGCTATGTCCAGTTGATGTTATTGGTGCTGGCCGCCGGGGCGATCTACCCGATCCTGTACCTGCGTCAGGTCTACCAGACCACCATGCTCGAAGTGTTCCAGATCAACCACAGCGAGCTGGGTTATCTGTACTCGATGCTGGGGACGATTTTCCTGCTCAGCTACTTGCCGAGCGGCTGGCTGGCGGACCGGATTGCGCCACGGTTCCTGATTTTCTTCTCGCTGGTCGCCACCGGAGCCCTGGGGCTTTGGTATTCCACGGCGCCGTCGATGACCGGTTTGATGATCATCTTCGGTTGCTGGGGGCTGACCACTGGCCTGACGTTCTGGGCTTCGGTGCTCAAGCGGGTGAAGATGATTGCCCATCACACTGAACAGGGCCGGTTTTTCGGCATCCTCGACGGCGGTCGCGGCCTGGTGGAAGCCCTGCTGGCGACGGTTGCTCTCGGTCTTTTCGCCTTCGCCACCGAAACCCGTGGCGAGTCGGCCGCCGAAGGCTTCAAGCACGTGGTCTACCTGTATGCCTTCACCTGTATCGCCATCGGCTGCGTGCTGGTGCTGATCAAAGACCCGAAGTCGATGGAAGACACGGCGGCGGTGGAGAAGGGCAAATACAGCTTGCTCAGCGACCTGACTACGTTGGTGAAAATTCCTGAGCTGTGGCTGGTAACGGCCATCGTGTTCTGCGGCTATCACATCTTCTGGGCCACCTACAGCTTCTCCGATTACCTGCAAGGCGGCGGCATGACGGCGGTCATGGCCGGGACCATCACCACCATCAAATTGTGGATGCGCCCGATCGGCGGTATCGGCGGTGGCTGGCTGGGTGACAAGTTCTCGAACATTTCGGTGCTGATCGTGGCGCTGTTTTTGGCGACATTGGCGATGGTCGGCCTGATCGTGTTCCCTGCACTCAACAGCATGGGCCTGCTGATTGGCACGGTGATTTTCATCGGTTTGATGACCTACGCCATTCGCGGCTTGTACTGGGCGATCCTCGACACCTGCAATATTCCGCTGCGCATCACCGGCCTGGCCATCGGCATTGTCTCGGTAGTCGGGTACCTGCCGGATGCTTTCATTCCCTTGATCAACGGCTACCTCACCGAACATTTCCCCGGTGCCTTTGGTTACAAGCTGTATTTCGGCTACATCGCCTTCGTCGGCCTGCTCGGGACCCTCGCGGCCCTGATCTTGCGCGCGCGTATCAATCGTAAATCTATGAAGCAGACAGGTGCCTGAGATGAAAATCGTCGCCCTTGAAACCCATATCGTTGCCGTACCGCCACCGTACATCGGCGGCATGTACTGGCTGTTCGTCAAGCT
Source organism: Pseudomonas sp. AL03 (assembly GCF_029960815.1). Classification (GTDB taxonomy): domain Bacteria; phylum Pseudomonadota; class Gammaproteobacteria; order Pseudomonadales; family Pseudomonadaceae; genus Aquipseudomonas. The sequence goes on from NZ_JASBRE010000012.1 coordinate 59,244, forward strand.
CAAGACCGATTGCGGCATCGAAGGCGTGGGCGAAATCTACGCCGCAACCTTCGGCCCCAAAGCCATGCTGCCGATCATCGAAGACGTGTTTGAACGCTACCTGCTCAATCACGATCCTCACCACATCGAACGCTTCTTCCGTCAGGCCTATTCGAGCGGTTTCACCCAGCGTCCGGACCTGACCATGATGGGCGTGGTCAGTGGTCTGGAGATGGCGTGCTGGGACATCATTGGCAAAGCGGCGAACAAGCCGGTGTATGAACTGCTGGGCGGCAAGGTCAATGAACGCCTGCGTTCCTACACCTACCTGTACCCGGTCAACAGCAAAGGCGAGTACGACTACGACGACCCGGACCTGGCCGCCGAATGCGCCATCGAGAACATGAACAAAGGCTTCACCGCCGTGAAGTTTGACCCGGCGGGGCCCTACACCGCGTACTCCGGGCACCAGATCTCGCTGGAAGTGCTGGAGCGCTGCGAAACCTTCTGCCGCAAGATCCGCGAAGCGGTGGGCGACAAGTGCGATTTGCTGTTTGGCACCCACGGGCAAATGGTGCCGTCCTCGGCGATCCGCCTGGCCAAGCGCCTGGAGAAATACGATCCGCTGTGGTTCGAAGAACCGGTGCCGCCGGGTCAGGAAGAGGCCATGGCGCAAGTCGCGGCCAAAACCAGCATCCCGATTGCCACCGGCGAACGGCTGACCACCAAGTACGAGTTCTTCAAGCTGTTGCAGGCTGGCGGTGCGTCGATTTTGCAGATGAACGTGGCCCGCTGTGGCGGTCTGCTGGAAGCCAAGAAAATCGCCAGCATGGCCGAAGCCTATTACGCGCAGATCGCCCCGCACCTCTACAACGGGCCGATTGGCGCAGCGGCGAGTTTCCAATTGGCCACGTGTACGCCGAACTTCCTGATCCAGGAAAGCATCATGACCTGGGGCGGTTTCCATGCCGAAGTCCTGACCAAACCGTTGCAATGGGAGGACGGCTACATCATCCCGTCCACCGAGCCGGGCCTGGGGGTGGAGCTGAACATGGATGTGGTGCGCAGGCATTCGCCGTACACCGGTGAGCGTTTGCACCTGCAAATGGCGCCAACCCCGGCTGACGTCAAAGACACATCGCCAGCCAGAGGCTGACGGGATTTGCCGCTCCCACAGGGACTGCACTTGGCTGACGGGCATGACCTGGCGGTTTTTTTGTACAACGACTTACGCGGTAACCGTGCATGACTTACGACTACATCATCGCTGGCGCAGGCGCCGCAGGTTGCATCCTTGCCAATCGGCTCTCGGCATCGGGCAAACACTCGGTGCTGCTGCTGGAAGCGGGCGGCAAGGACAGTTCCTTGTGGTTCAAGATCCCGGTCGGCTTCGCCAAAATGTATTACAACCCGACTTTCAACTGGATGTACTACAGCCAGCCGCAAAAGCAGCTTAACAACCGCGAAATCTATGCCCCGAGGGGCAAGGTGCAGGGTGGTTCGGGCTCGATCAACGCGATGATCTACGTCCGTGGCCAGGCCCATGACTTCGACGACTGGGCGGCCAACGGCAACGACGGTTGGGGCTTCAAGGAGGTGCTGCCGTACTTCCGCAAACTGGAAAACCATCCGTTGGGCGACAGCGAGTACCACGGCGGCAGCGGCCCGATCAGCATCACGCCAATGAAGGGCCAGACCCATCCGATTTGTGACGTGTTCCTCAAGGGTTGCGATGAACTGGGTTATCCCCATAGCGACGACTTCAACGGCCCGAAATTTGAAGGCTCGGGCATTTACGACGTCAACACCCGCAACGGTCAGCGTTGCTCCAGCAGTTTTGCGCATCTGCATCCAGCACTGAGCCGGCCAAACCTGACGGTCGAGCATTACGCGCTGGTGGACCGGGTGTTGTTCGATAACGGTCGGGCGACCGGGATTTCCATCGCCCAGCACGGCGTAGTGCGCACCTTTACCGCCAACAAGGAAGTCATTCTTTGCGCCGGTGCCGTGGACACACCGAAGATCCTGCAATTGTCCGGTGTCGCGGATCAGGCGTTGCTGGCCAAACACAACATCCCGGTGGTCAAACACTTGCCGGCGGTGGGGCAGAACCTGCAAGACCACCTGTGCGCCAGTTACTACTACAAGGCCAACATCCCGACGCTCAACGATCAACTGAGCTCGCTGTTCGGTCAATTCAAACTGGGTTTGAAGTACCTGTTCACCCGCAAGGGCGCACTGGCGATGAGCGTCAATCAGGCCGGCGGATTCTTCCGTGGCAACGAACTGCAGGCTAATCCGAACCTGCAGTTGTACTTCAATCCGCTGTCGTACCAGATCCCGAAAAACAACAAGGCCAGCCTCAAGCCCGAACCTTATTCAGGCTTTCTGTTGTGCTTCAATCCCTGCCGCCCGACCAGTCGCGGGCACATCGAGATAGCCTCGAAAAATCCGCGGGATGCGGCGCTGATCGACCCGAATTACCTGAGCACGCAAAAGGACATCGACGAGGTGATCCAGGGCAGCCGCTTGATGCGCAAAATCATGCTGGCGCCTGCGCTCAAGGGCATCACCGTTGAGGAAGTATTGCCGGGGCCGGTCGTCGAAACGGATGAACAGATGCTGCAGTATTTCCGCGAAAACAGTGGTTCGATCTACCACCTGTGCGGCTCATGCGCCATGGGGGCGGACGAGCAGAAATCGGTAGTCGACAAACGCTTAAAAGTGCACGGTCTGGAAGGTCTGCGTATCGTCGACGCGTCGATTTTCCCCAACGTTACCTCAGGCAATACCCATGCCGCAGTGCTGATGGTGGCGGAGAAGGGCGCCGACCTGATTTTGCAGGACGCCTGATTTCATCGCTTGCCTGTATCAAAAATGAATTTTCCGCCGAGTCCGCTGCTCATACCTGATAGACAGCGGATTTGAGCCCGCGAAATCATTTAGGCAATCAGGGAGTGGCACAGTCATGAGTCCAGTATCGACGGCGGGCGAGCACCTTCCTGGCGGGTTGATTCTTGTGGTTGAGGACGACCCGCTGATCCTGGAGTTTCTCTGCGAAGTTCTTCAGGAGGAAGGCTTTTTGGTTCAACCGCAGGCCAGCGCAGACGCCGCATCGCAATACCTGGAACTGCATGCACAAAAGGTGAGCTTGTTGCTCACGGACATCACCATGCCGGGCAAACTCAATGGCGCAGACCTGGCCAATCTGTTTGGCGACCGCTGGCCGGACAAACCGATCATGATCATGTCTGGCTTCGAAACGCCGAAAAGCGCCGGGGTCAGGCATTCGGTTTCATTCATCCAGAAACCGTGGGCGCTTGGGCAGTTGCTGGATTGTGTGGACGGTGCCTTGAAGTCGAAACGTACCCTGTAGAACCTGCGGCAACTTCTACCTCGCCAATGCTACATTGCTCGGCGAACCCGCCTGCACTTGCGAGAGCAAGTCCCCCCTTGTCTGCTCACGATTCCGTCTTCAACACCCCGTACCGCGCTTTTCTGTTCGATATGGATGGCACCGTCCTCAACTCCATCGCCGCTGCCGAGCGGATCTGGGCAGCCTGGGCCTTGCGCCACGGCGTCGATGTCGACACCTTCCTGCCAACCATCCATGGCGTTCGCGCCATCGACACCATCAATCGTCTGGCGTTGGCCGGGGTGGATGCCGAGGCTGAAGCAGCGTTCATCACTGAGGCAGAAATCGAGGATGTCGAGGGGATCATTGAGGTGCCTGGCGCGGCAGACTTTCTGAAGTCGCTGCCCGCCAACCAATGGGCGATCGTCACCTCGGCGCCGAAGGCATTGGCGCTGCGCCGGATGGCCGCGGCGGGCATTGCGCAACCTTTGGTGATGGTCACTGCCGAAGACGTCAGTGCCGGCAAACCCGATCCCGCGGGCTATCGACTGGCGGCTGAGCGGTTGGGTGTTGAACCGGCCGATTGCCTGATTTTCGAAGACGCCACCGTGGGTATTCTCGCGGCCGAGGCGGCGGGCGCGGACCTGATCGTGGTGACCTCGACCCACGACCATCCGCTCCAGACCCCGCACGCCACACTCGCCAGCTATGAGGCAGTCGTCGCCCATGTGGATGACGGCGACCATATCCGCCTACACACAATCTAATGTGGATGGCTAATAAACCCCGGGAATCAACCGCCAACTGCGGGCGCAGTAAGCCTCGTATTCGCTGCCGAACTGCGCGAAAAACGCCAGGTTGGCCGAGATTTTCATCTTTATCTCCACACGTGGGCCCGACACGTTTCATCCTACGCCGAACGGGCATTGCGTCGAATCACCTGCGGCGGCTGCCCGAACGCTCGAAGGAAGGCTTCGCGCATGCGGCGACAGTCGCTGAAGCCCGACTCCTCGGCGATTTGATCGAGGGTCAGTCGCCCGCGCTCCAGCATTTGACGCGCCGTTTCCAGACGCAGGTTTTCGATGGCCTTGGCCGGCGATTGACCGGTTTCCGCCCGGAAGGCCCGGCTGAATTGCCGAGGGCTGAGGCGCGCGACGTCCGCCAGTTGCTCCACCGACAACGTCTCGGTGAGGTGTTCTCGCGCATAGCCGAGGGCGGTTTGAATGCGGTCGGATTTCGCTTCCAGTTCCAGCAGCGCCGAGTGCTGCGACTGGCCTCCCGCGCGGCGGTGGTACATCACCAGTTTCTGCGCCACGGAACGGGCCAGTGCGGCGCCGTGATCCTTTTCAACCATGGCCAGCGCCAGGTCGATGCCGGCGGTCATCCCGGCGGAAGTCCAGATCGAACCGTCAACGACGTAGATGCGGTCTTCTTCCACTTTGATCGATGGAAACCGCGCTTGCAGCTCCCGTGCATAAGCCCAATGGGTGGTGGCCCGCCGTCCGTCGAGCAAACCCGCCTGGGCCAGGACGAACGCTCCGGAGCAGATCGACGCCGTTCGTCGTGCGGATTTAACGTTTGCACGCAGGTAAGTCAGCACACCCTCGGGGGCCTGCTCGAGGATCGCATCGCCGCCAACCACGATCACCGTGTCGAACACCTGCTCACCAAAGGCCTGCGTGCCGACACTCAAACCGCCGGAGGCACGCAACGTGCGGCCGTCTTCGGACACCACGCTCACTTCATAGAGCGTCTCGCCAGCGCTGAAGTTGGCGTACTCGAACACTGGCATGGCCGCCAGCGCCATGGACTGGAACCCTTCAAACACTACAAACGCTACGGAAGTCATTGGGGTGTCCTCAAATCCTATGTCCTAAAAACGTACTTTAAACGTCATTTGAGACGAGCGTGAGTCAATCTATAACGGTTCACACCGGCGAAGATATCGCCTCACTGTGAAGGAAATCGACATGGCCCTCTCATCCAAAGGCACCGCACTGATCACTGGCGCCTCTTCGGGCATCGGCGCGGTGTATGCCGACCGACTCGCCCGACAGGGTTACGACCTGATTCTGGTCGCCCGCAGCCAGGCGAAACTGAACGCCTTGGCCAACCATCTGAGTAACGAAACCGGCCGCGTCGTGGAAGTGGTCGCCGCCGACTTAAAAGACAAGGCCGACGTGCTGCGGGTCGAAGCGATTCTGCGCTCCGACGCCCGTATCACCCTGTTGGTCAACAATGCCGGGGTCGGCGCTGTCATGCCGCTGCTCGCCAGCCCCGTGGACGACATGGAAGGCATTCGCATCCAGGCCGTTTTGCCAGGCGCCACCGCCACTGACTTCTGGAGTGAGGCCGGCAACCCGGTGGAAAACCTGCCGCAAGAGATCGTAATGTCTGCCGAGGACATGGTCGATGCCGCACTCGTGGGCTTGGCGAGTGGCGAAGTGGTGACCCTTCCGGGCCTGCACGATGGCGATCAGTGGGACGCCTACGAAGTCCAGCGCCAGGCGCTTTCAGGCTTGTTCGGTAATTCCACGGCGGCACCGCGTTATCGCTGAGACGGTCACCGCCGGGGCAGGGTGAACTAAGCTTGGATTAGGGCCGTTCACCCTTAAGGAATTCCACCATGCTTCACATCAGAACACCGTTGATTCTGCACCCGGGCCTGTCGACGCCGGCCCGGCGGATCTGGCTCAAACTGGAAAACCTGCAACCCAGCGGCTCGTTCAAATTGCGCGGCATGGGCCTTTTGTGCAGTCAGGCAAAGGCGCAGGGCAAACGCAAAGTCGTCTGTCCTTCCGGCGGCAATGCCGGGTTTGCTACCGCAGTGGCTGCCGCCAGCCTGGGGTTGAAAGCCTGCATTGTGGTGCCGCACACCACACCGGAAACCACCCGCGCACGGATCAGGAAAACCGGTGCCGAGGTGATTGTCCACGGCAAGCTCTGGGACGACGCGAATCAACGGGCGAAGGAACTCTCACAGCACGCGGACACCGAATACGTGCCGGCCTTCGATCACCCGGTGTTGTGGGAAGGGCACAGCACGATAGTCGATGAAATCCTCGAAGACTGCCCTCAGGTCGATGCCGTGGTGACGTCGGTAGGGGGCGGTGGTTTGCTGGCGGGCATCCTCACCGGGCTGATTCGCCATGACCGCATGGATTGCCGGATCATTGCTTGCGAAACCCGGGGGGCGGCCTCTTTTGCGACCGCGGTTGCTGCCGGGCATCCGGTCAGACTGCCGCGGATCGACACCGTTGCCACTTCGCTTGGTGCTGCTCAGGTAGCCGCCTGGCCGGTGCAGCACATCCTCGACTTCCCCCACGAGTGCGTGGTGCTCAGCGATGACGAGGCGATCATGGGCGTGGTCCGTTACGCCAACGACTTGCGTCAGTTGGTCGAGCCTGCATGTGGTGTTTCGTTGGCGATTGGATACCTGGACCATCCGGCAATTGCCGATGCCCATGATGCAGTGATTGTGGTGTGCGGCGGCGTGAGCATCAGCGCGCAATTGGTGGCGGGGTGGGCGCGTTTATTCACAGGCGCTGAAGCAAGGTAGGGCTGCAAACGCTATCCGTTGCGAGCCCCACCCCTATTTTTTCAGCCTTCATTGACCCGCAGCAATGCCATCCTGGACGAGAATCGCTCTGGCCAGGTCTTCGTCGCTGGCGTTGAGACCGGGATTGTCCTGACGAATCTGTTTTAAGACCGACTCCAGATAAACCCCACGAATCGCACCGCCACTGGCAACGAAGCTGGAGGCGTCATCTCGGGCAGGAATCATGAGTTTGTCGTCCTTGAACGTCGAGTACAACGATGCGGAAACCCCGGCTGACGTGGCGACATCGCCTGTATCCACTTTGGCCATAGCGGAGCCGAAGGGTAAACACAGCAGAAGGGAAGAAGTAATTATCAGACGGCGCATGACGGTGTCCTCTAAAAACGTGAAGCAAAAAAGGAAGTACCTCATCTATTAGGATGCGTGGCAGTCGTCAGGAGTTCCCTGTCGATGCGTGATCAGTCCAAAGACTGCCTCTGAAAAAGCTCAGCCCTTCTGCAGTTGCCGAGCCTGCGAGGCTGCGTTCGGGGATTGTGTGAGGCTTTAGGTCTGTGGAATCAGGCTCTGCTGGCAATCGAGCACCAATCGCGCACCGCCGAGTTCACTGCTGCCCGCCTCAAGCGCAAACCCATGCAAGCTCACAATCGCCGCAACGATCGACAACCCCAACCCAAACCCGCTTTTCTGATCACCACCCTCTGCACGATAAAAGCGTCGAAACACCGCCTCTCGCTCAGCCACCGGAATCCCAGGCCCCGAGTCGAGCACTTCGATCCGCGTATGCCCACCGTCATTGATCCCCCGCAAAATCACCTCACCACCCGGCGGTGTGAATTTGATCGAGTTGCTCAGCAGGTTTGCCACCGCCTCAAACAACAACGCTCGATCACCGTTCAGTGCAGGCAACGACTCCGGCAATTGCAGCTGGAAAACCAGCTCACCTTCCTCCGCCAAGGGTAGGTAAAAGTCGTGCAACTCTTGCAGCAACGGCACCGGATCCAGCTGTACAAAACCCGAACGGCGCTGGCGATCTTCCAGTTCGGAAACCCGCAGCAACCCGCGAAAACGCGCCATCAAGGTATCCGCCTCGCCGAGCACTGAATCCAGTTGCACGGCCAGCGTCGAACCGTCGTCAGCCTGCTGCTGAATCCGGTACAGCTGCGCCCGCAGGCGGGTCAGCGGCGTGCGTAAGTCATGGGCGATGTTGTCGCAGACGCCCTTGACCTCGTTCATCAAGCGCTCGATACGTTCGAGCATGGCGTTGACGATAGCGGCGAGCATGTCCAGCTCATCGCGGCGATTGGACAGTGGCAGTCGCCGGGTCAGGTCGCCGGCAACGATGGCCTCGGCGCTGGCCTGAATTGCGCGTATTCGCCGCAGTGGCCGGCGGCGCAACAAGTGCCAACCGGCGATGCCCGGAAGGATCGTCAACGTCACGCCCCAGAGCAACGCATGAAGGATGATCCGGGTGACGGCGAACAACGAACCGTTGTCCCGCACCAGCACCAGCCAGCGTCCGTCCTTTGTCTGGGTCGCCACCGCGTCGCAGCTGTCGGCGGGCAGGGTCGGGTCGTCGGAATCGGCGCAGTCGCTGAGCATGTGAATCTTGCCGTCCAGTGGCAGCCCTTCGGGAATGTGCTGCAGAGCGCCGCTGAGGTAGCGATGCTGGTCATCGAACAGGCCATAGGCGTCGATGCCGCGAATGTCGAAGGTCATGCTGACGGCGAGGGCTTCTACCAGTTGTTCGCCCGAAAAGCGTGAAAACAAGTGCTGACGTTGCATCAGCGAGTGTTTGGCCAGGTTGTCCAGGTAATCGGAAACCTCGTAGTACATGACCCCCATGAGGATCCCGCTCCAGAGCACGAACAGCGAACTGTAGAGCGCCAGCAAACGGCTGCTGGAAGAGCGCCAGCCGTTAGAGGGGTTCAGCAATGACATAACCCGAGCCTCGCACGGTTCGAATCAGTTGGACATTGCCTGGCGGGTCGATTTTCTTGCGCAGCCGGCCGATGTGCACGTCGATCAGGTTGGTGCCGGGGTCGAAGTGGTAACCCCAGACCTCTTCGAAAATCATCATCCGCGACAGAATCTGCCCGGTGTTACGCATCAGGAATTCCAGCAATTTGTACTCGGTGGGCAACAGCGTCAGCAGCTGACCGTCGCGACTGGCTTCATGGCTGATCAGGTTCAGCTCCAGATCCGCCACCCGCAACGTGGTGGCCTGGGCGGTCACGGTGTTCTGTCGGCGCAGCAGGACTTCGACCCGGGCGGCCATTTCATCAGTGGCGAACGGTTTGGTCAGGTAATCGTCACCACCAGCGCGCAAGCCGCGCACACGCTCATCGACGTCGGAGAGGGCGCTGATCATCAGGATCGGCGTGGCCACGCCCATGGTCCGCAACGTGGTGACAATCGCCAGACCATCGAGCTCGGGCAGCATGCGATCAAGGGTGATCAAATCGTAGTGGCCGCTGACCGCCCGCGCGAGACCCTCGCGGCCGTTGTCGACCCAATCCACGTCGAGACCGTGGCTGCTCAATTCGGTGACGATTTCCCGGGCAGTCACGGCGTCGTCTTCGATGGTCAAGATGCGGGTCATAGGGCGGGCCTGATTAAGAGTTCACAACGTTGCGCGGCATTTTGCCAAGAAATGAGCGCAGGCTTTCTAAATAAAACTTCATGCAGGCACCTATTTGGTCAATGCATAAAACCCGCTGCAATTGGCAGTTCCTTGCAAATTGCATGGTCATGGGAAGTAAAAAATTTTATAACTTATTGAAATACTGCGATTTATTGAAAGTTGGCAACTGGCACGGTGACTGCATTTCTTCCATTGAAGAGTTGTAACACCATCTTTCCTGCCTGGAGCGATATAACAATGAATAGATCCTCTGATGGTTTCTCTCCTGCCTTCGAAGAAGCGAGCACGCTTTCTGGCGTGTCCTGGGGGGCGATATTCGCAGGGGCCGCGGCGGCGGCGGCGTTGTCGCTGATCCTTCTGTTGCTCGGCTTTGGCTTGGGTTTTTCGGCGGTATCGCCTTGGGCCCATGAAGGCGTGAGCGCCAAGGGCCTGGGGATTTCAACGATCGTCTGGCTGGCCGCGACCCAAATCGCGGCGTCCGGGCTTGGCGGTTATATCGCCGGTCGACTGCGGGTGAAGTGGGCGAACATGCATGGTGATGAGGTTTATTTCCGTGACACGGCCCATGGTTTTCTGGCCTGGTGCGTGGCGACGTTGGTGACCGCGACATTGGTCGTTGGCTCGGTCAGCAGTATTGTCAGCGGTGGTGTGCAGGCTGGGGCAAGTGTCGTCGGTGGTGCGGCGAATGCGGCGACTCAGGCTGCTGGCACCGCGGTCGGCAAAACCGACAGTGACCAATATGGTTACTTTATCGACAGCCTGTTCCGCGATGATCGTCCGACTGCGGTCAGTGATGACGCCGTTTATGGCACCGTGACGCGCATCTTCGTGCGCAGCCTGAGCAGCGATGGTCAGCTGGCTGCCGAAGATCGCACCTACCTGGCGCAACTGGTCGCCCAACGGACCAACCTCACTCAAGCGGACGCTGAACGTCGCGTCGATGAAGTGTATGCCCGCACCCAGAAGGCCGTAGCCGACGCCAAACTGGCTGCCCAACAAGCTGCTGATAAGGCTGCGAAGGTGGCTGCAATGACCTCGCTGTGGATGTTCATTGCACTGCTCATTGGCGCGTTTTTCGCCAGCCTTGCTGCAACTTTCGGTGGTCGTCGTCGGGATGCGGTCGAGTACCTCGAAACCGACGCTTATGTATCCACCACTTCCGTACCTGTTCGTTAACCCAGGAGAACGCTCATGCGCTCACTACTGCTGTTCTTTCTTGGCATACCCATCCCGATCATCATCCTGATCGCTCTATTTACCTGATACGCCATATCGCGAGCGAGTTCGCTTCCACAGGGGAGCGCGGTCAACTGTGGGTGCGACGGTGCGACGATTCGACTTGCTCGCGATGGGGCCAGATCAGGCACAACAAATCGATCTACTCGATCGGCGTACTCACAAACACCTCAAGCCCCTCGGCATACGCGGTAAACGCGCTGATCAGCGGAAACTGCGCAGCCTCCACCTGATCCGGCACCACCAGATTGGTAAAACTCCAGGCCACCGCCAAGGTAATTCCGTCCTGAGCAATCGAACCGTCAGTCTTAAGCGGCTGCTTTTCCAGCTCCCGCTCCAGCGCCGAATACGCCGCCGACAATTGCCCTTCCACCCGTTCCACCCACGGTTCAAATTGAATGTGCGCCGGACGCAGGCTGCGTTCGTAATAAATCTGCACGGACTTCTCGCACGCCGCCAACCCCAGGCCAATCAGGCGCAATGCGCGCAGTCGTTGATCGAGATCAGCCGGCATCAAACGCTTGCCGGGACTGGCCAGCGCTTCCAGGTAATCGATGATCAGCGTCGAGTCCATCAACACTTCACCGTCATCCAGCACCAGGGTAGGGGCCTTGACCACCGGGTTGATCTGCTGGAATTGCTCGAAGTGCCGAAACACCGAAACCGATTGATGTTCCAGCGAGATGCCAAGGCGTTTGGCAGAGATGGCGACGCGCCGCACGTAGGGCGAATCCAGCATGCCGATTAACTTCATTGAACCGCTCCTTCAGATGTCCATTCGGGATGGACTACCTTAGCTGAGGTTCCGCGCGCTGCAACCGGCGACGCGCTAATCCTCGAAGCCCACCTGTTCGTGAATCTCATCGACCTTCAATTCCAGCCGATAGGCCACGGCGATAAACAGCGCCTGGCACAGGCACAGCGTCGCACTCAACGAACGGAAGGCAAACGAACTGCCTTCATTGACCAGCAGCACGGTGTCGGCGCGCTTGGCCAGGGGCGAGAGGTTGCTGTCGGTGATGATCAGGGTTTTTGCCTGATTATGCTGGGCGATGCGCAGGCAATGCTGGGTTTCCTTGCCGTAGGGCGTGAAGCTGATGGCGATCACCAGGTCATTGGCGCGCACGCTGCGCATCTGCTCGCGGTAGCTGCCGCCGAGGCCGGAGACCAAATGAATGCGCTTGTTGGTGTGCTGCAGGTTGTAGACCAGGTAGTCGGCCACTGCGAACGAGCGCCGCACCCCGACCACGTAGATATTGTCGGCATTCACCACCAGGTCGACAGCTTTGGCGAAGGCCTGGTCATCCAGTTCCAGTCCCAGTCGTTCGATGCCCGAGAGGGTCGCATTGATGCACTCGCGCGCCAGGTCGCCGCCGCTGGCCTTCTGCGACTTGTTGGCGATCATGCTGCGAATGCGCTGTTGGTAGTTCTGAACCGGCGTGGTCTTGTGGGTATAGGCCTCGCGGAACAACGCCTGCATTTCGCTGAAGCCGCTGAACCCGAAGCGCTGGGAAAACCGCACGATCGCCGAGGGGTGCACTTCGCACTCACGGGCGATGTCGCTGATGCGGTCAACCATGATCCGGTCGCTCTGCTGGCTCATGTAACTGGCGATGCGCTTGAGCTGGCGCGGCAGGCTTTCGTATTCGTGGGTGATCAGCTGCAGCAGACGCTCGGCATTGATCGGGGGGCTGGCGAGATCGCTGTCGGGCGTGCTCTCGCTCGTCGCCGGCTGATCGGTGCGGGTCATAAGGAATCCTTCTGGCTTGTTCTTATAGGGACGACAGAGCGCGTCATCCCGTGACAATAGGTTGGCTGTGCGCAGTCTACAGGGTAGGCCGGAATAAAATCTTGAGCGTGCAGTCAGTACGCGGTGTGCTGAAACGATGCACTGCCTCGGGAACGCTTGCACTAAAGCTTATTGGAAAAAATATTCCATGTAAAAAGTATTTGGAATAATTATTGATTGTTCGGTCCCGAACGTTTTAGTCTGCATCCACCCAGCGTGTTCGGCGCAGCCATCGCCCCGAACGCAGGCTGATAAAAATAACAGGAGCCAACATGGGCCAGACTCGTTTTGCCAGTGGGCGTCAATTGGATCTGATTTGCCTGGGGCGCCTTGGCGTCGACCTCTATGCGCAGCAAGTCGGAGCGCGGTTGGAAGATGTTTCAAGTTTCGCCAAATACCTCGGTGGATCGTCCGCCAACATCGCTTTCGGCACGGCTCGACTGGGTCTGAAATCGGCGATGCTGAGCCGGGTAGGGGACGACCACATGGGCCGCTTCCTCGTTGAATCCCTGGCCCGCGAAGGTTGCGAGGTCAGCGGCATCAAGGTCGATCCGGAACGCCTGACCGCCATGGTCCTGTTGGGCCTCAAGGATCGCGAAACCTTTCCTTTGGTCTTCTACCGCGAAAACTGCGCCGACATGGCGCTGCGGGCCGAAGACATCAGCGAAGCCTTCATGGCTTCCAGCAAAGCCTTGCTGACCACCGGCACCCATTTCTCCACCGACGGCGTCTACAAGGCGAGCATCCAGGCGCTGGATTACGCCGAGAAGCACAACGTCAAACGCGTACTGGATATCGACTATCGCCCGGTGCTCTGGGGCCTGGCCGGCAAGGCGGACGGTGAAACCCGCTTTGTCGCCGACCAGAACGTCAGCCAGCATGTGCAGAAAATTCTCCCGCGTTTCGACCTGATCGTCGGCACCGAGGAAGAGTTTCTGATTGCCGGCGGTTCCGAGGATTTGCTCACTGCGCTGCGTAATGTGCGGCGCCTGAGCGCGGCGACCCTGGTGGTCAAGCTCGGCCCGCAAGGCTGCACGGTGATTCACGGAGTGATCCCGGTGCGTCTCGAAGACGGCGCAATTTATCCTGGAGTTCGGGTAGAAGTGCTCAACGTATTGGGTGCCGGCGATGCCTTTATGTCGGGCTTCCTCGCGGGTTGGCTGGAAGACGCCAGCGACGAGCGCTGCTGCCAGTTGGCCAATGCCTGCGGTGGTCTGGTGGTGTCGCGTCACGCCTGCGCCCCGGCCATGCCGACCCGCGCCGAACTCGACTATCTGTTCAACAGCCCGGTGCCGATTACCCGGCCGGATCAGGACGCCACGCTGCAACGTCTGCATCAGGTCAGCGTGCCGCGCAAACAGTGGAAACAGCTGTTCATTTTTGCCTTCGACCATCGCGGGCAACTGGTGGAACTGGCCCAAAAGGGCGGTCGCGACCTGAACGCTATCGGCGAACTCAAGCAGCTTTTTATCAAGGCTGTGGAACGGGTCGAAGCCGATTTGCGCGAGCAGGGCATCGAGGCCGATGTCGGGCTGCTGGCCGATCAACGCTTCGGTCAGGACGCGTTGAACGCCGCCACCGGTCGCGGCTGGTGGGTGGCGCGGCCGGTGGAAGTGCAGGGTTCGCGGCCATTGGCGTTCGAACATGGGCGCTCCATCGGCAGCAACTTGATCGCCTGGCCGCAGGAACAAATCATCAAGTGCCTGGTGCAATTCCACCCCGACGACGAGCCGCTGCTGCGACTTGAACAGGAAGCGCAGATCAAGGGTTTGTATCAGGCCTCCCAGGTCAGCGGTCACGAGCTGCTGCTGGAAATCATCCCGCCCAAGGATCACCCGTCGCCGCATCCGGACGTGCTGTATCGCGCCCTGAAACGCCTCTACAACCTGGGCATTTACCCAGCGTGGTGGAAGATCGAAGCGCAGAGCGCCGAGGAGTGGAAACAACTCGACGAACTGATTCAGGCGCGTGACCCGTACTGCCGTGGCGTGGTGTTGCTGGGGCTGAATGCACCGGCAGCGGCACTGGCCGAAGGGTTTCAACAGGCCAGCCAGAGCCAGACCTGCCGTGGTTTCGCCGTGGGCCGGACGATTTTCCAGGAGCCGAGCCGAGCGTGGCTGGCCGGTGAAATCGATGACGAAGCGCTGATCCGTCAGGTGCAGGGCACGTTCGTCGAACTGATCGATGCCTGGCGCACGGCGCGGGCCTGACGCGACACCGCGTTATCGTTCTTCGCGGGCAAGTCGGATCGCCGCACCGCTCGCTCCTACAGATCACCGCAGCTTCCCGTAGGAGCGAGGCTTGCCCGCGAAGGCGGCCTTAGACTCAACGGAAATTTAGAAAACAATAAAAGGTGCAGCCATGCCCGCTATTCGAATTGGCATCAACCCGATCTCCTGGAGCAACGACGACCTGCCGTCCCTCGGTGGGGAGACGCCGCTGAGCACCGCCCTGAGCGAAGGCAAGGACATCGGCTACGAAGGTTTCGAACTCAATGGCAAATTCCCCAAGGACGCGAAGGGCGTCGGTGATGTGCTACGGCCTTATGACCTGGCGCTGGTGTCCGGCTGGTATTCCAGCCGTCTGGCCCGCCGCTCGGTGGCCGAAGAAATTGACGCCATCAGCCACCATGTCGAGCTGTTGGCGAAGAACGGCGCCAAGGTGCTGGTGTACGGCGAAGTCGCCGACTCCATTCAAGGCCAGCGCATTCCGCTGGTTGAACGCCCGCGTTTCCACACCGAACACGCTTGGCAGGAATATGCCGACAAGCTCACTGAGCTGGCACGCTTCACCTTGTCCCAAGGCGTGCGCCTGGCGTATCACCACCATATGGGTGCCTACGTCGAATCCCCGGCGGACATCGACACGTTGATGGCGTTGACCGGCAGTGAAGTCGGCCTGTTGTTCGATTCGGGCCATTGCTATATGGGTGGCGGCGAACCGTTGCAGGTGCTGCGCAAACACATAGAACGCGTCTGCCACGTGCATTTCAAGGACGTGCGCAAACCGGTGGTGCAACTCGCACGCAACAACCTGTGGAGCTTCCCGGACTGCATCATCAACGGCACGTTCACCGTGCCCGGCGACGGCGATATCGACTTCGGCGCCTTGCTCGACGAGCTGCTGGCGGCCGATTACCTCGGCTGGCTGGTGGTCGAAGCCGAGCAGGACCCGGCGGTGGCGCCGAGTTACGTCTATGCCAAAAAAGGCTACGACACCCTGCGCACGCTGCTCGATGAGAGGACTAAGTGATGAACCTGCTGGTCAAAAGCAATGCCCATGGCCGGACCATGGTCGAGCTGGGTAAAGGTGAGCTTGAGTACGTCGGCTTCGCCGCTTACCGCTTGAGCCTGGGCGAAACCCTGCCGGTGTCGGCCGGTGATAAAGAACTGTGCCTGGTGCTGCTCTGCGGTCGGGTCAGCCTCAAGGGCGAAGCGCCGGGGCAGGGCGCGTTCGACTGGGACAACATCGGTGATCGCCAGTCGGTGTTCGAAGACAAATCACCCTTCGCTGCCTACCTGCCGCCTGGCAGTCAGGCTCAAGTGGTGGCGCTCAGCGACGTGCAGATCGCTGTGTGCGCCGCACCTGGTTCGACGAGCAACGGCCTCGGCCCACGGCTGATCAAACCCGACACCATGAAACGCAGCGTGCGCGGCAAGGGCGCCAACACCCGTTACGTCTGCGACATTCTGCCGGACACCGAACCGGCCCATTCGCTGCTGGTGGTGGAAGTGCGCACGCCATCGGGTCACTCGTCGAGCTACCCGCCGCACAAACACGACACCGACGATTTGCCGCACCAGAGCTTTCTTGAAGAGACCTATTACCACCAGATCAACCCGCCCCAGGGCTTCGTGTTCCAGCGGGTGTACACCGACGATCGCAGCATCGATCAGGCCATGGCCGTGGAAAACAGCGACCTCGTGGTTGTGCCCAAGGGCTACCACCCGGTCAGCGTGCCGTACGGTTACGAGTCGTATTACTTGAACGTGATGGCCGGCCCGAAACGTGTCTGGCAGTTCCACAACGATCCGCAGCACAGCTGGCTGATGGATCTCTGAATTACAACGTCTGCACGGAGAACAACAATAATGAGCACACCCCTGCGTTTCGCCCTGAACCGTATGGTCGCCCCACGGTTGTCCCTGCCCGCGTTCATCGAGCTGGCGGTGACCCTCAAGGCCGACGCGATCGAAATTCGTAACGACCTTAAAGGCGTCGAGATCGAAGACGGCACCGCGCCCGAGCGCGTCCGTGAGTTGTGTGCGGCCAACGGCATTACCGTGCTGTCGATTAACGCGCTGTATCCGTTTGATGTGTGGAATGACGAGCGCCGCGCACACGCCTTGAAACTCGCCGCTTATGCCCGTGATTGCGGCGCTCAAGGGTTGGTCATGTGTCCGCTCAACGACCGTGCCGACCCGCGTAGCGAGGCCGAACGTGCTTCAGGTCTGCGCACGGCGTTGAGTGAACTGGCGCCGATCCTGCGCGAACACGGCATTCTCGGTTTCATCGAGCTGCTGGGTTTTGAAGAGTGTTCGCTGCGCCGTAAACGCACGGCGGTGGAGGCGATCAAGGCCATCGGCGGGCTGGATGTGTTCCGTCTGGTTCACGACACCTTTCACCATCACCTGGCCTGCGAGCATGAGTTCTTCCCCGAGCTGACCGGGTTGGTGCACATCTCCGGTGTCGAGGATGCCGAGGCACCGTTGGCGACCCTACGCGACGGCCATCGGGTGCTGGTGGGCGAGGGCGACATCCTCGGCAACGCGGCGCAAATCGACACCTTGCTCAGCAGCGGTTACAGCGGCTATCTGTCGTTCGAACCGTTTGCCGACAGTGTCCACGGCCTGGCGGATATCCAGCAGGCGATCGGCGCGAGCATGGATCACCTGAAGAACTCTTTGGCCTGAAAGGTGCGGTTATGACCACAACAAGACTGACCATGGCCCAGGCCCTGGTGAAATTCCTCGATAACCAGTACATCGAGGTCGATGGGGTTCAAAGCAAATTCGTCGCCGGGATCTTTACCATTTTCGGTCACGGCAACGTGCTGGGCCTGGGCCAGGCACTGGAGCAGGACAGTGGCGACCTGATCGTCCATCAGGGCCGCAACGAGCAAGGCATGGCCCATGCGGCCATCGGTTTCGCCAAGCAACACCTGCGGCGCAAGATCTACGCCTGCTCTTCATCGGTCGGGCCGGGCGCGGCGAACATGCTGACCGCCGCCGCGACGGCGACCGCCAACCGCATTCCCTTGCTGCTGTTGCCTGGCGACGTTTACGCCTGCCGCCAGCCGGACCCGGTGTTGCAACAGATCGAGCAGTTCCACGACCTGAGCATCAGCACCAACGATGCGTTCAAGGCCGTGAGCAAATACTGGGACCGCATCAACCGTCCCGAGCAACTCATGACGGCGGCGATCCACGCCATGCGTGTGCTCACCGACCCTGCAGAAACCGGCGCGGTGACCCTGGCCTTGCCACAAGATGTGCAAGCCGAGGCCTACGACTACCCCGATTATTTCCTGCAAAAACGCGTGCACCGCATCGAGCGTCGTCCGGCTACCGAAGCGATGCTCGGCGATGCCTTGGCGCTGTTCAAAGGCAAGCGCAAACCGCTGATCATTTGCGGTGGCGGGGTCAAATACTCCGGCGCCAATGCCGCCTTGCAGGCGTTCGCCGAGCGCTTCGATATTCCCTTCGCCGAAACCCAGGCCGGCAAGAGCGCGGTGGTGTCCAGTCACCCATTGAATGTTGGCGGGATTGGTGAAACCGGCTGTCTGGCGGCGAATCTGTTGGCCAAGGATGCGGACCTGATCATCGGTGTCGGCACCCGCTACAGCGATTTCACCACCGCGTCGAAATCCCTGTTTCAGCATCCTGAGGTGCAATTTCTCAACCTGAACATCAGCCCCTGCGATGCCCTGAAGCTCGACGGCGTGCAACTGCTGGCGGACGCCAACGTCGGGTTACAAGCCTTGGCTGATGCCTTGGGCGAGTACCGTTCTGCGTGGGGCGATCAACCGCGTCAGGCCAAGGCGCAACTGGACGAGGAAGTCGACCGCCTCTATCAGGTCGACTACCAGAGCAAAGACTTCATCCCGGAAATCAACGACCCCATGGACCCGGCGGTGCTGCGCGAATTCATTGAGCTGACCGGTTCTTGCCTGACCCAGAGCCGAGTGCTCGGTGTGCTCAATGAAGTTCTCGCCGATGACGCAGTGATCGTCGCCGCCGCCGGCAGCCTGCCCGGTGACTTGCAGCGCAGCTGGCGCAGCAAGGGGGTGAACACCTATCACGTCGAGTACGGCTATTCCTGCATGGGTTACGAGGTGAACGCCGCGTTGGGTGTGAAGCTCGCCGAGCCTGAGCGCGAGGTCTATGCGCTGGTCGGTGACGGCTCTTACATGATGCTGCATTCCGAGCTGGCGACCTCGATTCAGGAGCGACGCAAAATCAACGTGGTGTTGCTGGACAATATGACGTTCGGTTGCATCAACAACTTGCAGATGGAACACGGGATGGACAGCTTCGGCACCGAGTTCCGTTTTCGCAACCCGGAAACCGGCAAGCTGGACGGCGGTTTCGTGCCAGTGGATTTCGCCATGAGCGCGGCGGCCTATGGCTGCAAAACCTACACAGTGAACACGGTCGAAGAACTGAAAGCGGCATTGGCCGATGCGCTATTGCAGACGGTATCGACGCTGATCGACATCAAGGTCCTGCCCAAAACCATGATTCACAAATACTTGTCGTGGTGGCGGGTTGGCGTGGCGCAAGTCTCCACCAGCGCCCGCACCGATGCGGTGGCCAAGACCCTGAATGAGCGACTGGCCAAGGCCCGTCAGTACTGATTGCTCTGAAACGAACAACAATAAGTCTTCACAGGAGAGTCTTCATGTCTTTGCTTTCGAATCCATTGCGGCTGGGCGTCATCGGCACCGGGGCCATCGGCCAGGATCACATCCGTCGTTGCAGCCAGACCTTGCTCAACAGCCAGGTGGTCGCTGTCACTGACATCAACTTGCAACAAGCAGCGAAGGTGGTTTCTGACCTGAAGCTGACCGCCGAGGTCTATCCCGACGGCCATGCGCTGATCAAGGCGCCGGAAGTCGACGCCATTTTGGTCACCTCCTGGGGGCCTAGCCACGAAGCGTTCGTGCTGGCTGCGATTGCTGCCGGCAAATCGGTGTTTTGCGAGAAGCCGCTGGCGGTCACCGCTGAAGGTTGCCGCAAGATCGTCGAAGCCGAAGTGGCCCACGGCAAGCGCCTGGTGCAGGTCGGCTTCATGCGTCCGTATGACGAAGGTTATCGGGCACTTAAAGCCGTGATCGACAGCGGTCAGATTGGTGAGCCGTTGATGTTGCACTGCGCGCACCGCAACCCGACCGTCGGTGAAAACTACAAGACCGACATGGCGATCACCGACACGCTGATCCATGAACTGGACGTGTTGCGCTGGTTGCTCGACGACGATTACGTGTCGGTGCAAGTGGTGTTCCCGCGCAAGAGCAGCAAGGCGCTCGCGCATTTGAAAGACCCGCAGATCGTGCTGCTGGAAACCGCCAAGGGCACGCGCATCGACGTCGAAGTGTTCGTTAACTGCCAATACGGCTACGACATCCAGTGCGAAGTCGTGGGGGAGACCGGCATTGCCAAACTGCCTGAGCCGTCGCAGGTTCAATTGCGCAGCGGGGCGAAATTGTCCAACGCGATTCTGATGGACTGGAAGGATCGGTTTATTGCCGCGTACGACGTCGAGTTGCAGGCGTTTATCGATGGTGTGCGGGCAGGGCAGGTGGGTGGGCCTTCGGCATGGGATGGGTTCGCTGCCGCCGTCGCCGCAGACGCATGCATCGAAGCCCAAAACAACGGCCAGATCGTCAAAGTCGGCCTGCCAGAACGCCCACACTTCTACGGCTAACCCCCCGTAATGATCGTTCCCACGCTCCGCGTGGGAATGCAGCCCGGGACGCTCCGCGTCCCAAAAGCGGACGCAGAGCGTCCATTGATGCGTTACCACGCAGAGCGTGGGAACGATCGGCGTCAGGTGATGGAGAACAAAAACATGCGCATCGCACTAGACCCCTACATGTACCGCACCCTGTCCCTGGGCAAGATGGTCGATAAGGTCGCCGAGCTCGGTTACGAACACATCGAACTCTCGCCCCGGGAAGATTTCCTGCCGTTCTACAAAGCCCCGCGAGTCGACAAGGCGCGGATCAAGGAATTTCGCAAAGCCCTGAGCGACACCGCGGTCAAGCTCTCTTCCTTATTACCGATGTACCACTGGGCCGCTGCCGACGAAGGCCTGCGAGTGGCCGCCGTACGCAACTGGAAGCGGGCGATCCAGATTGCCGTGGAGATGGACTGCAAGCTGGTCAACACCGAATTCACCGGCCAGTCGGACAACCCGCTGGTCTGCGAGAACCAGTTCATGCGCTCGATGGACGAGCTGATCCCGGAGTTCGAGCGCGAAGGCATCAAGCTTGATATCCAGGCCCACCCTTACGACTTCTGCGAGCGTAACAACGAGTCGGTGGACATCATTCGCGGTCTGGATCGCGAGTGGATCAACTACCTCTACGCGGCGCCGCACACCTTCTTCTATGACGATGGCAAAGGCGATATCGCTTCGATGCTCAAGTACGCTGGCTCCAAACTGAGCCACCTGATCATCGCCGATACCTACAACCACAAGGCGTCTTCAGGGTTGCGCTACATCGTCAACCCGCCGGGTGTAGTCGCCACCGTGCACCAGCATCTGGACATCGGTCAGGGCGAAGTCGATTGGGACGCGTTTTTCGGCACCTTGCGCGAGATCCAGTTCGACGGTATTGCGACAGTGTCGGTGTTTGCCTGGGAAGACCGGCCGGATGAGTCCAGCCGGATGATGCTTGAGCGCGTGACCCGCGAACTGTGCCAATAACCTCGAAACCGATCGTTCCCACGTCGAGGCGTCGAACCGTCCGCGTGGGAATGCATCCCGTGACGCTCCGCGTCACATAACGGCGGACGCAGAGCGTCCATGGCGGCATTCCCACGCAGAGCGTGGGAACGATCATCAGGAGAACAACATGCGTATCGGACTTGTCGGTTACGGCCATGGCGGCCGGTTTTTCCATGCTCCGCTGATCAGCAGTTTGCCGGCGGCGACGTTCGTGGGTGTGGTCACTCGTTCACCTGAGCGCCGACAGTTGCTGGCGGCCGAGCATCCAGGGGTGCCCGCGTTTGACAGCATCGGCCAGTTGGTGGAAGCCGGGATCGATGTGCTGGTGGTGTCCACTCCGCTGAAGGGCCGTCCGGCGCTGGTGCTCGACGGCATCGAGCACGGTGTGGCGGTGGTCAGCGACAAACCGTTCGCCGCTGACGCGCAGCAGGCGCAAACCCTGATCACCATGGCCGAGCGCCAGGGCGTACGGCTCAGCGTCTACCAGAACCGTCGCTGGGACTCGGATTTCCTTACCGTGCGCAAACTCATCGAATCCGGTGCGCTGGGCCAGGTCACCCGTTTCGAATCGCGGATCGAGCGTTACTCACCGCAAGCGGTGAACAACGGCAGTGGCGGTGGCTTCCTGCGTGATCTCGGTAGTCATCTGGTGGATCAGGCGTTGCTTTTATTCGGTCCGGTGACACGGGTCTACGCCGAACTGGATTACCTGGAAAAAGACCAGGTCTTCGATAACGGCTTCTTTATGGCCCTGACCCATGCCAGTGGCGTCACCTCCCACCTGGGCGGCAGTTGCCTGCAAAACACCCCCGGCCCGCGCTTTCGGGTGACCGGCACCCAAGGCTGTTACAGCGTCGATGGCCTGGACGGGCAGGAAGCATTGGCGCTCGCCGGGCTCTCGCCCAAATCCGAAGGTGAACGCTGGGGCGTTGAAGAGCATCGCCGATGGGGCTGGTTCGAACAGGGCGAAGTGCGCGAGCGGGTGCCCTCCGAGCGCGGTTGCTGGAATCAGTTCTATTTACAGCTGCAAGCCGCGTTGCAGAGCGGTGGCCCACTGCCCGTCGATGCCCGTGACGCACTGGCGACCACCCGCGTGCTAGACGCTGCGCGACTGAGTTTCGAGCGCCATCAAGTGGAGGAGTTGAACCCGTTCGGCAGTCATGGAATATAGCCAGAATAAAATTCTAAAATGAGTTGATATAGAAATTATATTCCAATAGAGTCATTTCCAGCGACCTGCCTCGCGACTCGTTTTCACTCTTTTCTCGCTGACTGAAATCGTCACGCCTCATCCATAAAACCAACAAGAATGTGGAGAAAGACTTTTCATGAAGACCAAGATCCGTTTCGCCTCACTTGCCTTGTCCCTGATGTTCGCCAGCGGCGCTGCACTCGCCGAAATGAAGATCGGCGTCAGCATGTCGCAGTTTGATGACACCTGGCTGACCTACCTGCGCGAATCCATGGACCAGAAAGCCAAGTCCTATCCCGATGGCGTCCAGCTGCAATTCGAAGACGCTCGCAGCGACGTGGTCAAGCAGTTGAGCCAGGTCGAAAACTTCATCAGCCAGAAAGTCGATGCCATCGTGGTCAACCCGGTGGATACCGCCGCCACCAAAAAAATCACCGAAGCCGCCGTCAAGGCCGGCATCCCGCTGGTCTATGTCAACCGCCGCCCCGATGACCTGAAGTTGCCCAAAGGCGTGGTCACAGTAGCCTCCAACGATCTGGAGGCCGGTGAAATGCAGATGCAGTACCTGGCCGACAAAATGGGCGGCAAGGGCGATATCGTGATTCTGCTGGGCGACCTCGCGAACAACTCCACCACCAACCGCACCAAGGGCGTCAAAGACGTGCTGGCCAAATATCCGAACATCAAGATCGAGCAAGAGCAGACCGGCACCTGGTTGCGGGACAAGGGCATGACCCTGGTCAACGACTGGCTGACCCAGGGCCGCAAGTTCGACGCGATCGTAGCCAACAACGATGAAATGGCTATTGGTGCTGCGATGGCCCTGCAACAGGCCGGCGTCGAGAAGGGCAGTGTGCTGATCGCGGGTGTCGACGGTACGCCGGACGGCTTGAACGCGATCAAGAAAGGCAACATGACGGTGTCGGTGTTCCAGGACGCCAAGGGTCAGGCGGACGGTTCGATCGACACGGCAGTGAAGATGGCCAAAAACGAGCCGGTTGAACAGGCCGTGTGGGTGCCATACCGCTTGATCACCCCGCAAAACGTCGACACGTTCAAATAGCCCGTCCGTTCAAATAACAACAATAAATACGCAAGGTGGCGACCGCGACCTTGCTGATGGAGTACCTGATCATGTTCGCTTCAGCGACTGCTTCGAGCACCCCGTTGGTGGGTATCCAGCCAACTGCAACACCTGTCGATGAGCCGTACCTGCTGGAGATCATCAACGTCAGCAAGGGATTTCCCGGTGTGGTGGCCTTGTCCGATGTGCAGCTTCGGGTACGCCCCGGTTCCGTGCTGGCCCTGATGGGCGAAAACGGCGCCGGCAAATCCACCCTGATGAAAATCATTGCCGGCATCTATCAGCCGGACGCCGGTGAACTGCGCCTGCGGGGCAAGCCGGTGGTCTTCGAAACGCCACTGGCAGCGCTCCAGGCCGGGATCGCGATGATCCACCAGGAACTCAACCTGATGCCGCACATGAGCATCGCCGAGAACATCTGGATCGGCCGTGAGCAGCTCAATGGCCTGCACATGATCGATCACCGCGAAATGCACCGTTGCACGGCGCAACTGCTGGAACGCCTGCGGATCAACCTCGATCCGGAGGAGCAGGTCGGCAACCTGAGCATCGCCGAACGGCAGATGGTCGAGATAGCCAAAGCGGTGTCCTACGACTCCGACATCCTGATCATGGACGAACCGACCTCGGCCATTACCGACAAGGAAGTCGCGCATCTGTTCTCGATCATTGCCGACCTCAAGCGTCAGGGCAAAGGCATCATCTACATCACGCACAAAATGAACGAGGTGTTCAGCATCGCCGATGAAGTGGCGGTGTTCCGTGACGGTGCCTACATCGGCCTGCAGCGGGCCGACAGCATGGACGGCGACAGCCTGATTTCGATGATGGTCGGCCGCGAGCTGAGCCAGTTGTTCCCTGTGCGTGAAAAGCCGATCGGCGATCTGCTGCTGTCGGTGCGCGACCTTAAACTGGACGGCATTTTCAAGGATGTTTCCTTTGACCTGCACGCCGGCGAAATCCTCGGCATTGCCGGGTTGATGGGCTCGGGACGGACCAACGTTGCCGAAGCGATTTTCGGCATCACGCCGAGCGACGGTGGCGAGATTCGTCTCGACGGCGAAGTGGTGCGCATCAGCGATCCGCACATGGCGATCGACAAGGGCTTCGCGTTGCTGACCGAGGATCGCAAGCTCAGCGGCCTGTTCCCGTGCCTGTCGGTGCTGGAGAACATGGAAATGGCGGTGTTGCCGCATTACGCCGGTCACGGTTTCATCCAGCAAAAAGCCCTGCGCACCTTGTGCGAGGACATGTGCAAGAAGCTGCGGGTCAAAACCCCGTCGCTGGAGCAGTGCATCGATACCTTGTCCGGCGGTAATCAGCAAAAGGCGTTGTTGGCGCGCTGGCTGATGACCAATCCACGGATCCTGATTCTCGACGAGCCGACTCGCGGTATCGACGTCGGCGCCAAGGCCGAGATCTACCGGCTCATTTCCTACCTCGCCAGCGAAGGCATGGCGGTGATCATGATTTCCTCGGAACTGCCGGAAGTGCTCGGCATGAGCGACCGGGTGATGGTCATGCACGAGGGCGACCTGATGGGCACCCTCGACCGCAGCGAAGCGACCCAGGAACGAGTGATGCAATTGGCTTCGGGCATGTCCGCGGTTCACTAATCGGCGACGCGATAGAAGGGTGAGTGTTTATGAACGCGATACTGGAAAACAAGCCAGCAACGGCACCGGTCAAGAGTCGCCGGCGCTTTCCGACCGAGTTGAGTATTTTCCTGGTGCTGATTGGCATCGGCCTGGTCTTTGAAGTGTTTGGCTGGATCGTGCGCGACCAGAGCTTCCTGATGAACTCCCAGCGTCTGGTGCTGATGATCCTGCAGGTGTCGATCATCGGCCTGCTGGCCATCGGCGTGACCCAGGTCATCATCACCACGGGTATCGACCTGTCTTCCGGCTCGGTGCTGGCGCTGTCGGCGATGATCGCTGCCAGTCTGGCCCAGACGTCGGACTTCGCCCGGGCGGTGTTCCCGTCGCTGACTGACTTGCCGGTATGGATTCCGGTGATTACCGGGCTTGGGGTGGGACTGCTGGCGGGGGCCATCAACGGCAGCATCATTGCTATAACCGGTATCCCACCGTTCATTGCCACCCTCGGCATGATGGTCTCGGCGCGTGGCCTCGCGCGTTACTACACCGAAGGCCAGCCGGTGAGCATGCTCTCGGATTCCTACACGGCTATCGGACACGGCGCGATGCCGGTGATCATTTTCCTGGTGGTCGCGGTGATCTTTCACATCGCCCTGCGTTACACCAAGTACGGCAAGTACACCTACGCCATCGGCGGCAACATGCAGGCGGCGCGTACCTCGGGGATCAACGTCAAGCGGCATCTGGTGATCGTCTACAGCATCGCCGGGTTGCTGGCAGGCCTGGCGGGTGTGGTGGCTTCGGCACGGGCCGCGACCGGGCAGGCCGGGATGGGCATGTCTTATGAACTGGACGCGATTGCCGCGGCAGTGATCGGCGGCACCAGCCTGGCCGGTGGCGTAGGACGCATTACCGGCACGGTCATCGGCGCACTGATCCTCGGGGTCATGGCCAGCGGTTTCACCTTTGTTGGCGTCGATGCTTACATTCAGGACATCATCAAAGGCCTGATCATCGTGGTGGCAGTGGTCATCGATCAGTACCGCAACAAGCGCAAACTCAAGCGCTGAGCCACCGATAAAACAGCCAATGCGCCACGCCTGACCCGCGTGGCGCAGCCGTTTATCTTCTATATACAGCCGCTCGATTGAATTTCTTGCTATAAACGCACTCCGATAATCATCGCAAAGGTTGCCATAGAGCACTTTCTGGGCTTTGTCGGACAAATTCGCTGTCTTTTCAGTTGCTGAGGCCTCAAGTCGGCCTTAGACTGCCGCCCCTCGTAAATTGAGTGCCGGGTGGCGCTTGGAATTAGACGGCGCCTTTCCGATGACCAACGCAGGTCCGCCGGAACGCTCCCTTATTCGCCTTAATGCACGTTTTTTTATAGAGATATCAATGACAAAGGACAAGTTGCTGGCCATGCCGGCAGATGACTACATGAATGCCGAGCAACATGCTTTTTTCTCTGAGCTGTTGCAGAACATGAAAGTCGAAACCCATGAGCGCATCGAACAGAACCGCATCGCCATCGAAAGCCTGGACACCCCGGCCGATCCGGCTGACGCTGCTTCTGTTGAAGAAGAGCGCACCTGGCTGGTGAACGCGATCGATCGCGACCAGCGCATGTTGCCTCAGTTGGAACAGGCTCTGGAACGTATCAAGGAAGACAGCTTTGGCTGGTGCGACGACAGCGGCGAGGCCATTGGCCTGAAGCGCCTGCTGATCAGCCCGACCACCAAGTACTGCATCGAAGCTCAAGAGCGTCACGAACAGATCGACAAGCACCAGCGTCAGGCCTGATTTCGTAACGCCCGCATCGCGGGCAAGCCTCACTCCTGTAGGAGCAAGGCTTGCGAGCGATGCTTTTTCTCGTCTGCAGAAAACTCCCGCACTTCTATTGATCTGCTGCAACGCCCACTACTAATGGACCATAGATAATGGCCTTGTAGTGGCGTTTAATGCCGATACAACAATTAGAATGATGGGTGGGGTGACGAAGATGACGCGAGACGGATCGCTGGTTGCGGCAGTGCCTGCACCCGTGCCTTTGCCAAAAAACCTTTGGCTGACGCCGACCCTGCAAAGCATCGCCCTGATGCTTTTGTTGTGCGGTATGACGCTGGGCGGCTGGTCGCTTTACCTTGGCCTGCCATTGGCCGTGCTGGTGATCTGGCTACCTCGCTTGCGCTCGCGCGCCATCCCGCAGGCATTCCCCGCCGACAGCGCCAGCGCGATTGCCGAGTTGACTCGCGATCTTTCCTATACAACCAGTCATAACGCTTTGTCTGCCGCCGGTGTGGCCTTTTCGGTCAAGCAACTGGCCGACAAACTGCAATCACAGCTCGGTGCCGCGGCGCAGATCGTCAACAACGCCGAAGTGATGATCGCCACCGAACAAGCCACCTCGACACTCAGCCGGGAAGCCCTCAGTGCGGCCAGCGAGGCTCATCAAAGCAGCGCGGCAGGGCGTACGGAGTTGATCGAGTCCATCGCTCGTATGCATCAACTCAGTCAGCGCGCCAGTAACAGCCGTGAACTGATCGAAGCCCTGAGCCTGCGCAGTGACGATATCCAACGGGTCACCCTGGTCATCCAGTCCATCGCCAGCCAGACCAATCTGCTGGCATTGAACGCTGCTATCGAGGCGGCGCGGGCCGGGGAGCATGGTCGCGGATTTGCAGTGGTGGCCGATGAGGTTCGCGGTCTGGCCGCGCGTACGGCGACGGCTACCGGCGAAGTGGGGGAAATGGTCGCTGATATTCAGCAACGCACCGCGCAGGTGGTGGAGCAGATCCGTCAACTGTCCGGCGACCTCGATACCGGTGTCAAGCAGGTCGAACACACCGGTCAGCACCTGGAGAACATTGCACGTCTAGCCGCTGGCGTCGAAAGACAGGTCGGGGAAATCGCCAGGGGCGCTGACACCAACCGCGAACAACTCGATAGCCTGTTTCACGCCATCGAGCAGATGCGCAGCGACCTGGCAATCAGTGATCAACAGACCCAGCGCCTGGCCCAGGCCGCGGTGCAAATGGAAGGTCAGGCCGAAACCATCAGCGAACGCCTCGCGGAAGTCGGACTGGATGACTATCACCAGCGGGTTTATGACCTGGCCCGCGAAGGCGCGAGTCAGATCGCGGCGCGCTTTGAAGCGGATATCGACGAGGGCCGCGTCAGCCTCGATGACCTGTTTGATCGCAATTACCAGGCCATTCCCAACACCAACCCGGCCAAGTACCAGACTCGCTTTGATCGCTACGCCGATCAGGTCTTGCCGGCGATCCAGGAACCGTTGTTGCCGCGCCATGAAGGCCTGGTGTTCGCCATCGCCTGCACGCAGCAGGGCTATGTGCCGACCCACAACAAAGTCTTCAGCCAACCTCTGACCGGTGATGCGCAAGTTGATACCTTGCAAAACCGTACCAAACGCAAATTCGCCGACCGCACCGGGATCCGCTGTGGCAGCCATCAGCAGGCCGTACTGCTGCAAACCTACACCCGCGACACCGGTGAGCTGATGCACGACCTCTCGGTGCCGATCATGCTTAAGGGCCGGCATTGGGGGGGGTTGCGATTGGGTTACAAGCCGGAAAATCCTCATTGAGAGGACGGGATTCTCAAGTCACGATGAGGCGCAGGAGTGCAGGGCTGCCTGGTTGGCGCAACTGAACGCCGAAATACCCGACAGCCTGCCTTTAATTACAGGCTAGTGGACCTGATGCATACGCAGGTTCAGGTCGTCGACCACCCGTGCCCAATCGGCGTCTTCGCGCAATTGTTCTTTCAGGAAGCCGGCTTGCTGCGGGGTCCAGAACTCGGCATCGATGAGTTTCTTGTCGTCGGCCAGCGGGGAATGACGGGCAATAAAATCGTCGATGGCCTTCTCGCTGGAGTCCAGACCGAGTTGGTCGAACAAGCCTTTCAAGTCGTGTGTCGGTGAATCCATGTTCATCTCCTTGCGGGGCGCGTCGAGTGCGAGTTCTGAGGGGCAGCTTCAATACATCTGAGGGAGCCGCGCTTCAGGAGTTCGATGGCGATGTTCGAAAGCAGAAGTGAGCATAGACTGCAAACCGACTATCAGGCTTTCAATGCCCCTTCATCGACCGCAACCTTCAGCGCCTTGGCGGCTTCCTGGGCGGCAATGGCGGCGACGTCCGAGGTCTTGAACCAGCGATCCTTCTCGACCTGGTGATACGTCACGGTGGTCAGCGGTGGTTTGGCGCGCATGACAATGACTGCCTGGAATTCGCCTTCGACCTCTCTGACTTCGCCCCGGATAAAAAATTCGCCGATATCAAATTCCGTCACGTTGCAGCCTTCCCTTGGAAATATTCTGTTGTTTTGAACGCCGCCCGCCCTGGGGACGGGTTTCATTGGTCGGGCAGTATGGCAGTAGTTGCAGGCCGGCGGCTGAGATAAGTCTGCGGGATGACGAAGCGTCTATAGAAATGAATGCGGCGGGGCCGTCAACTGCGTAACTCAAGAGAGCGGGCAAGGGCGCAGGCTTCGTTATGATTGCTGCGGAAACCTCTGACACGGCCGGTGGAAATTTCCTTGATATGGAAGAAGGCATTGCCGGCCAAAACCACCTGAAAGCGTGGCCAGGCAAGCTCTTCAGGGTGGTATTCATGCGGTTGAAATATCACCGAGTGCAGGGTCGGCGAGCTGTTTGTGTAAGGTGTCGGGGGGTGAGCGAAGTGTGTCAGCGTGCACATAGGAAGTCCTTTTCGTTGTTTTACCGACGTGTGTTCGTCGTTTTGGGTAGTCTCGGTGAGCATCGCTGCTCTAGAATCACCACCACTGGTTGGCGATTGATGCTCATCTAAAGCAATTTTCTGCGGGCGATATGTAGGAAAAGTGCTTTTATTAAAGAGTTTGTTCCCTAAGGTTGGTAGTCCGGTTTTATCTGGCCGTTAGAAGGGCGTTTTCCTTCAACCTCTGACGAATGCCAGGTAAGACGACGTGAGTGACGTTCCAGTAGTCTTCATAAACCTCGCGATGAATGAGCGCTCTGCTCGTTTCAGGATTTCAACCCGGGTCATTTGGCTACACCTTCGGCATTGCCGCTTTTTTCTGCTGTGCGCTATTTTCCTGCGTGCAGCATCATTTTCAGATGTGGGGATGTTTCCTTGGCAGTAAGTAATCTCGATATGCATGCTTTGTTCGTGCTGGGTGATTTGCGCGCAAAGCTGGTTAAACAGTTCCAGTCCCGTTTTGTTTACATCACCGAACAGAACGCTGAAGGCATTTATATTGCCGAAATCGACACCGAAGAGGCGCTGGTGGTTGATGACAAACCTGGGCTTAAACTCAAGGTCGGCGATCATTTCAGCGCCTCTGTATTGCCCAGCCGCGAAGGCGGCAAGCTGGACATCAAGTTCCGCGACATCAAACTCACGGTTTACGGCCTGGGTGATTACGCGTTCGTCACCACCGCTGATGGCCACGGGATCGTGTTCAAGGAAGGTCATAGCGTGGTGATGGTGTTCGCTGCTCACCAACAGTTGCAGGAGGGCCTGACCAAAACCCTCAAAGCCGTTACCGCCAAGGCTGCCAAGTGGCGCAAAGGTGAACTGGTCACCTTCAAGGCCAGCGAGTAATGACCCCGACCCGCGCCGATTTCCACGTACAGAACCAGGCCAGTGCGCAAGTCGAGGCCCAGCGATTGTTCGACCAGAAGGCTGTTTTGCAAGGTGCATGGCTGGGTTGGGTGGCGTCACAGATCTATACGTTGCGTCCGGCGGAGTACGCCAGCATGGTACGAAGAGAGCTGGCGCGCTTGCAGGAAACTTCCGAAAATTAGTTGACACCCCTCGAAAGCAGGAACCTCTACTACAGTCAGTTGACTGAGTATTCAGAGGCTTCGCGGTCTTCTGCCAGGCCACCCTGCTATTGCTGTGAACAGCACGAGGTGCAAAAGCATGAACGGATTTCGACGGTTGCTGGCCGCTACCCTGGCCACTTTCGGTTTGCTGGCTTCACCCGTTCCGGTGTTCGCTGCCCAGGCGCCGATCCACTTCGCCGACCTGAACTGGGAAAGCGGCAGTCTGATCACCGATATCCTGCGGATCATCGTCGAGAAGGGCTACGGGCTGCCGACCGATACCTTGCCGGGGACGACCATCACCCTGGAGACCGCACTGGCCAACAATGACATTCAGGTGATTGGCGAAGAGTGGGCCGGTCGCAGTCCGGTCTGGGTCAAGGCTGAGGCCGAAGGCAAAGTCGTGAGCCTCGGCGATACGGTCAAGGGCGCGACCGAAGGCTGGTGGGTGCCCGAATATGTGATCAAGGGTGATCCGGCGAAAGGCATCAAGCCGCTGGCACCGGACCTGCGCAGTGTCAGCGACCTGCCGCGCTACAAGGATGTATTCAGCGATCCGGAAACCCCGGGCAAGGGGCGCTTCCTCAACAGCCCGATCGGCTGGACGTCGGAAGTGGTCAATAAACAGAAGCTCAAGGCGTATGGGCTGGACGACAGCTATGTGAACTTTCGCAGTGGTTCGGGGGCGGCACTGGATGCGGAGATCAGTTCTTCGATTCGTCGCGGCAAACCGGTGTTGTTCTATTACTGGTCGCCTACGCCATTGCTCGGACGCTTCAAACTGATTCAGCTCGAAGAACCGCCGTTCGACGCCGAAGCCTGGAAAACCTTGACCGACGCCGACAACCCGAATCCGAAACCGACGCGCTCACTGGCCTCGAAGCTGTCCATCGGCGTGTCCACGCCATTCCAGAAACAGTATCCGCAGATTGCCGAGTTCTTCAGCA
This sequence comes from Pseudomonas sp. AL03, assembly GCF_029960815.1. Classification (GTDB taxonomy): domain Bacteria; phylum Pseudomonadota; class Gammaproteobacteria; order Pseudomonadales; family Pseudomonadaceae; genus Aquipseudomonas. The sequence goes on from NZ_JASBRE010000012.1 coordinate 91,403, forward strand.
AGGTCGACTTGCCAATCGGTCCGCTGAACAAGGCGCTGGCCGAGATGAGCGAAAAACACACCCCGCCACGGCAGGCGGCAGAGGCGTTCATGAAGGCGCACCCGGACGTGTGGCAGGCCTGGGTGCCCAAGGATGTGGCGGATAAGGTGTCTGCCGAGTTGAAATGATGCGGTGAGTTTGATGGCCCCTTCGCGAGCAAGTCGGATCGCCGCACCGCCGCGTGCGATCAGTTCGGGCGAGCTTCATGGGGTGGCACTTTATCGTTGCCGATGACGAATACCCTTACAAAATCGTTCAAGGAAGTTCATCCTGCTGCGACATTTCACGCTGGAAGTCTGAACATGAGCCTATTGATCGCGCAATGGATGGCTGCCATCTTCCTGTTGATCAGCCTGATCCACCTGTACTGGGCGGCGGGTGGCAAGTTGGGGCGCGAGGCGGCGGTCCCGCGAATATCCGCGGAGGGCGGCGGGGAATCCAGACCGGCCTTCAAACCTTCAGGCTTTGCCACGTTATTGGTGGCGGTCGGGTTGCTGCTGATTGCGATGCTGGTGTGCTTGCGGGTCGGCCTGTATTTGCCGACGGTGCATCACTCGTCGCTGCAATGGGTCATCAGCGCCATTGCGATGCTGATGTTCGCCAGGGCAATCGGCGATTCGAATCTGATTGGGTTCTTCAAACAGGTGAAGGATTCGAAGTTTGCGCGGCTCGACACCTGGGCGTATTCGCCGTTGTGTGTGGTGCTGGGGGCGGGGTTGTTGGCCGTTGCCTGGATTTGATCTGAGGTAATGCAAGATCAAAAGCTCGCAGCCTCGTTTCACTCGACAGCTCCTACAGCGGAATGCAAAGCCCATGTAGCAGCTGTCGAGTGAAACGAGGCTGCGAGCTTTTGGCGTCTAACGCCCGCTCTCGGTGCGCCGACTACTCACTTCAGCCGGCACATCATCCCCCGCCATGCGCTTGCGAAACAGCGCCGCCCGCGCCAGCAACAGCGTGGTCACGGGCACCGTAATCGACAACAGGATCGGAATCAGCCAGGCATGCAACACCGGCCCGGACTTGAGCGCCGAAAAGTAAACGATCGAGGCCAGTGCCACGCACCAGGCACCCAATGTCGACGCCAGCGCCGGCGGGTGCATGCGCTGGAAGTAATCTTTCATCCGCACCAGGCCAACGGCGCCGATCAGTGTAAACAGACTGCTGAGCACCAGCAGGACCGCCACCGGAATTTCCACCCACAGAGACAGTTCAGCGCTCATTCGATCACCTCGCCACGTAACAGGAATTTCGCCAGGGCAAACGAGCCGACGAAACCGAACAGCGCAATCAGCAGCGCTGCCTCGAAGTAAGTGTCGCTGGAGTAACGAATGCCCAGCGCCAGCATCATCAGCATCGCGATGATGTACAGGTAATCCAGCGCCAGAACCCGGTCCTGGGCCGACGGCCCCTTGAACAGCCGGATCAGGGTCAGAATCATCGCCAGCGAAAAGATGAACAGGCTCAGCAGGATTGCGTTCGACAGCAAGGCGCTCATTCGAAGATCTCCATCAAGGGGCGCTCATAGGTCGCCTTGAAGTGCTGGATGAACAGCGCTTCGTCCTCCAGATCGAAGACGTGCAGCAACAGAATGCTGCGGTCCAGCGCCAGTTCCGACCACACGGTGCCGGGAATCACCGTGCAGATCATCGACAGTGCCGCGAGGCCGTTGGCATCACGCAGGTCCAGCGGCACTTTGATGAAGCGCGAGCGCGGCGGGCGGCGACCGGCGTTGAGCACGCCCCAGGCCACGGCGAGGTTAGACACCACCACATCGCGGCCGACCAGAAAGAACAAACGCACCATCACGCCCGGCCGATGAATGCGGATCGGCAGCGGTCGCAGCTTGCGCATCATCAACGGCGCGCAGAACCCCAGCACCGCGCCCAGCAGCAGATTGCCGGGGCTCATCGACAGGTTCAGCACCAGCCACAACAACCACAGCGCCAGCGACAACCACGGTGCAGGAAACAGACGCTTCATAGCTGCACCTCCGCCACGGCAGCTTTGGCTTCCGGACTCGGCACCGCGCGCGTGCCGAGCACCGCCATCACGTATTGCTGCGGGTTGTTCAAGGCTTGGGCGGCCGCCTGGGTGTAGAGCAGCAGCGGTTCAGCCTTGAAGGTCAGCGCAATGCTCAAGCCCAGCAGCGCGATGATCGGCACGCATTCGAAACGTCGCAGCAATGGCGACGGCCGCTCCTCGGGTGTCCAGAAGCGCTGGATGCCCAAGCGCGAGAAGGCGATCAACGACGCCAGCCCGGAGAGGATCAACAACGCGAGCAAGCCCCACGCCGCGTTCGAAACTGGCTCATCGCTGCCATTGCCCAGACCCAACGGATTGAGCAGGGCGCTGAGCAGGCCGAGTTTGCCAATGAATCCCGAGAGCGGCGGCATGCCGATGATCAGCAGCGCGCAGGCAATGAAGCTCAACCCGAGGAACGCCATGGTCCAGGGAATCACTTGGCCGACCACGGCTTTCTGCTCGTCATCGAGGTTGATGCCTTTGGGCGGCTGCAAGGATTCCATCGGTCGAGGAAGCAGATCGCCGTCATCGAACAATGGTATTTCATTGGCCGAACGCGAACGCTCGATCAGCTCGGCCAACAGGAACAACGCGCTCAACGCCAGGGTCGAGCTGACCAGATAGAACAATGCCGCGCCGATCAGGTTCGGCTGGGCGAAACCGATGGCCGACAGCAGAATCCCGGCCGACACCAGAATGCTCAGACTGGCCAGACGCTCCAGTCGTTGTGCGGCGAGAATCGCCACGGCGGCGCAGACGATGGTCGCCATGCCGCCGTAGATCAGCCAGTCGCCGCCAAAATACGCCGAGGCGCCGGCCTGGCCGGAGAACAGCAGGGTCCACAAGCGCAGCAAGGTGTAGACGCCGACCTTGGTCATGATCGCGAACATCGCCGCCACCGGCGCGCTCGCCGCGGAATACGCCGGCACCAGCCAGAAGTTCAGCGGCCACATCCCGGCCTTGGCCAGGAACGCCACGGCCAGAATTCCCGCGCCGGCATGCAGCAGGCCGCGATCGGCCTCCGGCACCAGCGGGATCTTCAGCGCCAGATCGGCCATGTTCAGGGTGCCGGTGACGCCGTAGATCAGCGCCGCGCCGATCAAGAACAGTGACGAGGCCAGCAGGTTGATCGAGATGTAATGCAGCCCCGACGACACCCGCGACCGACCCGACCCGTGAAGCATCAGGCCGTAAGAGGCTGCCAGCAGCACTTCAAAAAAAACGAACAGGTTGAACAGGTCCGCCGTCAGGAACGCGCCGTAAAGCCCCATCATCTGGATCTGGAACAGCGCGTGGAAACTTGATCCGGCGCCGTCCCAACGGGCCATGGCGAACAGCAGGGCGCAGACGCCGATGATCCCGGTCAGCACCAGCATCAGCGCCGACAGGCGATCGACCACCAGCACGATGCCGAACGGCACCTGCCAGTTGCCTGGCAGGTACACGCCGATGGAGCCGGGGACGCCAGTCTCCTGAGTCCATTGCAGCAACAGCACGGCAATGCCCAAGCCCACCAGGCTGGAGAGCAGGTTGATCCTGGCTTTTAACGGCCGGTGTTTCTCGCCCAGCATCAGCATCACGGCGGCGGTCAGCAGCGGCAGTAGAATCGGTGCAGCGATCAGGTGCGGCATCAGATTCATTCTTTAGGCTCCCGGCCATCCACATGGTCGGTACCGGTCAGGCCCCGGGAGGCCAGCAGCACCACCAGAAACAGCGCGGTCATGGCAAAGCTGATGACGATCGCGGTCAACACCAGCGCTTGCGGTAGCGGATCGGTGTAGTGCAACAGGTCTTGCGGCACGCCGTCCTTGATGATCGGCTCCTTGCCGATAAACAGGCTGCCCATGCTGAAGATGAACAGGTTGACGCCGTAGGACAGCAGGCACAGGCCCATCACCACCTGAAACGTCCGTGGCCGCAGGATCAGCCAGACCCCGGACGCCGCCAATACGCCGATGGCGATTGCGATGACTTCTTCCATCAGACGGCTCCTTTGGTGGCGACGGATCTAGGCAGGGCAGCGGTCTTGTGACCGCGTACCGATTGGTGAGCGAGGGCGGTGAGGATCAACAGAGTCGAACCGACCACCACGGCGTACACGCCGATGTCGAAGAACAGCGCACTGGCGATGTGAATATCGCCCAACACCGGCAGGTCCAGATGCCAGGTATGGGTGGTCAGGAACGGATAACCAACCGCCATCGCCCCAAGCCCGGTGACTGTGGCGAACAGCAACCCGGTGCCCATCCAGCGCAGTGGCCGCAGGCTCATTTGCGCCTCGACCCATTGGGTGCCGGCGACCATGTATTGCAGGATGAACGCCACCGACATCACCAACCCTGCGACAAAGCCGCCGCCCGGTTGATTGTGGCCGCGCATGAACAGGTAGACCGATACCACAAACGCAATCGGCAACAGCAGGCGCACCAGCACTGCGGGCACCATCATGAAGCCGAGTGCGGTGTCGCTGGCCTGCCGCGGGTTGACCAGATCGGTGACCACGTCGGGCGCCAGCAGACGTTGCTGGGCGGGCAATTGCAGGCTTTCTTTCGGCGGGCGGAAGCGTCGGAGCAGGGCGAATACGGTCAGGGCCACAGCCACCAGCACGGTAATTTCACCGAGGGTGTCGAAGCCGCGGAAGTCCACCAGCATCACGTTGACCACGTTGCTGCCGCCGCCTTCGGGCAGGGCACGGCTGAGGTAGAACGAAGAAATGTGGTTCGGTGTCTGGCGCGTCAGCATCGCGTAGGCCAGCAACGCCATGCCGCCGCCGACCACGGTCGACAACAGCAAGTCGCGGATACGACGGATACGTGCCTTGCGCAGGGTGCTCGGCAGCGGCGACACCTCTTCAATCCGGCGCGGCAACCAGCGCAGACCGAGGAGGATCAGCACCGTGGTCACCACTTCGACCGCCAGTTGCGTCAGCGCAAGATCGGGCGCCGAGAACCAGACGAAGGTCACGCACGTCATCAGGCCGCAGACGCTGACCATGGTCAGGGCCGCGAGCCGGTGATACTTGGCCTGCCACGCCGCGCCGAGGGCACAGGCAATCGCCAGCAGCCAGAGGGTCACGAACACGATCGAGCCGGGAATCTTCGGCCGGTCGCCCCAGCTCAGGCTGCTGTGGAGCATCGGGATCAACCCGGCCAGCACCGCCGCCAGTACCACCAGGAACAATTGGGTTTGCAGGTGCTTGGTGCTGATCCGCCGCTCGAGACGACGGGCCAGGCGCATCATGATTACCAGGCAGCGTTCGAACAGGCGCTTGCCGTTGAACCGGCCAATGATCGGCGGGTACTTGAAACGCCCGCGCTTGAGTTGATTCCGTAGCAGCAGATAAAGCACGATGCCGCAGGACATGGCGATCAGGCTCATGATCATCGGTGCGCTCCAGCCGTGCCAGATCGCCAGGCTGTATTCAGGCAAGGTTCCGCCCACCACCGGCAGGGCAGCAGCGGCCAGCAACGGGCCGACCACCTGCGCCGGGAAAATCCCCACGACCAGGCAGACGAACACCAGCAGTTCCACCGGTGCGCGCATCCAGCGTGGCGGTTCGTGCGGGGTGTGCGGCAGGTCGGTGGCGGTCGGGCCGAAGAACACGTCGACGGTAAAGCGCAGCGAGTAGGCGACGCTGAAAGTCCCGGCGATGGTCGCGACGATCGGCAGGGTCATCTCGATCCACGCTGTCGCGTTGATGAACACCGTTTCGGCGAAGAACATCTCTTTCGACAGGAAGCCATTGAGCAGCGGCACACCGGCCATCGAGGCGCTGGCGACCATGGCCAGGGTGGCGGTGAACGGGATCAGCTTGATCAGGCCGCTGAGCTTGCGGATGTCTCGGGTGCCGCTTTCGTGGTCGATGATCCCGGCGGCCATGAACAGCGAGGCCTTGAAGGTCGCGTGGTTGAGAATGTGGAACACCGCGGCCACGGCGGCCAGCGGACTGTTTAGGCCCAACAGTAGAGTGATCAGGCCCAGGTGACTGATGGTCGAGTAGGCCAGCAGACCCTTGAGGTCATTCTGGAACATTGCGCAGTACGCGCCAAGCAACAGGGTGCAGGCGCCGGCGCCGCTGACAATGTAGAACCATTCTTCACTGCCGGACAGCGACGGCCACAGTCGTGCGAGTAGAAACACTCCGGCCTTGACCATGGTCGCCGAGTGCAGATAGGCCGAAACCGGTGTTGGCGCCGCCATCGCGTGGGGCAGCCAGAAGTGGAAGGGGAATTGTGCGCTTTTGCTCAGGGCGCCGATCAGGATCAGGGGGAGCAGAATAGGGTAGAGGGCGTGCGCGCGAATCAGATCGCCGGCGGCCAGGACCTTGTCCAGATCATAGCTGCCGACCACATGGCCGAGCAGCATGACCCCCGCCAGCAGACACAAACCGCCTGCGCCGGTGACCATCAGCGCCATATAAGCACCGCGTCGCGCATCAGCGCGGTGGTGCCAGTAGCCGATCAGCAGGAACGAGAAGAGGCTGGTCAGCTCCCAGAAAAACACGACCTGAATCAGGTTGCCGGAGATCACCAGCCCGAGCATGGCGCCCATGAACGCCAGGAAAAACGCAAAGAACCGCGGTACTGGATCGTCCGGTGACATGTAGTAGCGGGCGTACAATGAAACCAGCGTGCCGATGCCCAGCACCAGCATCGAGAACAGCCAGGCGAACCCGTCCATGCGCAGGACGAAGTTCAAGCCCAGGCTGGGCAACCAGAAAAATTCTTCGCGGATCACGCCGCCATGGGCGATTTGCGGGTACAAGAGGGCGACCTGAACGGTCCCAATCAAGGCAACCAGGCCAGCCAGCAGAGATTCGGTATTACGCGCGTGGTGCGGCAGCAAGGCTGCCAGACAGCTGCCGATAAAAGGCAGAAGCAGTAGAACTATCAGGGACATAGGCTTCTAATCTGCGGAAGTTTGTGAAGCATCATACGTGCCAGCTCCCGGATCGCAAAACGCCAAGCTGTCGCAGAATCCTACACGGTAGACAGAAAAAACCTGATTCACATTGTTTCCAGGGACCGGTTTCAACCGTTCCGGCCCCTTCGCGAGCAGGCTCGCTCCCACAGGGGTAACGCGTTCCAACGGTGGGAGCGCTATCTATCAAGCGCCGCAATCACTGCGGCTTAACCTTGTGTCTCCCGTTCCAACTCATCTGCAGGCGCAACAGCCTTACCCTTGGTCTTCAACTCACTGACGATCACCGCCGCCACAATCAACCCCGCGCCGACCAGCGCAATGGCCGGCAACCGCTCCCCGGCGATCCGCCCGACAATCCCGGCCCACACTGGCTCACCGGCATAGATCAACGTCGCCCGGGTCGGCGAAACGCTCTTTTGCGCCCAGTTCATCGCCACTTGAATCGCGGCACTGGCCGCGCCCAGGCCCAGGGCGCTGCACAACAACAGCCACGAGAAGTCGGGAATCACTTCCTGAGTCGGCACCACCATCAAAAATGCCAGCGCCGAAGTGACCGCCAATTGCACCACCGTCACCCGTCGCACATCGACCTGGCCGGCATAGGTGCTGATCAGAATGATCTCCGCCGCAATCGCCACCGCGCTGATCAGCGTGGCGATTTCACCGGGGCTGAAATTGAACGAAGCGCCGGCCGGTCCCGACAGCAACATCAACCCGGTAAACGCCAGCATGATCCCGATGCTCGGCATCAGCCCCGGACGCCGACCCAGCACCAGCCATTGCAGCAACGGCACGAAGGGTACGTACAACGCGGTAATAAACGCCGACTGACTGCTGGGAATGCTCTGTAACCCGACGGTCTGCAAACCATAACCGAGCATGATCGCCACACCGATAAAGGCCCCGGCCTTCAATTCGAACAACGTCAGTTCACGCAGGTGACGCCAGGAGAACAGCGCAACAATGAGCGCCGCCGCGGCAAAACGCAGGCCGACGAAAAACATCGGCCCGCTGACGGTCATCGCGTGCTGCACTAGCAAGAAGGTGCCGCCCCAGACCATGGTGATCAGCACCAGCACGCACTCGGCCTTGCTGAATCGCGAGAAGCGGGGGGAAGTGTGAGAGGAATTCACCGACGTCATGACCTTGCGCGCTACCTGAGGGGGACGCACAATGCGCCGAATGTTGCGCAGTATACTGCCCAATCCCACCCAGTGAGCAATATAGTGCACAAAGATTCCACGCAGCGGGCTTCGGTCCTCCAGCACGTCAGTCAGAACGTTCGACGCTTGCGCCACGCCGCCGACATGAGCCAAACCGCGCTGGCCGAAAAGTCCGGGGTCAGCCGTCGGATGCTGGTGGCCATCGAGGCCGGCGAGAAGAACGTCAGCCTCACCACCCTCGACCGTGTGGCCGAAGCGCTGGACGTGGCGTTCAGCGACCTGATCCAGGCGCCGGATGCCCGCGATCCAAGCCGTATCAACGAACTGGCGTGGGCCGGGACGATTCCTGGCAGCAAAGCCGTTTTATTGTCCAAAGCCACCGCCACCCGTGAGGTTGAACAATGGGAGTGGTGCCTGCAGCCGGGGGAAATTTACCCGTCGCAACCGGACGCCGAGGGCTGGAGTGAACAAATCTACGTCTTTGAAGGCTGCCTGACGTTGATGCTGGGCGACACGCCGCAGGACATTGGCGCCGGCGAGTTCTACATGTTTGCGAGCAGTCAGCCGCATTGCTATCGCAACGATGGGCCGGTGGCGGCGCGGTTTGTGCGAAATGTGGTGATCTAAGTGTTGGCCGATCAACACTGGATAGACACTTTGCTGTTTTGAAGCTGCGAGTCTTTCTCGGATATTTCTTTAACCTATTGAAAATAAAGTTATTTCATCAGGTTTATCTGAAACTTCCTGATAGCCTTGCAAAACATTAATGTGGACGATCTGCACGCCTTCTATTTAGGTAAACACTGATCAGTGAGAACGGCATGAGTGAAATCCAAAGCGGCCAGGCGACCGACGGCCTCCGCCACGCAGACATCCTGATCGTCGGCGGTGGCCTCAGCGGCGCAATGCTGGCGGCGCAGTTGCTACGCCTGCCGGGCAAACGCCAGGTGCTGGTGATCGAACCCCGCGCCGAACTGGGACGGGGCGAGGCGTACAGCGCGGTCGAGTTGGGTCACACGCTCAACGGCAATGCGGCGCGGATGAGCGTCGACCCGGACAACGCCGACGACCTGACCCAATGGCTGACCGAGTACATCGCGGCCGGCGGCTGGCCGGAGTCTGACGAGCAACAGGTGCCGGTCAGCGAATTGTTCCCGCCCCGGGGGATGTTCGGTCTGTACGTGCAGCAGCGCCTGTCTGAAGCGCAAGCGGTGGGCGCCGTGAACAAGTCAACCGTCGAGCATGTCCGGGCCGAGGTGGTTGACCTGCAAACCCGGGACGATTCGGTGCTGCTGACGTTGAGTGACGGGCAACGCTTGCAGGGCGTTTATGCGGTGTTGGCGACCGGGATGTTCCCCGCTGCGCGCACGCCACAGACCGAGTCCAGCGGCTTGAACGGCGCTGCGCTTGATCCGTGGGATGTCGCCGCCATGCAACAACTCGATCCGCAGTCGACCGTGCTGATCATCGGATCGGGCCTGACCATGGTCGATGCCGTGGTGTCGCTGGAACAGGCCGGGCATTGCGGGCCAATCGACGTGTTTTCCCGTCATGGCTTGCTGCCCCACGTGCGTCGACAGCCACCGGCCTGGGCAGATTTTCTCGCCGAGGATCAGAGCATTCGTACGCCGCGTCAACTGATGCGCGAACTGCGTCGGCATTGCCGGGACGCCATCGCTCAAGGCATCGACTGGCAGGCGCCGCTCGACACCGTGCGGGCGCACATCGGCCGCTTGTGGAATCAGGCGACGGACGTGCAGCGTCGGCAGTTTGTGCGGCATGTGCGGCCCTGGTGGGAAAGTCACCACCACCGTTCGCCGCCATTGAGTGCAGAGTTGGTGGAACGCTTGCGCAAGGAAGGGCGGTTGCGGATTCAAGCGGCGTCGTTCAAAGGGCTGGCGCCTTCAGTGGACGGAGCAGTGAGCCTGCGCATTCGGCGTCGTGGTGAATCAGAAACCACCGTTGTCAGCGGCGCGGCGTTGATCAATTCCAGCGGCATCGAATATGACTGGCGGCGAGTGGCTCGACCGCTGCCACAACAACTGCTGGCGCGCGGACTTGTACGGCCGGGGCCGTTAGCGCTGGGGATTGCAGCGGCGTCGGATGGCGCGGTGTTGGGCGCCGATGAACACGTCGCTAGCCGTCTGTTTGCCATGGGTCCACCGCTACGCGGCATGTGGTGGGAAAGCACCGCAGTGACCGACGTGGCGAGCCAGGCAAAAGCCCTCGCAGCGCGACTGGCAACAACGCCGCCCCTGTAGATACCGTCTTGAACCTCACCGGGCAAGCGCAAGTTTCGGGTCATAGGGTTGACCCGACTTGAGCACGCCGTAAACAAAGTGCAGCAGCTTGCGCATCGCTGCGCAGTTGTACTGTCGCGGGTGCTTATACAGAGGGACACAAAACCCTATGAAAAACGCTCCTCAGGTACTGCTGGGGAAAGCTTCATGATTCTGCGCCGAGCAATTCCACTGGGTAGGAGAACACGTAGCCTTCGTTGCGCACGGTTTTGATGTAAGTGGATTCCCGCGAGTCATCCATCAATCGTTGGCGCAGACGACTGACCAGCAAGTCGATGGAGCGGTCGAACAGGTCGGCGTCGCGGCCTTGGGTCAGATTGAGCAACTGGTCACGGCTGAGCACCCGTCGCGGGTGATCAAGGAACACGCGCAGTAAACGGTACTCGGCACCACTGAGGGCAACCATCGTACCGTCTTCGTCGAGTAAATGGCGGGCGGTGGTGTCCAGGCGCCAGCGACCGAAACCCAGCAATCGGCCGCTTTCGGTGATCAGCAGGTTGGGTGGCAGCATCCGCGTACGGCGCAATACGGCGTTGATCCGCGCCAGCAACTCGCGGGCGGCGAAGGGTTTGGTCAGGTAGTCGTCGGCGCCCATTTCCAGGCCGAGGATGCGATCGGTTTCGTCATTGCGTGCGGTGAGCATCAGGATCGGCGTGGCTTTGTGCTTGCCCGAACGCAGTTCGCGGCACAGCAGCAGGCCGTCATCGCCGGGCATCATGATGTCCAGCACGATCAGGTCCACCTGATTGGTTTCCAGAGAACTGCGCATCTGCCGGCCATCGGCGACCACAGTGGTGCGCAGCCCGTTCTTTTTCAGGTAATTGCCGACCAGCTCGCGAATCTCCCGGTCGTCGTCGACGATGAGGATGTGGTTCACATGTTTACGCTGAAGTCGGCCCCGGTCATTACGGTGCCGACCATCAGGATGGAAGGAGACGCCAACGGGGCGCCGCATCCGGCTGCCGAGGATTATGCCAAGCGCTTCACCGGCAAATATGAGTACCGACTCATCAATGGCGGCATCGGCCACAACTTGCCGCAGGAAGATACGCAGGCCTTTGCCAGGGCAGTGATCGATGCGGATCACCTCTTAGCATTAGTGCCGCGAGCTTGAGGCATTAATTTGCTGATCGTTCCCACGCGGGAGCGTGGGAATGATCTTTCGCCGAGCTACGCAACCACCTGATAACACGGCACATACGCCGCGCCACCGGGCAGTTTCATTCGGTGCTGGGCGACGAAGGCTTTGAGCAGTTGATCCAGCGGTTGCATGACCGCCGCATCGCCACGGATCTGGTACGGCCCATGCTCTTCGATCAGGCGGATGCCCTTGTCCTTGACGTTGCCGGCGACGATGCCGGAGAACGCACGGCGCAGGTTGGCGGCCAGTTCGTGGGCCGGCAGGTTGCGGCTCAGTTTCAGGTTGGCCATGTTTTCGTGGGTCGGATCGAACGGGCGCTGGAAGCCTTCGTCGATCTTCAGCAGCCAGTTGAAATGGAATGCGTCGTTGCGCTCGCGGCGGAACTGTTTGACCGCTTTGAGGCCTTGAGTCATTTGACGCGCGACTTCAACCGGGTCGTCGATGATGATCTCGTAATGTTGTTTTGCCGCTTCACCCAACGTGGCGCCGACAAACGCGTCCAGTTGCTCCAGATACGGCGCGGCATGTTTCGGTCCGGTGAGGACCACGGGGAAGGGCACGCCTGCATTGTCCGGGTGCATCAGGATGCCGAGCAGGTACAGGAACTCTTCGGCCGTGCCGGCGCCGCCCGGGAAAATGATGATGCCATGGCCGACGCGGACGAAGGCTTCCAGACGTTTTTCGATGTCCGGCAGGATCACCAGTTCGTTGACGATCGGGTTTGGCGCTTCGGCGGCGATGATGCCTGGCTCGGTCAAGCCGAGGTAGCGGCCGCCGTGGATACGCTGCTTGGCGTGGGCGATGGTCGCGCCTTTCATCGGGCCTTTCATCACGCCAGGACCGCAACCGGTGCAGATGTCGAGGCTGCGCAGGCCCAGTTCGTGGCCGACTTTCTTGGTGTATTTGTATTCTTCGGTGTTGATCGAGTGGCCGCCCCAGCACACCACGATCTTCGGCTCGACGCCGGGGCGCAGGGTGCGGGCATTGCGCAGCAGGTGAAACACGTAGTCGCTGATGCCCTGGGAGGTGCTCAGGTCGATGCGTTGGGCGTCGAGTTCGTTTTCGGTGTAGACGATGTCGCGCAGGGCGCTGAAGAGCATTTCGCGGGTGCTGGCGATCATTTCGCCATCGACGAAGGCGTCGGCCGGGGCGTTCAGCAGTTCGAGACGTACGCCGCGGTCCTGCTGGTGAATGCGGATTTCGAAATCTTTGTAGGCTTCGAGGATGGTTTTGGCGTTATCAACATGGGCGCCGGTATTGAGGATGGCCAGGGCGCACTGGCGAAATAAGGTGTAAGTGCTGCCGGATCCGGCTTCGCTCAGTTGCTGTACTTCACGTTGAGAGAGGGTTTCCAGGCTGCCTTTAGGGCTGACCGAGGCGTTGATTACTTGTCGTTGGGTCATTCAATGATCCTTAAAACGATGCCATTCATACAGGCAACTGGCATCCGAATGGTATGTATCCATGAAAGAAGATGGCACGAACTGCGCTGTATCGCCATTTCCCCGTTTGACGATGAAAAGTTGAAAAGGAGCCTCAGCATAGCTAAATCCCCTGCAGAGGCGATAATGCCCCGCAGTCTTTTTACCCATGCCCTCAAGGAAACCCGTCGCGATGTTCGAAATACAGCCGCAGAACCCCGAACACTATCGAAGCCAGACGCGACGCAGCACAGTGATCATAGCCCTGATTTTCCTGGCCCTGGCGATGGTGCTCTCCACCGTGGCGGTGGCGCTGTTCGGTGAGCCCGACGGCGACAATCTGCGATTTAACGTCGGTGGCGTGTTTGTGGCGGTACTGCTGATGGCAGCGTTGATGCGTGGCACGTTCTGGACCCGGCAATGGATGGCCCCGGCAGTTTACGGCTGGCAGCTCAAGCGCAGTTTGATGAGCATCACCAACGTCATGCATCAGGTGACGGCGGCGGTGGAGAAGGAGGATCCGAGCGCCATGAAGCTGCTGCGTTTCTATCATCTGGGGTTGAGCCAGATGCACGAGTTGGACGGCAACTCCAGTGATCACAGCCAATTGACCCGAGAGATGGATCAGCACAAGGCACGGATGGAAGCGCTGGGTATCGAGACGGATCAAACGCAATTGAATCCGGCCTGGATCGAGGCCGTCAAGCAGGTGCCTCGGTAGGACCTCTGGTGTGGGCAGAAACCGCTCAGTTAGGTCTAATGCCAATCAGCTAAGTCATTTCAGCTGCTACGGATCGCGGTTAAACTGACTGGCATTACGCACCCTATCGGGTGTTTGATGATGCATAGTCGCCTTGCACCAGGCGGCTCATACCCGCCAGGGGTCATAAAAAGGCCGAACGGGAAGTTTCGCCATGGGGTCAGAATTCAAGGAGCGTCATGGGTCATCCGTCCGTTAAAGATCGAATTGAACAAGCCCGTCACGGCATTCCCTTGATAGCCGAGCAGGTCGGGGTAACGCTCAAGGTTCGCTCTGCAGTGTTTCTGCTGGTCGCGGTGTGCCTGTCCATGACGGCTATCGTGATGTGGGAAGCCTGGAACTCGCGCCAGTACCATCTGCATGACAAGGCAGTGGCGATGTCCAACCTTGCGCAGACCCTGGCCTCGCAGGCGCAGGCGTCGATCAAGCAAGCCGATACGCTGCTGTTTACCCTGGTGGATCGCCTCGAAAACGACGGTTTCGACCAGGCCAGGATGCCCGGGCTGGAGCGATTGCTCAGGGCCCAGCGCAGCGAGTTGGGCCAGCTCCATGGCTTGTTCGTGTATGACGAAAAAGGTCGCTGGGTTGTCAATTCCAATGGTGCCGTCGTGCCCGATGCGAACAATGCCGACCGTGAATACTTCATCTTCCATCGTGATCATCCTGATCGAGGGCCCCACATTGGCCCGTCGATCAAGAGCCGTTCGAGCGGTGAATGGATCATGACGGTTTCCCGCCGGATCAATCATCCGGATGGCAGCTTTGCCGGCGTGGCGCTGGCAAGCCTCTATCTCAGCCACTTCCTTGCGCTCTACAACAGCATCGACATGGGCGGTAACGGCGTGATCAACCTGATCGCCGATGACGCCACCATCGTTGTTCGCCGGCCGTTCAAAGAAGCTGAAATCGGCACCAGCGTCGCCAAGGGGCTGCTGTTTACGCAACTGTTGCCCAAGGGCGATTCGGGCACGGCAACGGTTCCGTCCTATGTGGATGGGGTCGAGCGTGTGGTCGGGTTTCGCAGGGTCGCCGGTTATCCGCTGATCATCTTTGCAGCGTTGAATAAAGAAGAAGTCCTGGCAGCCTGGCGTAAGGAGGTACTGCTGAGTGCCGGGATCGTCTCGTTGTTCCTGGGATTTCTGGGTGTACTCGGTTATCGCCTCATACGCCTCATGACGCAGCAGAATCACGTGCAGAGCGTATTGCTGGATGCGCAGGAAAAGCTGATCGAGGTCAACCGCAGTCTTGAGTTGCTAGCCCTGGAGGATGCACTGACCGGGCTTTCCAACCGGCGTCAGTTCGATCATTTCATCCTTGCTGAAATGGGCCGCGCCAGGCGCAACCAGACCCATCTTGCGCTGCTGATGATCGATGTCGATCACTTCAAGAGCTTTAATGATCTTTACGGCCATGTGGCCGGCGATGAGTGTTTGCGCAACATCAGCACGATCATCAGGGACAACATGAAGCGCCCCGGCGACCTGGCTGCGCGCTATGGCGGCGAAGAGTTTGCGGTAGTTCTGCCCGGGACCGATTACGTGGGGGCGTTTATGATGGCGGAAAAAATCCGGCGCGCGGTTCAGCAGGCAGGCATCGAGCACAGTGCAGGTGCTGAAGGCACGGTGACGGTCAGCCTCGGCGTCGCCGCTTACGATCCGACGTCCCAGGCCCAGCCAGATGACTTGGTGGGTGCCGCCGACAAGGCGCTTTACGTGGCCAAGGCCAGCGGCCGGAACATGAGCGTTATTGCCAACTGAATTCAAACAAACCGGTCACAGGGGAATCCTTGAGCGGAAAAGATCAAAAGATTGTCCGACCGCGGCGGCAGCTACGCGCCCGTTGGGCGCTGCCACAGCCTGATCACCCGAAGATAGACCAGCACGTTGATCGCCAGCACCACGCTGCCCAGTCCCAGCTGAATCGCTGGCGTCAGGCCCGCCGGGTAAATGACCGGCCACACGTAATGTTCGATGAAACCGCCGCCATAGCCGGTTTGCCCGGCCGCGTGACGCATGAGATTTTCCCACTCGGTCAGCGGGCAGGCCAGGTGGAAGACTTCCACCGATACGCCCCACGCAGCCACGGGCAGGTGCCACCAGATCAGGGGGCGCCATTTGAGCACCAGCAGCCCGCCGAACAGCACGAACAGAATGAACAACAGATGAAACAGCACCAGCCCGTCGGCCGCGATTCGGTACAGCATGTCGACTCCCTGACGCGTTATGGGAATCGCTCCATGGTACTCGGGCGGGTTGCTCGTGCTCTATCGATTGTTTGCGGCTCCGCAGCACGCATCCTTGCGGTGAGCTTGGCGAATCAAGCGTGCAGTCGATGAATGGCACAAGTTCGCAGCAGTGCGCAAGATTGTTCAAGCCATCGGCCGCAACTGCTGGCACAGTCTGAGGTCTTTCCCTGGTTGAAGAGCGTTATGTCCAATTCACTCATGCCGCGCAGTGCCTTTCTTCGCGGCGCTGCGGCGATCATGCCGTTGTCCCTGGCGACCGCGCCCTGGGGACTGCTGGCCGGCTCCATGGCCATCGAGGCCAATCTCACGCCCCTGCAAGGCCAGGGTTTGTCGAGCATCGTGTTTGCCGGGGCTGCGCAACTTGTGGCTATTGGCATGCTCAAGGGCGGTGCCGGGATCTTTTCGATTCTGTTGACCACGTTGTTGCTGACCTCCCAGCATTTGCTGTACGGCATGAGTATGCGTCCGGTGATTTCGCCGTTGCCGGGTCGCTGGCGTGTGGGGTTGGGCTTTTTGCTCACCGACGAGCTGTTCGCCCTGACCAGTCAGCATGACAAACAGCAGTTCAACCGTTGGTACGCCCTTGGCGTGGGCCTGACGTTTTACATCGCCTGGAACCTCTTTACCCTGGCCGGCATCGTGCTGGGCAGCAGCATTCCGGGGCTGGAACATCTGGGGCTGGACTTCTCCATCGCGGCGACTTTTATCGCCTTGATCACCCCGGTGGTGCGAAGCGTGCCGACCGTGGTGTGCGTGGCGGTGTCGCTGTTGTGTTCGGTGCTGTTCAGCTACTGGCAGTGGGGTTCGGCGCTGGTGGTGTCAGGGTTGGCGGGCATGACCGCCGGCTTTATCTGCAACAAATTCTACGGTGGACGCACATGATGGTCTGGGCGGTTATTGTCGGTATGGGGATACTGGTTTTCCTGAACCGCTATGTGTTTCTGGAGCCTCGGCTGCCCGTGCGCTTGAGCAGTAATGCGCGACAGTTCCTGGGTTTTGCGGTACCGGGCATGCTGACCGCGATCTGCGGGCCGATCGTGTTCATGCCGGACAAGCAGCTGAATTTACAGTGGGACAACCCGTATCTGATCAGTTCGCTGGTGGCAGTGGGGCTGGTGCTGTACACCCGCAATACCTTGCTCAGCATGGTGTTGAGCATGGGGTTTTTCTTTTTGCTGCGCTGGTGGCTCTAAATCGTTCCCGTCGAAACTGTTCTACGCTTAAAGGAGATCCCTTCAGGAAGAGAGGTGAGCATGGCAAATGATCCAAAGCGTCCGAACCCGGATGAAGAGCTGGATGAACCCACGGAAGAGGAGCTCAAGCGACAGCGGCGTTCGACGCCGGACTGGAAGCACCCCGACGACGGTAAAGAGCTGTCAGATCGCGACCAGGAGCGTCCGCTGAAGCCTTGACCGATTTGCACATACAACAAGCCCCGCGCTATCAAACGGGGCTTTTCTTTCGACGATTATTTAATTCAGATCGCTTCGTTCCAGCGAATGTGTGTAATGCCCAATTGCTGCGCTTCGATACGCGCGGTTACGGGGATGGACCAGTTGCGCCGCCAGCTCCTGACGAATGCTGCTGGGGCGATTGTCCATTACCAGCCCCGATCACTGAGGTACAGCGCTTCATCCACGTCGTGGGTCACCAACAGCCGCGCTGAAGGGTTCGTCGAGCAACAGCACTGGCGGTCGCGAGTCGATCCTCACCGCCAAGAACCTGATGCCCGGCGTGAGCGCCATCGCCGCGTCGACGCCTTCGATCGACAGCAAGCGCGAAGCCCTTGCCGACTTTCTGGTGCGCCTGAAAAAGGCCCGGGCCTGGGTCGACGACCACACCGACGAGTACGCCGATCTCTGGGCGAAGAAAGCCAACCTTGACCCGAACGTTTCGCGCCATTGGTTGCGCCAGGCCCACATGACTGTCGGTCCGGTGGATGCGTAGGCAGCAAAGGATCTGCAAAGCACCGCGGACTTCCTGTTCAAGGTAAAAGCGCTGCCGGCTGCGCCGACGACGGCGCCGATTATCGACAGCTCGTTTCAGCAGGCGTTTACCCAGTCACCCACGATGCCGGGCAGCACTGGAACCAAACACTGTGTACCCTGATCGAACCTACGCCCGCAGAGATGTGCGGGCTCAACGGTCCGGCCAAGGCAAAACATGAAACAGCTGTTCAAGGTTCTCTCTGCACTCATCATCGCCACAGGGTTGGTTGGGTGCATCGCTTCTCCCATCGAAATGACACCGCAGACCGAACAGCGTCTGAGTGGGCAACCACCGATCCGTTTTCTGCTGACCTTTGACGACGGTCCCAGCGCATCGAGTTTCTGGAATCCGACGATGACGGTGCTCGACAGTCTGGCCACTAACCCGGTGCAGCCGAACCTCAAAGCGGTGTTTTTCGTGCAGACCCGCGCCTCACGAGCCGGCGGCAGTGAAACAGGGCGCCAGGTCATGCACCGCGAACAGGCCGAAGGTCAGATCCTGGGCTTTCACACGGCCACGCCCGGGCACACCAACCATCGCTCGCTGGACCCGCAAGCACTGGAGCAGTCCCTCACCCACGGCAGCGCCGACATCGCCGCGATCACCGGCGCGCCGCCGACGCTGGTGCGTCCGCCATTCTGGAGCTACGACAAACGCACCTTCGCGGCCTATCAGCAACATGGGATGCATGTGCTGCTGACCGATTTAAGCGCCAATGACGGCAAGATCTGGGGTTTCAACGCCAGCCCCCGGCGGCGCGCCCACATGCTGCGCTCCATGTCCGAAGTGCGCGAGCGCATCGCCCTTGGAGAGTTACCGGTGGTGGATGGGGTGATTCCGGTAGTGGTGACCTTCCACGACCTCAATCGATACACCGCCCGGCACACGCGGGAGTACCTGCAAATCCTCCTCGACAGCGCACAGGCTACCGGTGTGAAAACCGCAGAAAAGCCGTTTTACGACGACACGGCAGCGCTGCAACGGGCCGCCATGGCGCGTACTGTTCGCGACAGTTCACAGCCGGTTAAATTGCCGGGGTTCTGGAGCTGGATCTGGGGTGGGGATTCTCACTGAAAAGGCTTCAAAGTGAGAAACAGCTAACACTTATTTTGATCAATGGCGGGCGCAGGATGGGAAATGTGCATCTATGCTGAGTAAGTTGGATCCGATTAACTGCCACGGAGGCGCCAGTCATGGTTACAGTTCCTGAACTTTGCCGCATTGTTGAGTCCGGTTTTCAACCGCTGTCCTGTGCTTGCACGGTGAATCCCGACGCAACGTTACGGATAAAGGTCTACGAACCCGCCACCGGGCGAACTGATCTGTTGATTACCGGTGTATCACCCGAACGGCTGACCAGCATTCGCGATATCTCCAATCTGATTGGCGAGTTGCGCATCGAGATGCGCGCCGGTCGTCGGGCGTTTGCCGGCTAGTCCCGCGGCAGCAGCTCATCAATCATCTGCAAGCAATGATTCAACCCCGGCGATACGTCGCCCACGCGCCGGCTGAGAATAATCGGCGAGGTCGCGTTGTCTTCCAGCAGCGGCGTGAAACCAATGTCGTCGCGGTGCAGCAATTGCACCGAGGCCGGCACCAGCGTGACGCCAATTCCCGCGCCTACCAGGCCGATGGCTGTTTGCAGCTCGTTGGTCCATTGCGCCACATGGATGCTCACGCCATAGGATTCGAACAACGCGATCACATGGTCGGCGTAGCTGGGGCGCGGGTTGCCGGGGTACAGCACAAAAGGTTCTTTCGCCAGGTCGCGAAGGCTGATCGGCCCGGCCAGTAATGGGTGACCAGCGGGCAGGGCGGCGACCAGCCGATCTTCGGTCAACACCGTCTGGATGATGGCCGGGTCGTCGATGCGGATCCGGCCGAAACCGATATCGATACGCCCGGCCTTGAGCGCCTGAACTTGCTGCAACGTGGTCATTTCCGAGAGCCCCAGTTCAAGTTCCAGGGGCTCGCCGCTGCGCAAACGGCGAATCAGTTCCGGTAGCACGCCGTAAAGCGTCGACGGTGCAAAGCCGATGCCCAGCCAGGTCTTTTCTCCCAGACCGATCCGTCGCGTGTTGTCGCACACCTTGCTCAGTTGCTCGAGCAGCGCGGTGGAGTGTTCATGAAAAAACCGACCGGCGTCAGTCAGCTTCAGCGGTCGCCCGCGTTCCAGCAACAACACCCCGAGTTCATCCTCCAGTTGCTGCATCTGCCGGCTCAGGGGTGGTTGAGCAATGTGCAGGAGCTCGGCGGCACGGGTGAAATTGAGGGTTTGAGCCAACACCTGAAAATAACGCAGGTGACGCAGTTCCATGGAACCTCCAGACACAAGTCGGTTGCATACCTTAAAGGTATCAAGTCAGACCAATTCTATATTGGCTTCACGAAAAAAGACGCACCAGAATCGGTTCCAGAACTTTAAGAACCTGACGGGTATCGACATGCTTGCAACAGCCATTGAATCGATCGAGACGATCATCGTCGATCTGCCGACCATCCGCCCGCACAAGCTGGCGATGCACACCATGCAGAACCAAACGCTGGTGATCATTCGTGTGCGCTGTGCCGATGGCATCGAGGGCATTGGTGAGTCCACTACTATCGGCGGACTGGCTTATGGCAACGAAAGCCCTGACAGCATCAAGACCAACATCGACAGACACTTTGCGCCGCTGCTGTTTGGCCAGGACAGCGCCAATGTGAATGCCGCGATGTTGCGCCTTGAGCGCAGCATCCGTGGCAACACCTTCGCTAAATCAGGTATCGAAACCGCCTTGCTCGACGCTCAGGGCAAACGCCTTGGGTTGCCGGTCAGCGAGCTGCTGGGCGGCCGCGTTCGCGATGCCTTGCCGGTGGCGTGGACCCTGGCCAGTGGCGACACCGACAAGGACATCGCCGAAGCGGAAAAAATGCTCGACCTGCGCCGCCATCGGATCTTCAAACTGAAAATTGGTGCGGGTGAGGTCAACCGCGACCTGGCCCATGTCATCGCGATCAAAAAAGCCCTGGGCGATCGCGCCAGCGTTCGGGTGGATGTCAATCAGGCCTGGGATGAAGCGGTCGCACTGCGCGCCTGCCGGATCCTGGGAACCAACGGCATCGACCTGATCGAACAGCCGATCTCGCGCAACAACCGCGCCGGCATGGCGCGCCTGAACGCGATGAGCCCGGCGCCGATCATGGCCGATGAATCCATCGAATGCGCGGAAGATGCCTTCAACCTGGCGCGGGAAGGCGCGGCCTCGGTGTTCGCCCTGAAAATCGCCAAGAACGGCGGCCCGCGCGCCGTGCTGCGAACCGCTGCCATCGCCGAAGCCGCCGGTATTGGCCTGTATGGCGGCACCATGCTTGAAGGTGGAATCGGCACACTGGCCTCGGCCCATGCCTTTATTACGCTGAATAAATTGGCGTGGGACACCGAGCTGTTCGGCCCATTGCTGCTGACTGAAGACATTCTCAGCGAGCCGCTGGTCTATCGCGATTTTGAGCTGCACGTTCCGAAAACACCGGGCCTGGGTTTGAGCCTGGATGAAGAGCGCCTGGCGTTTTTCCGTCGCGACAAGCCATCCACTTCCGTTCATCAAGCCTGAGGAGAGCATCATGCTATTCCACGTAAAAATGACCGTGGATCTGCCAGTCGACATGAATCCGGAAACGGCCACGCAGCTGAAGACCGACGAGAAAGCCCTGGCCCAGCGCCTGCAAGAGCAAGGCAAGTGGCGTCACCTGTGGCGCATCGCCGGGCACTATGCCAATTACAGCGTTTTCGACGTCGACAGCGTTCAGGAACTGCACGACCTGCTGATGCAATTGCCGCTGTTTCCGTACATGGCGATCAAGGTCGACGCGATGTGCCGGCATCCTTCTTCCATTCGCGAGGATGACCGCTGAATCCAGCCTGTTCAGTTCGCTACGCTAATAATTACAAGATGAGGAACCCACCAAAATGAACGTCAAGATTTCCCACACTGCCAGTGTCCAGAAGTTTCTCGAGGAGGCCAGCGGCCTGCACAACGAGGCTGGGGACCCGCGGGTCAAGGCCCTGGTTTACCGCATCCTGCGTGATTTGGTGAACATCATTGAAGACCTGGCCGTGACCCCGGAAGAGTTCTGGAAAGCCGTCAACTACCTCAACGTGCTGGGTGCGCGTCAAGAGGCCGGGTTGGTGGTGGCCGGGCTCGGCCTGGAACATTACCTCGACCTGCTGATGGACGCCGAAGACGAGCAAGCCGGCAAGGCTGGCGGCACGCCACGGACGATCGAGGGCCCGCTGTATGTGGCGGGTGCGCCGTTGTCGGAGGGTGAGGCGCGACTGGATGACGGTGTCGATCCAGGTGTGGTGCTGTTCATGCAGGGCCAGGTCAAGAACACCGCCGGCGAACCGTTGGCCGGCGCGGTGGTGGATGTCTGGCACGCCAACACGGGCGGCACTTACTCCTACTTTGATACCACCCAGTCGGAATTCAACCTGCGTCGTCGTATCGTCACCGATGCCGAAGGCCGCTATCGCTTTCGCAGCATCGTCCCGTCGGGCTATGGCTGCCCGCCGGACGGTCCGACCCAGCAACTGCTGGATCAACTGGGCCGTCATGGTCAACGGCCGGCGCACGTTCACTTCTTTATTTCCGCGCCAGATCATCGTCACCTGACCACCCAGATCAACCTCGACGGCGATCAATACCTGCACGACGATTTCGCTTATGCCACACGGGATGAGCTGATCGCGAAAATCACCTTCTGCGACGATCAAGCGCGTGCGGCGGCCCATGGTGTGAGCGGTCGCTTTGCCGAAATCGACTTCGATTTCACCTTGCAGGTCTCCGCGCAACCCGACGAGCAGCAACGTCACGAACGGGTCCGCGCACTCGAGGACTGATATCTTCGAACAGCGGAACCGGGCCACGAGAAACCGACCGTTTATCTCGTGGCCTTCTGCGTTTCGATCATTGCCCTGGTATGGCCCGACGCAACCGATAACAACAATGAGAGTGACCCGATGATGCAAGCGCAACTGTTGAGTCAGCGCAGCACCGTATTCGACCACGCCGATCCTTACGCGGTGTCGGGCTACGTCAATCAGCATGTCGGTAACCATTGCATTCTGATGCCCCGGGCCGGGCGACCGCTGGCCAGCCTCAATCACCGCAAGTTTGCCAGCCTCGACCTGTGCCGCATCAGCTATGGCGGCAGCGTACGGGTCACCTCCGGTGCCCTGGAAAGCATCTATCACCTGCAAGTATTGCTGCGCGGCCACTGCCTGTGGCGCGGCCACGGCCAGGAACACTACTTCGCGCCCGGCGAATTGCTGCTGATCAATCCCGACGATCCGGTGGACCTGACCTACTCCGACGATTGCGAAAAAATTCATCCTCAAAATCCCCACCCCGTTGCTGGAGTCCGTGTGCGATGAGCAGCGCTGGCGGTATCCGGGGCAGGGCGTGCGGTTTCTGGAGAACCGCTATCAGCTCGATGACCTGGAAGGCTTTGTCGGTCTGTTGGCGATGATTTGCCAGGAGGCCGAGGCCACCGAGCAGATTCCCAAGGTCCAGGAGCATTACGCACAGATCATCGTCAGCAAGATGCTCAGCCTGATGAAGACCAATGTCAGCCGAATCAGTCTCGGCTCACAGACGGCTACGTTCGAGGTGATTGCGGACTACATCGCAGGCCACCTCAAACAGGACATCGACAGCGAAGAACTGGCACGCCAGGCGCGGATGAGCCTGCGCTCGTTGTATGGATTGTTCGAACGCAATGCCGGCACCACGCCGAAAAGCTACATCCGACAAAAACGCCTTGAGCGTATCAACGCCTGCCTGAGCGACCCGACCTGCAACGTGCGCAACGTCACGGAAGTGGCGATGGATTACGGCTTCCTGCACCTGGGCCGGTTCTCCGACAGCTACCGCAAACAGTTCGGCGAATTACCGTCCGACACCCTCAAACGCCGGCACTGAAACACCGCAAATCACCTGTAGCAGCTGCCGAGCCTGCGAGGCTGCGTTCGAGTGCGAAGCGCTCGCAAAATGGCTCGCACGGTATTTCTGGCAGACCGCATTGATCCTTGGCGAGCGCTACGCACTCGAACGCAGCCTCGCAGGCTCGGCAGCTGCTACAGGTAGTGGGCCGTTTGCAGTAAACGGATACAGGTCTGCACCCATCGGATAGTCCGCCACATCCCCCCGTCCTAGCATGGCCCTGCCTGAATAAAAACAATGGAGGCGGCGGCCATGACCCTGCGACCCGAATACCTTCACTCCCTGCTCGAAGATGACAAAGAACAGGGCATCTATCGCTGCAAGCGCGAGATGTTCACCGACCCGCGGCTGTTCGATCTCGAGATGCAGCACATCTTCGAAGGCAACTGGCTGTACCTGGCCCACGAAAGCCAGATCCCCAACAAAAACGACTTCTACACCACCACCATGGGGCGCCAGTCGATCTTCATTGCGCGCAACAAAGACGGTGAGCTCAATGCGTTCCTGAACGCCTGCAGCCATCGTGGCGCAACGCTGTGCCGGCACAAGTCCGGCAACAAGAGTTCGTACACCTGCCCATTCCACGGCTGGACTTTCAACAACTCCGGCAAGCTGCTCAAGGTCAAGGATCCGGCCGAAGCGGGCTACCCGGCGAGCTTCAACTGCGAAGGCTCCCACGACCTGACCAAGGTTGCGCGTTTCGAATCCTATCGTGGCTTCCTGTTTGGCAGCCTGAAGGCTGATGTTGTGCCGTTGGTAGAACACCTGGGCGAGTCGGCAAAGATCATCGACATGATCGTCGACCAGTCCGCTGATGGCCTGGAAGTGCTGCGCGGTTCTTCCAGCTACATCTACGAAGGCAACTGGAAACTCACCGCCGAAAACGGCGCCGACGGCTATCACGTCAGCTCCGTGCACTGGAACTACGCGGCCACCCAGAACCAGCGCAAGCAGCGCGAGGCCGGCGATTGCAATCCGACCATGAGTGCCGGCAGTTGGGCCAAGCAGGGCGGCGGTTTCTACTCGTTCGACAAGGGCCACATGCTGCTCTGGACCCGTTGGGCCAATCCAGAAGACCGTCCGCTGTACGAGCGTCGCGATGAATTGGCCCAGGATTTTGGCAAGGCTCGCGCCGACTGGATGATCGAGAACTCGCGCAACCTGTGCCTGTACCCGAACGTGTACCTCATGGACCAATTCAGTTCGCAGATCCGTATCGCCCGGCCGATCTCGGTCGACCGCACGGAAATCACCATTTACTGCATCGCCCCCAAAGGCGAAAGCGACACCGCACGTTCGAGCCGGATTCGTCAGTACGAAGACTTCTTCAACGTCAGCGGCATGGCCACGCCGGACGATCTGGAAGAGTTTCGTTCCTGCCAGACCAGTTACCAGGGCAGCGTGACCGCCTGGAACGACATGTCCCGTGGCGCCGAACACTGGGTTGAGGGCGCCGATGAGGCGGCCAAAGAAATCGACCTGCATCCATTACTCAGCGGCGTGCGCACCGAAGACGAAGGCCTGTTCGTGCTGCAACACAAGTATTGGCAGCAGACCATGCTCAAGGCCTTGGCCGCCGAGCAGTCCGAACTGATTCCTGTGGAGGCCGTGCAATGACCATCACTTATGACGCCGTGCGCGATTTTCTCTACCGCGAAGCGCGCTACCTCGATGACCGGCAATGGGACGACTGGCTGGAGTTGTACGCCGCCGATGCGACGTTCTGGATGCCGTCCTGGGACGACAACGACGAGCTGACCGAAGACCCACAACGGGAAATCTCGCTGATCTGGTACGGCAACCGCACCGGTCTGGAAGACCGCGTCTTTCGCATCAAGACCGAACGCTCCAGTGCAAGCATTCCGGACACCCGCACCTCGCACAACATCAGCAACATCGAACTGCTCGAACAGGCCGACGGACTGTGCAAGGTGCGCTTCAACTGGCACACCCTGAGCTTTCGCTACAAGACCGTCGACAGCTATTTCGGCAGCAGTTTCTACACCCTCGATGTGCGCGGTGAGAACCCGCTGATCAAGGCCAAGAAAGTGATCCTGAAGAACGATTACGTTCGCCAGGTCATCGATGTCTACCACCTCTGAGGCAGCGGTCATGACGCATTCCATTGCATTCAATTTCGAAGACGGCGTCACCCGATTCATCGACGCCAACGCCGGCGAAACCGTGGCCGATGCCGCGTACCGCCAGGGCATTAATATTCCGCTGGATTGCCGCGATGGCGCCTGCGGTACCTGCAAATGCTTCGCCGAGGCCGGCCGATATGATTTGGGCGAGGAGTACATCGAAGACGCCCTCAGCCCGGAAGAAGCCGAGCAAGGTTTCGTCCTGACCTGCCAGATGCGCGCCCAGAGCGATTGCGTGATTCGCGTGCCGACCTCCTCGCAGGTTTGCCGTACCCGTCAAGCCAGCTATGACGCCACCATCAGCGCCGTGCGCCAGTTGTCCGACAGCACCATCGCGCTGTCGATCAAGGGCGAGGCGCTGAGCAAACTGGCGTTCCTGCCGGGGCAATACGTGAACCTCGGGATTCCCGGCAGCGAGCAGACCCGCGCTTATTCGTTCAGCTCGTTGCAGCGTGACGGCGAGGTCAGTTTCCTGATCCGCAACGTGCCCGGCGGCTTGATGAGCAGCTTCCTTACCCACATGGCCAAGGCGGGTGACAGCATGAGCCTGGCTGGGCCGTTGGGCAGTTTCTATCTGCGCGATATCCATCGTCCGTTGTTGCTGCTGGCCGGTGGTACGGGGCTGGCACCGATCACGGCGATGCTGGAAAAAATCGCCGAGCAGGGCAGTGAACATCCGCTGCATTTGATCTACGGCGTGACCAACGATTTCGACCTGGTGGAACTCGATCGACTCGAAGCCTTTGCCGCACGAATCCCGAACTTCAGCTTCAGTGCGTGCGTGGCCAACCCAGACAGTCAGCACCCGCTCAAGGGCTACGTGACCCAACACATCGAGCCGCAGCATTTGAACGAAGGTGACGTCGATGTCTACCTGTGCGGCCCGCCGCCGATGGTCGAAGCGGTTAGCCAGTTCATCCGTGAGAAAGGCATCGCGCCGACAAACTTTTACTACGAGAAATTTGCCGCCAGCGCGGCCTGAGCCGCGCTGTTGTGGGAGAGAGACATGAACAGATTTCACGAAAAAGTCGCGCTGATTACCGGCGCCGCCCAAGGCATCGGTCGGCGTGTTGCTGAACGCATGGCGGCAGAAGGTGCTCGGTTGATTCTGGTCGACCGCTCCGAGCGGGTGTTCGACGTACAAAAGCAATTGGGGCAGAGCAGCCAAGTGCTGGCGCTGACCGCTGATCTTGAGCAATACAGCGAATGCAGCCGCGTAATGCAAACCACTATCGAGCGTTTCGATCGTCTCGACATTCTGATCAATAATGTCGGCGGGACGATCTGGGCCAAGCCCTTCGAGCACTACGACGCGGCGCAGATCGAGGCTGAAGTTCGCCGCTCGCTGTTCCCGACGCTGTGGTGCTGTCATGCCGCGCTGCCGTTCATGCTTGAACAGGGCAGCGGCGCCATCGTCAACGTTTCGTCCATCGCTACTCGCAGTGTCAATCGCGTGCCGTACGGTGCGGCGAAGGGGGGGGCAACGCGCTGACTGCTTGCCTGGCCTTCGAAACCGCCGGTCGTGGGATTCGGGTCAATGCCACTGCGCCTGGTGGTACCGAAGCGCCGCCGCGGGTCATTCCGCGCAACAGCGCTGAACAGAGCGCGCAAGAGAAGGTCTGGTATCAGCAGATTGTCGACCAGACGCTCGACAGCAGTTTGATGAAGCGCTACGGCACGCTGGATGAACAGGCGAGCGCTATTCTGTTTCTGGCCAGCGACGAAGCGTCCTATATCACCGGCATGATCATGCCGGTCGGTGGCGGCGACCAGGGTTGACACGCAATCAACCCTACGGACACCATCCGGCGCGACGTCTGGTCGGCACTTCAATGAAGGTCGGGTGTAAGGTATTCAGGTGAATCCAGGATCATCACTGCCGAGATGGAGGTGACTATGAGCGTTCCGATGCTGACCAAAATGCACATGAACGGTTATGACGTACTCAGCGTGAACAATGGCCCGTGGCGGGTGTGCACCAAAGGTGACCGGCTTGGAGCCTTTGGCAGCAGAGAGGAAGCACTGGCCTTTGCGGCCTCTCTTCCCGGCTACAAGGCCAGATCAAGCCGGCCTGCACGCAGCCAGAAGTCAGATTGATAGTGCGCCTGCAGCCCCGGTTCGCCGGGGCTTTTTCGCATGGCGTTAAGGTCTGGGGCTAATAACCGCCACCACCGGAGCTGCGGGAAGGCTCTCGGGCTTTTTGTAGTCAAAGCACGTGCCTGGCTCAGCCGTGCGATCCGTTATCGATAAAGGCTGGCCGCCGATCTGCTGGACTTGATCCTTGCTCATGCCGGTCTCCACCTTTGCGACCAACGGCCGATCCCGATAGATGCGCGACTCAGTGCTGCAGCCACTCGACGCTGCCAGTACGACGACCAGCGCGCCTATCGGCTTGCTCATGGCAGCGCTCCTGCTAATGAGATTTCGTTCGAGTGATGAACTTGGCTTTCACTTCCTCGGCATAACCCTTCAGTCGTTCTTCATCTCCCTGAAACAACTCGCACAGCTTTTGGGCTGCTTGCGCATCCACATCATTGCCGAGCTGGCGTAGCTGCTCTGCGATGCGCAATAGCTCTACCGCTGACCATCTCAAGTCCGACGCAACGCCTTGCAGGTCACGCCGAAGTTCGTTTTCAGATTCGTTGAGCCACATGATGACCTCCTGAGAATCTCTGCTACGAAATTTTAGCCCCATTTCCCACTTCATGGCGTTTTGTTCGTCAGGGCCGTTGGCGTTGCCTTTTGTCGGGAAAATGAACGCGAACGAGCAGATCTGATGTCGTAGTGAGGTAGTGAACTTTCGCGAGGGCGAGGCAACTTCCAATGACGACCACCGATGACTTTCGATCTCATGCCCATGAGCTGATCGTTGACCTGGACGCGGCTACCACGGAGATGATGAAGCTGATTTCCGCACATCAGCTCAGCGGCCCGGAATGGGAGCGGGTCACTCAATGGCAGCATGAAGCGTACGAAAGATGGATGACCTATCTCAACGAGAGGTCATACCCGGGTCCGGGCGATAACAACGCGCCTCGCTGAGTGCAGTTCAGCGGATGGATGTCTGGGCAGCGACGCGCTACATTCCTCTTTTTCGGGATAAGGAAGCGTCATGCGCAAGTTGATTGGGGGAGCAGGGTTGGCGTTGCTGGCGGGCTGTTCGTTGCCCGCGTCCTTGGTGCCGGGTGAGCCCAATGTCAGCAAGTACAGCAACAAGGCGCCAAAAGACTATGCCGCGTGCGTTCTGCCGGCGTGGCAGCAGGAAATACCCAATACAACCCAATCGGCGATTTCCAACGGCTACCGGCTCACGGCGCCGAGCATCATCACGGTCGACGAGATCGTGGATATCGTGAAATCGAAGGAGGGCAGTCACGTATCGCTTTATCAGGGGCCGCCGTGGGCGAAATCAGGGGCGCTGCGCAAGACAGTGCGTGATTGCCTGTAAGGTTTAGCCGGTGATATCGGTCACCTGGATGATGTCGTCGATTGCCTGAGTGCTCGCACTGGTTTTCTTTTCCCGACGTTCGTTCATCCAGTCGTCCACCTGAGCATTGAATTGCGCCGGCGCTTTTCGTCCGACCTTCCTGGCGAGATCAAGAATGGTCTGCTGGGCGAGGGCGTCTTCCATACGTTTCTGCGCGATCATCATGGCGGCATGGACTGAGCAGTGATCAGCCACCGCCCACGCCGGCGCGGAACCTTCGAACAAGGCGCAACGCCCCCGAATCTCTCGGCAATCGAAGATGAGCTTCTGGCCGTCGATGGCATTGACGATATCCAGAAGGCTGATTTCGTCAGAAGGCCGGGCCAGCTTGAACCCCCCGCGCACGCCTTCAGTGGCGACCACCAGTTTTGCCTTGGCCAGTTTGGTGAAGATTTTTGCCAGATAGTCCTGAGGGACGCCTTGCAGTTCAGCAAGGTCGCGCACGCTCGCCTCACGGGTGTCACCGCAATTTCCCACCAAAAAAATCAGGCAATGAATGCCGTACTCAACGCCCGCGCTGTAAAGAGACATATCGATCTCCGACTAAAGTAGTCGTAAATGTTAGCAGTGGAAAGTGAGCTGAGCAATGAATCGATCCCGTATTCACTGCGTCTGCTCAAACTTCATACGCTGGTTGGACGATTTATTGCTCCTCCTGAGGACAAATCAAACTTTTCGATGGTAACCATCAGTAATTTCGTTTGTGCTAAGAAACTGGGATCAATATAGTCGTAGTTATCAGGTCGGCAGCCGCTACCGAAGAGCGTGACCTTTAACGAATTCATCACTTGGTCTTCTCCCCCGGAGTTAAAAATGAAACAGCACATCTTGGTTATCGGCGCAGGTTTCGGTGGCATGTGGACGGCTTTGAGCGCCACGCGCCTGTTCGACATTCATGGTCACAACGACGTTGAAGTGACTGTTCTGGCCCCTCAGGCCGAGTTGCGTGTACGTCCGCGCTTCTACGAGCCGAATGCGCACCAACTGGCCGCGCCGATTGGCGAACTGTTTGATGCGGTCGGCGTGAAGTTCATCAAGGGCGCTGCAGAGAGCATCGACGTCGCGCAAAAACGCGTCGGTTACGTCGATGCATCGGGCAATCAGCAAGTGTGCAGCTACGACAAACTCGTTCTGGCGACCGGCAGCCGTCTGGCACTGCCGAACACTCCAGGTGTGGTGGAACACGCCTTCGACGTCGACCAGATCGAACAGGCCGTACGCCTGGAAAATCACCTCAAATCCCTGGTAAACCTGCCAGAAAGCAAAGCCCGCAACACCGTAGTAGTTGCCGGGGGTGGCTTCACCGGGATTGAAACGGCGACTGAAATGCCTGGGCGTCTGCGTGCCATCCTGGGTGATCGTGCCGGCATCGAAGTGATCATCGTTGATCGTGGCGAGAAAGTTGGCGGGTCCATGGGTGACGAGATTGCCAAGTCGATCGCTGAAGCCAGTATTGAAACCGGCGTGAAATGGCGCTTGAAATCGTCGGTGGTCGCCGTCGACGATAGCGGCGTGACCCTGGCCGATGGTCAGCGCATCGATGCCAAAACCGTGATTTGGACCACCGGTGTGCGCGCCAGCTCGCTGACCGAGCAGATTCCGGCCGAACGCGATCACCTCGGTCGTCTGCACGTCGACGCGCACCTGAAAGTCATTGGTCAGGAAGACATTTTCGCCACCGGCGACGTCGCCTGCGCCGCCAGCGATGACATCGGTAACTTCGCGTTGATGACCTGTCAGCACGCCATCTCGCTGGGTCGTCATGCCGGCAACAACGTTGCCGCACAGATCCTGGGTGTGGATCCGACTCCGTATAGCCAGCCTAAATACGTGACCTGTCTGGATCTAGGCGCCTGGGGAGCGGTCTACACCGAGGGTTGGGACCGTCAGGTGAAGTTGATCAAGGCGGAAGCCAAGGCGCTGAAAACCCAGATCAACACGACGTGGATTTACCCACCTGCGGCTGACCGTGTCACTGCGCTGGCTTCAGCGGATCCGA
Source organism: Pseudomonas sp. AL03 (assembly GCF_029960815.1). GTDB lineage: Bacteria > Pseudomonadota > Gammaproteobacteria > Pseudomonadales > Pseudomonadaceae > Aquipseudomonas. Next base: position 123,017 of record NZ_JASBRE010000012.1, read on the forward strand.
TGATTCCTGTTGCCTGAAGCGTCGGCAGCGTTGCGTCGATAACGCTGTCGGCTTGAAAAAAATCCCGCCCGGGTTCTCTTGCGCGGGATTTTTTTTGCGCCTTGAACGGTTGCGGTCGTGAAATTTAACGTGTACTTTTTCATGAAATTATAAGTATAGAAGTTCACGAGGCCCGCATGTTTCAGCAATCTGCCCAGCACGTCGCCAGCTATTACGCTCACTCCTGTGCGGATCGTCTGTTGGATCGAGCCCCTTTGCAGGGCGAGCAGGACACCGAGGTGTTGATCATCGGGGCTGGCTTCAGTGGATTGCATACGGCGTTGCGTCTGGCCCTGGCTGGCAAACGCGTGACGTTGCTGGAAGCCAGTCGGGTGGCTTGGGCAGCCTCGGGCCGCAATGGTGGTCAGGCCATTCTCGGTTGGTCGTGTGACATGCCGCCATTGGAGGCGGCGCTGGGTTATGAGCGCGCGCGCCGGTTATGGGACGGCATGCGCTGGGCTGCACGAGAGTTGCGAGCGTTGCCTGCACGCCATGATTTCGATTGCGACTATCGGCCCGGCCACCTCTGGACATCGGTGATGCCGCGACGGGTGAGTCTGCTGACAGAATGGCAACACGAGGCCAGCCACAAGTGGGGTCACGATGGTTTGCAGTTCATTGAGCGCGAGGCGTTGCCGGAATGGGTCGCCAGTGAGCGCTACCAGGCGGGCCTGTTTGATCCTGAAGGCGGGCATTTGAATCCGCTGAAACTGGCGCTCGGGCTGGCTGCCGCGATTGAACGTGCCGGTGGATGCATTCATGAACACAGCAAGGCGCTGAGTTATCGCGAAGAAGGCGATCGTTACGTGGTCACCACTGAGCGCGGTCGCATTCAGGCGGACGTGTTGGTGCTGGCGTGCAACGCCTATCTGGATCGGCTTGATCCGAAACTGTCGAGTTGTGTGTTACCGGTCGGCACCTATCAGGTGGCCACCGCGGCACTTTCAGAGGAACAGGCAACCGCATTGCTACCGAGCAATGTGTGCGTCACCGACAATCAGTTTGTCCTCGATTATTTTCGTCGTACGCCGGACAACCGCCTGCTGTTCGGCGGTGGATGCACCTATCTGGGTGGCATGCCGAAGGACATCGCGGCCGCGACGCGGCCTTATCTGGAGCGCGTATTTCCCCAGCTAAAGGACGTCGAGCTGGATTTTGCCTGGGGAGGGCACATCGACCTCACCCTCAAGCGCACGCCAGACATCGGTCGACGTGGCGATCTCTACTGGCTGCAGGGTTACTCAGGCCACGGCGTGCTGCCGACATTGGCCGGGGCCCGCGCCGTGTCCGACGCGATACTTGGCCAGCCGGATGAGTTGGCGTTGTACCAGGGTTTGATCAACGGCAGTTTTCCCGGTGGTAAGTATTTGGCAGCACCGCTGGAAGCCATCGGCAAGGCCTGGTATCGGCTGCGCGACAGTCTTTGAAGCATCAATTTCTGGAAGCCTTTAGATGGACATGCAAGAAGAAATATCGGCGCTGGCGATCCTGATCCAGGACCTGCGCAAGCACAAAAAATACACGCTGAAAGACCTGGCAGACAAAATCGGTCGTTCGGTCGGCTTTCTCTCGCAAGTCGAGCGGGGGCTGTCACGTCCCACGGTGGCGGACTTGACCGCCATCAGCGAAACCCTTGGCGTGCCGACCACTTATTTCTACAGCTTGCCCAAACCCATGGCATTGCCTTGGGTGACCCGACCGGATGAGCGACGCACGCTGTATTACGCCGACGGGATTACCGACATCCTCGTCTCCCCGAAGATGAGGGCGTCCTTTTCAATGCTTGAAAGCCAACTGATGCCCGGCGCCAGCAGTGGTGATCGGCACATGAATGACAGTTCGGAGCAGGGTGGCTATGTCCTCGAGGGGGAGTTGACGCTGTGGCTGGATGACGATCAACCGGTGACATTACGTACCGGCGACAGTTTTCAACTGGCCAGTCACACGCATTGTCGCTACGGCAACCTCACGGATCAGCTCACCCGAGTGCTTTGGGTTTACACCTGATAAAAACAACAAGGAACACTAACGATGGATGCTGTCTGCTCTGATCTGGTTGCTGAGGTTCGCGCGTTTCGTCAGCGCTTCCCGCAGGTACGTTACGTTGACCTGATTTCCCTGGATATTCCCGGGCATTTTTACGGTAAGCGCTACCCGATAGAAATGCTCGAGAAGGTCGCCGCCGGCAGCGTGCTCAAGCTGCCGCAAAACTGTGTGTTGCTGGGCACGCAGGGCGGTCTGTTCAAAATCGGCGACTACTGTTTTAACGACGGTGATCCGGATGCTCCCCGCCGACTGGTGCCCGGTACGCTCAAGCCAGTGAGCTGGGAAAAACAACCGCTGGGGCAGATGCTGATTACCTCAAGCGGTACTGAAAAACCTATCGTCTTCGAGCCGCGAGAAGTGTTGGCGCAGGTGCTCGAGCGCCTTGGCCGAAAAGGGATTTTTCCCGTGGTCGCGTTCGAGTTGGAGTTCTATCTGTTCGATCGCCAGCTGCGTGACGGCTTGCCACAGTTCCCTCGCGATCAGATGACGGACGATGCCGATGATCAGCCGAATATGCACATCGAACGGCTGTCGAGATTTTCACCGGTACTCGATGAAATGGTCGAGACCGCGCGGGCGCAAGGCATCGACGCAACGGTGATCACTGCAGAGCTGGGCCCAGGCCAGTTCGAGATCAATTTTGGTCACCTTGACGACGGCCTGCGCGCGGCCGACTGGGCGGCCCTGTTTTGCCGCAGCACACGGGGGGTGGCCCTCAAGCACAACCACCGCGCCAGCTTCATGGCCAAACCCTACTTGCAGCACCCCGGTAGCGGCATGCATGTGCATGTGAGCCTTTACGACAAGTCGGGGAATAACCTGTTGGCGGCTAACGATCAGCAGGCGCTGCGCCATGCGGTGGCCGGCTGCCTTGAAGTGTTGCCGCATTGCATGCCGATCTTTGCACCAAATCACAACGCAATGCGTCGCTTGAGCGGCACAGTGAACGTCGCGACGCGCGCCAGTTGGGGGTTTGAAGATCGTGACGCCTGCCTGCGGGTGCCTGAGTCGGACGCTAAAAATCTGCGCATCGAACATCGCCTGGCGGGCGCGGATGCCAACCCTTATCTCGTGTTGGCGGCGATTCTGGTAGGGCTGGAGCAAGGGCTGGAAATCGGTCGTGAACCGATTGCATCCCTCAACGAAGATCGTGGCAGCGGTATCGACTTCCCGCTGGAGATGCTGGAGGCCGTGCGTTCGATGCAAAACAATGCGCAGTTGCGCGAAGGTTTGGGGTCGGAATTTGTGGATGTCTACTGCGAAAACAAGCGCCAGGACCATTTGGCATTCCTGCAGGACATCAGTGCGCGGGAGTATCGCTGGTACCTCTAAATTAGGCCTTGTCGACGCTCATCCGTTAAAATTGTGTGGGTATTTAATGGGTTAGACGTTTTAGTAACTCGATAGTGAATCAAAGTATCTTGTTACAGGCAGAAGTATTAAGTAATATTCGCCCCGCGTTCACCACCACGGTTTATGCATTTTGAGTCCCAGGCTTCCATCAGCTGCCTGGGATTTTTTTTGCCTGAAATTCGGCACTTGCTCAATCTAAGTGGACCGCTCGCCGCGCAGGTAAGCCTGCTCGGCGCCCCAGGGAAGGGCAAGTGATGGGAGACGACCGTTCAGCATTGGACTCGACCCTACACGTCAACGGATCACGCTTAAATGATGGGGTGGTAAAAAATGAGACTGGTTGTGGTGGTCTGCGGATTCCACGCCATCCGCAGTGGCCGTTGCAGCGTGAATTTGGTCAATAGGGGCCCTGTATCGGAGATGCCGAGCAGCGCTGGTGGCCTGTTTTACGGCAGTGCCGTCCGAGATCAGCCGAGTCCGCCCCCTGATGCCAACCAAGAATTTTCTGCCGGGTCTCATCCTGGCGTTCTGCGCCGTCGCGTCGCTTTGCTCGGTTGCTGCCGAGCGCAGAGCGCCCTCGCAAAGTAACAGCGCTTCAACCACCCTAATCGAAACCGCCTCGCGGCAGTATGAAGATGGCCAGTTGGACCCAGCCGCTGCCACGCTGGAGCGTGCCCTGCCTATCCAGCCGAACAATCCCGCTACGCTGCATTACCTCGGAGTGTTGCGTCTTCAGCAGGGGCAATACCAGCAGGCTGAAACGTTGGCGGTGCGCTCGAACATGCGGGTTGGTCGTGACGTCGAGTTACGCAACCGCAACTTGCAATTGATCCAGGCAGCGCAGCAGGCCAAGCGCTACAGTCCCTCAGCAAAACTCCCATTGAACATGCACTCGATACTTTGAACGACTATCAAGTACTTGGATGGACTAATAAGGCCCGCACCTCTGACGTCCGTTTTTAAAGGTATTAACTGTTGCGTGTAGTGCCGGCGCCAATAAATAGTTAATAAAAAATTGACATGTTTCATTCGCTTTACACTCTGCGATGAATTTAATGGCTGCGCTTACAATGTTGTAGCGTTGGCGTTGCACCGTGTCAGGGTTTTAGGCATGTCTGTGCAGCAAGTACCGTAAGCGCCTGCTTATTTTTGGTGCGTGGATATATTTTTTGTTCAAGTTGCCAGTCTCGATAACTTTTATATCTGGCTGATTTTAGTAGTGATTTTTCTAAACGTTAACGTGTTGTCGATTTTGGCACTCGCTTTGCTGATCTCACTGCACATGTTGTCGGCGCGAAGTGTTCGAAATATTTTTAAAAAATGACAGTGTCAAAGTGATGTTTGTCTACACTCAAGTTCTTCGAGTGTGGTCAAGAATCAAGTTGTACCTAACTGCCGGCTAGTTGGCGCGGTAGAGCGACTGTCGGTCTGCGTGGCATGCCGATGGCCTTCCTGAATCAGGGTAACGGGGGTATTCACCGATGCGTATCAGCATTTTTGGTTTGGGGTACGTGGGCGCTGTATGTGCGGGCTGTCTCTGTGCTCGCGGACATGACGTAATCGGGGTGGATGTCTCGCAAGTCAAGGTCGACCTGATCAACCAGGGTAAGTCGCCCATCGTTGAGCCGGGCCTGGAGACGCTGCTCGAGCAAGGGGTAAATTTTGGGCGGCTGCGGGGTGGCGGTGATGTGAAGGCCGCAGTGATGGGCACGGATATGTCGTTCATCGCCGTCGGTACGCCCAGCAAGAAGAATGGCGATCTGGATTTGGTCTACATAGAGTCGGTCTGCCGCGAGATCGGCGAAGCCCTGCACGACAAGGACAGTTGGCATACGGTCGTGGTGCGTAGCACGGTGCTGCCGGGCACCGTGAAGAACGTGGTGATCCCGATACTTGAAGACTGTTCCGGCAAGAAGGCCGGGGTCGACTTCGGCGTGGCGATCAACCCGGAGTTCCTGCGCGAAAGTACCGCGATCAAGGATTATAACTGTCCGCCCATGACGGTGATCGGTGAACTCGACCAGCGCAGCGGTGACATGCTCGCCGCGCTCTATCAAGAGCTGGACGCGCCGCTCCTGCGCAGGAGCATCGAAGTGGCGGAGATGATCAAGTACACCTGCAACGTCTGGCACGCGACCAAAGTGACCTTCGCCAATGAGATCGGCAATATCGCAAAGGCCGCCGGCGTCGACGGTCGCGATGTGATGGACGTGATCTGCCAGGACACCAAACTCAACCTGTCGCGTTATTACATGCGCCCCGGCTTCGCGTTCGGCGGTTCCTGCCTGCCCAAGGATGTGCGTGCGCTGAACTATCGCGCCGGGCAAATGGACGTCGAGCACCCGCTGCTCGCCTCGATCATGCGCAGCAATGCGGTGCAGGTACAGAGAGCCTTCGACATTATCAGCAGTTATGGCAAGCGGCGTGTCGCGCTACTCGGCCTGAGCTTTAAGGCGGGCACCGATGACCTGCGCGAAAGCCCGCTGGTGGAGTTGGCCGAGATGTTGATCGGCAAGGGCTACGACCTGCATATCTTCGACCGCAACGTTGAGTACGCGCGTATTTACGGGGCCAACAAGGAATACATCGAGTCGAAGATTCCGCACCTCGCTTCGCTGTTATGCGCTGACCTTGCGAAGGTGATCGAGCAGGCGGACGTGATCGTGCTGGGTAACAGTGACGAGTCCTTCGAAGCCATTGCGCTTCAGGTGCCCGAGGGCAAGCAGGTGGTCGACCTGGTGGGCTTCATGCCGCACGCCAGTGGCGATCGGCTTGAGGGTATCTGCTGGTAAGCGAGGCGCGCGAGCGGGGCGCGGAGCTGGTGCGCCCCGAGCAACATGGGTTTATCGAACAGGGCTCACATCTATGGCTGATTCCAGGGTTTACTTGCGCGAAGCGGCGGGCTGGTTGTTCTACGTCACCGCGCTGATGGGGCTTGCACTGTTGCTGCCGCGCACAGTGCTTGATCCCGAATCCAGGGACTTTCTCCTGTTGCTGGGGGCGGTCGGTATCTGGCGTTATTCGATGGGCGCGATCCATTACCTGCGGGGGGTGCTGTTCCTTTATCTGGTATTCCCTTATTACAGACGCAAAGTCACCAGGCTGGGCAGAAGTGCCGATCCGTCGCAAGTGTTTTTGCTGGTCACCAGTTTTCGTATCGATGCGTTGACCACGGCGCAGGTCTACCGCTCGGTGATCGAAGAGGCCATTGGTTGTGGCTACCCGACCACGGTGGTCTGTTCCATCGTCGAGCTGGCCGATGAACTGCTGATCAAAGCGCTCTGGGACAGCTATACCCCGCCGGAGCAGGTCAAGCTGAGCTTCGTGCGGATTCCCGGCACCGGTAAGCGCGATGGCCTGGCCCATGGTTTTCGGGCGATCTCCCGGCATTTGCCGGATGCCGATGCGGTGGTGGCGGTGGTCGATGGCGACACCGTGCTTTCGCCCGGGCTCGTGCGTCAGACCGTGCCCTGGTTCAAGCTGTTCCCGAAAGTCGGCGGGCTGACCACCAATGAGTTCTGCGAGGTGCGCGGAAGCTACCTGATGAGCCAATGGCACAAGCTGCGGTTCGCCCAGCGGCACATCAATATGTGTTCGATGGCACTGGGCAAGCGAGTGCTGACAATGACCGGGCGGATGTCGGTGTTCCGCGCCCAGGTGGTGACCGACCCCGGCTTTATTCAAGACGTTGAGAGCGATTATCTGCAGCACTGGCGCCTGGGGCGTTTCCGCTTCCTGACCGGTGATGACAAGTCCAGTTGGTACAGTCTGATGCGGCTGGGCTACGACACCTTTTATGTGCCCGATGCGGCGATCAACACGGTTGAGCACCCACCGGAAAAGAGCTTCTTCAAGGCCAGCCGCAAGCTGATGTTCCGCTGGTATGGCAATAACCTGCGGCAGAACTCGCGGGCCCTGCACCTGGGCGTGCAGCGGTTGGGCTGGTTCACCTCGCTGGTGCTGTTCGACCAACGCGTATCGATGTGGGCCAGCCTGCTCGGGCCGTCAATAGCGATCATTGCCAGCCTCAAATACAGCGTGGCCTACCTGCTGATCTATGTGCTCTGGATCGGCGTGACGCGCTTGATCCTGAGTCTGCTGTTGCTGGCTTCGGGGCACCCGGTCGGGCCGGCTTATCCACTGATTATCTATTACAACCAGTTGGTCGGCGCCATGGTGAAGATCTATGTGTTCTTCCGCCTCGACCGGCAATCGTGGACGCGCCAGAAAACCAGACTCGACCGCGGGCTGGCCAGCTATCAGCGCTGGTTCAATACCTGGTCGTCGCGGGCCATGACCTTTTCGGCCGGCAGTGTGTTTTGCGCGCTGCTGATGTGGGTGGTGTAACGCGGGTATCAGGGTAGTCGGCGTGCCGTGTCGGTCTGCTCGACGGTAAAAAATAGAGGTGAGCACCGGCACTGACCTGCCGGATCGGTCTGAATCGTGGATGGGAAGGGACGCGTTATGAACACAGCCGTTTTTGCTGTTGATGACAATGTCGTGCATGAGTCAGAGGTGCAGCGTCAGCATGCGCGGCTGAATCTACCGGCACGGATCAAGTTTAATGGGCCGGACCGGGAGAAGTTCGATTGCGAACTGATCGACTTGTCGGCCGGTGGCTTCAGCCTGAGTCAGCCGGACACTCCACTGATCGCGGGCCGCCATCACAAAGGCAAACTGGTGTTCCAGGTCGATGCGCTGGGGTTTGCCATCGACGTGGAATTTGTCGTGCGCTCGGTCAGCAGCGAGGGACTGCGGGTGGGTTGCGAGTTCCACAACCTGCCTCCGCGCGCGATCTCCGCATTGCGTTATCTGATCACCTCCTACCTCTCGGGAGGGGTGATCAGCCTGGGTGACATGCTCGCGACCCAACAACGCGACAACTTCACCAAGCCGCGAAAGCACGAAAGCGGCAATGGCATGGGCTTTTTCGCACGATTGCGGGCGACCACGGTGAGCCTGCTGATGTTTCTGGTGGGACTGGTTGCCTTTGGTTATGTGCTGAACCAGTTGTATGGCATTTATTTCGTCACTCACGCCGAATCGGCGCGGGTCAATGTGCCCGGTCAGTTGATCGGCCTGCCGCGCGACGGCAGCGTCAATTCGTTGGTCAAGGTGGGCGCGGTGGTGTCCAAGGGAGCCCCACTGGCGACCTTTTCTGCCTCGCTGCTGGATGTGATGAAAGGCAATCTGCCGCCCGGGCAGGCGACCCCGGAAAACCTTGAGCGCCTGTTCAGCCGCACCCTGCAAGGTTCGCTGACCAGCCCTTGCGATTGCCGGGTGGTGGCGCAGTTGGTGCCGGACGGGCAGGTCGTCGGCAAGGGCACCACGGTGTACGAGTTGATGCCGATCGACGGTGTGGCAACCATCGAAGCGCGCTTCCCCTATAAGAATTTTGCCAAGATCCAGCCTGGCAAGTCAGTGAGCTTTCAACTGATCGGAGAAGAACAGCCACGCACGGGCAAAATCGCCGCCGTGGCGCTGGACAACGGTGGCCTGGCCTCCGACCTGCGGGTGACCATTGAGCCTGACAGCCCGTTGCGGACCGAACTGGGCGGGCGTCCGGTGGAGGTCAGTGTCGAAGATCTGCAGGACAATGTCTGGGTGCAGAATGCCGTGGCGGCCAACACCTGGGTGAAGAGCGCCTGGGAGAATAAAGTCATGGCGGCCGGAAAATGAACGGCGTATGGCGATCGGGGCTGCGGTTTTCTGCGCTGGCCGCTGCTCTGACGATGAGTCATGGGTGTGGCACCCTGCCGGATCAGGGGGTGGCGCGCGAGGCCATGTTGCGCGGCGATTATGAAACAGCACGCAAGCACTACGCGGCGCTGGCGGAAGACGGCTATGCCGATGCCCAGGCCGGGATGGGCGACTTGACGGCGTCGGCGGGTGACCCGACAAGCCTGAAAGAGGCGGAAGTCTTGTACCGGCAGGCCGCGCCGGAATCGGTCAAGGCGCAGTCACGTCTGGGCCGTCTGTTGCTGCGTCAGAGCCCGAGTGATCCCCAGCAAGTGCACGAGGCCCGGCAATTGTTGGAAGGCGCGCTGGATAAAGGCGAGTTCACTGCGGTGGTGCCGCTGACGTTGTTGTACCTGGGCTACCCGCGAATGGCGCCTGTGGTGGAACCGCAGCAGAAGGTCGACAGTTGGCGCGCCCAGGGCATTGTCGAGGCGGACCTGGCGCAGATTCTGATATACCGCAATCAGGGCACTTATAAGGCTCACCTGCCGCAGATCGAGCAGATGTGCCGGGCGCGGCTGGCGGTACTCGATGCCTGTTATGTGGAGCTGGCCACCATCAACCGAATGCGCGCCCAGCCCAAGGCGCAAGCGGACTTGCTGGCGCAGTTGCGCCAGGGTTGGCGCGAGGGACGAGTAGCGCCCTTGCGGGTCGAGTCGGTGGCGCGCGTTCTGTCCTCGCCAGCCCTCGAAGGCCCGGCCGACCCGCAAAGCGCCCAGCGCCTGCTCGAGGAACTGGCACCGGTCTATGCGCCGGCCTGGACCAGCCTCGCACGGTTGATCAACGACTATCCCGTGCAAGGCGATGCGCCGCAATTGCTTTCGGCCTTGCAACGCGGACGCGAGGCGGGCGACCCACGGGCGGAACTGCTGACCGGGCGGCTGTATTACCTCGGCAAATGGTTGCCACAGGATCCGCGCCTGGCTGAAGAGCATTTGCTCAAGGCGACCGCGGCCGGTGAAGTCGGGGCGCATTACTACCTGGGCCAGTTGTACCGGCGCGGTTATCTGGGCCAGGTCGAACCACAGAAAGCGCTGCTACATTTGTTGCTGGCAGCCCGCAACGGCTCAACCAACGCCGACCTGGCCCTGGCCCACATGTTTTCCGACTCCCGTGGGATCAAGGTCAATCGGGTCAATGCTTTTGTCTTTGCGCAACTCGCGCAACGCCAGGGCGTGGTAAATGCAGAGCCAGTACTGTCGGCCCTGCAGTCGGGGCTGACCCCGGCAGAAAGGAAAATCGCGCAGCCCTTGCTTGAGGAAGAAGCCCAGGCCCGTCTGACGGGCGCGGCTTTAGCCAGGTTGCAAACTCCGGAAAATGGACAGGACTTACTATGAAGCAAGCATTGTTGGCAGGATGTGGTCTTGGGGTTTCGCTGATGTGCAGCGTCGGTCTGGTGCTGGCGGCGGAAGTGGCACCGAAGAACTTCGGTCTGGATGTGAAGATTACCGCTGAGTCGCAGGAGGACCGTGACCTGGGCACCGCGTCCGGTGGCACGGTCAACGGTATCGGCATCGACGTGCGCCCTTGGGCCTTTGGCCAGTGGGGAAACTGGAGTGCCTATGCGATGGGGCAGGCGGTAGCCGCGACCGATACCATCGATACCGATACGATCAACAACGGTGTCGACGCCACTAACGCCCGTGAGACGGATGACAGCTACCTCGCGATGCGCGAGTTCTGGGTCGATTATGCGGGCATCACCGCTTATCCGGGCGAGCATCTGCGTCTGGGGCGCCAGCGTCTGCGTGAGGACAGTGGCGAGTGGATGGACACCAACATCGAAGCGCTCAACTGGACCTTCGAAACCACTCTGCTGCGCTCCCACCTTGGCGCTGCTCAACGCTTTTCCGACTACCGCACCGATGTGGACGACCTGTCGCCCGAAGACGAAGATCGTTCCCATGCCTTCGCCGACATCTCTACGCAATGGACGCCCAATAATTGGGTAGGCCTGCGGGTACATCACTCAGAGGACAGCGGCAATCTGCCCGACGCCGGCGAGCAGATCGATGCACTTGACAAGACCAACACCGGCAGCCTGACCTGGGTCGGCCTCGAAGCGAACGGTGACGGCTACAACTATCGCTCGACGATGCCGGTCAATTACTGGCTCAACGCAACCTGGCTGACCGGCGATCGCGACACCCTCACCACCGTGGTGGGCCCTGACGGCGATCGGGTCGCGACGGGCCACACCAGTGGCGACGTCAACGCCTGGGCCGCAGACTTGGGTTTGCGCTGGAACATCGATGAGAGCTGGCGCCTCGGTGCGGCCGCGGCCCGCGGCGACGGCGGTGGTCGCGACCAGGAGAATCAGTTCCAGCAAACCGGCCTGCAGAGCAACCGCTCGAACTACACCGGCACGCGTTCGCGCGTACACCGCTTCGGTGAAGCCTTTCGCGGTGAACTGAGCAACCTCCAGGTGGCTACCGTGTTCGGCTCCTGGCAGTTGCGCGAGGACTATGACGCCAGCCTCGTCTACCACCGCTTCTGGCGGGTCGACGACCAGCAGGACACTGGCGACGACGGGATCATCAATGCGGCTCTGGTGGACGGTGAGAAGGACTTGGGCCAGGAAGTCGACCTGGTCATGACCAAGTACTTCAAGCAGGGTCTGTTGCCCGCGAGCATGGTGGATTGGGTTGACGAACCCTCGGCACTGGTCCGCTTGCGCCTCGGCGTGTTCTTCACGGGCGACGCTTACGCCAGCGACACCGATTCGAGCATGCACCGGGCGTTCATTGATTTCGTTTGGAAAATCTAGGTCCGGGTTGTTGCCCGCAGTGATGCCATTGTGGGCAACAACGCCTTTATCACACCAGATTGCATTTATTTTGATGGGTGAGACTTATGGACAGTGTCGTCAAGATCACGCTGTTGCTCGCCGGACTGCTGTTGGTGCAGGCCGCGGGTGTCAGCGCGGCGGGTCTCGTCGAACCGCCGCGCTATACCATCAGCGAGGCTCCGGGAAAGCCTTTGCTGATCAGCGAGCCGAAGATCCCCGACCTGTCCGGCTATACGGCCGAGGCAGCCATGGCGAAGATTTCCTACAAGCCCGCCGGCCGTGCCTTGATCCAGCCGATGCTCAAGGAAAACTCGCTCGACGAGTTCATCGGCGGCAAGGAGCGACTCAAGGAGTGGGTGGTGCGCCAGCAGCGAATGCCGGTGGCGATCTTCATCGACCGTGGCTACATGAGCCTGACGCAACTGGCGCGCAGCCTGCCACCGACGGCCTTGCGCGAAACTGCGCCGGGGGTGTTTCTGGCACGCTTGCCAATCGTCATACGTCCCGGCGGGACCCTGCATATCGACAAGTCGGTCAAGGAATTGCGATTGTCCCAGGAGGGCGGTTCCTTCCTGGTCAATGACGGCAAGCTGTTTATCACCGACACCAAGGTCAGCGCCTGGAGCGAGAAGAACAACAGCCCGGCCTGGTACAAGAAAGAGGGCGAGTTCCGACCCTTCCTGGTGTCTTGGGGTGGCACCGAGACCTACATCGTCAACAGCACCATCGCCAGCTTCGGCTACACCGCGAGCAAAAGTTATGGGGTGAGTATTTCCCAGTACAGCCCGAGCATGGCGCCGAAGATGAAACGTAAACGACCGACCGGCTGGCTGCTCAATTCGGAGTTCGTCGACAACTGGTACGGCTTCTATTGCTATGAGGCCGACGACGTGGTGATTCTCGGCAATGCCTATCGCGACAACATCGTCTATGGCATCGACCCGCACGATCGTTCGCGCCGGTTGATCATTGCCCACAACGATGCCTTCGGTACCCGCAAGAAGCACGGCATTATCCTCTCGCGCGAGGTCAATGACAGTTGGATCATCTACAACCGCGCCTACAACAATCACCTGTCGGGCATTGTCCTGGACCGTTCCAGCGTCAATAACCTGCTGGCCTACAACGAATCCTACAAAAACCACTCCGACGGCATAACCCTGTATGAGAGCGGCAATAACCTGCTCTGGCGCAACCGCGCAATCGACAATAACCGCCATGGGATTCGGGTGCGTAACAGTACCGGTGTGCGGCTGTATGAAAACGAGCTGATGGCCAATGCCCTGACCGGCATCTACGGCCACATCAAGGATTTGCGCGGCACCGACCGCGATCTCAAGGAAGACCCCTTCGACGCCAAGCTGTCGCTCACCGTGGTCGGCGGCAAGCTGATCGGCAACGGTTCCAGTCCTATCACGGTGTTTTCACCCTCGCGTCTGGAACTCTACGACTTGACCTTTCTGGCGCCGCAGAAACAGGACGGCCTTGCCTTCACCGGTTTGTTGGGGGAAGTGCAGGGCGACTTGATGGACATTCTCCTGCGCCGCCGTGAAGCCGCATTGATTCTGCCGGTGAAACTTTGAGGAGCCTGCTGATGAAGACAATCCATGGGTATGCCGCGCTATGCATGCTGTCTGTGCCGGCGTGGGTCCAGGCGCAGCCGGAGTACACGGCCGAGGCCTGCTGCAAACTGTGCCCGCAAGCGGCGCAGGCGGCACTTTACGAGCAGCCGACGCTGAAAAACTACGCGACCCTGGTGGAGGCCAAGGACCAGTGGCTCTTTCGCACCCAAAGCGATTTCCGCACTGACTTCGGCCTCGATGAGAGCGGTTACAAGGCCCTCAAGCGCTTGCGCGACGGGCTGGCCCAGCGCGGGGTCGAGCTGGTGCTGGTGATGCCACCCAGCCGCGGCTTGCTGCATGCCGACCGCCTGACGCCGCAGGAACTGGCCAGATTCGATCAGGCCAAGGCCCGGCAGAACTACGTGCAAACGCTGGTCCGGGTGCGTGACTTGGGCGTTCAGGTCCCCGACTTTACCAACCTGCTGAGTGCGCCACAGCCAGCGGGGCAGCCCTTCTACTTCAAGGGCGATCACAATTGGACGCCCTATGGCGCCGAACGCAGCGCACAGTTGGTGGCCCAGGCGCTCAGGGGCAACGATGTGCTCAAGGCATTGCCGCATCAGGTCTTTGCCAGCCAGCCAGCCGGCCTGCTGGGACGCTCTGGCACGTTGCAAAAAGTCGCCGCACAGATCTGCGGCAACGGTTATGCGGCGCAGTTTGTCACCCGTTATCAAACCCGGGCCCAAGGCGATTCCAAGCTTCCCGCCAAAGTCGCATTGATCGGTACCAGCGCCAGCGGCGAGGCGTTCAACTTTGCCGGTTTCCTCGAACAGTATCTACAGACGCCGGTCAGCAACTTCAGTGTTCCGGGCGGTGGCTACGATGATTCGTTGATCGCCTACCTGCTCGGCGACGACTTTCAGAAGCGCCCGCCGACGGTGCTGGTGTGGGAAACCGATAATCTCGACAGCATCCAGAAATCCAGCTTCTACCGGCAGGCGATGGCGGCGCTGAGCGATGGCTGCGACAACCAGGCGCCGCTGCTCAAAAGTCATTCGACCTTGCACAGCGGGCGCAATCAAGTGTTGTTCAACGGCGGTGGCGGCACGGTGTATCCGATCAAGGGCAATCGCTATCAGGTCGACCTTCAGTTCGCCGATCCTGGCGTGCACCTGATGAGCGCGACCCTGACCTACATGAACGGTCGCCAGGAAAACATCAGCTTGAGCCGTGCGCCGACGGTCAATACCCAGGGCCGCTTCGCCTTTGAGCTGCGAGCCGATGCAGACTGGGACGAACTGACTTTTCTTTCAATGGATGTGCAGCCACCGCCTGGAACGGCCTCCATGGAACTCTCGGCCCGCTTGTGTGCCAAGCCAGTCATCTCTGCGGCACCATCCCTGCGCACCGCGCAGATGGAGGGGCACTGATGCGTCAGGCGCACTGGGCCGCCGTTGGCGTGGCCTTCATTTTGATGGGGCCGATCGTGCAGGCGGCGGCCGCTCAACTCCGCCCGCCGCAGGGCTATTACGCGCCGGCCGTGGACAAAGATGGCGACGCTCCGAGCTGTCCGGCGGCACCCAAACCTTATACCGGTGACCTGTTGATCCCCAGCAAGTACGAGGGCTCTGGCAAGGCACGTGATCAGTTCAACGCGCAATCCAACCAACGCTACAAGCAAATGTCAGCCGATATCAACGAACTGGAGAAGGGCGTCAACAAACACGTCGCAGCCTATTTACGGCTCGGCCGCGCAGGCCATGTGGAATGCACCCTGAGCTGGCTGGGCGAATGGGCCAAGACGCAGGCGCTGCTGAGTACCACCTACACCCATACCGGCAAGTCGATGCGCAAATGGGCGCTGGGCAGTATTTCTTCAGCCTATCTGCGGCTCAAGTATTCGCGTTCGCAGCCATTGAAGGGCCGCGAGGCGCAGACCCGGCCGATCGAGGCCTGGATCGGCCAAGTCGCCGATCAGGTGGTACGGGACTGGCGCGACCAGCCGCTGGACCGGCTGAACAATCACCAGTATTGGGCGGCCTGGGCCGTCATGGCGGCCTCGGTGGTGGTCGACCGGCGCGATCTGCTCGATTGGTCGGTAGCGCAGTTCCGCATCGGCGCTTCCCAGGTCGATGCAGACGGTTATCTGCCCAACGAACTGAGCCGCGAAACCCGCGCACTGGCTTACCACAACTACGCGATGGGGCCGCTGATGATGATCGCTGCCTTTGCCCGAGCCAATGACATCGACCTGCGCGAAGAAAACCACGGCGCCATGCGGCGTCTGGCGGCGCGGGTGGAGGAAGGGATCAAGGATCCACGCTCGTTTGAACGCAAGACCGGCTACAAGCAAGAACTCGAGGACCTCAACGAGGACGGCAAGTTTGCCTGGCTGGAACCTTACTGCGCGCTGTACGACTGCTCGGTGCAAACCAACCGCTGGCGCCAATCGATCGAACCGATGAAAACCTATCGCCTGGGCGGCGATATCACCCAGCTATTTGCTGGTCAGAAAGAATAAATGCAACAGCCAATACGCACTGGATACCCGGTGGGGCCATTCGTAAATGGGCTTGTGTTGCAAAAGGGAAGGCAATCCTTCGCTGTTCGAAGAGCCTTCATGTCGAGTGATGAAGGTGCGGGAGGAAAGTGAAAATGATTCCAGTCATTCTGTCCGGTGGCACTGGTTCGCGGTTGTGGCCGTTGTCGCGCAAATTGTATCCCAAGCAATTCCTGAGTCTGGCAGGCGAGGGGTCGCTGTTTCAGCAGACCCTGCAGCGCCTGGCGTTCGAGGGTGTCGGCAAGCCGATCGTGGTCTGTAATCAGGAGCATCGCTTTATCGTCAATGAACAACTCGCCGCCATCGGCTGTACGCCTCAGGCGATACTGCTCGAACCCTTCGGCCGCAATACCGCACCGGCGGTGGCGCTGGCGGCCCTCAAGCTGATCGCCGAGGGTCGCGATGAGCTGCTGCTAGTGCTTCCGGCTGACCATGTGATCAGTGACGTGCCCGCCTTGCGCGCCACGCTGTCACATGCGCAGGAAGAGGCGCTCAAAGGCAATATGGTGCTGTTCGGCATTCCAGCGACGCGTCCGGAAACCGGCTTTGGGTATATCAAGGCCGCCTGCGGTGATGCTGGCGCCGGCGCCTTCAAGGTCGAGAAGTTTATCGAGAAACCCGACCAGCAAACCGCCACCGAACTTGTCCGGTCCGGCGAGTACTTCTGGAACAGCGGCATGTTCTTGTTCCGTGCCAGCCGCTATCTCGACGAGTTGCGCACTCACGAACCCGACATGTACGACACCTGCGTGCTGGCCCTTGAGCGCAGCCGCAGCAGCGAAGGCGTGACCAGTATCGATCGGGTCACCTTTGAATGCTGCCCGGACAACTCCATCGACTATGCGGTAATGGAGCGCACCAGCCGCGCCTGCGTCGTCCCGCTAAGCGCTGGCTGGAGTGATGTCGGTTGTTGGTCTTCGCTGTGGGATGTGCATGACAAGGACGCCGATGGCAATGTGCTCAAGGGCGATGTGGTCAGCTACAACAGCCGCAATTGCTTCGTGCATGGCAGTAGCAAGCTGGTGACCCTGCTAGGGCTGGACGATTTGGTTGTGATAGAAACCAAGGATGCATTGATGGTCGCGCACCGCGATGCCGTGCAGGACGTGAAAAAACTGGTCAATGCGCTCGATGCCAAAGGCCGCTCGGAAACCCAGAGCCATTGCGCGGTGTATCGCCCCTGGGGCAGTTACGATTCGGTGGACAGCGGCACCCGTCACCAAGTCAAGCACATCACCGTGAAACCTGGCGCGCAGCTTTCCCTGCAGATGCATCACCACCGTGCCGAACACTGGATCGTGGTGTCCGGCACCGCCCAGGTGACGTGCAACGAAAAGGTCTTCCTGCTCACTGAAAACCAGTCCACCTACATCCCGATCGCTTCGGTGCATCGCCTGTCCAACCCCGGCAAGATCCCGCTGGAAATCATCGAGGTGCAGTCCGGCAGTTACCTGGGTGAGGACGATATCGAGCGCCTGGAAGATGTCTACGGCAGGAACCAACAGGTCAAGAGTTGAGCCCGTCGCACCTCGTACCTCGCCGGGTTGTTGAAAAGCCTAGTGAGCAGCCACCGAATCCGCCCTCTACGACCGGGGGCGGGTTAGGGCTGACTGCTTATTTCTTATGCACGTCCAGGTAGTCCCTGTGCCAGGAGAGTGGCCTATTTCTGCGTGAATGACATATTTATTACAAAAACCATATATACTTCCCCTCAAATATTATGAAGCGCCCCCCCCCAAGCAATTTACGTATATCACGCCATTGCGCGTGGCTTTAAGTGCAGGCGAATGGCGGCGTCCTATCGCTTCAATGGATTAATTTACCGCTGAGTGTTTATCTTGCATGCGGAAAAACATATATTCGTTAAACCGCATGAGCTGAGATTTCACTATGACCAGCAAAGCCCGTGTCCTGTTTGTCTGTACCGCCAATGCTGCACGCTCCCAGTTGGCCCAAGCGTTGCTGCGGCATACCGATTCGGAGCATTTCGAGGCGTTCAGCGCCGGCACCGTTCCGACTCAGGTAGATCCGCGCACCTTTGAGGCGCTTTCACACATCGGTGTGAGCACCGAAGGATTACGTAGCAAGTCGATAGACGAGTTCCGTGGTGAGCGTTTTGATTACGTCATCACCTTGTGTGATAAATCCGCAGCGCAATGCCTGTCTTTACCTGGAGCCGGTGAGGCCTTGGCCTGGAGTTTTGAAGACCCGGTGACCAGCATCAAACCCGATGCCTTCCGTCACACCCTTCACGAAATTCATGAGCGCATCAAGATGTTCGTCTTGGTCAAAAACAAACACTGAGAACCGATATGGCTGACCACCTGACACCGACCACTGTTTTCAAATGCCTGGCCGACGACACTCGGGTCCGCACGATGATGCTTATCACCCGTGAAGGAGAGCTTTGTGTTTGCGAGCTGACCTGCGCGTTGAATGAGAGTCAGCCAAAAATATCCAGGCACCTCGCGCAGCTGCGCGGTTGCGGTTTGCTGTCGGACCGTCGGCAAGGCCAATGGGTGTATTACCGACTGCACCCGAATCTCCCTGATTGGGTTCATCAAGTACTGACCACCGTGCTCGAAAGCAACAAGCACTGGTTAAGCCCTGATGCCAAACGGCTAGATGAGATGGGTGACCGTCCCGAGCGGGCACTCGCCTGCTGTGAAAGCTAAATCGCCTGATTCCGCCTTCGACTACGAGATCGCTCGATGAAAATCCTGTTCCTCTGCACTGCCAATAGCTGCCGCAGCATCCTTTGTGAAGCAGTCTTCAATCACTTGGCACCGGAAGGCATGAAAGCCTACAGCGCTGGCAGTCAACCCAAAGGCGAAGTGCATCCGTTGAGTCTCAAGACTTTGGAAAGCGCTGGTATTTCGACGCTTGGGCTGTTCAGTAAGTCCAGCGATGCCCATGTGAATTTGGCACCTGATTTCGTCATCACGGTATGCGACAAGGCTGCCGGTGAGGCCTGTCCGGTATTTTTCGGGCCGGCCACCAAGGCCCACTGGGGACTGGCTGACCCTTCGGAATACCACGGTACTCAAGAAGAAATCGAGGCGGCTTTTGAAGCCACTTTGGAGCAGATCAAAATCCGTATTGAAGCCTTCCTGGCTTTACCGCTATCCCAACTGAGTGCCGAACAGCTCAAGGCAGAGCTGGCCCTGATTGGCACGCTGTAATCACAGGAGCAATGATCATGAGTAAAAGCCGCCTTTCCTTCCTGGACCGTTACCTGACCCTGTGGATTTTTTTCGCCATGGCCTTGGGCATCGGTTTGGGGAGCCTGTTCGAAGGCTGGCCGCAGTGGCTCAACAGTCTTTCTGTGGGCACAACCAACATCCCCATCGCTATCGGCTTGATCGTGATGATGTATCCGCCTCTGGCCAAGGTTCGTTATGAGGAGCTGCCGGAAGTCTTCAAGGACAAGCGCATCCTTGTTTTGTCTTTGGTGCAGAACTGGGTAATCGGACCGGTATTAATGTTCGCGCTGGCGATCATCTTCTTGCGGGACCAGCCGGAATACATGACGGGCCTGATCCTGATTGGCTTGGCTCGTTGCATCGCGATGGTGCTGGTCTGGAATCAGATCGCGGGTGGCAACAATCAGTACGTCGCCGGGCTGGTGGCATTCAACAGCATCTTCCAGATCCTGTTTTTCAGCGTGTATGCCTGGATCTTTCTGGGGCTGTTACCGCCGCTGTTCGGGCTGGAAGGCAGTGTGATTGAAACCAGCTTCGTCAGCATTGCCGAGTCGGTCCTGATCTACCTGGGTGTGCCGTTCCTGGCGGGCTTCCTGACCCGCAAGATCCTCATCGCCCGTAAAGGTGAAGCTTGGTTTCAGGAGCGCTTCATTCCAAAGATCAGCCCGCTGACGCTGGTGGCACTGCTGTTGACCATCGTGGCCATGTTCAGCCTCAAGGGTGACGTGGTGCTGCAATTGCCATTGGATGTATTGCGCATCGCGATCCCTCTGACGATCTACTTCGTGGTGATGTTCTTCATCAGCTTCTGGATGGGCAAGCTGCTCAAGGCTGACTATCCGCGCACCACCGCACTGGCTTTTACAGCCGCAAGCAACAACTTCGAACTGGCGATTGCCGTGGCCATTGCCACCTTCGGCCTGGCTTCTCCGGTCGCTTTCGCCACGGTGATTGGCCCGTTGGTAGAAGTGCCGGTACTGATTTCTCTGGTCGGTGTGGCCCTCTGGTTGAAACGCCGCTGGTTCGATGAATCCAATAGCGCCGTTGCGCAGGACAAAGACTATGTTTGATGACCCTATCCCCCAACTCGATACTGAACTGGTTGATCTCCCATCGACAGACAAACTCGGTATCGAAAAGACCTCCATCCATAAGCCGCGCATTTTGCTGCTGTACGGATCGACCCGTGAGCGCTCCTTCAGTCGCCTGATGGTCGAGGAGGCCGCTCGACTGCTGGAACACTTCGGCGCCGAGGCGCGGATTTTCAATCCGTCAGGTTTGCCGCTACCCGATGACGCTCCCGACGATCATCCACGTGTGAAGGAACTGCGCGAGCTGATGCTGTGGTCCGAGGGGCAGGTTTGGTGTTCTCCAGAACGTCACGGCTCCATGAGCGCAGTGTTCAAAGCGCAGATCGACTGGGTGCCACTGGCCATGGGCGCGGTACGTCCGACCCAGGGCAAAACCCTCGCCGTCATGCAGGTGTGCGGTGGCTCGCAGTCGTTCAACGTGGTCAATCAGCTGCGAGTGCTGGGACGGTGGATGCGCATGTTCACCATCCCCAACCAATCCTCCGTACCGAAGGCCTACATGGAATTCGATGACAACGGCCGAATGAAACCTTCTCCGTTCTACGACCGTGTAGTGGATGTGATGGAAGAGTTGGTGAAATTCACGCTGCTGCTTCGCGACCGTCAGGACTATCTGGTGGATCGTTATTCCGAGCGCAAGGAATCGGCCGAAGAACTCATGAAACGTGTCAATCAGCGCTCCATTTGAAAGGGGGAAACATGACTATCAAAGTTGGCATCAATGGTTTCGGTCGGATCGGTCGCCTCGCGCTGCGAGCAGCCTGGAACTGGCCAGAGTTCGAATTCGTGCAGATCAATGATCCGGCAGGTGACGCGGCGACTCATGCGCACCTGCTGAACTTCGACTCGGTGCATGGCCGTTGGAATTACCAGGCCGACTCCGAAGCCGACAGCATCGTCATCGACGGCAAACGAATCAAGGTAACGACCAACAAGGCGATTGCCGACACCGATTGGTCGGGCTGCGACCTGGTGATTGAAGCCAGCGGCAAGATGAAGACCGTCGCTGTGCTTCAGGCTTACCTCGACCAAGGTGTGAAACGTGTGGTGGTCAGCGCCCCGGTAAAGGAAAAAGGCGCGCTGAACATCGTCATGGGCGTCAACCATCAGCTGTTCAAGCCGGCTGAGCATCGAATCGTCACTGCCGCTTCGTGCACCACTAACTGTCTGGCGCCCGTGGTGAAAGTCATCCACGAGAAACTGGGCATTCGCCACGGATCGATCACCACTATCCATGACCTGACCAACACCCAAAGCATTCTCGATCAACCGCACAAGGATCTGCGGCGTGCGCGTGCTTCAGGCATGAGCCTGATTCCAACCAGTACCGGCTCGGCCACCGCCATTGCCGAAATTTTCCCGGAGCTGCGTGGGCGCCTGAATGGTCACGCCGTACGCGTGCCGCTGGCCAACGCTTCGCTGACGGACTGCGTCTTCGAAGTCGAGCGTGCCACCACTGTCGAAGAGGTGAATCAACTCCTCAAGGACGCTTCCGAGAACGAGCTAAAGGACATCCTCGGTTTCGAGACGCGTCCACTGGTGTCCATCGACTACCGTACCGACCCGCGCTCATCGATCATCGATGCGCTGTCGACCATGGTCATCAACGGCACTCAGGTTAAACTCTATGCCTGGTACGACAACGAATGGGGCTATGCCAACCGCACCGTCGAACTGGCCAAAATGGTCGGTCTTGCTGTCTAAGGAGCGGTCATGAAAGCGTTGTCAGCCCTCGCTCCGGAAGTGCGGCAGTACCTGCTCGTGACGGGCAACTACTGGGCCTTCACCCTTACCGACGGCGCCTTGCGCATGTTGGTGGTGCTGCACTTTCACGCGTTGGGCTACAGCCCACTTCAAATCGCGGCGTTGTTTCTGTTCTACGAACTCTTCGGCGTTATCACCAACCTGGTGGGTGGCTACCTCGGCGCCCGGCTGGGTCTGAACCGGACCATGAACATCGGGCTGGGCATCCAGGTCGCGGCGCTGCTGATGTTGACGGTTCCGATAGCTTGGCTGACCATTCCATGGGTGATGGGCGCTCAGGCACTGTCGGGGATTGCCAAAGACCTGAACAAGATGAGTGCCAAAAGCTCCATCAAGCTTCTGGTCCCCGATGGGCAGCAGGGCAAGCTCTACCAGTGGGTGGCCATCCTCACCGGCTCGAAGAACGCCCTCAAGGGTGTTGGCTTCTTTCTCGGTGGAGCCTTGCTGGCATTGATCGGCTTCAAAGGTGCATTGCTGGCCATGGCGGGTGTTCTGGCGCTGATCTGGATCAGCAGCTTGATCCTGTTGAAGAAGGACCTGGGTAAAGCGAAAGCCAAGCCAAAGTTTCGAGACATCTTGTCCAAGAGTCGGGCAATCAACATCCTTTCAGCGGCGCGGATGTTCCTCTTCGGTGCCCGCGACGTCTGGTTTGTGGTGGCCTTGCCGGTCTACCTCAGCAGCGTGTTCGGTTGGGACTTCTGGAAGGTTGGCGGCTTCCTTGCGGCCTGGGTGATTGGCTACGGCATCGTGCAGTCCTTCGCACCCAACATCACCGGAAAGAAACGTGGGCACGTACCGGATGGTCGAGCGGCGTTTCTGTGGGCACTTGCACTGGCGGGTCTGCCGGCGGCAATCGCTCTCGGGCTCAACACCGAATTGTCACAGCAGGTGGTACTGCTCGGGGGATTGATGGTCTTTGGTGCGCTGTTCGCGGTGAACTCCTCGCTGCACAGCTACCTGATCGTGTCCTACGCCAAGGAAGATGGCGTGTCATTGGATGTGGGGTTTTATTACATGTCCAACGCCATGGGACGGTTGATAGGCACGGTGCTCTCCGGCTGGGTTTATCAGGTGTATGGGCTGGGGGCGTGTTTATGGATATCGAGCGCCTTCGTGCTGCTCGCAGCACTGATTTCCATCGGGTTGCCGAGGCATACCGAGACGATGTGAAGTCACACTGAAAGTGGTTTGCAGCCCATCGCTCTCAGCAGTCAGGCAATTGATGTAAGGCAGGCAGTGTGGGAGGCAAGTTGTAAGTCCGCCGTAATTTTTTTACGCTTTCTTTACGGTAGGTGTTTTTGCCCGCAACGATACTGGCCGCGATTTTTTTTAGATCGTCCATGCGCCTCGCTTTTCCGTGGCCCTGGAAAAATGTATTGCCCAAGGATGGCGTGCAGTTACTTCCCGCTAATTGAGAGAAGCGCCCCTTGAGTGAGAAAGCGACCGTTGCAAACGAAGACTCCCAATCCAAAACCTCAGGAGTAGGCTTGCTCGTCGCTGCCGTCGGGGTGGTTTACGGGGACATTGGCACCAGCCCCCTCTACACACTGAAAGAAGTATTTTCCGGCCATTACGGCGTTCAAGTAAATCACGACGGCGTGCTGGGCATTCTGTCGTTGATCTTCTGGTCACTGATCTGGGTAGTTTCGATCAAATACGTGCTGTTCATCCTGCGTGCCAACAACCAGGGCGAAGGCGGCATCATGGCGTTGACGGCGTTAGCCCGCCGCGCAGCAGCACCTTATCCGCACATGAGCAAGGTACTGGTGCTGCTCGGCCTGTTCGGTGCGGCACTTTTTTACGGGGACAGCATGATCACCCCGGCCATTTCGGTGCTCTCTGCGGTTGAAGGATTACAGCTGGCGTTTGACGGAATAGAGCACTGGGTGGTGCCCTTGTCAGTGATCGTGCTGGTGGCGCTGTTCTTGATACAGAAACATGGCACGGCTCGAATCGGCATCCTGTTTGGCCCGGTCATGGTGCTGTGGTTTGTGGTGTTGGGTGCCCTTGGGATCTACGGTATTTTGCAGCGTCCCGAAGTGCTGCAAGCGCTTAACCCTGCTTGGGCAGTGCAGTTCTTTGTGGTTCATCCGGGAATGGGTGTAGCGATTTTGGGCGCTGTCGTGTTGGCATTGACTGGTGCTGAAGCACTGTATGCCGACATGGGCCACTTTGGTCGCAAACCGATTTCTCGTGCATGGTTCATTTTGGTGTTGCCGGGGCTGGTACTCAATTATTTTGGCCAGGGTGCCTTGATCCTGGAGAACCCGGAGGCTGTGCGTAATCCGTTCTATCTGCTTGCGCCGAGCTGGGCACTGCTGCCAATGGTCGCGCTCTCCACCCTGGCCACCATCATCGCCTCTCAAGCGGTGATCTCCGGTGCTTTCTCCCTGACTCGCCAGGCCATTCAGCTGGGTTACGTTCCTCGCATGTTTATCCAGCACACCTCCAGCCAGGAGCAGGGGCAGATCTACATCGGCACGGTTAACTGGGCGTTGATGGTCGGTGTCGTGCTGCTGGTGATCGGTTTCGAGTCATCCAGTGCCTTGGCCGCCGCTTATGGAGTCGCGGTGACGGGAACCATGTTGGTCACGACAATCTTATCCTCGGCCGTCGTCCTGCTCCTTTGGAAAACCCCGCGCTGGCTGGCCATCCCGATGCTGCTAGGATTTTTGCTGGTGGACGGTCTGTATTTCGCGGCCAATGCGCCGAAGATTTTTCAGGGCGGTGCGTTCCCGGTGATCGCTGGCATTGGTCTGTTCATCTTGATGACGACCTGGAAGCGGGGCAGGAAGATTATTGTTGAGCGGCTGGATGAAACCGCGCTTCCACTACCGCTATTCATCGCCAGCATCCGTACGCAGCCTCCCCATCGCGTACAAGGCACGGCGGTTTTTCTGACGGCCAGGGCAGATGCTGTTCCGCATGCACTACTGCACAATCTCCTGCATAACCAGGTTTTGCATGAGCAAGTGGTACTGCTCACCGTGGTGTCCGAAGACAGTCCTCGCGTGAGTGCTGACCGGCGGTTTGAGGTTGAAGCCTATGGGGAAGGCTTCTTCCGGGTCAGTCTGCACTTTGGTTTTATCGAGGAGCCCGATGTACCCCAAGCGTTGAGTCTCTGTCACTTGTCTGAGCTGGATTTCAGCCCGATGCGCACGACCTATTTCCTGAGCCGAGAGACGGTGATCCCAACCAAGCGCATTGGTATGGCACGCTGGCGGGAGAGTCTTTTCGCGTTTCTGCTGAAGAACGCCAACAGCAACCTGAAGTATTTCAAATTGCCACTGAACAGGGTGATTGAGCTGGGGACTCAGGTGGAGATGTAAGGATGAGCAAGGACGCCTCTGCCAGTCGCCTGAGGTTCGGCATATCCGAATACCCCAGAGCAAGTCAAACAGAGCGAAATCGCAGAATCTGCGCGCCGTCGAAAGGATCGACAAGGTAATGCCCGTGTACGCCGAACGTATCCTGCAAGCATTGCGGGGTCAGCACCTCAAGTGGTTTGCCGAGGGCCACTAATCGCCCCCGATCCAGTACCGCCAAACGATCACAGATCAGCGCCTGATTCAAGTCATGCAGGGCTATCAATGTCGTCACCGACAGAGCCTGTACAACTTTTAGAATGGCGAGTTGATGCTGGATATCCAAGTGATTGGTCGGTCCGTCCAGCAACAGAATCTGCGGGCGCTGGGCCAAAGCGCGAGCGATGTGGACACGCTGACGTTCACCGCCGGACAGACTGTGCCAGTTTCGGTTTTTCAGGTGCGCCACATCGACGTCGCGCAGCGCCTGCAGGACGATGGCATCGTCCTCGCTCGACCACGGGCTCAAGGCCGACAGCCACGGCGCTCGACCCAGGGCTACGGCGTCAAACACACTGATGGCATCCAAGGTGTCGGCCTGTTGCTCTACCACCGCCAGGGTTTGCGCGATGGTTCGCCGTGACAGCGCCTTGAGGCACTGGCCGTTGAGGTGGATGTCTCCCCGGCTGGGGACGCGCACGCCGGCCAGCAGTTTGAGCAGCGTGGATTTTCCTGAACCGTTGGGTCCGACGAGGCCCAGGGTTTCACCACGACGGATGTCCAGGTGGATGCCGTGCAGCAACTCAGCGTCGCGGACATGGAACCCGAGGCCGGAGCAACGCAGTACGGAGTCGCCGATAACAGGCGAGGCAGCATTCATCGGGCATTCCTCCGACCGATCAGGATCAACGCGAACACCGGCGCGCCAACCAGTGCGGTGATGACGTCGACCGGGATCACCTGGCCTTTGATCAGCGTTCGGGAGAGCACATCGGCGGCGATCAGAAACACAAAAATGAAGGCATCCAGCGCCCGACGGTGCCACAGGCACACCGCGAGACCGGTCAATGCCACGGGCACCGACAGCCACACCGATGGCCAGCGCACGCCGCTGAGATTACCCAGCAACCAGAACATGATGCCGCGGGCTTGTTCGGAACTGGCCGACTTGGTGATCAGAAACGCGGTGAACGCATTGAACAATTGCGAACCGGCAATCCCCGCGAGGATGATCTGCCCGGTACCGCCGATTGAACCACTGGCGCGGGCCAGCAGAACAACCACGGCGAAGGCGGCAACGGCGCCGACAAACGCCCCGGCCGACAGCGAAATCAGCCCCGCCCCGAGGCCCAGCAATGCCAGCAGCGTACGAATCAGCGTCGTGGTCATTTCGGCAGGTCGTAGCCGCTGATGGCTGATGCCAGGGCTTCAAGGCCGTCGAACATTCTCACGCTGGCCTGCATGGCCATGGCGTCGAGGATGATGATGCGGTTGTATTTCACGGCGTCCATGTTGCGGGTCACCGGGTCGCTGCGCAGGAACTCCAGTTTCTTTTGATCGTCGTCAGCCGGGAAGCGACGGCGATCCATGCGTGCGATGACCAGGAAGGTCGGGTTGGCCTTGGCGATGGTTTCCCAGCCGACGGTTGGCCATTCTTCGTCGGACTCCACAACGTTACGCACGCCCAAGGTGTTGAGCATGAAGTCGGGAATGCCCTTGTGCCCGGCGACATAGGGGTCGATATCCAGACTGGCGCTGGAGAACCAGAACAGCGCACTGGTGTGCTTCAGATCCTTGTGCTGTACGGTGGCAATGGACTTGGCCAGACTGGCCTTGAGTTGGGCGTTCAACTGCTGGCCACGTTCCTGCACATCGAAGATTTCAGCCAATTGGCTGATGCTTTTGTAGAGGCTGTCGATGCGAAACGCCTCCAGACGTGTGCCGTCGGCACCGACCAGGTTGTCCTTGGCTTCGCAGTCGGTCGGCATCAAGTAGGTCGGGATTTTCAGTTCGTGAAACTGGTCGCGAGTACCGACCGCGCCTTGCGGACCGACCATCCACTCCAGCTCCACGGCCACCAGCTGTGGACGCTTGCCGATCACCGCCTCGAAACTTGGCTCGTTATCGGCCAGGCGTTCAATCGTGTCGTTCTCTGTCCTGTACTTGGCCAGCACCTCGTTGAACCACAGCGAAGTGCCGACCAGCGTGTTGCCAAGGCCCATGGCGTAAAGCATTTCGGTGCCCGCCTGGCCGATGGTCACGGCACGGCTGGGTGCCTGCTGAAAGGTCAACGTGCTGCCACAGTTCTCGACAGTCAGGGGGTAGTGGGTCGGGGCCGCATGGGCGAGGGTGGACAGACCCAGGGTGGTGACGAGGGTGGCAAGGCGGGACAGCAGCATGACGCAATCTCCATTTGACCGTACAAGAGCAGGGGTACGGACTGGAAACACATCATCGAACGCTGCCATTAAAGCAGTGAAGTGCCGACTATCTCCACTGACCGACACTTTGTGTCTGGCGCATCCGTGCGCCAAACGGTCGGCTTTAGCGCTTGATCAGGGAAATCTTGGTTCCTTCGATGCTGACCCCGGCCATTAACCCCTGCTGGTCGAAAATGAACGCGTAGGCATCGTCCTTCAGCGTCGAGCTGGACAAATTCTTCGACACCCCTTCATCAACCACAACAACAGTGGGTCCTACGCCGATTTCCCAGCCCTTGGTTTCGCGTACATAGTTCACGGCTTTGTCGGTCATCAGGAAAACCACATAGCCATACGACTGGGCGCCTGCCTGTAGCCCCCATGACCCGGTTACGGAGTTGTAATAACCCTCTACTGTCTTGCCCTTCATCAATACGCCTTCGCCATAGCTGCCGCCAAACACAAGGCCCGCCTTGATGATTTTCGGGAAGACAAGTATCGCTTTGGCGTTGTGCGAAATGGTTTCGGCAAAGGGCGTGGCCTTGTAGAGAGACTGCAACGCTTGTCGAGAGTCGACATCCAGATCCTCGGCGGTTGCTGCACCTGCAGTGTTCAAGAAGCTCGCCGATGCCAGTGAGGCTGTCGCAAGGATGATCGATAGGAAGAACCGCATTGACTGAGTCATTTTCGAACTCCGATACGGGAGCATTGGATGTGAGCAGCAGTCAGCGCCTGCCCCTGGCAGAGTCCGAGCCTACTGAAATTATCCGGCGCACCCTAAAGTGTGTGAACCACTGGCTTCGCCCTTGGATGAAACAGGCCAGAGGCAGTTGATCATTGGCGATGCCATCACCTGCTTTGACCTCTGCGCAGAGGCCGGGTTCGTCGTCAGAGACCTCAGTTTTACTGACGGACTCGGTCAAGCTACCAAAACCTGCAGCTTCGACGGGTACGGCATCGCCGTAGTCCGGGGAGTTGAGTGCGCGGATACCGATCAGCGACGGATCGCCGATGTGCTCGGGGGCGCCGTGAACGTTGGGCATGTGTGCGGTGATTAGAATGGCCTGGATGGCCGCCGCCGCTTTCATCGGTCGCATGCTGACCACCAGTTTGCCACTCAGTCGAGCGGTGGGGCGCGTGTCTATGCTGGTCTGGTACATCCCGAGATTGCGTAAGTACGGATCACCCCGCATCGGACAGGCTGTCCGCCTGCCGGCATACGTCGAGTACGGCTTTGAGTTGCAGGCGATCGAACAGGTCCATCACGAGGTTTTCACCGAGCAACCTGTTCAGGCCGTCGTCTGGCTGAGCCAGGCCCCAGGCATAGCGCAGGCGGTCAATTTCCTCCTCGACCTGAGCTTCATCGATCCGCCCGCTGTCGGCCAATGTCGCCATGCGGGTGATGGAGGCCGACAGCTCTCGAAAGTTGCCCAGCCAGGCCGCTTCACTTGAGCTGGCGAATGCCAGATAACGACGCCGCGCTTCGAGGTTGAAACGCACCATTTGACCGTGTTCCCGGGCATGGCGCTCGAGTTCGAAATCGATATTCGGCTCGATGTCTTCGCGTCGGCCGACCAGACCGGGAAGGTCGAACGTCCACAGATTGATTCGCGCATACAAATCTTCGCGAAACAGCCCTTCGGCCACGCGGCTGCGCAGGTCGCGGTGGGTGCCGGCGATGATCAGGAAGTCGCTTTCCACTTCCTTGTCCGACCCCAGTGGAAAGAAGCGTTTTTCCTCAATGGCTTTGAGCAGCATGGCTTGCTCATCCGCGCCCAACTCCCCTATTTCATCGAGAAACAGCATGCCTCCATCGGCCGCTCGCAACAGGCCGTCGCGGGCGTTCTGCGCGCCGGTGAAAGCACCCTTGATGTGGCCGAAGAGGGTCGACATGGCGCCATCACCCCGCAACGTGGCGCAGTTCACTTCGACAAAGCGACCCTGCATCTGATGCCGACTGCGCTTGAGTTCATAGATGCGCCGGGCCAGAAAGGATTTGCCGGCACCGGTCGGGCCGATCAGCAGCATGGGCGCTTGTGAACGCACCGCCACGCGCTCGATCTGCTCGATGGAGCGGTTAAGCGCTGCGTTTCGAGTGGCAATCCCGGACTTGAGAAAGGCCAGGCCTTCCAGGCGTTTATGGGCGAACCGCGTGGCGATGCGGTCGTAGCGCGACAGGTCAAGATCGATCAGGGCATGGGTGCCGATGGCGCGCTCTTGCTCCTCAAGCCGGCGGGGAGTTCAGCTTTGCTATTGGCACCGCTGGAAGCTGCACGCTGGTGTTACAGACGCTGTTGCCTGCCTTGCTGTTGGCACCTGAAGCCAGTCGCGTGCGGATTTCGGGTGGTACTCATAATTCGATGGCGCCGCCCACTGACTTTCTGCAACTGGCCTGGTTGCCCCAACTGCGGCGCATGGGCGCGAAGGTTGAATTGCAGCTGGTGCGCCATGGGTTTGTGCCGGCCGGGGGCGGCGAGATCGAGGCGTTTATTCAGCCGTCGACCCTGACTCCGTTGCACCTGCTGGAGCGTGGTGCCTTGCTCTCGAAACGCGCTTGTGCGCTGATCGTGGGCATTGCGCCCAATGTGGCCGAGCGTGAATTGAGTCAGGTGGCCAAACGGTTGGAGATGGCGCAGGACGAATTGCAGTGTGTCGCCCTCGATCAGGACCGTGGCCCCGGTAACGTCCTGCTGCTGGAATATGCTTTTGAACACGTCACTGAAATGTTCAGCGCATTCGGTCAGGCGGCCCTTCGTGCAGAACAGGTCGCCGATGGCGCAATCAATCAGGCGGCGGCCTGGCTGAACAGCGAGGCAGCCGTGGCCGAACACCTTGCCGATCAATTGCTGTTGCCCATGGCGCTGGCGGGAGGCGGAAGCTTTACCACACCGCGAATGACTGAGCATCTGCAAAGCAATATCGCGGTGATTGAACGCTTCCTGCCAATGACAATCGATTGCCAGGAAGAGGGGGCAAACAGGATCAGGCTTGAGTGCAAGCGCTCTACGCCATGATCCACTTTATTCAGATTCGATCACGAGGCCTTCGAGCTTCCTGCGCTGTATTTAGCCTTCGTGCACTTTTATAAGGCCGCGCAACACGCCTCTGCACTATGCGAAGGCAAATATCGGGCATTCATGGGCCCCCGTGGTCAACGTTTACTGGCGCAAGGACTGCCAATGGCAGACTGGCACAAAGTCTGCAAGACACTGTTCAGGCCCACTGTGAACGCAGTCGAGTGGGCAGCCCCCTCGGTCAACGACGATCGATTGGCCGAACAGGTCGTGGGCAACATCGGTGGATCCGGCATAGATGCCTGACTTAGCACCGTAAATGAACAGGCAAAGACGCCTGGAACCGCAAGGTTTCAGGCGTTTTTTTTGCTTTTTGAACAGCTATAGACGGGTGTCTCTTATGAATTCCAATGTTGCCACTTTGAACAAGCTGCAATCGCTGATCGTGATCGGCAATGGCATGGTCGGACATCATTGTGTCGAACAGCTGATCGAACGCGGTGCCCTTGATCACTATCAGCTGCACGTCTTCAGCGAGGAGCCGATGCGTGCCTACGACCGCGTGCACCTGTCCGAGTACTTCTCCGGTCGCGATGCCGAGTCGCTGGCCCTCGGTGCAGCCTCGCTGTACCAGACCCCGGGCGTCACCCTGCATTTGGGTGTGCCGGTATTGGAAATCGACCGCGTCCGTCGCCAAGTGATCACCGCGCAAGGGTGTGTCCCATTCGACAAATTGGTGCTGGCCACCGGGTCCTATCCGTTTGTGCCGCCAATCGACGGCGCCGAAGGCGATTCGCGCCTGGTGTATCGCACCCTTGAAGACCTCGACGCCATCCGTGCCGCGGCGACCAATGCCCGACGCGGTGTGGTGGTCGGCGGTGGCTTGCTGGGCCTGGAAGCCGCCAACGCCCTGAAAACCCTGGGGCTGGAAGCTCATGTGGTGGAATTCGCCCCGCGCCTGATGCCGGTGCAGCTGGACGAGTACGGTGGCCTGGCGCTCAAGGCGCAGATCGAACGGCTCGGCGTCGGTGTACACCTGTCGCGCGGAACGCAATCGATCAGCGCAGGCGAGGAATACCGCTACCGGATGAATTTCGCCAATGACGAATTTCTTGAAACCGACCTGATCGTGTTCTCCGCCGGTATCCGTGCGCAAGACGCACTGGCCCGTCAATGCTCGCTGGAAGTCGGCCCGCGCGGCGGCGTCGTGATTGACGACCAATGCCTGAGCAGCGATCCGAACATCTATGCCATCGGCGAGTGTGCCGCCTGGAATGGCAGCATTTTTGGTCTGGTTGCAC
Organism: Pseudomonas sp. AL03; assembly: GCF_029960815.1. Classification (GTDB taxonomy): domain Bacteria; phylum Pseudomonadota; class Gammaproteobacteria; order Pseudomonadales; family Pseudomonadaceae; genus Aquipseudomonas. The sequence goes on from NZ_JASBRE010000012.1 coordinate 155,202, forward strand.
CCGGTTACCAGATGGCGCGCGGCGTCGCTGCACTGTTGTGCAACGAGACGGCCGAGCCGTTCATGGGCTCGGACATGTCGACCAAGCTCAAGCTGCTGGGCGTCGATGTCGGTTCCATCGGTGACGCGCACGGCAGCACGCCGGGCGCGCGCAGTTATCAGTTCATCGACGAAACCACGGCGAGCTATCGACGCCTGGTGGTGGATGCCACGGGCAAGCACGTACTCGGCGCGGTGCTGGTGGGTGACAACAGCTATTACGACACGCTGCTGCAATACATGCAGAACGCGATTGCGCTGCCGGCGGAACCCGCCAGCCTGATTCTGCCGTCGTCCGAAGGCGCGCCGACCCTGGGCCCGGGCGCCTTGCCCGAGTCGGCAACCGTCTGCTCGTGCCACAACGTCACCAAGGGTTCCATTTGTTCGGCCATTGACGGTGGCTGCACTGACCTCGGCCTGCTCAAATCGCAGACCAAAGCCTGCACCGGTTGCGGTGGTTGTGCCGGGCTGCTCAAACAGGTCTTCGAGCATGAGTTGATTGCCCGTGGCGTCAGCGTCGACAAAAGCCTGTGCGAACACTTTGCCTATACCCGTCAGGAGCTCTATGCGCTGGTGCGGGTAGAGGGGGTGATCACCTTCGAAGAGCTGCTGGCCAAGCATGGCCGTGGCCACACCGGTTGCGACGTCTGCAAGCCGGCGGTGGGCTCGATCCTCGCGTCGTGCTGGAATCAGCCGATCATGGACGCGTCGCTGGTGCCGCTGCAGGATACCAACGACACCTTCATGGCCAACATGCAGAAAAACGGCACCTATTCGGTGGTGCCACGCATCCCCGGTGGCGAGATCACCGCCGACAAACTGATTGCGATCGGTGTGGTGGCGAAGAAATACGACCTCTACACCAAAATCACCGGCGGCCAGCGTATCGACCTGTTTGGCGCGCAGTTGCATGAATTGCCGGACATCTGGGCCGAGCTGATCGAAGCCGGTTTTGAAACCGGGCACGCCTACGGTAAATCCACCCGCACGGTGAAGTCCTGTGTCGGCAGTACCTGGTGCCGTTATGGCGTGCAGGACAGCGTGCAAATGGCCCTGACCATCGAGGAACGCTACAAAGGCCTGCGCTCGCCGCACAAACTCAAGTTCGCGGTGTCCGGTTGCACCCGCGAGTGCGCCGAAGCACAGAGCAAAGACGTGGGCGTGATCGCCACCGAGAAGGGCTGGAACCTTTACATCGCCGGCAACGGCGGCATGCGACCGCGCCATGCCGAGCTGTTCGCTACCGACCTCGACGATGAAACCCTGATTCGCTACATCGACCGCTTCCTGATGTTCTACATCCGCACCGCCGACAAATTGCAGCGTACATCGGTCTGGCGCGAAAGCCTGGAGGGCGGCCTCGATTACCTCAAAGAAGTGGTCATCAACGACAGCCTCGGGCTGGGTGAAGAGCTCGAGTCGCAGATGCAGTTGGTGGTCAACCGCTATGAGTGCGAGTGGGCCAACGCCCTCAAAGACCCGGAAAAACTCAAGCGCTTCCGTACCTTCGTCAACGATAAACGCCCGGATCCGGACATCCACTTTGTCCAGGAACGTGGCCAGCGGCGCCCAATCATGGCCGCCGAACTCAACCTTATCCCCGTCACCGAGGAGATTGCCTGATGAGCCAGTCCAATACCCAACGCATCGATTCCCTGGAAAACACCGATGCCTGGCAAACGGTGTGTGACCAACAGGATCTGGTCAGCAACTCCGGCGTCGTCGTCTGGCTTGACGGCGCGCAAGTGGCGCTGTTCTACCTGCCGGATGCCGAGGGTCGGACCCTCTACGCCATCGATAACCATGACCCGCAATCCGGTGCGAATGTCATCGGTCGCGGTTTGGTCGGCAGCATCAAGGGTGATCTGGTCGTTGCATCGCCGATTTACAAACAGCATTTCCGTCTTGAGGACGGTAGCTGCCTGGAGTACCCGCAACAGCGTCTGCGTGTCTGGCCCGTGCGGTTGAACAGCGGCGTGGTGGAAGTCGGGGTGGCTTGAGCCTGTTCAACAGCATCGCGTATCCGCATCGGAGGCATTTATGAAAACAGCCGCACAATTGCTGAAACTCAAGGTCGTGCAAAACCGCCAGGTGCATAGCATCGCGCCCGATGAGATGGTGCTTGAAGCTCTGAGGATCATGGCCGAAAAGAACGTGGGCGCGCTTCCGGTGATCGAGGCCGGGCAGGTGGTCGGCGTGATCAGCGAGCGCGACTATGCGCGCAAGGTCGTTCTGCAGGGGCGTTCCTCGGTCGGTACGCCGGTGCGCGACATCATGAGCGCGCCCGTGGTGACCGCCGACAGTCAGCAGAGTATCGAGCGTTGCATGGCAGTGATGACCGACAGCCATCTGCGTCACCTGCCGGTGGTGGACGGTGGCGAACTGATTGGTCTGTTATCGATTGGGGATCTGGTCAAGGAAGCCATCGTCGAACAGGCTGATCTGATTCGGCAGCTGGAGCATTACATTCGCGGGCACTGAACAGGTCGGCGCCTCGGTGAGTGGTAATGCTGTTCACTTAAGGTTGGGGTACATATCCGTTTCTGCGGTAACGGCGGCTTAGGGTTCCGCCCTTACGGCGGGTCACTTGGAAAAGCGCCAAGTAACTCGCTGTAAAAGCGAAACCAATAGCGGCCATTACCACATAAACGGATATGCACACGATCAACAAAGCACAGGTCGGCCGCTCTTGATCCACCGCCCCCTCGCTACGCATGTGTGTGCCTGGAAACACCAAGCTTGGGGGTTTTGCGGCTTTCTTGATCGGTGTCAACCGCATGGATCGGCGGGCTCTGTAGTCTCCAGAGACCGACAGCCAGTGCGCTCACCCCAATGTTCGCCGTAGCGCGGGTTGCCTTGACTCAAGGCGAAAACTCCATGATCTATCCGCTGATTCTGACCTTGCATCTGTTTGCCGCGCTGATCTTCATCGGCACGGTGTTCTTCGAAGTCCTGTTCCTGGAAAGCATCCGCAAACAGTTACCCGGCAAAGTGATGCTACTGGTCGAGCAGGGCATCGGCCGCCGAGCCCGCTCGCTGATGCCGTGGGTGCTGCTGGTGTTGTTCGGTGCGGGACTGGGCATGGTCTGGTTGCGTTACTTGCCAGCCCTTGCCTCACCATTGGCCTCATCGTTCGGCACATTGCTGGCGTTGAAAATCGCAGTGGCCGTGAGTGTGCTGCTGCATTTTCTGGGCGCTATGTTTTTGTTCAAAAGCGGCCGAATGAGCCCGCGCTACCTGCACTTCATCCATGGCAGCCTGTTTTGCCACATGGTCGTTATCGTGCTGCTGGCCAAGGGAATGTTTTACTTGACGTGGTAATCGGGGCTGACCGGTGGTCCGTTGTGCAGACACTTCGCTTGCGCTTGATGCAAATCAAGGCGCATTGATGGTCAGCCCCGCAGACTGAAAATCCGCAGCCAGTCTCTCGGAGACCGTCATGCCCGATTTATTTCACAACCCCGGCGAGTTGATCGCTCGGTGCGATCAAGGCGTGCTTGACCCCAACTGTCATGCCGACACGCAAAAATTTCATGACGGTATTGGCTCTCTGGATCTGCTTCGTGCACTGCGCGTCAGCCGCCAGAAGTGCCATCCGCTGTCCCTGAACGTGCAGCTGCCTTCCAGCCTCAAGCCGTCTTCCTGTGCCCCGCGCGATATCGCCGGCGAGCACAGCGGTATCGAGCAGTACCTTCAGCGCCTGGAGCGTGAAATCGACCTCGTCGGTTGTCACCTGGGTGCGGAGCAACGGATCGAGCAGTTTCATTTGGGGGGCGGAACGCCCATGGCTGCGCATTTGGAGCGGCTGATGAATCATCTGCGTGGCCGGTTCAACTTTCTTGAACATGAGTGCGGCGACTACAGCGTCGAGGTGGACCTTCACCATACCGACTGGTCAACCATGGGCTTGCTGCGCGACCAGGGGTTCAATCATGTGAGCATTGGCGTTCCGGACATCGACTCCGACTGTGATATGTCGGTGGCCTGCTACCAGAACCCGGCACCGATCCACTCGCTCATGGATGCCGCGCGCACCTTTGGCTTTCGATCAATCAACGTCGATCTGGGTTTTGGCCATGCCTGGCAGACACCCGGCAGTTTTGCGCTGAAACTGGCGACCATTATCGAGCTGGAGCCGGACAGGCTGTTGGTGTTCGACTATGCCCGGCCACCACGCCGCTATCGGCCGGTACTCGGTGACAACATCAGAGAGCTGTGCAGCCAGGACGATAAAGGCGCGATGCGCCAGATCTGCTTTGAGCAACTGATGTGCGCGGGTTATCACTACATTGGTCTGGGGCAGTTTGTCCGGCCTGATGATGATCTGGCGGTCGCCCAGGAGCGAGGCCGGTTACGCCGTACCTGTGAGGGTTTCTCCCGTCACGGCTATTGCGATCATGTCGGATTCGGTTTGGGTGCCATCAGCCAGATCGACGATTTGTACACGCAAAACACCGATGAGATTGAACGTTATCAGCAGCAGCTGGACATAAGACAATTGCCGACGTGTCGAGGCTGGCGCTTCGAGGCAGGGGATCAGATCAGGCAAATGGTCATGGAGCGTCTGGCCTGTGATCAGGAACTGGATATCCGCGCCATCGAGAGGCGCTATGGGCTGGTTTTTTCAAAGTACTTCTGCGCTGTCTGGCCGTTGCTGGAGCAATTGAGCCGGGATGGGTTGATTGAGTTGTCAGACCGTTTCATCAGCATTCTTCCCGCCGGTCGGCCGGAAGTGGATGCCATCTGCAGCCTGTTCGAAAAGGATTTGGCCGGTGCAAGGCATTAACCCACCTGCGAGTTGATTGATCATGAAACCTTCATTCGATTTCAATCGAACCCTGGTCGAAAAGTATGACCGCCCCGGGCCGCGCTATACCTCTTACCCCACGGCGCCGCAGTTTCATCAGGCGTTTGCCGTCGACGACTATCAGCGTGCCGCCCGCGACAGCAATCAGGTGGCCGCGCCAAAACCGCTGTCGGTGTACATCCACATTCCGTTCTGCAAAAGCCTTTGTTACTACTGCGCCTGCAACAAAATCATTACCCAGAAAACCCATCGCGCCGTTGAGTACCTGAAGTATCTCAAGCGCGAAATCGCGATGCAGGCGGCCTTGTTCGACAACACGCGCAAACTCACTCAGTTGCACCTGGGTGGCGGCACACCGACCTATTTGACCAGCGAACAGCTGGCGGACCTGATGGACTGCCTGCACCAGGCGTTCAACATGGATGACAGCGATGACCATGAGTTTTCCATCGAGGTCGACCCGCGCACCATCAGTACCGAACAGATCCAGTCGTTGCGCCAACTGGGCTTCAATCGCCTGAGCTTTGGCGTGCAGGATTTCGACCCCGACGTGCAGGCAGCGGTCAATCGCCAGCAAAGTGAAGAGCAGATTTATCGGCTGGTGGCGGCGGCGCGCGAGGCGCAATTCAAGTCGATCAGCGTCGACCTTATCTACGGTCTGCCACTGCAAACCGTGCAGAGTTTCGACGTCACCCTCAGCAAGATCATCGCGCTGCGCCCGGACCGGATTGCCGCCTACAGCTACGCGCATTTGCCGGAGCTGGTGCGCGCGCAGCGGCTGATTCGACCCGCCGACATGCCGCCACCGGAGCGCAAGCTGGAACTGCTCGAGCTGACCATTCGCCGACTGACCGAGGCCGGTTACGTCTATATCGGCATGGATCACTTCGCCTTGCCGGATGACGAGCTGGCGCTGGCCCGGGCCAATGGCACCCTGCAGCGCAATTTTCAGGGCTACTCCACCCATGCCGACTGCGATTTGATCGGCCTTGGGGTGTCGTCGATCGGCAAGGTCGGCGACAGCTATAGCCAGAGCGTCAAGGAGCTTTCGCAGTATTACAGCCGTATCGATCAAGGGATGTTGCCGGTGCATCGGGGTTACCGCTTGAATGCTGACGACCTGCTGCGCCGCGAGGTGATCAGCGACCTGATGTGCCATGGCCGTATCGAGTTCGACAAGTATGAAGTGCGTCATGGCATTCGCTTCACCGAGTATTTTGCCGAGGCGCTGGCGCAGCTGGACGAGCACGTGCGCGATGGATTGCTGCAGATTCATCGCGACGAATTGGTGCTGTTGCCACAAGGGCATTTGATGATGCGCAGTGCCGCGATGGCGTTTGACGCCTATCTGGGTGGTGAACAAAAAGGGCAGTTTTCCCGCACCGTCTGAGACATTGGAGCGTGTCCTCTAATGACTTTTGTTGATTTCAATCAAGGGCCGGGGGCGCAACGCTCCCTAACATGACCGCAAGCCCTTTTGAAATCAGCGAGCCCATGACAATCCATCAGCCTTCGATACACGGCAACCTGCGCGTCTGGGGCGTCGGGCTGGTGGTTCTGCTGATGCTGATGCTCGCCACCTTTGAGGTCGTTCAGGCCAAGCAATACGGTGACATCGAGCAGCAGCGCATCGAAAAAACCTTCCCTCAGACTGACTCGGTTTCCGCCCCCGAAGGCCCGTTCAAGGTGCGCACGCTGTCCGCCGCCGGCAAGGTGCTCGGCTATGTGTTCCAGAGCCTGGACGTGGTGGATATTCCGGCCTACTCGGGCAAACCGATCAACACCCAGGTGATCCTCGACACCGCCGGCATGATTCAGGATGCCTATGTGCTGGAGCACCACGAGCCGATTTTGCTGATTGGCATCCCTGAGGCAAAACTTCACGGCTTCAGCGCCAAATACAAAGGCATCAAGGTCAGTCAGCGGGTCGTCGTCGGCCATTCCAGTGACCCGAACGCGGTCACCGTCGATGCGATTGCAGGGGCCACCGTTACGGCGATGGTGGTCAACGAGGTCATCATGCGCGCCGCCCATGAGGTGGCCGTATCGCTCAAGCTGGTCGAGGACACGGGCGCTGTGGCGCGCAAGCCCGCCACCGTGCGCCAGGACTTTTTCGAGCCCGCGACCTGGGAACAACTGACCGGCAATGGCGCTATCCGCCGGTTGAACCTGACCCGTGGCCAGGTCGACACCGCCTTCAAGGGCACCGAAGCCGAAGGCGTCGACAACGCCAGCGCCGATCAGGTTGATGAGACCTTTATCGAGCTGTACACCGCCGACTTGAACCCGCCGACCATTGGCCGCGCGCTGTTGGGCGACAATCAATATCGCTTCCTCATGCAAGACCTCAAGCCTGGCGAGCAGGCCATCGCAGTGCTGGGTCGTGGGCTGTTTTCCTATAAAGGCTCGGGGTATGTGCGCGGCGGTATTTTCGATCGGGTGCAACTGCGTCAGTTCGGCAACGTCATCAGTTTTCGCGACATGGACCACCAGCGGCTCTCGGATGTGTTTGCCAAAGGTATGCCCGAGTTCACTGAGATGTCGATTTTCATTGTGCGCGAACCGGTCCGGTTCGATCCGGGATCGCCCTGGTCCCTGGAACTGCTGGTGCGTCGCCAGACCGGTCCGGTCAGTGGCACCTTCAGCAGCTTCGAATTGCCTTATCAACTGCCCGAGCCGTACCTTGAACGGCCACTGCCCAGCGCCGAAGAACTGGCCGCCCTCGAGGAAGCCAGTCGGCCGATGTGGTTGACCCTCTGGTACCAGAAACACTTCCAGATCGCCGTACTCGGGACCGCGTTGCTACTGCTGACGGCGATCCTGTTTTTGCAGGACACATTCACTCGCCGGCCACATTTTCTGCACTGGCTGCGTCGGGGTTACCTGATCTTTACCGTGGTGTTTCTCGGCTGGTATGCGCTGGGGCAGCTGTCGGTAGTCAACGTCCTGACGTTTGTGCATGCGCTGTTCGAGCACTTTCGCTGGGAGTTGTTTCTCACCGATCCGCTGATCTTCATGCTCTGGGTCTTCGCCGCCGCCAGCATTTTGCTGTGGGGCCGTGGCGTGTTCTGCGGCTGGCTGTGCCCATTCGGCGCTTTGCAAGAGTTGATCAACGAAGCCGCGCGCAAGCTGAAAATCCCCCAGTACGAACTGCCGTTCGCGGTCCATGAACGGCTGTGGGCGATCAAGTACATCATTTTGCTGCTGCTGTTCGGTATCTCCCTGGAGTCGATGTCCACCGCCGAGCTGTTCGCCGAGGTGGAACCGTTCAAGACCGCTATCACCCTCAGGTTCGACCGCCAGTGGTGGTTCGTGGCCTATGCGGTGGCGCTGCTGGTCATCAATATCTTCACGCGCAAAGTTTATTGCCGCTACATCTGCCCCTTGGGCGCGGCGCTGGCGATTCCGACCAAGTTGCGCCTGTTCGACTGGCTCAAACGCCGCAAGGATTGCGGCACGCCCTGCCAACTGTGCGCCAAGGAATGCGAGATCCAGGCGATTCATCCCGATGGCCGGATCAATGCCAACGAGTGCCACTACTGCCTCGATTGCCAGATGACTTACCAGAACGAGAACAAATGTCCGCCGCTGATCAACAAACGCAAGAAGCGCGGCAAACCGGCACCCGCCGCGGTGCAACTGATACCTGTCGTGGAAGTCACCGCTCTGGAATGAACCCCGCGAGCGCCTGTGCGCAGCGACCGTTTTTATCCCTTCAAGGAACACACCTCATGAACGACACAGAATCCAAAAAAACCACTGAAGTGCCGGAGTCGACCGGCCTCAGTCGTCGCGGCTTCCTGGGCACCAGCGCGGTGACCGGCGCGGTACTGGCTGGTGCCACGGCCATCGGTGGCGCGGTCTTCACCCGTGAGACATGGGCGGCAGCGGCCAAGGACGCGCAACTGAA
>NZ_JASBRE010000013.1 GCF_029960815.1 Pseudomonas sp. AL03
AACACGCATCAAAAACAGTATTGCAGAAAAGGGGGTAACCATAGATGTGGGAGCGGGTTACTTGGGATAACCGGCGCGCTTCATTTCACGTTCGGTGGAGATCTGTGCGGCGGCGAGTGCTTGATCGACCGACATCTGTCCAGTAAGCGCCGCCGAAAACAGCTTCCCGACGGAAGTGCCGATCGCCTGGAACTCCGGAATGGTCACCAACTGGATGCCGATGTAGGGCACGGGTTTGAGGGTCGGTTTGCTCGGGTCCGCAGCTTTCAGCGACTCAAGGGTCACCTTGGCGAACGGCGCAGCCTTCATGTACTCATCGCTGTACGTCGAAGCGCGGGTACCTGGTGGTACGTTGGCAATGCCGTCTTTCTCTGCAACCAACGCTCCATACTCCTTGGAAGTGGCCCAGGCGCTGAAGGTTTTCGCGGCGTCCTTGGCCTTGGAACTGGTCGGAATCGCCAGCGCCCAGGAATACAACCAGGCTGAGCCCTTGTCGGTGGTTTCGTGCGGTGCGTAGGTGAAGCCGACGTGGTCGCTGACCTTGCTTTGGGTCTTGTCGGTGACTAAGGAGCCAGCGACGCTGGCATCCACCCAAATTGCGCATTTGCCACTGTTGAACAGCGCCAGGTTTTCGTTGAAACCGTTGCTGGAGGCGCCGGGTGGACCCGAGTCTTTCATGGTCTTGACGTAGAAGTTCAGCGCATTTTTCCACTCGGGGCCGGTGAATTCCGGTTGCCACTTCTCATCGAACCAGCGCGCACCATAGGCATTGGCGACGGTGGTGATCAGCGCCATGTTCTCGCCCCAGCCGGCCTTGCCGCGCAGGCAGATGCCGTACTGTTCTTTATCCTTATGGGTGAGTTTGCTGGCGAATTCGCTGATCTGGGTCCAGGTCGGGTGCTCGGGCATGGTCAGCCCGGCATCCTTGAACAGATCGGTGCGGTAATAGGTGATGGAACTTTCGGCGTAGAACGGCAACGCATACAGCGAACCCTTGACCGACAGGCCTTCACGCACCGACGGGAACACGTCGTCGAGGGCGTAGCTGGCCGGCAAGTCCTTCATCGGCTCCAGCCAACCCTTGGCACCCCAGAGTGCGGCTTCGTACATGCCGATGGTCAGCACATCGAACTGTCCGCCCTGAGTGGCGATGTCAGTGGTCAGGCGTTGGCGCAAGACATTTTCTTCCAGCACCACCCAATTGAGCTTGATGTCCGGATGCTCGGTCTCGAAGGTTTTCGAGAGTTTTTGCATGCGGATCATGTCGCTGTTGTTGACGGTGGCGATGGTCAGGGTTTGGGCGCCGAGGCTGACGCTGCTAAGGGTCATGCAGGTGAGGGCAAGCAGAGCTTTTACAGAAGGTTGCATCGTGCACTCCTTTTCTGCACCCCGCGGGTTACAGAAGGACAGTTATTGTTTTTGTGTCTTCCTGCGGAGGGAAGAATGTGCACTGATTACAGCCTTCTATTGATGACGTGACAAATCATCCATCGCACTTCGATCGATACTAATTTGCACTAATGTTTGGAGGGAGAGGTGCAGGGAACGGCTTTTCAGCAGTTGCACCCTATGGAATCCGTATAGGTTTTCAGGCGTTTAACCCAGGTTCTGCTCAGTCAGCCGCTGCACGGCCAATCGCCGGTAATGCGACGGCGTCATGCCCTTGAGCTGCTGAAAACGCCGATTGAAGTTGGAAATATTGTTGAAGCCCGATTCGAAACACACATCGGTCACCGGTTTGTCGCCATCGGCCAGCAGCTCACAGGATTTACTGATGCGCAGGCGATTGACGAACTCGATGAAACAGCGGCCGGTGGCTTGCTTGAACACTCGACTGAAATAAGTCGGCTTCATGCCAAGGTGCTCGGCGACTTCCTCCAGCGGCAGGTCCCGGGCGTAATGCGCGAAGATGTAATCCACCGCCCGATTGGTGCGATCGATGTTGTGCTCGTCGGCCAATTGCGGCGTCGTGGCCCCGGACAGCAGCTGATAGTCGTCAGAGGCCGCCAGCAACTCCAGCAAAATGAAAAAGTGCCCGAGGCGGGTCACGCCTTTGGTGTCGGCAATACGTTGCATCAACGTCATGGCCTGGCGAATGGTGCGCTTGCAGCGAAACTCGATACCGTACTGGGCGCGCTCCGACAGCGGCGCCAGCGTCTTGAGCTCGGCAAATACCAAGTGGCCGCTGTCGAACAACTCGTCCGTAAAGTTGACCAACATGTCGCGTTTGGGCACCACTTCGTTTTCGGCCACCTGGCTGATCCAGTTGTGGGGCAGGTTGGGGCCGGTGAGGAACAGCGTTTCAGGATAGAAGTTGCCGATGTAGTCGCCGATGAACACTTTGCCGGCGCTGGCGACGATCAGGTGCAGCTCGTATTCCTTGTGAAAATGCCAGCGCACCAACGGGCAGGGAAAACCGTGCTGACGATAGATGATGGACAACCCGTTATGGTCGTCCATCAGTTCGTAAGAGGGGTCTGTCACGCGGGCTGTTCGAGTCATGTCAGGGCGCTTTTCTTGTTTTCGCTATCGGATCATGCCTCTTTTGGCGACTGCTGTGCCAGCCTGCCACGATTTTCGCTTATGCCGTCTCATGCAATCTGCGCCCGTAAACCGCCTTCATGCTGGTGGCGCTCCAGCAGTAGCGGACTAGTCAGTTCTATAGCGGGTTTCGATTTTTAGCTTCAATCCATTGCGCCATGTATTGCGTACTTTTGTGGTGGTGATGACGCAACATGCTGCCGGTAAAGTTATCGCTTCTAAGGTGTGCCAAGTGTTGTTGGCAGTGCAGCAACTTTTCAATCAATGCCGGGCCATGTACAGACTGTCGATAACGATCGGCCAGCAACGTCTGTCCCAAGGATTGGGCGTCGGTCCAAAGTGCTTCATCCTTGTACAGCCGAACCGCGCAATCGGCGAACGCCTGTGCTGTCCGGGCCACGGCGCCGGGCCAGAGATGTTCGCCGTGCATCGCTTCGGCGCCGATGGGCGTTGTGATCGTGGGTGTGCCACACAACATGGCGTCGACAATCTTGCCTTTGATACCGGCACCGAAACGGAGAGGCGCCAGACAAATCCGCGCGCCAGACATGACGTCTAACGCATCTTCCGCCCAATTCATGACATGGAACCCCTGGCCGGGATTGTGCAATGCAGTCGCCTTGGGCGGTGTGTACGCGCCGTAAATGTGTAACTGAGCGTCGGGCAGTTGCGCACGGATCAGCGGCCAGATCGCGGTTTTCATCCAGAGCACCGCATCCCAGTTCGGCGCATGTCGAAAGTTACCGATACTGAGAAAGTGCGCCCGGTCTTCAAAAGCCGCCGGCGGCACGCTCGGTAGATCGACCATGAGTGGACACCAGTGCAGCAAATTACGCGGCAGCTTGAATTGTTCGACCAGCAATTCGATCTCCACTTCGGAGATCATCAGATTCAAGTCGCAACGATAAATCGCTGCGATTTCCCGTTTGGCCAGATCGGTCTCGGCCATGTGCTCAAACTCTTCACGCAACGCCGAGGCGAACACTTCATTGAAGTCATTGGCGTCGTCGCTGGCCTTCAAACGCTCCTTGAGGCGTTGATGGCGGGCATCTCGCAGGCTTCGCAGATCGGAGGTCTCAAGCACGCGCAAGGCAGCGGGGCAGTATTGTTCAACGCGCCAGCCGAACTGTTCTTCCATCATGAACTGATCGAACAGAACGATATCCGGGGCCAGTTCACTGATAAAGGTGTCGAAACGGCTGTTGTTCAATTCGATCGGGACTTCGCGAATGCCCAAAGTGCCGAGATCTGCCCGGTGTTCGCCGGTGCCGGCCGGGCTACTGAATGTAATGTCCCAGCCCTGCTGCAAAAAAGTCTCGAGAATTTGCATCATGTGCCCGCCGGCCGCAGAAGAGCGGGGCTCGGGCCAGACGTAACCAATAACCAGGACTTTGGTTGCGTGGGGCTGAGTCATGAACGGGTATTCCTTGGTGCGGGTAGAGGGCCGGGGGGAGAAAACGGGGGAGCGAAGATACCAGTCTCAGGCAAGCATGCCTTTGACCTTGTCGCGCAGCTGATCAATGGAAAACGGCTTGCCGATCACCTGCATGCCTTCAGGCACATCGATGCTCTCGGCATAGCCGCTGGCGAACAGGATCAGCAATTTAGGGCGAACCATTCGGGCCTGGGTGGCCAGTTCACGGCCATCCATCACCGGCAACCCGACGTCGGTCATCATCAGATCGATGTATTGATCCTCGTCGTTGAGAAACTCCAGCGCCTGCTCGCACCCGTCGGCCTCCAACACCTTGAATTCCAGCTCCTCAAGGACATCGACTATCAGCATACGCACGATGTCGTCGTCTTCGACTACCAGGATGATGGATTTTTCGGCGGACATAGTGGGCTCTCAAAGGTTGAATTCACGGTTGCCGGTCGATCGAAATCGCCGGGTTCTTGCTTGAGTAAGTGACGGAACCCGACAAGTTCCCACGCGGTAGAAAAAAGAATAGCCGCACGCGTGCCGGCAAGGATAACCGCTCCTTCGCGCCGGAGCAGTGGAATGTAGGATTTTGCGCGAAAAGGTGTCAGAAAATTGGATCAATGTGCCACTTTTGGGGCAAACTCCGTGGTTTTCGACAGTTCGACAAGGCTCCCCCATGACATCCGCGTCTTCGGTTGATGAGCAACGATTCCGTAAACTCCTGAGCCGCAACGTCAGCCTGCCGTTGGGTGTCGGCGTGCTCAGTGCAGTGTTCTTTGTCTCGCTGATCACTTACCTGTTGTCGGTGATCCAGTGGGTCGAGCACACCGACCGGGTGATCAATAACGCCAATGAAGCGATCAAGCTGACCGTCGATCTGGAAACCGGTATGCGCGGCTTCCTGCTCACAGGCAACGAGCAGTTCCTTGAACCTTACGAGACGGCCAAGCCGCGAATCATTGTCTCCCTCAACACCTTGCTCGAACTGACTGCGGACAACCCGGTGCAGACCGACCGCCTGCACCGACTCCAGGCCTTGCAGGATGAGTGGGCCACTTACGCAATAACAATGATCGATTTGCAACGTGCCAGCGGCGATTACCGCGGCGCGGTCAAGGCTGGGCGCGGCAAGCGGCTGACCGATGAGATCCGCAAGCAATTCGAAGACGTGATCGCCATGGAGCAGCAGTTGCGCACCACACGTAACGAGGACGTGCGCCGCACCACGATCTGGAGCATCAGCCTTTATCTGTTGTTCATCGCCGGTATCAGCGCATTGCTGGCCTACATTGGCCGTCGGGATTTGCTCAACCTTTCGCAGATTTACAGCGCCAACCTCACTGCGCAAGAGGCCAGCGCCCATCGTCTGGAACAGCAGGCCTGGTTGCGCAATGGCCAGACCGAACTGGCCGAGCAAGTGTTGGGGCAACTGTCGCTTAATCTGCTGGGCCGCAACATTTTGCAATTTTGTGCGCAGTACCTTGGCACGGCCGTGGCGGCTATGTATGTTCGTGAAGAACACGGTGGCCTCAAACGCATTGCATCCTACGGTTTCTCCCGCGAGCAGGAAGCACTTGATCAGCAGATTTACAGCGATGAAGGCATTGTCGGCCAGGTAGCGAGCCAGGCGCGCTTGATCCGTCTCGATAACGTACCGAGCGATTACTTCAAGGTCAGCTCCGGCCTGGGCGAAGGTCTGCCGCATAGCGTGCTGGTCGTGCCGACCAGTGACGACGATCGGGTCAACGGTGTGATCGAACTGGGCTTCTTGCGCCCGCTGACTGACCGCGATGTCGAATTGCTTGAACTGATTGCCGGCAACATCGGCACGTCCATCGAGGCCGCTCGCTATCGCCAGCGCTTACAGGAGGTGCTGGCCGAAACCCAGCAGCTCAATGAAGAGCTGCAAGTTCAGCAGGAAGAACTCAAGACCGCCAACGAAGAGCTGGAAGAACAGTCGCGGATTCTCAAGGAGTCCCAGGCGAATCTGGAAACCCAACAGGTAGAGCTTGAACAAACCAATGAACAGCTCGCCGAGCAGGCCGGGATCCTGGCCGAGCAGCGCGACGCGATGGACCTGAAGAACACCGAGCTCAATCAGGCCCAGACCCAGCTCGAAGAACGCGCCGAAGAGTTGCAGCGCTCGAGCAAGTACAAGTCTGAATTCCTCGCCAACATGTCCCACGAGTTGCGCACGCCGCTGAACAGCTCGTTGATCCTGGCCAAGTTACTGGCGGAAAACCCTCAGGAAAACCTCAGCGCCGAGCAGGTCAAGTTTGCCGAGTCGATCTACTCTGCCGGCAATGATTTGCTCAACTTGATCAACGACATTCTCGACATTTCCAAGGTCGAGGCCGGCAAGCTTGAGATACGACCGGAGAACACCAGTGTCGCGCGTCTGGTGGATGGCTTGCGCGGGATGTTCCAGCCATTGGCTGCCGACAAGAAGCTGGATTTCCAGGTCGAGGTGCAGGCCGGTGCGCCGATTATGATCTTCACCGACCGCCAGCGCCTGGAGCAGGTCATCAAGAACCTGCTGTCCAACGCGGTGAAATTCACCGAAAAAGGCACCGTCAGCCTGACAGTCGCCAGCCAGCCCGGCGACGGTATCGCTTTCATCATTCGCGATTCGGGGATTGGCATTGCCGAGGATCAGCAGGACAGCATTTTCGAAGCCTTCCGCCAGGCCGATGGCACCACCAATCGCCGTTACGGCGGTACCGGCCTGGGCTTGTCGATTTCCCGTGACTTGGCCACCTTGCTGGGCGGTTCCATCAGTGTCACCAGCGAGCCTGGGCAGGGCAGTGTGTTCACGCTGGTTTTGCCGCAGCAATACGTTGAACCGGGCGAAGAGCCGGTCGAGCCGATGAGAGCCACGCCGGTGGCCATTGCGCCGAGAATGCCGACCGCCGCGCGGGTGCCGCTGATTGCCGACGTTGATATCCCGCGTTTCGACGACGATCGCACCCAGGCGCCATTCGCCACTCGGTGCATTCTGGTGGTGGAAGACGAGCCGAACTTTGCGCATATCCTTTACGACCTGGCGCATGAACTGGGTTATCAGTGCCTGGTGGCCCACGGTGCCGACGAAGGCTACGACCTGGCCGTAGAGTTCATCCCCGACGCCATTCTGCTGGACATGCGTCTGCCGGATCATTCCGGGTTGACTGTGTTGCAACGCCTGAAGGAACACGCTGAAACCCGGCACATTCCGGTGCATGTGATTTCGGTGGAAGACCGGGTCGAGGCCGCGATGCACATGGGCGCCATCGGGTATGCAGTCAAGCCGACCACTCGCGAAGAACTCAAAGATGTGTTTGCCCGTCTTGAAGCCAAGCTGACCCAGAAGGTCAAACGCATCCTGCTGGTCGAAGACGATGATTTGCAGCGCGACAGCATTGCCCGGCTGATCGGCGACGATGATATCGAGATCACTGCCGTTGGCTTGGCACAGGATGCCCTGAACTTGCTGCGAACGACGATTTTCGACTGCATGATCATCGACTTGAAGCTGCCGGACATGCTCGGCAACGACCTGCTCAAGCGCATGTCCACCGAAGATATCTGCTCGTTCCCACCGGTGATCGTCTACACCGCACGCAACCTGACCCGAGACGAAGAGGCCGAGCTGCGCAAGTATTCGCGCTCGATCATCATCAAGGGGGCGCGCTCGCCCGAGCGTTTGCTGGATGAGGTGACACTCTTTCTGCACAAAGTCGAATCCAGGTTGTCCCATGAGCGGCAGAGGATGCTCAAGACCGCGCGCAGCCGCGACAAGGTTTTCGAGGGGCGCAAGGTATTGCTGGTGGACGACGATGTACGCAACATCTTCGCCCTCACCAGTGCCCTGGAGCAAAAGGGTGCAGTCGTGGTCATTGGTCGAAACGGCCGTGAAGCGATTGAAAAGCTTAATGAAGTCGAGGACATCGATCTGGTGTTGATGGACGTGATGATGCCGGAGATGGATGGCTACGAAGCCACCATCGAGATCCGCAAGGACCCGCGCTGGCGCAAGCTGCCGATCATTGCGGTGACGGCCAAGGCCATGAAGGACGATCAGGAGCGCTGCCTGCAAGCGGGCTCCAATGATTACCTGGCCAAGCCCATCGACCTGGATCGCCTGTTCTCGCTAATTCGCGTGTGGTTGCCGAAGATGGAACGCATTTAATGGAACGCATTTATTCAGTGGAGCGAAATAGCGAAATCGAATTGCGCTTGTTGATCGAGGCGATCTACCTCAAATACAGCTATGACTTTCGCGACTACTCCGGCGCTTCGATCAAGCGTCGTGTCAATCACGCGTTGAGCCAGTTCGAGTGCGCCACTATTTCGGCGTTGCAGGAAAAGGTCCTGCACGACCCGACGGCGTTCATGCAATTGCTGCAATTGCTGACGATCCCGGTCAGCGAAATGTTTCGCGACCCTTCGCATTTCCTGGCGATCCGTCAGGAAGTGGTGCCACTGCTCAAGACTTACCCCTCGATCAAGATCTGGATCGCCGGTTGCAGCACGGGGGAAGAGGTCTATTCGATGGCCATTCTGCTGCGCGAAGAAGGCTTGCTCGATCGCACCATCATCTACGCCACCGACATCAATCCACGCTCGCTGGATAAAGCCAAGCAAGGGATTTTCTCCATGGAGAATGTCCGCGCCTACACTCATAACTACCAGCAGGCAGGTGGCCAGCGTTCGTTCGCCGACTACTACACGGCGGCCTACGGTTACGCCATTTTCGACAAGACGTTGTGTGAGAACGTGACCTTCGCCGATCACAGCCTGGCGACCGACAGTGTTTTCTCAGAAACTCAATTAATTTCGTGTCGTAATGTTTTGATTTATTTCAATAAAAAGCTTCAGGATCGTGCTTTTGGTTTGTTCCGGGAATCCCTTTGCCATCGTGGAATTCTGGTGCTGGGCAGCAAGGAAACACCGGATTTTTCTGCCTACGGGAGCCAGTTCGAACCGTTGGTCAAACAAGAACGGATTTACCGCAAATCATGAACAGTGCAGCGGATTTGCCTTCTATAGAGGCTATCGTGATCGGCGCCTCGGCCGGCGGTGTAGAGGCGCTGCTGAATATTCTCAGCCCACTGCGAGAAGGCTTCACGCTGCCGATGCCTACGGTTCAGCCCTGGCCGCAGTGTTGTTGACCGGCGCCAACCGCGATGGCGCCAGCGGTCTGGCCCAGGTCAAATACCGTGGCGGCATGGCCATCGTCCAGGACCCGGACGAAGCTCAGGTTGCAACCATGCCCCAAGCTGCACTGGATATGCACCAGCCAGACCCTATCCTCCCTTTACGCGGCATCGGCCGTCTGCTTGTCGAGCTGGAACGAATCGCATGTTAAGTACTATCCAAGCCAAACTGCTGATCGTCGACGATCTGCCGGAGAACCTGTTGGCGCTCGAAGCGCTGATCAGGCGCGAAGACCGTATCGTCTACAAAGCCTTGTCCGCCGACGAAGCCTTGTCGCTGTTGCTGCAACACGAATTCGCCATGGCCATTCTCGACGTGCAGATGCCCGGGATGAACGGCTTTGAGCTGGCCGAGCTGATGCGCGGCACGGAAAAGACCAAGAACATCCCGATCGTGTTCGTCAGTGCGGCCGGCCGTGAGCTGAACTACTCGTTCAAGGGCTACGAAAGCGGTGCCGTGGATTTCCTCTACAAGCCGCTGGATATCCACGCGGTCAAGAGCAAGGTCAATGTGTTCGTCGAACTGTTTCGCCAAAGCAAGGCGATGAAACAGCAGGTCGAAGAGCTGGAGCAGAGTCGCCGTGAGCAGGAAGCGCTGCTCACGCAGTTACAAAGTACCCGGCTGGAACTGGAGCAAGCGGTGCGCATGCGCGATGACTTCATGTCCATCGTTGCTCATGAAGTCCGCACGCCGCTCAATGGCCTGATCCTCGAAACCCAGTTGCGCAAGATGCACCTGGCTCGGGATAACGCTGCGGCGTTCGCTCTGGACAAAATGCACGCGATGGTCGATCGCGACGAGCGGCAGATCAAAAGCCTGATTCGCCTGATCGAAGACATGCTCGATGTGTCGCGAATTCGTACCGGCAAGTTGTCGATACGACCGACGCGCTTCGATCTGTCGGCGCTGGTTCGCGGCTTGTTGCAGAACTTCGCCCCGCAGATCACTGCTGCCGAGTGCTCGGTAACGCTCGACGCCGAGCAACCGGTGGTGGGCAACTGGGACGAATTTCGCATTGAACAGGTGATCTCCAACTTGATGACCAATGCTCTACGATACGGCGCCAAGAGTCCGATCACCGTTAAGGTGTACAGTGAGAGCGGTCAGGGTCGGGTGGACGTGCGCGATCTTGGGATCGGCATCAGCGAAGAGAACCAGAAGCGTATTTTCCAGCAGTTCGAACGAGTCACGGCCAAACACGCTGTCGCGGGGTTGGGCCTTGGATTGTTTATTTCCGAGCAGATTGTGGCCGCCCATGCCGGTTCCATTACCGTCGAAAGCCGGATTGGCGAAGGCGCCTTGTTTCGCGTTTGTCTGCCGCTGTAGGAAAACAGCCCGATAAACGCAACCTCTGATCGACCCCACGGTCGTATCAGCAGCTATTGACCGAACAAAGGCTTCCCATGAGTGAAGATGCACAAGACGTCGTATTGATCGTCGAAGATGACCCCTCGATTTTGATGGTGCTGTCGGCCTATCTGTCGGGTGAGGGCTACCGGGTATTGCAAGCCGAAAACGGCGAGCAGGCCTTCGAAATTCTGTCGAGCAAACCCCACCTGGACATGATGATCACCGACTTCCGCCTGCCGGGCGGAATTTCTGGCGTCCAGATTGCTGAACCTGCCGTGAAGCTGCGACCGGAGCTCAAGGTGATCTTTATCAGCGGTTATCCGCAGGAGATCCGCGAGACGGACAGCCCGATCACCCGTAAGGCGCCGATCCTGGCCAAGCCGTTCGATCTGGATGTACTGCAAGAGCTTATGCAGGAAATGCTGTCTTGATTCTAGGCGTTGATCAACAGTCAACGTTCTCGCCGTCAGGGCACGACTTGATCTCCGGGTACATACGTGAACGTCGCATCGGCAGCAGGCTTCGCGGGCAGTATAAGCTGCACGATCGGTTTCACTATGCCGCCACTTTTATTGTAGAAATCCCTCTGATCATGTTGTGCACCTGCCAGGCCGCCCGGGGTGTAGAGATAGAAGAACGCCTCGATGGGCAATTCTTGAGGGATATTCTGCGGCCAGGTCGCCAGGATCAGTTCGTTTTGTTGAGGGAACCAACTTGCGCCGAGCATATTCCTCGTGCGTATGGATTGGTAAAAGGAGTCGGCCGCCAGGTGGTTCATGGCGTCACGCACGTCAAAACTGCATTGATAAGCCTGGGCATTCGACGGAACAGGGGCGCTTTTCCAATGTGCCATCCATCGTTCGGCCGTCGTGATGCTCAAAGTTTGGCAACGCCGGCTTTCCAAAGGGTAATAGGGGTGACCGCCGCACCCCGGCTTGTCTCGAAGCTGACTCCAGCCGTCGATGGGGTAGCTGCACAGCACCTCGATCTGCCGGATGCCAGGCGGGTAGGAAAGAACCGGATAGAAAATAAGCCCGTTGATCTGGCCCAACACCAGATCCCTGAATTTCGAATCCTTGCGCAGAAACGAGAACGACACACCACCACTCTGCTGCGAATGCGGGCTGGGATTCCAACTTGAGTATTGCGTGGATGGCACCGTCGAGCGCAGCACAATGCCTGAGCACAGAAACGCCGGCATCGAGGCCTGGCCGCAATCGGCGCGGGTGTCTTGATAACGTCTGGTCAGTTCGCCCGCAACCGCCGCGCCATTGGCGGTAGCGCTGCGGGTTGGCAAAGTGCTCCCCGCACCTTGTTGTTCCTCTCGAACCTGACAGCCAGCCAAAGCAACCATCAGTATCAGCGCGATGATTTCCTTCATTGCCTATCCCTCCCTTGTGACCTGCGCGTGGCAATCGGGCGCAGAGCACCTCAACAGAGGCCTTGCTGCGGACTTCAGAGGAGATTTAATCAAGGAAGAACTACACTGAATAGCTGACAGAGTTGACAGCTGACAGGCTTAAAGTCGCGGTCTATGCTGAGCGGTTGTGCCGTTTGGTCAGTAGCGTGATTTTCCGGATAACGCATTAGACCCGAATCATCTCCCTTACCTTCGCCGTCAACAGGTCGAAGGTGAAAGGCTTGGTAATCATCTGCATGCCTGGGTCAAGGAACCCGCCGCGCACCGCCGCGTGCTCGGCATACCCGGTGATGAACAACACCTTGAGCTCGGGCCGGTACTGCCGGCCGATTTCCGCCAGTTGCCGGCCATTCATGCCCGGTAACCCGACGTCGCTGATCAACAGATCAATACGCTGCGCGGAATCAAGAATCGGCACCGCGCTGTCGGCATCGCCTGCCTCGACGAGGGCATAACCCAGCTCACTCAAGACCGTGCTGACCAACACGCGCACCGCCGGATCATCCTCGACGATCAGCACCGTTTCGCCGTTCTGTGCGACGGGGGCGTGCTGAACGCCTATAGGGCTGTCCGGGGGCACGTCACCGCCGAAACGTGGCAGAAACAGACTCACCGTGGTGCCTTCGCCCACTTCACTGTGAATGGCGACGTGGCCGCGCGATTGTTTGCTGAAACCATAAATCATCGACAGTCCAAGGCCTGTGCCTTGACCGATTGGCTTGGTGGTAAAGAACGGGTCAAAGGCTCGGTTGATGGTGCTTTGCGGCATGCCACACCCGGTGTCCGTGACGCTCAGCACCACATAATCACCCGGTTGAAGGTTGCTCTGGGCCTCGGTGAACTCAATATCAAGATGTTGATTGCTGGTCTTTACCACCAGTTTGCCGCCGTCGGGCATCGCATCCCGGGCATTGATCACCAGATTGAGCAGGGCGCTTTCCAGTTGGTTGGGGTCGGCCTCGGCCACCCAGAGTTGCTCGTTCAGTTGCATGTCCAGCTGAATGCTTTCGTTGATGCTGCGTTGCAGCAGTTCGCCCATGGAAACCACCAGTGCGTTCATCTCCACGGGTTTGGAGTCCAGCGACTGACGCCGGGAAAACGCCAGCAGGCGGTGGGTCAGGCCTGCCGCGCGGTTGGCTGAAGTCACACCCAGGTCGATAAGGCTGTCCAGATCGTCGGTGCGCCCACGGGCCAGACGCCGGCGTAACAGCTCAAGGCTGCCGATGATGCCGGTCAGCATGTTGTTGAAGTCGTGGGCAATACCGCCGGTGAGCTGGCCGACCGCTTCCATTTTCTGCGATTGGCGCAGGGCTTCTTCATTGTGTCGTAGCTGGGCGGTGCGTTCCTCGACCTGCTGTTCAAGCGTTTCGAGGGTGTTTTGCAATCGCAGCTCGCTTTGACTCAAATCGATCAGCCGGTCCCTGGCTTCGTACTGTCGTCGGCGTCCGCGCAACGCGGTGGTCACCAGGCTGATCAATGTAACCGGGTGAAAAGGGCGCTCAAGAAAGGTCACGTTCCCCAACTGAGGGCCGTAGCGCGACGCCGGGTTTTGTTCCGGGCCGCCATGGTAGGTCATCAAAACAATGGGAAGGTCGGACCAGGCCGGCTGTTGCTCGATCAGACCGAACAGCGGTTCAAGATCACCGCCCGACAAGGCCTCGGAAGAGATCAGGAGCAATCCTGCTCCTTGCTCCAGTTCGCGGCACAACGCCACCAGATCTCGAGTAATCACCCCGTCGTAACCCGCTTCGTTGAGCATCATCAGCGCAATTTGGCTGTCGCGACCCAGCGGCGCGAGAATGATCGCGCGCTCGGACATTGCTTCCTTGGCAATCACGGGTTTTCTTCCTGAAGCAAGGGTTTGCTGGCACCCAGATAAGTAGGGACGCCGCTCAACACCCCCTGAAACGCATCCAGTGGTTCACCAATGGTGATGCCCTGAGCGCTGATGCGGTATTCACGAATGGTTGACTCATGGCTGCCCGTGCGTTTCTTGATGATCGAGATCGCCCGGCGAACCTTGCCCAGTGCCTCGAAGTAGCGCAACAGGATGACCGTATCGGCCAGATAAGTGATGTCGACGGGGGCTTGCATGTCACCGACCAGTCCATGCTGAGCGACCGTCATGAAGGTCGCGGCACCCTGGCGATTGAGGTACAGCAGTAGCTCGTGCATGTGCAGCACCAGCGCGCTTTCTTCGGGCATCGCCGCCTGATAGCCGTTGATGCTGTCGATCACCACGGTCTTGATATTGCCCTCATCGACGCAGCGACGAACCCGGTAGGAAAACTCTCCGGGAGACAACTCGGCCGCGTCGACTTGCTCGATCAGCAGGTTGCCAGTGTCTTGCAGCGCCTTGAGGTCGATGCCGATGTTCTTCATGCGCTCGATCAGTAACCCGAGCTCTTCGTCGAAAATGAACAGCGCGGCTTTTTCGCCACGGGCCACGGCGGCAGCGGCGAAGATCATCGAGATCAGCGATTTGCCGGTACCGGCCGGGCCAAGGATCAGCGTGCTGGACCCGGTCTCGATACCGCCGCCGAGCAGGGCGTCCATTGCTGTGATGCCGCTGGACAATTGCTGGCGGACATAGCAACCGCGATGTTCGGCGGCCACCAGGCGCGGAAATACATGCACGCCATCACCCATGATGGTGAAGTCGTGATAACCGCCACGGTATTTCTGGCCGCGGTATTTCAACACGCGCATCCGTCGACGCTCGGCGCCATAGTGGGGGGTCAGTTCCTCAAGGCGAATGACGCCGTGGGCCACACTGTGTACGGTTTTATCGAGGGATTCGGTGGTCAGGTCGTCCAGCAACACCACCGTGGCGTCATAGTGCACGAAGTAATGTTTGATCGCGAGGATCTGGCGACGGTAGCGCAGCGAGCTTTGGGCCAGCAGACGGATCTCGGAAAGACTGTCGAGCACCACGCGGGTAGGCTTGACCCGTTCGACCACTTCGAAAATCTGCTGGGTGGCTTCGCCCAGTTCAAGGTCCGAGGAATACAACAAACTCTGTTGATGCTCGGCATTGAGCAGGTTTTCCGGGGGTGTCAGTTCGAAGATGTGGATGTTCTCATCCAACTCCCAGCCGTGGGACAACGCTCCCTGCCGCAGCTCGCGCTCGGTTTCCGACAAGGTGATGTACAACGAGCGTTCGCCGGCACGAGCGCCGGCCAACAGGAAATGCAAAGCGACGGTGGTTTTGCCGGTTCCGGGCTCACCCTCCAGTAAAAACACATGGCCGCGGGACAATCCACCGGCCAGGATGTCATCCAGACCTTCGATGCCGGTGGCGGCTTTTGCACTGATCAACTCGTTAGATGTAGACAAAAAATGCCCTCTCATGACTAGGGGAAGCGAGGCAGCAGGCCGTAAGCCTGAATGGACTGCCTGCTCACTTGACCCTTGGCCGAGACGACGAGTTCAACGAGATTTTTTGCTGTTGTTAAAGCCCTTGCTGCAACGCAGGGTCGTCGGGATTGAGTTGTTCAAGTTGCGCCAACAGAATCTGCACGTTTTGCAGCTGTCCGCTTTCCTTCCAGTAGTTGATCAGCAATACCCGGGCCTTGCGGTCGGCCGGGTGGCGCTGGACGATCTCCTGCAACTGTTTTTGCGCCGCTTCCAGCTCCTGTTCATCGTGAAGCGTGGTAGCCAGGTCGTAACGGTATTCCTTGTTATCCGGCTCCAGCTCCACGGCTTTGGAAAGGCCGAGCAGGGCGAATTCACTTTGCCCGTGATGCAGCAACCAGAGCCCCAGGGCATGTTGCAGGTAGGCTGAATCGGGTTGAGCCTTCAGCTGCTTGGCCAACAGCTGCCGGGCGGCATCGTTTTGGCCCTGTCGATCCAGCACTTCGATCTGCATCACCAGCGCCGGCAGATTGCCGGGCGCAAGACGCAAGGTGTTCTCCAGTGCTTGCCGCGCCTCTTTCAATTCGGCGTTGTGCAGATGCAGTCGAGCCAATTGATAGTGGTTGTCGGCGCTCTCCGGCTGACGCTTCAGATCCTGTTCCCAGGCATCGATGGCTTGCTCCAGCGGCCCGAAATACAAACCGAGATCGTCCGGAGAAAGCCCCAACAAGGCGTTGACGGCGGCATAGCGGACGCGCTGTTCGCTGTCATCGAGTAACGGGCCCAGCAGCAGACTGCGTTGACCGCTGGGCACCAGACCGCTGATGCTTTTGATCGCCGCAATGCGCACGTCTGGCGATTCATGCTGCAAGTCCGCATCGGCCAGTTTCAGCGCCACGGAGCTGGGGTAGTTGGGCAGTTCGGCATGCAACCAGACGCGGCGTTTGGCCGATATATCAGAGCGGCCCAGTTGCTGGTAGAGAACCCGCGCTGCACCCGGTTGGCCTGCGCGCGCCTGGTTCAGCGCTTCGCTGTAGCCACGCTTGATCGCCTCCGGCACTGCGGGGGTGGTGCTGCGCAGGAAAAACCAGGCAAGGCCTATGGCAAACAGGACACAGAGGCTGATGAGCAGGTAGCGACGGGACTGGGGCATGCAGGAATCCAGGAGCTGGCAAGCTGTTGCAAGGTTGCCAGCTTCGGTCAGGCAGGGCTGTGAGTCAAACCCGGTGTTGGGGGGACGTGGCGAGCAGACAAAAAAAGCCCCGCGACCGAATGAGGCGCAGGGCAAAGGAATTGGTTGGTTGCGGCCAACCAAAGGAGCTCGTTAAAACATTACTGGCTGGCGACCGTCTCTGGTTGCCAGCCACCGCCGAGGGCTTTGTAAATCGCGACAATGCCGCGGAAAAGATCGACTTCGGCCTGGGCCTGGGTGTCTTCAGCCGCCAAACGCTCGCGCTGGGCGTCGAGCAGGACGAGGAAGTCCGCCGTGCCTTCGCGGTAGCGAATGTCGGCCAGGTCGGCCGCGGCGCGGCTGGATTCACTCTGACGAATCAGCGAGATCAGGCGTTGTTGACGTTTGCCGTAGTCGCTAAAGGCGTTTTCTGACTCTTCCAACGCCAACAGTACTTGTTGCTCGTAGGTCGCCAGGGCGCCTTCGGCATCAGCATCGGCGCCACGTAAACGGGCGCGCACGCTGCCAAGGTCAAACGCAGCCCAGGTAATACTTGGGCCCAGCGCCCAGGCGTTGGCCGCCGAGGAGCCGATTTGCGAACCGCGCCCGGCAGTGAAGCCAAGGAAGCCGCTGAGGCTAACCCGTGGGAACAAATCAGCCTTGGCCACGCCGATACGGGCAGTGGCGGAAGCCAGTTTGCGCTCGGCGCTGAGAATGTCCGGGCGACGTTGCAGCAGTTCACCCGGATCACCGATCGGCAGGGCCTTGGCGATCGCCGGCAACTCTTTTGGACTCAGGTCGACGGTCAGCCTGTCCGGACGTTCACCCAGCAGGGTGGCGATGCGGTTGCGTTGACGAACCTGTTCGGCCTGCAACTGCGGCACGCTGGCTTCGACGGAGGCCAGGCGTGCATCGGCGCGGACCACATCGAGCTGATCGCCGACGCCGGCATCACGCAGACTTTCGGTGATCTTGCGCGATTCCTGTTGGTTGTTCAGGTTGGCCAGGGCGATCTTTTCCCGCAGCTGCGCTCCGCGCAGTTGACCGTAGGCGTCCACCAGTTCGGCAATCATGGAGACTTGCAGCTGGTACAGATCGGCTTCGAGCGCCTGCTGTTCGGCGTCGGCGGACTCCAGGTTGCGCTGGATACGGCCAAACAGGTCGATCTCCCACGCCATGTCCAGGCCCAGGTCGTAGCGTTCGCTGTTAACCCGTTTCGTGGTCTGGCCCGGGATCTGACCCTTGGCCAGGTCACTGCTGGCCCGGCTGGTGATGGTCGGCATGGCGTCATTGCTGACGTCGTCGCGAATCGCCCGCGCCGCTTTCCAGCGGGCGAAGGCCACGCGCAAATCACGGTTGCCTTGCAACGATTGAGTCACCAAGTGGTTGAGCGTCGGGTCTTCAAACTGCTGCCACCAGATGCCTTCGAAACGCGCGCGGTCGAAGTTCTTCTGACCGGCGCTGCCATCGGTGGCGGTCGTGATGTTGGCCGGCTCAGTGGCTGGAGTCTTGTAGTCCGGGCCGACGGCACAGGCACTCAGGGCCAGTACCAGAAGGCTCGGCAGGAAGGCTTTCAGGCTCATTGTTGCGCCTCCAGTTTCAGGGCCTTGGCCGCTTTGCGCGCTTCACCGCGCTCCACAAAGTTACGAATCAATACGTAGAACACTGGCGTCAGCAACAGACCGAAGAAGGTCACCCCGAGCATCCCGGAGAACACCGCCACACCCATGGCATGACGCATTTCGGCACCGGCACCGCTGGAGAAGACCAGAGGCACAACACCCATGATGAACGCGAAGGAGGTCATCAGGATCGGCCGCAGACGCAGACGGCAAGCTTCGAGCACCGCCGCCAGCGGGCTCATGCCTTCTTCCTGTTTATCCTTGGCAAACTCGACGATCAGAATCGCGTTCTTACAGGCAAGTCCCACCAGTACGATCAAGCCGATCTGGGTGAAGATGTTGTTGTCGCCACCCGAGGCAATCACACCGGTGATGGCCGACAGCAGGGTCATCGGTACGATCAGAATCACCGCCAGTGGCAGGCTCCAGCTTTCGTACTGTGCCGCGAGTACCAGGAACGCCAGCAGTACGCAGAGCGGGAACACGAACAGTGCAGTGTTGCCGGACAGAATCTGCTGGTAGGTCAGGTCGGTCCACTCGTAGGTCATGCCGTTTGGAAGTTCTTCCTTGAGCAGTTTCTCGATGGCTTTTTCGGCCTGGCCGGAGCTGTAGCCGGGGGCGGCTGCACCGTTGATTTCAGCGGTGATGAAACCGTTGTAGTGCATCACGCGATCCGGGCCCGAGGTGTCGCTGACCTTGATGAAGGTCGCCAGCGGGATCATCTCGCCTTTGTTGTTACGCACTTTCAGCTGACCGATCTGGTCCGGTTCGAGACGGAACTGCTGCTCGGCCTGAACGTTGACCTGATAGGTACGACCAAAGCGGTTGAAGTCGTTGGCATACAGCGACCCCAGATAGATCTGCAGGGTGTCGAAGATGTCGCTGACGGCCACGCCGTGGGTCTTGGCTTTTTCCCGGTCGATTGCCGCATCGACCTGTGGCACGTTCACGGTGTAGCTGGTGAACAGGGCGGCCAGTTCCGGCACGTTGTGGCTTTTGTTAATGATGTTCATGGTTTCTTTGTACAGCTCGTCATAACCCAGGTTGCCCCGGTCTTCGATCTGCAGGCGGAAACCACCGATGGTGCCCAGGCCTTGTACGGGCGGCGGCGGGAAGATTGCCATGTAGGCTTCCTGAATCCCGGCGAACTGGCCGTTCAATGCACCGGCAATCGCACCGGCGGACATGCTCGGGTCTTTACGCTCATCGAACGGTTTGAGGGTCACGAAGACGATGCCGGCGTTAGGGCTGTTGGTGAAGCCGTTGATCGACAGGCCTGGGAACGCGACGGCACTGTCCACGCCAGGCTGTTTCAGGGCCAGGTCGGACATGCGTTTGATCACGTCTTCGGTACGGTCCAGGCTCGAGGCATCCGGCAGTTGAGCGAAGGCCACCAGGTATTGCTTGTCCTGGCCAGGTACGAAACCGGTCGGGGTGTTGGCGAAACCGAAGAAGGTCAACACCATCAGGCCTGCGTACACCAGCAGGGCGATACCGCTGCTGCGGATAACCCGGCCCACGGTGCCGACATAGCCGTGGCTGGCCTTGTCAAAGAAGCGGTTGAACGGGCGGAACAGCCAGACACCAAAGATCTTGTCGAGGACCTTGGAGAAACGGTCCTTCGGCGCGTCATGGCTTTTGAGCAACACAGCAGCCAGGGCAGGCGACAGGGTCAGCGAGTTGAACGCCGAGATCACGGTCGAGATCGCAATGGTCAGGGCGAATTGCTTGTAGAACTGCCCAGTCAAACCGGAGATGAAGGCCGCCGGGATAAACACCGCACACAGCACCAGCGCCGTCGCGATGATCGGGCCGGTCACTTCACGCATGGCTCGTTTGGTGGCTTCGACCGGTGTGAGCCCCAATCCGATATTTCGCTCGACGTTTTCCACCACCACGATGGCGTCGTCCACCACGATACCGATGGCCAACACCAGGCCGAACAGTGACAGGGCGTTCAGCGAGAAGCCAAACAGGTGCATCACGGCAAACGTACCGATCAGCGAAACCGGCACCGCCACCAACGGAATGATCGAGGCGCGCCAGGTCTGCAGGAACAGGATCACCACCAGAACTACGAGAATCAGCGCTTCGAAGAGGGTGTGAACCACCGCTTCGATGGAGCCGCGCACGAAAATCGTCGGGTCATAGACGATGCTGAAGTCCATGCCTTCCGGGAAGTTCTTCTTCAGCTCGGCCATCTTGCCGCGCACTTCGTTGGAGATTTCGATCGCGTTGGAGCCAGGGCGCTGGAAGATCGGGATCGCCACGGCCGGCTGGTTATTCAGCAGCGAGCGCAGGGCGTACTGGCTGGAACCCAATTCAATCCGAGCGATGTCTTTCAGGCGCGTGATTTCACCGTTGTCGCCGGAGCGAATGATGATGTTCTCGAACTCTTCTTCAGAAACCAGACGGCCTTGCGTGTTGACCGACAGCTGGAACGCGGTGGCATTCGGTGCAGGAGGTGCACCCAACGCACCGGCAGCCACCTGACGGTTCTGTTCACGGATGGCGGTCACGACGTCGGTGGCGGTCAGGTTACGCGAAGCAGTCTTGTTCGGATCGAGCCAGACACGCAACGAGTAATCGCCCATGCCGAACAACTGCACGTCACCGACACCGCCCAGTCGCGCCAGCTCATCTTTGATGTTGAGCAAGGCGTAGTTGGACAGGTAGAGCATGTCGTAGCGTTTGTCCGGCGAGGTCAAGTGCACAACCATCGTCAGGTCGGGCGAAGCCTTGTCCACGGTGATACCGATTCGCGTCACTTCTTCTGGAAGCTTCGGCTCGGTCCGGGTCACGCGGTTCTGAACTTGCACCTGAGCGTTGTCCAGGTCAGTGCCCAGCGCAAAGGTGATGGTCAGGGTGATCTTGCCGTCCGCTGTGGACTGCGAAGACATGTACAGCATGTTCTCGACGCCGGTGATGGCTTGCTCCAGCGGAGCTGCCACGGTTTCACCGATGACTTTTGGGTTGGCGCCCGGGAAGTTGGCACGGACCACAACGGTCGGCGGAACCACCTCCGGGTATTCGCTGATCGGCAACTGGAACAGCGAGATGGCGCCGGCGATCAGGATCAGCAACGAAAGCACCGCTGCGAAGATCGGTCGCGAAATGAAGAATTGGGAAAAATTCATCGGAGTTATCGTCCCTTAACCGCGTGGAGTCGCAGCAGCCAGTTTCACAACCGAACCCGGCGCGACCTTGGCAGGTGCGACTTGGGGCAGGTTGCTGGCTTCCAGCGCTTGTCGTTGTTGAGCCAGAGCGGCGAGGGTTTCCTTGGTGGCCATCGGGATCACTTCAGGGGTGACCGGCGAACCAGGACGAACCCGTTGCAGCCCCTTGACGATGACGGTGTCATCCTTGTTCAGGCCGCTGCGCACGATGCGTAGGCCTTCGATCTTCGGACCCAGCTCGACCGAGCGATACGCCGTCTTGTTGTCGGCATCCATCACCAGCACGAACTTTTTACCCAAATCGGTACCGACCGCTTCGTCGTTGATCAGCACGGCGGAATAGGTGCCGCTGCCGACCAGTTTCAGACGGGCATACAGGCCGGGGGTGTAGGTGCCGTCGCTGTTATCGAACACCGCACGACCGCGGATGGTGCCGGTTTTCGGGTTGACCTGGTTGTCGACGAAGTTCATCACGCCTTGGTGCGGGTTGCCGTCTTCATTGGACAGGCCAAGATAAACCGGGGTGGTTGCTCCGCGTTTGCCTTGGCGAGCGAGCGCGGTGTACTTGAGGAATACACGCTCGTCGGCGTCGAAGTAGGCGTAGACCTTGTCAGTGGAAACCACACTGGTCAGCGCGGTGGTGTCGGCGGTCACCAGATTGCCGGCGGTGATTTCCGCACGGCTGACACGGCCGCTAATTGGCGCAGTAACACGGGTGAAACTCAGGTTTAGTTTGGCCAGGTCCAGTTGCGCCTGGAGGGCACCAACCGCGGCGCGGGCTTCTTGCGAAGCGCTGGTGCGCGAATCGGCCAGTTCGGCGGAAATAGCATTGCTGGTGCGCAGACGCTCACCGCGCTGGGCTTCATTTTCGCTGCGGGTGGCGTTGGCGCGCGACTGGGCAACCAGGGCTTCGAGGCGGCGAACCTCGGCCTGGAATGGACGCGGGTCAATCTGGAACAGCAGGTCGCCTTTTTTGACCAATGCGCCTTCAGTGAAGGCCACTTCGTCGATCTGGCCGGAGACCCGTGGACGAATTTCTACGGTTTCCGGCGCTTCGAGGCGCCCGGTGAATTCGTCCCATTCATTGACCGGTTGTTCAATCACCTTGGCCACGCTGACTTTGGCTGCGGGCATAGTGGCGGCCGTGTCCGGAGTCTTGCCGCAGGCGCTCATCACCAGCACGGCCAACAGGGCCAACGGGAAGCGCAAATGTTTGAGTGATTGTTCCATGGATGCATCCGCCAATGTATTGAGAATGGACGGATGATGCTCGGCGAGGATGTATCGCACGAATCGAATGAGGCAAAGGTAACTATCATTCGGAATGATATAAGGCCCAAGCAGGCTCTCTAGCCTGCACCTTTCGTTAGGCGGCTATCAATTAGAGTGATCGGCCGCGGTTGCTCATCGTTTAGGCCGGAAAGGTGCTGCCAGCAGGGCGAATCTTCCCAAAAATAGAATTAATTCCAATAAGTTGTGGGTGCAACAGGAAATACCCAAATAAAGCACAAAATTAGGGAATTACGCGCCTTGAACAGAATTGTGGTTAATTCTATAATTTTGGGTATTAAGCGGTGTGCAGCGACGGGAGACACGTTATGTTGGATTTAAGTTTCAGTAAGCCGAGTGAGATCCTCAAGCGACTCTGCGATCGCCTGCGCACGGAGCGGCTGGCTCTGCAGATGACGCAAGCCGATGTGGCCGGTCGCGCCGGTGTCGGGACCAATACCGTGTCCAACCTCGAAGCTGGGCGCAATGTCGGGTTCGAGAATGTGGTCCGTGTGGCTATGGTTCTTGGACGAACCAAGGAGCTCGAAGGACTGTTCTTGCCAAAGCTGGACAGCCTCGAAGACATTCGCCGATACGAAAACAGTGTCAATCGTCATCGTACCAAGAGGAAGTCCGACAATGCTTGAGCAAGTTGACGTCTACTACGATGGTTGGGGTGAGCGTTGGCTGTGGGGCACGCTGGTGTCTACGACCGCCATCACCGGTCGTCCGCAGATTGTGTTTGAGTACAGCAATGAAGCAAAGAGTAGAGGCCTGGAGCTGTCGTCCTACACACTTCCATTGGAGGGACCCCAGTTACGTCGAGGCTTTCCGTCCCACCAGTTAGGCCTGCCAGGGCCTGTCTATGACTCGTTACCTGACGGTTGGGGCATGCTGCTGATGGACCGGTTGTTCAGGCGCCGCGGCCTCAACACAGCACGCATAGGACCTCTGGAGCGGCTGGCCTATATTGGCAACAATGCCATGGGGGCACTGTCGTTCGAGCCCATGGCGCCCGAGGGGCAGGAGCCGCAAACGCATATCCCCCTTGAGCTGCTTGCGGCTGAGATTCAGGAAGTTCTCAATGGTGAAGGTGGGGAATTCCTGCAGACGTTGCTGCTGGTGGGGGGCTCGCCTCAAGGCGCCAGGCCAAAGGCGTTGGTCTATCGCGATCCTCAAACTGGAGCCTTTACCACCGCCGCCAAGCCGGGCTTTGAAGCCTGGCTGATTAAATTCCCGGCAAAAGAAGAACATCCTGAGGTGTGTGCTATCGAAATGGTCTATGCCAAGTGCTTGCGCATGTGCGGCATCCAGACCCCGGACACGCAGCACTTTAGTCTGCCCAACGGGCTGGCAGCCTTCGCGAGTAAACGCTTTGATCGTATAGACGGTAAGCGCGTGCCCATGCAAAGCCTTGCAACCTTTACCGGGGCCGACTACAAGTCACCAGGGTCCTTGGACTATGTCAACTTCTTGCGTGCGACACAGATGTGCACCAACGATGTACGAGAGAAAGCTATCGCCTTCGAGCGTGCCGTTTTCAATGTCGCGTTCAACAACCGAGACGACCATCCCAAAAACTTCGCCTACGTCATGTCGCCGTCCGGTGTATGGCAGCTGGCGCCGGCCTACGACGTGACTTTCTGCGAGGGACCGGGCGGTTATCACCAGATGGACGTGATGGGCGAGGCCTTGGAGATTGACCGAGATGTGATGCTCAGACTTGCAGACGAAGCAGAGGTCTCAGTGGCGACTGCTGGCGGCATCATTGACAGAATTTGCCACGTCGCTAGCCAGTTTGCGGCCTTCGCCGAGAACATGTACCCACGCGTGATCACCCAAAACACTCTGGATACCATTCAGGGCCGAATCGACGAGAACATCAATCTGCTGCGCTAACGCCACTGCTCGCCTACAACTTCAAACGGGGTGTTGAACCTGCTGGGCGGTAACGCCCTGATGGCGGCGATGAAGGTCTGAGGCGCAGTTGATGGTCCTCTGTACTCATCGCAGGGGATGACGGAAATCTTCATCGAGAGCAAGCTTATCGCTGGAGTTGCTGCCCGGGTCTGCCGCAAAAAAAACCACCGTGATTTTTTCTGGAAGTGCTTTCAATCGCTCGATTTCAAGTGCTGTTTCATCATGCATCCTTTCACGTCTAGATAGCCCTTCATCCAAGTCGCGAAGCCGCCCAGTCTGTTCATCGGTAGCCCGCTGCTGCTCTATCCACTGCATCTGGGG
Source organism: Pseudomonas sp. AL03 (assembly GCF_029960815.1). Taxonomy (GTDB): domain Bacteria; phylum Pseudomonadota; class Gammaproteobacteria; order Pseudomonadales; family Pseudomonadaceae; genus Aquipseudomonas. The sequence goes on from NZ_JASBRE010000013.1 coordinate 24,764, forward strand.
GCATAATCAGGGCTGATTTCTTTTTTTCGAAGAAGGATGCTCCAACTATGATTGAGAATCTTGAAGCCTTTGCGAGACGTAAGCTTAGCGACGCTCGCGTGAGGTCGGTATCAGAGCCAGGCAGTGCACTGATGGCGAGGTGCCTGGGCTGTATCTCGAAGTGGGCAAACCGCGGAAAGGTAGGAAACCTGGCTCCAAGCTATGGCGTTTGAAGTACCGCCTGCATGGAAAGGAGAACCGTTTTGCGATCGGTGCTTATCCTGTGGTCGGTTTGAAGGAGGCTCGCGAGATCGCTTGGGCAGCCAAGAGAGATATCGCCAACTGCATTGCCCCGTTGAAAGCCAAGACGGCAAAAATCGAGGCGCAACGCCTCGACGAGTCTCGAACATTCCAGCGAGCAGCTGAGCTTACCGAGGCGGAGCGTCGCCTAAGCAGTGAGATTAAACATAAAGCAGATGTTGACGGATGGCACTGGAATGTTGGAAGGGATAATACCGAGCAATTCCGGGCCTCTAAGTGGCTTTTCCCAAGCATCCTCAGAGGCTATCCGGATCCCCAAAAAACATCTGAATCCGCGATCTTAACCACCGTTCACCCGGATCATTATCCTGCGACCCGCGCCAGGCCATGTGCAGCTCGAAGCTGCGCGTCGGCAACGGTGGATCTTCAGCCCGCACACCGCCGGCCGCCGTCAACGCTTCAGCCGTGTAATCAGGCACCGTCGCGACAATATCGGTCCCGCTGATGAGCGTGCTGAGTCCGTTGAACTGCGGCACCGCGAGCACCACATGTCGTTTGCGCCCGAGCTTTTGCAGCTCTTCATCTATAAAGCCACTGAGGTCGCCCGCGAAGGACACCAGCGCATGAGGCCGCGCGCAGAAATCATCCAGGCTCAACGGCCCTGGTACCGTATCGGCCCGCAACAGCTTCGGCATGCTGCGGCGCAGCACCTTGCGTTTGGCGTTGGCCGGCAGGTCGGCGGTATAGCTGACACCGATGGAAATCTCGCCCGAGGCCAGCAGGCTTGGCATCAGGATGTAGTTGGCCCGACGCACCACCAGCACGATCCCCGGTGATTCGGCGCGCAGACGCTTGAGCAGCATCGGCAGCAGGGCAAATTCGACATCGTCCGACAGACCGATGCGAAACACTGCCGTGCTGGTGGCTGGGTCAAATTCCGCGGCACGGCTGACCGCGGTGGAAATCGAATCCAGTGCAGGCGAGAGCAGGGCGAAGATTTCCACCGCTCGGGCGGACGGTTCCATGCTGCGGCCGGTACGCACGAACAACGGATCATCGAACAACCCGCGCAGGCGCGAGAGTGCCGCACTGATGGCCGGCTGGCCGAGGAACAATTTCTCCGCAGCGCGGGTCACGCTGCGTTCGTGCATCAATGTTTCGAAAACGATTAACAGGTTCAGGTCGACACGACGCAGGTCATTACGATTCATCTGGAGTCCTGGCAGAGTCATCAAGCTTGACGAAAGCGGCCATATGGGAACAATGGCCGGCATGAATACTAAGGGGAAAGGCTGCTACTCTGCACCGAGTAATTCAGTTTTACTGAAAAGGCTGCTTCGGTATCACGGCATTTGACGATGTCGCCGGCGCTGCGGAATCAATGACAGGCATGTCGACTATTAATAGCCACTGATAGTCTTGGGTAGAAAGCCCAGATAGAGTTCAGGGCATTAGAGGTTTCTTTGACGAGGTTTGCGATGTCCCGCACGATCCGTTTTCACAAGTTTGGTCCAGCCGAGGTGCTCAAATGCGAAGAGCATGCGGCCGCTCTCCCTGCGCCGGGCGAAGTGCAGGTGCGCGTCGAGGCGATTGGCATCAGCTGGTACGACATTCTCTGGCGCCAGAACCTGGCCTCGTCCCACGCTCGTCTGCCTTCAGGCCTTGGCCATGAAATGTCCGGCGTCGTCACGGCGGTCGGCGAGGGCGTCGATGATCTGGCGGTCGGCGACAAGGTTGCCAGCTTCCCGGCTGAAAGCCCGAACGACTATCCGGTCTACGGTGAGCAGATTGTTCTGCCGCGCACGGCACTCACCCGTTACCCGGACGTGCTCAGCCCGATCGAAGCCAGTGTGCATTACACGCCGCTGCTGATCGCCTACTTTGCTTATGTCGATCTGGCACGGGTCAAACCGGGGCAATTCGCGCTGGTGACCGACGCCAGTCACTGTGCCGGTCCGTCCTTCGTCCAACTGGGCAAGGCGCTGGGCATTCGGGTGATTGCCGCCACCAAAACCGCGGAAGAACGTGAATACCTGCTGTCCCTCGGCGCCGAGAAAGTCATCGTCACCGAAGAACAGGACCTGCTGATGCAGATCAACAAGATCACCGACAATCGCGGCGTGGACGTGGTGTTCGATGGTCTCGGCGGTCCACAGATGTCGTTGCTCGGCGATGTGCTTGCACCTCGCGGTAGTCTGGTACTGTACGGCCTGCAAGGTGGCAACCAGACGCCATTCCCGGCCTGTGCAGCGTTCCAGAAGAACATTCAGTTCTTTGTGCACTGCATCGGCAACTTCACCGGCAAGCCGGAGCTGGGCATCATCCAGGACCAGGTCGCACTGCAACGTGCCTTGCGCGACATCAACCAGCTGACCGCCGACCGCGTGCTGCTGCCGCTCAAGACTCGGGTCTTCCCGTTTGCCGAGTTTGTCGAAGCTCACCGCTACATGGACGAATGCCCATGCCGCGAACGGGTCGCCCTCCAGGTCCAACCTGCATCAGCCCTTTAGATAAGCCCCTCTGCAAGAGTCCGTGCCCCACGGACTCTTCTGTATGCGTCATCTGCCATAAATGAGACCTTCCATTGACCGGTCAATGGGGCAGTTCAGCAACTGAACTGGTTTTTGCTTTCAATCTGTATCTTCTAATCATCATATAAGCCTTGATAATTGAATGATTAATTTCATCTCAAGGAATGAGTCATGGCTGGGTATCTGATTGATACTTTTCAATACACACTGTTAATACATATCCGACAAATAGCGCATCGTTGCGCAGTTGCCGACACAACATGGGCGACTTCTTTCTTTATTTCTTGTGCTAAATGTCTGTGGGACGCTGTCGGACATTTCCTAGGATGTTGCGCGCAGTCGCAAGAGGCTGACTCTGCAGGGGCTCGCGGCAACCTGTCTCTGGCCGGAGCAGGGGTGGCGTCCAAACATTTCAAATAATTACCAAAAACTTAAGTGTTAGCATTTGGCAATAGCGTCCAGTACTTCAAACGTGGCAGGCAACCCATTGCGCAGTGCATGCCGTTGTTAGTGCGATATCGAACTTACAAGCATCAGGTAAATAAAGATGACCAATATCCATGATCAAGCGATGAACTATGTCTATCAGCAAGTGCTGCAGCGATTGTTGAGTTTCTTCTCTCGCGCCGAACGCACGGCATTGCAGCTTATGATTCAGCGCTTGGTGGTCGCCGCCGGGGGCATGGAGCGTATTGGCGAGTACAAGGTCCTGGCGATTCAGTCCGGGTCCCGCGACAGTTGCTACACTTTGGCGCTGCTGCGTGCTGCACAACTGAGCATCGCCGGCCGGGCGCCTGCGACGTTCCGGTTGCGAGTGGCTTCCTTGCGTTTGAACGGCACAAGCTCTACGGTCCTGGAAAATATCCATCGCAGCTACAGTGCCTTGTTCCTCTACGACGATCCTCGGGTCGAAGTGTTGATGGTCGATAACCGGGAAGTCCTGCCGTTCAACCACCTGACACCGATCTCCGAAGCCGGCCGCGAGTCGAATCGGCTCAATCTATTGATGGTTGGTCATCGCCGCGCCTGGAATGGGCTGCTTGATCTGTGGGACGACGGGTACCTGGCCACCGGCGAGTTCTATGGGCAAATCGCTCGTTGGAACAGCGGTGTCGATGCATTGGTCAGTAGCGACACACCTCGCCAGCAGAAACAGTTTCTCGACGGATTGAAACGTGCCGCCGCCAAAGCCGGGCTCAAGGCCTCCAATCACCACGAAAGCGGTTACGAGGAGCTATTCGCGCTGCTCGATGAGTTGGGCAGCGACTGCTACCGCGCTTTTAATGCTGAGCATGACCAGGCAGTGTGGCGTCCGGCCGAACAATTTGAGGCGTGTCGCCGCGCCACCTACATCGACATTCACGACATGCTGGTCAGCAACCTCGAAGAGCGCTGGCCACTGCTCACCGAGTTTCTTGGATTTCAATCTGATGAGCCGGCAACACAGCTCAGCGACAACGAATACGTCAGCTTTTCTATCTGCGCACACGTTCGGGGTTTGCAGTCGTGCTTCGTGTACGGCCGGAGCTACGAGAGGGGTGTCGCCGAGTACCTGCAACGGGCATTGGTGATGATGCGCCGCAAAAGATTGGCTGAACGTTTGTGCGTACAAGCGGTGGAGGTGTTTGGCAACCCGGCAACGTGGGCCGAGCAGCGAGTTCTGGCAGCGGCCGAGGCGCAAAAAGACCTTGGCCTGAGCGAGGCGCAACTGGTGTGCCTGCTCTATTCACCGTTTGTCGAGAATGGCGCGGCGCTTGAGCGTTTTCTGCGTCAGTGCCACCCCGGCATGCTCGTGGCGATGCCTGATTTGCACCGGGCAATGCAGGGCAATCCGGTGCCGGAGCAGGTTCTGCAATGGATGACCGACGTCAGTGGGTTGCCTGTCGCCCTGATCGGTAGGCTTTACTGCATGGGGCCGGTGTCTGTGGGTGAGGGTAGGGCAGGCGTCCCGGAAATCGTCGGCGCAGGTTTGCAAGCCGAAGCAGCCGACTATGACGACGACACGGCTGTGGCAGATGAATGGTCTGCGGGGCGCTGAATGTGCCTGGTTTGACGGACTTATTGACGATGCATGATCACGTTTACATGGCATTCGGCCTTTGCCCATGAAAGGGCCACGAGAAACCGACTTTGCGTATCAGGCGGTGTACCGATACCTGACCAATCTGATCAATGAGCCGGTGGGTGACACGCGCATCCGTCTGCCTTCGTTACGACAGTTGGCGGACCGTCTGAGTGTATCGATCTCGACCATTCAGTACGCTTACTCGCTGCTGGAGAAGGAAGGGCGCGTTTACTCGGTCGCCAAGTCCGGCTATTACGCGTTACCGGTGTCCTCCATCAGCGCACTCAGCAGCGGCAATGACCTGCTTGAAACCGTCTATGTCAACGCCAGGCGCCCAGGAATGCTGGTCTTGAGCGCCGATGAGCCGGCGCTGCTACAGCCGCTCGACAGCCCGCTGTTACTGCTGGAGCGAGAACTGCTGCGCCAGTATCCGCGTCAGCCGCAACCGTCATCGCAACCGTGTGGTGAGCTGGAGCTGCGCATCGCCCTGGCGGCGCGCTACACCACCTCGCCGCAGCGCTGCTGGCACGCTGACGATGTCTATATTGGCGCCGACCTGCGCGGCGTGCTGGAAATACTGATCGCGGTGCTGAGTCTCAAGGACGCCACGGTGCTGGTCGAGTCGCCGTGCGACTGGGCGATTCTGCGGTTGCTCCAGGCTGCGCAGGTGCGAGTGATTGAGCTGGCGGTGCAATCCAGCGGCGGCCTGGACGTCGAGTGGCTCAAGGAGTTGCTGGAGACCGAGCCGGTGCGGCTGGTGATGGTTTCATCCGGGCTGAACATGCCGCGAGGCAGCCTGGCACCCGAGGCCAACCGACAAGCTGTTGCGCAATTGCTGGAGCGACATGGCAGCTGGGTGTTGGAAAACGACTGCTACGGCGAACTCGGATTCGAACCGGACAACCAGCGGTTTCGCGACCTGCTGGACCCCGATCGGCTGATCGTGTTTTCCACGTTCGAGAAAATCATCGGGCCTGAGGCGCCATTCGGCTATCTGCTTTCGCGGCATTTCAGCGCTGAACTGCAACGGCAATTTCTTCTGCGTTCGTTTCGCCTGTCACCAATTCGTCAGAAAGCCATCGCTCGCTTGTACAGCAACGGACGTGTCGATCAGCACCTTCAGGTATTACGGCGAATGCTCAAGGATCGCAAGGCGCAGATGACTCAGCTGTTGCAGGAGCGTCTGGGCGATGCCTTGCGCTACGTCGAGCCTCAGGGTGGCGCAACCATCTGGGTCCGTTCGCTGCGCCGGGTCGATGTACGTCGGGTGTTCCATCGCCTGCTCAAGCACCAAGTGGTGATCGCACCGGGAGAGCTGTTCAGTCTCCAGGGTTTGCACGCGCAACACTTGCGCCTCAGTCACACCTTCGTCGGCGACCACGACTTGGCCGCGGCACTGGGCCTGTTAGGGGATGCCTTGCGTCTGGAGTCGATCGATTGAACGGGGCCATAAAACATCCCTGACACTCGTGGATTGATCCCATCGCGTTGCGGTCAAACTGCCAGTAAACTGCGTCCTATTCCTGAACCACTCTCTTTCAGAGGTTTTGCATGACACTCAGTCCTTTTGCGGGCAAACCGGCACCGGTAGAACTGTTGGTCGACATCCCGCGACTGGTAACGGCCTATTACACCGGCCAGCCCGATGCCGCCCTCTCGACCCAGCGCGTTGCCTTCGGCACGTCCGGGCACCGAGGCAGCTCGTTCGACTTGAGTTTCAACGAATGGCACGTTCTGGCGATCAGCCAGGCGATCTGCCTGTACCGCGAAGCCCAGGGCATTGACGGCCCTCTGTTCGTCGGCATCGACACCCACGCGCTGTCCACCCCGGCCGGCGCCAGCGCCCTTGAAGTGCTGGCTGCCAACGGCGTGACGGTGATGATTGCCGAAGGTGACGAGTACACCCCGACACCGGCCATTTCCCACGCGATTCTCTGCTACAACCGCGGACGCAGTTCGGGCCTGGCGGACGGCATCGTCATCACGCCGTCGCACAACCCGCCGCAAAGCGGTGGCTACAAATACAACCCTACCAACGGTGGCCCAGCCGATACTCACATCACCAAGTGGATCGAAGCCAAGGCCAACGAGCTGCTCGGCAACAAGCTCGCCGGCGTCAAGCGCATCAGCTATGAGCAGGCGCTGAAGGCCAGCACGACCCATCGTCACGATTACCTCAATACTTATGTCGCTGACCTGATCAACGTGATCGACTTCGACGCTATCCGCGATGCCAAGCTGCATCTGGGTGTCGATCCGCTGGGCGGAGCAGGCGTGCGCTACTGGTCAGCGATCGCCGAGCATTACCGACTGGATCTGGAAGTGGTCAACAAACAGGTCGATCCGACCTTCCGCTTCATGACGGTCGACTGGGACGGCCAAATCCGCATGGACCCATCGTCCAGCCACGCGATGCAGGGCCTGATCGGTCTGAAAGAGCGTTTCGACGTAGCGTTTGCCTGCGACCCGGACCACGATCGCCATGGCATTGTGACGCCGTCCGGTGGATTGCTCGCGCCGAACAGCTACCTCGCGGTATCGATCGACTACCTGTTCCAAAACCGTCCGCAGTGGCGCGCCGATGCCGCCGTGGGTAAAACCGTGGTCAGTAGTGGCTTGATCGATCGCGTTGCAAAACGTCTGGGTCGTCGCCTGTACGAAGTGCCGGTCGGTTTCAAGTGGTTTGCCGAAGGTCTGTTCGACGGCTCTTTGGGTTTTGGCGGCGAAGAAAGTGCCGGCGCTTCGTTCCTGCGCAAGGATGGCGGCGTCTGGTGCACCGACAAGGACGGCTTGATCCCGGCACTGCTGGCTGCAGAAATGACCGCCCGCACCGGCCGTGACCCAAGTCAGGCCTATCGCGCCTTGACCGACGAACTGGGCGAACCGTTCTCGGTACGGGTCGATGCCAAGGCCAACCCTGAGCAGAAGGCACTGCTGAGCAAATTGTCGCCGGACCAAGTCACCTCAACCCAACTGGCGGGCGAAGCGATCCAGAGCATCCTCAGTCATGCACCGGGCAACGACCAGGCGATCGGAGGGCTGAAAGTCATGACCGAGAACGGCTGGTTCGCGGCACGTCCGTCGGGCACTGAAGACATCTACAAGATCTACGCTGAAAGCTTCGTCAGTGACGACCACCTCAAGCAATTGGTGGCAGAAGCGCAAACACTGGTGGATGGTGCAATTGCTGCGAAGTGATTGAGTGCAGCAGAAAATAAAATGGGCGGCCATGACGGTCGCCCCTTTTTTTGTCCCGCGTTTACACGATCAGGCCAAGTCCACCAGAACAATTTCACTGTCCTCGATGGCGGTCACCCGCAACACCTGCTCATTGGCAACGGCGATACCGTCTCGAGCGTGTGCACGCAAGCCATTGACTTCAATGACACCGGTGGCCGGAACCAGATAGGCGCGACGGCCATTGTCCAGACGATACTCGACGGACTCACCGGCCTTCAGGTTCGCCGCCACCAGTCGCGCATCGGCTCGGATCCGCAAGCTTTGATCGTCGCCGGCCTTGCCGCTGGCGAGGGTCACGAAACCTTCGCGCTGGCCTTTGGGAAAAGGCTTGGCGCCCCAGGACGGTGCTAAACCGGACTCGTTCGGGATGATCCAGATCTGGAAGATCCTGGTCTCGGTCGCTTCCAGGTTGTATTCGCTGTGGGCGATCCCGGTGCCGGCGCTCATGACCTGAACGTCACCTGCTTCGGTGCGGCCCTTGTTGCCCAGGTTATCTTCGTGAGTGATTGCGCCTTCACGCACATAAGTGATGATTTCCATGTCCCGGTGCGGGTGTTTGGGGAATCCGGTGCCAGAGGCAATCACGTCGTCGTTCCACACCCGCAGGTTGCCCCAGTTCATGCGTTTTGGGTCATGGTACTCGGCGAACGAAAAGTGGTGATGAGCATCCAACCAGCCATGGTGGGCGCCGCCCAGGGAGTTGAAAGGTCTGAGTTCAAGCATGATCGTCTCCTGAAAAGGTTCGTCATGGGGCAGAGCGCCTGAGCCACGAAACGTGAACCGGTGGTTGATGGCAAGCATCATCTATCAGGTATCAATCGATAAAAAGTGTAAAAAATGCCTCAATACAATCGAATAAACTGATATCGAATAACCTCGAAAGATTCTCATCGAACCTTCACTTCACTGCATAAGGCAATGACCTGTAAGCATTTCACTAGAACTGAACGGCAAATGCAGACACCATAGCCGCAACAGCCTCACACCCTGGAGTCAGCCCGCGTGCCGCAACACACCCCCGATCTTCCTCCTGAACTTCGTCCGTTGGCCGAGATGCCACTGCTCAAGCGTCTGGCCGCCCGTTTTTTTGGCCATGGCCTGACGCGGCTGCGTGCACAGCATCGTGCGTCCTGGCTGCACGGCCAGGCGGATGGCTTTCGCAGTGGTCACAGCGCCGGCGTGGATTACGGCTATAAAGAAGGCAAGCTCGAAGGGTTGGAACAAGGCCGGCAAGTGTTGCTGATTCGCGACTCGCGCTCCACCGCGCACCGGCCGCCCAACGTTGACGACCATCTGTTCGACGATTGGCGTCTGCCGTTGAGCGCTGAGTTGAAAAAGCGCATGAATACGGATGTCGCTCGACTGCTGCCACCGCACGCGCAGCCCAGCGCCGCGCAGTGGAAAATGATCTTCAGCGACACACCCTCGACCTCGGTGATTGCCGGGGCGGGGGCGGGCAAGTCGACCACGTTGGTGTTGCGGATTTTGCTGCTGACCCATTATCTGGGGTTCGAGCTGAGTTCGATGACGGTGGTGACCTTTACCCGTGAATCGCGCAAAGACTTCATCAACAAACTGATTGAGCTGTTTGCACTCTGGGGCCGGGTGCTCAGTTTCAAAGAGGCGCGTGATCTGGTGCGCACCTTCCATTCGCGAATCCTGCCGATGGTTCGCAGTCTGCCGGGCTTCGAGCGACTGCAAGCCTTCGAAAGCCTCAGTCACCGTCCGCAGAACGGCGATGAGGAGGCTGACAGCAATCCTTTCGACTTGCGCATCAACGATGCCCAGCGCCAACAACTTAACGCTTGCTATCACAGCCTGCACACTCGCAATGAACGCCTCCGCGAATTGATCAAGCCATTGTCCCGTCACGCGCTACAGCTCAAGGAATTGGAACGCGATCACCCTGACGTGCAGAAGCGCATGGCCGTGACCGAACTGGCCGCCAAGCGTGATGAAGAGCTCTGCGATGCTGTTGAAGATCTGTGGTTTCGGGCGGGGGCCTGGCCGATCACAGGCATCGAGCCGAATCGCCAGACGTTCGATATCAACGGCTCAACGTTTCATTGTCATGGCTATATTCCGAGCCTTGACGCTTGGGTGGTGCTGGGGTTCGATCCTCGGGAGAACCCGCAGGTCAGCCGCCCGAATGCCAAACTGACCGTCCGGGCAGAATGGGCGGTAAAACGCACCCTGTTTCAAGCTTTCTGTCGTAAGTCATTGATATGGATAGATAGTTACGAATCTTCAAAGCGTGTACTGGCTTCTCTTGCCGGTGATGCCAGTGCTGGTCCGGGTTTCGATTACAAGGTCAAGGGCGAACTCGGTTCTGCGCCGTTGCTGGACTGTTTTGTCGCGGCGGCGGGGTTTATCGAGAACCTCGGCCTGGATGTGCCCAATGCCGTGGGTCAGATGAGTTTTGCCAAGGACGACCCGGATCGGTTTTTCTTCGAGGCCTTGAGTTTGTACTGGCGAGCGCTGGAAGATCATCTGCTCGATCAGAAGCCACCGGTGATGACCTACAACCGGATGTTCGCCTTGTTCAGCGAACATTCTCCAGAAAACCTGAAGCTGCTGAGCGATGAGCTGCTCAGGCCAGTGTCACACTTGATGATCGACGAATTTCAGGACGTATCGCCGCAGATCGTGTCCTGGATCCGCGCGAGCCTGACCGAAATCCGCAGTCGCGGACCGGCCATGCACGTGGGGCGCGGCGCACAACGTTCGTCATTGCTCTGTGTGGGTGATGACTGGCAGTCCATCTATGGCTGGCGGGGCAGTTCACCGACGTATTTCATGGAATTCAACAAGGAATTCCCTTCACCGAGCACGACCAAAGTCATGCTCAGTGACAACTACCGCAGTCACCAGCACATCATCGATGCCGCCGAACATATCGTTCGTGCGGCGCCCGCGATCGCTGGCAAGAAAGCCAGGGCAAGTGGCGAGCCGAAGGCGTTACTGCCGGTGAACGTTCTCGATCGCGACGATCAAGGCATGGCCGAACGCCTGATGGAGCATTACAGAAAGGGCGATTCAATCTTGATGCTTTATCGAAAAAGTAGCGATAAGTCATTGATAGAAGAGCATATCCAGTCTGTAGTTAATGTGGATTCTAGCTTGCCGTACGAAGCACGACGGCTGAAGCAACTGACTTATCACAGCGCCAAGGGGCTGCAGGCTGACGCCGTTTTCCTGCTGGGTGATTGTCAGCACTTGACCCGTTCACCTTACAAAAATCAGGTCTACCGCATGGCAGGTCTGGGAAAGGCTGGCGACAACGAAGCGTACGACAACGCACAGAAAGACGAGACCCTGCGGCTGGCATACGTCGGCATTACTCGGGCGGTGAGTCATTGCTACTGGTATGTCGATGGGCAAGACACCCAGGCGGCCAACCTGCCTAAAGCTTCCGATCGGATTGGCAAGGGCAAGGCGTTCTTTGCCGATCACCGACAGGGCAAGACATTGGCGTGAGCCATAAAATCTTGCGCCACAAAAAAGCCCACTTAACGTGGGCTTGTTATTGAGTGTTCTGCCTTCAGGCATAGCTCCTGAGGGCGACTGGCGGAATGAAAGCCTCAAGCTCATCTTCCACCGCTTCGATAATTCGCTCTACATCAGCAGCATTCATGACCGTCGCGCAAGGAATACCCGCGATGGCGATCATGGTCTCGCCACTGGCACGGTCAAATAGACGGGCAATCATGCTGCCCGGCGCGTCCATGCTCGCCTCGAAACCCATAGGATGAAAATGCCAGCGCATCAGCTGGCAGGCGTTTGGGAAGGTGACTTTACTGAACCCTTTATTCATGTGTTGCCCGCCTTATTCATCGAGCGCTTCCTTTAGCTCATGTTAGGAGGGAAGAGCCTTCAATGGCTCAACCGGTGACTGCCTTTAAAAGTAGCATCCAGATGTGAAACTAATGTGGATTTTTCAGTCCGTTTAGCGATTGCTTCAGTTTTTTTGATGCAGGTCACGAGAACGGTGGGTTTCCGGCAGTTGGTTACCACTGGTTGGCCATTGAAGCTGACGCAGAACTTCGGCAAGCTCGGCTTTTTTCTCGCCGAGTCCTTTATGCAAGCCGATGATGATGGTCCGCTGCAAACCCAGGCCACGGGCGACACAGTGATGCGTTATCACTTGCGTTGGAAACACCGGGATCTGGACGGGGTCATGGCGCTCTATCACCCAGAGATTCAGTACAGCGATTTTTTCCAGAACCGTGTGATGGGCCTGCCTGAATTACGTGAGTACGTGCGCAGCAGCATGCCTCGAGATCCCGATGAAGCCCTGGAGCACTCGGACCGTATTCGCCTGGACGGCAACACGGCGTTCATTCAGTACCGCATCACCCTTCGCGGCGGTGAAGGCCTGGTGTCGTTCCGGGCCAGCGAGGCGATTACCGTCCGTGACGGACTGATCTGGCGGGTCAACGAGTACGCCTCGCTGGTGCATGAGCAGCCCGTCAGCAAAGCCGCCAGCAGCCAACGCCCAGCGGTCAGTCGGCTCGGGCTGTCTGCGCGCCAGCTGAGTTTCATGGCTGAAGACTTGCAGCAGTATTTTCAGCGCCAGCAGCCTTATCTCGATCCCGAACTTGACCTGCAACGGGTGGCGAACGAGTGCGGGTACAGCCGCAATCAGATTTCCTATTTGCTGAATCAGGTGCTTGGCCAGAGCTTTTATCGATACGTCAACCAGGCGCGCCTGCAGCATTTGCTCGCGGCACTGGAGAGCGCCACGCTGCCACTGCGTATTGACGAACTGGCGTTTGCCGCCGGGTTCAATTCGCTGTCGGCGTTCTATAGCTGCTTCCGTCAGCACACCGGCCAGTCGCCCAAGGCCTACGTAAAACAAATTTCTTTGCGTGCACGCGCGCAAGACAGCCTCTAAGTCCACGCACTAGGATCGACGCCATCGAAGTTTGAGTGGCGGAGTCTTGCATGCCGGCGTGGCGCACTATCAGTTTGTGGATGGATCAACTCGACGAGCCATTATTGGCGCGTCCCTCGTTGGAACAGGATCTGGACGTCGACGTCGCCATTATTGGCGCGGGGTACACCGGGCTCTGGACCGCGTACTACCTCAAGCGCCTGGCGCCTGACCTGAGCATCGCCATCGTTGAAGCGCAAACCGCCGGTTTCGGAGCCTCGGGGCGTAACGGCGGCTGGCTGATGGGCAATGTGCTGGGCGAAGACCGCTTGCTCGCCGACTTGCCGCCCGAACAGCGCCGAGCTTCTTTCGATCTGCTGCACGGCATCCCGGATGAAGTAGGGACAGTCCTCGAACGTGAAGGTATCGACTGCGATTACCGCAAAGGCGGGGCGCTGTATTGCGCCGCACGCTATCCAGAGCAGGAAGCCAGTCTTCGGCACTCTCTCGACAAGCTCTACAGCCAGGGATTGACCGAAAGCGATTACCGCTGGCTCAGCCCCGAGCAGTTGGCGCAACAGATCAGAATCGCCAAACCTTATGGCGGTATCTATGCACCGCACGTCGCGACCATTCACCCGGCAAAGTTGGTGCGAGGTCTGGCTCGGACGGTGGAGAAAATGGGTGTCAGGATTTACGAGAACAGCCCGGTCACCCAATGGCAATCGGGTGGCCTGCGCACGGCGAAAGCCTCGGTTCGCAGCCGCTGGATCGTACCGGCGGTAGAAGGTTACTCGGTCACCTTGCCGCCTTTGGGACGTTATCAGTTGCCGGTGCAAAGCTTGATAGTGGCCACCGAGCCGCTATCCGCTGCCACGTGGGATGAAATCGGCCTGAGTCGCGGCCAGGCCTTCAGCGAAAGTAGCCGCCAAGTCACTTATGGTCAGCGCACGGCTGACAACCGTTTGGTGTTTGGTGCCCGGGGCGGTTATCAGTTCGCTGGCAAGTTACGCCATGACTTTGACCTGAGCACCAGCGAAGTGGAGCTGCGGCGTTATCTGTTTGGCGAGCTCTTCCCGCAACTCAAGAACGTGCGGATTACCCATGCCTGGGGCGGCAATCTGGGGATGTCCCGGCGTTTCAAGCCGCACATGCTTTGCGATCAAGCGAGCGGCATCGCGATTTCCGGCGGCTATGGCGGGGAGGGCGTTGGTGCCAGCAACTTGGGCAGCCGGACCCTGGCGGATCTGATTCTGCAGCGCGACACCGAGCGGGTTCGCCAGCCGTGGGTCATCCAGGGTGGTCTCGACGCGCTCAGGGCGTGGGAGCCGGAGCCCTGTCGCTGGCTTGGTTACAACGCGATCATCCGCAGCTTCGTCCACGAAGACCAGACCCTGGCCAACCCGGCCACCGCACCCTGGCGTCGCAAACTGGCCAGCGGTATTGCCGGCTTCATGGAAGGTTTCATGCAGTAAAGGGCGCGCTCTTCATCTATAGGCTCAATCGACAGGTACTCCCATGAGCATCACGCAATTCAAGAACACCGCAACCCTGAAGCTGGACGCGTCAAACCCGGTCGCCGTCCCGCTGGGCATACCCGTGGCGGTGGCCTCGACCACCAGCGTTGAGCGCGACGATGGCGTCGAAACCGGCATCTGGGAATGCACACCCGGACGCTGGCGGCGACAGATCGTCGCCCAGGAGTTCTGTCACGTCATCCAGGGACGCTGCACCTTTACCCCGGATGACGGTGAAACCCTGCACATAGAAGCCGGCGATGCACTGATGTTGCCAGCCAACAGCCTCGGCATCTGGGATATCCAGGAAACCGTGCGCAAGACCTACGTTTTGATTTTTTGATCCTCTGATTGCCTGCCAGCTCTCCAATAAAAAGAATACAAACCAAACAGGAATCGACTCATGATCCGAAAGACACTGACTTTGGCTCCACTGGCGCTCATCGCGTCCCTCAGCCACGCGGCCGAGACCGTCAAGATCTACAACTGGTCGGACTACATCGCCCCGGACACCACCAAAAACTTCCAGAAAGAAACCGGCATCGCGTTCAGCTACGACGTCTTCGACAGCAACGAAACCCTCGACGGCAAGTTGATGACCGGCAAATCCGGGTACGACGTGGTATTTCCGTCCAATCACTTCATGGCGCGGCAGATTCAGGGTGTGGCGCTGAAGAAACTCGACAAGAGCCAACTGCCGAACTGGAAAAACCTCAACCCGGCGCTGCTCAAAGCGTTACAGACCAACGATCCGGGCAACGAACACGGCTTCCCGTACCTTTGGGGCAGTACCGGCATCGGTTACAACATCGCCAAGGTCAAGGCGGTGTTGGGTGATAACGCGCCGGTGGATTCCTGGGACTTGATTTTCAAACCCGAGAACATGAAAAAGCTGCAGAAGTGCGGCGTGGCGATCCTCGACAACGGCCCCGAGCTGTTGCCGGCAGCACTGAACTACCTGGGCCTGCCGCATCACAGCAAAAGCCCTGAAGACTACAAAAAAGCTGAAGCGCTGCTGATGAAAGTCCGCCCGTATATCAGCTATTTCCACTCGTCCAAGTACACCAGCGATCTGGCCAACGGCGACATCTGCGTGGCCGTCGGCTTCTCCGGTGACATTCTGCAAGCTGAAAACCGCGCGAAAGAAGCTAAGAACGGCGTCGACATCGGCTATTCGATTCCCAGGGAAGGCGCCGCCATCTGGTTCGACATGGTGGCCATGCCGGTAGACGCCCCGGACGAAAAGGCCGGCTACGCCTTCATGAACTACCTGCTGCGCCCGGACGTCATGGCCAGCATCAGCAACTACGTGCACTACGCCAACGGTAACGAACAGGCCGACAGCTTGATCGACCCGGCGATCAAGAATGACACCAAGGTCTACCCGAGCCCGGAAATGATGGGGAAATTGTTTGCGCTGGAGGCGATGCCGCTGAACATTGACCGAGTGCGCACACGGGTGTGGAACAAGATCCGGACCGGGAGTTAAGGGTTCATATTTTGTAGTCATTGGGTGCCCGTCGGGTCGACTGGCACGCTGTAGATTCCAGGCCTCCTTTCGATGGATCAGGAGGCAATGGAATGCCTGTTTATACAAACGCGGGCCAGCTACGCGTTGGTCGCTTCTCTGAGTCAGGGCGTATTTATCTGCTAACGGTTGTCGTTGATCAGCGACAGCCGTTTTTTGCTGATTACCGATTGGGGAGGTTGGTTATTCAGCAATTGCGTATGGCGCAGGAGGAAGGTTGGGCCGATTTTTTGACGTGGGTTGTGATGCCGGATCATATGCACTGCCTGGTACAGCTGCACGACAAGACGCTGGCGGAGCTGATGTGCCGAATAAAATCCCGGAGCAGCTTGGCGGTCAATCAGGCGTTAGGGCGGCGAGGGCGCCTCTGGCAAAAGGGGTATCACGATCGTGCTGTTCGACGGGAGGAGGACGTGAAGGATCTTGCTCGATATGTCGTGGCCAACCCAATACGAGCAGGACTGGTGACACGCGTTCATGACTACCCACTTTGGGATGCGTGTTGGTTGTGAGTATCTGACGACTGCTTCGCAGCCGAACGCAGCCTCGCGGGCTCGGCAGCTGCTACAGGTTTCGCGTACGCCGCAATCCTTGTAGCAGCTGGCGCAGCCTGCGTTCGGCTGCGAAGCAGTCGCCAAGATTTCAAGCCTTCTACAAATCCGTCTGATATCAATCCACTGGCACTCATATTGATAAGTCCGAAAAAGTGAGACGCCCTCGTCAAAAAAAACTTACCCATATTTAATATTTAAATACGTAATTGTCAGACAACTAGTCCGAAACCCTCAACTTAAAACAATATTTCGACAGCACAGTCATTGTTTCCGGGTACTTGCTGGAACATCACAATTTGACGTCAAAAAAAATGTAGACGTTTGATTTCAAATTGTGTCAGTTTTCTTTCGCCTTCATTGGGCGAGTGATAGGACGATCTCGCCAGAGATTGTCGCTATCTAAAAAAACTGTTCCATAGCAAAACAAGGAAGTGTGTTTATGTCGAAAGTAAAAAACAACGCTATTGATTCCGCCGAACAGGCGTTTCAGCCACTGCACGCATTGGCGGCCTCCAGTTCTGCGTTCAACCAGATCAATAGCTTCAGCCATCAATATGATCGGGGTGGCAACCTCACGGTCAATGGCAAACCCTCCTTCTCCGTCGACCAGGCAGCGACCCAATTGCTGCGCGATGGCGCTGCCTACCAGGACAAGGACGGCAGCGGCAAAATCGAACTCACCTACACGTTCCTGACCTCGGCCTCGTCGAGCACCATGAACAAGCACGGGATTACCGGGTTCAGCCAGTTCAGTACCCAGCAGAAAGGCCAGGCGGTGCTGGCCATGCAATCCTGGGCCGACGTGGCCAATGTCACATTCACCGATAAGGCCACGGGCGGCGACGGTCACATGACTTTCGGCAACTACAGCGGCGGCCAGGATGGTGCGGCGGCCTTCGCCTATCTGCCTGGCACGGGCGCGGGTTATGACGGTACTTCCTGGTACCTGACCAACAGCAGCTACACGCCAAACAAGACGCCGGACCTGAACAATTACGGCCGGCAGACCCTGACCCACGAAATCGGTCACACCCTGGGCCTGGCCCACCCTGGCGACTACAACGCCGGCGAGGGCGCTCCGACCTACAACGACGCTTCCTACGGGCAAGACACCCGCGGTTACAGCGTCATGAGCTACTGGAGTGAAAGCAATACCAATCAGAACTTCAGCAAGGGCGGCGTCGAAGCCTATTCGTCAGGTCCGCTGATGGACGATATCGCGGCCATCCAGAAGCTCTACGGTGCCAACACCACCACCCGTACCGGTGACACCACTTACGGCTTCAACTCCAACGCCGGTCGCGACTTCCTGAGCGCGTCTTCGTCGTCGGACAAGGTTGTGTTTTCGGTGTGGGATGCGGGCGGCAAGGACACGCTGGACTTCTCCGGTTTTACCCAAAACCAGAAGATCAACCTCAATGAAGCCTCGTTTTCCGACGTTGGCGGCTTGGTGGGTAACGTGTCCATCGCCAAGGGCGTCACCCTCGAGAATGCCATCGGCGGTTCGGGCAACGACCTGCTGATCGGCAACAGCGTGTCCAACGAACTGAAAGGCGGTGCCGGTAACGACATCCTCTTCGGCGCGGGCGGTGCGGACAAACTGTGGGGTGGCGCCGGTTCGGACACCTTCGTGTTCGCGGCCAGCAGCGATTCCAAACCGGGTGCCGTTGACCAGATCCTCGATTTTGTCAGCGGCCTGGACAAGATCGACCTGACCGGCATCACCAAAGGCGCAGGCCTGCACTTCGTGAACTCGTTCACTGGTGCCGCAGGCGATGCGGTGTTGACCTCTTCGGGCGGCAACAGCCTGTTGTCGGTGGACTTCTCCGGGCACGGCGTGGCTGATTTCCTGGTCAGCACTGTGGGCCAGGCGGCTTACTCCGACATCGCTGCGTGATGTGAGGTGAAAAAGGAGGGCAGCGCAGATGCGCTGCTCTCTGCCCCTTGAGATGAGTAAAGCGCCTTATGATCCATAACGGCTTCACCTGCAGAGCAACCGTGTGGCTACTGGCGACGTTCATGATGATTTTTGGAGATTTAGCCATGGCGAGCAGCCTGAAATTAGCAGACCCCTCGGAACTGGCCGGCAAATGGCTGGCGACCCTGATCGCCAAAGAGGACGCGCCAGCGTCCCAAGCGTTGCAGGACAAACCGTCTAACGTCTGCACCCTCGACCTTCAAGCGAACCAGACCCTGGGTGAGGGCGCCGAGTGCCTGAGCGCCTGGCTGGGCGAGCAAACAATCGGGTGGTTTACGGAGCCTGACGGCATCGCAATCACTGGGCCTGAAGGCTCAAAAGTGCTGTTTTTAAGCCGGCATCGTGATGGGTTTTATCAAAGCACGTTGAAATCCGGGTTGACCATTACGCTCCAGCGAGAAGTGCATTAAGTCCAACGACCGTCAACAGCGTTATATGCCGCAGATCAATAATCGAAGCGCTTTGTCGACGACAAAGAGTTGTTATTGAAGTGCAAGCGGCACTTGCAAAAAAAGATTAAACAGACCTCGCCAGGTATGGCGAGGGATAACACCTCAGGAAGAACCCATGAAGATGGCAAAGAGCCCGGCCACCGCACCTTTAATCAAGGCCCTGGGCGACTATAAGAGCATCCTGATCAGCGTCGGTTGTTTTACCGCATTGATTAACGTGCTGATGCTGGTTCCGTCGATTTACATGCTCCAGGTCTATGACCGCGTATTGTCGTCGCAAAACGAAACAACGCTGGCCATGTTGTCATTAATGGTCGTCGGGTTCTTTGCCTTCATTGGCTTGCTGGAGATTGTGCGCAGCTTCATCGTCATTCGCATCGGCAGCCAATTGGAGCGCCGCTTCAATTTGCGGGTCTATCAGGCCGCCTTCGAGCGCAACCTGTTCAAGGGCGAAGGCAACGCCGGACAGTCGTTGGGGGACCTGACCCATATTCGTCAGTTCGTTACCGGCCCGGCATTGTTTGCCTTCTTCGATGCGCCGTGGTTTCCGGTCTATCTGTTCGTGATCTACCTGTTCGATGTCTGGCTCGGCGTGTTCGCGACGGTGGGCGCGGTGCTGTTGATTGGCCTTGCTTGCCTCAACGAGACCCTGACCAAAAAGCCCTTGGGCGAAGCGGCAGGGTTTTCCCAGAAATCCAGCCAACTGGCCACCAGTCACCTGCACAATGCCGAAACCATTCAAGCCATGGGCATGCTCGGGGCGTTGCGTAAACGTTGGTTCCAGGTTCATTCACGTTTCCTCGGCCTGCAGAATCAGGCCAGTGACACCGGTGCCGTCATCAGCTCCCTGAGCAAAACCCTGCGGCTGTGCCTGCAATCGCTGGTGCTGGGTCTTGGCGCCTTGCTGGTGATCAAGGGTGATATGACAGCCGGGATGATGATCGCCGGTTCCATCCTGATGGGACGCGTCCTGAGCCCTATCGATCAGTTGATCGCCGTGTGGAAACAGTGGAGCGGCGCCAAACTTGCCTACCGTCGTCTCGACGCCTTGCTGCAAGCCTATCCGCCCAGTGACGAAGCCATGGCGCTACCCGCGCCCAAAGGCCAGATCAGCTTCGAGCAAGTCAGTGCCGGCCCGCCGGGGCAACGCGCGGCGACCCTGCACCTAGTCAATTTCAGCCTCAGCGCGGGAGAAGTGATGGGGGTGCTCGGCGCTTCCGGTTCCGGTAAGTCGACGCTGGCCCGGGTGCTGGTTGGCGTCTGGCCAACGCTTGGCGGGACGGTGCGGCTCGACGGCGCGGACATTCATCGCTGGAACCGCGACGACCTCGGCCCCTACATCGGTTATCTGCCGCAAGACATCGAACTGTTCAGTGGCAGCATCGCCGAAAACATCGCCCGGTTTCGCGCGGCGGATCCGCAAAAAGTCGTTGAAGCAGCGCAGCAGGCCGGCGTTCACGAACTGATCCTGCGCATGCCTCAGGGCTATGACACTGTGCTCGGCGAGGACGGCAGTGGACTGTCCGGTGGTCAAAAACAGCGTGTGGCCCTGGCGCGCGCCCTGTATGGCAATCCGAGTCTGGTGGTGCTGGATGAACCCAACTCCAACCTCGACACCGTAGGCGAATCGGCACTGGCTGGCGCCATTGCACACCTGAAAGCCCGGGGCACCAGCGTGATTCTGGTCACCCATCGCTCTTCGGCGCTGGCCCAAGCCGACAAATTGCTGGTGCTCAGCGAAGGGCGTTTGCAGGCCTTCGGCCCGAGCCAAGAGGTGCTCAAGGCACTCTCTGGTGCCCAGGAACAACAACGTGAAAAAGCGGCGCCGGCACCGGGCGGGCTTAGCATGAGTCGGCAGTATCAGGCCTCCACAGGGAATTCGGGTGTATGAGCAGCGCACAGATGGACAGTCAAAACGAAGCGACCATGGAGCACGACTACATCGCTGAACGCCCTGAACGCGACGCGGGATTTTTCGCGCGCATGGGCTGGATACTGGCGATCGTCGGCGCCGGAAGTTTCTTCACGTGGGCCAGTCTCGCGCCTCTTGACCAAGGCATTCCCGTGCAAGGCACGGTCGTGGTGTCGGGCAAACGCAAAGCCGTGCAATCGATGAGCAGTGGCGTGGTCAGCCAGATTCTGGTGCGCGAGGGCCAAGTGGTAAAGCAGGGCCAGCCTTTGTTCCAGCTCGACCAGACGCAAGTCGCCGCTGACGTGCAATCACTGCAAGCGCAATACCGCATGGCCTGGGCCAGTCTGGCACGGTGGCAGAGTGAACGGGACAACCTCAAGCAGGTGAGTTTCCCCACTGAACTGAGCAACGATCCCGACCCACGCCTGGCACTGGTCCTCGAAGGCCAGCGGCAGTTGTTCAGCAGTCGCCGTGAAGCGTTTTCCCGCGAACAGGCCGCCTTGCGCGCCAGCATCGAAGGCGCCAGCGCGCAACTGGCGGGCATGCGCCGCGCCCGCACTGACCTGACTGCCCAGGCCAGCTCTCTGCAACAACAACTGAGTAACCTTCAGCCCTTGGCAGATAACGGCTACATCCCGCGCAATCGGTTGATGGAGTACCAGCGTCAGCTGTCGCAAGTTCAGCAACAATTGGCGGAAAACACCGGCGAAAGCGGCCAGGTAGAGCAGGGCATTCTCGAATCGCGGCTGAAACTGCAGCAGCACATCGAGGAATACCAGAAAGAAGTCCGCACCCAACTGGCCGATGCGCAATTGAAAAGCGTGACGCTGGAAGAGCAACTGACCTCCGCCGGGTTCGACCTGCAACACAGCGAGATCATCGCCACGGCCGATGGCATCGCGGTCAACCTCGGGGTTCACACCGTGGGCGCGGTGGTGCGTCAGGGCGAAACCCTGCTGGAGATCGTGCCTCAGGGGACGAGTCTGGAGGTGGAAGGGCACCTGCCAGTCAACCTGGTCGACAAGGTCGGCACGCACTTGCCGGTGGACATTCTGTTCACGGCGTTCAACCAGAGCCGCACGCCGCGCGTGCCCGGCGAAGTCAGCCTGATCTCCGCCGACCAGATGATCGACGAAAAAACCGGTGCGCCGTATTACGTGCTGCGCAGCAGCGTCAGCGATCAGGCCATGGAAAAACTCAACGGCCTTGTGATCAAGCCCGGCATGCCAGCGGAAATGTTCGTGCGCACCGGTGAACGTTCACTCCTCAACTATTTGTTCAAACCGCTGCTCGACCGGGCAGGCTCCGCGTTGACCGAGGAATAAGGATGTTCGGCTGTATGAATAAGCTTTCCATGCTCGCCTCGACCCTGGCGTTGCTGACGTGCAACAGTGTGCTGGCCATGGGGCCGTTCGACGTCTACGAACAAGCGTTGCGCAACGATCCGGTGTTCCTCGGCGCCATCAAAGAACGCGATGCTGGCCTTGAAAACCGCGTCATTGGCCGCGCCGGGCTGTTACCCCGGATCGGTTACAACTACAACAAGGGGCGCAACTCCTCCAAGGTCACCTCCCTCAACGAGCGCGGGCAAAACCGCACCGATGACCGCAACTACAGCAGTTACGGCTCGACCCTGACCCTGCAACAACCGCTGCTCGACTACGAGGCTTACGCGTCGTATCGCAAAGGCGTGGCGCAGTCGCTGTTCGCCGATGAGAACTTTCGCGGCAAAAGCCAAGAGCTGCTGGTTCGGGTGCTGGAGAACTACACCAAAGCATTGTTCGCTCAGGATCAGATCGACATTGCCTTGGCCAAGAAAAAAGCTTTTGAGCAGCAGTTCCAGCAGAACGAGCAGATGTTTCGTCAGGGCGAGGGCACGCGCACCGACATTCTTGAGGCCGAGTCGCGCTATGAGCTGGCCACCGCCGAGGAAATCGAGGCCCGCAACGAACAGGATGCGTCCTTGCGGGAACTGGGGGCGCTGATCGGCGTGCCGGCCATCGACATCGCCGATTTGACGCCACTGGACCCGCATTTCCAGACGTTCACCCTGCAACCGGCCAACTACGACACTTGGCACGAGATCGCGGTGGCCAACAACCCGAACCTGGCCTCCCAGCGCCAGGCGCTGGAGGTGGCGCGCTACGAGGTTGAACGCAATCGCGCCGGGCACCTGCCGAAAGTCAGCGCTTACGCCTCCGTGAGGCAGAACGAGTCGGAAAGCGGCAACACCTACAACCAGCGTTACGACACCAACACCATCGGCATCGAAGTCAACGTGCCGCTGTATGCCGGTGGCGGGGTCTCGGCCTCGACGCGCCAGGCCAGCCGCGCGATGGAGCAGGCCGAATACGAACTGGACGGCAAGACCCGGGAAACGCTGATTGAGCTGCGTCGGCAGTTCAGCGCTTGCCTGTCGGGCGTGAGCAAACTGAGGGCCTACCAGAAAGCCCTGGCCTCCGCCGAAGCGCTGGTGGTGTCGACCCGGCAAAGCATCCTTGGCGGTGAACGCGTCAATCTCGATGCGCTGAACGCCGAACAACAACTTTTTACCACCCGCCGGGATCTGGCCCAGACACGTTATGACTACTTGATGGCCTGGACCAAGTTGCATTACTACGCCGGAACCTTGAGCGAGCAGGACCTCGCCAAGGTTGACGAGGCGTTCGGCCAAGGCCCAAGGATCCAATGATGAACTTGTAGCAGCTGGCGAAGCCTGCGTTCGGCTGCGAAGCAGTCGTAAAACCTGACAACGTGGTTTGTCAGACAGACCGAATGGCGACTGCTCCGCAGCCGAACGCAGGCTTCGCCAGCTGCTACAGGGAGATGTGTTGCTGCCCCTAATGGGGGAACCAGCATTCTAAAAACGCCAAAAAAGCGAGAAGTCATGAACACGGACGTACAGATCAAGCCGAGTTCGGTCGGCACGTTACTGCTCTGGATTTCATTAGCGCCAGGTTCGGCCCAAGCGCTTTATCAGGAAACCGGCACCCTCGGCGATGCCGCCAGTTGGCGCACCGCAGAATTTCAGCGCGACTGGGGCCTTGCCCGCATGCAGGCCGATCAAGCCTATGCCGCCGGCATCACGGGCAAAGGCGTGAAAATCGGCGAGCTTGATTCAGGCTTCGATGCTTCCCATCCAGAATTCGCTACCGACCGTTACCACGCGGTGCTGGCCAGCGGCAGTTACGTCGATGGTTCGTCGTTCAACGTCGACGGCACGCTCAACCCCAACAACGATTCCCACGGCACGCATGTCGCCGGCACCATCGGTGCCTCGCGCGACGGCATTGGTATGCACGGCGTGGCCTACAACGCGCAGGTCTACGTCGGTAACACCAACAAGAACGACAGCTTCCTGTTCGGCCCCAATCCTGATCCACGCTACTTCAAAGCGGTCTATAACGCGTTGGCGGATGCCGGTGTGCGAGCGATCAACAACAGCTGGGGCAGCCAACCACCGGATGTCAGCTATCGGACCCTCGACGATCTGCATGCGGCCTATGCCCAGCACTGGAACAAAGGTACCTGGCTCGACGAGGCAGCCGACGTTTCCCGACGCGGCGTGATCAACGTGTTCAGCGCCGGTAACAGCGGTTACCCCAACGCCAGCGTGCGTTCAGCCTTGCCCTATTTTGAGCCGGACCTGGAAGGCCACTGGCTGGCGGTGTCAGGGCTGGATCAAAGCAATCAGCAGAAGTACAACCAGTGCGGGATCGCCAAGTATTGGTGCATCACCACCCCCGGCGCGAAAATCGACAGCACCGTTCCCGGCGCAGGCTATGCGATCAAGTCCGGCACCTCCATGTCCGCGCCACATGCCACCGGTGCCTTGGCGCTGGTGATGGAACGCTATCCGTACATGAGCAACCAGCAAGCGCTGGAAACCCTGCTGACCACCGCTACCCAACTCGACGGTTCGATCACCGAGGCGCCGAATACCCGCGTCGGTTGGGGTGTGGCCAACCTTGATCGGGCGATGCGCGGGCCGGGGCAATTACTCGGGCGTTTCGACGCCAATCTGGGGGCAGGGCAGAGCGATGTCTGGAGCAATGACCTCTCGGACAAAGCGCTGATCCAGCGTCAGAGCGAAGACGCGGCGGAGCACAGTGCCTGGCAACAGACACTGAAGACCAAGGGTTGGGAGAATGGTGTGCCGGTCGGTGCCAGCCAGCAGGATCAGACCGACTATGCGGTGGGCATGGCACGCAATCTCGCCGCCACCACTCGGGTCTACGAAGGCAGCCTGATCAAGTCCGGTGCCGGACGCCTGATGCTGACCGGCGACAATACCTGGCGCGGGCCGACCACGGTGAATGGCGGTCTGCTGTCGGTCAACGGTTCGTTGGCATCGAAGGTGACCGTCAATGACAGCGCCACGCTGGGTGGTTCGGGACGCGTCGGCGCACTGACCGCCAACCGCGGCGCTACGGTTGCGCCCGGCAATTCCATTGGCACCTTGCAGGTCAGCGGCGATGTCACCTTTGCGCCGGGTTCGACCTACGCAGTGGAGCTATCGCCGACCGAGAGTGACCGGATCATCGCGGGCGGCCCGGCCACGGTCGGCGGCGCGACCGTCAGCCTGTCACTGGAAAACAGCCCGACCTTGCTCAGCGCTCAACACGTGCAAAGTCTGCTCGGTCATCAGTACAACATCCTGCAAGCGGCCGGCGGCATTCAAGGTCAGTTCGGCGCCGTGCTGCCCAACTATCTGTTCATCGGTGGCAGCCTTGATTACGCCGCCACCGGCATTCAACTGAGTGTCGAACGCAACGACACGACCTTCGCCAGCGTCGGCCAAACGCCGAACCAGCGCTCCGTTGCCTCCGCCGTGGAAGGGCTTGGGGCGGGTAATCCGGTTTACGAAAGCCTGCTGCTGTCGCCCACCGCAACGTCCGCCCAACAGGCGTTTCAGCAGTTGTCGGGGGAAATCTATCCGGCGCTAGGGTCGGTACTGATCAACGACAGTCGTTACCTGCGTGATGCCGTCGGTGAGCGACTGGTTGACGCCCGAGGTGCTCAAAGCAATGGCTGGATCAAGGCACTGGGCGCTTGGGGCAAGACCGATGACCGCCATGACACCGCCGGTTACACCACGTCGATTGGCGGCTTGCTCGCCGGTGTCGACGGGTCGCTCGATGAGCAAACCCGGATCGGTCTGGTCACCGGTTATAGCGACAGTTCGGTGAGCATGGGCTCCGGCACGCATTCATCGGCCAAGGTCGACAGCTATCACCTGGGCGCTTATGCCGGCCGCGAGTCAGGTGCCTGGCGCCTGAGTGCCGGCGGTGCCTACAGCTGGCATCGCGCCGACGTCAAACGCGACCTGCAATACGGCGACGTCAGCGCCAAACAGAAAGCCAAGGTCGATGCCGGGACCACCCAAGTGTTCGGTGAAGCGGCGTATCGCCTGAACCTGCAACCTCTGGCGCTCGAGCCTTTCGCGAACCTGGCTTACGTGCACCTCAACACCGAAGGTTTCACCGAGAAAGGTGACGCCGCCGCACTGAAAAGCAGTGGCGACCCGCGTGACGCAGTGCTCAGCACGTTGGGCGTGCGCGCGTTGAAAACCGTGAACCTGTCCGGCCAGCAACGACTGGACCTGAGCGGCAGCCTCGGCTGGCAGCACAACCTGAGCAACACCGACTCCGAGGAACATCTGGCGTTTGCCAGCGGCAGCACAGCGTTTTCCGTAGAAAGTTCGCCCATGGTGCGTGATGCGGCGCTGGTGGGCGCCCATGCCAGCCTGGCCCTGAGCCGGGACATTCGCTTGAACCTCGATTACACCGGGCAACTGGCCAGCCGCGAGAAGAGCCATGGCGTCGGGCTCAGCCTCAATTGGCAGTTTTAACGCGAACCCTTTAGCAGCTGGCGCAGCCTGCGTTCGGCTGCGCAGCAGTCGCAAGATCAGACTCTGCGGTCCGTCAGTTACACCGTGCATTCAGGGTTTACGACTGCTGCGCAGCCGAACGCAGGCTTCGCCAGCTGCTACAGGGATCGTGCTTCACAAATATAAAAACAGGTGCTTTCAAGGCCCAGGAATTTTGGCAACACAACTAAGGACGGTAGCTGGATGAATAACAAGTACAACAACCTTGCCTTTCTCTGCGCATTGGCCACCCTCGGTACCGCGCAAGCGGCGCCCTACGTGGAAAACGGCAGAGCGGGTGATCCCAACAGTTGGCGCAGCGCTGAATTCAATGCCGATTGGGGACTGGGAGCGGTCAACGCACAAGAGGCCTACGCCGCCGGTTACACCGGTAAAGGCGTGAAACTGGGGATCTTCGACCAACCGGTCTACGCCGCGCATCCGGAGTTTTCCGGTCCCAACAAAGTGATCACTCTGGTCACCAGCGGCATCCGCGAATACACCGACCCGTACATCCCGGTCAAAGCGGGAGACGCTTTTCGCTACGACGGTTCGCCCTCGATCGGTTCCGACGGCAAGCTCGGTGCCCACGGTACCCACGTTGGAGGGATCGCTGCCGGCACTCGAGATGGCGGCCCGATGCATGGCGTGGCGTTTGGCTCGCAGATCATCAGTGCGGACAACGGAGATCCGGGCCCAGAGGACGGCATTATTCGCGGCAACGACGGAGCGGTTTACAAGGCCGGTTGGGATGCCTTGATCGCCAGCGGCGCGCGGATCATCAACAACAGTTGGGGCATCGGCATCACCGATCGCTTCGACCTCGGCGGACGCAACCCCGCATACCCGCATTTCACCGTGCAAGACGCGCAATTGCAGTTCAACGAGATCCGTCCGTTGCTCGGGACCAAACCGGGCGGAGCCTACGACGGCGCCATCGCGGCGGCTCGCAGCGGTATCGTGACGATCTTCGCGGCCGGCAACGACTACAACCTCAACAACCCGGACGCCATCGCGGGCCTGGGTTATTTCGTCCCGGACATCGCGCCGAACTGGGTCACCGTGGCGGCCTTGCAAAAGAACCCGGACCTCAACAGCCCGGACCTCTACAACATCAGCACCTTCTCTTCACGCTGCGGCTATACCGCAAGCTTTTGCGTGTCTGCACCGGGCAGCAAGATCTACAGCTCGATCATCAGCGGTACCAACGCCGGCAACCTGACCACCGGCTACGCCAACTACAACGGCACCTCGATGGCGGCGCCGCATGTCGCCGGTTCCATGGCAGTGCTGATGGAGCGCTTCCCGTACATGACCGGCGCCCAGGTCGCCAGCGTGTTGCGCACCACAGCCACCGACCTCGGTGCGTCGGGTGTCGATTCGCTGTATGGCTGGGGCATGATCAACCTGCGCAAAGGCATCGATGGCCCGGCGATGTTCGTCACCGAGCAGGACATTCCCGAAGAATTTCGCATTCAGGGGGCCTACGGTTCGAGTCAGTTTGTCGCGGATTTGCCAGGCATCGGCGCGATCATCGACGCGGGTAAACCGACCGAACGCGTCTGCAATGACGTGCACTGCGGCCTCGACACGTGGCGCAACGACATTTCCGGGCACGGCGGTTTGACCAAGCAAGGCATCGGCACGTTGGTCATGACTGGCGCCAACACCTACACCGGCCCGACGCGGGTCAATCAGGGCCGCCTGGCCATCAACGGTTCGCTCGCATCAGCCGTCACGGTCAATGACAGCGGCATCCTCGGGGGTAACGGTCGCATCAGTGCGCTGACCGCCAAAAGCGGCGGCACCGTGGCGCCGGGCAATTCCATCGGCACCTTGCAGGTGGCGGGCGACGTAACCTTCGAGCGCGGGTCGACCTATGCCGTGGAATTGTCGCCCACCCGCAGCGACCAGATCGTGGCGGGCGGTAAAGCCGTGATCGACGGCGCTACCGTCAGCCTGTCCCTGGAAAACAGCCCGACCTTGCTGACCACCGGCGAAGTGAAATCCCTGCTCGGCAATCAATACAACATTCTGCAAGCGGCCGGCGGGATCGAAGGGCGTTTCGGCGCGGTGCTACCGGATTACCTGTTCATCGGAGGCACACTCGACTACTCGGCCAATGGCATCCAACTGGCGGTAGAGCGCAACGCAGCGTCCTTCACCAGCGTCGGCCAAACTCCGAATCAACGCGCCGTCGCCGCGGCCGCCGAGCAATTGGGCGCCGGCAATTCACTCTATGAAACCTTGCTGTTGTCGCCGACCGCGGCGGTCGCTCAGCAAGCCTTCCAGCAGCTCTCCGGTGAGATTCACCCGGCGATCGGCACACTGCTGATCAACGACAGCCGCCACCTGCGCGATGCCGTCGGCGAACGCCTGCGCGAGCGTGATCTGTTCAATGCTGCGGCACCGACGGATGACCGTAGCAACGCCTGGGTCAAAGTCCTCGGCGCCTGGGGCAAGAGCGATGGCGGGCATGACAACGCCAGTTCCAACAGCTCCATTGGCGGCTTGCTGGCCGGTGTCGACGGTCTGATCACTGAAGATACGCGGCTGGGTTTCGTGACCGGTTACAGCGACAGTTCGTTGAGCATGGGCGATGGCACGCATTCGTCAGCCTCCGTCGACAGCTACCACTTGGGCGCCTATCTGGGCCATGAAATCGATGCGCTTCGTCTGAGCGTCGGCGGCGCCTACAGCTGGCATCGCATCGACGTGAAGCGTGATCTGCAATTCGGCGACGTCAGCGGCAAACAGAAATCCAAACGCGACGCGACAACCGCACAACTGTTTACCGAAGCGGCGTATCGCCTGGACCTGCAACCGCTGGCACTGGAGCCGTTCGCCAATCTGGCTTACGTGCACCTCAACAGTGACAGCTTCACCGAGAAAGGTGATGCCGCAGCGCTCAAGGGTGGCGAAGACAACCGCGACGCCGTGCTCTCGACCCTCGGGATTCGGGCGAGCAAAGCGATTGCCCTGTCGGACAAACAGCAGCTGGAACTGTCCGGCACCCTGGGCTGGCAGCACAACCTGAGCAACACCCGTTCCGAAGATCACCTGGCCTTCGCCAACGGCAACACCGGGTTCAGCGTGCAGAGCGTTTCCATGGATCGCAACGCCGCCGTTGTGGGTGCGCGGGCCGGTCTGGCGGTAGCGCAGGATGTGCGGGTGAGCCTGGATTACAACGGACTGCTGGGCTCCCACGAGAAAGACCATGGTGTGGGTCTGACGCTCGACTGGCAGTTTTGATTTAACGCAAAGGAAGCAAGCATATGGGACTTTTTGACTACAAAAATGCCGACGGCAAGGCGCTGTACTCCGATGCCATCGCGCTGACGCTGTATGCGTACACGCCAACGGGGCAGCCGCTGCCGGCGACCGGATGGGCGCCGATTGGCGCTACGCAGTTGGGTTATCAGGGCAAGGTCGGCGCTCTGGGCACCTTTTATGGCGAGAAGGATGGCTTCACCAGCGCCGAAGCCGAAGTACTCGGCAAGTACGACGCCGCGGGCAAGCTGATCGGTATCGGTATTGCCTTGCGTGGGACCGGCGGCCTGGGTTACAGCGACACCTTCGGCGACATGAAAAACAACCTGCTGGCTGCTGTCGGCCCGGTGGATTACGCGACGAATTACGCGAAAAACGCCTTCGACAGTTTGCTCAAGGACGTCGCTGCGTTTGCGATCGCCCATCACCTGAGCGCCAGAGACGTAATGGTCAGTGGTCATAGCCTGGGCGGGCTGGGGGTCAACAGCCTCGCGCAATTGAGCGGCAGCCACTGGGGCGGCTTCTTCAAGGACGCCAACTACATCGCCTTCGCCTCACCGACCCAGAGCGCCACCGGCAGCAATGTGTTGAACATCGGCTACGAGAACGACCCGGTGTTTCGGGCACTCGACGGCACCACGTTCAGCAGCGGTTCCCTGGGCAAACACGATGGTCATCAGGACTCGGCGACCAACAACATCGTCAACTTCAATGACCAGTACGCGTCCACCTCGCAGAACCTGGTGCCGTTCAGCATCCTCAACCCGTTGAACTGGTCGGCTCACGGCTCGCTGGGTTATGCCGAGGGGTTGAACCGGGTGATCGACTCGCGTTTCTACGACCTCACCGACAAGGACTCGACGCTGATCGTTTCCAACCTGGCGGAATCGTCCCGGGGCAAAACCTGGGTCGAAGACCTTGGTCGCAGCGGCGAACCTCACACCGGCAGCACCTTCATCATCGGCACCGACAGCAACGATCTGCTCAAGGGCAGTACCGGTAATGACTTCATCGAAGGCCGCGACGGCAACGACCGGTTCCGCGATGACGGCGGCTTCAACATCCTGCTGGGCGGCAAGGGCAGCAACACCTTCGAATTGCAGAAGCCGTTGCAGAACTTCAGCTTTGCCAATGACGGCGACGGCACGCTGTACGTGCGTGATGCCTATGGCGGCATCAGCATGACCCGCGACATCGGCGCGCTGGTCAGTAAAGAGTCGGGTTCATGGTGGGGGAGCAAGGAGGTGACTTACAGCGTCATCGCCAACGGTTTGCTCAACGGCAGTGAACTGACTCAGTACAACCACTCGCTCAACGGTGACGCCTACGGCAACACCCTGGCCGCCAGCGTCGACGGCGACTGGTTGTTCGGCAATGCCGGCGATGACCTGCTGCGCAGCGACAAAAGCCAGGTGACGTTTGTCGGTGGCGCGGGCAATGACGTGATGCAGGCCTCGGGTGGCAACAACACGTTCCTGTTCAGCGGCGCCTTTGGTTTCGACGCGATCAATGGCTACCAGGGCGGCGACAAACTGCTGTTCATGGGCGTTCAGGGCGCGGGGCAGGGGTATGACTACCAGCAACACGCTTCGCAGTCGGGCCATGACACGGTGCTGAAGGTTGGCGACTTTGCCGTGACCCTGGTGGGGGTGGGACTGGATACCCTGTCGGCTTCAGGCATTACGTTTGCCTAAAGGCTGCATGCACTAGATGCTCCGGGGCGCCTTGTGATTGAGGCGTCCTGGTTGTGAGCTATCTCTGACAATTCCAACAAAAAGAGAGGCAATACCATGGGTGTGTACGACTACAAAAACTTCGGTACAGCAGATTCCAAAGCGTTGTTCAACGACGCCATGGCAATCACGCTGTATTCCTATCACAACCTCGATAACGGCTTTGCCACCGGCTACCAGCACAACGGCTTCGGCCTTGGATTGCCGGCGACACTGGTCACGGCGCTGATCGGCGGCACCGACTCCCAGGGTGTCATCCCCGGCGTTCCGTGGAACCCCGATTCGGAAAAAGCCGCGCTGGACGCGGTGCAGAACGCCGGCTGGACGCCCATCACCGCCACACAACTGGGCTATGACGGTAAGGTCGACGCACGCGGAACGTTTTTCGGCGAAAAGGACGGCTACACCAGCGCTCAGGTAGAAATCCTCGGCAAGTACGACGCGCAGGGTCATCTCAGCGAAATCGGTATCGCCTTTCGCGGCACCAGCGGCCCCCGGGAAACCCTGGTCAGTGATTCAATCGCAGACGTGATCAACGATCTGATGGCGGCGTTGGGGCCGAAAGATTACGCCAAGAACTACGTCGGCGAAGCCTTCGGCGACCTGCTCAGTGACGTTGCGGCATTTGCCCGGGCCAATGGCCTGTCGGGCAAGGACGTGCTGGTCAGCGGCCATAGCCTCGGTGGGTTGGCGGTCAATAGCCTGGCGGACTTGAGCAACGACAAATGGGCCGGGTTCTACCAGGATTCCAACTACATCGCCTACGCCTCGCCGACCCAAAGCGGCACGGACAAAGTGCTCAACGTCGGATACGAAAACGACCCGGTGTTCCGTGCCCTCGACGGCTCATCGTTCAATCTGTCGTCGGTGGGCGTACACGACGCCGCCAAAGACTCGGCGACCGATAACATCGTCAGCTTCAACGACCACTACGCCTCGACAGCGTGGAATGTGCTGCCGTTTTCCATCCTTAACATCCCGACCTGGATCTCGCACTTGCCCACCGCCTATGGCAACGGCATGAACCGGGTGATCGAATCGACGTTCTACAACCTCACCAGTAAAGACTCGACGATCATCGTCGCCAACCTGTCGGACCCGGCGCGCGCCAACACGTGGGTTCAGGATCTGAATCGCAACGCTGAAACCCATAAGGGCAGCACCTTCATTATCGGCAGCGACGGCAACGATCTGATCCAGGGTGGCAAGGGCAACGACTACCTGGAAGGCCGCGATGGCAACGACACCTTCCGCGACGGTGGTGGCTACAACATCCTGTTGGGCGGCAAGGGCAACAACGTGCTGGACGTGCAACAGTCGGTGAAAAACATCGACTTCGCCAATGACGGTGCCGGCAATCTGTACCTCCGCGACGCCAAGGGTGGCATCAGCATCACCCGCGACATCGGCAGCCTCGTGACCAAGGAACAGGGGTTCCTATGGGGACTGTTCAAGGATGACGTAACCCACAGCGTCACTGCCGAGGGCCTTAAGGCGGGCAACAACCTGATTCAGTACGCCTCAACGGTGAAGGGTGGCGCTGGCGCCGATACGCTCAAGGCTCACGCTGGCGGCGATTGGTTGTTGGGGCTGGGCGACAACGATCATTTGATCGGCGGCAAGGGTAACGACGTGTTTGTCGGCGGGGTGGGAAATGACCTGCTGGAGTCGGGAGGCGGGATCGATACCTTTTTGTTTAGCGGCGCGTTTGGTCAGGACCGGGTGGTTGGCTACCAGGCTGACGACAAACTGGTGTTTCTCGGGGTTCAAGGGGTGACGCCAAATGACGACTATCGGGCGCATGCCACGGCGGTGGGGCACGACACGGTGCTGACGTTCGGGGGGGATTCGGTGACATTGGTCGGGGTGGGATTGGATAGTTTGTCGGGTGCGGGGATTGTTATTGCCTGAGGGTGATGTGACGCTTCATCGCGAGCGAGCTCGCGATGAACGATACGCGCAATTCAGTCTTCCTGCCGAATCGTGGTCACTTCATCGACCTTGACCTTCACTTTTGCCCCGGAAATATCTTCGAACTCGAAGAAGCCATCCTTGGTCTTGGTTTTCGGTATGTCCTTGGTCAAATACTGGGTGCCGTTCTGCAGCGTCACTACCGTTGGCGTCGAGCAACCGGCCAGGACCAGAAAGGCCGCTACCGCCAGGGGCAAGCCCAGAGTCTTGATATTCATAACCACCTCTTATACTTCAAAAAATCAGCGCGACTGTCGCGAACGAAATCAATCGTCACTGCACCTCTAACGCGGTTGGTGCGATGGATCGGCAGAAAGTTCATAGGCACCCGAAAAATTACCGAAAAGCGCCGCCGCTTATCCTTTTCCGTTTGCGCCGGACAGGGCACAGCTGGTATCTGTACGCATAACCAGTACTCGCTCGCCATGGCCTTTTTTCCTGTGACTGCAAATCCTCTCGACGATCCGTTCTACTACTTGAACAACTTCATGCAAGTGCTTGATTGGCTTGAGCATCGCTATGCCGATGTGTTGAGTGTCGAAGAGCAACACTTCATCCGCGAGTTCAATCGGTTGCCCCTTGAGTCCAGGGCGCTGTTGGTCAGGATGGTAATGCGCAAGGGGAATCACTTCAGGGCGAGCAAGCTGCACTACCTCGAAATCGGCGACACCGCCATTGCCGCCGGCCCATTGCTGGCGCTGGGCTGGATCGATGAGCAATTACCGTTGTCGATCGATGCGCTGTTCGAGGTGTTGCTCAAGGCAGAAATCCTCCAGTGTTTTAGCACCAGCATCGACCAGCCCAAGGGAAAAAAGACCGATTGGCTGCCGGTACTGAGCGAGCGGTTTCTCCAGGCTCAACGCTTCGGCCAGTGGTGCCCGTTGCTGGATGACCGATTGTTCAGCCTGACCATCATGGGCCTGTGCGACCGGCTGCGTTTGATGTTTTTCGGCAATCTTTACCAGGATTGGTCCGAGTTCGTGCTGGCTGACTTGGGCATCTTCACCTATGAAAAAGTCGAGTTCTGCGCCGATTCCCGAGGCCTGCGCAGCCGTGACGACGTGGATGCCTGCCTCTTCCTTCATGAGTGTCAGCAGCATTTCGAGGCCGGCGTGCCCGTGGAAGGCATTGTCGAGCAGATCAACGGACTGGCGCTGAGCAATCCCTGGCTGCAACGACGTCGCGGCAAATTGTTGTTCCAGATCGGTCAGCATTGCGAGCGCATGGCGGATTTCTCGACTGCCCTGATGATCTACCGCGAGTGTGCCTATCCCGGCGCGCGCCTGCGGTTGATTCGGGTGTTGGAGCGCTGCGGTGAATACCAGTTGGCCATGGACCTGGCCGTCGCGGTGGAGCATTCGCCGGAAAGTGCCGCCGAGCAGCAACAATTGCTGCGTGTGCTGCCCAGACTGCGGCGCAAGCTTGGCGGGCCGGTGACCAAGCGCGTATCAACACGGGAGATGCTGCGCCTGGACCTGCAACTGCCCAGAACCGACCCGGCGTTGTCCGTGGAGTATTACGTTCAGGCGCATTTGGCGGAAGATTCGGCACCGGTGCATTACGTCGAGAACAGCCTGGTCAACTCGCTGTTCGGTCTGCTGTGCTGGCCGGCGATCTTCGCACCGTTACCGGGGGCATTTTTCCACCCGTTCCAGCGTGGGCCGGTGGATCTGCTCAATGAAGACTTTCACGCGCGCCGCGCGGGGCTGTTCCAGGACTGCCTGGCTGAACTCGATGACGGGCGTTACCTGCAGACGATTCGTGAACGCTATGCCAGCAAGTGGGGCGTGCAGTCGCCCTTTGTGTTCTGGGGTGTGCTGAGCGAAGAGTTGCTGGATCAGGCACTCGATTGCCTGCCGGCCGAACACCTCAAGCACTGGTTCAATCGACTGTTGTTGGACATCAAGGCCAATCGCGCGGGGATGCCGGACCTGATCCAGTTCTGGCCGCAGGACAAAACCTACCGGATGATCGAAGTCAAAGGGCCCGGTGATCGCCTGCAAGACAATCAATTGCGCTGGCTCGAGTTCTGCCATGAACACCAGATGCCGATTGCCGTCTGTTACGTGCAATGGGCGGAGCAGAGCGTGTGAGCTACAGCATCGCGGTGCGGGCGCTGTGTGAATTCACCGCCAAGGTCGGTGACCTCGACCTGCGTTTTACGCCCTCGCCGACGGCGCTGGAAGGGATTGTCGGGCACCGTACGGTGGCGTCCCGACGTAACGAGGGCTACCAGAGTGAAGTCGCGCTTGAAGGCTTGTATCAAACGTTGAAGGTGAAGGGCCGGGCCGACGGCTACGACCCCGTGCAAAATTGCCTGGAAGAAGTCAAAACCTATCGCGGAGACTTGAGCAGGCAACCCGCCAATCACCGTCAATTGCACTGGGCGCAGGCGAAGATTTACGGCTGGTTGATGTGTCAGAAACTGGAGCTGGCGCAGATCAATCTGGCCCTGGTCTACTTCGACATCGTCAGCGAAAAGGAAACCTGTCTGGTCGAGGCGTTCAACGCCGCGGAACTGGGGCTGTTCTTCAAAGACCATTGCGCAGTGTTCCTGCACTGGGCCGAACAGGAAATGGCTCATCGCGCAGGGCGTAATCGGGCCGCGCAGCACCTGGCGTTTCCCCATGCCGACTTTCGCCCCGGGCAACGGCATCTGGCAGAATCGGTGTTCAAGGCCGTCAGCACCGGTCGTTGCTTGATGGCCCAGGCGCCCACGGGAATCGGCAAGACGGTCGGCACGTTGTTCCCGATGCTCAAGGCCCTGGCGCCGCAGCAACTGGACAAGGTGTTCTTCCTCACGGCGAAAACCCCGGGGCGCAAACTGGCGCTGGACGCCGCGCAGGTGATCCTTGAGAGCGCCGACGCGCCGCCCTTGCGGGTGCTCGAAATGATTGCCCGGGACAAGGCCTGCGAGCATCCGGACAAAGCCTGTCACGGCGAATCCTGCCCGCTGGCCCAGGGGTTTTATGATCGCTTGCCTGCCGCTCGCCAGGCAGCCAGCGAATTGAGCCTGTTGAACCAGAGCGCATTGCGCCAGGTCGCTCTGGAACACGACGTCTGTCCCTACTACCTGAGCCAGGAAATGGCCCGCTGGGCAGACGTGGTGGTCGCCGACTACAACTACTATTTCGATTTCAGCGCGCTGCTGTTCGGGCTCGCCCAGGCCAATAACTGGAAAGTCGCAGTGCTGGTGGACGAAGCCCACAACCTGGTAGAGCGCGGCCGGCAGATGTACAGCGCCAGCCTCGACCAATCCACCCTCAACGGCGTACGAAAAACCGCGCCTGAGGCGCTGAAAAAAACCTTGCAGCGGGTCAACCGTGAGTGGAATGCCTTGCATAATCTGCAACTCGGCGCCTATCAGGCCTATGACAAGGCTCCGGAAAAACTGCTCCAGGCGTTGTCGTCGTGCAGTGCGAGCATCGGCGATTACCTGAACGATCATCCTCAAGGCCTGGACGGGGCGTTACAGACCTTCTATTTCGACATGCTGCAATTTTGCCGCGTGGCCGAACTCTTCGATGAACAGTTCCTGTTCGACATCAGCAAGCGCGACCTCGACCGCAAGCGCAACCTGTCGCAGCTGTGCCTGCGCAACGTGGTGCCCGCCGGCTTCATCCGCCCGCGCTTGACGGCTGCACGCAGTACCGTGCTGTTTTCCGCGACCCTGAGCCCTCGCCACTACTATGCCGATCTGTTGGGTACGCCAGCGAACACGGTGTGGATAGACGTCGAATCGCCGTTTCATGCCGACCAGTTGCAAGTGCACATCGTCAGTCAGATCTCTACGCGGTTCGTCCATCGCCAGTCATCTCTCGCGCCGATCGTCGAGCTGATTGCCCGGCAGTTCAGACAACGTCCCGGCAACTACCTGGCGTTTTTCAGCAGCTTCGATTATTTGCAGCAAGTGGCGCAGTTGCTGGCCCAGAGGCATCCCGACATCAATCTGTGGTCGCAGTCCCGGGGCATGGGGGAAGGGCAGCGTCAGGACTTTCTCGATCAGTTCACCGCCGACAGTCAGGGCGTTGGTTTTGCGGTGCTGGGTGGGGCTTTCGGCGAAGGCATCGACTTGCCCGGTGCACGCCTGATCGGTGCGTTCATCGCCACCCTTGGGCTGGCGCAACTCAACCCGATCAACGAGCAGTTGAAACAGCGCATGGCGGCGATTTTCGGCGCCGGTTATGACTACACCTACCTGTTTCCCGGTGTGCAGAAAGTGGTGCAGGCGGCGGGGAGGGTGATTCGTACCCAGCAGGATCAAGGGGTGGTGATGTTGATCGACGACCGGTTTGACGATAGCAAGGTCAAGCAGTTACTGCCGCGCTGGTGGTCAATTGCCCCGAGGCTTTTTCACTCAGTCGAGTAGGATTTTTACTTTAAAAACATCGACATATCTTGAAAGACACGCCTATTTGAAAAAACAGCGAATGCCCGCTTTATTCAAAGGGCGAGTCATCACATTCAAACCAATCTTTGATAAGGAAATCAAGGTATGTCAGCAGCACCGAAATACACGTACACCCCTGAGCAGGTCACCGCAGCATTCGATGAAATAAAAGCGAGGCTGTTCTGCGGCATCACGGTCGAGGCAATCCCCAAAATGCTGGTCGTTGCCGGGCTGCAAGGGTCAGGTAAAACCTATCTGCTGGAAAAGAATCTGCTGCCTTCAAAACGCTACGACAACTATGTTCGTCTGTACCTGCCCGACTACCGCAAAAAACACCCCCAATACCCAGAGATGATCAGACTCGGCGTCTTGCATGCGTATGAGCATACCGAGGCATTCGTCCGAGAACTCAGCGCGAAGATCTTTACGCAGGTCTTCACCGGCAAATACAACATCATTATGGAATGTGCGTTCGACAGTATCGAATTCGCGGCTTTTCCACCGACGGCAACAGCCCAGGGTTATCAGTTCGAGACTCACATCGTTGGCTGCACTCAAGAGTTTGCTCATGTGTCGAGTATTAAACGAGCACTCAAAAGCCTTGAAAATCAAGAAATGGAAAGGTTTCTCACGGTGTCAAAACTGAATACCAGCATGGGTTACGCACAAGCGATCATCCTGGCTTTCGAGACGGCTGCAAAGGCAGTCAGCGGTTCGCAAATCACTGTGTACGAACGTGGGTTCGGTGTGTTGAACGAGCGGACGGTGCGTGCTCAGAGCACCTACACCAAAGCTGCCGACGGCTCGGTGACTACAACGACGACCCTGAGGCCTTTTGAGTACATCGTTTACTCGCGCATTACGGATAACCACGTTTTCGCGGTGAACGGCCACTACGAAATTGTCAAAGAATGCCATCTGGCATTGCTCAAGGCCGGGACGCATGCCTCCTATGTCCCAGCCTTTGTCTACAACGACCTGTACACCTACATCGCCAAATACGTGATCCGATAACACTTTACGTCGAGAGGTGCTTTGGGGCTTTCCAAAATCCCGGCTTGTCGCATACTCCAGAAAAACAACAGTGACGTGAGGGATCAATGAGCGCGGCCGGACCAAAGCCAGCGCCATCGAGGACAGTCGTTTTCGCCTGTTGATCGATGCTGTGATTGACTACGCGATCTACATGATTGATCCCGATGGAATCATCACCAGCTGGAACGCTGGCGCCAAGCGTTTCAGGGGGTATGAGGAGGCCGAGATTCTCGGCCAACACTTCTCGCGCTTCTATACCGAAGAGGACCGCCGTGCCGGTTTACCCCATCGAGCACTGGACACGGCGATCAGGAAGGGGCGTTTTGAGGGGGAAGGCTGGCGGGTTCGCAAGGACGGCACGCATTTCTGGTGCCATGTGGTTATCGATCCGATTCTCGACCCGTCGGGCACGTTACTCGGGTTTGCCAAGATCACCCGTGATATCACCGAAGTCACACAAGCCCAGCAGGCCCTGGAACAAACCCGCGAAGCGCTGTTTCAGGCGCAGAAGATGCAGGTCATCGGGCAACTCGGTGGCGGTATTGCCACGACTTCAACAATTTGCTGACTGTCATCCTCGGCAATCTGAAAATCATCCGCAAACGCGTCGGGGGCATTCGAGAATTACCCGATTGGTGGACAACGCCACTCAAGGTGCCTTGCGTGGCGTCACCCTGACTCAGCGCATGCTGGCGTTTGCCAGGCGCCAGGCGCCAGGCGCTCAAAGCCGAACCCGTCGAGATCCCGGCGCGGGTGCAAGGGATCACAGGACCGTTGCGCAGCTCCCTCGGACCTTCCGTGGTGCTCGAAACGTGTTTTTCACCAGAACCCAAAC
This sequence comes from Pseudomonas sp. AL03, assembly GCF_029960815.1. GTDB lineage: Bacteria > Pseudomonadota > Gammaproteobacteria > Pseudomonadales > Pseudomonadaceae > Aquipseudomonas. Next base: position 64,757 of record NZ_JASBRE010000013.1, read on the forward strand.
CGGTTGTCTGTGCGTGTTGGTGGTGGACGACGACAGCCTGGTTTTGACGAGTACCTGCCTGTTGCTCGAGGACCTGGGGCATCGAGTGATCAGTGCAGCGTCCGGTGCACAGGCGCTGGCAATGTTCGACAGCAAACAGGCGATTGATCTGGTTATCACGGACATGGCCATGCCGCAGATGAATGGCGCGCAACTGGCGCAGGCTATCCGGGTCATGAAGCCGAGCCTGCCGATCATTCTTGCCACCGACTGCTCAGTTCGCTCAACGCCTGGCCGGGGATTCGCGCGGCATACGACATCATCGATCATTGGCATTTCAAGCAGAGTCAATTGCTGCGCAGTGAGCCCTTGATGGGGCTTGCTTACGATGATTCGCCGCTGTTCAGTGAGATGGAATCGTCCCATAAGGGATATCGCAAGTCGTTGTTATTTTCCGTGCGTACGCCGTGGGTTTTCGCCACGTTCTGGGTGCTGCTGGGCAGCTATGCGTTTTACATCCAGGTGACCAACCCCGGCGCGTGAACCGAACAACCAAGAAGGCCCGGCATATGCCAGGCCATTTGCTGTCCCGCCACCTGCATCAAGCCGCCAGATTGGCTGCACTCATTTCTTTCTTGTACTGGGCCTTCAAACTTTCCATTTGCGCGCCCAATTCTTCCAGGGTGGCTTTACCCAGCAGTTTTTTGGCCTGAGGAAACATTTCCGTTTCCTCTTCTTCGATGTGGTGCTCCAGCAGTTCCTTGACCACTTTCACGCGACCGGCGAATTCCGGGGTGGACGGGTCGGTGACTTTCAGGTCTGGTAGCACCAGCGAATCAACGGTGCGATGTTCTTCCTTGGCTTCGTAATACATGATGTCCTGCTCCTTACCCCCGGCTTTCTTGTACGCCGGGTACAAGACTTCTTCTTCGAGACGGGTGTGAATGGCAATCTCCATTTCGAGCTTGGCCAGCAACTCGCTGCGCTTTTTCACACCACGTTCGGTGGATTCGCTTAACTGGGTCAGGATGCCTTTTACACGTTCATGGTCGGCTTTCAACAGGTCAATGGCGTTCATGGTCGAATCTCTCCAACGAGTCAGGGGTGAGCGCGAACGGTCTCAAGGCCGAAAGTCGCTCATAGTCCTTGAGCATTTGTCGTGCCGATTATCCGGTGCGATAACTTGCTTATAAAACAATAGTTTGAAGTGACTAATGGCAATCTGCGGTCATGCAGCCTGCATGAGTCTGGACATTGACTCATGCAGTTCGCAGTGGAGCATTGATGTCCCAGACAATAAAAAGCCCGGCGACTATGCCGGGCTTTTCAGGTTCATGTTCTGGGTTCGAGCGGCGGGTGCAAACGATGAGCGTTTTGTGTGGACAGCGAGACAGGTGGGAAATCCTCGTTGAGCACCCGCAAGTGCTCGATCGCCTCCTGGAACGTAAAGTCGGCTTTTCTGCGCATGGCCTGATAACGATCAAACAGCTCCACGTCCATGTCACTGCCCTCGAGTAATGCAAAAGCGCTGCGGCTCAGCGCCTGGGCCTCTTCAAACATTTGACGATTACGTTCCAGGGCGAATGCCCGGCAGGCTTTGATTTCATCGGAGGTGGAATAGTGAATCATGACCAGCACCTGATTTTCTCGAGGTCTCTTTTGATAGGCATCGACGCCACAGGGGAACCGAACCTGGCAAGTCCCGCCGTGCAAAAGCCGGGAGGGATTAAGGTTGTGACCTCCAGGATCGCAAAAGGATTTCAATTTTATGAGCGTTAAAATTCGATAGTTCCGGCCCTAAACGCACAGACATAAAATCAAACATCCTGTTTTTTTTGCCGTTCATATCGAATCAGGAGCGGTTGAGTGCTGAGCCCGTGGATGAGGATGCTTAGGGCGACCACCGACAAGGTCAGGTCGATACAGAGCGTTGACATCGACTGGCCCAACCCATGATTAAGGGCATAAAACAAGTAATACAGACTGCCGATGCCGCGTATGCCGAACCAGCCAATCAGCATTCGCTGGCGACTGTTGAGCAACCCCCCCCAGGGCATGGCGACGACGCACAGCGGTCGAATCAGGCAAAACAACACGCCGGCGATCGGCAACGCGCGCCAGTCCCAGTGCGCCATCAGCACTACGCCGAGCAGTGTCACCAGAAATACTTCCATGGCCCGTTCCACCAGGCTGCCGAAGGCGAGCATGTCGCCCATCATGATGCCCGCGGCGACCTGAGTGTCTTCAAGGCTTGCGGTATCACCATGAACGGCATGCTGCGGCTCGACGTTCTGATGACCCACAACAGGCTGAACCAGATGCTCGGCGGGAAGCTCGTCATCGCCCGTGGATTTGACTTCTTCGTGGCGCAAACCCAGTCCGGCGGCGAACACCGACAGAAAGCCGTAACCGTGAATCGACTCGGCCCCGACATACGCCAGGGCGATCAAGGCGAGGGCGAGGTAATCATTAGGGGACAGGGTGCTGTCGTCATTCTTGATGCGCATTAACAAGGTCAGGCGGCCAATACCGCGCCCCATCCAGTAGCCAGTGAGCAAGCCGGCCGGGACTGCCCACAACAGACTGCGCAGCACCCAATCGCTCAGCCAGCCGGGGTTGCCGTCGTGTTGCACCAGGAGCAGTCCGAGGATCACAAACGGGAAGGCTATCCCGTCATTGAGCCCGGCTTCACCCGACAGCCCGAAGCGCACGCTGTCATCATCCCGGGCATCGTTGACTTGCACCAGGGCGGCGAGTACCGGGTCGGTGGGCGCCAGAATCGAGCCGATCAACACGGAGGCGCCCCAGGACAGTTGGAAGCCGTAATGCAGCAACAGGCTGACGCCAGCAATGGTCAGTACCATGACCGGGCCGGCCAAGCCGTAGGCGATGCGCCAGGTTTTATCCTTGAGCGGCAAGCGCAACTTCAAACCGCAGACAAACAACGAAAAGAGCACCGCGACTTCCGTCAGGTGCTCCATCCAGGTGGACGCATTATCGGTGTCCAGTTTCAACAGCCCAAGCCCCGCGGGCCCGATGGCCACACCCAGCACCAGACACACCGCCGACGTGGTCACCGGCATCCAGCGCAGGTACGACGACGTCAGCGCCAGCGTCATCAGCACCGCACCCAACACCGCCACCCATACAATAAAACTCATGCTCTGTACTCGCCGGGTGCGTGCCGCGATGAAGGGCCTTTGGCAATCAACCGACGGTCGCGCGCAGGTATTCCGGTGTCAGTACGTTGAACCACAGCAGGATCATTGAAATCAGCATGGTGGCCAGCACCAGCAATCCGACGCCCCAGACGCAAGCAGCATTCAGCAGGCCTTGTTCCTTGCGCTCGTGCATAAAGGTCGGCAAGCCGACAAACAGCAGAAACGTGGAATAGATCGCCGCCGCCCCCAGCACCAGGATCGCCAGCCAGCGGCTCGGGTATAAACCAGCGAAGCCTGCAAGGAAAAACGGCGTCACGGTGTAGGCCACAAATCCGATGCATTGATTGACGGTCGGTCGCGTGTCAAAGGTGCGCGACATCCAGCGGATGAACAGCCCCATCAGCGCAACGCCAGCGACGATGGTCACGTACAGCAACACGCAAAGTTGCAATGCGCTGGCGGTGCTGAGCTTGACTGTTTCATTCGCGGCCAGGCTCCAACCAACATAGGTGGTCCCGACAAACAGGCACACGGCGGGGATCAAGGCGAGCAGCAGTAAATGAGCGAGGTAGTGGCGTGGATGCGCTTCCTCTTCCTTGCGGATATCCGTCCACGCGAAGTTCGGTTGGGTAAACAGCTTGATGATAGGTGCGGACATGATGACCTCCTGATCTGGAGCGGCCCATAGCAGGTGGCCCTAAACGTATTGAGGAGCGAGTTCTGACAGGGTTCACTTTTTTATCCCTGAACCGAGCGTGGTCCGATAAAGGGAATGTTTGGAGACGACGAAGGTCAACCGAGCAGCTCTCCTTTCTGGATGATTTGCCATGAGCATCAGCCAATCCGTGGTCGAGTACTTGCGTCAAAACAACTTGCTGCTGACCACCGCCGAGTCTTGTACGGCGGGGGCATTCCGGCCGGCACCATTTGTTTCGTCTGGGCCTGTCAGACCGGGCAGGGGTGCATCCGATGAACGATGAATCCGGCCATACCGATTACCACAGCCGCGACTATCCGGTGCGCGAAGACATGACGCATCAGGTCAAGGTCTGGCGATTCGAGCGTTGGGGCTGGTACACCCTGGTGCTGTTGGTGTTGCTGGCGCTGCTCGGGCTGTTTTCACGCGGGCCGCTGAGCACCCGGGATGTTCACGGTGACGACGGCAAGGTCCGGGTGCAATACGAGATGTTCCACCGCCACGGATCGTCCAACCCGATGCAGATCAGCGTGAGCGGTGCGCCCAATGCCACCGTTGAGCTGGAACTGACCGGGGCACTGCTGGACGGTTTCAACATCGAAACCCTGCAACCGCAACCCCTGCGCGCCATCAGTGGCGGGCAGGGCATGACGCTATGGGTGCAGACCGACGCTCAGGGCCAGGCAACCCTTTATCTGACGTTGCGCGGCGATGGGCTGGGACTGTTTCGCAGCCGCATTGCATCGCCCGGCGCCATGCCCGTGAACCTCGATCAATTCATTTTCCCTTAGGTGACCTATGGACTCGGTATTGCGCGCGGCCGCGATGTATCTGGCGCTGATGGTGCTGTTCAAGATTGCTGGCCGGCGTTCTTTGGCCGAGTTGACGACATTCGATTTTTTGCTGTTGATGATCATCGGTGAGGCGACGCAACAGGCGTTGCTGGGCGATGACTTTTCCCTGACCAATTCGATGTTGGTGATCGTCACGCTGATTGTCATCGACGTCGGCCTGTCGCTGCTCAAACAGCGTTCGCAATGGATATCACAGCTGATCGATGGTGGGCCGACGATCATCGTCGAGAATGGCAAATTTCTACACAAACGCCTGCACCACGCGCGATTGATCGAGGCCGACATCATGGAAGCCGCACGCTCCAGTCAGGGCATCGAGACTCTTGATCAAATCAAGTTTGCGATCCTGGAGCGCAACGGCAAGATATCGGTGATTGCTCAAGAGCGGTCGTGAAGTTGGCAATCGCGCCCTTGGTGGTGGCGTAAGGCAGGAGGGTAGGTTTGGGCATGTCCGAATTGACCGAGCGGGTGTTGATGATCGAACTTGATTGTTCCCACGCGGGAGTGGGAACAATCAATCAAAAGGTTAGGCCTTTCGATTGAGCAAACTGCGCTCCATCCGCGCGATGCCTTCTTCCAGCAACGACCGTGGGCAGCCGAAATTCAGGCGAACGAACTGTTTGCTGTCGTCGCCGAATTCCAGGCCCGCGCTCAACCCGACTTTGGCGTGTTCAAGGAAGAACTGCTGTGGGTTGTCCAGCTCCAGCGCCGAGCAATCGAGCCACGCCAGATAGGTACTTTGGGGCACGTTCATAGTGACACCCGGCAATCGGGTGCGAACGGCGTCGACCAGGTAATCGCGGTTGCTTTGCAGGTAGGCCATCAGCTCGACCAGCCATGGCCCGGCTTCGCGGTAGGCGACGCGGGTGGCTTCCAGGCCCAGCGGGTTGACGCTGTCGACCAGTCCGCAGCGCGCGTGGTTGACCCGCTCGCGGATGGCCCTGTCCTGAATGATCATGAACGACGTTTTCAGCCCGGCGATGTTGTACGCTTTGCTCGCCGACATCAGCGTGATGGTGCGCTTGGCGATTTCCGGGCTCAACGTTGCGATCGGCACATGCCTGCGTCCGTCGAAGCACAGTTCGGCGTGAATCTCGTCGGAGATAATCCAGGCGTCCTGTTCCAGGCAGATGTCAGCCACCGCTTGCAGTTCTTCCCTCGGGAAGACCTTGCCCAGCGGGTTGTGTGGGTTGCTCAGCAGCAGGGCGCCGCCACCTTCCAGGGACTGGTGCAAGGCGTCGAGCAGCGAGGCATACGTACCGTCCGCCAGCGCGTCGAAATTCAGTTCGACCTTGTTCAGCCCCCAATGGCCCGGCGCATGGCGCAGCGGCGGGTAGTTGGGCGTCTGGACCACGACGTTCTGCTGCGGCTGGACCAGCGCATGCAGGGCCATATTGAAACCCGACTCCACGCCTGGCAGAAAAATCAGCGCCTGAGGCTCGACGCGCCAGGCGTACTTGTTCCAGAGGTCGGCGACGATGGCATCGCGCAAGTCATCCTGGGCCACGCTGTAGCCGAGCATCGGGTGCTCCAGACGTTTTTGCAGGGCCTGGATGATCACCGGCGGTGCGGAGAAGTCCATGTCGGCCACCCACATCGGCAACACGTCAGCCGGGTAACGGCTCCATTTGGTACTGCCGGTGTTGTGGCGGTCGAACACCTGGTCAAAATCGAAAGTCATGCTCAGTCTCATAAAAGGCGTGGTTGAACGTGGGGCAATGATAAGCGCCAGTTTGATCCGTGGCGACAGAATGAGCCGCAGCACCGCCGACGGTCGGTTTTCACACAATACGCTGATGCAGTGTCTACAGCTTTAAGTGTCGGCAGCCAGACTGCCGCCACCGTGATTGTCCAGAAGAACCCGATAAAAGCACCGGGTTTCCACCTGACAGAAGTGCACGATGGACCTCAACCGTCGTCAGTTCTTCAAGGTCGCCGGTATCGGCCTTGCGGGCTCGAGCCTCGGCGTGCTGGGCATGGGCCCCGGCGCCAGCCTTCGCCGAGCAGGTGCGCCCCTCAAGGAAGGCAATAGCGCCCGGTGGCGCGGCCGGGCTTCAAACCCGGGATGAGCAGAAAGGGATGCTCGGCCAGCAGCTCATCAGCAAACAGCTGCTGATTGGGCGAGAGTTGAGACGGGATGAGCCAATTCGGGTTCGACGCATCTTCGGGCTGAACAATCTTGATGAAATTCGAATCCAGCACTTCGAAGCACGTCAACACGTGAGGCACCCTATCGAGCGTATCGAAGCCTGCGTGGGCCGCGACTTCCAAAATGGCAGTGGACGGGAGGGTTCCATCGACCACTGGATTGCTGCGCACCAATGCCACTGTCCCACGTGTCCTTGAAGACCTCGTGGTCAAGGCGCCAAGCGTGCCGCTTCCCATCCCAGGGCAAAGGATTCATTGATAAACCCCGTGTCCAATCCGGGTCAAATAGTCCTCGACTACCTGGAAGCCAAGCGAGTTGTCGATCAGCTCCAGCGGGATATTTCCGTCCAGGTATTTGCAGGGTTTCTTCAACCAGTCCTCAGCCAACAGCTGATTGCCAAACACGTTGATGGCGTGCTCCAGGGCCTGCGCATACTGGAAGGCGACTGTACTTTGTTGTTGGTTTAGCCGCACTGGTTTGGTCTCCTTCGCTAAGCGCTGGACGGTCCTGAGGGACTTCCCTGTAATGCGCTGAACAAGGCCGTGCGCCATGTAAAGATCGGATATAGAAAGCATGTCCCTGACGTCGCTCTGGTCAAAGCCTTCCTGTGTGTATCGGATGATCAACAGGCGCGTATCACCTTTGCGGCCATGTAACAGCACCTCAGTCGGCTTTCGGGTAACACTCTTTGTCTCCGTCGCTACGACTGCTTTCCCTGTGGATTTGACGGCAGGCTTGTCTGCTTGATGGCACTGGATCAACTCGACCCGTCTGAGTAGCCACTGCCTCTGTGGCGAGGGGGCTTGTCGGAACGCCGCACCGCCCCTTTCGGCCCTGTAGCAGCTGTCGAGCTTGCGTTCGGTTGCGCAGCCGGATGCAGGCTTCGCCAGCTGCTACAAGGTATGCGTTACTACTGAAATGGCATTACCACAACGCCCAAGTTTTTCGCGCTCGGCATCAGCACGCAATAGAAGTTATGGCGCGGGGCTGCCTGTCATTGCATCACATAACGCCCCGGTGCCGACTCTATCGCCGGGTATTGCGTGTTACCGGTGTGCAGCACGGAAGGCTGGCGTTCGCCGGACTGTTCAGCCAGCCAGACGAACCAGTCATTCCACCAGCTACCGGCATGTTGCTCGGCATTCTTGAACCAGGTTTCAGGGTTTTTAGTGACCCGATTGTTGGTCCAATAGTGGCGCTTTTCCTTGGCCGGTGGGTTGATCACTCCGGCGATATGCCCCGAAGCGCCCAGCACAAAACGCTTGGTCCCGGAGAGCAACTCGGTGCTGGCGTAAGCGCTTCTCCACGGCACGATGTGATCGTCATGGGTGGCGAGGATGTACGCCGGAGCATCGATGGCGCGCAGGTCCAGCTTGACCCCGCAACAGTCCAGCTCACCGGATTTCAAGTCGTTCTGCAGATAGGTGTGACGCAGATACCAGCAGTACATCGGGCCTGGAAGGTTAGTGCTGTCGTTGTTCCAGAACAGCAGGTCAAGGGGGATCGGTTTCTGGCCCTTGAGGTATTTGTCGACGTTGTAGTTCCACCACAAGTCGTTGGGGCGCAGCAGCGAGAAGGTGTTGCCCATGTCCTCGCCCTTGAACAGGCCGATGGGACCATCCAGGCCGCCGATGGTGCGCTCGCGGTAGGCCACCAATTGTTCGTCGACGAAGATGTCGATGGGGCCGGTATCGAGGTAGTCGAGGAAGGTGGTTAATAGGCTCACGCTGCCGATCTCGCGGTCGCCGCGCGCCGCCAGGACGGCCAGCGCCGAGCTCAACAAGGTGCCGCCGATGCAGAAACCGACGCAATTGGGCCGCTGCTCGCCGCTAATCTCGCGGGTCACTTGCAGGCCTTTGAGGATGCCGGTTTCGATCAGGTCATCCCAGGTGGTGCCTGCGTGTTCCTGGTCGAAGTTGCGCCACGACATCAGAAACACCGGGTGTCCTTGTTTCAACAGATGGCCCACCATCGAGTTGTCCGGGCGCAAGTCGAGAATGTAGTACTTGTTGATTGACGGCGGCACGACAAACACCGGGCGCCGATACTGGGTTTCGGTTTGCGGGTAATACTGAATCAGCTGGAAGAGTTCGTTCTCGAAGACCACTTCGCCGGGGGTGTTGGCGAGGTCGACGCCCACTTTGAAAGCGCCGGCGTCGCACTGGCGCATCTTGCCTTCTTGCAGGTCGCTGGCCAAGTGCAACAGGCCAGTGAGGAGGCTGCTTCCCTGAGTATCGACGACCCGTTGCAGCGCATCGGGATTACTGGCCAGAAAGTTACTCGGCGCCCCGGCAGCAATGGCTTGTTCCACCAGATACAGCAGACGCTGGCGCGGTTTTTTGTCCGGGATCGCTAACTTTTCCAGCAGCTTGAGCAGAAACCCGGCGTTGAGCAGGTAAAAGGCGGCGAGGGAGCCGAACAGTGGCTGGCTCCAGTTGCCGCTGGCGAAACGTCGATCGTCGAAGGTGAAGGGCTGACCGGTCAGCAGACGTTGGCCGAGTTCGCCCCATTGCTGCTGGTAATCCGATTGAAGGCTGTCCAGGGTACCGCGCGGCAGGTCAAACCACTCGTTGTATTCTTGTCCGGTAAACCACGGATTGGTGCTGACCCAGAGACGTAATTGTTGCACTGCATAGGAGGCAATGAACGGTACCTGGCCTGACCAGAAAGTGTTGAAGGTATGCGCGTTGTTGTCCATGGAACTCCTTGCCCACTTACGTAAACCGAGCGAAAAAAAGCCGCGGCGCCGGACTTCGGCGCCGCGTCAGCCACTTAAACGAACACTCCTGTGTTCTAGCGCTCGATCACCAGGCTGACGCCCTGGCCGCCACCGATGCACAACGTGGCCAGGCCTTTTTTGCCGTCGCGACGAATCAGTTCGTGCAACAGCGACACCAGAATCCGCGCGCCCGATGCGCCGATCGGATGACCGAGGGCAATCGCGCCGCCGTTGACGTTGACCTTGCTGGTGTCCCAACCCAGTTCTTTACCGACCGCCAGTGATTGCGCAGCGAACGCTTCATTGGCTTCAATCAGGTCGAGGTCGTCCAGGGTCCAGCCGGCTTTCGCCAGTACCAGGCGGGTGGCCGGTACCGGGCCGATACCCATGATCGAGGGGTCCACACCGGCACTGGCGTAGGCCGTGATGCGTGCCAGCACCGGCAAGCCGAGGGCCTTGGCCTTGGCGGCGCTGGCCAGCAACAGCACGGCGGCACCATCGTTGAGGGTCGACGAGTTGCCGGCCGTCACGCTGCCGTCTTTCTGGAACGCGGGTTTGAGGTTGCTTAATGCTTGCAGCGTGCTGTTCGGGCGCGGCTGTTCATCGGTGTCGAAGGCCAGCGGCTCACCCTTGCGCTGAGGGATCAGGATCGGGGTGATTTCACGCTTGAAGTAACCCGCTTCGATGGCCGCAGCGGCTTTCTGTTGCGAGGCGGCGGCGAAAGCGTCCTGCTCTTCGCGACTGAGGTCGTACTTCTGCGCCAGGTTCTCTGCGGTAATGCCCATGTGGTAGTCGTTGAAGGCATCCCACAAACCGTCCTGAATCACGCTGTCTTGCAATTGCGCATGACCCAGACGCAAACCGGTGCGTGCCTTGGGCAGAACATAGGGCGCCAGGCTCATGTTTTCCTGACCGCCGGCAATCACCAGTTCGGCGTCGCCACAACGGATGGCCTGGACCGCAAGCTGGACCGCCTTGAGTCCCGAACCACAGACCTTGTTCAGGGTCAGGGCAGGGGTGGTATGGGGCAGGCCGGCCTTGATGGCCGCCTGGCGTGCGGGGTTTTGCCCCGAGCCTGCGGTGAGTACCTGACCGAGGATCACTTCATCGATCTGCGAGCCGTCCAGACCTGTCTCTTCCAGCAGGCGGCGAATGACCGCCGCGCCCAGTTCGGTGGCTGGAATCGCGGACAAGGCGCCTTGAAAACTGCCAACGGCGGTACGTGTAGCGGCAACGATTACGACTTCGTTCATGCGTGACCTCATAAAAAAGACAACATTCGTCTAGCGCGAGCAGGGCGCCCTTGCCCTGGCCGGTCTACTGCATGTTCATGCCGCCGTTGACCGAGAAGTCCGCGCCGGTGCTGTAGCCCGATTCATCGGAAGCCAGCCAGGCCACGATGGAGGCGATTTCTTCGGGTTGGCCAAGGCGCCCGACCGGTGTGGCTGCGATCATGGCGTCGAGAATGTCTGGACGGATGGCCGCGGTCATACTGGTCTGGATGTAGCCTGGGGAGACGGTGTTGGCGGTCACGCCCTTGCCGGACACTTCCCGGGCCAGAGCCATGGTGAAGCCATGGATGCCGGCCTTGGCCGCGCTGTAGTTGGTCTGGCCGAACTGGCCGCGCTGACCGTTGATCGACGAGATGTTGATAACCCGTCCCCAACCTTTGGCCAACATCCCTTCAATCACCTGTTTAGTGGTGTTGAACAGGCCAGTCAGGTTGGTGCCGATGACTGCATTCCAGTCTTCCGGAGTCAGTTTGCGAAAGGACGCATCGCGAGTGATGCCGGCGTTGTTGACCAATACATCGATGGGGCCGAATTGCTCACGTGCCATCTCGAACGCTTTGCGCGTTGATTCCCAATCGGTGATGTCGCCATAGATGCATTCGAATTGATAACCCGCCTCCAGTTGGCTCGCCATCCATTCGTTCTTGCGGGCGGAGTCAGAGCTGCAGCCCACGATGACCTTGAATCCTTCCTTGTACAGGCGTTGGCTTATCGCAGTGCCAATCCCACCCATACCACCCGTGACCAACGCAATACGACTAAGCGACTTCATACACTCTCTTCCTTTTTGTGTTTTGCGCTGCAAGATGGGTGGATTGTTCGGTATTGGCGGGGTGTGCGGAAGTGTTGAGAGGTGACTGTGTGGTGTCCAACGGTGCCATGCATGGAATGAAACTGAACTGTTCACTGCTGTTGGCATCGCCAAGCGGCTGCTACAGGGCGACGAATGGCGTGAAATAGTGGCTAAAAATCAGGACTACCTATACTGGGATCAATATTGGCCACTAAACACCCCGTTAGCATTTCGATTCAACGCAGATCAGTTATGGCTCCGGACAGGATGTTCGGTTCCACAGGTCATTGAGGACGCCATGTATAGAATGAGTTCAGGCTATGCCAGCGTGCTGGTAAATACGCTCTCGGCTCAAGGACTGGATGTTGCCAGTCTGTGTCGGGAAGCTGGACTAGACATTAATCTCGCGAACACACCAGGAGCGTTTTGCGAGCGAAGGAATATCTATCGATTATGGGAGCTGGCCGCTCAGGCCTCGGGCGATCCGGACATCGGCTTGAAGGCCTATGGAAGTTTCCACCCCGGCAGCTTTCAGATCGTCGGCTACACCATGATGTCCAGCCTGAATCTGAAAAAAGCCCTTGAGCGCCTGGTCCGTTTCAGTCCGTTGATTGGCACCGGTTTCAGCCTTTTCTTTACATCGGAACAGCAGAATTACCGGCTGTCCGGGCTCGATCATCAACAAAAAGGTTCGGTCAAACCTCGCCAATACACCGATGCAGCGCTGGCTTCATTGCTGGGTTTCTGCCGTAAGCTGGCGGGCGGCAATTCACCGCACCCCTTGAGCGTGGGTTTCACTTATCCCGAACCTGAAGACACCTCCGAGCATCGACGGCTGTTTGGCTGCGACCTGCATTTCGACGCGCCTTACGACAGCATTTTGTTTGACGAGCAGGAGCTGCTACGTCCGTTGAGCATGGCCAACGAAGCGTTGGCGGTGCTGCACGACAGTTTTGCCGAGGCTCAACTGGATCTGCTGTTTGGTTTCTGCATTGTCGGCACGGTTCGCGCGTTGATTACCGAGCGCTTGAGTCAGGACCAGGGGCAGTGCGATATGGAGTCGATCGCGACAGCATTGAACATGAGCAAGCGGACGCTGCAACGCGCGCTGGAAAAGGAAGGGACGCAATTCAAGGACGTGCAGAACGATGTGCGCCGGCAATTGGCCGATTTCTACCTGCGCCATTCTCACTTCAACATGAAGCATGTCGCGTATCTCCTTGGTTTTCATGATCACAGCAGTTTCAATAAAGCCTGTAGCCGCTGGTTTGGCATGACACCCGGTCGGTACAGGGCCGATGAACCGTTTGAAATCGAGGAGGCCGCGCCGGTGTGACGCAGTTCTCCTCAACGTAAACGTTATTTCACCGGAGGTTTTTTTACGCCTTTCTTGCCCTTGGCAGGTTTGCGCGTTGGACTCGCAACTTTGGCCATGGGGTGAGGGGTCACTGCTGGGGTTTTCTGCTTGATCGGCTCTGGGGTTGCCGTCGGGATTTTCTCCTCGATGGCATCGGCCTCACCGGGTGGTTGGGTCAGGCTGAAACCTGGCAGGGGGACGTCGAGCAGCGTGTGCAGCTCACTCCAGAATGGGTTGTCTGCGCCGCTGGTCAGCAGTTCCGGCAGCAAATTGGCGACGGCCGCCAGCACTTGTTGACGCTCTTCGACCTCAACCAGCATCAAGGGCAGGCTGTGCAGGCTTTCTTGCGGGTGGGTGGCGACCAGCAGCTTTTGCAGGCGCAGGGTTTCGCGCAGATCAAGTGGCTCGGCACTGTCGTCCTGGAGCAGCACCTGCAGTTGCAGGATCAATTTTTCCACGCTTTCCTTGCCCGACTTGTCGCTGTCACGGCCCAGCAGGAACAGAATCCGTATCAAGGCTTCCATCAGACCGCCAAGGGGCAGGGCATCCTGCAGCCGCTCGATCAGGACCTTGTCGTGTTGCTTGGCATGTTCCTGGAGATTTCGCCCGGGTGCATTGCCGGCGAGGCTGTTGAGTACGCCATACACGCCGTAGAAACACATTTCCTGGGCCGCATCACGCAGATCCCGATAGCCGTTCAAGGCGTCCTGCATCTGGTTGGAAAACAGTTCCTGCCAGGCCAGCAACGGGTTGTTTTGGCTGGCGGGGTGACGATCCTTGCTCACTAGGGCCGCGCTTCCTGCCAGCCACCACAACGCCGGGTTCAAACTGCTCCAGGCCACTTGCTGCTGATGGAAAGGGTGTGCCCGGCGCAGCAGTTCTGCGCTGGGTTCGTTGATCAGCTGGCGCAACCATGGGCGTATGAATTCGTCGTACACACTGTTGTTGATGTCCGACGCGCGCTGGACCAGCGCGAATTCGCGATCGTCATCACGAGGCTTCTGCACTTCGCCATGGATGTCGGCGATACGCCGGGGCTCGAAACGCACGTCATAGGGCGTAGCCGAGTTCTCCGGCAGGTCTTCGATCAGCATTTCATACAGCCCGGCTGGCAGCGCATTGATTGCATCGACCGCACCGAGTAACTCTCGATGTTCACGCCGCGCCACTTCACCGGACACGAAGATGCCCAGATGACCAATGCTCGCGTGCCGTAAGTAAACGATGGTGCGTCCGGCATTGTGCAACGCGAGATCGCTGGGATAGACGTCGGTGATCCAGTCCAATGCCTGCTGCGGGGAGGTGATGTTGTCGCCATACGAGCAGAACACCACCACCGGCACTTCAATCAGTTTGAGGTCAAGCCCGCTGCTCTTGCGACCGAGGCCGCCGGACAGCTGATTACCGATGAACAGGTCGTCGACAATCATCTCGATCTCTTCGCCATTGAGCAGGGTCGGGCTGCCCCACCAGCGTTCGAAATCCAGAAAACGTGCGGCCTCGCTGTCGACTTCACTGAACAGGTGGTAGTACTTGCCCCAATAGGTGTTGGCCGGGTCTAGGCTTTCGAAATTGCTGACCAGCCAGGTGCCGTCGAAACGGTCATTACCCAGGTCGCTACCGAGGCGTGCCATCCAGCCACCGCCCAGCAAACCGCCGGTGTAGCGCATCGGATTGCGGCCATTGACGCCGGCCCAGTACGACAGCGGCGCACCATTGACGATGATCAACCCTGGCAACTTCGGCCGGGTGGCGGCCAGGCCCATTAACGCCCAGCCCGCCTGGCAGTTGCCAATGACGACAGGTTTGGCGCTGTCTGGATGCCGGGCGCTGACGACTTCGATGAACCGCGCCTGGGCTTCTGTGATATCGGCGAGGGTTTGCCCAGGGCGTGGCGAGTGACTGAAGGAGATGAAGTAGGTCGGGTGGCCGGCTCTCAGGCTTTCGCCGATGACTGAATCCTGTTTGAAACCGCCGATGCCCGAGCCGTGACCGCCGCGTGGGTCAATGATGATCACCGGCTGTTTTTTGCTGTCGAGCTGCTGCCCGGGGCCCGCGAGGATTTGCAACAACGAATAGTTGACCGGGCGAGGCAGGTCTTCACCGGCGACCAGCGTTGCATGATTGAACTTGAGCAGCAGCGGATACCCGGCGCGTTCGTGGGACAGGGTGTTGTCGCCGCGTTGGCGCAAGGTGTCCCAGAACAACACGCTGCGCTGGCCAAGGTCCGTGAAGTATTCCTGCCAGTCAGCGGGCGTCGGCTGCCTGAGCTGCCCAAGGCTTAAAGGCGCGAAGGTTTTTGCCTGGCGCTTCTGCACGGCGTCGAGGACGTTGCGGGTATTGAGGCGTTGCAGATGATTCAGGTGTTCAAACAAACCGACGGGTTCGAAGAGCTCTTCATCTTGCAGCGCAATATTCACTTCCTGACCCATCGTGATCTCCTGACGCTCTACATGGGAACCTGCGCATCTGAACCCTTCGTTAAAGAGGGTTAGGCTGGTCGTTCGACAGACTGGAGTTTATAGCGAATAGGGAGGGCTTGAGCAAAGTTTATTTTGCACCGCACAAAAATAGACGTTGCCAAATGATTTTGTGCACTGCAATATCAAGGCTAACGCGATGACTGGCCGGATCGCTATCGCGTCTTCAGGTCCATCAGGGCCTTCCAGTACCAGGAGATTCAAGCATGTCTTTTTTCAATTCGGAAAAACTGCAAACCGCTCAGAAAGCCAATCTCGATCTTTTGCAGCAAATCAGCGGCAAAGTCTTCGCCAGCGTTGAACAGCTCAGCCAGTTGCAGTTCAAGGCACTGCGCGACTCCACCGAAGAGCACTTCGAAGGTGTTCGCAAGCTGCTGGCCGTCCGTGATCCACAAGGTTTTGCTGAGCTGCAGGCTTCTTTCACCCAGCCGAGCGCGCAAACCGAACGTCTGGCCGAGTTCAACCGTCAGGTTCAAGCACTGATCGTCGGTACTCAGTCGGACATCGCCAAACTGACCTCGAGTCAGGTCGAGGCTGGCACCCAACAGGTGCAAGAGTTCGTTGAAGCGATCAGCAAGAATGCACCGGCCGGCTCCGAGCCTGTTGTGGCAGCGTTCAAGTCGAGCCTGGCGAATGCCGGTACTGTGTTCGAAAGTGCACAGAAAGCCGTAAAACAGGCTTCCGATGTGGCTCAGAGTAGTTTCGACGCAGCGACTGCCGCGGCCACGAAAGCTGCCCCAGCAAGCGCCAAGGCTACCAGCGGTAACAAGTAAGTCACGTCAAACAAGCGGCACTCATGGCGGTGGGATCATTCCCCATCGCCATTTTTTGTGTGCCGCGAAAAACCTTGGCAGGAAGGCTCTGGTTCACGCTGATACCAGTCGTCTGATCCAGTCCAGCAGTACGCTGGGTAACAGTTCTGGTCTGTGCAGCAAGGCGTATTGCCGCGATCCGAATACCGCCGGCAGGTAATTCGCCGCCTGACGGTCGATGGTCAAACAGAATGGATAGATGCCTTGGAGCTTGGCTTCGGTCACGGCCTGACGCATGTCTTCGACACCATAGCGGCCTGCGTACTGGTCAACATCGTTCGGCTTGCCATCGGAGAGCAATAATAGGAGGCGGTGGGTGGAGGCTTCGCGCATCAGCAACGTGCTGGCGTGGCGCAGGGCAGCGCCGGCCCGGGTATAGCGTTCCGGTTCGAGTGCGGCAATGCGCCGACCGACTTCATTGCTGTAACGCTCATCGAATGCTTTCAGGGTGCGGATCGTGACCCGCTGCGGCCCTTCGCCGGAAAACGCCAGCACGCTATAGGGCTCGCCCAGGCTCTCAAGCGCCACACAAACCAGCAGCAACGCCTCGCGCTCGACATCAATGACCCGGCGATGGTGGGACAGCCAGCTGTCAGTGGAGCCGCTGACGTCGATCAGCAACATGATCGCCATGTCGCGTCGGCTACGGCGCTGGGTTTGATACAGCGCCTGCGGCATGCTCAGGCCGGCCCGGGCCTCGGCGCAACCGTCGATATACGCCTCCAGATCGATATCGTCGCCCTCCCATTGTTTGCGCAGCCTGACACGCTGCGCCCGCAGGCATTCGAATTGCCGGCGGATGGCATCGAGCACTGGGCGGTGAGCCTCAAGGGTTCGCTCGACCCACTGCTGCGGGCCTTCCTGGGCGGGACACAGTTGCAGGGTTGTACCCGGAACACGGTAGATCTGGCTGCGGTAATCCCACTCGGGGTAGCTGACTGCGTTGCTGGGAATGTCCTGTGCACCGCGCTGGACGCGGGTCTGTGGCGGGTCGTCAGACAGCAGCACTTCGTTCGGGCGGCCTGCCGTGACCACCAGTCGCGCTTCGTTGAGTTCGGACAATGACTCTGCAAAATCAGCGGCCGGGGTATCGGTATCCCGGTCGGCAGGGCGCTGCATCCCCATGGGGTCTTCGGCCTTTTCCAACGGTTCGGCGGGTTGCACCATCCACAAACCTTGATCCTGATCGTCGTCTTCATCGGTACGGGCCTCGCGCGCAGTGGGCTGGCGTACGAGGCGGGCGCTACGTGGCAGGGTATCGGTGGTGTCGATTTCGCCAGGCAGGGGCGGCGTCTTCACGCCCGCCAACGGCTCGCGCAGGTCGCCGGTCCAGGCATCGAGCAGCAGCAGATGAGCGTCGAGCCTGGGCAGTTTTTCGACGGACATGAGACGTTGTGCGAGGGTTTCTGATTGTTGCAGCGAGTCGGCCGTTTTGGCGGGTATCTCCAGCCCTTCCAGAGGTTTGCCGCATTCGCTGCGCAGCAGTAAACGCAGCAAGTTTTCCAGGGGCTGTCTCTGAATTGGAAAGGCGTGAAGAGGCGGGCGGGTCATCAAGGCATGATGGCGCAAGCCATGGATCGATGGCGCCAACCCCGGCAACAGTCGTACCAAGTCCGAATCAGCAGCCCAGGCTTCGAGGAGCCGATAGACACTGCGCTGCATCGGGTTGTCGAGGGCTGATAGCGCGGTGGCACTGCCTCGCTGGGCGCGCATCGCCTGTTGCAAAGCCAGGGTTTTATAACGTTCCAGCGTGAGCGGACCCTCGTCGCCGCCCAAGTTCTCCGGCAGCCATATAGACACGCCATCGGTCGCCGGGACGGCGCTTTGCCGACACGGCTTTTCGTGACGCAGCAAGAGCTTTTTCAGTAGCGTGGGGGGCGAGGGTGGTTGCGCGACGCGCAGCGAATAGTGGGTGTCGAACACCGCCTTGATCAGCAAATCGAGGTGTTGTGCGACATCCCCGAGGGTAACGATTTTTGCAGTGTCCGAGGGGCCCTGGTGACGCCGCCACAACGCCTGTGCATACACCGTTGCGTGGCGTGCGACATCGGTGATGAGGTCCTCCGCTTCGGCCATTTAGATAAACGTCAGGTCAACGAGGTCGCGCATGGCAGCCACCAGCACGACGTCATCGGAGAGCGGCGAGATCAACGCGACCCGGCACGCGATGGGCGCAGCAATGCCGCGGGTGATCAGCCGTGCAGTGGCGATCAGCAGACGGGTACTGGGGACTTCCGCCAGGCCCCGGTCTTGCAAGGCGCGTAGCCGCTGGGCGAGGGTGACCAGCGCATGGGCGGTGGCGTAGTCGGTTCCACCCTCATGGATGACGATGGCGATTTCGCGCTCGGCCGGCGGGAAGTCAAAATCCAGCGCCACGAAGCGCTGTCGGGTACTCGGCTTTAAATCCTTGAGTATTCGTTGGTAGCCGGGGTTGTAGGACACCACCAGTTGAAAGTGTGGTGAGGCTTCGAGGATTTCGCCGATTTTGTCCAGAGGTAGAATGCGTCGGTGGTCGGTCAGTGGGTGCAGGACGACAATCGTGTCTTGCCGCGCTTCGACCACCTCGTCCAGGTAACAGATAGCGCCTTCGCGCACCGCACGGGTCAGCGGGCCTTCCGTCCAATGGGTGCCCTGGTGACCGATCAGGAAACGCCCGACCAGGTCGCTGGCGCTCAGATCGTCATGGCAGGAAATGGTGATCAACGGGCGCTTGAGACGCCAAGCCATGTGTTCGACAAAACGGGTTTTGCCACAACCGGTGGGTCCTTTCAGCATGATTGCCAGTTGCTGTGCATGGCATTGCTCGAAAATCGCTACCTCGTCGCCGCAGGGTTGGTAATAAGGCTCAGCTTGCAGCGTCGCAGGTTCGGCGTGCATCAGCGAACGTTCCATCACAACGTCGCGCTTGAGGCTTGAGGTGTGGCCAGGACCGGATCGGCTTCATCGACATTGAAGTCCGGTGCATGGCGGAAAAAATCGTAGATGAACAGCCCCGCACCCAGGCTGAACATCGACGCCGTTGCCACCAGCATCAGGAAGTGCACCTGAATCTTCAGCTGCACGTCCAGGTAGCCCAAACCGAGAATGCGCTCCAGGTACACCTGACCAATGCCCGCCGTGGCAAATGACAGGGTCATGCCGAACATGCCTCCCAACTGCAGCCAGAATGCCCAATAACCGATGCTGCTTTCCTCAACGGGACGACGGGTTATGCCGGGTAGCGCATAAGTGATCATCGCCAGGACAATCATGGCATAGGCTCCATAAAAGGCCGCATGGCCATGCATGGCGGTGATCAGGGTGCCATGGGTCCATTTGTTGACGTCGGGAAAGGTGTGGGCCAGCCCCAGGAGGCCGGCGCCAAACATGGTGAACAGGGCGCTGCCCATCGTCCAGTGTAAGGCCAGTTTGTTGGGGTGAGAGAGGCCGGAGCGGCGCATCGCGTTGTAGGCATAGATCGCCATGCCGACCAGCGCCAGGGGCTCAAGTGCACTAAAGAAGCCGCCCAATGGAAGCCAGTAATAGGGGACACCGATCCAGTAATAATGGTGGGCGGTGCCAAGGATGCCGGCAATGAAAACCAAGCCGACAATCACGTACAGCCACTTCTCCATGACCTCGCGATCGGCACCGGACAGTCTGATCAGCAGATAGGCAAGAAAGCCGCCCTGGATCATTTCCCAGACACCTTCGACCCACAGGTGAATCGTCCACCAGCGGTAGTAGATCGACACCACGTAGTTTTCATAATGCAGCAGCGCCGGCAGATAAAGCACAGCGGCACTGGCCAGACCCAACAGAAGAACGCCCTCGGTGGCAGTGAAACGCCCGGCTTTCTTGATCGTCATGCCGATGTTGTAGAGGAACATCAGCATGCAAATCACGATCACGATCTTGTGCGGCAGCGGTTGTTCGAGCAGCTTGTTCCCGGTGCCATAACCGAACAGGTAACCCAGAACGGCGGTGACACCCATGGCCGTCCACAACCCGAGCTGAATGTAGGCCAGTCGGGTGCTGTGCAACTCACCACGGGACTCATCCGGCACCATCCAATAGGTCGCCCCCATAAACCCGGTCAGCACCCAGACGATCAACAGATTGGTGTGAATAGACTTGGTGACATCGAATGGCAAAAGGTCCAGCAGCGGATCCGGCCCGAGGTATTTGGCCGCCGACAGTAGGCCGAACACCAGTTGCAGGCCGAACAGCACCATGGCAACGGCGAAATACCAGTAGGCGACGGATTGAGATCTGTAGCGCATGGTCATCCCCTGCGGTTACTGGAACGACGCCAGATAGGCGACCAGTTGATCGATCTGTTCAGGCGTAAGCGATTTGGCGAAGGTGTCCGGCATGAAGGACATGCCGTTGGCGGAAAACATGTCGCCCGGATGCAGGTAGGCACTCGGCGTGACGATGGATTCGCGGATAAAGTCTTCGGCGTCCTTGGCCTTGCCCTTGTAGTCAGGCGAGGCGATGACCTGCTTGGCCCGGCTGGCCAACCCGGCCAGGGACGGCCCGGCGAGGTTGACGCCCGGCGCAATCGAGTGGCAAGCGCTGCACACCGGGGTGGCGGTTGTTCGAAACAGCGCCTCGCCCAAGGCGATCGGGTCTTCCTTGCCGGACACTGGGCGTGCGGCGGGTGGCTGGTTGCCGCCGGCGACGTTCTGTTGCGCAACGGTGAGGTCCATGCCGGGAATCGACGTGCCGGTCACCAGAATTGGACGCGGTGGCCAGCCTTGGTTGTCGACCTTGCTCACCCAATCCATAAAGGCGATCAAGGCAGCGATTTCTTCGTCAGAAAGATTCAGGTTCGGCATCAACCGGCGATGGCGTTGCTCGTCATAGAACTTTGAAGGGTCTTTGAGAAACGCAGTGAGATAAGGGGCGCCGCGCTGTTGGGTGATTTTCGTCAGGTCTGGGGCGTAATAAGCACCCTCGCCGAACAAGGTGTGACAATTAATGCAATTGTATTGGTGCCAGACATCTTTGCCGCGAGTGACCTGGGGCGTGATCTGTTGGGCATTGGTCAGTGTGGGAAACTGCCGGTGACTATCAACGGTCATGCCCAGAAACACCACGGCAGCAATAGCCGTTGATATCAGCGCGAACGAGCGTGTCTGGCGTTTGTTCATTGCGAACTCCCTATACGCCGATGCCGGTCCAATAGGTGATGCCGATCACTCCGGCATAGACGACCGCGCTGGCCATCAGCACGAGCACCGCATAGCTGACGAGCTTCAAGACTGTTTGCACGACTGCCTCCCAATGTGAAAGTGCAGGTGGAAAGTGCCTGGTCATTCGCGTTGCACATTGAGTATGAGTGCGCGCGAAAGAGCGTTAGCCCGCTGCACTGACGATTGCTTGAGGTCTGCATTCGAACAGCTGCGAGCAGGCGCTAAATATTGACGACTTCACCACGCCTTGCATTCAAGTGCTGTGGTTCAGTGGGGGCGTCAGGATGACTGTGAGCCTAGTACACGTCGCGCTACTGTCAATGACTCGGGAGTACTTCATTCACCGTCTTTTTTCTTTGCACCATCAGCGTCAGGCTTGCCGCCAAACATGCCAAACAGGTTCTGGGTGTTCAGATAAAGCGCCTTTGACTGGTCGACATATTGGCGCATCAGATCCTGCATCACCGGGGCCTGTTGATGCATAAAGTCGCTCCAGGCCTCGGACGACTGCGCGCCGGTTTGGGACTGAATGTCGATGACGGTCTGAATGCTCTTGTCCAGGTAGCTGCCGAGTACGCCCTGATAAGGGCCGTAGAACTGGATAATCCCCATCAGCATCTCGGTGGTGAAAATGGGCTCACCACCGCTTTCGGCTTCCAGAATCACTTGCAGCAGGATGCTGCGCGTCAGATCCTCGCCGCTCTTGGCATCGACCACCTGAAAGGCAATTTTGTCGACCACCAACTGGCGTATGTCCGCCAGCGTCAAATGACTGCTGGTGTGGGTGTCATACAGTCGGCGATTGGGGTACTTCTTGATCAGGCGGGGAGTGTTCCGACTGTTATCTGGCATACGGGGCATCTCGTGGCAAGCCTGGTTTGCAGGCATCTTATCCTACTCTGGCCACTGCCGCGGATGATCGTTCCCACACTCTGCGTGGGAATGATCTGCGGGAAGGTTTTGCTTACCAGATCGGCAAGGTGTAGCTGACGATCAGGCGGTTTTCATCCAGATCGCTGCCGAAGTTAGTCGAGCGCACCGTCGCGTTCCGCCACTTCACCCCGACATTTTTCAGCGGGCCGCTCTGCACGATATAACCGATGTCGGTATCACGTTCCCATTCCTTGCCTTCCGGGCGGTTGTTGCCCAGATCGATATCGGAGCCGGTGATGTAGCGGGTCATGAAGGTCAGACCCGGAACGCCGATGGCCGCAAAGTTGTAGTCGTAGCGAGCCTGCCAGGACTTTTCATCTTTGCTGGCGAAGTCGCCGATCTGCACGAAGTTCACCAGAAATGCATCGGTGCCGTTGACGTAGGCGTAGCCGGTGTCGCCGCTCATGCCTTGATAACCCAGGCCCAACGCATGCCCACCGAGGTTGTAGGTGAACATCGCGCCAATGGCATTGTTATCGACATTACTGCCACCATCATCCGTGGAGCGGGCGAAGCGCAGATCCGTCTTCAGCGACTGGCCGGTTGTGACCGGCAACACGTAGGTCAGGTTGACCAAGTGCTGGCTGTAGAAGTTGTCGAGATGGCCGTAGCTGTAGCCGGTGGCGAGGTTGCTGGTCCATTTGTAGTTCAGGCTGGCGAAATCGAAGCTGTCGCTGTCGACATGACGCGTGGTGATGCCCTTGGCACCGGTCCGGGTGATGCCCATGTCCTCGTAGTCCGAGGAGTCACGCTGATTGACCTGCGTCAGTCGCCCGGCATCCACGGTCAGGTCTTCGATTTCCAGCGACGTCAACTGACCGCCCTTGAAGGTTTGTGGCAACAGCCGTGAATCGTTGGCCAATACCGTGGGCAGCTTCGGCAGCAGGGTGCCGAGTTTCAGCGTACTTTTCGAGGCCCGCACTTTGGCGGTCAGGCCCAGTTCGCCGTACTCGTCCTGAGCACCTTTGCGGGTATCGCTATGGCGTCTGAGCAGACCGGAACCCGCGCGATCAGGGCTTGAATCCAGCTTGACGCCGACCAGTCCAATGGCATCGAAGCCGACACCGATCAACCCTTCGGTAAATCCCGACTCATAGCGCAGCAGGAAACCCTGCGCCCATTCCTCTTGTTTGGATTGGGGGGCGTTGTCCTGGCGATAGTCTCGATTGAAATAGAAGTTGCGCAGCTCAAGGCTGGCCTTGCTGTCTTTGACAAAGTCAGCGGCGGCGGGGGCCGAGAGGCTGATGACGCCGCCGGCCAGCAACAGTCGGGTAGCGCGGGTGTGGGTGTTGCGGTCCATGGTGAAGCCCCTTTGTTTTTATTATGGAAAGACAGGTCCCGCGGCCCTCGCCAGATGGGCGAGGGCTTATCAATAAAAAACGCGAACGCCGAAGAGATAGGAGCGTGGCGCCGCGTGCGGTTCAATCGTTAGAACTGTTCGGCGCTCAGGCCAAACAAGGAGGCACTGCCCGCGCGAATGGATTGCTCCAGACTCAAAATGCGTGGCAACAGGCGGTGGATGTAGAAGTCGGCGGTGGCGATCTTCGCGCCATAAAACCCTTCATCTTCACCGCGCTTTTGTTGGGCAACCTGTGCCATGCGCGCCCAAAGCCAGGCGTAGGCGACATAACCGAACAGGTGCAAATACTCCACCGAAGCGGCACCGACTTCGTTGCGATGGGTCGCGGCCTGATCCTGCAACCAGTCGCTCAGGTCCTCCAGACGCTGCACGGCATCGAACAGTTGAGTGGAGTAGGGCGCACCGGGCTGATGGGCGAAGCGGCGAATCTCGCCGGTGAACTGGCGCAGCGCGATCCCCTTATCGGCGAGCACTTTGCGTCCGAGCAAATCCAGGGCCTGAATGCCGTTGGTGCCTTCGTAGATCTGCGCGATGCGCACATCACGGACCAATTGTTCCTGGCCCCACTCGCGGATGTAGCCATGGCCGCCGAACACTTGCTGGCCGTTGATGCAGCTTTCCAGACCGGTATCGGTGAAAAACGCCTTGGCCACGGGGGTGAGCAGCGCGACCAGGGTTTGGGCGTTGTCCCGTTCTTTGGCGTCATCGGAAAACTTCGCCAGATCGAGTTGCTGACCGACATAACTGGCGAACGCGCGACCGCCTTCGGTCATGGCTTTCATGCTGAGCAGCATGCGCCGCACATCGGGGTGGACGATGATCGGGTCGGCCACTTTGTCCGGGGCGATGGCACCGGTCGGCGCGCGGCTCTGCACACGTTCGCGGGCATAGGCGACGGCGCTCTGATAGGACGCTTCGGCGCAGCCAATGCCCTGAATGCCGATGGACAAGCGCTCGTAGTTCATCATGGTGAACATCGCTGCCAAGCCTTTGTTGGCTTCGCCGACCAACCAACCGTTGGCGCCGTCGAAGTTCATCACGCAGGTGGCCGAGGCCTTGATGCCCATCTTGTGTTCGATCGAACCGCAACTCACGGCGTTGGCCTGGCCGAGGGAACCGTCGACATTGACCAGCACTTTGGGGACGACAAACAGCGAGATGCCTTTGGGCCCCGCAGGCGCGTCCGGCAGTTTGGCCAACACCAGATGGACAATGTTTTCGGTCAGGTCCTGATCACCCCCGGTGATGAAGATCTTGCTGCCGGAAATGCTGAAGCTGCCATCGGCCTGAGGTTCGGCACGGGTGCGGATAATCCCCAGGTCGGTGCCGGCGTGGGCTTCGGTCAGGCACATGGAACCGGCCCAGCGGCCTTCGTACATCGGCGGCAGGTAGAGGTTTTTCAGGGTGTCGCTGGCGTGGGCATCCAGCGCCAGACAGGCACCGGAACTCAACGCGGAATAGAGTGCAAAACTTGAGTTGGCGCCGTAGAGCATTTCTTCGAATTGCACGGCGAGCATCTTCGGCATGCCCATGCCGCCGAAATCAGCGTTACCGGACAGACCCACCCAGCCGCCTTCAATGTAGGTGGCATAAGCCTGTTTGAACCCGATCGGCGTGCTGACCTGGCCATCGGCCCACTGGGCACCTTCCTCATCGCCGCTGCGGTTCAACGGCGCAATCAGGTACGAGGTGACTTTCGCCGCCTCTTCAAGAATGGCGTCAGCGGTGGCGGCGTCGACACTGTCGGCCAGGGCCGGCAAGCGTGCCCACAGGGCCGGGGCGTCGAACACTTCATGCAGCACAAAGCGCATGTCGCGCAGCGGGGCGTTGAATTCGGGCATAACGTGAACCTCAAAGGGACGGTTGTACAGTGGGCACGGCGCCGCAACGGCGGGCCGTGCCCTTTTTCAATCAATGGCTGGAAGCGCTGGCGGCGCCGAGGCCGGTCTGGGCGCGAACGAACTGGTCGGCGTAAGCGTCACGCTCCTTGTCGGCCCGCACGCTGCGGTCGAGTTTCGACACCATGACGATCACGAAGAACGCCAGCGGCATGGAGAACAGCGCAGGGTGGTCGTACGGGAAAATCGCGTGAGCATGGCCGAGCACAGTGACCCAGACCGCTGGCGAGAGGATCACCAGCACCAGCGCGCAGAGCAGGCCGGCGAAACCGCCGATGATCGCGCCTTTGGTGGTCAAGCCTTTCCAGTACATGGCCATGATCAACACCGGGAAGTTGGTCGACGCGGCGATGCCGAACGTCAGGCCCACCAGGAACGCGACGTTCATTTTCTCGAACAGAATGCCCAGCAGAATCGCGATGATGCCCAGGCCAACCGTGGCCATGCGGGTCACGCGCATTTCCTGTTTCTCGCTGGCTTTGCCCTTCTTGAACACCGTGGCGTAGAGGTCATGGGAAATCGCCGAAGCACCGGCCAGGGTTAGCCCGGAGACCACCGCGAGGATGGTGGCGAAGGCTACGGCCGAGAGGAAACCGAAGAACAGGTTGCCACCGACCGCTTTGGCCAGGTGCATGGCGACCATGTTGCCGCCACCCATCAAGGTGCCGCCGACTTCGCCATTGACGTAGTACTGCGGGTCGGTGCCGATGATCACCATCGCGGCGAAGCCCAGGGTGCACACCACCAGGAAGAAGAAGCCGATGAAACCGGTGGCGTAGAACACCGATTTGCGAGCCTCTTTGGCGTTAGGCACGGTGAAGAAACGCATCAGAATGTGCGGCAGGCCGGCAATCCCGAACACCAGGCCCAGCGACATCGACGCGGTGTTGATCGGGTCGGCGAGCATCGAGCCGGGGCCCATGATGTTCCAGCCACTGGCATGAGCCTCGACGGCTTTGGTGGCCAGGGCTTCGTAGCTGAAACCGAATTGCGACATGGCCATGACCGCCAGGGTCGTACCGCCGGCAAGCAGCAGCACGGCCTTGATGATCTGTACCCAGGTGGTCGCGATCATGCCGCCGAAAATCACATACACCAGCATCAGTGCGCCGACGATCACCACCGCAACCGGGTAGTCGAGACCAAACAGCAGCTTGATCAATTGACCCGCACCGACCATCTGCACGATCAGGTAGCAGCACACCACCGTCAACGAACCGAAGGCGGCAAAAATCCGCACTTTGTTCTGGTCCAGTCGATAGGACACGATGTCGGCAAAGGTGTAGCGCCCCAGGTTGCGCAGGCGCTCGGCCATCAGGAAGGTGATGATCGGCCAGCCGACGAAGAAGCCGATGGTATAGATGAAGCCGTCGTAGCCCTTGGCAAACACCAGGCTGGACAGCCCCAGCAAGGTGGCGGCGGACATGTAGTCACCGGCAATCGCCAAACCGTTCTGGAACCCGGTGATGCCACCGCCCGCGGTGTAGAAGTCTGAAGTGGATTTGGTTTGCCGCGCGGCCCACCAGGTGATGGCCAGCGTGCCTAAAACGAACACAAAGAACATGCCGATCGCATGCAGGTTGAGCGGTTGTTTTTCCACCGCACCCAGCGCGGGCGCAGCCAGCACAACGGAGGCCGGCAACAGTCCGGCAGCGGCGAGGATAAGTTTACGGAGCAGGTTCATTACTTGCTCTCCTCGAGAATAGCGGCGCCCAGGGCATCGAAGCGCGTGTTGGCGCGGTAGACATACCAGCCGGTGAGTAACCAGGAAAACACGATGATCGCCGCGCCAACCGGCATGCCCAGGGTCAACATCCGATGCTCGGCGATTGGCGCATGCAGCCATTGCGGGGCAAACGCCACTACCAGCATGAACGCGTAGTAAGTGACTAGCACCGCAGCACTCAGCGACCAGGCCAGGCGCTAACGGCTGCTCACCAGTTGAAGGAATTTCGGG
The DNA here is from genome assembly GCF_029960815.1 of Pseudomonas sp. AL03. Classification (GTDB taxonomy): domain Bacteria; phylum Pseudomonadota; class Gammaproteobacteria; order Pseudomonadales; family Pseudomonadaceae; genus Aquipseudomonas. The sequence goes on from NZ_JASBRE010000013.1 coordinate 92,375, forward strand.
TTGGACCGAATGCGTTCACAGCGTTGGGTATCGGTTGAATGGATGTCGATCATGGTGGCTCCACCTTGTTTTTGTTATCGATGCTTTTGGTATTCAAGGGCGGGGCAGGGCCGATTTCGGCCTGCACGAGCCCGAAGCGGCCAGTAAAAACACCGGCCGCTTGACGGGTACAACGTCGATTCGGTTAGAGCGCTTTGGCCCTGTCGCGCAGAACGTACTTCTGGATCTTGCCGGTCGAAGTCTTCGGCAGCAGGGTGAAAATCACCGTGCGCGGGACTTTGAAGCCGGCCAAATGTTCGCGGCAGAAACTGATGATGTCGGCCTCGCGAACGTCCTGGTGATCAGCTTTCAATGTAATAAAGGCGCAGGGCGTTTCGCCCCACTTCTCATCGGGACGGGCGACGACGGCTGCTTCCATCACACCCGGATGGCGATAGAGCACACCTTCCAGTTCGATGGTGGAGATGTTCTCGCCGCCAGAAATGATGATGTCCTTGAGTCGGTCCTTGATCTCCACATAACCGTTCGGATGACACACCGCCAGGTCGCCGGTGTGGAACCAGCCGCCTTCGAACGCTTCGGCCGTGGCGGTCGGGTTCTTCAGGTAGCCCTTCATCACGGTATTGCCGCGCATGAAGATCTCACCGATGGTCTGACCGTCACGCGGGGTGGGTTCCAGCGTCTTCGAGTCGCCGACCATCACGCCTTCGAGCGTCGGGTAACGCACACCCTGACGGGATTTGATTTGCGCTCGCTCTTCCAGCGGCAACTCATCCCATTCGGCATGCCAGGCGCAGAGCGTCACCGGACCATAGGTTTCGGTCAGGCCATAAACGTGAGTGACCTTGATGCCCATTTCTTCCACGGCACCGATCACTTTGGCCGGCGGCGCGGCGCCGGCGACCATGGCGTTGACCGGGTGATCGATCGCCGCTTTTGCCGACGCCGGCATGTTGACCAGCGCGTTGAGCACGATCGGTGCAGCGCACAGGTGAGTGATCTGATGCTCGCGGATCAACGTGAGGATTTTCTGTGGATCGACACGGCGCAGGAACACATGCACACCGGCCAGCGCGGTGATGATCCACGGGTAACACCAACCGTTACAGTGGAACATCGGCAGGGTCCAGAGGTAGACCGGATGGTTGCCCATGGCCCAGGTCATCTGGTTGCCCAACGAGTTCAGGTAAGCACCGCGATGGTGGTAGACCACGCCTTTCGGGTTGCCGGTGGTGCCTGAGGTGTAATTCAGCGAAATGGCGTCCCATTCGTTCGTCGGCCATTGCCAGGCGTAGGCCGGATCGCCTTCGGCCAACAGCGCTTCATAGTCCAGATCGCTGACAGCCTGGCCTTCGCCGTATTCCGGATCATTAACGTCGATGACCAGTGGCGGGTGATCCAGCATGCCAATCGCTGCGTGAATCACATCATGGAACTCACGGTCGGTAATCAGCACCTTGGCTTCGCCATGCTGCAGCATGAAGGCAATGGCTTCGGCATCCAGACGCACGTTGAGTGGGTTAAGCACCGCGCCAATCATCGGCACGCCGAAATGCACTTCAAGCATCTCTGGAATGTTGGGCAGCATCACCGCCACCGTGTCGTTCTTGCCGATACCACGACCGGCCAGTGCCGAAGCCAAGCGTCGGCAGCGGGTGTAGGTCTGCGCCCACGTGCGGCGGATAGAGCCATGGATGACGGCGGGGTAGTCCGGATAAACGCTGGCGGTACGCTCGATGAAGCTGAGCGGAGACAAGGCAATATGATTGACAGCCGCAGGGCCTAGCCCTTGTTCATAGATCGACATGTACGGGTACTCGGTGGCTGATTGTTAGCTCTATAGGTGACCTTGCAGCGTAGCCGCTGAGGTCGCCTTTTATGTCCGGTCTGCTTTATATAACATTCAGCTGCACATATGGAAGTACAACCTATGTCATATAGGACATGTACTATATTTTATTCTGGCAGGTCTAAATGAATACAGTGACACCGCCGAGGCCGGTATATCCTTGGCTTCCCCAACGAAGCGGACCTGTGATGACCCTGACTCCCGTTCGATTGCACAGCTGGTTGCGCCTGCAGCGCGAGGGTGTGTCGCTGGCCGCCCGGGCTGATGCGTTGTGCCGTGCATTGCAGGAATGTCCCGAGGTGCGCCGGGCGGTTTATTTGAGTTGGCAACCCACTGCGCGGATTTACAGCCACGAGGGCGCCGCCCAGCATTTCCCTCCGGGCCTGGGTGACCCGTCGCTGGCCAGCGATCAGTTGCTGTTTGATCGATTGGTCGAGGCGGGGCGCCTGGATCTGGCGCAAGTACGGCAACTCGATTGCTGGTTGTCCGGTCGATTGCGTCGGGCCGCCATCAGCCATGGCCAGGTGTTTGATCTGGCCTTGCAACCGGGGCAGCCGGGGTTATTGCTGGTGGAAGTGTGCGAGGGCGTGAGTCTTGATTGGCTGGGTTGGGTGCAGGACTTGCTGACGACGTTGCTGAGCAGCGTCAACGGTATGCTGCGCGGCTCGCCGCTGTTGGGCCACGATCCGCAACCGAGTCTGTTGCTCGATGCGCAGGGCCGGCCGCTGGAGTTCAATGCCGCGCTGTTGGCACTGCTCGCCGAAAAGCCGCTGACCGATGTGCTGGGTTTTTTGCCGGTCAATCACCGGGTGCTGGTGCGCGCCTGCCTTGACCAGCAACGCGCTATCGAGGTGGTCGAGGCCCAGTTCGAAGCGCAGATATTGATCTGGACGTTTATCCCCGATCCCCAGGACAACCGCGTGCTCGCCCGTTGCCGCGATGCCACGGCACAAGTGCTGGCCAAGCGTGAAGCGGCCACGGCACGGCGGCTGTACCGGCTGATCATCGAGAACACCACCGACCTGATTTCCAGGCATACACCCGATGGGCGCTTTCTCGATGCTTCCCCGGCGTCCTGGACATTGCTCGGCTACTGGCCGGAGGAGTTGCGCGGGCAAATGGCCCAGGGCTTGTTCCATGGTCAGGACCTGGCCAGCCTGGTGCAGCGTGCGCGGGATGCCCTGGAGCAGGACGGTTATCACACGATGACATACCGCATTCGCCATCGAGACGGGCATTACCTGTGGTTCGAAACCGCGAGCCGGGCGATTCGTGAAACCTACACCGGGACGGTGGTCGAAGTGGTCAGCGTCTCCCGGGACATTACCGCCAGGGTGCAAGCCGAGGAGAACAAACGGCGGCTGGCGGAAGTCGTCGAAGCCAACACCGATCCGGTGTTGTTCATCGACCCTGAAGGGCAGGTCACTTACCTCAATCCAGCGGCACGACGCATCCTCGGGATCGACGAGCAACAACCGATGCCAGCCCTGGCGCAATTGTTCGCCAGCAGCGACCTGGCACGTCTACAGCGAGATGGCTGGAGCAGCGCCGAACGCGACGGTGTCTGGAGCACCGAGGCGCGGTTGCAGCCACCGGGTGGCGGCACTTCCGTGCCGGTATCGCTGGTGCTGCTGGCGCACCGTTCGGCCGGCGGTGAGCGCTATTACTCCTTGGTCGCACGGGACATGACCGAGCGTGAACTGCGTGAGGTGCAACAGCGCCGTCATCAGGACGAACTGGCACACACCGCGCGGTTGGTCACCCTGGGTGAATTGGCCTCGGGCATCGCTCACGAAATCAACCAGCCGTTAGCGGCGGTGGTCAATTACGCCAACGCCAGCCAGCGCTACTTACAGACGCTGGATTCCAATCCCCAGGCCGCCGAAAGAGTGGCGCAAGGGCTGGAACGCATTACCCATCACGCCACGCATGCCTCGGAAGTGATCAGACGTTTGCGGGCGTTTCTGCGCAAGGGACAACGCCGGATGCAGGCCCTGAACTTCACCGACGTCGCCCGCGAGGCCGTGCGTTTGTGTGCCTGGGAGGCGAGCAATTGCCAAGTGACAATCGAGGATCGACTGCCGGATAATCTGCCGCCGATTTACGCCGACCGGGTGCTGCTGGAGCAGGTCCTGCTCAATCTGTTGCGCAATGCCATCGATGCCAACCGCGAACGACACCCGGGGCAGCCGTCATTGATCGTGATGGCTGCGGGGCAGGGCGGTGGTGCAACCGTGGAAATCAGTGTGCAAGACCAGGGGCCAGGCGTCAGCGAGCCGGAACTGGAGCAGATATTTACCCCGTTCTATACCAGCAAGGCCGATGGTCTGGGACTTGGCTTGTCCATGAGCCGCAGCATCATCGAAGGTTTCGGTGGCGAGTTGCAGGCCCGACGCCAACCTGTCGGGCTGCTGATGTGTTGCCGTTTGCCGCTGGCCGGCCCAACAAAACAACAACAGGAATAACGTAATGGCAGGTGTGACGGAGCACGTGGTGTATGTGGTCGACGATGACCAAGGCATGCTCGATTCAACGGTCTGGTTATTGGAGTCGGTAGGGCTCAAAGCCTTGCCGTTTACCAGTGGCGTAGCGTTTCTCAGTGCCTGTGATGCCACGCTCGATGCCTGCGTGCTGCTCGATGTTCGCATGCCCGGCATGGGCGGTTTGAACGTGCAGGAAGAAATGCGCGTACGTGAGCTGAACCTGCCGATCATTTTCGTCAGCGGGCACGCCGATGTGCCGATCGTGGTCCGCGCTTTCAAGGCAGGCGCCCATGACTTCATCGAGAAACCCTACAACGAGCAATTGCTGCTGGACAGCGTGCAACAGGCGCTCAGCAACTGCGCGGCCAGCCGCTCAGGCAATCAGGGACACGAAGAACTGCAGGCGCGTTTGCTCACACTGACCCCACGGGAGCGCGATGTCTTGCTGCCACTGGTGCAGGGTTACACCACCCGTGAAATCGCAGAACAACTGGGCGTGAGCGCAAAAACCGTCGACCTGTATCGCTCGCGGGTGATGAAACGCATGCAGGCCAATACCTTGCCGGATCTGGTGGGCATGGCCATCGCCGCTGAACTGGTCGATCCGCTCAAGCTGCGGTGATTTCTCGCGTTTTCTATTGAGCGTCTATGCCGGGCTAACCGATCTCATACCTTTGCAGCGATCTGCAGGGAGGCAGCAATGGTGCCCACGTCCAGCTCCGAGAAGGCGTTCACTCGCAGCCTGCTTGACGTCCTGATTCGTGCCGGGCTGATCGCCATTCTGGTGCTTTTCTGCTTCGAGATATTCAGCCCGTTCCGCGACCTGATGCTGTGGTCGCTGATCCTGGCGATCACCCTTTATCCCCTGCAAGAGCGGCTCAAGGGGCCGTTGGGTCAGAAAGAGGGGCGTATTGCGACGCTGATTGTGCTGGTCGCCATCGTTATTCTCATGGTGCCGATCTATCTGTTGGGCACCTCGATTGCCGACTCGGTCGAGCACGCGATAAGCGTGGTCAAGGACGGCGGTTTCCATATTCCGCCACCGGCCGATTCAGTCGCCGATTGGCCATTGGTCGGCAAACCCCTATCAGGCTTCTGGCTGCAGGCTTCAACCGATCTTCCCGGTCTGACGGAGAAGTACGTACCGCAGATCAAAGGCGTCAGCCTGACATTGTTGGGCAAGCTTGCCGGCGTCGGCATGGGCTTCCTCACCTTTATCTTTGCGCTGATCATCGCCGGCATTTTCATGGCCCATGGCGCGAGCGGCAGCCGCAGTGCGGTCGAGATCGCGACCCGCGTCAGTGGTCCGGGCAAGGGGCCGAAAATCGCCGAGCTGTGTACCGCGACGATCCGTGCGGTCGCGCTGGGGGTGGTCGGCATTGCCTTCATCCAGATGCTGCTGGTGGGCCTCGGTTTCGTGCTCAAGGGTGTTTCAGGTGCCGGTCTGCTTGCCTTGGGGGTGCTGCTGCTCGGCATCATGCAATTACCGGCAACGCTGATTACGCTGCCCGTGATTGCGATTGTATTCGCCACCGAGGGTGCCAGCACGGCGACCATCGTCTTCGCCATCTATGTCTTCGTTGCCGGCCTGGTGGATAACGTACTTAAACCGTTGCTGTTGGGGCGCGGTGTCGATGTGCCGATGCCGGTGGTGTTGATCGGTGCCTTGGGCGGCATGGTCACCAGCAGCATCATCGGACTGTTCATCGGCCCGGTGGTGCTTGCGGTCGGCTATCGGTTGTTCTGGCAATGGGTGCGGGATCAGCCGCAGGACACACCGAACGTCCCGCCGACGTTATGACTGCCTGGGCTTGCGCTAGCATGAAAGATGTTCAGGCCGCTCGCCCTGACGAGAGAGGGTTGAATCATGACCATCCATGCCTGGGAAAAACTCTACCTCGATGACCTGAGCCTGGGTCAGGTGTTCGAAAGCGACACCGTTCGAGTCGAACGAGCGGCGATGTTGGCCTTTGCTCAAGCGTACGATCCGCAACCTTTTCACCTTGATCCCGAGGCCGCCGGCTTGAGCCTGTTCGGTGCGCTGGCCGCCAGTGGCTGGAACACGGCGGCGTTGACCATGAAACTGCTGGTTGCCAGCGTACCGCTGGCGGACGGGATCATCGGCCTGGGCATCGAGTTGAGCTGGCCGACGCCGACGTACCCGGACGATCTATTGCGTCTGCAATGCACCGTGCAGGCCATCGAACCGTCCAGCTCCAAGCCAGACCGGGGCGTGGTAACCCTGTTCATGGAAACACTCAATCAGAATGACAAGGTCGTGCAGCGAGCAACCGGCAAACTGCTGGTATTCAGAACACCGCCGCCTGATTGAGAGGCTAATCATGGGTGTGTGGAGCGCGCATGATGGGTGAGGCCATCTCACTGAATAGATGAGCGCGTTCTCTGTCGATTGCAGGGACCCGGAGGAGGCGTCTTGAAACCATTCCTGCTCAGACCTAGTGCCTCAACGCTGAACATGTTGCGTCAAGCGTGCCTGCAACGCCGTGATGCTGTGCCGCCGACGTTAACCGAAAAAGCGCTCATCCCCGGCATTCCAGATGCTCGCTACTGGCTGGACCAGGACCTGACTCCGTTCATTCGGGATGTGAGTCAGGCCAATCTGCGAGAGGCCGAGGCGCTCGCCAGCGCAGGGCTGCCGAACGATACCCTGCCGCTGGCAAATATGCTGGCCGTTTCGGGGGGCGGTGACGCAGGCACATTCGCGGCGGGAGTAATTACGGGATGGACCGTGCATGGGACTCGACCCGTGTTCAAGATCGTCACGGGCATTAGCGCTGGTGCCCTGGTTGCCCCGTTCGCGTATCTGGGGCCTGAGTATGACGGCTTCATTCTGCGTATCTGCCACGCAATCGGTCCAAAAGACGTTTTCCGTTCGCGCAATGTGCTGACCCGTCTTGCCAGCGACGGCATAGCGGACAGCAAGCCCCTGTCGCGACTCATTGCAAAGTACGTCACTGCCGAGACGCTGGCGGCGATCGCGCTGGAATACGCCAAAGGACGACTCCTGATGATCGGCACAACCGACCTTGATTCAGCGCGGCCCGTCACGTGGAACATGGGCGCTATTGCCGCAAGCGAAGCACCAGGAGCGCTTCACCTGTTTCGCAACATCATGGTCGCGTCGATGAGTATTCCCGGCGCCGTCTCACCGGTCATGATCGATGTGGACGTTGACGGCCAACAGTTTCAGGAAATGCACGTGGACGGAGGCGTCCTTACTCAGGTGTTCCTTTACCCTCCAGGCACCGTGATGGCGCTGAACCGCGTGACCGGGGCGCGTTTGCGTGATGAACGGCATTTCTATGTCATTCGCAACGGCAAACTGGAGCCGCAGTGGTCTGGAACGAAGCGCCGCACCTTGAGCATCGGCGGTCGAGCCATCAGCGCATTGATCCAGACTCAGGGGATCAGCGATCTGGATCGTATTTACCGAATTGCGCAGCAGGATGGGGCGGACTTCAATTTGGCGTACATCGGCGCCGATTTTGATATTTCTCGCAATCATAAATTTGATGGCGAATACATGAAGCGCTTATTCGATTACGCCTTTCAACTCAGCGCGAAAGGCTATCCGTGGCATAAATCGCCGAATACGTGAGAGAGGCGCAGTCCGACTTCTAAGCCGAACGCGTATAGATTTCACTTATAGCCACAGCAAGATTCAGTATTATTTTTTCGCAAAGGAAGGTGTTCCACTCCCGCTATCAGTACACGCGGGAGGGCGATTTATGTTTCTTGTGACGGGGCAGGATGATGAGAAAATCAACAAACACTGGATGAGTTGTGTGGTACCGAGACCGATCGGCTGGATTTCCACACTCAGCAAGGACGGCGTACCGAACCTGGCGCCGTACAGCTTCTTCAATGCGCTGTCGGAGAACCCGCCGATTGTCGTTTTTGGCTCCAATGGTCGACATGCTCACGGCGCAAAAGATACGGCCAGAAACATTCTCGATACCGGTGAGTTCGTCGTCAACATGGCCACCTATGACCTGCGCGTTGAAGTACGGGCATCCAGTGAAGCAGCACTGCCTGAGGTCAATGAGTTTGATCGGGTGGGACTCGAATGTGAGGCGTCTTCGCTGGTAATGCCTCCGCGCGTTAAAGCATCGCCTATACACATTGAGTGCGTGTTGCTGAAGGCTATCGAGCTACCCTCGGAGATTGAGGAAAACCTGCTGATCATCGGCCGGGTTGTCGGCCTCCATATCAACAAAACCTGCCTCACCGAAGGACGTATCGATCTCTCCAAAGTCCGACCATTGGCCCGGCTCGGTTACGGCCAGTTCTCAACGATCGGCGAGCCTGTTAAAGGCGTTGCCTGAGGAAGTGGGCAAATTCTCGCGCCAGCTGCGAGGGCTCTTCCTGGGTGGGAAGCAGTAGGGCGATCTCGTATTTGATCACCGGCGAGAATGGCTTCAGGACCAGATTCCTGGTGAAGGGCAGGCTGACTACCGGGTCGATGATCCCGACGCCCACTCCGGCGCAGACCAGTTCGCAGGCCGTGGAGAAGAACTCTGTCTCGGCCACCACGTTCCAGGATGCCCCGCACGCCGAAAAAGCCATGGCCAACTGCTGGTAGATCGGGTCACCCTTGAACAGCGAAACGAAAGGCATGCCATCCAGGTCAGCAGGCGTAATCACGTCCAGTTCTGCGAGGGGGTGGCCGATCGGCACCATGCACTGACATTCGTATGAAATCACCTCCATGTTCGAGGACGGGTAGTCGAGGGGCAGTTCGGCGATGGCCAGGTCGAATTGCTGCGTCGACATCAGCTCACGAACAGACTGGGAGTTGCGAGTGATGATTTTGAGCTCAAGCCCCGGACGCTCTTTCGCGAATTCGGCCATCAAGCGTGGCAACAGGTTGATCGAGATACTGGCGTAGGCGGCAATTGCCAGGTGACCGCGTTTCCCGGTCCGAATCTCCTTGGCGATGCGATTGGTTTTCTCCACCGCCTCCAGCGCTCGTTCCGCCTCGACAAAAAATAGCCGGGCTTCGGGGGTGGGTTGCAGTCGACCGCCTTTGCGCACGAAGAGTTTCAGGCTGGTCTCGTGCTCCAGATTGGCAATGGTGCTGCTAATGGCCGGTTGAGAAATGCCCAAAAGCTCCGCAGCACGGGTCATCGTCCCGTGGATCATCAAGGTTCTGAAGCACTCAAGTTGCCGAATTCGCATGGGTCACCCTATAGATTTCACTTATACAGGGGCGACTTTATATTATTGGTTTGAGGTTTTCCTCTGTGTTTTCCTTTACGGCAGGTACCCGGCCTGTAGGCCATCAGCCCTGCAAGAGGAGAACAACACAACATGACTGCAATTACGTCCGTTTACCCTGGTGAACTGGTCCGCTTGCCTGCCCGGCGTGGTGTAGCGATCCAGTTGAAACGGGGTCAAACCATCAAGCTTATCAACACCCATGGCAAGCAGGTCGTCGACACCTGGGCATTCAACCCGGACGACCTCTGCGAGGCCATGTCGATGGAGCACAGTCGTCCCTTCTGGTTGAAGCTCAATCCTCGGCAAGGTGACAGCCTCGTCACCAACAAGCGCCGGAAAATCCTGACACTCATCGAGGACACCTCACCGGGTATCCACGACACGCTGGTGGCCGCTTGCGATCCGACGCGCTATGAGCAACTGGGCGTTATCGGTCATCATGACAGCTGCAACGAAAACCTGTTTCTGGCCCTGGATGCCATCGGCCTGGTGACGCCTGAAACGCCGAGCCCGCTGAACCTGTTCATGAATGTGCCGGTGCATCAGGATGGGCGCATTGAGTTCGCGGCGCCGGTCAGTGAACCTGGGCAATACGTATCCCTCAAGGCTGAAATGGATGCGATCGTGGTCTTTTCCGCCTGTCCGCAGGACATTACTGCTGTCAATGGAATGCGGCCCCAGGACGTTCACTACAGCGTCACCTGACGCCAGACAACGCCTGCCGGTGGATCGTGTCTGCCGGCAGGACACTGAATCCGTCGCTATCAAAGACGGGTACCCGGAGTAAGCCATGCGCAAAATACCCCCATTGAATTCCGTGCGCGCGTTTGAGGCGGTCGCACGGCACCAGAGTTTTTCTGCGGCGGCCAACGAACTCTCTGTGACGGTCGCTGCGGTCAGTCATCAGGTCCGGCAGTTGGAAGAGGGGCTGGGACAGAAGCTCCTTGAGAGGGGCCGGACGGTGACTCTCACCCCTGCCGGTAAAACGATCTATCCGCTATTGCGCGACGGCTTTGACCAGATTGCCCAGGCGTTTGCCCTGATAGGTGCGCCCAAGGAGGGGAATGCCATTCAGGTCTCCACCACGCGCGCGTTTGCCGAGCGATGGCTGATGCCTCGCCTGGCTAAGTTCAACGGGATTTATCCAAACATCGTGGTGCATATTCATGCCTCGGAGAAGATCGTGGATCTGCGATCCGAGACGGTCGATCTGGCCATTCGGTACGGGCCGAGCGAGGCAGACAGGCAGGGGCCGGTGTTGTTCGACGATGAGTACATCGCCGTGGCGGATCAAAGCATTTGTCCCGTCGACCGCCATCCAACGATCAGCGACTTTTACAACCGCTCCTTGCTGGCGTTCAAATGGAAGAATCAGGCGCTGCAGGCACCTTCCTGGTCCGCGTGGCTGGCCCGGGTCGAGCACGATACAACCCGGGATTTCCGCATCTCCTGGTACAGCGAAGAAACACTGGCCCTGCATGCGGTAGAGCGGGGATTGGGGCCGCTGCTGTGCAGCAATGTGTTGATTGACGATGAGCTTCGCTCGGGTCGTATGCGTCGAGTGGCGGGACCGACCTTGCCAGGTTTCACTTACCACCTGATAGAGGACACAAGGACCAATCCGCGCCGCAGTCTTTCGTTGTTTCGGGACTGGCTCCTGAGTGAAGCGAAATCGTTTAGGGAAACGGCTCTGAATGACCATTCAGGCAGTCGGCTGGCGCTCACTTCCTGACAGGGCCGCCTCTATCGCCAGACAGGCACTGAGCAGTTTATCGTCGCGACCTCGCGTTGTGGAAAACAGGGTTGAGGTGGCAAGACCGACGCTATCCTTGCCAGACGGAATGGCCACCCCCGGCATGTCCAGCAAACTGCCAATCATGGTGAGCGACAGAGTCTCGAGATTGACGGCAGCAAACAACTCGTCATCGTTTTCCAGAGGAGCCATCGGCGGCGCGACGTGTTTCACCGTTGGCATGACCAGGATGGCGCCCTCAAGCTCATGCTCCATCGCAGACATCAACTCAAGGCGCAGACTTCGAATCCTGGCTTCGGCCTCAGTATCGATAAGCTTGGCCGAGCGAAGACGAGCACGCACGCGTCTGTCCATCCGGGAACCCAATGGGCCTTCCACGACCTCGCCCAAGAGACGCCAGGCTTCTATCGCCCCCAACCAACCCGTTCGGGCAATCAGCTCGCGTGTGCGAGTGACGGCGGCGACCGGACGGCGCTCGACATGTGCTCCAATTACACGAAGCAGCGACATCATCGATTGCAGATTTTGTCGTACCGCTGGCTGTAACGCTGGATCAGACATCACGCCGTCGTCGACGACAAAGCGCAGGCCGGTAAGGTTGGCGGACTGGATGGCCGCTTCTTTGAGACCCCGCATCGCTGCGTCGAACGCCACGCAATCCGCCACGGTATGGGCAAAAGGACCCAGACTATCGAGCGTAATAGCGAGAGGGTGCACACCCGCCATGCTGTAACGTCCCGTCGATGCCCTGTAGCCAACAAGGCCATTGAATGCCGCCGGGATACGAATGGAACCCGCTGTGTCAGTGCCGATGGCGCTGGTGACGATACCCCTCTGAACCGCGATCGCCGAACCTGAGGAGGAACCACCTGGAACCCGGGCGTCGTCGACCTGAATGTCAGCGGTTGGCGTACCGAAATGAGGGTTCAACCCCAGGCCCGAATACGCGAACTCAGTGAGGTTGGTTTTACCGATCGGAATCATCCCCAGTGACGCCAGCGCGCCGATGACCACGGCATCCTCAAGCACGATCGGCGCGTCGATCCGGGTGATGGAGCCTGCGGTTGTCCGGCTACCGGCAACATCCAGCAGATCCTTGGCGGCGTAGGGTATGCCGTCAAAAGGGCTCAGGGTCGCACCTTGACGCCAGCGCTCGGTCGACGCTTTGGCTTCACTGATTGCCCGTTGATCGATGACGGAAATGAACACGTGTTCCGAGGCCCTGGCCGCGGCCAACGCGGCCTCGATCAACTCATCAGGTGTCGTGAGGCCTTGTTTCAATCGCTTGGCGGTTTCCAGCATCGTGATCATGGTTGCTCCGATTGGGTGGGCGACTGTACCTGGCAGTCAAGCGGGCGACAGCTCGCTTTGACGCTCTTCAATCAACTGCTTGACCAGCACTGGAACGGCATCGAACGCATCGGCGATGGAGGCCTCATGGCGAGCGTCACCAAACTCTTGGTAGTCGATGGAGATGACGTGGGTCTCATTCACGCCAAGATAATGCGCGCAGGTCTGGATGTGCGTGTCCAGGTGGTTCATCTTTTCGCGAACGCCGCCCGGGCCAAATCCAAACTCGCCCCGAGAAGACAAAATCACCAGTTTCTTGCCGCTCATGATGGGTTCCAGGGGGTAGTCGCCGCGAGCCAGATCAAACGTGAAGGTCTTGCCGATACGAATCACTTTGTCGAACCACGACTTGAGGGAGGCTGGCATACCGTAGTTGTACATCGGGGCGCCCATCACGATGACATCGGCCCGATCGATCTCATCGATCAACTCGTCCGAGAGCCGGGTCTCCTCGCGCTTTTCGGGCGTCATGTGCGCCTCGGGTGTAAAGACCGCGGCAATCCAGGCCTCAGTCACGAAAGGGGGAGGGTTGTGCCCTACGTCGCGGACAATGACTTGGCTCTTGTCATCTTGTTCAATCCAGGCCTCGACAAATGCTGTCGACAGTTTGCGGCTCAGGGATCGATCGGTTCGTGCGCTGGCATCAATGTGAAGAATAGTGGTCATGGGGCGCTTCCTGTTAAGCCAGAGGCGGGATTACCTCGGCGACTGAAACAAGTGGGCCACGAGCACCGATGATTCAGCTATTGATATTTATTTGAGCTGTGTCAAATAAAACTCAACAAGCGAGTTTTATTTGTTAATGAGACTTTAAAGTTGTTTTGTTTGATGTTCGGGGAGGATGTTACATGTCTCGGCAAGCTGCACAATTTATGTTTTCTCAACATCACAATATTTCTAAAACGTCTTTTAGTTATTATCAATTACGTAAAAGTACGTAGCTCGCTTTAATGGTTCGGGGCGATACAAGTGGTCGCCGCTCAGCGAGGAAAATAATAATGTCAACGCGTCGTGATTCTGAAAATAGCGTAATGAACGAGGTCAATTATGATGCATTGGGCATTGAGCCAGTGCCTGATAGCCATCGTACTTCAAGCCCGTTGGACCAGTTCTGGATCTGGGCTGGAGCGAATGTGGCGCCCATCAATTGGGTGCTGGGTGCCATTGGTATCCAGTTGGGCTTGAGCCTGATTGAAACCCTGCTGGTAATAGCGGTCGGCAATCTGTTGGGCGCCGCATTGTTTGGCGGCATCTGCCTCATGGGGCACCGCACGGGGGTGCCGCAAATGGTGCTCTCGCGGTTGGCGTTCGGTCGGCGCGGCGCCTACCTGCCCACTATCATGCAAGTGCTGATGCCCATGGGATGGGTGGCCACAAACACCTGGATCGTCCTTGATCTTGCGGTTGCCGCCCTGGAAAAAATCGGTATTAGTGGTGGGATGGAGCTCAAGTACGGCATTGCGTTGGTCGTGATGTTTATCCAGGTCGGCATCGCTGCCTGGGGCTTCAACGCCATCAAGTGCTTCGAGCGCTACACCATGCCGGTGATACTGCTGATCATGGTCGTAATGACCGTGCTGGCCTTCACCCACGTGGACATCCAATGGCACGCCTCGACTACCGCAGGCATCAGCAAACTTTCGGCAATGAGCAGCCTCATGACCGCGATAGGCATTGGATGGGGCATTTCGTGGCTGGTATACGCTTCGGATTACACCCGTTTTACCCAGAGCAAACTGTCTGACGGCCAGGTATTCCGGTCGACCTTCCTTGGCATGTTCCTGCCCACCGTCTGGTTGGCATTTCTCGGCGCTACCATCGCTTCTGCGGGTGGCGGCTCGGACCCTGCGCAACTCATCATTGCGGTGTTTGGCACGATGGCGCTGCCGGTACTCCTTGTGCTGTTACATGGCCCGGTCGCTACGAACATCGTTGTCATCTATTCGGCAGCACTGGCAACGCTGTCTCTGGATATCCGCGTTCCACGCTGGGTTGTTTCGATGGTCTCCGGGGTGGTCGCACTGTTCATCCTCTACCTGTTCCTGCAATCCGGCGAGTTTGTGCATGCCTTTGAAAACCTGATGGTCTTCTTTGTGGTGTGGATCAGTCCGTGGGCCGGTATCACTCTGGTCGATTTCTTCCTGATTCGTCGTGGTCAAGTCGATCTGAAATCGCTTTATTGCCATCACTCTGAAAGTGCCTGCAGCGACGTCAATTGGCGAGGCGTGTTTGCACTTGCAATAGGTGTGCTGGCGGCGTGGTTGTTTCAAGTGGGAACCATTAAATCGCTGCAAGGGCCACTTGCCATGGCACTGGGTGGGATTGATTTGTCATGGTTGGCGGGATTTGCTGTGGGAGGTGGCGTTTACTACCTGTTGCACCGCTCACGGCGAATAGAAGTTACCCAGTCATCAGTCCTGGTGAAGTAAAAATAATTGATGTGTTGGTTAACTTTTAATTAATTTAAAGAGGTCACAGCAAATGTCTCATCTTGAACAATTAAATGTCCTGACGGCGTTGAACGCTGGAGCTGAAGTCGATGCGTTCCTGGGTAACGTCGTCGAGATTGCGATTGTGACGCGTGATCACAAACGGACCATGGATGGTTTGCTCAAGTTGGGTATCGGTCCATGGCGTGTCTACACCTTCAGCCCGGAAAACACCCAAAACCAGACCTATCGTGGCGAGCCTGCCGATTTTGTTCTGAAAGTTTGCTTCGCCCAGTCGGGAAACATGGTCTGGGAGTTGATGGAGCCCGTTTCGGGACCGACGATTTTCGCTGATTTCCTGGACAAGCATGGCGAAGGCATTCAGCACGTCGCTTATGACTGCAACAACATCCCGTTTGAAGAGCGTATCGCCGAGCTGGAACGACGCGGCTATCAGTGCGTGCAGTCAGGCTCCTGGATGGGCGTGAATCATTTCGCGTTCTTCGGCACCGAGGCTGATACCACCACCGTGTTTGAAACCTATGCATTTCCCGCGGATTGGGATTACCCGGAACCGGAGCAGTGGTATCCGCCGCGGGCATAAAGCAACGGCGGCAATGTCTCAGCGCCTGCGGTATGCAAGCCTGGCGCTGAGGCCTTCACCACAGAGAACGACGCCCGGAGTACAACATCATGAACACCGTTCGTATGGATAACATCAGTTGGGTCGACTACGAGCGCCGAGTGCAATCAGGCGCCGTGGTTTTTCTGCCGATTGGCGCGACCGAACAACACGGCCCTCACTTGCCCCTTGGAACCGATGCATTGCTTGCCAGTGCAATCAGTGAAGACGTGGCCAGAGAAATCGACGGGATCGTCGCGCCAGCCCTATCCTATGGGTATAAATCCCAGCCGAAGTGTGGAGGAGGGCAGCACTTTTGCGGAACAACCAGTGTGGATGGTGCGACCCTGATCGCGATGGTCCGGGACGCCGTACGTGAGTTTCATCGCCATGGCGTGAAGCGTCTGGTGCTGGTGATTGGTCACTACGAAAATCAGTGGTTCGTGACCGAAGGCATTGAGCTGGCAATGCGTGATATTGGCGAGAACTCCGGTTTGGAAGTCATGCGTCTCGAGCATTGGGAGTTCGTAAAGTCACCGACGCTCGACAAGATCTTTCCCGACGGTTTTCCGGGTATCGCGCTGGAACATGCCGCGGTCATCGAGACGTCGATGATGCTGCACTATCACCCACAGATGGTTTCTCTGGACAAGATCCCGGATCACGGGCCCGCTGAGTTTCCGGTTTACGACATGTATCCGACCCGGACCGAATGGGTGCCGGTGAGTGGCGTGCTGTCCTCTGCACGGGGATCCAGCGCAGACAAGGGGAAACTGCTGGTGAATGATGTCATCAGCGGGATCGTCCAGGCAGTACGGTTCGAGTTCAGGCTCGATCACACCTTGCGGTAATCCACGTCTGATTCAGCTTTCAAAGCAGGACACCCGGAAATTCATCACCGCCTGGACGGACGGGGTATGGCGGATGTCGCTGTGAACCACCAGCCACACATCCCGCGCAAGGTCCGCGCTGACGCTTTCCATCGCCTGCAAGCCGTAGCGGTCGCCCAGAAAGTAGGGCAGCGCAGCGACACCGCCGCCTGCTTGAGCAATGGTGGCCTGGATATTCAACTCATTGCTGCGCAGCAGGATCGGTCGATCACCCGCTTGCGCCTTGAGCCAGACCTGTTGCGGGCTCTGTTCCATGGTCTCGTCGTAAGCGATGAACGCCAGATCTTCCGGTGCCGTTTTGGACACATAGTCCGCCGAGCCATACAGGTAAAACGGTATCGTTTCGACCTTGCGGGCCACCAGGTCCGGCTCCTTGGGGCGACTGAGGCGCACGGCAATATCGGCTTCGCGCCGCGACAACGAGGCGCTGCCCAGGCTGCCAATCAACTGCAAGGACAGCTGCGGATGTTGCGCCCGCAATACATTGATTCGGGGCGCTATCAACGCACACGCCAACGCCGGCGGGGCACTGACGGTGACTTCGCCGGTGTAGCTTTCCTGCCCGGCCAGCGCTGTGCGTTGCACCGCGAACGACTCGCTTTCCATGCGCCGTCCTAACTGGGCGATACGTTCCCCGTCTTCGGTCATGACATACGAGCGAGGGCGCCTGTCCACCAATTTGAGGTTCAGCGAACCTCCAGGGCGCTGATGCGTCGCGCCACGGTGGCATGGTCGACCTTGAGCTTGCGTGCCGCCCCCGATAAAGACTGTTCGTGGGCGAAAACGATGAAGTAGCGCAGATCCTCCCAATCAAACATGGGCGTTTTCTCATAGATGAGGTGAATAAATAGGGAATTTTTCCCCAACGGCAAGCCTGCAAGAATCGTTCAAAACCTGACAAGCAGGTTGGAAGCATTCAGCGGTTTGATCAGCGCTTCTATTGAGCGTTTTGCCATTTCTACCCTGTTGCTCGTACTGATTTTTGGTCTGGCCGGCAAGTTACGGCTCAGTACCCTCAAGAACAATCTGGTGGCCTTTATCGGCCTGGGCCTGCTGGGATTTACCGCGTTCAACCTCGCTACATTCTTTGGCCTGCAAACCACCACGCCCATCAACGGCGCGCTGATCCTGGCGACCACGTTGTGGACGATGATCTTCGCGGTGTTGCTTGAAGGAGAACGCATTGATCGCGGCCTTGCCATCGGCCTGGTGTTGGGCTTGCTGGGTGTTGGCCTGGTGATCAATCGCGGGGATATCCAAGTGTTGCTCGGGCTGAAAGTGGCCACCGGTGACGCGATGATTCTGGCTGGCAGCATGGCCTGGGCGGCCGACATGGTCGGCACCCGACGCTTCGTCAAAGACGCAACCCCGTTGGAAACCACCAGCTTTTCCATGTTGTTCGGTGTCATTGGCCTGATCGTGCTGGGCTTCCTCTTTGAAGACCCGATAGCCAACATCCGTAACGCTTCACTGTCCGTACACGGAGCCGTCGTCTACCTGGTGGTCTTTGGTTCATTGATCGCTTACTTGCTGTGGTTCAAAGGCATCCATGCCATTGGCGCGGCGCGGACATCGATCTTCTTCAACCTGGCGCCGGTATTCACCATGCTGGTTTCTTCGATACTGGGTGTGCTACCCAATGTCTGGCAACTGCTCGGTGCCGGCGGTGTCATCCTTGGGGTGGTGTTCGCATCGGGACTGGTGTTCAGCCCGGCTCGACCTTCGCAGGTCCAAGGCGCACAGGCCAGGTAGATCATAGACCGATCATGTCGCGGTGAACTTCCAGGGAATTACGCTCCACCCAATTGTGCGCCAGCAGACCGTCTGGACGAACTTCCCAAACCGCGGTACCGAGCATTTCAAAAGCGCTGTTGCAGGATCGGCCACCGATGAAACCGTTGTTCTTTCCGGACAGTTTCCAGCGTGAAGCGACCCGAGAGCCTTCTGCATTCTGAAACGTTTCGATGCTGGCGAACTCGAAGTCTTCGATTTTCGACAGGAACACACCTATCCAGTGAATGAAGGCTTCTCGGCCGACAGTATGGATGCCGCCGGACGTGATAACGAAGTCTTCGGCCACGAAGCGCGCCGCCGCTTGCGGGTCTTTTGCCTGCCACACTTCGCGCCAGAAGCGTTCGACAATCTCTACTGCTGTGTTGCCTGACATTTGGAACTCCTCGCATTCAAGGGCTTTCAAGGCCCGCTCATCACGATGTTCGGAGTTTGCGATCCAGAACTCAAACGCATAAATTTAATGGCATCCAGTTGATAGGTGAATTGATCATGCAAGCCAGCGACCTCGAGATGGATCTGCTGCGAGCGTTTATTGCGGAGGCGGAGACAGGCAGTTTCACGGCTGCCCTGCGCGTACCGGGCAATCATGATCGAGGCCTTGGCTACCGTCCGGCGGGAATGGACTTCAGCGTGCCTGGCCAGCAATTTGATTGGCGTTCAGGCTGCAGTCGTCGGCGGGCTGGGCATTACCGCATTGGGAACGTCGTTTCTGCAGGAAGGCATGCGGATTCTGGAACCGTCTGAAAAGTTGCCGACGTTACCGAGCACTGAAGTGGCGGTGATGGGTGACGACGTCCGCACTCAGCATCTCGTCCAGCCGTTGGTATCGCTGCTGACGGAAGGGCTTATGTCGGGCACCCGTCTGACCTGAGAAGAATGAAGTTATGCCGTACTTGTGCCTGAGCAATCAGCCGACCGGCTCGGCCGTACAACTCATTTCTCCTGAGCCCGGCTTCTGGAAAAGGACAACGTTGCCGTCTTGCCAGAACCGGTAGTTCCCCTGGTAATCCTTGCCAGTGTATTGGGTTCCCGAATCACTCGGCACCTGGCTCAGGGTGATCGAGGTGTTCGCCCATTTCAGGTACACGACACCCGGCTGCGTGGTAAAGAAGGTGGCAGCAATCAGCGCGTCAAACCCAATACAACGAAAAGCCAGGGGGCCTTCGGTGAGTCGGTATGGATCCTTGGTTCTCACAATGGCCGAGCCTTGGCGCAACTGGTGCGCGCGTTCGGCATAACTTCGGATCGTGCACATCTTGGGGTCCGGCTCGGAGGCACACTGATTGCGGGCGTCGATCCAGAACTGCTGGTCGATCATGACTTGGTCTGGACGCGGTACTGAATGTTCATCGGTGAGCGCCAGGCGATAAAGACGCGTCAGTTCGATATCCATCTGCGCCAGTTGCGGATCGCGACAGATAAGCTTTTCGACGGATACCCTTGCCTTGGAGCAGTCGAAGCTGGTCTCGAACGACGCAGCATTTGCGCAGGTGCTCGTCGCCGCGCACACACTGGCAGCGAGCAAACAGGTGAAAAGGGCCGTAACCGTTTTCATATTGGCTTCACCCAGATCATTACGTGATGCCCGGATTGCCGTGGGACCTATTGGTCCGTTGAACAGTCATTCATTCGCATTGGGTGTATCGCAGTGTAAGTCAGCGTTCAAAACTTGCCACGATTTCGCTTTATCGCAGCAATTCCTCGACCAACTCAGGCGTCACGTAGTGCGGCCCGTCGAACAGGTAGAGCGGATAACCGTCATAGGCCGCCAGTTGCGGTTTGAGCTCGGCAGCGGTCGCGGGGCGGAAGCCGCCGCCGAAGTTGGGGCGGAAGGCTTCGACGATGATCCGCACACGATCTTTGCCCAGACGCTGGCGCATGGCGTCGGCGTAGGTTCGGGCGACCGGTGCGGTGCGGGCGTAAACGCCGACGCCGTCCTGGAAGAACACACCGATGTCGTCCGGCAGCCATTGCTTGAGCCATTCGGCCGTGGCGACGGGGCCGATATTGGCGCCATCATAAACGCTGATCCACAACGGTCGCGGCAGCTTGGCCAGCAGGGCGGGCAGCTCTTTGGCGCGGGTCCAGCTGGGGTCGACTTCGGCCGGGAAATACCATCCCGTCACGTGTAATGGCGTAGGCAATTTGGCGATCCGTTCCGAGACCTTGGCCAGTTCCTCGATGTTGTCCCGTGAGCGGTTCTCGCTGAAATAACCTGCCAACCCAAGGATGACATCCTGCGCCCAGGGTTCCTTGGCGATGCGCGCCCAATCGGGCAGGACCGGTACGCCGGGCAGGCCGGTGCCGGGAACGAAGGCCTGATCGTCCACGACGGTCCATTGGACCAGCAGCTCTCGCGCTCCCAGTTTTTCCCAGTGTCCGCTGATACCGACGGTCTTGTTGTCCGGCTGCCAGACGATGCCGACAATCCCCGGGTCCAGGGCCTTGGTCTTCGTCACGTAGAGCATGCCGGTACCTGCGCCGACGGTGACGGCAAGCAACAGAGCAACAACGGTCGCGCGACTGGCGGTGTAGCCGAAAATTTTCACGGCAGTGCCTTTTTGATGCGTTGATGCCATTGGCTCAGCGAGGTGACACCTTTTGCGTTCCAGTTGGCTGCCGCGTCAGGGCCAAGGTGGAACTGGCCCTCGTTGAATTGCCAGACAATCACTTGTGGCTTGTGTTCGGCAAAATCCGCCGACTCCAAGTATTGCAGCAGCGTCGCCCACGGACCGACGTCACCGGGGTTCCATGTCAGTGCGACGGGACGGTCCAGGGCATTTGAGAGCTTCTGCGTAAAACCCAGGTAAGGCTGGACAAAGCTGTTGCCGATCACCTGAACCGGCGCCGGCGTGTCATCGATCAGCAAGTCTTTCTCTACCTGATGGCGAACGGTGTAGAGGTCGCGACCAATCACCTTGCGCTTGATCGCTGGCAGGAAATTACTGGCCAGGTCGCCGAACGCGCGCCTGTCGAACCATTGGCCCAGCACCGAGCCCCCACCGGGGTCACCTTGCAGGCGGTAGCGCTCGGTAATGAGTTGCGCCGTGGAGTCGGCGGTGTTTTCGGCGCTCCAGGCTGTCCAGTGGTAGTCGGCGCGATAAAAGGCGGTCTGTTTGCCTTGCTCGGTCCGTTGCAGGATCGGCTTGATGTTCAGCGTGGTCAGGCCTGCTTGGCTCAGGTCGCGCTGCAAATGGTCGTAGCGCTGCATGACGGCCGCGCTCAAGGGTTGATCGGCGGGCAGGCGCTGAGCATAAAACGGCGCTTTCATCGGCACCATCAGCACGACCAGCCCGATGTGTTCGCGTTCAAGTTGCTGCTGGAGTTCTTTGACCAGCGCAATGTTGCGGGCAGTGCCGGTGTTGTCGACCTTGCTCAGGCTTTCCCAGGCAGGGAATAACCAGCCGCCGTTGCCGGTGATCACCGCCGAAGCCGCTTGAACGACGGTGCCTGACAGGCTCGCCAACAGGACGGCGATCATGGCGGGCATCGACAATCGACGGATAAACCGTTCGGGTTTGAATTGAAGGTTCATGGGGCGCTCTGGTCGACAAGGCCGATCAGGCGTGGCGCCTGTCGAGAGCCGATCAGGAATAGGCTATAGCGATCACCGGCCTTGAAGGGCGCCAGTTTCAGCGGCGGGCTGGCGATTTCATTGCAGCTGACAACCAGCGTCGCTTGCACCGGGTTGATCGTGCGTTGGGCTTGTCCATTGAACGGCAGCTGGCTGAATACCGGGGCGCCATTGGCCAGTTTGACTTCAGCCTTTTCGCAACCGTTGCTCAGGTTATAAATATTGAGTTCGGCGCGCAGGTCTTTACCGCGCAGCGGCGGGTCGATGACCAGGCGTGGCGCCCGTGCCGGGTCACTGTCCAGAATCAGGGTCACCCACGCACTTTTCGGTGCGCTCAGGCCCTTTATCTCGCGGCCATTCACGGTCACCTGTAGTGGCTGTCGCGAGTCCACGACCTGGAAGGGGCTGGCCACCGTGCTCTGGGCGGAAAGGCTGAAGCTTGCGCTTTGGCCCACCTGGACCTGCATCGCGGTGTCGGCCGGATTGACCACCCGCACATACGCGGAGCCTTCGGGCAATTTTGGTGCGTACAGCTGGGCGATTTCCGGGGCGGCTTGTGCGCCTGTCGAGAGCAGGCCAAGACCCAGCCACACACAGATTCGAACGTTCATGTAAGTCCTCAATAGGAATAGGTCAGGCGAGCGAAAACGCCTTCGGCACGGTCATCGCCCAGCACCTTGACGCGGTACTGCAGGGAAAAGTCGACGTAGGAGCGGGGCGCGTTGTACGCGTCTTCGCGGAACCAGTACCGGACGTTGTTACCGACACCCACCCCGCCGGCCTTGCCGGATGATGAGTCCGAACTGCCGTCGGCATCTGTGCCGCTGTTCATCTTCGAGTCGTAGTCGAACGCGGCCACGACATGCGGGAAGCTCACCCATCGTGAGCCCGCGCCACCAATCGCATAGCTGCGACCGACCTGCCATTCGCTGTTGAAGTAGTTGCGCGAGTCGTTGACGTAATGACCCGCTTCCGCGAACAACTGCGAGGTCCACCAGCTGGAGGCATCGACGCGCAGGTCAGTGCCGACGCTTGAGCCGTAACCCAAACGCAGCAGCCAGTCGCCGTCAACGTCCGACGATCCCAACGGGAATGTGCGCTCGACGGCGGCCATCACGTTCAGAGCGGTGAAGGGTTTGACCCGTACACCCACGGCGCCTTGCAGCGCATCGAAACCGGTGTCCGAATCGCCGTTCTTGCTCCAGAGCGTGTCGGTGACACGGCCATAGAGTTCGACGAAGCGTGCATTGCGATAGCCCAACGGACGCCAGGACAGTTCGGTGCTGTTTTGCAGGCTGTCATTGCTGCTACTGCCGCTGCTCGGCGCTGAACTCAGTCCACTGTTGGAACTGTTGCCACGATAACTGGTGGTGCTGGTCAACCCCATTCTGCGCGAGACATCGCCCACCGCACGGCGGGTGTCGAACAGTTGCTGCGCAGGCATGTCCAGTTCACCGGCATGCTGCGCGTCGATGACGCGCTCGAAGTAGCCTACGGCTTGCTGGTCTTCGTTGGCGCGCATCGCGGTGTAGGCCGCATCCTGAGTCGCTGTCGGGGAGAGTCGGGTGTCGGTCTCGGACTTGCGGAACGCCCCGAGGGCGGCGTCATCGTCACCGGCCTGGACCGACAAATACGCGATCTGCAGGTCACTCATCGATTCCAGCTCGCCCGTGTCCCGCGCTTGTTGCAGCCGTTCGCGGGCGGTGCGGCGCTGGCCGAGGGCGGCATACAGACTGGCCTCTTCGTAAGCGGGCAGGCTGCCGAGGGCCAGGGCTTGGGTGAAGTCCTTGCGCGCCCCGGCATCGTCGCCGGATTGCTGGCGCAAACGACCGCGCTGGGCCAGCAGCCGCGCGTCATCGCCATTGAGCTTTAGACCTTCGCTGGCGGCCGCGATGGCTTCGGGCGCATGTTTCTGGTCGCTCAGAGCGCTGACCAACAGACGCCGGTACGCCGGATTTTGCGGCGCGCGGCCGATGGCTTCGTTCGCGAGGGCAACCGCTGTCGCGGGGTCCTTGCGGGTCAAAGCAGCGTAGGCTTGGGCGGCCATGTCGGTTCCCGCATCGCGCTGGTTGCCCGGCCAGATATCACAGACCAGGCCGAAGGCACTTTCCTGACAGTTCAAGGCCGGTGCCGGAAAGTGAGCAACAGCGTTCAAGCCGTTGTTTTTCTGCCGCAGCGCCATTCTGGCGGCGGTACGTCGGCGGGCCACTTCGCCGCCTTCATCGTGGGCCAGTGGCTGCAAATGATCGAGCGCTTGCTGAGGCTCGCCATGGGCCAGTGCGGCGTCCGCGGCGAAGAAACGAATGTCACGAATTTCCGCTTCCAGCAGGCCATCGATGGCCAAAGCTTGATTCAGGTCAGCCTGGGCGGCCTGAGTCTTACCCTGACGATCAAGGGCGTAGCTGCGCAGAATCCACGGTGCGATTTCCCCATCGTCCTGAGCCAACGCGCCTGACGCGGCCTGTTCGGCGCCAAGGTAATCATGGGCAGCGAGCAGGGCACTGATCAGCAGTTGCTGATTGGCGCCGATTTCCGGCGCCCAGGCGACGGCTTTTCTGGCCTGGTCCACGGCCAGGGACACCTTGCCTTGCTCCAGGGCGCGATAACCCTGAACCGCCAGCGGCGCCGCCAGTTGACGACGAATCGCTTCGCGACGCATCAACAACGTATCGTCGTCCGGGAACACGGCCAGTGCCTGGGTGGTGGCTTGATCCGCATCCTGCAGATGCTGTTGGCGTTGCAACGACTCGATCAGCAGCAGTCGATAATCCATGCGTTTGGGCGCTTGGGCGATGGCTTTGCGTGCCGCTTGGGCAGCCGCGCCGAAGTCATCGCGATCATAGGCCTTGAACGCCTGGGCAGCGGCGCCGAAGCCTGGGGCCTGACGTGATTGCGGGTAGCGCTTGGGATGGTCTCGCTGTTCCTTGTCGCGTTGCGCCAGTGCAATCAAGGTGTTCAAGCGCGTGATATCAGCCCGCTGACGCAACGCTTCGCGGGCCTTGGCGATGGCCAGGTCGTAGTCTTTACGCTCGTACGCGCTGTACGCCTCGTTGGCCGTTTCAAAGGCCGGGCCGGTCAACGGCAGGGGCAGCGTCTCGGCATGAGCAAGCCCAGGTAACAGGCTTAGCCCCGTGGCCATGAGGGTCAGGAAGGGGCGGTTCATGTCGCAAGCTCCGCAGGGTAGTGGCTGTGCTGACGCGCCACGGCCTTTTCGATGGTGGAGCGGGGCAGCACGCCGCTGTCGACCAGATAGTCGCCAATGCGTCCGTGATGCTGCGGGCGGTACTGCAACATGGAGCGGCTGAACACGTCGCGATCCAGCAGCCCCATTTCGATCAACAGGTCGCCCAGCAGTGGCGCACGGGCATCCGGCACGGATTGGCCTTCGCGCACGTTCTGTTGACGCAATTGCGCGACGATTTCGCTTTCACGGGCAATCAGCTGCACCGGTTCGCTGCCCAGTTCATCGCTGACCTGCAGCAGACCTTCGGCCGGAAGAGGGCTGGCGACGGCGACTTGCGCGCGGCCGTCGGCATTCAAGCCAAGCGGCACCACGCGCCAACGCAGGGCGAACTCATCGTCCAGCGTCAGGATCGAGTCCCGTGCCTTGGCGGCCACATCGAACACCCGTGGCAGATCGTTCTGGAAGGCGATGGCTTCCGCCAGCGTCTCGTCGTCCAGCCAGCCGTTGCTGAGCAAAATCCGCCCCAAAGGCATGTGCCGGGTTTTCTGTTCGGCGAGGGCGCTTTGCAGGTCAGCGTCGTTGATCGCCTGCCAGGACAGCAACACGCTGCCCAGCTTGCGCGGTGCGACAGCCACCAGGTCGGTGGACGGGAAGTCGTGCATGGTCTTGTCCCACACCAGTTTGCGGTTCAGCGCCTTGCCGACCAGGAACATGCGCCAGGCGCGTGATGCGGCCATGAAGTTGACGAAGTTGCCCACGACCATGCGCGGGATGGACAGCAAACCATGCTGCCAGCCGTACAGCACGGTGGTGAAGTAGCAGCGGTGGGCGATACGCCAGGCCAGCGCGATACCGTTGGCCAGTAGCAGGGTTTGGATAAAGCCATTGGTTTCAAACGGTGTCGGGAAACTCACGTCCCACAGGCCACTCTGGCGCAGGATGATCAGACCCAGCAGCTGCACCAGAATCACGTAGGCGATGATGCTGACGAACGCCGTCACCACACCTTTGCGGTCACGAAACAGCAGATAACGATTGGCCAGCGAACCGTTCCAGCCCATTTGCTCCCAGCCTTGCAGGCCAATGCCCAGCGTCCAGCGGGCTTTCTGGCGGAACGCGGTACGGAAGGTGTCGGGAAAGAATTCCCGCACGCACAACGGCATCTTCAGAGTCGATTCGTAAGGCTTGCGAAACCATGATTTACGCAACACGCGAAACTGCACCGGAAAGCGCACGAAGATGGCATTCATGCCGACCTTGGCCAGGCGTGCGCCGACGTCGTAGTCCTCGGTGAGGCTGTCAGTGTTAAACGGCTGGTTCTGGGTTTCCCCGGCCAGTACACGCAGCGCACGATGGGAGAAGCAGGTGCCGACCCCGGCAGACGGCACCGTGTCGGTCATGCTTTCACGCACCACCAAATCCTTGCCATGCCATTCGGCGAATTCGTCCATGTAGGTGCCGGCCACCCATTCGTACCAGTTGCGCTCCAGCGAAACCACGGGCAACTGGATCATGTCCTTGCGCGGCAGCAAGTAGTTGAACAGGCGCAATTCCATCGGGTGCAGTACGTCTTCGCTGTCGTGCAATACGACGCCGGCGAAGGTCATGCCGTGGGTTTTCTCGTGCAGGAAGATCGCCTGGATCACCCAGTTCAGACAGTCGGCCTTGCAGGTCGGGCCGGCATGCGGGACTTCCACGCGATGCAGCTGCTTGTAGCGCCGGCGCATGCGTTCCACTTCATCGATGGTGCGTTGGTCATTGATGTAGGTGCCGACGAAGACCACATAGTTCTGGTAATCCAGGGTCGACACCATGTTCTCGATCATCGGTGCGATGACGTCATATTCCAGCCAGGCCGGAACCATGATCGCCAACGGCTGTTCATCCCGGGCCATCAGTTGCTCGGCGGTCAGCGGCCGGTATTTGCGATCCACGGTGAACTTGCGAAACAGGCGGCGAGACCAGTACCACAGGTCAATGAACAGATCGTCCAGGCTGGAGATCAGGATCAGCACTGCGACCACGATGGTCGAGATCTCAAGGAAGCTGTAGTAGTGGGCCAGCCAGTAGGGCCAATAAAGCGACGTCATCGAAAGTTTCCGTTACTGGCGATTGCGACGGGCGCTACGGCCAGCCAGCAACAGGATGAGGAGCAACAGGATGCCACCCGGAATCAGCCACAACAGCGACGGCTTGCGCCAGGCGTCCAGGCCCTTGGGTTCTTCTTTGTCGATCAATTGGCTGCCACTTGGATCCTGGGTGTCGAAGGTGGTCAGTACACCGTTGTCACCGAGGATGGCCACATCGCCGCGGGTCAGCAGAATCTGTTTGGCGAAGCGTGGCGCGTCATTGCCCAGGGCGCGATAGACCAGACCCTGCTGGCCGCCGGCGTCCACCACCTGCAACGAGGCCAGGTGGTTGAGGGGATGGATGTCCAACAACATCTGATCCTTGTGGTTGATGCGCAAGCGACCCTGATCATCGACCTGCACCGATTCCTTGCTGTCCTTGATCGGCAGCTCGAAGGCGAGGAAGGCCTTGTCCGGCGTGACCGAAACCTTTGGGTCGGCGCTGACGTTCAGTTGCGCCCGCAGCGGCGAAACACCGGCGGCGTCAGCCACCGAAATCACCTGCGGCAAGCTGCTCGCCGGATGCTCGAGGTAGGCCTGTGGAACGAGGATTTGCGTGTCCATGGCAAAGCGCGCAGCCATGCCCGAGAAGTCATCATCCAGCGCGGTTTTTTCCAGCACGATGTGGCTGGTCGGCCGCACCGAGACCGGGAAGGCCTGTGGCGTTTCCAGGCAACGATCGCTGACCGGCTGACGCTGGAACGACACGCGCAGCACGTTCTTCGAACCCAGGGCGTAACGCGGGATACGTGCTTCGATGCGTTGCTGTTCACCGTTGGCCACGAGCTGTTGCGCGCCAATCAGGTAATCGTTGAGAAACAGCGAGGCCACCGGCGCGGTGTCCGAGGCACCGGGGGCGGCAGACACATCGATCACCGCCTTCACCGGCAGGCGACCGTCGTAGGCCACACTGCCCAGAGGGAACGAGGTGCTCCAGTCGGATTTGGCCAGCACGTCGATGGCGCCGGGGTTGCCGCCCAGGCGTGACAGGGCCACGCGGCCGTCGGCGCTCAATGGCATCTGTGCTTCGCTGACCGTCAATTGGCGGCTACGTGCGAGTGTGTTCCAGGCCGAGCTGAACAGGGCCAATGCCTTGCCGGTCGCTTGCGGCGCGATCATCAGCACCGGACGTGTGCCCAGCAATGCCAGACGCACGTTGTCAGTGCCGGTGGCGGCCAGACCTGCATTGATATGCCGCTCACGCCATTGCGTGAAGGCATTGGCTGCCGTCGCGTCGAGACCCTGAATCTGACTCTGCAGCGCATCCAGCGATTCATTGACGGCTTTGAGCAGTTGCGGGTCGTTGATGGCCAGATCCGCCTGGACGTTCGGCGTCTGCCCCAACATCAACAGTGCACCGATTTGCGCCGGGGTCGCCAGAACGTGCGAGCCTTTGCCGTTAAGGCTGGCGAACGCTGGAATAGTCTGCAGTTCGGCCGGGATGCGCAGGCCAGTCAGGTCAACGCTGTCTTGCACGGCGGGGAAGGGCAGGATGCGGCTGTGCTTGCCAATCCGCTCCAGTGCCACACCGAGACGCCAGGCCGCATCGTAGCTGTCGGCGGATAAGGTACCCGGCGCGACCATGATCCCCGGTTTGCCAGGCAATGCCGTCCAGGCAGCACCGACGTCCTGTAACTGGCTGGCGTCGTAGCTGTAATTGAGGCGGGTGTCCGGTTCGATACGCAACACGTTGCCGATGGCACGCTCGTCTTCGCACAACACGCGGGACACGATCGACGACCAGGCAATCCCCAGGCGTAGCGAGCCGCTGTCACGCGCTTGCTTGTCCACGCCCAGCGTGGCGCTGGCATCACCTTGGGCTTCGCTGAGCCCTTCGGCGCGTACCGGATAGCCGTCCAGCGACAGCAACAGCGTGTTGCGTCCGCCTTCGCCATTGAGGTAACTGGCGTCGAAATTCAGGGTCGCGTCCGTCAGTGGCACACCCGCCGGCACCGGCAGATACAGGTCGCGTCGGGCATCGGTGGAGCCGAGGATGATCGGTGCATCGATCCCCAGATCGCTCAAGCGGATCTCACGCTCTTGTCGGGTGTCGGCGTTGAGCCGGTTGATCGCCTGGGTGAGCGGGCTGTCCGCGGCCAAGGCAAAGGTCGGCATGAGCGCGAGCAGGCTCACGCCACAGGCAAGGGCGCTGAGCGCACCCGTATGGATGGCAACGGAAGACTTCATTCAGGTAGATCTCGAGCTGATAAGGGAGAGGATCGGTTTGGTTTATTGAGAGGTAAAAGCCGGGCAATTTTTCTCGGGCACAGGCACCGCTGACGGGTAGTTCAGGAATTTGGGCAAGGGCTGTCCGGCCATGACGAAATCATCGACCGGGCGCCCCATTAGGGCATCGACGATGCGCGCACTGGCCTTGCCATCGCCGTAAGGGTTGGCAGCCTGGGAGCAGCGACGCCACAGCAGGTCGTCATCGAACAATGCGTTGACGCCAGCGATGATCGAGTCCGGCGAGGTACCGACCAGACGCACAGTGCCCGCCGCGACAGCTTCGGGGCGCTCGGTCACTTCACGCATGACCAGCACGGGCTTGCCCAGGGAGGGCGCTTCTTCCTGCACGCCACCGGAGTCGGTGAGGATCACATGCGCACGTTGCATCAGGCGCACGAAGGCCAGGTAGTCCAGCGGCTTGATCAAGTGCACGTTCGGCAGATCGCCCAGCTGCTCGGTGACCGGGCCAATGACATTGGGGTTCAAATGCACCGGATAGACGATCTGGATATCAGCGCGCCGCGCCAGATGGCTCAAGGCCTTGCAGATATCCAGGAATCCTTCGCCGAAGTTTTCCCGGCGATGCCCGGTCACCAGCAGAACCTTGCGACCGGTTTGCAGGAACGAGAACTGCCGGTCCAGGCTTGCACGCAGGTCAGCGTCTTGCTCAATGCGCCGCGCCGTCATCTGCAACGCGTCGATCACCGTATTGCCGGTCACGAAGGCGCGACCTTGGAGGCGTTCGTCGAGCAGGTTCTGGCGCGACTCGTGGGTCGGCGCAAACAGCATGTCCGCACCGAGATCGATGCAGCGGCGGTTCATTTCTTCCGGCCACGGGCTGTAGATATCACCGGTTCGCAGCCCGGCTTCGACATGACCGACCGGAATGCGTCGATGGAACGCCGCCATTGAGGCAACCATGGCCGAAGTGGTGTCGCCATGTACCAGCACCCGGTCCGGGCGGGTCATTTCCAGCACGGGGTCAATCGCCCCGTAAAGCGCCGCGGTCAAGGAGTTGAGCGACTGGTGCGGCGTCATCACATCGAGGGTGTAATCGGCCTTGAGGTCGAACAGATCCAGCACCTGTTTAAGCATGCTTTGATGTTGGCCGGTGATGCAGATCTGCGATTGAATGCCAGGTTCTGCAGCGAGGGCTTTGACTAAAGGCGCCATCTTGATGGCTTCTGGACGGGTACCGAAGATTGAAAGGATTTTAACCCTTGAATGATGGCGAGCGATGATGTCTTCCTTGCGCAGTTTTAGTGCGCCCACAACAGCGGCCCAAGTTTTATTGAAACTTGAGCACGCCAGCGTTATTTGAATGTAGTAAAGACCGGGACATCAGCGTGAGATCAGATATTCACTTCAATGTGAGGTGGTGCGTCGCCTTCAACCCGGAACCGGCCGGATTATTAGCATCGATGGTGAATGTTTTAAAGAGTTATATGCGTTATTTTTTTTAATGATAAGGGTTTGAAACTTTTATTTTTGTAGCCGGTCTTTTCTAGTTTTTTGTAAATCTTGGAAAGTTTGTCTTGATTGTTGTGGCGATCTTAACATCATGGTTTATAACGATATTATTTATGTTTATATCCATTCGTCGGCGCGAATGAATTACTCATTGGTTATATCGGTCGCGCTTTGCGTGTTAAAGGCCTGGTTTTCAGGAGTGAGGGTTATGATAGTCACTGAAATGACGCCTGTATATTGTCATGATGCAATAAGTGTTTCTTTTAGGAGTAATTGAACTTTCTTTCTATCTTCAATATTTAATAATCCTTCAACCTGTGCTGGTTCGGGATGTGACTCAGAGAAGGGTGCCTTCGAGTACCCATAACAGCGGCGTTTTACATGTTGGTGGTGAACCGGGCCGCGGTCCGGCGAAGAAACCGCGGCGGCCGATCAATCAAGCGGCGGGGAGCAGGCCTTTCTGTTTGGCGACATGAGTCGCCAGTGCGTCCATCAAGTCCGGGGACAGGCAATCATAGGGCTCCAGGCCGATCGAGCGCAGGCGCTCACGGATAGCCTTCATTTGCGCTGGCGGTGTGCCGGTTTCGATGATGGAGGACACGAACGCTGCGAAGCTCGGCGCAGCCCATCCGCTCTGGGGAGAGAGCTCGGTGTGGACGAAGTCGAGGCCATAAAACGCATGGTCCTTGTTCTCGATGCGCCCGAAGAGATGGGTGTGGCACTGCTTGCAGGCGTGGCGCTGGATGGCGGCGCTTTCGTCGACAATTGCCAGTTTTTCGCCGTGGGCAGTGACGCTGACCTTATCCCGAGGTACTACGGCAATGACGGCGAATGTCGCGTTTTGCGGTTTCCAACATTTGCTGCAGCCACACGCGTGGTTATGCAGGGTTTGTGCGTCGATCTTGACCTCGACTTTGTCGGTCGCACACAGGCATTGCAGGGTACCACCTGTGAAATTCGCGGCGGCGGGTTGGATACCATTGTCCAGTGCGGGGTGAAGTTTCAAGGTGCTCACGTTGGCTTCTCCGTTTCAGGGTGTCAGACGAAAGTGCCTGGGGCCGTGCACCAGGCCGGTAGATCATTCGCGCCAGCGGCATGGCGTGAGTGACGAAGGGCGCCCATTCAAGCTCGCCATTCATCGCATCCTAGACCCTCTTCAGCAACTGAGGGCGGTGTGAGCATCTGGAAGGGACGGGCGGACTCCAATGCATCATTTAACGTATGAGCAATGTTGAATGTTCATGAGATTTCGTGCCCCATTCCGAATGAATGCAACATTCCCGCCCGTCACCCACATGAAACCCCAGCCCGTCGAACCAGCACTAACCCGTGGTCACGTTGTCAGTAATTGGCGGTAGCGACGTGGTCGTCTCTGATAGCGGCACGTCAGCCTACGTTTAGTGTTTTCTCCAATGCCTCAGGGCAAAAGCTCGCGATGGATTGCGTCTTCGACCGACTATTCCATTTGCGAGCGACACTCTATGGGTTTGCTTCTCGATCCGCGTCATGACATTGATGCCGCTTTATTAAGCTATCGCCGGGTGTTCTGGTCGCTGGCGCTGTTCAGTGGCGCGATCAACCTGCTGGTGCTGGTGCCTTCGCTCTACATGATGCAGGTGTACGATCGGGTCCTCACCAGCCGCAATGAAACCACCTTGTTCATGCTCACCTTGATCGCCCTGGGACTGTTTATGTTCAGCGCCCTGATCGAGTGGGCACGCGGCGAGGTGATGATTCGCATGAGCGCGGGGCTGGACGATGCCTTGGGCGAGCGGGTTTTCGACGCCGCCTTCGCCCGCAGCCTGCGCGAGCACAACGCCAACCCGGCGCAGGTGCTCACCGATCTGGCGACGCTGCGGCAGTTGATCACTGGCCAGGGCCTGATCGCCTTGATGGATGCACCGTGGTTGCCCATCTTCGTGCTGGTGGCGTTCATCTTTCATCCCTGGTTCGGCGTGCTGACGCTGGTTCTGGCGCTGGTACTGATCGGCCTGGCGCTGTGGGGCGAGTTAGCGACTCGCACGCGCCTGGGCGAAGCCAATCGCCTAGGCGTGCAGTCGTCGATCTATGTAAACAGCACGCTACAGAATGCCGAAGTCATCCAGGCCTTGGGCATGCTCGGGCCGTTGCGCCAGCGCTGGAGCCTGCTGCAGCAACGCATCATTGCCGCCCAGTCCCATGCTAGCGACCGCAGCGCGCGTATCACTTCGACGACCCGTTTTGTGCGCATCTCCGGACAGTCGCTGGCCCTGGGCCTGGGGGCGTTGCTGGTGCTGGAGGGCCAATTGTCGGCGGGCATGATGATTGCGATGTCGCTGCTGCTGGGGCGTGCCTTGGCGCCCGTGGAAATCGCCATTGGCTCGTGGAAGCAATTCAACTCCGGCCGCCAGAGCTACCAGCGCCTGAGCCAACTGCTTGCCCAGCATCCGCGCGAGCGCCTGCGCATGCCTTTGCCACCGCCCACCGGCGCGGTGCGCCTGGAGCAGGTGTATGTCGGCCCGCCCGGCGCTTCGCAACCGATCCTGCGGGGCATTAATTTCAGCTTGGTCAAAGGTGATGTGCTCGCCGTCGTCGGCCCCAGCGCCAGTGGTAAATCAACGCTGGCCAGGGCGCTGGTCGGGGTATGGCCGGCCATGGGCGGGTCGGTGCGCCTGGACGACGCCGAGATCAGTCAATGGTCCCACGACGCCCTGGGCCCGCACCTTGGATACCTGCCGCAGGACATCGAGCTGTTCGACGGCAGTGTGGCCGACAACATTGCTCGCTTCGGCGAGCAGGACGCCGACAAGATCATCGCCGCCGGGCGTCACGCCGGCATTCACGAGATGATCCTGAAATTCCCCAAGGGTTACGACACGCCGCTGGGCCCCGGCGGGCTTGGCTTGTCCGGTGGACAAAAGCAACGCCTCGGTCTGGCTCGCGCGCTCTATGGGCGCCCGTCGCTGATCGTGCTCGATGAGCCCAACTCCAATCTCGATGAAGCCGGAGAGCTGGCGCTGGTGCAGGCCATCAATGCGCTCAAGGCTGCTGGCAGCACCGTGGTGCTGATTACCCACCGGCCTAATGTGCTGGCGGTGGTCGATCACATCCTGGTGCTCAAGGACGGCACTCAACATGCATTCGGTCCAAGGGATCGGGTGCTCAAGGCATTGAGGCCGGGGCCAAGACCGGCCGCGGTCAGGGAGGCTGGCAGAGATGCGTGATCTGACCACAGAGGCACAAACGTACAACGAGCAGGGACTGAGTGTGCGCGGCACCACACTGCAGCCCCGCGCCAGTACCGACGCCGGGGGGGCTGCTCGCTATGGCGTGGCTTTCCTGGTCTTGACGCTGGGCGGCTTCCTGCTCTGGGCAAGCCTGGCGCCGCTCGACCAGGGTGTCGTGGGCAGCGGCACCGTGGTGGTGGCGGGCGAACGCAAGGCTGTGCAGTCGTTGGTTGGTGGGGTGGTGGAAAAGCTGCTGGTCAGCGATGGCGACCGCGTCACCCAAGGGCAGTTGCTGGTGCAGCTCAATACAGTGCAGGCACAGTCGCAACTGGACGTGACCTTGGGTAAGTTGCTCAACGATCGCAGCGTCGAGGCGCGGTTGATGGCCGAGCGCTTGGGCTCAGCCGAGATCCAATGGCCCGCTGAACTGCTGGAACGCGCCGACGAGCCGCGGGTCAAGGCTGCCATGGCCTTGCAGAGCCAGTTGTTTCTGACCCGCCGTGCAGAGCTGGGCAGTCGCTTGCAGATCATCGAACACGAAGCCGCGGCATTGCAGCAGCAATTGCTCGGCTACGAAGGCGTCAAGCGTAACTACGATACGCAGATGCGCTTCCAGCAGCAGGAGCTGGAAGGCCTGCGTAATTTGGCCCTTGAAGGCTACATTCCGCGCAACAAACTCTTCGAGGCCGAGCGCAACGCTGCCCAATTGGCTGGACAGATTTCCTCTGGAGTGGGCGATGTCGGCAGGACTCGCCAGGCGATCAACGAAAGCCGGCTCAAGGCTTTGCAGGCGCAGCAGGAATTTCGCCGCGATGCTGAAACCCAGCTCAGCGAGGTCTCTGCCGAGGCGGCAGGTTATGCCGATCAGATTCATGCCTTGCAGTTTCAAGTCGACAACGGTGCGATCCGTGCGCCGGCGTCCGGGCAGGTCATGGACGTGAGCATTCATACGGTCGGGGGCGTTGCGCAGGCCGGCCAAACCCTGATGCAGGTGGTGCCGCTGGATGCGCCGATGGCGATCACCGCGCGTTTCGAGCCGCTGATGGCCAATAAGTTGCGCCCGGGTCTGCCGGTGCATGTGCATTTCACCGCGCTGCAACGGGTGGATACGCCGACCGTCACCGGCACGGTGACTACGGTGTCGGCGGACCAGTTGATCAATGAACAGACGCACCAGCCGTATTTTTCCGCCAAGGTCGAAATTCCCGCCGACACCGTCGCCTCGCTGCAGGCCGCCGGCCTGCTGCTGCGCCCCGGCATGCTCGCCGATGTCACGGTGGTGACGGGGGAACGCACCTTGATGAATTACCTGATGAAACCTTTGCGTGAACGCTTGCTTGCGGCCTTCAAAGAGGAATGAGCATGCCCCACCGTTGCCGCTATGGTTCGGTGTGCATCCGGGTTTGTGTACCCGCTGTGGCGAGGGGATCAATCCCCTCGCCTCATCAGGTCAGGCTGTGAAATCGCTGGCCTGCAGCTCCTTGACGCCCACCACTTCGAATTCGAACTCGGGGGTGGCGTCGGCGTTGACGCTGCCGTAGAGGATGCCATCGGCAAAGCGTATTTGGCCGGTGGCGTTGGTGGGGTCGAAGGCGTTGCTGCCGATGAACATGAAGGCGTCGAGGGTGGCGGTCAGCGGATTGGCGTCCAGACTGGTGAAATCCAGATGATCACCCTCGGCGGTTTTGAAACCGCTGATCACATCGCGTAAAGCCCCGACGCCCATGTCCGACAGCGCACCAAACGCGTAGGTGTCCGCGCCCGTGCCACCGGTGAGGTTGTCGGTGCCTGCACCACCGATCAGCCGATCATCGCCCGAACCACCTACCAGCGTATCGTTGCCCGCACCACCGTTCAGAACGTTCGCCGCGCTGTTGCCCGACAGACTGTCGGCGTAGGCGCTTCCCTTCACGTTTTCGAAGAGTTTTAAGGTGTCGAGCCCCGAACCCGCGGTGTTTTGTTGTGCTGACGTCGAGAGGTTTACGCTAACCCCCGCCGAGGCACGCTCAAAGGACACTGTGTCATTGCCATCGCGCCCGTCCAGCACGTTGTTGCCGGCACCGGCGAACAGCGTGTTGTCCAGCGCGTTGCCCGTGCCATTGGCGGCGCCAGCGCTGTCGACATACAGATTCTCGACGTTGTTGCCGAGGGTGTAGGCCGCCAGGCTGCTGTGCACGCTGTCGATCCCTCCGGGCACCGCATTGCTGTTGGTCTCGATCACGGTGTCGTCGGCGTTGTCGACATAGTAAGTGTCGCTGCCATCGCCACCGGTCATGGTGTCGGCGCCCAGGTCGCCATCCAGTGTGTCGTTGCCCGAACTGCCCACCAAGGTATCCGCCTGATCAGTGCCGGAAATCATCCCGCCCTGGTTCTGAGCGTTGTCGAAAATGGCCTGCACGCTGTTGTTGTCATTGGGGTTGCCCTGGAAGCCAAGGTCATTGGCAATGTAATCGGCCAGGCGCTGGCCGACGATTTCCGCCGATTCCTCGTGCAGGTGCCAGACGTCGTCCGGGTACACCAGCGGATCAACCTCGTAGCGCAAGGGCAGGTCGGTGTAGTCCACCGCCAGCTTGACGTCAGCACGCTCGGCGGCGATGGCCTCTTGGGTGGCGCGGACATAGCCGACACCCTCGACGATGGAGGCGATTTTCTCTTCCGAATAACCACGGGCACGCGCCGCGTCCTGCTCGTAGTGACCGGTTTCCATCATGTACACGCTGAAGTTGCCGAACTGGGCATGCAGGTAATCAAACACGTTCAGGGTCGCGGCCTTGTACGCCGCTGCTGCCGCCGGTTTGTCCGTGGCGCGGGCGATCTCCTGGGCGGCTTCCTCGCCCTGGCCCCAGATGATGCCCATGGTGACGTTATCAATGGATTTGAGTTCGGTGAGCTGCTCCTGCAGCAACGCCACGGCACGCAACAGCGCAGGCCCGGGTTGGTTGGTGTCGGTCAGCCACCAGCACAACTTGAGTTGCTCGGCGCCCAGGGTCGACAGGCCATTGACCGTGCTGCCACCCACCGCGATGTCAATGCCATTGCCATCGGCGTCGGTGAACTGGCTGCGCACGTCATAGGGGGTGTAGCGGTCCAGGTCTTTGACCAGCATCGAGGTGCCGGACTGATCGTCGTCCTCCGTCATGCGCAGCAGGCGCGCATTGGATTGGCCGAGTGTGGGTAGGTAGAGGATGTCTTGCTGGGCGCGCTCGCCGAACACGAAATCACTGGCGGTCAGGGTGTTGAGGTAGTTGCCGTTGAGGGCGATTTCGAAGCGATTGCCATCGGCGTCGGCCTCGGCGGATTTGATGTAGGTCTTGTCGCCGGCCGCGTTGAGGGTCATGTACAGCGTGCCATTGCTGCCATCGCCGAGGCCGAGAAAGCCCAGCGCTGAAACGTCGATCTTGTCGACGCCCGCGGTGAAGTCGTAGACCGTGTCGGTCGCCGTGACACCGCCGGTGTCGTAGTCGCGGTAACTGTCGAGTACGTTGGTGTAGCGGAAGGTGTCGGCACCGTCGTCGCCGTACAGCGAATCGCGTCCAGCGCCGCCGTCGACGATGTCCGCGCCGGTGCCGGCTTTGATTGTGTCGTTGCCACCGAGGCCGAGGATCAGGTCTGCGCCCGCCGTGCCGTTGAGGCTTTCGGCGTTGTTGGTGCCGGTGATGGTGTTGGCGGGCGCATCGGCCACCGCCAGGGCGAAGCTGTCGCTGACCGACGCACCTGAAGGATCGGCGGCCTTGACCAGTACGTTGTAATTACCGGACGCCGTGCTGATCGGCGTGCCGGTGAACGTCAGGCTGGTGGCGTTGAAACTCAGCCATGCGGGCAGGGCGCTGCCGTCGGCGAGGGTCGCGGTGTAGGTCAGCACATCCTGGTTGGCGTCGGTGAAGCTGTCGTGGGTCACAGCGTATTTGAACGGCGTGCTTTCGGTGGCGTTCTGGTCGAGGAGGGGGATGGCCACCACCGGCGCTACATTGCTGGGGGTGTTCTGGTCGGCGAAGACAAAATGACTCGCCGTCAGGCTGTTCACCAGGTTGCCCGCCAGCGACACTTCGAAGCGGTTGCCGTTGGCGTCGACGGTGAGATCCTTGAGGTAGGTGCGGTTGCTCGAAGCGCTGTAGGTCACTTGCAGCGTGCCGTTCAGGCCATTGCCCAGGCCCGTGTAGCCGAGTGCCAAGACATCGATCTTGTCGACAGCCACATCGAAATCGAGGATCTGGTCACTGGCACTGGTGGACCCGGTGCGGTAGCTGTCGAGTTTTGAGGTGTAGCGGAATACGTCGGCACCCGCGCCGCCGGTGAGTTTGTCCGCGCCGGTGCCGCCGACCAGAATGTCGTTGCCGGCGCCGCCATTAAGGGTGTCGTTACCGGCGCCACCGAACAGTTGTTCGTTGGCAGCGGTGCCCGTCAGCGTGTCGTTGTTCGGCGTGCCATTGATCACAGTGGGTGCGGCGGGTACGTCCTGTACGGCCAGGGTAAAGCTGTCGTTGACGGTTGCATTGCTGCCATCGGACGCGGTGACCTGTATGGAGTAAGTGCCCGATGCAGTGTCGCTTGGTGTGCCGCTGAAGGTGCGGGTGGCGGCGTCGAAGGTCAGCCAACCGGGCAGGGCGCTGCCATTGGCCAGTTTGGCGGTGTAACTGAGGCTGTCGTTATCCGGATCGGTAAAACTGGAGGCCGGCACCACGTAGCTGAACGGGGTGTTTTCAGTGGCGCTCTGATCCAGCAACGCCGTTGCCACCACCGGCGCATGGTTGACCGTTGGCGAAGTGGCAAAGACGAAATTGGCGCTGGTCAGCTTGTCGAGGTAATTGCCATCCAGCGCCACTTCAAAGCGGTTGCCACTGGCGTCGGCAGTCAGGGTCTTGATGTAAGTCTTGGTGCCGGCCGTGTTGAGCACCAGGTACACGGTGTTGTTTTTGCCGTCCCCCAGGCCGGTGAAACCCATGGCCGAGAGGTCGATCTTGTCGGCGGTGATATCGAAGTCGGTGATCAGGTCGCCAAGGTTGGCGCCGCCGGTGTTGTAGTTGCGATAACTGTCCAGGCGGTTGGAGAACACAAAAGTGTCCGCTCCGGTGCCACCGGTGAGGGTGTCCATGCCGGCGCCGCCGTCAATTTTGTCGTCGCCCGCGCCGCCACTGAGGCTGTCGTTGCCCGCCAGGCCGAGCAAGGTGTCGGCCGAATCACTGCCCAACAGCGAGTCGCTGCCGCTGGTGCCGGTGACCACCCGATTGAAAATGAAGTTGTTGGCGGTCAGGGTGCTGGTCAGGTTGCCCGAGAGAATCAGCTCGAAGCGATTGCCGCTGGCGTCGGCATCATAGTCCTTGATGTAGGTGCGGTCGTTGCTGGCGCTGTAGCTGACCTGCAAGGTGCCGCCACGGCCATTACCCAGGCCGGTGAAGCCGAGGCCGGCGAGGTCGATCTTGTCCTGGGTGACGTCGAAGTCGGTAAGGGTGTCATCGAAGCTGGCGGTTGCGTTGCGGTAACTGTCGGACTGGGCGATGAAACGGAACGTATCGGCACCCGTGCCGCCGGTGAGTTTGTCGATGCCTGCACCGCCCACCAGAATGTCGCCACCGGCCCCGCCATTGATGGTGTCGTTGCCGGCTGCGCCGTAGAAAATCTCGCTGGCGGCGCTGCCCAACAGGGTGTCGTTGCCAGCCGTGCCTTGCACGGTGGTCATCGGCACCGTGGCGCTGACGTAGCTACCGTCGCCATAGACCAGCGTGGCACCTTTACTGGTGTGACTGATGGTGTTGCCGATGATGGCGTTGCGATCGGTGCCGTCTTCATTGCGCTCTGCAACACCGTAGGTCGACAGGTCGCTGCCGCTGATGATATTGCCCTGGATGAGGTTATCACTGCCGTTGAAGTACCTGCCGGACACGCCCAGGGTGTCGTCGTAGGACTGGATGATGATCTCGGGTACAGCGCCGCCCAGTGAGTTGTTGTTGAGCGTGTTGTCGATGATCTCGACGTGGTTGCTGCCGTAGATGCGGATCCCGGCGCTGGCGTTGTCGTGAATGTCGACACCGCTGACGGTCACGTCGCTGGACAGTTTGACCAGCACCCCTTCGGCGCCGTTGCCGTACACCTCGCCACCGGTGATGGTGATGTTGCTGGGGGAGGGGATGTCCTCGCTGCCGCGCTGCACCACGATGCCATTGCCGCCATTGTTGTAGGCAACGTTGTTGGTGAGGGTGAAGTCGTGGGTGCTGGTGACGACGTTGAAACCGTGGCGGTCATTGTCGTAGGCGACGTTGTTTTCGAAGGTGCTGTCGCTGAGGAAGTCAGCAACAAA
Source organism: Pseudomonas sp. AL03 (assembly GCF_029960815.1). GTDB lineage: Bacteria > Pseudomonadota > Gammaproteobacteria > Pseudomonadales > Pseudomonadaceae > Aquipseudomonas. The sequence goes on from NZ_JASBRE010000013.1 coordinate 132,873, forward strand.
GCCGTCCAGGCCATTGCCGTGGGACACGCTGTTCTTGATGACCATGTTGACGGTCTGCTCGTGGGGGTCGAAACCGTACCCGGAGCAATCCTTGATCTCGACGCTGTCGAGGGTGACGTTGGAGTCGTAGCCTTCTTCGCCGGGAATGTAGCCGTTGAACCAACCGTCGATCTTGCCCGTGGTGTTGTCACGGTTGCCGTCGATGGTGAGGTTGCTGACGCCAAAATCGTGGGTTTCTTCGCCATAGGCCGAGCGGATGACACCCGTGATCTTGGTGTCGGAGCCGTCAGCCACCTTGACGGTGGTTTCGCCCATGCCGTCGCCGTACAGGTAGACGTTGCTCTTGAGCATCAGGCAGCCGTCGGAGGGTTCCTCACCTCCCGAAACGATGTAAGTTCCGGTCGGCATATACACCTGCCCACCGCCTGCAGCGGACGCCGCATCAATCGCACTTTGTATCGCCGCCGTGTCGTCTGTGATGCCATCTCCTTTGGCGCCAAAATTTTGCACATTGAAAATCATGAGCTTATCTCCGCATTAGGCTAAAAACTCGCTAGACGCCAATATTCCATCGACGACCACCGTGTTATGACCCACCGGAGCGCAAAAGTTATGACCGCGTATCGGGGAAGTGTCAAAAAAATCGGACTGACTGATCAGTGGTTGTGAAGTATTTCGAAAAAGTAACGTTCTGTTGACGCTCGCTCAGGTGGCGAGCGATGCCCCTGCTGGGCGCACGCGCGGCGCAAGTTCGTCGAGGCGAAGCTACGAGCACAGCCTGCCGGTGCTGGCCCAGTTGAAAAGCTGGATGGAAAAGACGCGGCCACAAGTCACGGCTCCGCCGGCATCATCCAGCTGAGCACGCCACCCATTTTGAAGTTGGTGGGGTTTATGGAGCGCTTACGTTGATCTTCGGCTTGCCCACGGTTCGAATTGTTTGAAACGGCGCATGAGTAGAAGCAAGACGTAGCCGTTGAGAGACTCGCGGAGCAGCCAAGGCTGCCTAGCGCCCTCTTGCAGAACGACTAAAAGGAACTCTTTCATCCGTACTTTTCATCCCTCGAGAAATCTAACGCTCTATATTTCTCATTTTTGCTTGCTCGATCCCTCGGATATCAAACAAGAGAATAAATTAGGAAGCATTAGTAAATGCGGCAACCCAAGGCTTAGCAAGAAGCCAAGCGCTGTGAGGCTCGCGCTCAGAATGAAAGAGGCACCAGGCAGAAAGTCAGTACTGTAGAGGATTCCACCGACCGCCGACCCTAAGGTTGTCCCAAGACTGGACGCTGCCGTTTGCTTGCCGAGTTCCCAGCCTTGCGCGCTGCCAGCCTTGGCTGAGATCCAGTAAGTGAGGATCGGCGACAGGATGCCGGCGCTGACAGCGACCGCACCGATCACGACCAGCATCAACATAAAATTAGATGCCCAAGGGACGAGGAGCAATCGAGCTGCCAGCACGGAGAGGGCGGGTGCGATGAGCCAGCGGGTCGTGGCCGGCTTAAACCAGGGTGAGAATACGATTGCTTGCACCCCAAACATGACCAAGCTGCACTCGGTGAACATCAGCGCAATCTGATATGGACTCAAACCTAGTTCCTGTTTGCCACGCAGTGCGAGCCCGACCTCGAAGGCCCCGACGCCGACCGAAACGATGAAAGTGAGGATGAGGAGTTTTGGAACAAGCCATGCTTTTTGATTGGCCGAGGTATTAGATGTCTGCTTTGACCGACCAAGTCCTTCGATACTTGGTACTGAAAACGCAACTGCAGCGGCCACTAGAAAGGCGAACAGTCCCGTCGCCGCGAGCGGAACCGCGATCGATCCTGCCGGCAAGGCGAGGCTGAAGGTATCGGCGGCAAAACGCGTTACGAACACGCTCAGCATTGGTCCAAGCAGGAAGCCGCTAATCCCTGTCATGCTGACGAACGCAAGCCGACGGGCCCGTCCCTGCTCAGTCGTCGTGACGTTGCCGAATACAGCCGCTGCTACGGGCGTCACCGCTGCGGCAAACATACCGCTTATGAAGCGCTCGGCGTAAACAGCGACGAGACTCTCAATAAAAGAGAAAACCAACATGGTTACGCCAACGCCGAGAAGTCCAACAAGTAGTACACCACGCGGGCCGCGCTGGTCGGAAAGTCGGCCCCACATGGGCGCAAACAGAAAAAGTGAGAGAGTGTAGACAGCAGTCAGTAACCCGGTGTGCTGGGAAACTAGCGCTGCATCACCTTCAGCTCCCAACAGCCGCTCAATTAGGTAGGGTAAAAGCGGAAGCACGATGCCGAAGCCAACCGACACAGTGAACACGCTGAGCATAAGCGCGGCCGTAGTCGCTACGGGCAAACGTGCTGAGCGCGCGCTAGTGGCCCTCATGTAGCCGCAGGCCATCGAGTCATGCCTGCGGTCCGACGTCTGAGCATCATAGGGGCGAGTTAACTGCAGCAACCGCCCTTGGGTTGATGATTGGGCGTGGCCTTGGCCGCATTCACTCCATAGCCCGCGCCTTTCACGGCCGATTTCAGTTGGTCGAGAGAGGTGAGTTGCTCGTCATAACGCACGGCAGCCTCGCCGGTCGAGAGCGACACTACTACGTCATCAACTCCGGGAATTGCTTTCAGCGCGTTCGCCACATTGCTGGCACAGCCGCCACACGTCATACCGGTTACATTCAACGTTTCACTTTGCATGGTGATACTCCTTATCATGATAGGGAATACAAACATCGTTGTAATACGTTCTTAGTCTCCCGTCAGTGGCTCACATTTGTATGCAGATCAGTTTGCTCCGGATTACTTGATTCGGGGATTGCTTTGGATCTAACCACGTCATCTGAGCGTGCTTGAGTTTTTTGGTCGGCACTCAACGATAAGGGCTCCTCAGAGAACCATTGGTTTATCTGGTAATTCATTCTGGTCACCGCCGGCAGCGGGAAAGTGTTTCGTCAAATGCTGTGTAACCGCCTGAACACCGCTGACTACGCCGCCTTCGTAATTGGATTGTTTGAAGGCGGCTTCCATCTGGAGGCAAATGCTTTGCCATTCTTGAGTGCCTGCTTTCGCGTGTATCCCGCGATCGGCAACAATCTCCACGTCCCGGTCAGCGAGCAATAGATAAATCAGCACACCGTTATTGCAAGCGGTGTCCCATACACGCAACTGCGAAAAAACATCGACAGCGCGCTCGCGCGCGGACTGGCCCTTGAAAAGCGGTGTGCTATCCAGGGCGCCCTCAACAACGAAACGGACTTCTCCGGTGTGTGCAGCCTCACTGGCTTTGATCGCTTGTTCGATCACGATCAACGTTTCGCGGGGAAATGCCCGATTGACCTGCCAGTGGGTCATAACAAGATGGTTCAGAATGCGTTTGATATTCATGTTTACCATCTCCCCGATGCGCCGCCACCGCCAAACCCGCCTCCGCCTCCGCCGAAGCCACCACCGCCTCGACCGAATCCTCCACGATGCCCCCCCATGCCGTATCCGCCCATACCGCCACCGACCAACGTGAACAAGAGTGCCATCACTCCCGCACCCAACGCGATGAACAGTGCGCCGGCCACCAACCAAGCGATAACGGCCACAACCCCTCCAGTGACTAGCGCGCCTGGAAATCTGCCCAAAACGGGGCGCAGAACACTGCCGATCACGAGCGCAAGAATAAAAACGAGCGGCCCATACTGCTGAATATCTGTAACACCGCCGATAGTTTGTGCGTCGGGGGCAGGCAGCGGTTCGCCATCAATTACCCGGATCATCTGGTCGAGCCCGGCAGCAATGCCCCCGTAGAAGTCTCCTTGCTTGAAGCGCGGGGTGATAATCTCGCTGATTATGCGCTTGCTGGTGGCGTCATTGAGTGCCCCCTCAAGCCCGTAGCCTACTTCAATGCGAAGCGCACGGTCGTTCTTGGCGACGACCAGGATTGCGCCGTCATCCACTTTTTTTCTGCCTAACTTCCATTGCTCCGCAACGCGCAAAGCGTATTGTTCAATTGTTTCCGGCTGGGTGCTGGGGACAATGAGAAGTGCAATCTGGCTGCCTTTTTTGGCTTCAAACGCCCGTAAAGTTTGCTCTAGACCAGCCAGCTGCTCTGGGGTGAGCGTAGCGGTCTGGTCGGTAACCCGCCCGGCCAGAGGAGGTACTGCGACTTGAGCGCCCGCGAGGAAAGACCAGCAAAGCACAAAGGCGAACAATGCCGCTGCGCTTGTCGTGCGCATCGTCGTCACTTGACTGCTCCCTGAGATCCGCTTGGGGGAACAGCAGGCGCCGACCCAAAATCTACTGCGGGCGGCTTAGCGATTTCTTTTTCGTTTTCTACCGTGAAATTAGGCTTCTCTTTGTATCCGAATGCCATCGCCGTTAGATTGGAGGGGAACGAGCGTACCGTGACGTTGAATTCCTGCACTGACTTGATGTAGCGGTTGCGCGCCACGGCAATGCGGTTTTCGGTACCTTCCAGTTGCGCCTGCAAATCGCGAAAACCGGCGTCAGCTTTTAGTTGTGGATAGTTTTCACTCACTGCCAACAATCGGGACAACGCTCCGGACAGCTGGCCTTGCACAGCCTGAAACTTGGCAAAGGCGGCCGGATCGCTGAGAACCTCCGGCGATATCTGTATGGCGCTCGCCTGAGAGCGGGCTTGCGTCACTTGCGTCAACACTTCTTTTTCATGTGAGGCATAACCTTTGACGGTATTGACCAGATTAGGTACCAGATCCGCCCGCCGTTGGTACTGGTTTACTACCTCAGACCAGCTCGCTTTGATTTGCTCGTCGTTGCTCTGGAAGGTATTGTAGCCGCAGCCATTTAGGTTTAGAGCAACCAGCGCTGCCAGGATGACCCATAATTTGCGCATTTTATTTTTCCACGTTAGCGGGTTGTTAAACCGGGCAACATTGTGACTGTTGTGTCTTTCGGCAATATTCTTGCCATGTTTGGGTTGCGATGACTAAGGGGTACTTATTAGACTTCGGTAGTTCGTTTTACCTCCTTGCGGCATAATCGGCCCGTGGAACAGATCGACTGGTTTATAACGAGACGCCGAGGGAAGGCTGCGCGCCGGCCGTAGGTACAATTTTTTGTGGCCGTACACGCTTGATACCGGCGAGCTTGGTCCGTTTGAGTAGCAGAGCGTTGATTGCCACGACGGCCGAACTGCCCGACATCGATAATGCTGCAATTTCTGGCGATAAAGTAAACGGGTAGAAGACGCCGGCTGCCAGCGGGAAGGCGATCAGATTGTAACCAACCGCCCACCACAGGTTCTGATGCATCTTGTGCAGGGTGGCACGTGACAGTTCTATAGCACCGACGACATCGTACGGGTCGCTTTTCATCAAAATGACCTGCGCGCTTTCCATAGCTACGTCGGTGCCGGCACCGATCGCGAAACCCACATCGGCCTGGGTCAGGGCTGGTGCGTCGTTGATGCCATCGCCTACCATGCCAACTTTGTGCCCCTGCTCTTGAAGCGCCTTAAGCCTGGATGCTTTCTCACCTGGAAGCACGTCGGCCAGCACTATATCAATGCCGAGTTCCTTGCCGATGCGATCGGCCGTGGCTTGATTATCGCCGGTAATCATCGCCACCTTTACGCCGCGCTCCTGCAACTTGGCGATCGTCGCCCTGGAGGTTGGCCGCACGGCATCGGCGATCGCGATTAGGCCGATCAGCTTTGCGGCGCGAGCGACATATACCACGGTGCGGCCCCCACCCTGGAGTCGGATGGCTTCTGTGGCCAAAGCCTGCAATGGGATGTCTTCGGACTCCATCAGCTTGAGATTGCCGAGCAGTACCTTCTCACCGCCGATCATCGCGTGAGCACCCTGACCATCAATGTTGGTAAATCCCGTCGCGACCTCGGCCTGGGAGGTCCCCAATCTTTTGAGCACCGCCAACGCCAAGGGATGCTCCGAGAACTTCTCTACCCCCGCGGCGGTAGCCAGCAACTGAGCCTCGGTGACGTCCTGGGCGGTGACCATCTCTACCACATCAGGTTGCCCGAGTGTGAGAGTGCCAGTCTTGTCGAAAACGATGATGGTGAGCTTGGTCGCGTTCTCAAGTGCGGCGGCGTTTTTGAACAAGATACCGTTCATAGCGCCGAGCCCCGTACCTACCATTATGGCCATCGGGGTGGCCAGGCCTAGAGCGTCGGGGCAGGCAATGACGAACACTGTGATCGTTAGCGTCAACGCGAACAGCAGTGGCTGGCCCAGGACCCAGAACCACACGCCGAAAGTGAGCAAACCAATGACAATGGCTGCCAGAACCAACCACTGCGAGGCTTGATCAGCGAGTAGCTGCCCTGGCGCCTTGGAGTTTTGGGCTTCCTGAACGAGTTTGACGATCTGGGCCAACGCCGTGTCGGCACCAACCTTGGTAGCCTTGTAGCGGAAGCTACCGCTCTTATTGATCGTGGCGCCAATAACGGCATCACCAAGAGTCTTCTTCACGGGCATCGATTCGCCGGTCAGCATAGACTCATCGACCTCAGAGGTACCTTCGATGATTTCGCCGTCAACCGGAAGCTTGTCGCCCGGCTTGATAATGACCGTCTCGCCTGTCAGCACCTCCAAGGTGGCCACCTCGGTCTCTACGCCAGCGCGTAGCACCGTGGTCATCGACGGGGCCAGATCCATAAGGGCGCGGATCGCATCTGAGGCACCCGCGCGTGCACGCATCTCAAGCCAGTGGCCCAGTAGAATGAAGACCAGCAGCACCGCTGCCGCTTCGTAGAACACCTCACCTTCGTAGAGGAAGGTGGCCCCCACACTGAACACATACCCAGTGCCGACCGAGAGTAAAACCAGGGTCGCCATGTTGACCACCCGGTTGCGCGCAGCACGCCAGGCTGCGATGAAGAAAGGCCAACCCGGATAGGCGATCGCGCCAGTGGCGGCGACGAACAGAAACACCTTCCGATTGAGGTCGAACGGAGTTTCGAAATCGCCAAACATTGTGCCCATCGGCGAGTATAGGAAGACAGGAATCGCGAACAATAGGGCAACGAAGAAGCGATTACGCATATCGTCGGCCATGTCCTGAATCGACATGCCGGGTGCATGCCCCATATCGTGCGTCATGTCGCTCATCGGTTGCGCGGGTTTGACGCTGTGGCCGGCACGGGGATCACTTCCCGGGTCCATTTCCTTCGGCACATGTCCCTTGCTACCACCCTGCGCCATGTAGCCTTTATGCGCGTCTGCGGTCTTGTGATCTGTAGGCTCGCAGAGGTGAGCGGGAACGAGTTCACCCCGGCAATGGTAGCCGCAGTCAATGATGCGTTGGCGGATCTCTTTATGCGACGTTTTCGCTTCGTCAAAGTGCACGGTGGCACTGCCGGCCACATAGTTCACTTCGACATGATGAACACCCGATAGCATTGCGATCTGTCGGTGGACGCCGGCCGCGCTCAGGGTGGAGATTAACTCCCCCACTTCGAAGGTGCTTGTTTTCATGTTCGCTCCTGAGGGGCAGACATCAGCGCGCCAGTTTCCCCGCGTCGACGCAATGGGGCGTGAATTCGAATACGATGTCCCGATCCGGCTCGACGAGCTTGTTCTTCTTGCCCGAGTAATATAGTCGCGATGAGGAAGTTGCTTGCCTGCATCGTTGAACCTGCTAATGCAATTCAGGTGTTGATCCATAGCCGCCGGATAAACGGAGTTAAAGGAGTGCCCGCGTGCTTTCAGGCAACATCGCTTCAGGTGGCCGATAGCCGCTTGCGCGGCGACGGCAGAAAGCGTGGCGTCCTCGCCGCATAATCTTCGAACTCCGCGCCGAACTGCTTACGCATCTGGGCCTCCTCTGTGATAGCCAGTCGCGCATACATCACTAGCAAAATAGGGAACATCAACAAGGTCAGCAACGTCGGCCACTGGAACAGAAAGCCCAGCAGAATAAGCACGAACGCAACGTACTGCGGATGGCGGATGTGCGCGTACGGGCCCGAGATGGCGAGACTGTTGCGCTGCTGCGCGTGGTACAGGACATTCCACGCGCTGGACAGTAAATAGAAGCCGAAGCCGAGGAAGACATAGCTGGCGATGTGCAGCACACCGAAGTGCGGATCGCCTTTCTCACCAAGTAACGTCGACCAGAGATGGCCGGTATTGTGGGACAGTAGGTCGAGGCTCGGAAACTTCGTCTGAAGCCAGCCCGACATCAGGTAGATGGTCAACGGAAAGCCGTACATCTCGACGAACAGAGCGACTATGAAGGCTGCGAACGCCCCGAAAGTGCGCCAGTCGCGCGCGGTCTGAGGCTTGAAGAAACTGAACGCGAACATGATGAAGATAGCCGAATTGAGGACGACGAGCGTCCACAGTCCGTAGTCCGGGGTGTCGTGCATGGCTAATCTCCAATCTTTGGCGGCTGCGATGATCCTGGGGGGGCTTTGGTCGACGGGTCTCCGTGATCGTGACCATGGCCGCCGTGCATGAAGAAATGCATCAGCGGGCACGCCAGCAACAGCAGAAACGGTAATGCTCCGAAGAAATGGGCACGATGCTCGCGGAGCAGGAAATACGCAGCAATGGCGCCAAAAACGATCAGACCTATCAAGTAGCGCGAGCTCCAGAATCCAGGTGGCTCGGAGTTGTGCTGGAGGTGGTCGTGCTTCACTAGATTCTCCTTCAACCGGCGCGGGTGTTTCTGTCAAAAATGCAGCGCACTGATAGACTTTGGCATCACCATAGTCATGGTTTTTTATTCGCTTTAATCCACTGGTCGAATACGGCGATTTCCTTCTTCTGTGCGGCAATTATGTCCTTGGCCATACGAAGCATCTCCGGATTTTTTCCGTTCTTGAGTTCGGCTTGCGACATCTCAACTGCCATCTGATGGTGCATGCGCATGTTGGCCGCGAAGTCATAATCTACATCGCCGGTCATGGACATGCCGCCCATTTGTTTCGTCATCTTCGATTGATCCATCTGCTCGGAAGGCATCGGCATCGTTTCGTTTTTCGCGGGTTCTGCGGCATTGGCCAACGTCGGCGCTGCTGCCATTACCGCGACAACCATCGCTACCGCCCTCATCAACAAAGTGAACCGGCTAGAACTGTTGTGCTTGATAGACTGTGACATTGTGAATCTCCTGCTAGGGGCGGAGGGTTGGCCATTGCCCCCCGAACACGGAAACTGTTATTTCTGAACCGCATGGGGGCTGACCAACCCTGAGTGCCAACCATTTCTCGGCAACGCTGTGCGCATTCACAACAGGCCCTGACGCAATCTTTCATACCCCCACCGACCGTTCGCAACTCTTGGCGCAAACCCCGCACACGAGGTAGTAGAAACGGAACCGCTCAACAAAAAACTGGCCGACGTCTAATAGATTTTTCGGCGCAGTTGATCCAGTTGATCATTAGGCGAAAATGTTCGGCCTCAAGGTGTTTGCCCCAAGCCCCAAGCCTACCAAGCGTAATTCGAGCAAAATGCTGTATCACAACGCTCAAATAAGCACATACCCAGAGGCACACATTTCACCCTAGACCACGTTTGACGGACAGTCGACTGAAATTAAGATTACATTCCTGTCAGCTTCTAGTTGGTTAGCATTTCGTTGCGCACGGGTGTGAAGCACCATTCGAGCCTATATAGCTGACGAAGCGTAAACCACAACAGGGGAACTGTCAGGAGAGACATTGACAGCGCGAATATCATGCCTGACACATAAGTAACGTTAGCGGCAGCTTTTTGACAGGCATCACTTGCTACTATCTAATTACAAGTTAGTTATTTCAAGGAGAAAATCATGAAGGTATTGAGTGCAGGCATCGCTATTGCAATAGCGGTAGCTTCCTTCGCAGTCAGGGCTGAAGGCGGAGGGGATCGCGTCTACAATCGGACGATGCAAGAGAACCAGCACGCAATGGAGCAATATGCCATCAACAACGGTAAAGATGCGCCTGAAATTGTCCACTATAAGTATGGGTTGGACCTTGATGTTGTAAAAATGGTTAACAGGACTCCAGCCACTAATTATTGTGGGCTGGTCCGTTCTCGCATGACTTACGAAGACTCCAATGGCAAGCTCAACACCATCGAGTACCAAGTGTTGGGCAGCAACTGTCCTCATGGTAGCTGATCGCTTAAAAGCCAAACACCGGAAACGAAAAAGGAAACTAGTTGCAGATCCAATGCGCCTTACTTATCGCTGACAAAAAAGTAATTTTCAGGTCACGCTACAGTTATCTTTCATGTGGAATTATCGCCGACGGAACGTCTCTTTCCCTTATTGCCCTTGGCATGAATATGGGGCAGGTTGCAGTGGCCGTTGAGCAAAAACCATAGGCATTGAGGGGAGTAGTTTTAACACTCTCTACCGCAATCTCTACTTCAACCGCGACTTCCGCAACGGTCAGTCCAGGCACTCGAATGCAAACAGCGTCTATATGCGCCGAGAAGCTGATGGCGCCATTGCAAGACCAGAAGCGTTGGGAGCATGACGTCGAGGCTAAATACATCATTCAAACCGGCTCTCTGAAAGACATGTCATTCCGCGAGCACCCAGCAACGACACGGGCCACCGACGTTGAATCTAACTTGGATGAGATTCGTCTGATTGTGGAGCACCCACTGCAAATTCTCTAAATCGAGCATTAGCAATGCTCGCTCACCAGGTACAACCCGTCTCCTTGTTACTCCTTTGGTGGGAGGCGGCTTAGGCGCCCTTGTGGCGCCTTTTTTTATGGTGCGCCAGGCATGGCGCGTTGCGCGCAAGCGCAACCAGTTTGGCTGTGGTGGCCACGCTGGTGAGTTGGAGGTGAAAGTCCTCTACACACCCGGCAAGGGGAAGTGTTAGCCAAAGGCAAGGGTGTCGCGGGTGACTGCGAATCTGAAGGAAGCCCGAGGCAAAATGCTGGCCTGACGAACAGGAAGCGGATGAGGCGGCGTAGCGGGGTAAGACGGCCATAATCGTCAAAGCCCAATACTTGCACGGAACGCTACGTCGTAGGGCGCCGCAAGGCGGCCCGCTCTCGCCGTTGCTGTCGAACATCCTGCTCAACGAACTCGGTTGAGCGCTTCCTGAATCAGCGCCTGAAACTGACGCTGAACCGGGACAAGAGCCGAGTTGCCGGGTCTTGGAAGTGTGCTTACTTGGGTTACGGGATGAGCTGGCATCAGCAACCGAAGCTGAGAGTGGCGACGATGAGTCTAGGTCGCTTGCGCGACCGACTCAGAGAGCGGCTACGTAAAGCGCGGGGCCACAAGATGGCGAATATCATCGAGCGGATAAACCCCGTGCTGCGTGGTTGGGCGGGCTACTTCAAGCTGAGCCAAAGCAAACGGCCACTTGAGGAACTGGACGGCTGGTGCGTCACAAGCTTCGTTGTGTCGTCTGGCGTCAATGGAAGCGGCCCATGGTGGAACTCGGGAGCGCCTCATATGAATCAGGCGCTGCCGAAGAAGCTGTGGGACCGACTCGGGCTGGTCTCGATACTGGATACGATAAATCGGCTTAGCTGTGTAACCTGAACCGCCGTATACGGAACCGTACGTACGGTGGTGTGAGAGGACGGCGGGTGTAATCCGCTTCCTACTCGATTGCGCCCAGCATGGGCGCACGCGTTTCTGATAGGCGTATCGCTCCCCCCAGCCTGGGCCTTGGCCGCGCAAGGCACTGAAGGACCCATGCCCCGAGCTCAGCAACCAGCCGTCAATGTCGAAGAATTTGATAAGGCAAGCAGCAGATGATGATCGATCAGCTGATGCAGCGCCAACACCCAATGGACATTCAGCGGCGTTAACCAGTGCCACAGCCGCCTGAAAGGCACTGACCAGTACCTTTTTGATTTTACACTTTGAACTCAGTACGCACCCTAGGGCTGCGAGATTGGCAAGTTCATTGCGATCTTGGAAGTAGGTTCGGATCTGAAAACTCTTTCTCGGCAGGGGAACGTCAATGAAGAGGGAACCCGGCGGCTGAAGTTCTTGAAGTAGGCTCTGCTTAAAGCCAATCCTGCACCCCAGATGTTGGCGCTTGGAGCGCTTGGCAACACGCCTGGGTCAAGCACAGCAATGTGCGGTGGTTGCACAGCGCTGGATGCGAAGATCACGTGCTGGTGATTGGCGATAGACCGCTGGATGATATTGCGCATGCAACCAGGAGCCGTGTAGCAGTGGTGAACACGATCACGTCATAGTCCGCTTCCTTGCGAGAGTGTGGATTCAACAGCGAGGCGCCGGCGGCGCATCAAGCGGTAAGCTGCCGGGATGACAAACAGGGACAACAAGGGCGCGGTGACCATGCCACCGACCATGGGCGCAGCGATGCGGCTCATTATTTCGCTACCGGAACCGCTGCCCAATAGGATCGGTAATAGGCCAGCAATGATGACCGCCACCGTCATGGCCTTGGGTCGCACCCGCTGCACGGCTCCTTCGCTAATTGCTGCGATTAGCCCACGCTCGGTACTGTCGCCGGCCTCTACACGTTCGGCCCAGGCGTTTTTCAAGTAGAGCAGCATGATCACGCCGAATTCGGCAGACACACCCGCCAGAGCAATGAAACCGACGCCGGTGGCCACCGACAGGTTAAAGCCGAGTAGATAGAGGAACCACGCCCCACCGGTAAGGGCGAACGGCAAGGTAGCCATGATCAGCAACGCCTCGTCGAATCGGGAAAACGTCAGGTACAGCAGCACGAAAATAATCAACAGAGTGGCTGGCACCAACAGCTTGAGCCGTGCGTTGGCTCGTTCAAGAAACTCGAACTGCCCTGAGTAACTCAGGCTCATGCCTGGCTGCAGCTTGACCTGTTCACTCACAACCCGACGTAGATCAGCAACCACTGAGGCAATGTCCCGGCCACGCACGTCGATATACACCCATCCGGAAGGTCGGGCATTTTCGCTCTTGAGCATCGGCGGGCCTTCACTGACCTTGACCTTAGCCACCATCCCAAGGGTGATCTGGCTCCCCAACGGGGTGTAGATCGGCAGTTGCTCCAGTGCGCCAAGCGAATCACGCCACTCTCGGGGATAACGCACATTGATTGGGAAGCGGGCGAGACCTTCAATGGTCTCACCAACGTTTTCACCACCAATAGCACCGGCGACGATCGACTGCACATCCGCGATATTTAACCCGTAGCGGGCTGCGGCTTTGCGGTCGATATCCACATCGATGTAGCGGCCGCCCGTCAATCGTTCAGCCAAGGCCGAACTGACCCCGGGCACGTCCTGGGCCGCGCGCTGGACCGCTTGGGTGGCCACATCGATCTCCGTCAAGTTGGTGCCGGCAATTTTCACTCCGATCGGACTCTTGATCCCGGTGGCGAGCATGTCCATGCGGTTGCGGATCGGGGGTATCCAAATATTAGTCAGCCCAGGGACGCGCACCACTCGATCCAGCTCCTCCACCAACTTTTCCTGGGTCATACCACGACGCCACTGCTCGCGTGGTTTGAACTGGATAGTGGTCTCGAACATCTCCAGCGGCGCTGGGTCGGTCGCGGTTTCGGCACGACCAGCCTTACCAAAAACGTGTTCGACTTCGGGTACCGTCTTGATCAAGCGGTCGGTCTGTTGCAGCAGCTGCGCCGCTTTCTGCGCCGACAACCCCGGCAGAGCCGAAGGCATGTAGAGCAAATCGCCCTCGTCCATCGCAGGGAGGAACTCGCCACCCAAGCGAGAGATCGGCCACAACGCACTGAGGAAAACCATTAACGCGATCAGTAGGGTGACTTTGGGCCGATGTAACACCGCATCCAGGGCCGGTTGATAGATCCTGATCAACCAGCGGTTCAGCGGGTTCTGGTCCTCTTTGGGGATTCGACCACGAATCCAGTAGCCCATCAGCACCGGCACCAGAGTTACCGAAAGCCCGGCCGCCGCTGCCATGGCATAGGTCTTGGTGAAGGCCAATGGGCCAAACAAACGACCCTCTTGAGCCTCCAGGGTGAACACCGGGATGAACGATAGGGTGATGATCAGCAGGCAGAAAAACAGCGCCGGTCCCACCTCCGCCGCCGCTTCGGTTATCACATGCCAGTGACGTTCGCCCTTCAACTCCTCCCCAGGATGGGCCGCATGCCAAGCCTCGATCTTCTTGTGAGCGTTCTCGATCATTACCACGGCGGCGTCGACCATGGCGCCGATGGCAATGGCAATCCCGCCAAGGGACATGATGTTGGCGTTGATTCCTTGATGCCGCATGACGATGAAGGCAATGAGCACCCCCACCGGCAAAGAGATAATGGCCACCAGGGAAGAACGCAGGTGCCAGAGAAATATCCCACAAACCAACGCGACGACGATGAACTCCTCGAGCAGTTTGTAGCTGAGGTTTTCCACTGCGCGGTCGATCAGTTTGCTGCGGTCGTAGGTGGTGACGATTTCCACCCCGGCCGGCAGGCTGCTTTTCAGGTCGTCAAGTTTGGCTTTAACCGCGGCAATGGTTTCGCGAGCGTTCTTGCCGCTGCGCAGAATCACCACGCCGCCGACGGTCTCGCCTTCGCCGTCGAGTTCAGTGATGCCGCGACGCATCTCCGGCCCCAGCTGGATCGTCGCCACGTCGCCGAGGGTCACTGGTACGCCACCCGCACCCAGCTTGAGCGGAATCGCACGAAAGTCGTTGAGTGTCTTCAGATAACCGGAAGCGCGCACCATAAACTCGGTCTCCGCCATCTCCAGTAACGCACCACCGGTTTCCTGATTGGCCTTGCCGATAGCCTCGGTCACCGCTGCTTGAGTGATGCCCAGATTGGCCAGTTTCAGTGGATCGAGCTGCACCTGGTACTGCTTGACCATGCCGCCCACGGTGGCCACTTCTGCAACGTTGGGCAGGGTCTTGAGTTCGAACTTGAGGAACCAGTCCTGCAAGGCGCGCAGTTGCGCCAGGTCGTGTCCGCCACTGCGATCCACCAGTGCGTACTGATAGATCCAGCCCACGCCTGTGGCGTCGGGTCCCAAGGACGGTTTCGCGGAAGCCGGCAGGCGGCTTTGGACCTGACTCAAGTATTCCAGCACCCGCGAGCGGGCCCAATACAAATCGGTACCGTCTTCAAACAACACGTACACGAAGCTGTCGCCAAAAAAAGAATAGCCGCGTACGGTCTTGGCCCCCGGCACCGAGAGCATGGTGGTAGCCAACGGATAGGTCACCTGGTTCTCAACTATTTGCGGCGCTTGTCCCGGATAAGGGGTGCGGATAATCACCTGAACATCGGAAAGGTCTGGCAATGCGTCGATGGGCGTGCTCTGAACCGACCAAACGCCCCAGGCCGTGACGAAGATCGTGGCCAGCAGTACCAGAAAACGGTTGGCGACTGACCAGCGGATAAGGGCGGCGATCATGGCTGGCCCCCTAGTTTTTCCAGGCGTTCAACGCGCAATCCATCATCGGTTTGGCTCACCGCAACTCGAACCTTGTCGCCCGCCTTGAGTCCTTGCTTGAGAGCAGGGTCAGCCAATGGGAAGGTCATAGTCATACCAGGCATGCCCAGCGTCTTGAACGGACCAAGGGCGATTGTTACGTCTTGGTTATTGATTTCGACGATCTGCCCATCCGCCTCATGAAAGCTGGAGGCTGCTGGGCTGGGTGGTGACATTTCCAGCGTGCTCGCAACAATGCCCTTGAGACTGGCCTCAGAGTCGAGCAGGAACTGTCCAGAGCTGACTACCTGCTGACCTTCTTCCAACCCCTTCAATACCACCGTCTTGCCTTCGTTTTCCTGCCCGAGTTGCACTTCTACGGGTCGGTAACGACCAGCGTCTTCGGCGAGCATCACCAGGACCCGTCGACCGGTGCGAATGATTGCCTCGCTCGGCACCCACAGAACGCTTTGTTCGGTCGAACGATTCAGGTGCACCTGGGCCGTCATACCCGGCCTGAGTCGCCCATCAGGGTTGGGGAGTTCGACCCGAACACGCACAGTTCGGCTGTCGGGATTGGTTTCGGGCAGAATCGAGCTGACCGTGCCCTTGAGCACTGTTCCTGGAAAGGCTGGCAGACGTGCTTCGACCGCTTGCCCCATGTTGATCGATCCAGTCTCCGACTCTGGAACGGCCACTGCCAGCCAGACGCTGCTCAAGCCATTGACTCGAGCCAGCGTCTCGCCGGCCGCCACGGTCATACCCGAACGTACATTCAACTCTTGCAGCACACCGCTTATGGGGCTGGTGAGCGTCAGGACCGGCTGGGTCTTGCCGCTTCGCTCCACTTGAGCAATCAGCGTCGCTGGCATCCCGGTCAAGCGCAAGCGTTGGCGTGCTGCCGCCAGCAAGTCCGCATCGCCACTGCGTTTGAGTGCGAGAAACTCTTCCTGAGCAGCGGCCCACTCCGGGACCAGGATATCGGCCAAAGCCGCATTGGCGTTGAGCACATCGCCTGGAGCACGGGCATACACCCGCTCCACAAAGCCAGCAGTACGCGATTGAATCACCGCGATATCCCGCTCGTTGAATGCCAGCACACCGACGACTTCCAGACTGGAAGCAAGCACGCCGCGAGTGACGGTGGCCAGACGCACGCCGAGATTCTGGGTCAGGCTTGGGTCGATACTGATGGCCGCACTGTCCGCTGCAGCATCAGCGTAGCGGGGCATCAACTCCATATCCATGAAGGGGGATTTGCCGGGTTTATCGAACTTCTGCTGCGGGGACATCGGGTCATACCAATACAGTACTTTGCGTTCGTCTTGGGTTTTAGGGGCCTGTTCGGCTGTGCTATCAGGCACGCGCTGTTGAGCGAACCAGTAACCGCCGGCCGCGCCCAAGGCAATCGAGAGTCCTGTCAGCAAAGCCCCTTTCCAGATTTGAGCGCTCATTGATTGGCGTCCCCATAAGCAAAATACAGGCGAGCACTGGTGAGGGCTTGCTGTTCTTCGAAGTCGACCTGCTTGAGGCGGGTCTCGATGAGTTCACGTCGGGCAGCGATGACAGCCGCCAAGTCGCTTTTACCGGCGCGGTAGCTGGCCATGGTCAGCCCGACCTTTTCCTTGGCCAGGGGTAACAGGCTTTCCTGACTGCGGTGCACGGCACGGTTCAGACGCTCGTATTCGGCCAGATCGTCCTCCAGTTGCTGGGTATGTTCACGTACGAGAGCTTCGCGCTCGGCCTCCAACTGATTCAGTTCAGCGTGTTTGGCGGCGATCTTCGGGTTCTGTCGGGAGTCGGGGAACAGTGGCAGGTCGAACGTGAACTGCACGCTGACCATGTCGCCGAACTGACGGCCTCGGCGCTGGTAATCAAGTTCCCAACTCCAGTCGGACTGCTTTTCCGCCTTGGCTTCACGGACCTTGGCCTGCGCTTCGCGAGTCATTGGCGTGAATGCCGCTAGTGCAGGGTGATGTTGCAGCTTATGAGGGTAACCCGAGGCATCGATGGGCCATTTGGGCAAGCTGCCAACGGGCTGGTCATTGGCGGCCGGACCTATCCAGCGCCTGAGAGCCGCTCTGGCTTGGGCCCGCAGGCGGATCAGATCGTCTTGTTGTTCCGCCAACTGAGCCGCCTCCTGTTTCGGCGTTACTGCATCGGCAGGTTGAGCACGACCACCGGCGATCTGCGCCCGTACGGTTTCGGCCAACAGACGATTCTCCCGGTAAAAATCCTGAAACAGCGCCTCTTTACGCTCGACGGAGTAGCTGCTGATCCAGGCCAATGCCGTGGCCTGACGAACGTTCAGTCGCTCGACACGGCCTTCGGCCGCGGCGCGATCTACGGATGCCTCGGCCACTTCGATTCGCGCCCTACGCTTGTCACGGTTGGGCACCTCCTGCATGACGCCGACCATCTGCATGGTCATGAAATCCTGTTCAAGGCGCCAGCGGTCAGGGCCGCCGATGGGATAGTTTTGTACGCCCAGCAGAAGCTTCGGGTCGGGTAGTTCGCCGGCTGGAATGGCGGCGCTGCTGGCGGCTTGCAGTTTGGCCGCTTGGGCGGCCAGCGACGGGGCATTGCTTTCGGCCAACCGCAAGGCTTCATCGAGTGTCAGCGGCGCAGCAAGGCTCGGCAATGCCAGCACGCTTGCCGCCAGGGCAGCCACGAGGGGCCAACCGGTGCAGTAGCACTTGGAATTCATGTTCACGATTCCTGTGATGATCCACTGCGCGCCTCTTGGGCTCGCGCGCAGATATGCCATCCCGCGCCAGGGCGGGATGAGGCTCAGTGTGGTACAGGAATCAAGCGCGAGGCGGTCGCCATACCCCGGACGGGGCCTGAGTAGGGAGGAGGACGCTGAAGATTGTCAGCATTTGCTGGCTGGACAAACGGGCGGCAGGTTTTCCAAACGACACTTGTAGCAGACTGGCGCTCCTGCATTCCTGGCCAGGTTTGCAGGTTTTGCCGTGATCGGTGGAGCTGCTCATCTCGTGACAGCAGTCCTGGTTCATATCACCCATCATGGTCATGCCCGTCGTTTTAATCGGGCAAGGTTCTGTTGGTGACTGAATGCCCGCCATCCCGCTCAGGGGAAGCGCCAGGCTAATCAGAAAAATAAGGCAACACCGCAGATAGCGTTTCATGCGAGGGAGTCTAGTCGCTGGTAATGGGCTATACAATTACGAATCTGTCAGGTAGAACCCGGCAGATGCGGGCGATAGCCAAGGAAACTGGAATATGTCCCAGACAATTGCGACACGTAGCATCCCCCGTACGGTCTGGGCGTTAGGATTCGTCAGCCTGTTCATGGACTTGTCTTCAGAAATGGTTCATAGCCTGCTGCCGATGTATCTGGTGGGTTCTCTAGGCGTCAGCATGATCACCCTGGGGCTGATCGAGGGTATTGCGGAGGCGACGGCCCTGATCGTTAAAGTCTTTTCAGGCGCCATCAGCGATTATTTCGGACGACGCAAAGGCCTGCTGTTGCTCGGTTACGGGCTGGCAGCACTCACCAAACCGCTCTTTCCGCTGGCCCACTCCGCAGAAATGGTGTTCACCGCACGCTTTCTGGATCGGATTGGCAAAGGTATTCGCGGCGCTCCACGTGATGCCCTGGTCGCTGATGTATCGCCACCGGAGATCCGTGGCGCTTGCTTCGGCTTACGTCAATCCATGGATACGATAGGGGCCTTCCTCGGGCCAGCAGTAGCCATCGGCCTGATGTATGCCTTCAGTGAAAACATTCCACTGGTGTTATGGATCGCGGTGATACCGGCGTTGGTAGCGGTCAGTCTGATTTTTGTTGGCGTCGATGAGTCCGAACATGAGCCGTCAGCTCAGCGCTTTCGTTCACCCATACGGCCACAACTGCTCTACAGCTTTTCGCCGGCTTATTGGTGGGTGGTGATAATCGGCGCATTGTTCACCCTGGCACGTTTTAGCGAGGCCTTCCTGGTCTTGCGCGCTCAGCAAGCAGGACTGTCTGCAACCTGGGTGCCGATAGTGATGGTGGTGATGGCCTTGTTCTACACGCTCTCGGCCTACCCTGTGGGGAAGGTCTCTGACCGTGTCAGCCGCACAAGTCTTCTCGGGGTCTGGTTGATATTGCTGATCCTGTCCGATCTGGTTCTAGCCAGCGCCGAGTCCGTCTCAATGTTGATACTCGGCGTCGCCCTATGGGGACTTCATATGGGATTCAGTCAGGGATTACTGGCTGCCCTTGTCGCTGACACGACACCGGCAGAACTAAAAGGAACCGCTTTCGGGATTTTCAACCTGGTGAGTGGTGTATCCATGTTGCTGGCAAGCGGGATTGCGGGGTTACTTTGGCAAACTTATGGTTCAGCAATGACGTTTTATGCCGGAGCAATTTTTTCTGCGGTAGCGCTCATACTGCTGATAGCACAACGTAGTAAGAGCACACGTTGTTTGCATGATCACGGACCACGCAAGAATTAAGGAAAGTTTGAAAACTAGTTTGCCGGGTACTCAGCGATCACTTGGTCGGTACCTGCTTTGCTCAGACCGATGACCTGATAAGCATCCTGCTTGCCACCGACCTCCATACCAGGCGAACCTGCCGGCATGCCCGGCACAGCAATCCCGAGAAGGTCATCGCGTTTGCTCAAAGCAACTATTTGCTCAGCAGGCACGTGGCCTTCAACAAATTTTCCGTTGATCAACGCGGTGTGGCATGACGAGAGACGCGGAACAACACCCAGGTCCTGCTTGACCGCGCTCATGTTGGTTTCTACATGATCAACGACGGTGAAGCCGTTGGCTTCAAGATGCTGCATCCACTTCTTGCAGCATCCACAGTTAGCATCACGATGGACGTCGATCGTCAGCGAATCTGCTGCATGACCAGTTGAACTGATCAACAGAGCCGCGAATGCAGCAAGGTGAAGTATCCGTCCGGGCCGATAAATGTTATTTCGCATGGGTATGCTCCTTCCCATCAGCATGGGGATGAGTTTGTGGTTGCGCGACAGGAGTTGTAGACGCGTCATGTGAAGCCTCGGTACCCTGAGAATGGGCGTGTTCGGGACTTTCATCCTGAAAAGGCGCTGCGGCAACCTCATGGGCGTGGGCGCTGTTCCTCTCGTCATGATGGTCGCCTGCGTCGGCAACTTCTTCGGCTGCCCCCGCATCATGATGTGCAGAGGCTGCCCCCTTTTGACCCTCATGCTCACCTTCATGGTTATGCATTTTGCTCTCGCCGCCGCCGTGTTGATGACCACCACTGCTGACTGCTAGAGCGGTGTATTGCTCTGCATTCAGGGTGGGAAGTTGCTTAAGAAAAGCGACCATTCCCCAGATGTAGGGATCGGCCATGCTTTTACCCCAAGCGGGCATGCCTGTGGATTTGATTCCATGCTTGATGATCCAGAAAGCTGCAGCAGGGTTTCCATCAACCCCCAGTTTTGAAAGATTGGGGGGGGCAGGGTAAAGGCTATTGCTTAACTCGGTTCCTGCGACACCCGGAGCGAGGTGGCAGCCAATGCACATTGAGTTGTAGTTACCCGCACCTGCACGAATAAGAGTTTCATCGCTCAGGTCGGGAACTTCAATGTCGCGTGAGCGCACTGCTATCGAGCGATCCCGAGCAGTGGACAGAAGTGCGTAAACGGGTTCGGAATGCGGATCATCCGCCCCAACATTAATCACACCAAAATACACCACGCCGGCACCTACTATTGCGGCGACCGCACCGGCAGCAGTCAATGTTTTCAATGTTCTTTTCATGTCAGGTACTCAAAACCACATCCGAATACCGGCGACAAATCGCGCCTCGTTCGTATCTTCGCCTTCATCGCTAGCGAGGTCGGCGGTCTTGCCGTAGGAGCGACTCCAGCTGACCCCGATGTAGGGAGCAAACTCCCGGACAATCTCGTAGCGCAACCGCAAACCCACTTCGGTATTGGCCAAACCAGAACCAATGCCGCGTTGACGATCGTTTTTCCCGTAAAAGTTCATTTCGGCTGTCGGCTGCAAAATCAGGCGATTAGTGAGCAGAATGTCGTAGTCGCCCTCTAGCCGAGCGGCGGTCTGGCCGTTCTCACCGATGAAAGCGGTGGCTTCAGCGTCAAAGTTGTAGAGGGCCATGCCCTGGATGCCGAAGGCGCCCCAAGTCTGCGGCGAGCCTGGTTTAAAATCCTGACGCACGCCGGTTACAACATCCCACCACGGGCTGATCGAGTGCCCCCAAAGCGCTTGGAGTTCGGCGTCTTCAGTCACACCGTTGGTACGCTCCCCCTCAGACCGCAGCCATAAACGATCAATGTCGCCACCCATCCAGCCTTTTGCATCCCAACTCAGGGCGCTGCCGTTATCAGCGTCCTGATACTCGAACTGATCAAGGAGAAAGAACGTGTTGAGGCTTTTGTCATGAACACCATGGCCTGCCACAGGCGGAAAAGCAGCTTTACGATCAGCATCTGTTAATACGGGAATGGGAGTTCGACTCGTGCTGGTCGCCCCGGCATCCATATTCATTTTGCTGTGATCCATGCCTTCCATTTGCCCATGATTCATTTTGCTATGGTCCATAGACTCCATAGACTCCATAGACTCCATAGACTCCATAGAACCATGGTCCATCTTGGAATGATCCATCTGGCCGTCTTTGGCGGGCATCGACTTTTGAGGCACCGCCGGTTTCGACTCCGTTCCCGAGGACATGGTCATCGACGGGTCCATCACTTCAGCGGCGTTGGCCCAGCCAACAAAAGCGGTGCTGACTGAAACCGTCAGCACCATCAGGGTCGGACGTAAAAGCTTGTTGGTCATGATCTCAATCCGCTTTTTTGGTTTTTTTGTCATGATCCATCGACTCATTACTCATCTTGCTGTGATCCATCGAACCATGGTCCATGGAACCGTGATCGGTTTTGGATTCATTGGTCTTGGACTTTTGCGTTGGCTCTGGCTTGTCCGTTGATGATGCAGGAGCGGGATGGGAATGCTCACCGCTGCTTTCTCCTGCCAGTGCAAACGGCACTCCACCCAACAGGCCAATGGCAAGGGCGCAACCGATCAGCGACTTACGATTCAGATATGTACTCATAACCCGTCTCCTTTACTCATCAACCCGTACTTCACGGAACATGCCCATTTCCATGTGAAATAGCAGGTGGCAGTGATAGGCCCAGCGCCCCAGCGCATCAGCTGTTACTCGATAGCTGCGCTTAGTGCCAGGTGGCATGTCGATCGTGTGCTTGCGCACCATGAAGTTTCCGTCCTCATCCTCAAGGTCACTCCACATGCCGTGGAGGTGGATGGGGTGGGTCATCATGGTGTCGTTAACCAGGGTGATACGCAGCCGCTCGCCATACTTGAGGCGCAAAGGCTCAGCATCAGAGAACTTGATGCCGTTGAATGACCAGGCGAACTTTTCCATATGACCGGTAAGGTGCAGTTCAATGGTGCGATTGGGCTCGCGGCCATCCGGGTCCTGGAAAGTGCTCTTAAGGTCTGAGTAGGTAAGCACGCGACGGCCGTTGTTGCGCAAGCCAATACCTGGGTCGTTCAGCTTCGGCGCTGTGCTCATGGCTTGCATATCGACCAACGGGTTGTTGGTTTCGGAAGCCGGATGAGACTGCATTGCTTCTGTGCCCATGCCTGCCATCTTGCTGTGATCCATGCCGGACATATCACCCTGATCCATGCCGGTCTTCTTGCTGTGATCCATGCCAGACATATCGCCCGGTTTCATGGTGCTGTGATCCATACCGGCCATGTTGCCCGGTTTCATGGTGCTGTGGTCCATGCCGGCCATGTCGCCGTGATCCATTCCGCCCATCCCCATATCATCCATGGTGACGAGGGGACGCGGGTCGATCGCCGGCACCGGCGCCTTCAATCCTTCACGCACGGCCAGGGTTCCGCGGGCATATCCGGTTCGATCCATGGACTGGGCGAAGATGGTGTAAGCCTCTTCGCTGACAGGCTCCACAATCACGTCATAGGTTTCTGCCACAGCGATGCGGAATTCGTCGACGCTGACCGGGTTGACGTGCTGGCCGTCGGCGGCCACCACGGTCA
Organism: Pseudomonas sp. AL03; assembly: GCF_029960815.1. Taxonomy (GTDB): domain Bacteria; phylum Pseudomonadota; class Gammaproteobacteria; order Pseudomonadales; family Pseudomonadaceae; genus Aquipseudomonas. The sequence goes on from NZ_JASBRE010000013.1 coordinate 156,237, forward strand.
TTTTCAAGCCTGGGATACGGACGTCGAAGTAGCTCATGCCCGAACCGTTAATAAAGCGCAGGCGCAGCTTCTCACCCGGTTTGAAAATCCCGGTCCAGTTACCGTTAGGGGCCTGGCCATTCATTAGATAGGTGTAGGTATCCCCACTGACGTCGGCGAGATCGGTGGGGTTCATTTTCATCTCGGCCCACATCTTCCGATCCGCCACCGTCGCGGCCCAGCCTTTTTCGCTCACATCGTCGATGAAGTTGCCAACGGTGCGTTTGTGGTGATTGTAGTAGTCCGACTGTTTCTTGAGCTTAGCCATGACCCGACCAGGATCTTCATCAGTCCAGTCGGTCAGCATCACCACGTAATCGCGGTTGTATTGGAAAGGCTCAGGCTCTTTCGAGTCGATCACGATGGGCCCGTAGACACCGGCCTGTTCCTGAAACCCCGAGTGGCTGTGGTACCAGTAAGTACCATTCTGATGGACTTTAAATTTGTACTCATACATGCCATCGGGCGCGATACCGTGAAAGCTCAAGCCTGGCACACCATCCATGTTGGCCGGCAGGAGGATCCCGTGCCAATGGATGGAGGTGTCCTGGTCCAGGCGGTTCTTCACCCGCAGCGTGACCGTTTCCCCTTCACGCCAGCGCAGCAGCGGTCCCGGCAAAGAGCCATTGATGGTCATCGCCGTGCGCGCCGAGCCGGTGATGTTCACTGGGGTTTCGCCAATGAACAAATCAAATTCATTGCCGGTCAGTACGTTCGGAAAACCGGGACTGGTTACTGCCCAAACAGGGGTACGCCACAGGCCAAGACCGCCGAGAATGCCACCAGCGGCCAGGCCTTTGACGAATGTCCGCCTAGAGGTTTTGCAATGCATGCCGTTTATGTCCACTCAGTCAAAAGGAAGCCGTGCGAAACACTTTGCGCGTTTTGCTTACCGGAGGGGGGCAACTTCTCTGGAGTTCGTCTCGAATCCCCCTGAGCCTTGCCCGCCGCCGCAAATGACAAAACTCATACGGCAGACGAGCTCAGAAATTGCCACACTTTAACTATCAGGGTGATTACATTTCTGTCAGCTTGGGAATGCGCCAATCGTTTCAGCACTTAGCGTGGCCGGCTGCGTTTCCTTTGCTCTCTGCTACGGGGGATTGAGTGCCTTGCTTTTGGGCGATTTGGTACGATTCCATCGAATCCTTCCTGGCCGCTTCCGTACGCGCAAATGTCCGGTCACCACCGCCTTCGGCCATAGCCAGAGAAGAAACGGTCAACGCTGCAAGAACAAATAGGGTTTTCATGGATTTCATTTGGGTAGCCTCGGATAAGTATTTGGTTGCCCCGTAAAATCCACATCAATAGATGATTCTGGGGGTAGAGCTCTAGGCTCGATGCCACCTTAACCATCATTCCCTGTCAAAAGCCTTAGGTGAAAATTACAGTTGCGTCAGGTTGCGCTTCCCTCCTTGTACAACCGTTTGCGTAACATCGTTTTGTAGTGGTCAACTAATCCCGGACACGACGTTAAGTTTTTCTTCCGCGCGAGCTG
>NZ_JASBRE010000014.1 GCF_029960815.1 Pseudomonas sp. AL03
AACACGCATCAAAAACAGTATTGCAGAAAAGGGGGTAACCATAGATGTGGGAGCGAGCTTGCTCGCTCCCACAGGAGATTTGTGGTGAGTGTTACATCGGGGCTGGCTGAATGATTTCAACCCAGTAAGCATCCGGGTCTTTGATGAACGCCAGGCTCTTCATGCGACCGTCATTCAGGCGTTTCTGGAAATCGCAGCCCAGCGCTTCGAAGCGCTCGCAGGCAACGCGGATGTCTGGCACCGAGATGCAGATATGGCCAAAACCGCGCGGGTCAGTGTTGCCGTTGTGGTAGGCGAAATCCGCGTCGTTCTCAGTGCCGTGGTTGTGGGTCAACTCCAGAATGCCGGGGATCGACTTCATCCACTCGGTGCGAGCAGCGGCGTCGGCCGGGATCTGGTTTTTATCAACCAGCGCCAGGAAGTACAGGCTGAACTCGGCTTCCGGGAAGTCGCGTTTTTCTACCAGCGAGAAACCCAAAATGCGCGTGTAGAAATCCAGGGACTTGGTGATGTCCTTGACTCGCAGCATGGTGTGGTTGAAGACGAACTTCTGGGTGGCGGTGTCAGGTTGGGCAGTCACGCCTGGGAAGGTGTTCAATTCGTGCAGGCTCATGGGCCCTCCGGAAAATAAGTGGGGCTAACGAATGGCGATAATCATACGCAAGGGCTCGGACATCACCAAACCCAAACCGTCGGCTATTGCCTGACAGACGGGCGAGGCTCAAACTTTACGGTTCTATCCGTGGGTGTTCATCGCAATGATTCGATTCTGTAAATCCTCCTTCGTCCTGATTGGCGTGCTCTCAGCGGTTGCCTGCGCTCACGCAGACGAGCCAATCATGACCTGGCCCAACGGCTGGGAGGTCGAAGCCGTCCCGCACGATGACGCCAACGCTCAGGTGTTCCGCCAGCGCGCGGTGAAAAACGATGAGGGCGGCACGCCGGTGATGGTGATGGAGTTGACCATGACTCAGGTGGAAAGCGGTCATCAGGTGAATCTGCAAGGCGTGTTGCTGGAGATGCGCAAGTCGGTGCAGAAGGACTTCTTTCAAGGCGGCTATCAAAGTGTCTGCAACAAGATTCACCCGACGACCTTGAGCCGCTTATCCGCGCTGGAAACTACCTGCACGATCACGCAGAACGGAAGGCATGTGCTCTCTCAAACATTGGTTGCCGCCGTGGATGCCGATAAGGCCTATGTTCTTTCCTACGCGGGGCAGGCAGAGGCTTATAAGGCAAGTCAGGATGAAATAGAGGCCGCCCGTAACAGCTTGAAACTTTAGTTAAGGATTTCAATGGCTGCCGGTTTCAGCGCATTCTGAAATTTTTAGATACCCAAAGGGATTAAACCCAAAGTTACTCAACAAGTAGTGAGTTGATCGACGCCAATCGTTGCATTTAGAAGGCGTCCATGAAAAAGCCCTGCAGTGGCAGGGCTTTTTTTTGTCACCGCGAGTGCTTAGCCGCGCAGCCAGGAATCAACGGTAGCCGCACCGTATTGTTCCTTCCAGGCTTTCAGGCCGCGGTGGTTGCCACCCTTGGTTTCAATCAGTTCACCGGTGTGCGGATTCTGATAAACCTTGACCACGCGTGCGCGGCGGGTTTTAGGCGCAGTTGCCTGTAGCAGGCCGGATTTTGCCGGGTTCGGATCGAGAATAGAGACGATGTCGCGCAGGCTCTTGCCGTAGGTCTTCATCAGCCCCTGGAGCTTTTCTTCGAATTCGATTTCTTTCTTGAGCCCGGCATCGTTCTTCAGGGACTCCAGCTGTTTAAGCTGCTCTTGAAGGGCCTTTTCAGCTGCACGAAATTCAGCGAGTCTGGACAATATCTTTACTCCAATAGTGTGTTTGGCTGATACCAACCGCAAACAAAGCTATAAGCCAAGAGCCTTGAGGCGACTCGGTGATAATGGCTCACCTGCCAATCTTGCGCAGGCATGAAAAATTGTAGTAGTTAATTGATCAAGAGTAAATCCTGTCTTTTTCTTCATGTAACAACAGTAGTCTTTTGAATCAAATGGGTGCGCGGTCTCCTTGTCTCGTCGATTAGAGCCGCTAGTTAATGGTGACTTAATGCGTTAATGAACTCTGCGCCGGGCATCGGCCGGCCGAACAGATAACCTTGCAGGAAGTTCACGCCGTGAGCGGTCAGATAATCACCTTGCTCCGCGGTTTCCCCTTGGGGTAGTCGCCGGGATTGACCTTTTCCTAATAGTCGCCGAACAGCGAACTGCAATAAAGGTTGTTGTCCTGCACCAGATTGGTCGAGCGCACGAATGGACGGCGGGTGACCTGTTGGTGCGGGGCCAGTTAGACGTCGTTGCAATTTTGCCCGGCCAGTGGCAGCAATTCGTGCGCGGCCTGAGCGGCGTTGTCGAGCACCAATTCGAATTGGCGCATGGCTTCTTCGGCGGTCTGCTCGGTGCTGTGTTTGAGTGCGCGTTCAGCCTGCATATAGAGAATGGCGAACCCCAGCAGCACCGGGAGTACTCCGCTCAGTAAAGTCACAGCCATCCTGACGCTGCGTTTGCGGCGGGTTTTGACGTTCAGCGGCATTTGCGAAACCTGTAACGATGAAATAGGGCTCTCAAATGCTGGCAGGACGGGACGCCTTCCAAAAAGAGTTCAGGTAAAGGCCATGATAGATGGCTCTTGGCGCGTGTGCCGCTCAGCGGTAGTTCAGACCCTCGGCCAATTTGATAAAGGCCAGCGCTGCAGGTGATGACTGGCGCTGGTCCAGTACCGCCAGACCCACCTGACGTGCGACCGGAGGCGACAGTGGCTTTTTCACGTAGCGACTGTCGAGGTCGTGGGGCAATGAGCCTTCGGCGATGACCGTCAGCGCATCGCCTCGGCCAACGGTATCCAGCGTACTCAGGAGTTGCGAGCAGCGATAACGGACGTTCGGTGTCAGCCGGGCGGCACTGAACAGTCGCGACACCAGTTCCGAAGAACCGGCCTCGGTCAACACAAAGGGGTCGTGACACAAATCGCTCAAGCTCAGGCTGTCTCGACGGGCCAGCGGGTGATTGACGGGCAGCAGCGCAACCATCTGGTCTTTGATCAGCGCAAAGGTGTCGAATCGATCCTCAGGCAACACCACGAAGCCGATATCGATACGCCGCTCCTCCAGCCACTGGATCACCTGCCGGTCCGGGCCTTCGTCTATGTGGACCTCGATGCCCGGATGAGCCGCGCGGTAATGCTGCAGGATCAGCGGCAGCAGTTTGATTGATGAGGTCGGGCCGAATGAGCCGATGCGCAAGGTACCGCGTTTCATTCCGCGAGCATCGGCCGCTTCCTGGCGCAAGGTGTTAGCCAGGCCCAGCATCGCCCGGGCGCGCGGCAAAAGCTGTTGGCCGATGTCGCTGAGTTCGACCTGGGATTGATGCCGACGCAGCAGCTCCACGCCCAATTCCTGTTCCAGCGACTTGAGGGCGTGAGAGACCGCGGATTGGGAAATCCCCAGGCGATTGGCTGCCGCGGTAAAACCGTGAAGCTCGGCGACCAGAGAAAAAATCTCCAGTTGGGTAAGGGTCATGACTGTTTACTCATTTTACGATGACAAGGTATTAGCTAGATGATACGTCATCTTCCCCGATATCTCGTTCTGGAAACCTATGACAACCTGTGAGCAGAGCCTGTCCAACCCTTCGGATGTGCCGGTTTATCTGAAACTGGCTGCAGTCACCATGATCTGGGGCGGCACTTTTGTCGCCGGGCGGTTTCTGTCTGATAGCCTCAGCCCCTTGTTTGCCGCCAGCCTGCGATTCTTGCTGGCCAGCGTGGCGTTGCTGCTGTTTCTACTACTGGCCCGCGTGCCGCTCGCCCGACCCCGCCCAAGGCAATGGCTGCAATTGGCGCTGCTGGGTTTTTTCGGGATCTTCTTCTACAACCTGTGCTTCTTTTATGGTTTGCAATACATCAATGCCTCACGGGCGTCATTGATTGTGGCGTTGAATCCAGCGGTGATCGGCCTGGCATCATGGTTGTTATTCAAGGAACGCTTGAGTCGAGCAAAAGTCATCGGGATTGCGATCTGTATTGCTGGAGCGAGCCTGGTGATCGTTAGCCGTAACCCGCAATTGTTGGCCGGCAATCCCGATGCCTGGATAGGCGATCTTTTGATATTTGGCTGTGTTCTCGGCTGGGGCGTTTATTCGCTGTTCTCCAAAGATCTGAACCAGACGCTAGGCCCGGTACAAACGGTGACGTACTCAATTCTGTTGGGCACGCTGATGCTGTGGGTGACCAGTGCTGTTTGCGGTGAGTTGAGTGTTGCTGCAGTTGCCAGCCTCGGGCCAAAGCAATGGTTGAGCCTGATGTACCTAGGCGTAGTGGGCTCGGCGCTGGCCTACATCGGTTATTACGACGGCCTTCGCAAAATCGGCGCGACGCGCTCAGGCGTGTTCATCGCCCTGAACCCGCTGACCGCGGTGATCCTCGGTGCGCTGCTGTTGAGCGAGCAGTTGACCCTGACGATGTGCCTGGGAGGAGGGCTGATCCTCGCGGGGATTTTCCTGTGCAACAAACCCCTTGCGCGAGCAGGGAGAAAGGGGATTTGATACAGAAGGCGGACAAACCGATTTACGCTGTGTAGAATCGGGTTACGCATATAAGAATAATCGTCTTCTGGCAGCAGAAGCCTCGCCCGCAAGAGCCTTGGGTCGACAATGAAGAGTTTTGGGTTTCAATTAATCTACGGTGACTTCCTCGCCCGCAGCGTGCGGGGCATCTCCTGCGCACCACCCGCCGGTCTCAGCATTGCTAGCAACTAACGATCCGTTAATTGATAAGAAAATGATGAGGCGCCAACCATGGCAGATTTATACGAAAACCCAATGGGCCTGATGGGCTTTGAATTCATCGAGTTTGCATCGCCGACCCCGAATACCCTGGAGCCGATCTTCCAGATCATGGGCTTCACCAAGGTCGCGACCCACCGTTCCAAAGACGTGCACCTGTATCGCCAGGGCCAGATCAACCTGATCCTCAACAACGAACCTCACAGCGTCGCTTCGTACTTCGCGGCCGAGCACGGGCCGTCGGTGTGCGGCATGGCGTTCCGCGTCAAGAATGCCCAGCAGGCGTTTTCCCGGGCCCTGGAACTGGGCGCCCAGCCGATTCACATCGAAACCGGCCCGATGGAGCTAAACCTGCCGGCGATCAAAGGCATCGGCGGCGCGCCGCTGTACCTGATCGACCGTTTCGGCGAAGGCAGTTCGATCTACGACATCGACTTCGTGTTCATCGAAGGCGTTGACCGCAACCCTGTCGGGGCCGGCCTGAAGATCATCGACCACCTGACCCACAACGTGTATCGCGGTCGCATGGCCTACTGGGCCAACTTCTACGAGAAGCTGTTCAACTTCCGCGAGATCCGTTTTTTCGACATCAAAGGCGAATACACCGGCCTGACCTCCAAGGCCATGACCGCGCCGGACGGCATGATTCGCATCCCGTTGAACGAAGAGTCGTCCAAGGGTGCCGGTCAGATCGAAGAGTTCCTGATGCAGTTCAACGGCGAGGGCATCCAGCACGTTGCTTTCCTGTCCGATGACCTGATCAAGACCTGGGATCATTTGAAAAGCATTGGCATGCGCTTCATGACCGCGCCGCCTGAAACCTATTACGAAATGCTCGAAGGCCGCCTGCCGAATCACGGTGAGCCGGTTGATCAACTGCAGTCGCGCGGCATTCTGCTGGACGGTTCGTCCGAGTCGGGCGACAAGCGTCTGCTGCTGCAGATCTTCTCCGAAGCCCTGATGGGCCCGGTGTTCTTCGAGTTCATCCAGCGTAAAGGCGACGATGGTTTCGGCGAAGGCAACTTCAAGGCGTTGTTCGAATCCATCGAACGCGACCAGGTTCGTCGTGGCGTGCTCTCCACCGACTAAGCCGTTTCGGATGTAAAAAAGCCCGGTCAGCAGCAATGCTGGCCGGGCTTTTTCGTGCCGGTCCTACATTGATTTTCGTCGATGCCGGACCAGGTGTTTGAACCCTTCGAACACCAGAACAACCACCGCCAACCAAATCGGGATGTAGGTCAGCCATTCACCGGCCTTGATGCTTTCCCCCAGCAGCAACGCGACGCCGAGCAACAGCACCGGCTCGACATAGCTCAACAACCCGAACAGGCTGAACGGCAACAGCCGGCTGGCGATGATGTAGACCACCAGCGCCGAAGCACTAATCACCCCGAGCGACGGGATCAGCAGCGACAGCCACGGATGTTGATCGAACACGCCGAAACCCTGTTCACCGCCCTGAACGAACCAGAAAGCCACCGGCAGCATCAAGGCCATGTCCATCCACAAGCCGCCGAGGTTGTCGGTCGTCAGTCGTTTGCGCAGGATGAAGTAGAGCGGATAACCGACAACGACCAGCAAGGTTGCCCAGGAAAAACCGCCGACCTGATACAGCTCGTTGAGCACGCCGAGGGAAGCAAAAAACACGGCAACCTTTTGCAGGTAGGACAACCGCTCGCCATAAGCGATCCGCCCCGTCAGAACCATGGACAGCGGTAGCAGGAAATAGCCCAGTGACACGTCGAGGCTATAGCCGTTGAGCGGCGCCCACATGAACAACCAGAGCTGAAGGCCAAGCAACGTCGCGGAAAGGATCAGGCCGGCGAGCAATTTTGGTTGGCCAACCAGCCGCCGAAAAAGGGCGGTTACGCGTTTCCATTCACCGGAGACCACCATGAACACGGTCATGCACGGTAAGGTCAGCAGCATCCGCCAGCCGAAAATTTCCACGCCGCTCAAAGGCGTGAGCAGCGAGGTGAAGTAATACATGACGGCAAACAGCACCGAGGCTGAAACCGATAGAGCGATACCTTTAGACAAACTGTCCTCGCGAAGTTGAACGTTAAACGGGGGCGGAGGATACGTGGTTTTCTCGTTGAATATTGTCCGATCGATCAACACCGACCCACTGTGGGAGCGAGCTCCCACATGGACCGTGTATTCATTTAGCTATTGCGTGGTTTTCGTCCTGACACAAAGTGGCTCACATCATTAAACCCCGGCGTCGACGCATGCCCTGGCGTCACCAGCGAATCAATGAACGCTTCATCCTCCGCCGTGATCTTCACCGCCTGAGCCTTAGTGTAGGCATCCCATTGTTCTTCGGTACGCGGGCCGACGATGGCTGAGGTGACAGCGCTGTTGTTCAGCACCCAGGCGATGGCGAATTCGACGATGCCCACGCCACGCCCTTGCGTGTACTGCTGGATCTGCTGAGCAATGCGCAGTGATTCGACGCGCCATTCGGTCTCCAGAATGCGTTTGTCCTGACGACCCGCGCGGCTGTTGGTGTCCGGCTTCACGTCCGGCGCGTATTTACCGCTGAGTACGCCGCGCGCCAGTGGGCTGTAAGGCACCACGCCGAGGCCATAGTTTTGCGCGGCGGTAATCTGCTCGGTTTCCACCTGACGGTTGACGATGTTGTACAGCGGCTGACTGATGACCGGCCGGTCGACGCCCAGTTGATCGGCCACACGAATCACTTCGGCGATGCGCCAGCCACGGTAGTTCGAGAGGCCCCAGTAGCGGATTTTGCCCTGGCGGATCAAATCACCGATGGCCGACACCGTGACTTCCAGCGGCGTATTGTGGTCTTCGCGATGCAGGTAATAGATGTCGAGATAGTCGGTGCCCAGGCGCGTCAGGCTGGCGTCGATGCCATTGAAAATGTGCTTGCGGCTCAGGCCGCTGCGATTCGGCACGCCGTCCACCGGGCCGAAACCGACCTTGGTGGCCAGCACCCACTCGTGGCGGTTACCGGCGATCGCTTCGCCGACGATCTCTTCAGAGCGGCCGTTGGTGTAAACATCTGCGGTGTCGATGAAATTGATGCCCTGGTCCCAGGCCTTGTCGATGATCCGCAGGGAATCTTCGGTGCTGGTCTGTTCGCCGAACATCATGGTGCCCAGGGTCAGGGTCGACACTTGTAAACCCGAATGACCCAGCGTGCGATAGCTCATGACGAAATCCTTTTACCGGTGGGAAAGGCTCAATCAAATACCAGAACAACCGCACGGGGCAAACTGAAATATTGAACACCCCGTGCCGATCAACCTTAAACCCGCAACGTCCGCGTCATACGCAACGCCAACAAGCTCCCGCATACAATCACACCCGCCAGTAAATAAAGCGCTGCATCAGTCGACCCGGTGCTGTCCTTGACCCAACCCACCAGATACGGACTCAGGAAACCCGCCATCTGCCCCATGGAGTTGATCAACGCCAAACCACCCGCCGCCGCACCGGCGCTGAGCAGCGCAGTCGGCACTGGCCAAAACATCGGCAGGCCGGTGAGGGCGCCCATGGTGGCGATGGTCAGTCCGAGGATGGCGATGGCCGGGTTGGCAGCGAAGTTCACGGCGATCAGCAGGCCCACCGCGCCCATCAGCATCGGCACCACCAAGTGCCAGCGGCGCTCTTTTCGCAGGTCGGCGGAGCGGCCGACCATCAACATGAACAACGCCGCCAGCAGGTACGGAATCGCACTGAGCCAGCCGATCACCAGGTTATCGCTGAAGCCCAGGTTCTTGATGATCGACGGCAGCCAGAAATTGATCGCGTAAACGCCGCTCTGGATGCAGAAGTAGATCAGGCCAAATGCCCAGATCGCCGGGTTCTTGAACACCGCCAGCAGCGAGTCGGTGGTGGTTTTCGGTTTGTTGACCAGGTCTTCAGCGTGGTCGGCTTCCAGCACCGAGCGCTCGAACGGCGTGAGCCATTTGGCATTTGCGTAACTGTCGCTGAGCAGGAAGTACGCCAGCGCGCCGAGGATGATGGTCGGGATACCTTGCAGCAGGAACATCCACTGCCAGCCGGCCAAGCCACCTTGCCCGGCGCCGAAGTGGTTGAGGATCCAGCCGGAAAACGGGCTGCCGAGCAGGCCGGACACCGGGATCGCCGACATGAACAGCGCCATGATGCGGCCACGGCGGAAGGTCGGGAACCACTGCGAAAGGTAAAGCACCACACCCGGGAAGAACCCGGCTTCGGCCGCGCCAGTGAACAGGCGCAGGGTGTAGAACTCGGTCGGTGTGGTGACGAACAGCAAACAGGTCGAGAGCGAGCCCCAGACGATCATCATCAGCGCGATCCAGCGGCGCGGGCCGAATTTGGTCAGGGCCAGGTTGCTCGGCACGCCGCACAGCACGTAGCCGATAAAGAAAATCCCGGCCCCGAGGCCGTACACGGTTTCGCTGAACTTCAGTGCGTCGAGCATCTGCAGCTTGGCAAATCCAACGTTCACCCGGTCGAGGTAGTTGAACAGGTAGCAGATGAAGATGAAGGGAATCAAACGCAGGGTGATGCGTTTGTAGACGGCGTTTTTCTCGTCAACGATGGCCTGGGTAGCGGCGGCGCTCTGTGACATGGCGGCTCTCTCTTTATTATGATTTTTTGCGATGCAAAGGGTAACGTTGATCGCCCAACGAGTCTCGGCCAACCCTTGGGTCATTGTCTTTGTGCCTGAGCACAGGGTTTGCAACCAAGGCCTGTGCGGGTGAACAATCCGCTCATCACGCTTTCAAGGATCACCGCTATGTTCGAACTCGATCACGACCTGGCCCAGGACATCGTCGACCGGGCGATGGCCATCCTGCCGTACAACGTTAACGTCATGGACAGCCAGGGACTGATTCTCGGCAGCGGCGAACCGGAGCGCGTCAACACTCGTCATGAAGGCGCGCAACTGGTGTTGGCCAACGGGCGAGTGGTGGAGATCGACGCCCAAACAGCGATTCATCTCAAAGGTGTGCAGCCGGGTATCAACTTGCCGCTGTTGCTCGATCAGCGCTTGATTGGCGTGCTGGGCATCACCGGCGAACCCGAGCAATTGCGCACCTACGCCGAACTGGTGCGGATGACCGCCGAGATGCTGGTCGGCCAGCGCAATCAGCAGGCCGAACAGCAATGGCGGCGTCAGCGTTGCGACGATCTGCTGGCGTTGCTGCTCACTGAGGCCGGGGAATCGCCGCGGCTGATCGATGAAGCGCAACAGCTTGGGCTCAAGCCGCAGATGACGCGGGTGCCGTATCTGTTCGAGTTAGGGATGGAACACGGTCCGGGGCAAACCGTCGAAGCGCTCAGCGCCTGGCTGATGTCGCGCTACCCTGACAGTTGGTGTGTGAGTTCGGCCAAGTCCTCGTTGCTCTGGTGCCGGCCGGCCAGCCAGGCGATCGAGAATGATCGGCTGCTGGAGAAACTCGACGGCCTGGGCTGGAACATCCTGCGCATCGCCGTGGGTGGGCAGGCCGATGGGCTGTCGGGACTGCGCCGCTGCTACCGCCGCGTCGGCGACTTGCTGGCCTATGGACGAGATGTGTTGCCGCACTCCCGTTTGCTGACGCTCACCCGTTACCGATTGCCGGTGATGCTCTGGCGTCACCGCAACGACGACGCGCTGGACGAGTTGCTCAAACCGCTGCGCCAAGTGATCGCCAAGGATGGCAACGGCCAATTGCTGGCAACCCTGCGCTGCTGGTGCGATCACGACGGCCAGAGCCAGGCCTGTGCCGATGCACTGGGTATCCACCGCAACAGCCTGCGTTATCGAATGGAGCGAATTGCCGAGCTCAGCGGCGTCGACCCGCTAAGGCTGGACGGGATGCGAGCGCTTTATTTGGGCGTGCAGCTCCTCCCACAGACTGAATTGCCGAACACCCACCCGTAGCAGCTGCCGAGCAGCGCGAGGCTGCGTTCGGCTGCGCAGCAGTCGTCAATCCTGCAAGCATGGTTTACCTGATACTCCGCACCGCATGATTTCACGACTGCTGCGCAGCCGAACGCAGCCTCGCGCTGCTCGGCAGCTGCTACAACAAACAGTGCAACCCGAGGGTTTTGTGGGAATGAACAATAATCGGCATGCCCGCTTGTGCAGCGGACCGGCGTTATTGTTCTTGCCTGCTGGCAGCATGAGGGCATTGGAACTGGAGAATTCGAATGAAAATCGTCATCGCCCCCGATTCGTTCAAGGACAGCCTGAGTGCCCAAGGTGTGGCTGATGCCATTGCCCAAGGATTGGCGGAGGTCTGGCCCGACGCACAACTGGTCAAATGCCCCATGGCTGACGGCGGGGAGGGGACCGTCGAGTCGATTCTGGCGGCGTGCGAGGGCGAACTGCGCCGAACCCAAGTCCGCGGGCCGCTCGGCGCAGCGGTTGAGGCCGCTTGGGGCTGGTTACCCCAGAGCCACACCGCGATCATCGAAATGGCCGAGGCCAGTGGCCTGCAGCTGGTTCCGCCGGGCCAGCGTGATGCCTGCCTCAGCAGCACGTTCGGCACCGGCGAATTGATCCGCACCGCGCTGGACGCGGGAGCGCAACGGGTCATTCTGGCGATTGGCGGCAGCGCCACCAACGACGGCGGTGCGGGGGCGATGCAAGCCTTGGGTGTGAAACTGCTGGACGCACAGGGCCAGACGCTTGCACCGGGAGGTCTGGCGCTCGCGCAGTTAGCGCGAATCGACATGAGTGAAATTGACCCGCGTCTGGCCGAGGTGCGATTCGACATCGCCGCCGATGTTAACAACCCACTGTGCGGCCCTCACGGTGCCTCAGCGATTTTCGGCCCGCAGAAAGGCGCGTCGCCCGAGCAAGTCCAGCAACTGGATAACGCGCTCGGACACTTTGCCGAACGGTGCGCCCAGGTCCTGAATAACGACGTACGTGACGAACCGGGCAGCGGAGCGGCGGGAGGGCTGGGCTTTGCCGCCAAAGCGTTTCTGGGTGCGCAGTTCAAGGCCGGCGTCGAAGTGGTCGCTGAACTGGTCGGCCTCGACGATGCGGTCAAGGGCGCCGATTTGGTGATCTCCGGCGAAGGTCGTTTCGATGCGCAAACCCTGCGTGGCAAGACACCGTTTGGTGTGGCGCGTATCGCTCGTCAGCATGGCGTACCGGTGATCGTCATCGCCGGGACACTGGGTCAGGGTTATCAGGCACTGTACGAACATGGCATTGATGCTGCGTTTGCCTTGGCCAGTGGGCCGATGACGCTGGAGCAGGCTTGCGCCGAGGCCCCGCGGTTGTTGCGGGAGCGGGCCAGTGATGTTGCGCGGGTTTGGCGGGTGGCCGCCCGCAAAGCCTGAAACCGTACGATCACCTGTAGCAGCTGCCGAGCCTGCGAGGCTGCGTTCGACTGCGAAGCAGTCGTAAATCCGGCAACCGGTTTTTCCTGACACACCGCGCTGCATGACTTCACGACTGCTTCGCAGCCGAACGCAGCCTCGCAGGCTCGGCAGCTGCTACATGTAATTCGGTGAAATATTTTTCTCCAATCCCCGCAGGAAACCTCATCCCCAGCCGATACAGCCAATAGGCCCACACAAACCAACTCCAACAGTGGCGCCAAGCTGAAAACGCGCGCGCCATCGCCCGCCATTCAGCGATCACGGCAAGGATGCTCGCAGCTTCAATCACCCGAGAATCATCCTATGTCATTGCGTAATCTGAATATCGCGCCCCGAGCCTTCCTGGGTTTTGCCTTCATTGCCTTGCTCGTCATCGTGCTGGGTGTGTTTGCCGTGAACCGCATGTCGACGATCCGCCAAGCCTCCATCGACATGGCAACCACGCAGCTGCCCAGCATCGTGTTTCTCGGCAACCTGACAGAAAACATCCTGCGCCTGCGCATTCTTTCTTTCCGGGTGTTGGTCAACCGTGATCCGAACGCGTTGCAGGAAGCGCAGACGCGCATCGGCGTGCTGGTCGACAAGGTTCGCAGCGCACAAGCCAGTTATGCAGCGTTGCCGGCCACCCCGGAAGAAACCGCGCTGTACGAGACGTTCACGACAACACTGGACAGCTATATGCAAGACCAGAATCAGATGCTGGAGCTGTCGCGGCAGAACAAACTCGATGAGACGCGCACGCTGATCAACACCCGGATCAAGGACGGTACGGACCAGATGGGCGAGCAGCTGAACAAACTGGTAGCGTTCAACAACACCTATGCGAAAACCGCCTCGGCCGAAGCGGGCGAGCATTACAGCAACGCCGTGACCGGCATCATCGCAGTGGCGGTGATTGCGGCGCTGATGACCGTGCTGCTGGCCTGGCTGCTGACCCGCAGCATCGTCTCGCCGCTCAACCGTGCGCTCCAGGCGGCCGAAACCATTGCGGGCGGCAACCTGACTAAAACCATCGACATCGACGGCAAGGACGAACCGGCCCGTTTGCTCGGTGCCTTGTCCACGATGCAAACCAACCTGCGCAAAACCATCGAACAGATCGCTGGCTCCGCCACCCAACTGGGTGCCGCCGCTGAAGAACTCAGCACGGTCACCCAACAAGCCTCCCGCGGTCTGCAACAGCAGAACAACGAAATCGAACAGGCGGCCACTGCCGTCAACGAAATGACCGCCGCCGTGGAAGAAGTGGCACGCAACGCGGTGTCGACGTCCGAAGCCTCGAACCAGTCGACCCAGGCGGCCCGTGAAGGTCGCGACCGAGTGGTGGAAACCGTCGGCGCGATCCAGACCATGACCCACGATGTGCAAAACACCTCAGTGATGATTGAAGGCTTGGCCGCTCAGGGGCGTGACATCGGCAAGGTGCTGGACGTGATCCGCGCCATCGCCGAACAGACCAACCTGTTGGCGCTGAACGCCGCGATCGAAGCCGCCCGTGCCGGCGAAGCCGGGCGTGGTTTTGCGGTGGTGGCGGACGAGGTCCGGGCGCTGGCCCATCGCACCGCGCAATCGACCCAGGAAATCGAAAAAATGGTCGCTGGCATCCAGAACGGCACCGGCGAAGCGGTTTCGTCGATGCAGCAAAGCAATCAACGCACCCAAAGCACCCTTGAAATGGCCCGCGCCGCGGGTGTCGCGCTGGAGCAAATCACGCAGTCGATCCAACTGATCAACGAACGCAACCTGGTGATCGCCAGCGCTTCGGAAGAACAGGCCCAGGTTTCCCGCGAAGTCGACCGCAATCTGGTAAACATCCGCGACCTGGCCACCCAGTCCGCCGCCGGCGCCAACCAGACCAGCGCCGCTACTCACGAACTGTCGCGCCTGGCCGTGGATTTAAATGCCATGGTGGCGCGTTTCGTGATTTGAGATAGGGTTGAGGCTTGGAACCCGCGCGACTGGAGAAGTACATGCGCTACTCAGCCTTGACCAAACGAATCGCCGGTGACGGCGCTGCGGCCTGGCAGATTCATGACCGAGCACTGGAATTACGTGAGCAGGGCGTTGATGTGCTGCTGCTATCGATCGGCGATCCCGACTTCGATACGCCGCAGCCCATCATTCAGGCGTGCATCGACAGCTTGCTGGCCGGCGATACCCACTACCCGGCAGTACGCGGCAGTCAGGGATTGCGCAACAGCATCGCCAACCGTCATCGACGCCGCAGCGGTCAAGTCGTGGATGCCGACCATGTGATTGTGCTGCCGGGCGCACAATGTGCGGTGTATTCGGTCGCGCAATGCCTGCTCGATCCGGGCGATGAAGTGATCGTCGCCGAACCGATGTACGTGACCTATGAAGGTGTATTCGGTGCCTGCGCAGCCAAAGTGGTGCCGGTGGCGGTGCGCCCCGAGAATGGCTTTCGGGTCGATCCGGCGGATGTCGCGGCGCTGATCACGCCTAAAACCCGCGCCATTTTGCTCAACAGTCCGAATAATCCTTCCGGCGCCAGTTTGCCGCTGATGATCTGGCAGGAGCTGGCGTCGCTCTGTGTTCGTCACGACCTGTGGCTGATCAGCGACGAGGTTTACAGCGATCTGTTGTACGAAGGCGAGCACATCAGCCCGGCGAGTCTGCCGGGCATGGCCGAGCGCACGGCGACCATCAATAGCCTGTCCAAGTCCCACGCCATGAGCGGTTGGCGAGTGGGCTGGGTGATCGGCCCGAAGCCCTTGAATGACCACCTGGAGCATCTCTCGTTGTGCATGCTGTTTGGCATTCCGGATTTTATTCAGAATGCTGCGCAATTGGCGCTGGATGAGGACTTGCCGGAAGTGGCGCTGATGCGCGAGGAGTATCGCCAGCGTCGCGACCTGGTGTGCGCGAGTCTGCGCGATTGCCCGGGCATCCGACCGATTCGACCTGATGGCGGGATGTTCGTGATGGTCGATGTGCGCCAGACCGGGTTGTGTGCCCAGAGTTTTGCCGAGAGGCTGCTGGAAGGTTACGGCGTGTCGGTGCTGGCCGGTGAAGCGTTTGGGCCGAGTGCGGCGGGGCATATTAGATTGGGGTTGGTGGTGGATCAGTTGAAGCTGGCGGATGCGTGCGAGCGGATTGCGTTGTGTGCGGCGGACCTTCTGGAAGCGCGCCGGGCCTGATTCCAGAGACAGATCGTTCTCACTCCGCGTGGGAACGATCATCGGCTCAGGCATTCCACGCTTGTGTGTTCACCAGGCAACAGCGGCCAGTCAAGGTTCAGCGGTTCACGTTCGAACACATCCAGTCCCGCAGCGCGAATCTGCCCGTCGCGCAAGGCCTGAATCAGCGCCGCCTCGTCCACGACCTTGCCCCGTGAAATGTTGATGAAGATGCTCTCCGGGCGCATCAGGGCAAAGAACGCCGATTGGAGTGATAGACCCGCTGAAGGTACTTCTCGATACTGACTTCTGACGGCGGCAGAGCGACCAAAGTCAAGACAACACCTCACTTTCTGCGGGGTGCTTATGGCAACCGGCCTAACTATTGTTGTCGTTATCCTGACTGTCTACCAGCGCAGCCAGAACTGTCCGAGTAACGCACCTATCATAGTCGGCACCAACATACCCAGTGAGTACCATATTCCCCAAAATGGCACTTCCATCTCGGGGCAGTGCAGACAGTATGCAATCGTCGCCATTGCACCGGCGAGTAGTCCGCCGCAGGCACCCGCCAGTTTCAGGTGAGTGGGTGCGAGACCGCCTAATGCCCAGTACACGGCAATAAATCCTGGAATCGACAGCAAGGTTATATTGAGTGCGCATACTTGCCAGGTATTGCCGAGGATGATCGCGACGCGGACGTCAGGTGCGGCCACCATGAGTACATAGATGGAGCCGACCCCCACCGCTGCGACTGCGGCAATGATCAGCAGCTTCCCGGAGCCCGGAGCCATACCCGGTCTTGCCAGCCGCGTCAGCATGCTCAGCGCACCGATCATCAGGCAAAGCGCAAAGGCGATTTTCGCCCAAAAGATCGGTGTTGCTATGACCTGATCCAGATCTGGACGAACGCCCATTATTACCATTACGAGCAAAGTGGCGCCCAAGAGGCCGGCCAGCACCGCGCCGCTGAATCGCTTAGCGAGCGTCCTATGGTCAACCGGGGCCACACCCGACGCGAGCATGGAAACAAAATCATCAGTATTCATCGTGCACCTCTAACTCTTAACGCCAGTGCTTTAAGCCCACGGTGTATGCCTATCTTTACCGCAGACTCAGATAACCCCGTCACCCGAGCGGTTTCAGTAACAGACAGCCCCTCTAGTTTCACGTGCACGATAGGTAGACGCTGACGTTCAGGTAGCTGCTCAAGCAGCCTGCTGAGGTCGCGACTGGCCTGCGCAGGTTCAAGATGCGGCTCGGCAAATAGCTCTGCCGCATCGTCAAGGGAATCGTTGAACACGTCATGACGTGACTTCCCTCGGAAAAAGTCGGTGAGCTTGTAGCGCGCAATGGCAAAAACCCACGCCGTCAGCGGTTGATCTGCCCGATACGTCTGGCGCGCATTATGAACGGCCAGCAGAACCTCTTGCAGCAAATCCTCGATTTCACCAGGTCGCTGCTGAAGTCTCGAGCGTAAAAAGCCGCGAAGATGACCACTTAACTCCGATAAAAACGTGCGATAAGCCCGTTCGTCTCCGTCCAGACCTGCGAGGAACAGAGCCTGAAGGTGGAGCTCTCGGCTGCGCAAAGCGTCGTTATGTGTAGTTCGTTCCATCGTTCGCTCGGGTTACACGAAGGGTAAAAATATCTCGTTCCTGCTAATGACGGGCTGTGGATCTGCGGTTTCCCGGCATAAGGTAACAGGCGAATCATTTTTGCTGGCCTTAGAAATATTTTGCGGTCGCTGTAACCGGATGTGAAAAGCCATCGAACTACCTTTTGGGTCGCAAACACAGTGCCCAAGCGCTGATGCGGCGACCAACCCCCATCACCCGGAGACATAACTATGAACAATCTCAAACTTGCCGCCCTCGCCGTTGCCTTCTCTTCGTTTGCTGCCGGTGCTATGGCCGCAGAGACTCCTGCCGCAGCGGGCGCCACAACCGCAGGAACTCCCGCCGCAGCAGGCACCATGGAGAAATGTTACGGCGTTTCCCTGGCCGGTAAGAACGATTGCAAGGCGGGCGCAGGTACCACCTGTGCAGGCACCGCCAAAGTGGACTACCAGCCTAATGCCTGGAAAAACGTTCCTGCGGGTACTTGTACCTCCATCAAAACACCAAAAGGTACGGGCTCTCTCGCGCCTATGTAATCGTAATACCACGGGGGCTCACCAATCATGAAAGCTGAATTCCAGATGGGGGCCGGACTCGGCCTGAAACCGAACCATTACCCAGACGCGCTTGACTGCACGGCTGAGGGTCTCTGGTTCGAAGTTCATCCGGAGAACTACATGGTAGGTGGTGGCCCCCGTCTCGCATGGTTGGAGGCGATTGGGAGCCAACACCCGCTTTCGCTGCACGGTGTTTCACTTTCACTTGCCGCCGATTGTCCGCCGGACGAAAAGCATCTGAAGCGCCTAAAAGCACTGGCCGATCACGTTCAGCCCGCATTGATTTCCGAACACCTAGCCTGGTCAGCATGGCGTGGTCAGTATCATCCTGACCTACTGCCATTCCCTCGTACGGTCGAGGCATTGCAGCGCATCGTAAGCAATATCCAACGTACACAAGACGCCCTAGGACGTCATATCGCAATTGAAAACCCCACCCATTACCTACGCCTGGATGGTCATGAATTTAGCGAACTCGACTTTTTGACCGAGCTGAGCGTGAGAACTGGCTGTGGGTTACTACTGGATGTCAATAACGTACACATCAGCGCGCATAACCTAGGCTTCGATGCGGCGACGTATCTGGATGCCTTCCCGGCCAAGGCGATTGTGGAAATCCATTTGGCAGGCCACGCAGTGGATCCGGGGGATACGCGGTTGCTGATAGACACTCACGATGCTCCCATCGCTGACGACGTCTGGTTGCTGTATCAACGCGTTATCGAAAGGATCGGCATGCGCCCGACCTTGATCGAGCGCGACGACAATATCCCAGGATTCGACGTCTTGCTGGCTGAACGAGACAGAGCGCAGACTCTGTTGAGCATCGGGAAGAAGCAACCATCGGAAGTGACGATATGAACACATCACTCGAAAGCTTTCAGGATGCATTCGTCGATGCGTTATATGAGCGAAATTCGATCGGAATGACTGCTCTAATCGAACAGCCCGGTTTTAGGGTGTACCGCAATACTGTATTGAAAGGATCGACGGACGCATTACTCGCGAACTTTCCCACAATAGAGCGCTTGGTCGGTACAGAGTGGCTCAAGGCCGCTGCAGCGATCTATGCCCGGCAGTCGCCACCGACGGATTCCCGATTGCTGCACTACGGCGCTGACTTCCCGGATTTTCTCGACGCTTTTGAGCATGCGCGAGAAATGTCTTATCTGGGCGACGTCGCCCGCCTGGATCTGCTCTGGACGAAAGTCCATTGCGCTAAAGATGAGCCGGACATTGATCCGCGCGCATTTGCGAGCCTGTCCCAAAAGGACTTGGCGCGTAGCCGGCTCACACCGAGGGCCGCTTCCCGTTGGGCTTGGTTCCCAGACCACCCGGCCTACACCATCTGGCGCTTCAATCGCGAACAGCGGGACATGCCCGACGAACTCGACTGGCGCGGCGAAGGTGCGCTTCTGACGCGCAAGCAAGGCCGGGTTTGTTGGGAGGCCGCCAGTGCTGCGGATTGCACGTTTCTAGACGCCTGCGCGGCACACCTGCCGCTTGAACTGGCCGCAGAAAAAGCCCTTGAAGTTCAGCCTGATTTGGATCTAGAAGACCTCATTGTCCGCTTGTTCAGAGCTAACGCATTCGTCGCTGTAAGCATCCATAGCTCTTCCTGAAGAATCAACACCAACTTAACCAACGGAGCACATCATGGACGTGATACGAAATACGTCGTCCACCGCCGATAAATCCTTGCGTGGCATGTGGAACCGCATTGCAGACCGACTTGACTTAATGATTGGGGACTCACTATTGGTGCTGGTTGCTCGCCTATCCATCGCGGCGATTTTCTTTATGTCAGGACGCACCAAAGTCAGTGGATTTTTGACGGTCAAACCCAGTACCTATGAGCTGTTCCGCACAGAATACTCACTGCCATTCCTCTCTCCAGAACTGGCCGCGCATCTCGCTACCTACAGTGAGCATTTGTTTCCACTGCTTCTTGTGCTGGGACTGCTCTCACGACTATCAGCATTCGCATTACTGGGCATGACTTTTGTAATCCAGGTGTTTGTCTACCCTGATGCCTGGCCAACGCACTTTTCCTGGGCGGGCCTGCTACTGCTCATCGTCGCACGTGGCGGGGGGGCAATGTCGCTGGATCGACCACTTGGCATCAAGTGATGCTTTGACTGCTATACAGTCTCGGATAGCCACCTCTTGGCGACATGATGGTCGAAAAAGTGGACGCGCTCGTTTGTTTGAACGTCTGGAGGCTGAGGAAACTTCTGCGCCTATCGAGTTCGGCACCATCGGTAAAAAGGCCGACACATCCAACGAACTTTCAAGATAATAGTGGTTGCCTATACGGTGAAGACCCACGATGTTTGCTGGCAAGCGTTTAAACCGTAAGCGATCCACTGTGTACACATTCAAAGCTGTCAGTTGAAGCCTGATGCTGTGCTCCCGATATCCATCAGGAGTCCGCAATCATGATGCGTCCCGACGCCAAAGTCGAAAAGGTCTACCTCTACCCCAAGCCAGTGGACTTCCGAAAATCCATCGACGGCCTCGCAGCCCTGGTGGAGTTGGATATCAAGGTCGCCGTGTTCGATCCCCGGCGGCGGCCAACACGTCGATAAACGATCCCTGGCCGCGCTCGCGAACAAGGTCAGCGCCGTAGCTCGACAGACTGATGGAAACGGGTGGTTTACTCATTGTTGTATACCTCTGAAACCGGTTTCATTTTTGTACAAAATAATATCAGTGGTTGATGTGTTGTTCTTTCGGGCCTCTTCGCGGGCCAGTCCAGTCACCGACAATTTCCAAGAGTCGACCCACGCACAATCAACCGCGCAGAAAAATCCAGTATCCGCACCGGCCCGACATCCCCGCGCAGTCGTTTGAGCAAACACTCAAACGCCCCCGCGCCAATCTCGGCCGTCGGTTGGGCGAGGGCGGTAATGCCGCTGCCTACCAGTGGGTACCAATTCAGATCATCGAGGATGAGGGCCATTTCAACGGTGGCAGGATTGTCCAGCCCGACCAGATCGCTCTCGAGCTGCTCGACCTTGCGATCCACCACACCAGCGGCATCTCCCGATGCAGTTCGCGCAATTCGTCGCGGTGATGACCAAGGGTGTTCACGATCAAGCCTTCGATGTTGTACGAGCGCAACAACGCCAGGTGCTGACGCTCCTGCTCATCATCGCGATCGGTGTTGCACACCACCAGGCTTTAGCCGTGCTGACGGCAGGCGGTTTCCACCCCGTGCATCACGGCAATCGAATAAGGGTTACGGATATCGGCCACCAGCATGCCGATCAGACGAGTGCGCCCGCGTTTCAGACCACGGGCCATCTGGTTTGGGCGATAGCCCAGTTCGGCAATTGCCTGCTCGATGCGCAAGGCAATGGCATCGGAGAGCAGGGCGCGGTCGTCACCGATGAAGCGCGACACGCTGGCCTTGGAAACGCCAGCGTGTTCGGCGACATCGAGCATGGACACGCGGCTGCGCTGGGCGGCGGAGAAGTCGTTCACGGTTTTTAACCTTGTTATTGAAGTTTGTGCTGACTGGCTTTGAAACCGGTTTCAGAAGAAACCATAACCAAAACGCATCAAGCAAGCGACAGCCCAACGTGTAGGAAAAACCCGACAAGCGGTAGCGATACCTGTCAGATATGACAGTAGCCACACCACTGAACTCGGCGTTTAATTTTCAGTACCAAAGAATAATTCTGCGACCATCAAAGGACTTGCAATATGGCGCTCAATAAACCACTGACATTCGATGCGCCGAAAATTCTAGGTGTCGCTGATCCAGACGTTGACCCGGAGGGGCATATTCCGATTGAGTTACTGCTCAAAGGAATTGATGTAGTCGTTCCTTTGTGGCCCGAACCAGCGAAAGATCCAGGTGAAAGGGACATTCTGACAGTTTCCTTTGAACAACCCGGAGAGCCTCTAGTATCCATTCAGAATACGTACGAGCCGGACGATATGAAACCCGAATTCATTATTCATCTCAGTCCGGAATATTTAAAGATTAATGATGTCGGGGCGTTGTGGTATGAAGTTCATAATATTGCCGACAATCCATCCAATTCATTTCCACGGCGACTGACTATTGATCATCCGGGCACTCTCGAGGAAGCTGACTTTGTGCACGCCACCAAGTGGGGCTATCTGAATTGCGACACTGTTCCTCCCTTGTGGGACGGTGTCACGGTCAACATCCCTGCACTGGCAGGATTTAACGTCGGAGACCGCTGTGAAGTGCTATGGCGAGGGTTCCCGACTCTGAACGGCAGTGGCTCAGAGTTCATCAGTGCTAAAAAAACTGTTATTCGTCCGGCTTTAAGTGAGCAAGACATCCGTGAAGGATTTTCCGTGGTTATCGAGCCTTACGAGACTCATATAAAACCGATGGTGAAAAACGCGTCCGCCACCGTTGTTTATACCGTCTATCGCGACGCGAAACGTGTAGGAAAATCAAAAACTGCGGCAGTAAAAATAGACAGGATTGAACCTGGCGAAGAGTTTCCATGCGAGCCTCCCGCAAACATGAGTATGGAGGCTGGAAAAGTTGTACGAAGAGGCCACAACCTTTTTCAAATTGTATGGCAATCAATCGTTAACATATGGAGGCGGTAAAATGAACGCAATCGTTGAAAAAGCCAAGTTGTCCCGAAGAGTAGTACTTGAAAAAAGTTACGGAAAATCTGGCGGTGTGCTCGCAAATCCCGGCCCCGTCATCATTCCAGCGCAAACACTTGAAAACGATTTGCGGATTCCCGTGGCAGCTCTCTCCGCGCCGCTACTCTATACGATTCCCAAACCCACAGAGCCTGAAGACCCGGATGACTTGATCGAGTTCAAGATCCGGAAAAAAGGACAAACCAACTGGCAAGAGATTGAACCATTTTTGGAGTTAGGGACTATTGCTGATCGGGTCTGGCCGTTGCCGTGTCAAATTCCCTTGCGGTACCTGGCAGAAGAAAGCACTCCGGAAACACCTACCGAATATGAAGTTCAGTATATCTATTGGTACGGTGCAACGAATGAAGGGAACTCGGAGATTACTACGTACGCCATCGACCGTACCGCGCCCTATAAAGTGAAAACCCCGGCGTCTAACCGATCCCCGGGGGCGGCTTCGTTTCCTACTGATCTTGGGCCAAACGATCCAATCGATGAAACCTATATCGGCAATAATCCGGGCGGTATCACGATCAAGGCCGCGACTTATAGCAACTATCACGACACTGATGTGATCAAGGTTTTCTGGGGCATAGCCCCCGCTGTTGGCGACCAGCCCGTGTTTGAAGGCTTGCTGCCACCATCGTATGAAGTCATCGTGCCCATTGATGTATTTGTAAATTCCAGTGAAGGCTTGAATACACTTATTTATGTCGTGACGGATCTTGCAGGTAACAAAGGGAAAACATCCAATCCCAGTTATCGCATCGTCAAACGCATCGATGACCCTACCGTATTTGCGTCACCTGTGGTGCCACTGGCCAATGGTGTTGACGGCGATGATTTGATTGACTTGGCCGACTGCAAGCAGGGTGTCGACATCGTCATCGATGTACCCACGCCGAACGCAGCTTCGGACACCATTATGGCTTACTGGGGAACAGTGGAGCTCGGCGAAAAGAGAGTAGATGCCAGTGTCGATGGCAAGCTGACGTGGGATAACGTTGATTTTTCGATTATCAAACAAGTTTATGGCAACACCGATGGTGATGAAGAAACAAACATTAGCTATAAGATGTTCAGAGGCCCCCGAGTTATCGGTGGCAATGACGTGGATGTCAAGGTCAATATTGCTTATATTGGCCCGGTAAACCCGAATGAACCCGACCCTGTAAACGATGCTTTAAATCCTGCTGTACTGAAAATCGGAGACAGCTCGGTTGATAAAATTGTGGAAGCGGACTATGGCAAAGATGCAGAGATTTCAATCAAACTTTTCGCACCGCCCGCCACTGAAGAAGGATGGTTAATTGATATATTTTATGATGACGTCAAGGTAGGCGAAACCATCCGTTTGACCGGTGGGCAAGAAGGCACAACGCTTACACGAACACTTCCCTGGAAAACGATTTTTGATCAGCAAAGCGGGACAAAGGTGTTGCGTTGGGTGCTCTATACCGCGGCAAATCCTAATCCGGTAAAGGCTCCTCCTAAAGACATCCCGGTAGACGCATTTCCCATCGAAACGCCTATGCCCGAGGTGTTGAACCTTGCAGGTCCACTTAGAAGGATCGGTTGTTCTACATTGAACTTCGTTCCTCCTGGGGATGGCTCGAACAGACGTAACTTAAGTGTGCGTATTCCGAAAAGTGATTACACGGTTGACGGTGAAACCATTACTTTGTCATGGGCAGCGTACACCAGTGCAGAGCAGCCTGAGCTTGTTCCTGGTACGGAAACTACTGCTGATTTTAAGATCAACGGCACGTTTCCCGATATAGGCGAACCGATCTACATCGGTACTTATGAAACTCACTTAAAACCGGCGAACCGGGCCAATGGTCACCTCAGCTATACCATTACCCGGACGGGTATTGCGCCAACCCCTCCTTCAGTGGTAGCCAAACATTTTGTGCTGCTGACAAACAGTGAGGCGCAGTACTGCGAAGAGGTCAACCCAATTCCAGCTCCATAAAAATAGCTGTTGGAAAAGTGCGGCGAAAATAGTGTTCGCCGCACTGTTTCACTCTTGTTTTGTTATAGAGAAAGTAATCTTGTCAGGCGATTTTTCACCCTTTGAATTAGGATTAATCCTACATAACTATGCGTAATTACACGCTAGCCTAGCGACCCTTATTTGGCTGGCCTTCCAATCCGCGAGTGGCAGCAATCCGGTTTCCTGAAGCAGGTGTCTACTATGCGAAGCAAGTTTTCGTTAAACGTCCCCTTTCGTTGTGCTCTCCTATGTTCACCCATCCTGGTATTCTCCAGCCCAATTACCACAGCCGCACCCATTGTTGGCGGCAACGTAACCATTACTGGTGGAACACCGGAAAGCTGGGATCTCAGTTCGAACGCCACATTGAACGTTAACGGTGCACAAACGCTGTTCATTAACTCTGACCGTTCGACTCTCAACGTCAATGCCGGGAGTACCACCCAGCAGATCACGGCCCGCAACGGCTCCAACGTTAATTTAAGCGGTGCGAACGTTTCGGGTGTTGGCGGTCTGGCGGCTGTTGTGCTTAGCAACAGTCGAGCCGATATCGACAACAGCACCATTACCGGCAATCGCGTAGGGCTCCAGGTCGTGCGTGAAGTGAATACGCAAACCGGCTCCACGGCGACCGTGAGGGGTAAAAGCACGATCAGCGGTGTGACGGGTGGGGCTCTGGTGAGTGCACTCAGCAGACTGAACGTCAACGACTCAACGATTCAGGGCACCGGTGCTACCAGCTATGGGTTGAGATTGCGCAGTGCTCAAGCCACCGCCACTGACAGCACCATCATTGGAGGACAAAATGGCATAACGCTCGATTTGGACCCGACCGCGATTCAACCGGTGACGCTGACGCTGGACAATACGACCGTTCAGGGACACACCGGCTCGGCCATCCGGGTCGACTTTGCCAATGCAGGTACTTCCACAGCTACCATCGGCCTGAACAATTCTCGACTGTTGGCCGGTAACGAAACGCTGCTGGATGTCCGTGGGGGTGCCAACACCTCGATCGCTGTCAACAACAGCACATTGACTGGCAATATCGTCAATGAAGCGGGCAGTACCCTCGACCTGACCTTGCAAAACAACTCGGTGTTGACCGGTCGTCTGGAAAATGTCTCCAGCGCGACCATCAACGACAACGCCCGCTGGGTGCTGGTCGGGGACAGTCAGATCGATAAGTTGACCCTGAATGGCGGGACGGTACGCTTCGGGGCCGATAACGCTTTCTATCAACTGAATGTGAATCAGCTTTCGGGGAACGGTCGATTCGAGCTGGGCACGGATTTCGCCACCGGCCAGACCGATCTGCTAAACGTGACAGGGTCTGCCAGTGGGCGACATGAGCTGTTGATCAGCAGCAGCGGCGTTGATCCGGCCGCCGGCCAACCTGTCCGGGTGGTGCAGACGGCAGGTGGCGATGCGCAATTCTATCTGGAGAGAGACGTGGATCTCGGAACCTTTTCCTACAGTTTAGCGAAAAGTGGCGGCGACTGGATTCTGGATCCGAGTACCCGTACGGTCAGCCCGGGCGCTCGCTCGGTTTTGGCCTTGTTCAACACGGCGCCGACGGTATGGTATGGCGAGCTCACGTCGTTGCGTTCGCGCATGGGGGAGTTGCGTTTCAATGGCGCTGAGGCTGGCGCCTGGGGCCGCACCTATGGCAACAAATACGATGTGGCCGATGGTTCGGGTGTCGGGTATCAACAAACCCAGCAAGGCTTCACCCTTGGCGCCGATGCGCCGCTACCGATCGGTGACGGTCAATGGTTGGTGGGCGTGATGGCCGGGCATAGC
This sequence comes from Pseudomonas sp. AL03, assembly GCF_029960815.1. Classification (GTDB taxonomy): domain Bacteria; phylum Pseudomonadota; class Gammaproteobacteria; order Pseudomonadales; family Pseudomonadaceae; genus Aquipseudomonas. The sequence goes on from NZ_JASBRE010000014.1 coordinate 25,899, forward strand.
AAATCCGACCTGAATCTCCATGGCGGCACTTCGGGCACGGTCACCAGTTATTACCTTGGCACTTACGCCACCTGGATTGATGCACAGAGCGGTTACTACTTTGATGGCGTGGTGAAGGTCAACCGTTTCCGAAATGACGCCAAGGTCGGTTTGAGCGATGGTCGCAGAGCCAAAGGTGACTATGACAATACCGGACTGGGCGGCTCTGTCGAGGTCGGTCGACACATCAAACTCGACAACGGCTATTTCATCGAACCGTATACCAAATGGTCTGCAGTGGTTATTCAGGGCAAAACATTTTCCCTGGACAATGACTTGCAAGCCGACGGCGATCGTACGCGCTCGTTGCTGGGGGAAGCGGGGATGACCGTCGGGCGCAATTTCACGCTAAACGACATGCAGGTGCAACCCTACGTGCGTGCCGCGCTGGCTCATGAGTTCGCCAAAAATAATGAAGTCAGCGTTAACAACAACGTTTTCAACAACGACCTGTCAGGAACGCGTGGTGAAGTGGCTACCGGTGTCGTAGTAGCGCTCACGGACAGTCTGCAGATGCACGTGGATGTTGATTACAGCAACGGTAAAAATATCGAGCGGCCGGTCGGTGCGAATGTTGGCGTTCGATACGGCTTTTAAAATCAAGATCTATTAAAAAAGGAAGCCAAGGCTTCCTTTTTTAATTCAGCCGTTCACTCGCCTGTCAGGCGGCTTGAGTACGACTGTAAGACTTACCGGCAAACGCTACATCACTCTTTGCGTTGAATTCAATATTGATAGTTAACGTTTTTTTGCCTTCATATTCATGTTCTACCACGGCATTCGTCAGTGTGCCTGAGAAAATGCCCGTGCTGTGATCGAATGCAAGATCGGCTGTTCCACTGATTTGCGAATATAGAATCGTTGACGAAGTGCTGAGTTCAGCGAGCTTCAGCCGCACCTCATCGGAGTCCGGCTTCAACTTGTAGGAACCCGCCGCCAATAGTTTTTTAAACGACAGCGTGATTTGTCTTAGGCTGTGGTCCGGGTTGCGATGCCGGGCAGCATCACATGAGCCTCGCCATGTTCTGGCGGAAAAATACCTGAAGTAAGTTCTACCAGGCTTGCGTTGAACGTTACATTGTCAATTGTTCCGTTACAGCTACTGGCGGTTTGCTTCTTACTGCTCTTGATCGAGTTCATCAATACGGTCTCCACTGTCATGACGAAAGGTATCCTGGTAAAAAATCTTCCGGGATGACGTATAAAAGCGCTTATAGGTCTGCGTTGTAAACTGTCATACATGCCAGTTTACAAGGTGGCAAAGATGTGATCTTTAACCGACTGCCATCAGCCAAACAACCCCGCCGCGATATTGATCGAGAGCCCGAGAATCGCCGTGTTGAACAAGAAGCCGATCAACGATTGTGCCAGCACAATCTTGCGTAAATCGCGAGTCGCTACACCGACATCGGACGTCTGTACCGCCGCGCTGATGGTGAACGAGAAATACAGGAAGTCCCAGTAATTGGGCGTTGTCAGGCCTTCAGCGAAACGCAGTGCGGGATCTTTGCCGTCCCAGGTGTAGAACAGACGGGCATAGTGCACGCTGAAAATCATCCCGATCAGCAGCCACGAACCGATCACCGTTAACCCGGTAAAACCGTAATGCAGCAGCTTGCGAGTGGTTTCCAGGTCCTTGCTGCCGGCCAGTTCGAAGGTGATGGTTGCCAGGCTGGCAATCGCGGCGATGCACACAACGAATAGCACCACCCCGGCGTTTTCGTCCTCTACCACGGCAATGCGCTTCACGTCCGGCGCTTTGGCGCGCGCGGTGAGCCAGAGCATCAGGACCAGATAAGTCCAGACCCCGGCATTCCAGCCGATGAGGATTTTGCTGATGATTGAATCGGCCGGAGCCAGAATGCCTACTGCGACGCCGAGCGTGGCAGCGGCGGACAGGCGAGGGTGGGTGCGGGCGAGGAAGGGCATGTGAACTCGATGCGTCAGGGCTTTGCAAGCACCTTAGCCCAGCGCAGTCCGTTGTGACCACACAACTGAAACCGATCATCGACCGTTGTAGGAGCGAGGCTTGCCCGCGAAGAGGCCGTGACATTCAGCATTGATGTTGCCTGACACTCCCTCTTCGCGGGCAAGCCTCGCTCCTACAAGGGATGCATGTAGGTTAGATTCCCTTATGCCGCTTGCGCACCAGCTTCATCACCACCACAAAAAACACCGGCACAAACAGCACCGCCAACGTGGCGGTAATCATCCCGCCAATCACTCCAGTACCGATCGCTTGCTGGCTCGCCGAACTGGCCCCGGTGGCAATCGCCAGCGGCACCACGCCGAGGATGAATGCCAGCGACGTCATCACGATCGGCCGTAACCGCAGGCGCGCGGCTTGCAGCGTGGCGTCGATCAAGTCGTGGCCTTCGTCGTACAGGCTCTTGGCGAACTCGATGATCAGGATCGCGTTCTTCGCCGACAGACCGATGATGGTAATCAGCCCGACTTTGAAGAACACGTCGTTGGGCATTCCGCGCAAGGTCACGGCCAGTACCGCGCCGAGGACGCCGAGCGGCACCACCAGCAGCACCGAGGTCGGAATCGACCAGCTCTCATACAGCGCCGCCAGACATAAGAACACGATCAACAGCGACAGCCCGAGCAGGATCGGCGCCTGACTGCCTGACAAGCGTTCCTGCAATGACAACCCGGTCCATTCCTGGCCCAACCCCGCCGGGCCTTGCGCCACCAGCCGTTCGATTTCGGCCATGGCTTCGCCGGTGCTGTGACCGGGTGACGGTTCGCCGGAAATGCTGATCGCCGGGTAGCCGTTGTAGCGAGTCAATTGCGCCGGGCCCTGGGTCCATTTGGCCCGGACGAAGGCCGACAGCGGCACCATTTTCCCGGTGTTGTTGCGCACGTGAATCTTCAGCAGATCGGCGACCTGACTGCGCTGATCGCCTTCAGCCTGAACCACCACCCGCTGCATCCGCCCCTGATTGGGGAAGTCGTTGATATAGGCCGAACCGACGGCCGTGGACAGCACGTTACCGATGTCGGCAAAGGACACGCCCAGCGCGTTGGCCTGTTTGCGGTCGACTTCCAGCTGCACCTGCGGCGCATCAGCCAGGGCGCTTTCGCGCACGTTCATCAGGATTGGGCTTTTCTCGGCGGCTGCCAGCAACTCGCTGCGCGCCTGCATCAACGTGGCATGGCCAAGGCCGCCACGGTCCTGCAAGCGGAATTCGAAACCGCTGGACGTGCCGAGGCCATCCACCGGTGGCGGCAGAACCGCAAAGGCCACGGCGTCCTTGATCTGGCTCAACGCGATGTTGGCGCGGTCTGCAATCGAACTCGCCGAGTCGTCGCTGCCCCGATCAGACCAGTCTTTGAGCGTGGTAAACGCCAACGCGGCGTTCTGCCCGCTACCGGAGAAACTGAAGCCGAGAATCACCGTGCTGTCGCCAACGCCGGGTTCAGTGGCGTTGTGGGCTTCGATCTGCTCGACCACCTGCACCGTGCGGTTCTTGCTCGCACCCGGTGGCAATTGGATATCGGTGATGGTGTAGCCCTGATCCTCTACCGGCAAAAACGAGGAGGGCAGGCGACTGAAGCACACGCCCAATCCGATCAGCAGCACGCCGTAGATCAACAGGTAACGGCCCGTGCGTTTCAACGCATAGGCGACCCAGCCCTGATAACGCGCGGTCAGTTGCTCGAAACGCCGGTTGAACCAGCCAAAGAACCCACGTTTCTCGTGATGCTCGCCCTGGGCAATCGGCTTGAGCAGCGTCGCGCACAACGCCGGGGTCAAGGTCAGGGCGAGGAACGCCGAGAACAGAATCGAAGTGGCCATCGACAAGGAGAACTGCCGGTAAATCACCCCGACCGAACCCTGCATGAACGCCATCGGAATGAACACCGCGACCAGCACCAGCGTGATGCCGATGATCGCGCCGGTAATCTGCTTCATCGCCTTGCGCGTCGCCTCCTTGGGCGACAGGCCCTCGGTGGCCATGATCCGCTCGACGTTTTCCACCACCACTATCGCGTCATCCACCAGGATGCCGATCGCCAGCACCATGCCGAACATGGTCAGCACGTTGATCGAGAACCCCAGCGCCAACATGGTCGCAAAGGTGCCCATCAGCGCCACCGGCACCACCAGGGTTGGGATCAGCGTGTAGCGGATGTTTTGCAGGAACAGGAACATCACCGCAAACACCAGCAACATCGCCTCGCCGAGGGTGTAAACCACCTTGGTGATCGAGACTTTGACGAAGGGCGAGGTGTCGTACGGGATCTTGTACTCGACGCCTGCCGGGAAGTAGCGCGCCAGTTCGTCCATCTTTGCCCGCACCAGGGTCGCGGTGCTCAAAGCATTGGCGCCCGGCGCCAACTGCACGCTGACGGCGGTCGACGGTTTACCGTTCAAGCGGGTGGAGAACTGATATTCCTGACTGCCGATTTCGACTCGCGCTACATCGCCGATGCGCACGGTAGAGCCGTCGGGATTGGCTTTCAACACGATGTCAGCGAACTCTTCAGGGGTCGACAGCTGACCTTTGACCAGAATGGTCGCAGTGATTTCCTGGGTGGTGCGGGTCGGCAGGTCGCCGATGCTACCCGCCGAGACTTGTGCGTTCTGGGCGACGATGGCGGCGTTGACGTCGGCTGGGGTCAGGTTGAAACCGATCAGCTTCTGCGGGTCGATCCAGATCCGCATTGCCCGCTCGGCACCGTACAGCTGTGCTTTGCCGACGCCGTCCAGACGCTTGATCTCGTTCATCACGTTGCGCGCCAGGTAATCGCTGAGCGCCACGTCGTCGAGCTTGCCGTCGCTGGACGTGAGGGTGATCAGCAGCAGGAAACCGGCGGAGACTTTTTCTACCTGCAAACCCTGCTGCGTCACCGCTTGAGGCAGGCGCGACTCGACCACCTTCAGGCGGTTTTGTACATCGACCTGAGCCATTTCCGGGTCAGTGCCCGGCTGAAACGTCGCGGTGATGATGGCGCTGCCGAGGCTGCTCTGGGATTCGAAATACAGCAGGTGGTCAGCGCCGTTGAGTTCCTCCTCGATCAGGCTGACCACGCTTTCGTCCACGGTCTGCGCCGAGGCACCGGGATACACGGCGTAGATTTCGACTTTCGGCGGCGCGACGTTGGGGTATTGCGCCACCGGCAACTGTGGAATGGCCAGGGCGCCGGCCAACAGGATGAACAGGGCAACCACCCAGGCGAACACCGGACGGTCGATAAAGAACTGCGGCATAAATAAGCGTCCTGCTTACTGACCAGAAGCCTGGGCAAGTGGAAGAGGGGTGTCGTCGATCTGCACCAGTTCGCCGGGACGGGCGTGCTGCAGGCCTTCAGTGACGATGCGATCACCGGGCTTGAGGCCGCCGGTGACGATCCAGCGATCGTTCTGCACGGCGCCCAGTTCAACCGGTTGCTGGCCGACCCGCTGTTCGGCGTCGAGCAACAACACGTGGGCGATACCGGCGCTGTCACGCTGGATGGCCCGTTGCGGCACGCTGATGCCGTGCTGATTGACCGCCTGCTCCAGACGCACGCGAACGAAGCTGCCCGGCAGCAAGTCGAGGTCCGGGTTGGGGAATTCGCTGCGCAGAATGATCTGGCCGGTGCCCGGGTCGACGGTGATGTCGGCGAACAGCAACTTGCCGGGCAATGGATAGAGACTGCCGTCGTCCTGGATCAGCGTGGCTTTTGCCTGGTCTTGACCGACCTGCTGCAACTGGCCGGAACGGAACGCCCGGCGCAGGTCGTTGAGTTCGCGGGTCGATTGGGTAAGGTCGGCATGAATCGGGTTCAGCTGCTGAATCAACGCCAGTGGTGTGGTTTCGTTCTGCCCGACCAGTGCGCCTTCAGTCACCAGTGCGCGGCCGATGCGTCCGGAAATCGGTGCTGTGACGGTGGCGTAACCGAGGTTGAGTTTCGCCCGCTCCACGGCGGCTTTGTTCGCGGCTACATCGGCAGCGGTTTGCCGGGCGCTGGCCCGGGCGTTGTCATAGTCCTGGCCGCTAACGGCGTTGCCTTCGATCAACTGCGCGTAACGCTGCTCTTGCAAGCGTGCCTGGAACGCATTGGCCTCGGCCTTGCGCAACGCCGCTTCAGCGCTGTCCAGGTCTGCCTTGAACGGCGCCGGGTCGATACGGAACAGCACATCGCCTTTTTTCACATCGCTGCCTTCACGGAAGGCCCGCTGCAACACCACGCCGGCAACCCGGGCGCGGACTTCGGCAATCCGTGGCGCAGCAATCCGCCCGCTCAGTTCGCTGGTGATCGACAGGGGCCGGGCTGAGAGGGTTTCTATGCGAACCGTGGCCAGAGGCGCCTGTTCTTCAGCAATGGAGGACTTGTCACAAGCGCTCAGCGTCAGCGCCAGTGCAATCAGGCTGAGCCTGGCAAGCAGATTCTTTGACATGTAAAAACCCCAATAATGACTCCCGGCATCCTACGGGGAGGCGACGAGGGTAGCGGTGAAGCTTTGTAGGCGCTGTGTGAAATTGTGTAAGGGTTTTACTCAGGCATGGGTGAGGGCGTATATCCTTGGCGGCTTGATGACTTTGCGACAGCACCTTCTGGAAACACCCATGCCCAACATTCTCCTGGTCGAAGACGACACCGCGCTCTCCGAACTGATCGCCAGCTATCTGGAACGCAACGGCTATTCGGTCAGCGTGATCAGCCGTGGCGACCCTGTGCGCGAACGTGCGCGGGTCAATCCGCCGGACCTGGTAATCCTCGACCTGATGCTGCCGGGGCTCGACGGCCTGCAAGTCTGCCGCTTGCTGCGCGCCGATTCGGCAACGCTGCCGATTCTGATGCTCACCGCCCGCGATGACAGTCACGATCAGGTGCTAGGCCTGGAAATGGGCGCTGACGACTACGTCACCAAACCCTGCGAACCGCGCGTGTTGCTGGCCCGGGTGCGGACCTTGCTGCGGCGCAGCAGCCTTGCTGAACCACAGACGGCCAACGACCGCATTCTGATGGGCAATCTGTGCATCGACCTTTCCGAGCGCACCGTGACCTGGCGCGAGCAATTGGTCGAGCTGTCCAGCGGCGAGTACAACCTGCTGGTGGTGCTGGCTCGGCATGCCGGCGAAGTGCTGAGTCGCGACCAGATTCTGCAACGCCTGCGCGGAATCGAATTCAATGGCACCGACCGCTCGGTGGACGTGGCGATTTCCAAGCTGCGGCGCAAGTTTGACGACCACGCCGGCGAGGCGCGCAAGATCAAGACCGTGTGGGGCAAGGGTTACCTGTTCAGCCGTTCCGAGTGGGAATGCTGACGTCATGTTCAGAATCCTGTTTCGCCTCTACCTGGTGACCATCGTCTCGTTCAGCGCGGCGATCTACCTGGTGCCGGATCTGGTGATCAAGGTCTTCCACGAGCGCTTTGTCACCTACAACCTCGATTACTCCCGCGGGTTGCAAACCCTCATCGTCAAACAGTTTCATGCCGTGCCCCCGGAACAATGGCCTGCACTGGCCGCTGAGATGGACGAGGAATTCCAGCCGCTGCACATTGTCTTGACCGGTTACGACGATGCCGATTTCACCCCTGATGAACGGCAACGGTTGCAGCGTGGCGAGAATGTCGTGCGAATAGGCGACTGGGGCTGGCGCACCCTGGCGGTGTCGCCGCTGAACGGGCAGACGGTGGTGGAGATGGTCGTGCCGCCGGACCCGATGGACGTCAGCCTGTTGTACTGGAGCATCAACGTTCTGATCGGCGCGACCATGCTCGCCTGCCTGTTGCTGTGGCTGCGCCCGCACTGGCGTGATCTGGAACGCCTCAAAGGTACGGCTGAACGTTTCGGCAAGGGGCATTTGAGCGAGCGTACACAGATTTCCCAAAGCTCCAACATCGGCAGCCTGGCCAATGTCTTCGACACCATGGCCGGCGACATCGAAAACCTGCTCAACCAGCAACGCGACCTGCTCAATGCCGTCTCTCACGAACTGCGCACGCCCCTGACACGACTGGATTTCGGCCTGGCGCTGGCGCTGTCCGACGATTTGCCCGCCGCCAGTCGCGAGCGTCTGCAAGGTCTGGTCGCGCACATTCGCGAGCTGGACGAACTGGTGCTGGAACTGTTGTCCTACAGCCGTCTGCAAAACCCGGCACGGCTGCCAGAGCAGGTCGAAGTGTCGCTGGATGAGTTCATCGACAGCATTCTGGGGAGTGTCGATGAAGAATTGGAGTCGCCAGACATCGTCATCGACGTGCTGCTCCACGGCCAGCTCGAACGCTTCAGTCTCGACCCACGCCTGACTGCCCGCGCACTCCAGAACCTGCTGCGCAATGCGATGCGCTACTGCGGAAAACGCATTCAGATTGGTGTGCGGGTGTGCTCGAAGCGATGTGAGATCTGGGTCGAAGACGATGGGATCGGTATTCCGGATGAGGAGCGGGAGCGGATTTTCGAACCGTTCTATCGGCTGGATCGCAGTCGGGATCGGGCGACTGGCGGGTTTGGCCTGGGGTTGGCGATCAGTCGGCGGGCGCTGGAGGCTCAGGGCGGTACGCTGACCGTTGACGCATCGCCGCTGGGCGGCGCACGGTTTCGGTTGTGGTTGCCGGCCCCTACCTGACGCCTAGGCATCACTTGATGCATTCCCACGCTGGAGCGTGGGAGCGATCGAAACCTTCCGCTCACGCGCTCAGCCGACGTCTCAGCAATTTCGCCATGTCCTCCAATTCCGCCGCCGGGTTATGCCCGATCAGCATCCAGGCATGTTCCATGTCAGCCCAATAGACAATGTTCATCCCGTGCCGACGCTCCTGGGCGAAATGCCGGCTGCCGCTGTTGGAGCGGGTGACGCACAGCGCCATGGGGCCGTGCGCCGGGTCCAGATAGGTGATCTGGGCAATGGCGACGCCGTCGTACTCGAGAATTTGCGCGCGCTTGAACTCGGACCGTGGCAAGGTCAGTTGCGCCGGTACAAGGTTCAGGCCCAGACGCGCATCGATGGTCCGAAGTTGCGCCCGCTGAGCGGCTTCGTCACTGGGCAAGTGGTCCAGGGTTTGCGGCACGTAAAGTGACATGTAGTCGGCCACCAACCCGCGCCAGTTGTTATTTTGCTGACTCACCTGCCAACCGAGGAATAGCCGATCTGCCACCACGCCACTCACCACCAGGCCAGCGGCCGCCGCTAGGAACCAACGCCGATTCATGGTTGGGCGTTCGGGCGAAGGCAAGGTGTCGAGCATGGACTGCAAACGATCCATGGGCGCCTGTCGCCCCAATTCATCGTAGGCCTCCTTGAACGGCAGGCTGCTGCGGGCCAGCCATTGCAGGCGCAGGTTGAGCGTCGGGTCCTCGGCGATAGCTGTGTCGATGCGGGTGCGCTGTTCGGTGTCGAGCTGGTCGTCGAGGTAGGCCACCAGTTGCTCATCCGAGGGTGTCGTCGGGCGTACGTGGTCGTTCATCGACGTTCTCCAGTGGAAGGGTTCGGCACGGTGTGCAAGGGCGGGTACTCGGCCAGTTTCGCGCGTGCAGTGGCCAGGCGACTCATGACAGTGCCGATGGGCACGTCCAGCACTTCGGCCACTTCGCGGTAAGACAAGCCCTCGACGTAGGCGAGAAACACCGTTTCCCGCTGGGTTTCGGGCAAGGCATCCACACGCCGGATCAACTGAGCCGCGAGGACATGGGTTTGCGCCGCGTATTCGCCGTCGAACGATAAGGCGTGGTCGGCATCCACCAGCCCTTGTCCATGACGCACCCTTCGGGCGCGAACTTCGTTGAGCCAGATCGAATGCAGAATACTCAGCAACCAGCGGTCCATACGGGTGCCCGGGACAAACTGCCCGGCACGCTCAAGTGCCCGCACGCAGGTCGCCTGCACCAGGTCTTCGGCGACATGCCGTTGCCGGGACAACAGCAGGCCGTAGCGCCATAGTCGCGCCAGATGCTGGCCCAGTTCTGCCCGTATTGCCTGATCGCTGGCGATGGCGACCTCCGTCTGCTCGGTGTGTCAGGTTTTCGATGAATCGTTGATGGCTTCGGCAAGGTCCTGGTATTCCTCGCAGGTGTTGCCGCAGATGGATTTGATCTGCTGCAACTGTTCCTGCGCCAGATCCAGTCGACCTTTGATGACATAAGCTTCGCCGAGGTATTCGCGAACCTGCGCGTAGTGCGGGTCGAGTTTGACCGATTGCAGGTAATAGCCGATGCCTTCGTCGGTTCGCCCCAGTTTACGCGTGGCGTAGCCGCTGGCCAGACGATACGCGTAATCGGTGCGGTCGTAACGTGTCGGCGAGTTCAGGCTTGGGTTGTTCATGGGCAATTCTCATGGGCGATGAGAAGTGAACACCACAGGGTGAACAATTATTCATTTCTTTCAGGCGGTCTTTGCAAGGAAAACTCAAATGCGGCATTTGTGGCGGTGAGGGGTAGTCAGATGGGGGGTGAGGCCAATCGCGCGCTTGCTCGCGATGGCATCAGCCCTGATAAAACATTTCTTCAAGCCGGATCTTCACCAGCGCATCCGCACACCCAAGCTGCCGATCAACCCGTTCAAATCATTTTCATCCACCGCACTGCTGTAGTCGGCGCTGACGTAAAGACTCACGGCAGGTGTCACTCTGGCCACCAAGCCCAAGCCCACTTCGACGGTCGATGAATAGCGGCTGCTGCTGATCTTCTCGACCTGATCGAGGTTCACGGTGTTGCCGGTGTACACCGTGTGCCACAAGTTGGTTCGAACATAGGGTTCGACCCCCAGGCCGTTGATGTCGTAACTCCCTTTCAACCGTGCACCGACCCGACCGCTCCAGGACGTCAGCTCGCTGGACGAGGCATTGCCTGACCCTGCATAGGGGGTGTCCAGGGTAATGCGTTGATTGATCAACTGCGCCTGAGGTTCAACTACCCAGTTATCGCTCAGACCAATGGGGAAACCACCTTCCACCGACAGCGTCACCGCGCTGCCCTCGGTCGCCAGTCGGGCGCCCTGGTCATTGCGGGTATAGCCGTTTACCCGACCGCCGCTGGCCGTCAAATCCACGTGCCAGCCTTGGGGCCCGATCAGGCTCCAGTAGGCGCCGAGGCTCTGGCCTTCGAGGTTAAGGGTGTCATTGGCGGGGTCGGCGAGGGCACGACTGGTCAGCAGCCCGTTGTTGTTGCCTTGTAACTGAGTCATGCCGCCGACCAGTCCGACCCGCTGGGTATGACCGCTACCGCTTTGCAGGGTCAGGATCGCCGGACCTTTGAATTCGCTACTGCCAGGGATAGCAAATCCCTGAGCCAGAACATCGGTTTGCGCCTGCCGCGAAGCCTGCCCATACACCTGATCCCAGGCCAAAGGTGCGACCTCTTCGATGGTCAAGCGTGAACTTCGTGTATCGGAGGCGGCGCTGAAATGGCCGGGGTAGGGGGCGGTGATCGTGACGGCGGGCAAGGTCATGACCGGAACATCCTGGCGGTACCAGGACGTGGTTTCATCCTCTGCCGGTCCTGCCTGTACTTCCATGGATGAGCACAGAAGGAGTGAACTCGAGACAGTGCAAAAAGTGACTTTGATCTCTTGTTGAGTGAATGAAATTCTCATGGGGGTCTACCTTGCAATCGCATGCCGTATCTCGCTCTGGCGTCTCTCCTACCCCGAATGAGGGGCGACCGAATGTAGTGGGGCAATCCACTGACCACCCGATTTTGCGGGTGTCTTGGGGTTTGCCCCTGGTGTATTTCCGGGGGTAGTAACGTGTAGCTAAGAAGACCCTTGACATCGCGTCAAGAAAATGGCCGATAAATGGTATGTGTTTTTTAAGACTCGCAAGTGACTGATTTACGCCATACATCTAAGTTCTTGTTTGTTCGAAAAATCGTCAAAAAAACCGCGTTCCAGAGCGGTTTTGATAGTGGGCTACCGGTCTACCAACTCACCCTGACACCGACATTTGCAGCCGTTCCGCGCCGCTGATTACTGTCGATATTACTGGTGTAGCCGACTCCGCCATACACGCTCACGGTTTTCGCGAGGCTAAGCACAACGCCGACACCGAGGTCGGCCGATGACGATTTTTGCTCGGTATCGATCCGGTCCGCGCCGTCGAACGTTACCGAGTCGGTCCCGGAAAGGGTGTGCCACAGGTTGGCTCGTATATAAGGTTCCAGTGGTCGTCCACTGACTTGGTAGTGGCCTTTGAGTCGAGCGCCGAGGCGACCGGTCCAGGCACCGTCGGAGTCGAATGAGACGTGGGAAATGCCGTCGTCCTGGCTGTCCAGCGAGACTTTTTGATGGATGACCTGCGCCTGGGGTTCAACCACCCAGTTGCCCGTCACTTGAATCGGATAGCCGGTTTCCGCCGAAACAGTCAAGGCGTGGCCTCGGTTATCCAGTTTGAGGCCGCGTTCGGAGTGGCTGTCACCGTCGAGCCGGGTGCCCATGATGACGGTGTCGACGTACCAGCCCTTGGGATCGGTCAACGTCCAGTACAAGCCATAACTGTCGCCTTCAAGTTCCACTTTGCCAGCGCGCTTGTCTTCAAAGCCTTGGTTGAAACCGTCGACATCACCCTGCAAACGCGTATGCCCGACAAAAAAACCAATGCGCTGGGTCTGTCCATTGGAAGTCTGTGAGCTGTACACATCGTTACCCACCTGGAAACCGCTGAGCGAACCGTCGAGCCTTGGCGTTACGGTGCCGGCCCAGGTCTGATCGACGTTCTTGCCGTAGACCCGGCCCCAGCCAGCGCCAAAGGCCCCGGTTTCGTTGAGCAGGCGCTGATCGCCTTGGCGATCATGGAAAGTGCCGAGTGCATTCAGGGTCAGTTGCGCGGCAGCGGGTGGCAGTACCGACCAGGTCGGGACCTCGGGGCGGTACAGCGGAATCGGTGACGCGCCCGGTACGGCTGCCGGTAAAACCGGTAGCGGTGGACTGCCGGCGGGAGCGAGTGCGGCCACTGGCGATGCGACGACCGGGACGACAATCGGTGGCAAGGCCGGATCCGGGTTTGGGAGGGTGACGGTCGCGGGGGCCACAACGGCAGAGCGCAAATACCAACTGTTTTCGCTGCCTGCGGTAACGCCACCCTTGAACAGGTAGTAATCGAAGGCACCCGCAGATATCGGACCTTTGAGCGCAAACGCATCGGGGGTGCTGACAGCAGTGCCTTGAGCCTGCACCAACTCAATACCGTTCTGCTGCGTCAACCCGCCGGTTCCGCCCAGATTGGTGACCGTGATCAATGTGCTACCAGTCAATGTCCCATCGTTCACCACCAGTTTGTCGCTGGGCGAGTTGTCGTCTCTCACCACGCTCTGCAACAGCAACTGGCCGCCGTTGCCCGCGTAATTGCCTTGCACGGTCAGGGTGTCATTGGTGCGGGTATTGCCGCTGCTCAGGTCGATCACCCCGGCGTTGTTCAAGGTCGCAAATTGGCCCGCCACAGCGGGCGTGATGCTGCCTTGGGCAGATGTCAGTGTACTGCTGCTATCAATAGAGAACACCCCGGTGCCGCTGGCGGCGTCGCCCAGAATAAAGTTTCCGGCGAGGTCCAGTTGCGAACCATTGTTCAGATTGACCGTCTCCCAGTTGATATAGCGGGCAGGGGTGGCTGAGCTGACATGATCGAAAATCAGCACATCGTTGCCACTGCCGCCGTCGATGCCCGGGGTCAGGGCGAGGGTGCTTTCGCTCAGATTGCGCAGGGTCACACGGTCGTTGCCTTCGGCCAACAGGATCGCCGAGCGGATGATGCCGCCACCGTCCCAGACCAGCGTGTCATTGCCGGTACTGGCGCGGATCTCGCCCATGATTTCGCCGCCCGTCACGGTAATGCTGTCGTTGCCGCCGCTGACGCTGATGTTGCCGCCAATCCGTCCGCCAGAAACGGTAATGGTGTCGGTACCGAAACCGGTGACCAGATTGCCCTGGATCTGGCCGCCCGACAGGTTAAAAATATTGTTGTCGAGTTTCATGTCGACCCGGCCGATGGTCCCGCCCATCATGCGGGCGACGTCACCATCCTCGAAGGCGCCGACGATGGTACCGCCGGTCATCAGAAAGGTATCGCGATTGTCGCCTTGAGCGAGGGACTGAATAGTGCCGCCAGTCATCACAAAATCATCGATTCCATTGCCCTGGCTGACGGCGCCGGTAATCAACCCGCCTGTGATAAGCAGGCGGTCGGCGCCGGCTCCTTGGTCCAGTGCGCCGGCGAGTGTGCCGGAATTCATCTCGACGGTGTCGCTGCCCGCGCCGAACGTCACGTTGCCATTGATACGGCCAGTGCCGCTGGCGGGGAAGGTCAGGCTGTTACTGCCCGAGAGGTCCGTGAGTGCAGCGCTGGTGCCGCTGTCACAGGTGAATGCATCGTTTCCGGGCCCTGCGATCAAGGTGCAAGCGGCGGAAACGGGAGGGCTGACGAACATCAGCAACGAAGTGGGTACAGCGAGTATCTGCGGCAATGCCTGCAGCAATCGGGCGTAACGATTCATAGTGTATCCCTACCGAATTTTTCGGGAAATCATCCTTGAATCGTTCGCCGGATCTTCAATCAAGCCATCAAGTGAAGTTCATAAACTGCGTGAGACCTGCATCCTAACGAGTTGAATCAACTGCTCCTTCAGCTGCTTAAGGTGTAGACGTGTTTTTCGCCCGGGGTGGCGTTGCTGACGAGTGGTCTGTCGAAAAAAGTACTTCAGAGGTGTACTTCCACCGCCAACGGCAAATGATCCGACAGGTGCGTCCACGGCTTGTGCCCCAGTATTCGCGGCTCATGACTGCTGGCATTGCGCAGATAGATCCGATCCAGGCGCAGCAGCGGAAAGCGTGCTGGATAGGTTTTCGCCGGGCGACCGTGGTGACGCTCGAAGGCTTCATGCAGGTAGTCACGTCGGGCGAGGGCTGTGTTGCCTTGCAGCTGCCAGTCGTTGAAGTCGCCGGCGATAATCACTGGCGCATCGTCGGGTAACGATTCGAGCAGTTGGCAAAGTAGCTCGAGCTGCAGTTGGCGATGGCTTTCCAGCAGACTCAAGTGAACGCAGATCGCATGGACTTCGGTGTGGCCCGGTACGTCCAGTACGCAATGCAGCAGGCCGCGACGTTCGGGGCCGGTGATCGAGACGTCTAGGTTACGGTGTTCGCGGATCGGGTATTTCGATAACAGGGCATTGCCGTGGTGGCCGTTGGGGTAGACCGCGTTGCGACCGTAGGCGAAGTCGCTCCACATACTGTCGGCCAGAAACTCGTACTGTGAGGTCTGCGGCCACTCGTTGTAGCGAGAGGAATGGCGGTCGTGTTCACCGACGACTTCCTGCAGGAACACCAGATCCGCCGACGTGCTGCGTACCGCTTCACGCAGTTCCGGGAGAATGAAACGTCGGTTAAGTGCGGTAAAGCCCTTGTGGGTGTTGACTGTCAGCACTCTCAGTCGATCAATCGCCGGGGGCGTGTTCAATGGAGATGATTCGACGGCCTGCCACTTGGAATCACTGGTCACGTTCACTCCTCTGAATCAGGGCTGCTTATGTATGCGACTGATACGGGGGCGGGCAGTTCAGCGCGATTCGTCGTAATAACCGTTCACTGAAAGCTGTAGCAGCTGTCGAGCTTGCGAGGCTGCGTTCGGCTGCGCAGCAGTCGTAAGACCCGGCAATGCGGTGTGTCAGGCGAACTGCATGTTCTGGATGACGACTGCTGCGCAGCCGAACGCAGCCTCGCAAGCTCGACAGCTGCTACAGGGCTATGTCAGACGAAGACAATTTCATAAGGCAACCGCATCCGCTCCAGAAGCACCGGGGGCAGCAGTGGGGCGAGGCCGATGGCCGGTTCGCCGTCGAGCTGGCTGGCGTAGGCGTGGGTGGCGTGGCTTTTACGCGCGACGGTCCAGGTATCCAGGCGCACCTTGCGCGCACGATGCCACGGGATGAGCCCTCGTTCACGAGTTGGCCAGTGCCAGGCCCAGACCGGTACTTCGTTGAACGACGCGCCGACCATGGCCGCGGCCTTGACGCTGGCCCGGCCGACGGCTTCATGGTCGACATTGCCATCCTTGCACCAGGTGCTGAACACCACATCCCCGGGGCGTAAATAACGGGCAATGAATTGAGTTAATTGAAACTCCCGTTCGGCCAGGGCGTTGTCGGTGAAGCCGCCGCGAATCCACTTCAGGCTGTGCATCGGCAACCCGAGCCGGCGCAAGGCTTCGAGGCTTTCCTGGGGGCGGAACACGCTCAAGCGTTTCTCCGACCACTGTTGCGAGCCCGGATGGCTGGCGCTGCCGTCGGTAATCGAGATCAATTGCAGAGGATGACCCAGGGAGCTGAGTAACTGCAGCAGGCCGCCGCAGGTCACGACTTCATCGCCGGGATGCGGGGCTATCACCACAGCGCGAGCGCCGGCGGGAACCAGGGTCTGAGTGCTGATGACAGGAATGTTGTCCAGTTGTGGGGCGCTGTTCCAGATCTGTGCTGGCAGGCTGCTTTCGCTGATGGAAACCAATTTCATGGGCGACGTCCTTGTTCTCGTTGATCGCAATGTGCAGCGCTCCAAACCCTGGATTGCCGCGAGCAGAGTATTGCTCATGTAGGGCTATTCGTCGCCTCGATGTTCCATCCAGTACGTTTTCTATCCGACCTGCACCCTGTCTCGCAGGAAATCGCCAAATCCCCCCCGAGCACGACTGTCCAGTCGGGCACTGGTGAGCACCTGTGGACGTTGGCTCCAGGCAATCTTCGCCCCGCAGCGTTCGAGTTGCCGCACCAGTTGCACATCTTCGTCGCTGGCCAGCGGTTCGAAGCCACCGGCACGCCGGTAAGCGTCAGCGCTAATCCCCAGATTGGCACCGTGAATATGCCGATGACCTTCTCGTGCCTGATAGTGCTGGTGATAGCGAGTTTGCGCCGACTCATCGAATGACGCGTGCCACGCATCCACCGTGACCGTGCCACACACCGCGTCGGCGCCGAGGGCCAATTGAGCCACCAGCCAGTCATGGGCAACCCGGCTGTCCGCATCGGAGCAGGAAATCCAGCGCACCCCTCGATCCAGTAGAAACCGCGCACCGGCGGCGCGGGCCTGGCCGACGTTACGCGCCTCGATCTTGAGGCTGTGCACCGGATAGCTGCCGACAATCTCTGATGAGCGATCGGTGCAACTGTCGAGTACCACCAGCACTTCGACCGTTTCACCGTTCAGCAACTCATGTTGCGCTGCGAGCAGAGCGGCTTGCAGACACTCTTCGAGCAAGTCTTCTTCGTTATGCGCCGGGATCAAAATGCCAATCATCGCAAGCCCTCCAGAGCGGCCACGGAGCGCGGTTCCCGGCTCCAGAGTTCCAACAGGAAATCGGACTCCTGATGCAGGACCAAGCGCGGCCAGTGCAACTGTTCATGGAGTAAGTCATGGACCTGCCGGGCATTGAGCGGGCAGCCATCGATCGGTGGGCGCCAGTGGCAGGCCAGGAGTTGGCCGTCGGCGGTCAGTGACCGGGTGGCGTATTCGATCAGGCACTTGAGGTCTTCGGCGTTTAGGTAATAGCCGACTTCGCTGAGCAGGATCAGGTCGAACTGTTCGTTTGGCCAATCTCCCGGCACGCGGCTTTGGCGGACTTCGGCGTGGTCGAACAGGCTCAGCCGCGTCCGAGCCAGCGCCACGGCGGCGGCTGCGGTATCGCAACACAACAGGCGATCGCAGCGCGTCGCCAGATCAGCGCTCAACTCCCCGTTGGCGCAACCCGGCTCGAAGATCGCGCGGTAATGCGGCCGGGGCAACGCGGCCAACGTTATGGCGCGTTTGCGCTGTTCGTACCAGCGCTGACGGAAAGCCCAGGGGTCGTCGTTGCCGGCGAACAAACCGTCGAAATAGCGATCCTCGACGCTCATAGAAACACCACTTCAAACGGTTGCAGTAACCGGTCCAAAACATAGGGCGCCAGCACCGGTGGCAAGCCGATGTGCGGGTCGCCCTCCAGTTGGCTGGCGAAGGCATGAATGGCGTGCCGTTTGCGCGCCACCAGCGCTGGGGCCAACAGAATCTTCCGCGCCCGGTGCCAAGGCACGAAACTGTCTTCGGGGGTCGCCCAGTGCCAGGTCCAGACGGGCAGTTCATGCAGCATCGCACCCACCCGTTTTGCCGCCTCGGCACTGGCACGCCCCACAGCCTCGTGATCACAATGGCCGTCTTCGCGCCACGTGGTGAAGACCACATCGTTGGGCCGCAGATGACGTTCGATGAACTCGCACAACTCGACTTCCCGTGCCGCCACCTGACTGTCGGCAAAACCACCGCGCAGCCATTTCAGGCTGTGCAGCGGCAGGCCGAGTCGACGCAGAGCCTGGGCCGACTCCTGCGGACGGACCACGCTCAAGCGTTCCACCGGCCAGCGCTCGGAACCGGGATGGCTGGCGCTGCCATCGGTGACGGAGATCAGTTGCAGCGGCCGACCAGCCGCGGCGAGTAACTGCAGGAAGCCGCCGCACCCCAGCACTTCGTCGTCCGGGTGGGGGGCGATGATCACTGCACGCGAGCCTTGCGGTACCAGTGTCAGGATGTCAGTCACTGGCAACTGCGCCAGATGGTGTGAGGTTTGCCATAGATGCAGAGGCGTTCCCTGGCCGACGATGGGGTTGGTTTTCATAACATCCATGTCTCCGTCAGAACCTGCTGCCCAAGCGCGGTGAGATCCCGTTCGGCATGGCTTTGACGCAGGAATACCGGCAGGTCGGCGATCAGTCGGGCGAACTGTCGGTCCTTGCAATAGGGGCCGGCTCCGAGCGCGCGGCCGACATGCCGGATGACCTGTTCGGCGGACTGTTCAACCACCGCGCGGGCGCGGCGGGCCAAACGTTCGGCGTCGCCCAGGGGGGCGGCGTCGATGGTCAGTGCGCTGGTCCGCAACACTTGGGCGGCGGCATGCAACGCGCTGTCGACCGCGCCCAGGTGAGCGAGGGCGTGGGGTTCTTCACTGCGTGCGCAGTGACGGCGCAGGCGCTCGGCGATGCTCTGCGCTGCGCCGTACCAGCAAGCGGCAATACCGATCCCGCCTTGCCAGAAGCCTGGCCGTTGCAGGTAGTCGCCAGGGTTGCCAATGGCTCGCGCTTCAGCGCCTTCAAACAGCACCTCGACGCTGGCGGTGGCGCTCATGCCCACGGCTTGCCAGCCCTGATCAGTGACCGTCACGCCGGGTTGGTCCAGCGCCACCGCGACCAGTTGTTGTCGGTCGTGTTCATCCCACGCCGTGAGCAAGGCGTGACTCAACACCGCAGCACCCGAACACCAGGCTTTGCGCCCATTCAACGCCACCCTCTGACCCTGACTGACCCGCACTCGCGCTTGCGGTGGTTCTGCCGCCCACATGCCCCACGTACTGGAAGGCGTCGGCGAACCGCCGAGTTGCTGGATGATCGCCAAGGCGTCGGTATGGCCCTCGTACAACTTGCACAACCCCAGATCATGACCCCCGACCTCGGCCAGACGCTGAAATCGCTCCAGTGTCTGGCCACCACCGGGCATCGGAAGCTGATCGAGACCCGCCTTCACCAGCGCGCGCAGGCACCGGCCTAAGGCTTGAGTGTCGGCGTAATCCGCTGGCTGACGCTGGAGAAATCCCTGAAGGTCCATTTCACTCTTCTTCCTCACGCTGCAATTCGAACAGCAGCAGCGAACGGCCGGTGACCGAATACTCGTGACCGAACTCGAAGCGTTCCTGGCCCCGAATCGACGGTTGATTGGTGTCGATCATGCAGGTCCAGAAACCGCCGTCGGGTACTTCTGGCAGAAGGAAATTGACGATGTCGTGATGCGCGTTTACCACCAGCAGCAGGGTGGCGTCGGCGCCCTTGCGGCGGATACCGGTTTCCTGGGCGCGGCCATCGAGCAGCATGCCGAGGCAGCGGCCATGGCCTTCCTCCCATTGCTCTATGGACATTTCGCTGCCATCCGGCGCGAGCCAGGTGACGTCCTTGACGCCGATGTCCTCGTTGTAATTGCCCACCAGGAACCGCCCGCGACGCAGGATCGGGTAAGCCAGGCGTAACTTGATCAGGCGCTTAACGAACTTGAGCAGGGACTTGCCGTCTTCGCTCAGGTCCCAGTTGACCCAACCGATTTCGCTGTCCTGGCAATAGGCGTTGTTGTTGCCCTCCTGGGTACGGGCGAATTCGTCGCCGGCCACCAGCATCGGCGTGCCCTGGGACAGCAGCAGCGTGGCGAAGAAGTTGCGCATCTGCCGCTGACGCAGCTCATTGATCTCGGGATCGTCGGTCGGGCCTTCGACGCCGTGGTTCCAGGACAGGTTGTTGTTGCTGCCGTCCTGATTGTCCTCGTCGTTCGCTTCGTTGTGTTTGTCGTTGTACGACACCAGGTCGTTAAGGGTGAAACCGTCGTGGGCGGTGATGAAGTTGACCGAGGCATACGGCCGCCGACCCCGCTGATTGAACATCTCGCCGGAAGCGGTCATGCGACTGGCGAAGTCCGCCAGTTGGCCGTCGTCGCCTTTCCAGAACGCACGCACGGTGTCACGGAATTTGTCATTCCACTCAACCCAGCCCGGCGGAAAGTTACCGACCTGATAACCACCAGGGCCGCAATCCCAGGCTTCTGCAATCATCTTCACCTGGCGCAGCACCGGGTCCTGGCGGCAGGCGACGAGGAAGCTGTGACGTTCGTCAAAGCCATCGTGGTAGCGCCCGAGAATGGTCGCCAGGTCGAAGCGGAAACCGTCCACGTGCATTTCCGAAGCCCAGTAGCGCAGGGAATCGGTGACCATTTGCAGTACGCACGGGTGACTCAGGTCCAGGGTGTTGCCGGTGCCGGAATCGTTGATGTAGAAGCGCTTGTCGTCGGGCATCAAGCGGTAATAGGAGGCGTTGTCGATGCCGCGCATGGACAGGGTCGGGCCTTGCTCATTGCCCTCGGCGGTGTGGTTGTAGACCACGTCGAGGATCACTTCAAGATTGGCTTCGTGCAGGTGCGCGACCATCTCCTTGAACTCGGCGATCTTGCCGCTGGCCAGGTAGCGCGGGTCGGGGGCGAAGAACGCGATGCTGTTGTAGCCCCAGTAATTGGTCATGCCTTTGTGCAACAGATGCTGGTCGTTGACGAAGGCATGAATCGGCAGCAGTTCCACCGTCGACACGCCGAGCTTGCGGATGTGTTCCAGCACGTCATCGACCATCAACCCGGCGAAGGTGCCACGCACATTCTCGGGGACGGAAGGGTGACGCATGCTGATGCCGCGTACGTGAGTTTCATAAATGATCGTCTTGTCCCACGGCACGCTGACCCGATGGTCGTGGCCCCAGGTGTGGGCCGGGTCGATCACCTTGCACTTGGGTACAAACGGGGCGCTGTCGCGTTCATCGAAACTGAGGTCGGCGTCGGGGTGGCCGATGGTGTAGCCGAACAACGCTTCGGACCATTTCAACTGGCCAACCAATTGTTTGGCGTAGGGGTCAATCAGCAGTTTGTTGTGGTTGAAGCGATGACCGTTGACCGGGTCGTACGCGCCGTAGACACGGTAGCCGTAGATCATCCCGGGATGGGCGTCGGGCAGGTAGCCGTGGTAGATCTCGTCGGTGTATTCCGGCAGTTCGATACGTTCCAGTTCGACCTCGCCGGCATCATCGAAGATGCACAGCTCGACCTTGGTGGCGTTGGCGGAAAACAAGGCAAAGTTGACCCCTAGGCCATCCCAGTTCGCGCCCAGCGGGAAGGGCAAGCCTTCACGGATTCGCGAGGCCTCGACGTGAGGTTCTGGCGCGGCTATTTTTGGACTGGTCATAGGTGCTCCTGCAAAGGGGGGACAGTTCTTGGCTCTGGTTTTTTTTGAGGGCGAGCGAGCCCTCGGTGGCGAGCGGGCTCACCACGAATTCAATCGGGTCAACGGTGAAAGGCGTCAGACAGCGGGCGGTTTACGCGCTGCTCGAGGCTTTTTTTCGGTGGCTTTTCCGCCCGGCGGGATCACCTTCGATGCCGCGGCGGCTTTGGTTTTGGCTTTTGGCTCGGCAGCCTTGCCATTGCTGGATTTGTTGGCTGGGGCCTTGGCGCCGGCGGTTTTGCTGCCAGCGGCTTTTGGCGCCTTGCTCGGTGCCAGGGCTTCGGCTTCAGCCAGTTTGCGGGCCATCTCCCAGTGGCGGGCTTCGTGACCCTCGGGTTTTCCTTCCGATTCCCAGATCTGATAGGCAAATTCGCGGATGCGTTTATCGTCGGTACTCATCGCAATGCTCCTGAACTGAACTCAAGTTGGGGTGGTTTGGATAAAAAGATTGATCGGGAAATCCCCCAGCGCGGCGCTGATGTCCAGCTCCCTGTGGGGTGTGACTGCCACGCTGGAAAAAAGTCCCTTCAAACTTTCATTAGGGGTGGTGAATGGTAATTTGACCCGTGTATCGCCCCACAGCGGCGCGTCAATCCGTGGTTTGGCACTGTTTTTCAGCCATTCGGCGCAGCGTATCGGTACGATCACGATGGCTCGTTTTCCTTGCAGCGAGCGAGCAAATGCCAGCACCCGATGAGCCTGGCTGCCGACGACTTCAAGGGCTTGATACGTCCCTCGCCGAAACAGCTCGGTGTGCTCGAGCCGCAGGTTTAACGTACGAGCGATCAGGGTTTGCTTGATGCGCCCGTCCCGCCAGTCAGTCAGCAGCTCAGACAATTCCCACGGCGCCCGCATGGACTGCTGACGGCTGGCGTAATCCACCGGCCGGCGGTTGTCCGGATCGACCAGCGAAAAGTCCCAGTACTCGGCCCCCTGATAAAGGTCCGGCACCCCCGGCACGGTCATGCGCAGCAAGGTTTGCGCCAATCCATTGAGTGCGCCGGGGACGGCGATGCTTTTGGCCGCTTTGCATAGGGCCGCGCGCAACAGTTCGCCTTCAGGGCTCAGCAATAGTCGCTGCAAGAATTGCTGAACCGCTTGTTCGTAAGCCTCGTTCGGCGCGCTCCAGCTGCTTTGCAACTTGGCTTCGCGCAAGGCTTTCTGTTGCCACTGCCACACACGTTGAGTGTAGTGCTCAAGCGCTGCTTGATCGTCACTGCGCAAATCGAGCGGCCAACTGCCGAGGATCGCTTGATAGAGGATCAACTCATCACCCGTCGTCGGCATTTGGTCGTCGTCGCGCAGAGGCCGGGCGAGGGCCTGCCAGAGCGGTACTTGCTCGGCGTACCAGGCACTGCGCTCGCTCAATACCGCCAGGCGCGCACGGGTGTCTTCACCGCGTTTGTGGTCGTGGGTCGCAGTGGTCAGCAAATTATCGGGAAATGCTTCGAGGCGATTGGCGCAAGCCGCATGGAAATCGGCCACCGGCGCGCTGAACTGCTCGGTGCTGAACCCCACGTCATTGCGCGACAGCAACGTCGCTGAGCGATAGAACGCGGTGTCTTCCACGGCCTTCGCCGCCGCCGGCGACGTCAGTTGCTGAAAACGTACACAGGCATGCTTGAGCATCTTGCGCGGCCCGCCCAACGGACGTTTGCGCCATGATTCGCCACCCAGCCAGGTGGCCAGGCAATCGAGCACCGGCCAATCGGCCTCGCTGAGGGTAAGCCTGGCACCGTCCATGGCCTGCTGGAAAAACACATCGTCTTCAGGCGAGCGGCCACGGGGGCTGATATAGGTGCGGTACACCGGGAAATGCACGATCAGTTCCTGCAACGCCCGACGAATCGCACCGAGGGTCAGGTCGCGCGTCATCAGGTCATCACGGGCCACTTGCAACAGGGCCTGGGCGACGCTTTCGAAATCTCCGGCAAGGGAGCCGTTGAGGATCTGCTGGCGGGCCAGTTGCGCTTCCTGACGGAAATCGGCGGGCCGTTCGCTGTATCGATTCCACAGTTCGCCCAAGGTGTGGGCACCTTCGGGAGCATGTTGCAGCAGCGACAACTGATTCATGAACTCGTAACCCGTGGTGCCATCCACCGACCAGTCACGGTGCAGGGTTTCGCCTTCGCCGAGGATCTTCTCGACGTAGATCGGCAGGTGCCGATCCGGCGACAGGCTGTCGACCCGCCGCCGCAGTTTGCGGCAGTAACCCCGAGGGTCAGCGAGGCCGTCGATGTGGTCGATGCGCAGACCGTCGACCAAACCATCGGCCACCAGTTCGAAGATTTTCGCGTGAGTGGCTTCGAACACGGCGGGGCGTTCGACGCGCAGGCCGCCCAGTTCGTTGATATCGAAGAAACGCCGCCAGTTGATGTCATCAGCCGCTGTGCGCCAACTGGCCAGGCGATAGCTTTGGTGTTCAAGCAACACGTGCAGACGGTGGAAACCGTCGGCGGTGAGCGAGTCGTAAGCGCTGAGGTTTTGCTGGATGGCTTGCAGCATCGCCGGATCACTGGCCAGTTCACGCAGCTCTGCTTTCAGCGGTATCGCCAGACTATGGGCGTCGGTCTGGTAGCTCAGGGTGCTGAAACGGTCTGCCAACGATTTGAGCGCTTCGGCGGTCAGTGGGTCATCGGTCCTGAGCAATTCACCGTAATGGGTCGGGCAGATCGGGAAGTGATGCTCATAGTGCTCGACATAAAACGCGCCCTTCTGCGCATCGAAGCGCAAGGGCAGGGTGCCGTCTTGCAAGGCGATGCCGTAGTCGCTGCCGAGGAAGGGCAAGAGCAACTGGCCTGTCATCAACGGATCGGGCGAATGCCACTGGATATCGAAGAACTCGCCGTAGGGGCTCAGACGTCCCCATTCCAGCAAATCCTGCCACCAGGGATTGTCGCCACCGCCGACGGCCATGTGGTTGGAGACGATGTCGAGGATCAGCCCCATGTTCTGTTCGCGCAATGCACTGACCAAACGCCGCAACGCCGCTTCGCCGCCCAGCTCCGGGTTGACGGTGGTCGGGTCGACGACGTCGTAGCCGTGCATGGAACCGGCGCGGGCGCTCAGCAGTGGCGACGCGTAGACATGGCTGATGCCGAGGCTGGCGAAATACGGCACCAGCGGCACCGCATCGTCCAGCGTGAAGCCTTTATGAAATTGCAGCCGCTGCGTCGCCCGCAGCGGTTGGATAACCGTTTGATTCATTGGTCACGCTCGGCCGCCTGAAGTCGCGCACAGGCGAGCAGTTCCAGGCGTCGGGCGGCGTCCGGGTCGTCGAGCAAGGCTTCGCTGTTGCCGGGCAAACGTCGGGACCAGTTGGGGTGCGTGTCGGTGGTGCCGGGCAAATTGGCCTGCTGTTCGATGCCCAAGGCATCTTCCAGCGGCAGCAACACCAGCGGCGCTCGGGTATGACCGAGGAAACGTATCGCGGCGTCGAGCACCTGATCGGTTTCATGGGACTCTTCGCGAAAATTTTGCGGATCCTCGCTCAACACCCGACGCAGGCCTTCGCGCTCACGTTCGCGGTGGTGGCGCCATTCGATTTCAGCCGGGGCGTCGACCAGACCCAGTCGGGCGGTCCAGTCGATATCGCGGCCATGCCACCAGCCATTGAGCGTCGGCAGGTCATGGGTGCTGGTGGTCGCGAGGGCGTTGTCCGGCCAGTCGAGAATCGTTTTGAAGTGCGCGTTGTTCTGTTCGAACAGCAGCACGCGCATGCCAAGGATCGAACGCGCGACAAGCTTTTCTCGCAGACCATCCGCCACGGTGCCGAGGTCTTCACCGAGGACGATGGCCTGATGACGATGGGACTCGAGGGTCAGCAAACGCAGCAGGTCGTCCACCGGGTAATAGAGGTAGGCGCCGTCGGCGGGTGACGCGCCATTGGGAATCACCCACAGCCGTTGCAGGCCCATGACGTGATCAATGCGCAGGCCACCGGCGTGGGCGAAGTTGGCCCGGAGCATTTCAATGAATGCGCGAAAGCCGTTGCGTACCAGGCCTTCGGGCGAGAACGCGGAAATCCCCCAGCCCTGACCCGTGCGGTTGAGGATGTCCGGGGGTGCCCCCACGGTCAGCGAGACGAGCAATTCGTCCTGGCGACTCCAGGCCTGGCTGCCACCGCCATCGGCACCGACGGCCAGATCGGCAATCAGACCAATGCTCATGCCGCTGCTGCGAGCGGCGGTTTGTGCGCGCTCCAGGCAGCGCGTGATCAACCATTGGCAGAAGGCAAAGAAGCCGATGCGTGCGGCGTACTCTTCGGCGAATTCGGCCAGGGCAGCGCTGCGCGGGTCTTGCCATTGCTCGGGCCACTGCCGCCAGTCGAGGTTTTCGCCCTTGGCGGCGCGGGTCTCCTGAACGGCTTCGAAGCGACAGTGGTTTTCCAGGGCTTCGCCAGCAGCATGGCGGAAGCTGCTGAAGTCCTCATGCAACGGGTGTTCGCCCTGGACAAACCCTTCGTACAACGCCTGTAACAGTCGATGTTTGGCTTCGGCCGCCACCGGCCAATCAATCAACGGCGATGCTTCGAGGTGCTGGAGTTCTGCCGCCAGGCCAGTTGCATCAATCGCGGTCCGCAACGCTCGTTCGCCCAGGATGGCGCCCGGTGCGGCGTAAAGGCTGTTGAGAAACAAACGGCTGGACGGCGAATAAGGGCTGTAACGCTGGGTGTCATTGCTGAACATCGCATGCAACGGACTGATCGCCAACGCTTCGGCACCGCGTTCGCCGGCCACACGGGCCAGGTCTTCCAGCGCCTGGGTATCGCCGAACCCACCATCGCCGGTGCGACGCAGTGAGTACAGCTGCACGCTCAGGCCCCAGGCACGCGGGATCGGACTGTCGACGGCATCGCCGACGCTGTAGCAGCGCGTCGGCGCGACGGCCAAGGTAAATGATTGTCCATCAATGTTGACGTGCTGATAACCGACCGGGACCAGGCCGGGCAGAATCGCCTCGGCATCCAGTTTCAGGTTGAGCCGCGAGCCATCTTCAAGGTGGATCTCGCACGGTGTTTCAGGCTCAAAGTAATGCGCCAGGCTGAGGCCGACGCCGAAATCTGCGGTGAGTAGCGGCGGTAGATGCCGGGTCTGTTGCACCTGTTGCAGTTCCAGCAGGCTGACGTCGATTTCCTGGGCGGTGCCGGCCGGGTGGCCGAGTCCGGTAAGAACGTTGCGTAACACTGATGGAGCGACTTTCTGTGGGCGGCCATTGGCGTCGATCCAGTCGACAGCCAGGCCAGCTCGGCTGGCCAGTATTTCCAGTTGCGCATCACTCATTGGCGCTCTCCATCCGGGGTAGCATAGGGGCCGCGGCCGTGAGGCTGACTAGCGCGCAATACGGAGCAAGGGTGCCCTGATCCAGCAGGTCGGCGGACTTCGAGGGATGTTCATACAACAACGAAGCACCGGCCTGTGGGGAATGGACCACAGGCTTGTCGCTGAGGTTCAGGTCAATGCGCAGCTCACTGCCGTTGCCCAGTCGCCACCGTGCAGTCACAGCACCCTCGGCCAGTACCTCGGCACCCAAGGCCTGAGCACCGGGCAGATAGGGGACGATTTGCTCATGGCGAATCCGCAGCAGGTGGTGATACAGGTCTTGCATGGGCGATTGTCGAGTGGCTGTCAGTTTGGGCCGGGACGCTTCAAAGGTCTGTTGCGCGTTCGGATCGGGGATCTGTTCGCGTTTATGAGGGTCGGTAAAGGCGCTGAACGCGGCAAACTCGTTACGTCGCCCCTCGCGCACCAACTCCGCCAGTTCACCGTGATGGCTGGTGAAGAACAGGAACGGTTGCTCGGCGGCGAACTCGTCGCCCATGAACATGAGCGGGATCATCGGTGACAACAGCAGCAATGCCGTGGCTGCCTTTAGCGCGTCGGGGTTGGCCAGTTGGTGCAGTCGTTCGCCAAATGCGCGATTGCCGATCTGGTCGTGATTTTGCAGAAACAACACGAAAGCACTGGGCGGCAAATGACCGCTGGGCTCGCCACGGGTTGTACCGTGACGGGTCACGTGGCCCTGAAACACAAAGCCCTGGCTCAGGCATCGCGCCAGTTGCTCAGTGGGGTTTTGCGCATAGTCGGCGTAATAGGCGTCGGTTTCGCCGGTCAGCAGCACGTGCAAGGCATTGTGGCCGTCATCGTTCCACTGCGCGTCGAACCCTTCTTGCAGCAAGCTGGCCTGGTTGTGTTCGTTCTCGACCGTCAGCCACACATGCCGCGCCGGATCGGTCTGCTGCCGGATCCGCTGCGCCAGTTCCTGAAGAAAGTCCGGGTCTTCGATGGCGTGCACCGCATCCAGGCGCAAACCGTCGAAGCGGTACTCCAGCAACCACATCAACGCATTGTCGATGAAGAAGTCCCGCACCTCGCGCCGCCGGAAGTCGATCGCCGCACCCCAAGGCGTGTGCTTGTCTTCGCGGAAGAAGCCCTTGGCGTAGCGATGCAGGTAGTTGCCGTCCGGGCCGAAGTGGTTGTAGACCACGTCGAGAATCACCGCCAGGCCATGGCCGTGGGCGGTGTCGATCAGGTGTTTGAGTTGTTCGGGAGTGCCGTATGAGGCTTGGGGGGCGTAGGGCAGAACCCCGTCGTAACCCCAATTGCGATCACCGGGGAACTGCGCCAGCGGCATCAATTCGATTGCGCTGATGCCCAGCTCCGCGAGGCGCGCCAGGTGCTGCTCGACGTCACTGAAGCCGCCGAGCGCACCGACGTGTAATTCGTAGATCACCGCCTCATTCCACGGCCGACCGAGCCAGTCGCTGTGTTGCCATTGATAAGCAAGTGGATCGACCACCACGCTGTGGCGATCGATATCGCCGGCCTGCGCGCGTGAGGCCGGGTCGGGCACCGCAAGCTCCCCATCGATGTTGTAGCGGTAACGCGTGCCGGCGGGGCAGCGGGTCTTGATCACGAACCAGCCATCGGCCTGAGGCACTAGCGGCAAGGATGGTCCATCTTCCAGTTCGACACTGACGTAAAACGCATCTGGCGCCCACAAGGCAAAACGCGTGTGTTCTGCGTCCAGCATGATTGCGCCGTGGGGCCAGGTCTCAAGGGTCCGTAACGGCATCTATGAAAACCTCTTAATGTTTGCTCGATTTACCCAATGCCTTAGTGACTAGCTTTTCATAGAGTTCGGCGTACGGTTCGACTGCTTTGCACCAGTTGAAAGGCGCCGCCATGGCGCGGCAACGCATGGCGTTGAGCAGGTCGGGGAAGGCAAACACCTTGAAGGCCCGGCTCAGGGCTTCCTGATAGCTCTCGGCCGTCGATTCGTCGAACAGGAAACCGGTCACGCCGTTTTCAATGGTGTCGGCCAAACCGCCGGTGTTGCGTGCTACCGGCAACGAACCGAAACGCTGGGCGTACATTTGGCTCAAGCCGCAAGGCTCGTAACGCGAAGGCATCAGCAGGAAGTCACTGCCGGCGAACATGC
This sequence comes from Pseudomonas sp. AL03, assembly GCF_029960815.1. Classification (GTDB taxonomy): domain Bacteria; phylum Pseudomonadota; class Gammaproteobacteria; order Pseudomonadales; family Pseudomonadaceae; genus Aquipseudomonas. The sequence goes on from NZ_JASBRE010000014.1 coordinate 55,123, forward strand.
GACGGGCGTCGGTTTCGTTGAAACCGATGCGCACGCTGATCTGGCCTGGAAAGCGCAGGGCCAGTTCACGCATGGCTTGTTCTTCTTCCGGCTCGCCACGACCGATGATTGCGATCTGCCCGCCAGATTTGACGATGTAGTCGGAGACAGCTTCGGTCAGGTCCAGGCCCTTCTGATACACCAGTCGCGACACCACGGCGAACAACGGACCTTCGCTATCGTCCAGACCAAACAGCTCACGAACGTGGGCAGCGTTGACCGCTTTGCCATCCCAGTCGCCGATGCTGAACGGGCGAAACAGGTGCGTGTCGGTGGCCGCGTCCCAACTCTCATCGATGCCATTGGGAATACCACTGAGCAGACCTTGCTGGGTCTTGGCGGCGAGAAAACCGTCGAGACCGCAGCCGAAGGCCGGGGTGGTGATTTCCTGGGCATAGGTGGCGCTGACGGTGGTGATGTGGCTCGAATAGGCCATGCCGGCCTTGAGAAATGACATCTTGCCGTAGAACTCCATGCCTTCCTGTTGCAAGGCATGCATGGGAATACCCAGTTCCGGGCAGGACCCAAGACTGGTCACGCCCTGATAGGCGAGGTTATGAATCGTGAACAGCGTCGGCGTGCGTTGTCCACGCCAGTGCATGTAAGCGGGCGCCAGACCGGCAGGCCAGTCATGGGCGTGTACCAGGTCCGGGCACCAGTGAATTTGTGCAAGATTGGCGGCAATGTCGGCGGCCGCCAGACCCAGGCGGGCGAAACGAATGTGGTTGTCCGGCCAGTCGCGGCCGTTGTTGGCACCGTAAGGCGAACCTTCGCGCTCGTAAAGTTCGGGGCAGATCAACACGTAAATCACCAGACCGTCGGGCATGTCCATGCGCCCGATCTTGCAGGGGGGCAACGCGGCGTGACCACCGAGCTCACCAATGATATGAATCGGGTTTTCGCTGTTCAGCACTTCCGGGTAACCGGGAATCAGCACACGCACATCATGCAGATGCGCCATGGCTCGCGGTAGCGCGGCGGAAACGTCGCCCAGACCACCGGTTTTCACCAGGTCGGCGATCTCCGAGGTGACGAACAGCACTTTCTTCTTGTTGGGGTTCTGACTGGCCACTGGTGACAGCGTCCTGGTGCCTGGGACGCTGACCGATTGGTGACTTGGCGCGCTCACAGTGCTCGTTTCGCCGACCTGCTGATGAGCACATTCTCCCTGAATATCTAAAGCCGCACTGATCATATGAATCTCCCGTGTTGTTGATCTAATTCTTAGGTCTGGCACAAACGGTATTTCGTGGCCAATTCCTGTGGCCGGGCGCAAACGCGCTACGCATCGGAGAGCAAGCGCTGCCAATGCGTTGAAGCAGAATGGCTGGAGTAGACGCTGCAAGGATTGCACCAGTCGCAACGCACCTACCTTTAACCTGACTCGTCACGAGCGGCAAAAGTTTCGACTTTTTTCCGCTTTGTGACCCGCCGGTTTCGCCCCGCGGAAGTGAGTCTAGGCCAGAACTTAGAGCGGGGGAGGCCGGATGGCAAAATTGTTCGACAATCGGTTTAAAGAGGTACGGACGTACCGTTTGGAGGGTGAAACGCACCGACGAAGGGCCTGTTTTTTTTCGATTCAGCCTCAAGAAATATCCAGAACGTCACATAAATGTGCGAAACGCGGCGATGCTTGCGCACTGGTATGGTGCGCAACTGGCAAGTCCCGTTTTTGGCCGAACCGCTACCTTACGGCCGGCCTGGATGCCTTGTTATAGTTCGGGCCTCATTTTCTGCCCGGTAAAAGGATCACTGCCATGTCTCAGTACACCGCGTTCACCGTCGAACTGGCCGATAAAGTCGCCCATGTGCAGATCAACCGGCCGGAAAAAATCAATTCGATGAATGCCGCGTTCTGGAGCGAGATCATCGAGATTTTCCAGTGGGTCGACGACACTGACGAAGTTCGGGTGGTGGTCCTCAGTGGTGCGGGCAAGCATTTTTCTTCCGGCATCGACCTGATGATGCTGGCCGGCGTGGCCAATGAACTGGGCAAAGACGTGGGTCGCAACGCGCGCCTGCTGCGCCGGAAGATCCTCGCCCTTCAAGCGTCTTTCAATGCGGTCGACCATTGCCGCAAACCTGTTCTGGCGGCGATTCAGGGTTATTGCCTGGGCGGCGCCATCGACCTTGTTGCTGCTTGCGACATGCGTTACGCCGCCGAAGACGCGCAGTTTTCGATCAAGGAAATAGACATCGGCATGGCGGCCGACGTTGGCACTCTGCAACGCTTGCCGCGGATCATCGGTGACGGCATGCTGCGTGAGCTGGCTTACACTGGTCGCACTTTCGGAGCCGAAGAAGCGCGTGGTATGGGCTTGGTCAATCGCGTTTACAGCGACACGGCCAGCCTGCTAGAAGGTGTCATGGGCATTGCCCGCGAGATCGCTAGCAAGTCACCGATTGCGATCGCCGGCACCAAAGAGATGATCAGCTACATGCGCGACCATCGCATCGACGACGGCCTCGAATACGTCGCCACCTGGAACGCCGCCATGCTGCAATCCACTGATCTGCGCGTGGCCATGGCCGCCCATATGAGCAAACAGAAACCCGAATTTCTGGATTGATTAAAAATGATTTCACGCTGGACCACCGCAGTACTGGACACCAACCAACCCGGCGGCTGGGCCGTGGCCCGCAGCCCCGAAGGTTTTCTGTTCGATGACAATGGCGCGCTGTTCTCTCGCGAATGGCTCAAGCGCCAGGATTTGTCGATTCTCGCTGAACATGGCATCGGCCATCTGGATGGCGAACCGGTCTACCTGCTGGAACTGCTCAGTCACAGCGATGTGCCGGGCTGCAACTGGAAAGGCCTGCGGGCGTTCATGCTTGAAGGCGATCATACGGTGTTCAAGGTGCTCGGTTATGCCGCGCAAATCGGCACCTGGGCCCGCGAACACCGCTTCTGCGGTAACTGCGGGCAGGCGATGACCCAAGTGACCCGGGAACGGGCGATGTATTGCGAACCGTGTGATTTACGCAGCTACCCGCGCATATCGCCGAGCATGATTGTGCTGGTGACCCGTGGCGATGAAGTCCTGCTGGCCCGTTCGCCGCGCTTTGTCACCGGGATCTACAGCACGTTGGCGGGGTTTGCCGAACCGGGCGAGTCGGCCGAAGACTGCCTGATTCGTGAGGTTCGCGAAGAAGTGCAGATCGAGGTCAAGAACATCCAATACATGGGCAGCCAGTGCTGGCCGTTCCCGCATTCGATGATGCTGGGGTTTCACGCCGAATACGCCGGTGGCGAGATCGTGTGTCAGGAAGACGAGATCGAAGATGCCCAGTGGTTCAACGTGCGCGACTTGCCGCCGTTGCCGGCGGCACGCTCGATTGCCCGGTACCTGATCGACGTCTATGTGGCGCGGCGCTCAGGCCACGCTGAACCAGTGTTGCCAGGCTAACCGCACGGTCAAGCCCAGCACCACGGCGATGAACACCGGACGAATGAACTTCGCACCGCCGCTGATGGCGGTGCGGGCCCCGAAGAACGCCCCGACCATCACCGACAGGCCCATGCTCAGGCCGATGATCCAGTCCACTTGCCCGGAAAACACGAACACCGACAGTGCCGCAATGTTGCTGACGAAGTTCATGCTGCGCGCCACGCCACTGGCCTTCACCAGGTCGATGGGGTACATCAGCATCGTGCTGACGGTCCAGAACGCACCCGTGCCGGGGCCGGCCACGCCGTCGTAAAACCCGAGGCCGAAGCCTTGCGTCGATTGCCACTTTTTCTTGATCGGTGCGTCGCTGTCCAGCGGCGCTTTCGGCGTGCCGCCAAACAACAGGTAGAGGCCACAGGCGAAAATGATCACCGGGAGCATCTTGTTCAGCCACTCTGCTGGCAGGTAGTGAGCGACCACGGCGCCGGTCAGCGCGCCCACCAGAGTGCCGACAATGGCGTGCATCCACTGCCTGGGATGGAACAGCTTGCGTCGGTAGAAGGTGAAACTGGCGGTGGCCGAGCCGAATGTCGAACTGAGTTTGTTGGTGCCGAGCACCAGGTGCGGCGGCAGGCCTGCGGTCAGCAGCGCCGGGGTGGTCAACAGACCACCGCCGCCGGCAATGGCGTCGATGAAACCGGCAATGAAAGCGACAAGGGCCAGGGTGGTGAGGTCAACACTGAGTTCGAAAGGCATGGAGTCGGCTTATTCGGCGGGGTGCAGAACAGGGCTGCGGGGAAGGGCCGATATCTTACCTATAAAGTTATTCTCTTACAGCTGCTCGTTCCCACGCTCGCGTGGGAACGAGCAGTGTTGGTTTACAGACCCAGGTCGGACAGGCTTGGGTGATCGTCAGGCCGGCGACCCAGCGGCCAGTGGAACTTGCGGTCGCTTTCCTTGATCGGCATGTCGTTGATGCAGGCAAACCGATGGGCCATCAAACCGTTCTCGTCGAACTCCCAGTTTTCGTTGCCGTAGGAACGGAACCAGTTGCCCGAGTCGTCGTGCCATTCATAGGCATAACGCACGGCGATGCGATTGCCGGTAAAGGCCCAGAGTTCTTTGATCAGGCGGTAATCCAGCTCTTTTGCCCATTTGCGCGTCAGGAAACCTTTGGCTTCTTCACGGTTATAGACGAACTCGGCGCGGTTCCGCCATTTCGTGTCCAGGGTGTAGGCCAGCGACACGCGTTCCGGGTCGCGAGAGTTCCAGCCGTCTTCGGCCAGGCGTACTTTTTCGATGGCCGACTCACGAGTGAATGGTGGTAATGGCGGACGAACTTCGGCGTTAGACATTGATAGTCTCCCTATAAAATTAAAGTTCAAACACGGTGTCGGGCTTGATTGAAGTGTTACAGGTCCAATAACTTTCGCGCCATGCATTGCGCATTATCGGCGGCACTGTGATCACCCATGACAAGCGCCACGGTAATGGCGCCGTCGATCAGGATCAGCAGCTGTTTGGCCAGCGTCTCCGGGGCAGTTGCGCCATATTCGGTACAGAGCTCGCGTACGTAGTCGAGCAGCTTCTGTTTGTGGTCTTTGGCGACCAGGCGAACCGGGTCTTGCGGATCGCCGGTTTCGCCGCTGGTGTTAATGAATGCACAGCCACGGAAGCCTTCGGAAGCGAACCAGGCCTTGAGCACGGTAAACAGGTTGAGCAGCCGGTCGGCCGGGGTTTCAGCCTGGTCGACTGCGCTTGTGTACCAGTGCATCCAGCGCAAGTCTCGCCGTTGCAGGGCCGCGACGGTGAGCGCCTCCTTGTTGGCGAAGTAGCGGTAAATACTCTTTCTGGAGACGCCGGCGGTTTTCACCAGAAGGTCCATTCCGGTGGCCGCGATGCCACTTTTGTAGATCAACTTTTCGGCGACATCAAGAATGATGTCGCGTGTGTCGTTGCTGGTTATTTCGTTCATGCGGCGAACAGTAGAACGATCATTCTTCATGGTCAACAGGATATTTCCGCTGCCTACAAAATCGCCTTCGCGAGCAAGCCCGCTCCCACAGGGGAATGCATTTCAATGTGGGAGCGAGCCTGCTCGCGAAGGGGCCTTTACAGACGCTAACAAGACCCAAGCGGATCCATGGTGTAAGCTCTCGGGTTCTTCGGATTCGACCCATTGCGAGCCCTATGCCGTCGCTTTTCAAACGCTCTCTGCTGCCCAAACTGCGCAGTTTTCCGCTGACCGCCGATGCCGTCACTCTCCTTTCCGGCGCTGCCGAGTTCCGCCGTTGCCTGCTGGAAAAGATCACCAGCGCCACCCAGCGCATCTATATCGTCGCGCTCTATCTGCAACAGGACGAAGCCGGCCAGGAAATTCTCGATGCCTTGCACGCGGCCAAACTGGCGCGTCCTGAACTGGACGTGGTGGTGGTCGTTGACTGGCTGCGCGCCCAGCGCGGGTTGATCGGTGCCGGCAAGCAGCCGGGCAACTCGGCCTGGTATCAGGAAACCACCCGGACTCATGCCAGTGAAGTCCCGGTGTATGGCGTTCCCGTGCAGACCCGAGAGTTGTTTGGCGTGCTGCATTTGAAAGGCTTTGTGATCGATGACTGTGTGATCTACAGCGGCGCGAGCCTGAACAACGTTTATCTGCACAAGTTCGACAAGTACCGCTACGACCGTTATCACCTGCTGCACAACCACGCCCTGGCCGATTCGATGCAGCACCTGATACAGCACGGCCTGATCGCCTCTAAAGCGGTGCATCGTCTCGATTTGCCGAACCTGCCGACCACCCGCAGTCTGCGCAACGACATTGGCGACTTGCGCAGCCGCCTCAAGCACGCGGCGTACGACACCACGACGGGTACAACGGACAAGGGCGGTTTGTCGGTCAGCCCATTGCTCGGTGTCGGCAAGAACAATCCGCTCAGTCGAGTGATTTGCGAGTTGATCGCCAGCGCTCAACATCAACTGACCATCTGCACCCCGTACTTCAACCTGCCGCTGGCCGTGACCCGGGAAATCAACCGGGCACTGGCGCGGGGCGTGAAGATCGACATCGTCGTCGGCGACAAGACGGCCAACGATTTCTACATCCCGCCGAGCGAGCCGTTCAAGGTGATTTCGGCGCTGCCGTACCTTTACGAGATCAGCCTTCGGCGTTTCGCCAAGCGGCATCATCGCAGCGTCGACAGCGGCCAGTTAAACCTGCATTTGTGGCGTGACGGCGACAACACCTATCACCTCAAGGGCATGTGGATCGATCAGCGCTACACCTTGCTGACCGGTAACAACCTCAACCCGCGGGCGTTTCGTCTCGATCTGGAAAACGCCTTGCTGATCGATGATCCGAAAGGCGAGCTGCTGGAGCCGCGTCGTAAAGAGCTGGCGGAGATTTTCGAGAACACCCGTCGCATCGAGCGTTACCAGGACCTGGACACGCTGCTGGAATACCCGGCGGCCGTGGCCAAGTTCCTCAAACGCGTGAGTCGGGTGCGGATTGAGCGGTTGCTCTATCGCATTCTGTGAGGCTTAAAAGCAAAAGATCGTCCGAACGTGTCGAAGACCACAGTCTTTGGTTGTGTACTTGGCCAGCGTCTTGTTCACCGTAGCGAAGTTCTTGTCGACTTTGGCAATGAAGGCCGCGTCCTGTTTTTCGAGTTGCGGACGGAACAGGTCGACGACTTTGCGGGCGGCAAAGAGATTGGCGGCAAAACCGTTCAGGTCGGTGTGGCTGTAGCGTTCTTATTCACCGCTGCTGGCGCGCACATCGGCGAGGCTGTTGAGATTGCGCACCACAATGCTCACCAGTTGTTCAGGCGGCAGTGACTGGGCCAGCAGTTGCTGTTTGAGCGTGGTGACATCGGCGATCAGACGTTGGGCGACTGGCGTCAGTGCGTCGAGGTTGCGTTGCTGGAACAGTGCGTATTCGATCCGGTGGAAGCCGACGAAGGCCGGATCTTGCTCGCGTTTGTCGAAGTAATGGCGCGGGCGTTGATCGTGTTGTCCAGCTCGGCCAGACGCTGGGCGGCCGGGGCGATCCGTTGATACGCGGCGAGGGCCGGCACATACAAGGCTTGCGCCTGGTTGAGGTCGCCGGCTTCGATGGCGTGTTCAAGGACGGTGACGGCTTTGATCAGTGCGCTGCTCTGAGTGCTCAGGTAAACGCGGAATTCCGACAGTGGGCCGGCAAAGGCCACCACCAGATAAATCAGGTACGCCCCGAGGGTGCTGACGGTCGGCGCGTCCTGGTACCCGAACATCCCGGCCAACACCGAGCCCAGCGGGCCATCCATCGGCAGCGTCGCGCTGAAGTCGAAGAGCACGGTTTTGCAGGTGATTCCACACGCCGGCTTCATGCAGCGCTTGCACCGAGTTGGCGAGGATCCCGGCAGCGACCACCAGAATGAACAACCCGGAACAGCGCTAGAACGCACCCAGGTTCAGGCGCATGCTGCCGGTGTAGATCAGGAAGCCGACGATGATCGCCAGGATCAGGCCGAGGAGGGCGCCGATCGGTGCTGCCGGGCCTTCGCTCTGCTGGAACACGGCGAGCAGGAAGAACACCGTTCCCAGACCTTCTCGGGCCACGGCGAAAAACACCATGGCGATCAGCGCCGTGACCTGGTGTTTGGAACCGGTCAGCGCGTGATCGAGAGAAACGTGCAGCGACTGTTTGATCGAACGCGCGACTTTGCGCATTCAGAACACCATGGAGCTGAGAATGCCCACGCCGACCGCCCCTTCAAACAGGTCCTGTTGCTTCTGCGGGAACTCGGCACTGACCAGTTCCAGGCCACCACCGACCAACAGGGCCAGGGCCAGGGCAGCGGCGAGGAACACGCCGATCCACACCGCCGGCCTCCACTGGCCTCGGCCGGTCTACTTGAGGTAGCTGGCGATGATGCCAACAATCAGCGCGGCTTCAATGCCTTCGCGCAACATGATCAGAAAAGGAACAAGCATTCAGCACCGTGGCGTCATTAGATAGGGTGCTAATTTGCAACATAATGACACTAATTCCCAAATGGCATTCATTGGCATTTACCTGAGCCTAACCTGAACGCATTGTTCAATGCGTCGTCAAAACAGCGGATTCACCCGATCGTTGTACACCTCGATCAACTGATCATAGCGGCGGCCGATCCGCTCGAAGTCATCACTCAGCTGTTGTGGCGAGGCGTTGGCCGCCCAGTCGTCGCGCAGCCTGTTAACGGCATCCAGATAGTTCTTGCCGGGTGAACGCACATAGTTCCAGATGTTTTCCGGGTAATCGGCGTTGCTGGTTGCCGGGTTGGCTTGCAGATAACGGCTGCCGTCGTCCCAGGCCTGTTGCAGCATGAGTGTCGCGTCGCTCAGATCACTGGCGGTGAAGGTACGCTCACGCACACGGCTGTCGAGCTTGCGCATGAGGGTTCGTGCTTCCAGCATGTAGGTGAGGATGTGCGCGTACTTGAGTTGATCCCGGGTCTTGAGTTGCTCGAGCTGAATCTGCCGCAAACCCAGGTCCTCGGCATCAAGCTCGCGACGCAGTTGGTCAGAAGCATTGAGGTAGTCATTGACTAACGGGATAAACAGGCCGTCGCGCTCGGCCTTGTCCGCAGGGCTGGGCGAATAGGTCGGCCTGGGACTGAAAAAATCGAAGCGCCCGGCTGCTTCGTTGGCGGCCCGCAGAGACGTTTCGAAGCGATTTTGCATCGCTAGCAACTCAGGTACCGTTTTCTGAAGGCTGTTTTTTTGCAACGCGTTCAACTGACAGGAATAAGCATCGTGGACGCTCGGGTAATTGAGCCGTTCGCGGATGCCCATCCTCTGGTCGAAGTCCTCGGGAAAGCGCTCTTTCAGGGTCGGGTCGACTTTGCGGTCCCGGTTCAAGTAGTTGGCGTAGGCGTGACGCCAGCGGCTGTCGACTGAATTGAGGCAGGCAATCAGCGGGCGAAGGGCGATGGACTTTTCTCGCTCGGCGAGGTCGGGTTCATGGATCCAGCGCTGAATCGGGGTCAGGAGGGTGCTTTGATGCTCTCTCAACATACCGAGAAAGGTGACTGTCAGCACGGCGGTAATTGCGATTGCCTTAACGCGTTTGTTCATCGATGACCCTCCTGCGCGCGTGATTGCCCATACCATTGCTCCTGCGTGGGGGCGATCCGGCATTCCTGACGGCTGTCGAGGGGCCCACTGCAACTGCGTTTTGAAAAAGGTTGTAATCCTTGGTCCGGGCCCATCAACTGACTGCTGGCAATGGTGTAAAACAGGAGCGTCAGACCAATGACCCCAATCATCAGAGCAATCGACGGTGCGCGTCCCAAAGCGGGCAGCCGAACCTTGGGAGGCTTGATGTGCAGCGTTTCCGGCCAGGCGATACGACTCAATCCTCCTAGCGCTAGCAGCACCACGGTGTAGCTGGCAAATGCCGCCGCGCCACAACAGGCCCATGTCAGCGCCCCCATCAACCAGCAGGGCAGCAACTCGCGCAGCACTAGCGGCGCAGGGCGTCTGAGGCTGAGTCGAGGCGAAACAGCGCGACTCAAACGCACGTCCAATGACCAGAACCGGTCCGCCATCGGGCACCAGACCCACAACAATGCCGCGCTCGGCGTAGCCAACACGCACAGCCAGAACAGCATCGCGGCAAAGCTTGCGCCGATACCCGATTTATCACTGAGGTATTCACCGGCTGCCCAGGTAAGTGATGCCCCCAGCAACCCGGCAAACATGGGCCAGGCCTGGCGGGGCTGCACAAGGGGCTTCCAGAAAAATGGATCGCCGTTTGGCATTTGGCGGCATCGGGCCGGGCCCAGGCGCTGGAGCTTCTCGCTGAGGGTGCGGCAGGCATTCCAGTCCGCTTCAAAAAACCTCCGGGCGAAGGCGCTTCGCTCGGTGTCGGTCATTGGCGTCAGTAACAAGCGTGCTGCGCGGCTCTGGGGCTCACGATCATTCAGGTCGGCCAGACGTTCCAGGGTTTCAACAAAAACCTGGTCATCTCGGCGCTGCAACAGTGCCGTCCAATAAGGTGGCGGGCAACGCCCTTCGATTTCGGCTTCGTTCGCGGCGACGTACCAGTGCTGATGTGAACACAGCGTTTCGAACACGTGGACCGACCAGAAGCTCGAATCCACCAGTAAACGGGCCAGGGTTTCATTAAACCAGTCGTGGCGTTCGAACGGCTGCAACCAGTCGGCCTGTTTGAGCGCCACAAAGCGCTCGATGAACGCGTCGACCTGGCCCGCGTCAAGCAACTCGCGCAAGTCCTTTTCCACATGCTTACAGTAAGCGCGAAGCAGCAACTCCAGCGTTTGCGAGGATAAATCCAGGCGTTGCCAGGCACTGAGCCAGTTGAACTGCACCAGCCCCCAGGCGGCCAGCAACATCCCGTCGTCGCGCGGTGACAGGCACATCATCAACAACTGATCTTCGAACTCTCGGGCGCAACGAGACACCCGTGCCTGCGCCAGACGTTCATCGAGCCGCTCTACTGTAACGTCTTCCAGTAACTGCTCGGCCTGTTGCGCTCCGGCGCGCTGCTCAAGCCGTACATGTTCCAGCTCGAAACTGAGCCCCGCTTCGAGAGACGGAGCAAGAGTCTGTCGTTCAACCTTGGGTTCGCGGCGGCTCCACTCCATCGCCTGCTCGTAGGCTTAGCGCAGACGCTGAAAACCGGTCGGGTCTTCATCCGGGCGGTGTACCTTGAGAAGCGTTGCGTATTGGCGTTTGATGCTGCGTGAGTCAGCATCGGCTTCCAGCCCCAGAATGGCCCAGCAATTCACCGCCACAGCCCCTGTTCCAGTTCATCGAGCTGTTGCGTCAGTTGCAAGCGCAGTTCGCGTATCGCTCGTTCGTCCTGGGTGTTGAGCATCTGCTGGAAACGGTTGGCCATGTGATCGAGCCGTTGGCGCAAATCGCCGAGACTTTCCTGATACAGCCGTTCAAGGCGCGCAGTCAGCAGGCTGTTGACCTGTTGCTCGCGCGGATGAACCTTGAGGTTGGCCAGCGCAGCCAGGCGTTGCTGAATCTCTTTAGGGGCGAGTACGCCGGGATTGTTTTCGATCACTAGCGTCCGGCGCTCGCCGGTGCGCTGTATCAGCGCCTCCGCTTCGAGCAGGCCGTTGTTGTCGTAAGTGAAGCGGACGTCGATGCTGATCTCACCAGCCCGCGCCACTGGCACTTCAATTTCCATTTCACCCAGGTAAATGTTTTCTTTTACCCAACGACTTTCACCCTGATAGATCTTCAGCTGCACAATGCGCTGACTATCGCGCAGGGTGGAGACCGTTTTGACCCGGCTCACCGGCACTACACAGTTACGCTCGATGATCGGAAGATAATGACCCGCTTCCGCCCCTTCGCCGACGTTGATTGCGATTTCGATGCCAAGGGTGTAAGGGCAAACGTCGGTCAACACCACCTCTTCGAGGGCTGCATCCCGTGCCTTCAGGGCCGCCTGCACCGCTGCGCCCAGCGCAATCGATTCGTCCGGGTTAAGCGCAATCGAAGGGAACCGACCGAACAACCCTGCCACCATCCGCCGGATCATCGGCATGCGGGTCGTGCCGCCCACCAGCAGGACTTCGTCCAGCGCCGATGGCCGAATGCGCGCGTCGCGTAGCGCGGTTTCGATCGGGGTGCGCAGACGCAGGAGCAGCGGCGCGCAGAGTTCGGCCAACTGTGTCTGGGTGAACGTCTGCTCCCATTGGCCGGAGCCATGGCGCAGGACGAAGGTCGCGCTGTCGGCCTGGCCAAGGGCGTGTCGCACGCGCTCGGCTTCGCGGCGCAGGCGATGGGCGATATTCGGTTCCGTCAGTGAGGGCATGTCGCTACGGTTGGCGTGTGCGGCGACAAAGGCCTGAACCAGCACGGTGTCGAAATCTTCGCCACCGAGAAAGTTGTCGCCAGCGCTGGCGCGTACTTCCATGACGCCGTCGAACAGTTCGAGGATCGACACATCGAAGGTGCCGCCACCGAGATCGAACACCAGAAACGAACTGGCGCTGTCGCGTTGATGCAGTCCATAAGCGAGGGCCGCGGCAGTCGGTTCGTTGATCAGTCGCTCGACCTTGAGGCCGGCCAATTCGCCAGCGATTTTCGTGGCTTTGCGTTGAGCGTCGTTGAAATAGGCGGGTACGCTGATCACCGCTTCAGTGACATTTTCTCCGTAGAGGCGTTCGACGTCTTCCTTCAGGCTGCGCAACACCAGTGCCGACAGCTCTTCCGGTCGGAACGATCGGGGGCCGAGGCGAAGTTCATGAGCGCTGCCCATGTGTCGTTTGAACAATGCCACCGTCAACTGTGGATGAGTCTGCAAACGTTCCTTTGCAGCCTGACCGACCAGCACTCGACCCTCCTCGTCAAGGCCCACCACGCTTGGGGTCAGCAGACTTTCCAGGGCGTTGGGAACCAGCTCGGGCGCGCCGTTGCGCCAAACGGCAACCAGGCTATTGGTGGTGCCCAAATCAATGCCGACGATCATAACGTTTGCAACTCCATGTCTATTCGGGAATTCCAGGCAACAGCCTATCGGCCACAGGGTCAGTTAATTGAGCCGGCTTTTGCGCAAGACTGGCTTTTTACTCCGTGCTGCCTAAGATGGCCGACAGATTAATCAGTGCACCCGAGTGACGTTTATGTCGGAAAAAGACACCATCTCCATTCAACTGGTGCGTGAAGCGCTATTGCAAAGTTGCGCCCCGGGCGTCACCACCGAAGAGGTGTTGAACAAGGTCGGCATCGATCCGGCGCTGCTGAAAACCCCCGCCGCCCGTGTGCCGGCCACGGCTTATGCAAGGTTGTGGCGTTTATTGGCCCGGCGCCGGGACGATGAGTTTTTTGGCATGGACCCGCGCAAACTCAAATCCGGCAGTCTGGCGTTTCTCTGTCGCTGCGCCATGGTCCAGCCGAGCCTGGCCGCCGGTCTGACCTCGGGTTTGAGCTTTTTGTCGTTGATGCTCGAGTACATGCCCGCGCAGTTGGTTCGCCAGCAAAGTCTGGCGGAAATCGTCCTGCTCGAGGACGACCAGGACCCGCGCCGCGCCTTCACGTATTTCACGTACTGGATGATCGTCCACGGCGTCGCCTGTTGGCTGGCGGGGCGTCGGATTCCAATCCTGGCCATCGAGTTGCGCTGCCCAGTGCCTGATTTCTGCGATGACTATCAGGTGATGTTCTCCGAGAACCTGCGTTTCGACCGGCCGCGCACGCGGATGATTTTCTCCGCCGAGTGCCTGGACTTGCCGATTAAGCGCAGCCCGGAAGAACTCAAGCGTTTCCTGGCCCATGCACCGGCCAATATTCTGGTCAAGTATCGGGCCCCGGAGAGCCTGGCCAGCCGGATCAAGCACGATTTGCGGCAACTGCCCGCCGAACACTGGCCGGAAACCGAAGCCCTGGCGCAGCAGCTGTGCATGTCGGCTTCGACGTTGCGTCGGCGCCTGGCTGAAGAAGGCCAGACTTACCAAGGCCTCAAGGACAGCGTGCGCAAGGAGTTGGCAATTGTCTGGCTGGCCGAGCCTGCGATTAGCTTTGCCGAGATCGCCACGCGTTTAGGGTTTGCCGACACCAGCTCGTTCTACAAGGCGTTTCGCAAGTGGTCGGGGTCTAATCCGGGGCATTACCGGAGCCTGATCTTCAACGAAGCCAGCTAGGCACCGATCATTGGCGCACCTCTCGAATCTTGGCCAAACCAGTCACGCAACTTGATAGCTTTGACCATTGTCCCGCGCCCCGCGCAGAGCGAGTATTTCCCTGTTAATTACGGTTCCCGCGACCTAATAAAAATACAAAGGGATTCTGGCAATGCGCGATTATTTGTCTGCGACATCACAGTTCAATTATCAGCACACCGTCGACGCCGCGCTCACCGGCGATTTGAGTGCCCTCAACGCCTGCGTCGAGTGTTGCGACCGGCATGCCTTGCCGGGGCGCATCGCGCTGTTCTGGGAAGGCCGCGACGGCGACAGCGCGACGTACACCTTCAGCGACTTGCAGGACAAAGCCGCGCGTTTCGCCAATTTCCTGCTGGCCCAGGGCGTGAAAAAAGGCGACAAGGTGGCCGGTCTCCTGCCACGCAACATCGAATTACTGATCACCGTATTCGCCACCTGGCGCATCGGTGCGGTCTATCAACCGCTTTTTACGGCCTTCGGCCCAAAAGCCATCGAGCACCGCCTCAGCTGCTCGGGCGCCAAAGTGGTGGTCACCGACGCGGGCAATCGCTCCAAACTCACTGAAGTCGCGGACTGCCCGACCATCGTCACCGTCGCCGGTCCAAAAGGCCAAGGCATCGTCCGCGGCGATTACAGCTTTTGGGCCGAACTGGCCAATTATTCTCCCGTGTGCGAACCGGTCCTGCTGACCGGCGAAGACCCGTTCCTGCTGATGTTCACGTCGGGCACCACCGGCCCGTCGAAAGCGCTGTCCGTTCCGCTCAAGGCTATCGTCGCCTTCCAGAGCTACACCCGTGACGCCGTGGACTTGCGCCCTGAAGACGCCTTCTGGAACGTCGCCGATCCAGGTTGGGCCTATGGCATCTATTTCGGTGTCACCGGTCCGATGGCCATGGGGCATCCGATCACCTTTTACGATGGCCCGTTCACCCTCGAAAGCACCTGCCGGGTGATCAACAAATACGGGATCACCAACCTCACCGGCTCGCCGACAGCCTATCGTCTGTTGATCGCCGGAGGCGACGAATTCGCCCGCTCGATCAAGGGCAAGCTGCGCATTGTCAGCAGCGCCGGCGAGCCGTTGAATCCGGAAGTGATCCGCTGGTTCGCTGACAACCTCGGCGTGGTCATTCACGATCATTACGGCCAGACCGAACTGGGTATGGTCCTGTGCAATCACCATGGCCTGGAGCATCCGATCCACATGGGCGCCGCAGGTTTCACTTCGCCAGGCCACCGCATTGTGGTGCTGGACGACGAGTACAAAGAGCTCAGCGTCGGCCAGCCGGGCATTCTGGCCATTGATCGCACCCAGTCGCCGATGTGCTGGTTCGTCGGTTACGAAGGCGCACCGACCAAGGCCTTCGTCGGCAACTATTACCTGAGCGGCGACACCGTCGAATGGAACCCGGACGGCAGCATCAGCTTCGTCGGACGCAGCGACGACGTGATCACCACCTCCGGTTATCGCGTCGGTCCGTTCGACGTGGAAAGCGCATTGATTGAACACCCCGCCGTGGTCGAAGCGGCCGTAGTCGGCAAACCCGATCCGGAGCGCACCGAGCTGGTGAAAGCCTTTGTTGTGCTCAGCCCGCAATACCGCGCTGCGCCGGAACTGGCCGAAGAACTGCGCCAACACGTGCGCAAACGGCTGGCTGCGCACTCGTACCCCCGTGAAATTGAATTTGTCAGCGAGTTGCCGAAAACCCCTAGCGGCAAATTGCAGCGCTTTATCTTGCGCAACCAGGAAATCGCCAAGGCTCAAGAGGCCGCCGCGAAGAACCTTTCAGCTTGAATCCAAGGAAACAATGATGCAGATCGAAAACAAGGTTTTTCTCGTCACCGGCGGTGCGTCCGGCCTCGGTGCGGCCACGGCTGAAATGCTGGTCGCGGCGGGCGCCAAAGTGATGCTGGTGGACATGAACGCCGAGGCCGTTGCGGCCCAGGCTGAACGACTCGGCGCGCAAAGCGTGGTGGCGGATATCAGCAACGAAGCCGCGGCCGAAGCCGCTGTGCAGGCGACGGTCAAGGCCTTCGGTGGCCTGAATGGTCTGGTCAACTGCGCCGGCATCGTGCGGGGTGAGAAGATCCTCGGCAAAAACGGCCCGCACGCGCTGGCCAATTTCAGCCAGGTGATCAACGTCAACCTGATCGGCAGTTTCAACATGCTGCGCCTTGCCGCCGCGGCAATCGCTGAAACCGAAGCGGATGCCGACGGCGAGCGCGGCGTAATCATCAACACCGCCTCGGCCGCCGCGTACGACGGCCAGATCGGCCAGGCCGCGTATGCCGCGTCCAAAGGCGCGATCGTCAGCCTGACCTTGCCCGCCGCCCGTGAACTGGCGCGCTTCGGCATTCGAGTGATGACCATCGCCCCGGGCATTTTCGAAACACCGATGATGGCCGGCATGACCCCGGAAGTCCGCGCGTCCCTGGCGGCTGGCGTGCCGTTTCCGCCGCGTCTGGGTAAACCAAGCGAGTATGCCGGGCTGGTCAGGCATATCATTGAAAACAGCATGCTCAATGGCGAGGTGATCCGTCTCGACGGCGCCTTGCGCATGGCCGCCAAGTAAGGAGAATTTGTCATGACTCTGTCCAACGATCCGATTGTTATCGTCAGCGCCGTCCGCACCCCAATGGGTGGTTTCCAGGGCGAATTGAAAAGCCTGACCGCACCCCAACTCGGTGCCGCCGCGATCCGCGCCGCCGTCGAACGCGCCGGCGTGGCGCCAGACTCGGTTGAAGAAGTGCTGTTCGGTTGCGTCCTGTCCGCCGGCCTTGGCCAGGCCCCGGCACGCCAGGCTGCACTGGGCGCCGGGCTGGATAAATCGACCCGCTGCACCACCCTGAACAAAATGTGCGGTTCGGGCATGGAAGCGGCCATTCTGGCCCACGACATGCTGGTGGCTGGCAGCGCCGAAGTAGTCGTCGCCGGCGGCATGGAAAGCATGTCCAACGCACCCTATCTGCTGGACCGCGCCCGCAGTGGTTACCGCATGGGCCACGGTCGCGTACTCGATCATATGTTCCTCGACGGCCTGGAAGACGCCTACGACAAGGGCCGTCTGATGGGCACCTACGCCGAGGATTGCGCTGAAACCAACGGTTTTACCCGTCAAGCCCAGGATTCCTTTGCCATTGCCTCGACCACCCGCGCGCAGCAGGCGATCAAGGACGGCAGCTTCAAAGACGAGATCGTGCCGCTCACCGTGACCGTCGGTAAAGAGCAAGTGCTGATCAGCAACGACGAACAGCCACCAAAAGCCAAACTGGACAAGATCGCTTCCTTGAAACCGGCGTTCCGCGACGGCGGCACAGTGACGGCGGCGAACTCCAGCTCGATCTCCGATGGCGCCGCCGCACTGGTGTTGATGCGCCGTTCCGAAGCTGAAAAGCGCGGCCTGAAACCGCTGGCAATGATTCACGGCCACGCGGCGTTTGCCGACACCCCGGGCCTGTTCCCGGTGGCACCGGTGGGCGCGATCGAGAAGCTGATGAAGAAAACTGGCTGGTCCCTGGACGAAGTCGATCTGGTCGAAGTCAACGAAGCCTTCGCCGTGGTCAGTCTGGTCACCATGACCAAACTGGAAATCCCCCACGAGAAAATCAACGTTCACGGCGGCGCTTGCGCCCTGGGTCACCCGATCGGTGCGTCTGGCGCGCGGATCCTCGTGACCTTGCTCTCGGCCCTGCGCCAGAAAGGCTTGAAACGCGGCGTTGCAGCGATCTGCATCGGCGGCGGTGAAGCCACGGCCATGGCCGTTGAATGCCTGTATTAAGGAATCACTATGCTCCCGACTGACGAACAACTTCAGATCAGCGACGCGGCCCGGCAATTTGCCCAGGAACGGCTGAAACCGTTCGCCGCCGAGTGGGACCGCGAGCATCGCTTCCCCAAGGAAGCCATCGGCGAGATGGCTGAACTGGGCTTCTTCGGCATGCTGGTGCCGGAGCAGTGGGGCGGTTGCGACACCGGTTACCTGGCCTACGCCATGGCCCTGGAAGAAATTGCGGCCGGCGACGGCGCTTGCTCGACCATCATGAGCGTGCACAACTCGGTGGGTTGCGTACCGATCCTCAAGTACGGCAACGACGACCAGAAAGAACGCTTCCTCAAACCGCTGGCCAGCGGCTCGATGTTGGGGGCCTTTGCCCTGACCGAACCGCAGGCTGGCTCGGACGCCAGCGGCCTGAAAACCCGTGCCCGTCTGGAAGGCGATCATTACGTGTTGAACGGCTGCAAACAGTTCATCACCTCCGGGCAGAACGCCGGGGTGGTGATCGTGTTCGCCGTGACAGATCCGAGTGCCGGCAAGCGGGGCATTACAGCGCTGATCGTGCCGACCGATTCGCCGGGCTACACAGTCGCGCGGGTCGAAGACAAACTCGGCCAGCACGCGTCCGACACCTGTCAGATTCTGTTTGAAGACGTGAAGGTGCCGGTGGCCAACCGCTTGGGCGAGGAGGGCGAAGGTTACCGGATCGCCCTGGCCAACCTCGAAGGCGGCCGTGTCGGCATTGCTTCGCAATCGGTGGGCATGGCCCGCGCAGCGTTCGAAGCGGCCCGCGACTACGCCCGTGAGCGTGAAAGCTTCGGCAAGCCGATCATCGAGCATCAAGCCGTAGCGTTCCGCCTGGCCGATATGGCAACCCAGATCGCCGTCGCCCGGCAGATGGTGCATTACGCGGCGGCGTTAAGAGATAGTGGTAAACCGGCCTTGGTCGAAGCCTCCATGGCCAAGCTGTTCGCCTCGGAAATGGCTGAGAAGGTTTGCTCCGCTGCCTTGCAAACCCTCGGCGGTTACGGTTACTTGAACGATTTCCCGCTGGAGCGGATCTACCGCGACGTGCGGGTCTGCCAGATCTACGAAGGCACCAGTGATATTCAGCGCATGGTTATTTCGCGCAATCTTTGAGAAGGACTGATTTATGAACAAGAGCTCTGTGAGTTACGAAACGATTTTGCTGGAAACCCATGGCCGTGTAGGCCTGATTACCCTGAACCGTCCGCAAGCCTTGAACGCGTTGAACGCACAGATCGTCAGCGAACTGAACCAGGCCCTCGATGGCCTCGAAGCCGATTCGAACATTGGCTGCATCGTGCTGACCGGCTCGAAAAAAGCCTTCGCCGCGGGCGCCGACATCAAGGAAATGGCCGAGCTGACTTACCCGCAGATCTACCTCGACGACCTGTTCAGCGACAGCGATCGCGTGGCCAACCGCCGCAAGCCGATCATCGCGGCGGTCAACGGTTTTGCCTTGGGCGGCGGCTGTGAACTGGCGCTGATGTGCGACTTCATCCTGGCCGGCGACAACGCCAAGTTCGGTCAACCGGAAATCAACCTCGGCGTACTGCCAGGCATGGGCGGCACCCAGCGCCTGACCCGCGCGGTGGGCAAGGCCAAGGCCATGGAAATGTGCCTCAGCGGCCGACTGATCGATGCGGTGGAAGCGGAGCGTTGCGGGATTGTCGCGCGGATTGTCCCGGCGGATGAGTTGCTGGAAGAAGCGTTGAAAGTCGCGGCGCTGATTGCCAAGAAGTCGTTGCCGATTGCAATGATGATCAAGGAAAGCGTCAACCGCGCGTTTGAAGTGAGCCTGTCGGAAGGTGTGCGCTTTGAGCGTCGGGTGTTCCATGCGGCGTTTGCGACGCAGGATCAGAAGGAAGGGATGGCGGCGTTTATTGGTAAGCGTGAAGCCGAGTTCCAGGGTAAGTAATGTAGCGTCCTCACCGACGCCTTCGCGGGCAAGCCTCGCTCCTACAGGGTAATACGTATCCTTGTAGGAGCGAGGCTTGCCCGCGAAGCTTTTTGGGCTTCACACCAAGTAGTGCTTCAGTTCCCGAGCAATCACCATCCGCTGTATCTCGCTAGACCCTTCATAAATCTGTGTAATCCGCGCATCCCGGTAATAACGCTCCACCGGGTAATCTTCCAGATACCCATACCCGCCATGAATCTGCATCGCCGACGAACACACCTTCTCGGCCATTTCCGACGCAAACAGTTTGGCCTGTGAAGCCTCCGACAGACACGGCTTACCGGCACTGCGCAAACGCGCGGCATGCAGGATCAACAGTCGTGCAGCATTCAATCGGGTGTGCATGTCGGCCAGCATGTTGGCGATACTCTGGTGCTCGATGATCGGCTTGTCGAACTGCACCCGATCCCGCGAGTACGCCAGCGCCGCTTCAAATGCCGCGCGAGCAATGCCCAACGCTTGTGCCGCAATGCCGATGCGGCCGCCTTCAAGGTTCGACAGGGCAATCGCCAGTCCCTTGCCGCGCTCACCCAACAGGTTGGCTTCGGGAATCGTGCAGTTGCTCAGGGTTACCGCGCAGGTGTCGGACGCCCGAATACCCATTTTGTGTTCGGTGCGATCAACGATGAAACCTGGGGTGTTGGTCGGGACCAGGAACGCCGAGATGCCGCGCTTGCCCAGATCCGGATCGGTCACCGCGAACACGATGGCCAGCTTCGCCCGTTTGCCGTTACTGACGAATTGCTTGGCGCCGTTGATGACCCACTGGCCGTCGCGCAGTTCAGCGCGGGTGCGCAGGTTGTGGGCTTCGGAACCGGCCTGGGGTTCGGTCAGGCAGAAGCAGCCGATGGCCTGACCGCTGGCCAGATCCGGCAGCCAGGTCTGTTTCTGTTCTTCAGTGCCGTAGTTGAGGACCGGACCGCAGCCCACGGAGTTGTGAATGCTCATCAGCGCGCCAGTGGCGCCATCGCCGGCAGAAATCTCTTCCACCGCCAGGGCGTAGGCGACGTAGTCGACATAGGTGCCGCCCCATTCCTCGGGCACCACCATGCCCAGCAGCCCCAGCTCGCCCATCTTCGCCACCAGACCATCATCGATCCAGCCGGCTTTTTCCCAGGCCTGGGCGTGGGGCGCGATTTCGCCGCGGGCAAAGTCCCGGGCCATGTCGCGGATCATGACTTGCTCTTCGCTCAATTCGATATCGTGCATGGCTCAGCTCCCGCTCTGCTCAAAACCCGTGAAAAAACTCGCGACGTGCTCGGCGTCCAGCGCCTGCAAGGTCGGAGGGTTCCAGCGCGGGCTCTTGTCTTTATCGATCAGCAAGGCGCGCACGCCTTCGATCAGGTCGCCGCGCTCGAACCACTGACGGTCCAGGTGCAGCTCCAGGGCGAAGCAGTCTTCGAGACTCAAGTGCCGACCACGACGGAGCATTTCCAGGGTCACGCCCATGGCCAACGGTGAACGGCTTTCCAGCAGGTCGGCGGTGGTCGTGGCCCACGCGTGACTGTCGGCGACCGTTACTTCACGCAGTTGCTCAACAATACTCGGCAGATCGGGCAGGGCGAAGAAGTGATCGATGGCCGGGCGTAGCTTGCTCAGTGGCGCATCGGGTAATTGCTGCACGGCAAGTTTTGCCAGCAGACCTTGCAAGTCCTTCAGCGGTGTCTCATGCCATTGGAGCTGATCGAGTCGCTCGTCCAGGGTGCCCAATTTGTCGCTTTCCAGGTACCAGTCGGCCAGGCCGCAATAGAGCGCATCGGCCGCGCGGATCTGCACGCCACTGACGCCGAGGTAAATACCCAGTTCACCGGGAACGCGCGGCAGGAAGTGGCTGCCACCGACATCCGGGAAATAACCGATCGCCACTTCCGGCATCGCCAAACGGGTTTTCTCGGTGACTACACGCAGGTCGGCGCCTTGCACCAGGCCCATGCCACCGCCAAGGACAAAACCGTCCATCAAGGCGAGCACAGGTTTGCGGTAGTGGTGAATTGCGAGGTCGAGGGCGTATTCCTCGACGAAGAAATCTTCGTGCAGCGTGTCGCCGTTTTTGAAACTGTCATACAGCGAGCGAATATCGCCGCCGGCACAGAAAGCCTTCTCGCCAGCACCGCGCAACACCACCGCGTGCACGTGCGGATCCAGCGCCCAGGCGTCGAGTTGACGCTGCAGATTGCGCACCATGTCCAGGGTAATGGCGTTGAGGCCGGCGGGGCGATTGAGGGTCAGGTGACCGATGTGGTTGCGAACCTCGGCCAGCACTTCGTTTTGCGTGGCATCCATGGGCTGAGTCCCCGGAGAAGAAACCTGAGCAGTCATCACTAACTCCCTGCTTTTATTGTTCTTTATAGAGAAGCCCGCGCGCGAGCGATGCTGGATCGTAACAGTGCAAATTTGCCTTGTACAACCGGGATATGTGCAGGGTTAGTTTGCGTTTTTGCCTTGGAGCGAATTTTTTATCTTCAATCTTTTCTGGAAAACACATCACCAATACTGCGGCGTTTAGCATGCAGTTCACTGGCATGAATCAACTGTTCGAGGTCTTCAGGCGTAACGTCGAAGAACGCCTCCATGTCAGCCAGCGCCAGTTTCAGGTCCTGGGTGGTGATCGCCTGGCTGTCGGTGGGCGGATGGTCCGCCGGCACCACGGCCACCGGTTCACTGGCGCGTTTCGGATAACGAATGCGCGTCAGGTTGTTGTAGGCCAGGGCGCTGAGCAGCAGGGTCGATGCGCCAAGCATCACCGGGCCGAGGGCTTTCCAGTCCAGAGCAATGGTCGCCGGGTCTGCCAACACCAACAGCAGCGCCAAGGCCCCGGCCGGTGGGTGCAGGCAACGCAGCCAGCACATCAGAATCAGCGCCATGCCGGCCGCCAGGCTAGCGCTGCCGAGGGTTCGTCCGAGCACGTGAGCGACCAGCAGCGAAACCACCCCGGCGCTGAGGTAGCCGCCAAGAATCGACCAAGGTTGGGCGAGGGCGCCGGAGGACACTGCGAACAGCAACACGGCCGATGCGCCCAGCGGACCGATCAGGTGTTGCGCCACTGCCATGCCAAATACCTGGCTGCAAAGCCAGACGCTGAACAGTGTGCCCAGGGACATGCCGATGGCGGCCCGGCTCCATTCGGAAGGGCGAGTGTTGATGGCGGCGGGAAACCAGCGAGAGAACATAAGGCAGACAATCCGTTGGCAAAAATCTATGCAAAAAAAAGGCTTAGCTGGGATACCCAGAAAGCCTTTGAAGTAGTTCCAACTGTTGGGGGAGGAACGAGGCGCAGTGTGCCGTTGATTCCTGATGCTGACAAATTCATATTAATGCAGTTTCAGTGCATTAATTTTGCTGTAATGCCACTCGACAACCACTCATGAAACACAGGGAACCACCCATGGCAGCCAGCGCGCTCAAGGCATAGAACATCGTTGGCGCGGGGGGGGCATCAGCAGGAAACCGCAAATCACCGGGCTCAGGGCACCGCCGAGGGCAGCGAGGTTTTGCGCGCCGTAATAGCTACCGCGCAGTTCTTCCGGGGCCAGGGTGTCGACAAAGAGGAATTCGGCGGGGTAAATGATCATTTCACCGAGGGTGAAGATGAACATTGCCACGCACCACGACACCAGGCTGTCGGCCAGGCTAAACCCGATCAGGCCGACGATGAACAGGCTGGTACCGCTCGCGATCCAGTAACGCAGTTGTTCACGCTTGAGGATACGGCCGATCTGGTATTGCAGCAGGATCACGCTGATGGCGTTGCAGGCGAGCAGGGCGGCCATGGTTTTCAGTGCCCGTTTGGAATCGTGGGTCACCAGCAGGTATGGCGACAGGTATAGGGTAAAACGGCCGTGGACCACGGTACTGAGCAGGCAGTCGCAGGTGAACATGATCAGCGTGCGGTCGTTCTTCAGGGTGACCAGCGTCTTGAGAAAACTCTGGGGCTGGCCGATCGCGGGTGCCTGGGCCGAGTCCTTCGATATCCCGATCATCAAGAAAATACTGAATTTCGCCCACTCCGACAGCTTTTCTGACTCAGCCACCCAGGTCGAAGCGGTGGCACTGTTGATCAGGCCCGGGCGTTTCGTGGGTTTCCTGCCGCAACATTTCGCCGCGTCGATGGTGGCTCAGGGGCAAATTTCGCGCGGTGCGCCCGGACCTGATCCACATCGTCACCCGGTTCAATCTGATCCTTCGCCACAACACCGTGCGCAGTCCGCTGGTGAAGGCGTTTGCCCAGGCGTTGAAGGTTGATTTGAGGGCATTGGGTTGAAAGGCCATATGGAGAAAAATTTTTTATTTTCCTTCAAGTTTTCGTAGCTCTTTTGGCATGACTTTCAAAGCATATCCAGACACAGTCACAAAGCAAATAACACCCACTATTCTAGCCCGGAGGAAATCCAACTCAAAAAATTCAATAATCAAAAGAGCGATCCAGATTGTATGAAAGCAGGAACAGGCAATGATAAAAATATACATCCTCGCAGCAGAAACTATTTTTTCGAGAGCAAGCATATAACCGTCCGAATTTCTAGATAGTACTGGCTCAGCAAACTACTCTGTTCGTTCTTGATTTCCTTGAGACCCTGCCCAGCACTTTTCCGCCCCTGTGCTACATCATTAACAATACCTCTCGCGTAATAAGAAACTTCGCGATTGAACTGTAAGCGCAACGTGCCATCTTTTAGGTGTCGAGAAGCCAGTGTGCAAGCCTGATTGGTCAAATTGCCCGCCGCCTTACTAACTGCCCAATAATCACAACTACTTGACTCGCAGCGATTCTTTAATTGTCCCATTCGTTATTTCCCCATGAAGCGTATCCGCTGGTTCCTGCCAGATGGTGCCTCCATGTAATCTCTCGGTAACGAATAGCAACGTGCTCTTGAGGCTCGACATCGTTCTGTAGAACTACGTGGGGCATATCAAGTGTCAGGTCGGCAATAATGCCGCCTTCAATTTCAATACTGAAGAATCTCTCCTGAAGACCGAACGAAGAAATTCGGTAGAAACTTATCGCACAGCTAATTTCCTCTCTACTTGATAGCGCTTGCGCGAGTAGAGGAGATGACTTGTCAACATTTTTTGTGATGACGAGCGGGCAGTGTGTAGGCTTATTAATGTTTCCTATATTGGACATGTTGTGACTGTAAGACAGCACCATGATTTCATCGGTATGCGCTGTTTGACATTTATTGCCGATTGAATCTTGAGTTGAACAACCCGCCGATATCAGTCCTTGAGTCTTTCCTGTGATGGTCATATAGCCGTGATTAGCCATGTAGGTGCCGCTCCTTTTGTCGATGGGGCACCTTATTGAAAACGTCTTCGGGTATATGTAGGGCGTTTCCGGGTATCCGGTAGGACGAGAGCGAATCTGCGGGCGTAACGCGCTACAGAGTGGAATGCAGCAACACGTAATCGTTTTTGTCGAAGCGCCCGCTCAACACGGGCAGCAACGCTCCCAAAGGCGTGCCCTGCAGAGGGTGCGGTAGTCACTTTTATCCATCATCAGCCACTGCGGCCCTGAAGACTTTCCAGTTCGTGGATTGATTCGGTGAACACTGGCTGTAAGTCCTGATCGATATTGACCATGAACTTGATCGCCGCGGCGTCCTTGCCCATGCCATGCAGCACCAGTGGCGCTGGCTCTTTCTGCACCCGTGCTAACGCTGCGCGGTTGAAAGACTGAGTGTCGTAGTGCCGACGCTCAATCGGTTCGAACACCAGAATGTAAAACGACCAAAGCGCAAATCAAGCAACAACCGAAGCCACTGGCCATTGCTGGTGCGGAATCGGCAGATTGCGCGATTCACCGCGGCCCATCGGGAAGTACATGAACCCGGCGCGAGCCAGGCGGTCGGCGTCGTACAGGTTGCGTCCGTCGAAGATCACCGGTGCGTTGAGCCGCTGCTGAATCAGATTGAAATCCGGTGCCTTGAACTGCTGCCATTCAGTGCAGATGATCAATGCATCGGCGCCGGACAATACCGATTCCGGCGTGCCCATAAGCATCAGTCTGGATTCATCGGGATACAGCTGCTGGGTTTCCTGCATGGCTTCCGGGTCGAACGCACGGACGTTAGCCCCGGCGGCCCACAGCGATTCCAGCAACACCCGACTCGGCGCATCGCGCATGTCGTCGGTGTTCGGTTTGAACGCCAGCCCCCACACGGCGAAGGTCCGGCCGCGCAAATCGCCCTTGTAGAACGCGTTGATGCGCTCAAACAGCTTGTGCTTCTGACGCTGGTTGATCGCTTCCACTGCTTGCAGTAGATCGCTGGAGCAATGAGCCTCTTCGGCGCTGTGGATCAGCGCGCGCATGTCTTTGGGAAAGCACGAACCGCCATAACCGCAACCGGGGTAGATAAAGTGGTAACCAATGCGCGAATCGGCGCCGATGCCCAGGCGCACCGATTCGATGTCGGCGCCCAAGTGTTCGGCCAATTCGGCGATCTGATTAATGAAACTGATCTTGGTGGCCAGCATGCAGTTGGCGGCGTACTTGGTCAGCTCGGCGCTGCGCAGGTCCATGAACATGATCCGGTCATGGTTGCGGTTGAAGGGCGCGTAAAGGTCGCGCATGACATCACGCACATCATCGCGTTCGCAGCCGATGACGATTCGGTCCGGGCGCCGGCAATCGGCCACGGCCGAGCCTTCTTTCAAAAACTCCGGGTTAGACACGATATCGAACTGCAACAACCGGCCTACCTTGATCAGGCACTTGTCGATGTGCGCGCGCAAGGTGTCACCCGTGCCCACCGGTACCGTGGATTTCTCCACCAGAATCACCGGTTGTTCACGATGACGCGCCACGGCTTCGCCCACCGACAGCACATACCGCAGATCCGCCGAACCGTCATCCCGGGACGGTGTACCGACCGCGATGAACAACACCTGGCCATGCTGCACCGCGAGTTTTTCGTCGGTGGTGAACTGCAGACGTTTGGCTTCCAGGCTTTCGCGTACCAGGCTGGCCAGCCCCGGTTCGAAAATGCTCACGTGGCCTTGTTGCAGCAGCTCGACTTTCTTCTCATCAATGTCCATGCAGACCACGTCGTGACCGACTTCAGCCAGGACAGCCGCTTGCACCAGGCCAACGTAACCGCTACCAAATACACTGATTTTCATGGGGCACTCCTGAGTTCGGGCGCGCGAGCAGGGCGAGAGTTGATGATGACGACACCGAGGCGCTTGCCATCCCTGGGCAGCCGTGCACTATCAGAATAGGCAAGGCCATATTTCAATTCGCCTATCGTGTTGTATAACGCCACGTCCGGGCGCTTCATACGCCAGGCCCAACACCTCTGTTTATTCTGAAAGTCATACAGCCACTGTTCTGACCTCTGCCGTTCATCGAGTTTTTTAGTAGAAAGTCTTACAGAAGTGTTCCGCTTTATAGGAAGGATGTTTCAATCCTTCGTTGTTTAATGAGCTGTTTCTACTCAAGGCCGTTTCGTTTGATTGACTTACCCGCTACTGACTTAATCCCCACAAAGACCAACCCGCTGACCCTGTATCTGGCGCGCCTGGCGCCCTCCAGCCAACTGACCATGCGTTACGTTTTGCAAGATGCCGCTGACCGGTTGGGCTTCGAAGACATGAACGTCGAGGAGATTCCCTGGCACAACCTGCAACCTGAAGCGGTCATCGCGTTAGTGGCAACCTTGCGCTCGGACGGCTACGCGCCGAACACCTCCTCGCTGTACGTCAACGCGGTGCGCGGGGTGATGAACGAAGCGTGGCGCATGAGCCTGATCAGTCAGGAACACTTGCTGAAAATGCGTTCGGTCAAGGGCATTGCCGGGACGCGGCTGTCCCAGGGGCGCAACCTCAAGCGCACGCTAATCCAGGAGTTGATGGCGGTCTGTGCCGCCGATCCACGACCACAAGGTCTGCGGGACGCGGCGATTATCGGGATTTTGTACGGTTCGGGGATGCGCAAATCGGAATCGGTGAACCTGGACCTGAACCAGATCGATTTCACCGAGCGTAGCCTGTGTGTGACCGCCAAGGGCAACAAGCAATTGATCAAGTACGCACCGGCCTGGGCGTTCGCCAAACTCAATGACTGGCTGGAACTGCGGCGCTCACTGCTGAAGGAGGGTGAATCGGACGATCCGTTCCTGTTCAACCGCATTCGTCGCGGCAGTCACATCACCCGCGAGCGCATCACCAAGCACGCGATCTATTACATTGCCCGACAACGGGGTGCACAGGTCGGGGTGAAAATCATGCCGCATGATTTTCGGCGTTCGTTCATTACCCGAGTGATTGAGGAGCATGACTTGTCGATCGCCCAGAAACTCGCCCATCACAGCAACATCCAGACGACGGCCAACTACGATGTGCGCGATGACAACGAACGGCGTCGGGCAGTGGACCGGTTCGATCTTTGATGGACGGGACTCAAGGTTCGCGCAGTACGTGGGCATGGCCGATCGTCGAGACGTGAACCGCACTGCCAGCGGGTGGCGCATACAGGCCCGAACTGCGCACCATTAATGATCGACCAGGCTGTTCTCCGCAAACCAAAGACTCCAATTCCACCGTCAACGTGCAGGTATTGCCGCTGAAATCACGCTCGGTCACGACGGCGCGGCACCCGGCAGCCTTCGTCGGGCTGGGCTGGAGGCTGATGAGTTGCAGTTGCTCGGGGCGCAGCATGATTTGCGCTGATCTGTTGTTCCGGTGGTTGTTCACCGGTATACGGCCGAGATCGCAATGAGCCCAGCCGGCTTCGATTCTGGCGGGCATGACCACGGCATCCCCCAGAAACAGCGCGGTTTGTTCATCGTCGGGGTAGCGGTAAAGATCCAGCGGATGGCCTGACTGCACCAGCCGACCGTCGCGCATCACCGCCAGCTGATCGGCAAACGACAAGGCCTCACTCTGGTCATGGGTGACCAGAATGGTGGTCACGCCGGCGTCTGTCAGCAGCCGTGCGACCATTTTGCGCATGGCGCCCCGAAGTCCAGTGTCGAGGGCCGAAAACGGCTCGTCCAGCAACATCAAGCGCGGCTGTTGTGCCAACGCCCGCGCCAGCGCCACGCGTTGTTGCTGGCCGCCGGAGAGTTCATGGGGCCAACGGTTGGCCATGTTTGCATCCAGCGCCACGCTGTCCATCAACTCCGCGATTCGCTCCTGTTTTGCGCCGCCCTTGATCGAAAGCCCGAAACCGATATTGGCGGCCACGGTCATGTGCGGGAACAGGGCGCCGTCCTGGGGAACATAGCCAATCAAACGCTGATGCGCCGGGACTTCGTGGGTGTCGTCGACGAGCGTTTGGCCATTGAGTGATAAACGGCCCGTGTCCGGGAATTCGAAGCCGGCGATCATCCGCAACAGCGTGGTTTTTCCTGAGCCGGACGGGCCGACGATGACCGTTCGGCTGCCCGCGGGCACCGACAGGTTGATGCTTTCCAGCGCTTGATGGGCGCCGTAGGACTTGGATATGGAATGGAGTTCAAGAGCGTTCATCGGCCAGCCGTTCGTTTGGATTGGTGGTAAAGAAGTCCGGTTAACGGAAGCGACAGCAGGATCATCAACAGGGCGTAGGGCGCCGCGGCGGCGTAATCGATTTCGCTGGTCATGGCCCAGAATCCGGTGGCCAGGGTGCGCGTGCCGTTTGGGGCGAGCAGCAGGGTGGCGGTCAACTCATTGGTAATCGCCAAAAATACCAGCGCGGCGCCTGCTGCAGCGCCGGGCGCGGCCAGGCGCAGGGTGATCAGCCACAATGCCCGGGTGGGTGAGCGGCCGAGGCTGCGGGCCATGTTTTCCAGCTCTACCGGCGCCTGGGCGATACCAGCGCGCAAACTCACCAGGGCGCGCGGAAGAAACATCAGCAGATACGCCAGCAACACCGTGATCGTCGTCTGGTAAATCGGCCGGGCAAAATGGATGGTGATGGTCACCAATGCCAGGGCAACAACGATCCCAGGCAACGAGCTGGTGATGTAGTTGCAGCTTTCCAGCACACGTTGCAACCGGCCCGGAGAACGAATCGACAACCAGGCAATCGGGATGGCGGCGCAGGTGGTGAGGGCGGCACCCGCAACACCGAACAGCAGTGTCTGTTCCAGCGCCGGCAGAAGTTCGGCCATCTGCCAGACCTGCGTACCGCCGGCGACCAGCCAGTGCCCCAAGGTTACCAGTGGCACGCCCAGCGCCAGCGCGCAGGTCGAGATTTGCAGTGTCAGCGCGAGGAGGGTGGCTGCGGATTTCAGGCGCACAACCCGCTGCTCGCGAGCGCTTCCCGACCCGACCCGGGCGTAACGCGCTGTGCCGCGAGCGGCGGATTCTGCGGTGAGCATCACCAGACAACACAGGGCGAGCACGCTGGCCAGCATGTTGGCGGCGGGTCCGTTGAAGGTGGACTTGAACTGATCGAAAATTGCCGTGGTGAAGGTGTCGAAGCGGATCATCGCGTACAGGCCATATTCGGCCAGCAGGTGCAGGCCCACCAGCAAGGCGCCGCCGCAGATGGCCAGGCGCAGTTGTGGGAGCACCACGCGGAAAAATATCGCCCAGGGTTTGAGACCGAGCGATTCGGCAACGTCTTCGATGGCCGGATCGAGACGACGCAGCGTCGCAGCAATCGGCAAGTACAGGAACGGGAAGTAGGCGATGACCGACACCAGAACGCCGGCAAACAACCCGTGAATCGGTGGGACCAGACTGACCCACGCATAGCTGTGAACAAAGGCCGGCACCGCCAGCGGTGCAGTCGCCAACAACGACCACCAGCGCCGCCCCGGCAGGTTGGTGCGTTCTGTCAGCCAGGCCAGAGACAGGCCTAACGTGACGCACAACGGAATCGTGATCACGACCAGTAAAACCGTGTTGATCAATAGTTCAGCGACCCGCGGCCGGAATACCAGCGGCACAAGGGTCGCCCAGCCTGTCTGAAACGAAACGCCGATAACGAAGGCTATCGGCAGCAACGACAGCAGCGACACCAGCACCGACAAACCGATCACCCACGCGCCGCCGCGCCCCGCGAAAATACCGCGGGATCGTCGTCGCAAGTTCGCGGGTATCGCCTCAGCGACACCCGCCGGCAAGGTTTCAGGCATCAATTAGAGCAGTCCGGCCTGAGTCATCAACTCCACGGCTTTTTTACTGTCGAGTTTTGAAGCATCGACTGTCGGCGCGTCGAGTTGCTGCAAAGGCACCAGTTTGGGGTTGGATTCAGCGTTCTTGCCCACGGCGTACTCAAACGATTTGCCGGTTTTGAGGACGGCTTGGCCCTCTTTGCCGGTAATCCACTTGAGGAACGCCTGGGCGTGTTCCTTGTGTTGGCTGGACGCCAGAACGCCGCCGCCGGAGACACTGACAAACGCGCCTGGATCCTTGTGCTTAAAGTAGTGCAGGACGGTATTCTTGCTGTTTTCGCCGGTCTTGGCCTGGTCGCCGAAGCTGTAATAGTGGTAAATCACGCCGCTGTCGATCTGCCCGGCGTTGACCGCTTTCAGTACCGCACTGTTGCCGCGATAGATCGTGGCATTGGCCTTCAACCCTTTGAGCCAATCCAGAGTGGCAGCTTCACCCTTGAGTGCCAGCACGGCAGCGACGATGGCCTGGAAGTCGGCACCGGCCGGCGACGCGCCCCAACGACCTTTCCAGCTTGGGTCGGCGAGGTCCATCAGCGACTTGGGCAGCTCGGTTTCGGGCAGTTTGCTCGGGTTATAGACAAACACCGTGGAGCGCGCGGCGATCCCCACCCATTTACCATGGACCGGGCGGTAAGCATCGCCGACCTGCTCCAGAGTCGCCGCCGCAACCGGTGCAAACAGTCCCGCGTTGTCGACCAACACCATGGCCGGGGAGTTTTCGGTCAGGAACACGTCGGCGGGGGAGGCGGCGCCTTCCTGCACGATCTGATTGCCCATTTCGGTGTCGTCACCATTGCGTACGGTGACCTTGATGCCGCTTTCCTTGGTAAAACCCTCGATCCAGGATCTGGTCAGGCTTTCGTGTTGGGCGTTGTAGACCACGATGCCATCGGTATCGGCTGCAGACACGTGACTGGCGCTCAGCAGAGCGGTGGTCAGCAGTGCTGTTTTCAGGAAAGAAGGGAAATGGGCATTCATGCGTTGGCAGCTCCTGTTATTTTTTAAAATCATGCGCGTAGATTCAACCGGGACGGTCGTCAATTATTGTAGGTCAATACGAATCATTTGCAGGATTGAGGCGGCGGCAAATGTACTGCGCAGAATGAGAAAAAAACGTCAAATCACTGTGTCGCCGGGCAACCTTTTTGTGTTCCATCCGCTGCCTGGTTAATAAGCGCGGCCAGGCGTTTGACGTTGTTCTGCTGAGCCGCTACCAGTTCATCTATGGAAGGCCCTGAAGGTGTCTGCAACGTGCTGCGGCAAGTGACCAGCGTGTTATCGCTTTCGCCGAGATTGCGCAGACGCCATTTGACGTCAATCAGCGCGTATTGGCCGGGGATCGAGTCAAAACGTTGCACGTCCAGCCGCACCGATACCTTGCGCTGGGGATTGCTGTTGACCAGTTGATCGATCAGGGCCGTTCGCAACTCATCCGACAGGCTCGCGCCCCACCATTCGGTTTCGAGGATGGCCAGGCCGCTGTTGCCCTGACGAATGACGATCTGCGGGCGGTCGACCTGGGGAGGGACGCTGAGTCCCTCAATCTGGATATCCGCAGCGCTGGTCCTTGAGTTGCTACTCGGTTGGGCTGGGGTCAGGGTGTGGAATTGGATCGGCTCACTGCGGCAGGCCGTGAGCAGTAACAACGCGGTGACCAAGGTGATCTTCAACGGAAAAGCCATGGTGATGCTCCTGTGGTCATTTGCGCGGCGGCCCCTGCAGGTCCATCGGCGCGGCATTGTCGGGACGGCCGCGAATCAGCGATTCCGGATGGCGTCCCAGGTAATCCGAGAGTTCACGCAAGGAGCGCGACATGCGTCCGAGTTCGTCCAGGGTCTGGCCTAATTGTTCGCGTTGCGGCGAGTCTTCAGCCAAGGTCGAACTGGCCGATTGCAAGGTCTTGCTGACGTCCGCCAGCGTCGTCTGTACGCCGGGCAGGGTCTTGGCGTTGAATTGCGCCAGGCCTTTACGCAGTTCGACGAGGTTGCTGTCGAGGTTGCCGGCAATGCGCTCGATTGGCAGCTGGTTGATCTTGTTGACCATGCCCTCCAGTTTTTCCTGCAACTGCTCGAGGCTGCCAGGAATGGTGGGGATAGAGACAGGACGGGCGGTCGGATCGAACACGACTTTCTCCGCTTTGGGGTAGAAGTCGAGCGCGATGTACAACTGACCGGTCAATAGATTGCCGCTACGGGCCTGGGCCCGCAGACCGTTGTTGATGAAGCTGCCCATCAGCCGTACGCCTGCGGCTTCGTCGTTGGGGTCATGCTTCAAGGCCTCGAGCATTTTAGTGTGGGCCTGGCCGAGTCGTTGCGGGTAGATCACGATGCCGACATTGACCGGGAAACTGCTCTTTTTCGCGTCGAAATCCAGATTGACCGAGACGACTCTGCCGAACTCTGTGCCAAGGAATTCCACCGGCGCACCGACCTTGAGCCCGCGCAAGGCCTGATCGAAACGCAAACTCAAGAATTGTCCCTTGCCGCTGGGCGGGGCGAGGGCGGTTAGTTGGTCTTCGAACAGATCGAAGGCTTTCTCCTCGGTGGCCGGTTGATCGTTGGGGCTGTATTCCGGAGCGCGGAAGGCGATGCCACCCACCAGGATGGATGACAGCGACTCGGTTTTCACCGAAAAGCCGTTGGCGCCGACATTCACGTCGATCCCGCTGGCGTTCCAGAACCGGGTGTTTTCAGTGACGTAGGCGTCGTTGGGCGCGTGGACGAACACTTCGATGTTCACCCCTTTACCGTCGGCGTCCAGGGCATAGGCCACCACCTGACCCACCGGAATCTTGCGGTAGTAAACCGGAGAGCCGATGTCCAGCGAACCCAGGTCCTGGGTGTGCAAGGTGAAGCGCTTACCCGGCTCGCCATAGGTAATCGGCGGCGGGTTTTCCAGGCCGGTAAAGTTTTTTGCGCGAGCGTTGGACTGGCCGATGTCGGCACCAATGTAATCCCCGGACAGCAGGGTATCGATACCCGATACTCCGCCGGCGCCAATACGTGGACGCACGACCCAGAATTGCGAGTCTTCGCGGGTGAAACTTTCCGCCTGCTTGGCCAGTTTGATGGTGGCGTTGACGCTCTTCTGATCGTTGCTCAGTTCCACGTCCGAGACATGGCCGATCACCACGTTGCGGTATTTGACCTCGGTCTTGTTGGCTGTCAGGCCGCTACCGGTTTTGAACGTGACGGTAATGGTCGGACCTTCCTGCATCATGGTGTGTACGACCAGGGAAATCCCCACCAGCACCGCGACGATCGGCACGATCCATACCAGCGAAACGCTGAAACGACGGGTTTTGACAGGGGCCTGACCGGGGACTTGCGGCGCGTCAGTGGCTTGCGACTTCATCCTTGACCTCCTCGTTTGGGTGATGCCGCTCTTTTTTATCCCAGATCAGGCGTGGGTCGAAACTCATGGCCGAGAGCATGGTGAACACCACCACCAGGCCAAAAAACAGAATGCCCACGCGCGGCTCGATATCGCCCAGCGCCTGGAACTTCACCAGCGCTGCCACTAGCGCGACGACAATCACGTCGAGCATCGACCAGTAGCCGATGAGCTCGACGAATCGGTAGAGCTTCGAACGCTCTTTGCGCGCCCATGAGCTGTCGCGTTGCACGGTGACCAGCAGCAGCGTCAGGGCGACAAACTTGACGCCGGGCACCGCGATGCTGGCGATGAAAATAATCAGAGCAATGTCCCAGGCGCCGTGCTGCCAGAACTCCAGCACACCGCTCATGATGGTGCTGTCGGCACCGGAGCCGAGCATAGTGGTGTTCATCACTGGCAGCAGATTGGCCGGGATGTAGAACACCAGCGATGTCACCAGGTAAGCCCAGGTCCGGGTCAGGGAGTTGCTTTTGCGCCGATGCAGCGGCGCACCGCAGCGTTCACATTCATGGGGGTCATGGGTCATGTCGCAGGCCAGGCCGCAGCGGTGACACAGGCAGAGGTTGAGTTCGTTGGCGGTCGGTGGCGCGTTCATAGGATGTCCCACAGATCGCGAATATCCCGTCCGGCAAGGCGGATCATCATCAGGCTGAGGACCGCCAGGGCAAACAGGCCAATCCCGGGCAGCACGTCGAGCAAACCTGCGAGTTTGAACACCGCCACCATGGCCCCCAGCAAGCACACTTCCAGCATGCTCCAGGGCCGGAGTATTTCCAGCCAGCGCATGCAGAACCTGAAAGCGGGCGAGCGTCGCTGCACGAGCGCGAAGCTCAGGACCCAGATCAGCAGGACTAACTGGAAAATGGGCGCGATGATGATAGAAATTGCCGCCACCATGGCAATAAACGTGATCGGCCCATGACTCAGGGCCAGCACCGAATCCCAGAGCGTCGCGCTGTTTTTCAGGCCCTTGAGGCTGATGCTCATAACCGGATAGAAATTGGCGAAAATCCACAGCACCGCGGCGGTGAAGGTCAGGGCCAATCGCTGCTCCACCGACAGGCCGTTATAGCGCTGCAGCACGCCGCCGCAGCGCATACAAAGGGTTTTCTGATGTTTGGCGAGCGTGACTTTTTCATACACGCAGTCGCAGTGCTCGCAGATGATCAGTGGGTCAGTCGTAGCCATAGGCCGCACTCGCGAGGACACAGGGAAGTCAGAGCACTTCCTCAATATAGAAGCGCCTCGCGATTGAGCAAATTAAAAGGCTGCTCAATGGGATAAGTAGGGGCGGTGCGCTAGGGCACCGCGAGGGTGGAGGGCGGTCAGCCCAGGAGTTCGCGCAGGCGATACCAGAACATGCCGAGCGCCAGCAGCGGAGAACGCAGCATAGGTCCGCCGGGAAAGGTCATGTGCGGCACGGCGCTGAACACGTCAAAGCCCTGACTGTGTCCGACATGGATCGCTTCGCCCAACAGCTTCGCGCACCAGTGGGTCACGTTCAGGCCATGACCGGAGTAACCCTGGGCGTAAAACACGTTCGGGTGCTGGCTCAAGCGCCCGACCTGTGGGAAGCGATTGGCCGAGATGCCGATCTTGCCGCCCCACTGATAGTCGATGCGCACGTTGGCCAGTTGCGGGAAGACCTTGAGCATGTGCGGGCGCATGTAAGCTTCGATGTCCGCCGGATCACGCCCGGAATAATGGCAGGCCCCGCCGAACAACAAGCGTCGATCTGCCGAGAGCCGGTAATAATCCAGGCCGATTTTCTGGTCGCAGAGCGCCAGATTCTGCGGGATCAATTGCGCTGCAACGTCGGGCGTCAACGGCTCGGTGGCGATAATGTAGCTGCCTGCCGGAAGCACCTTGCCGCTCAGTTTCGGTTCGAGTTCTTCCAGGTGAGCGTTGCACGCCAGCACCAGGCTGCCGGCGCGTACCGTGCCGCCGGCACAGCGAACCTGCACGGTGCTGCCATGGATCAACTCCAGCACCGGGCTTTGCTCGAAAATCTGCACCCCGAGAGATTCGGCGAGCCGCGCTTCGCCGAGCACCAGGTTGAGCGGGTGCAAATGACCGGAACCCATGTCGACCAGACCGCCGGCATACACGCCGGAGTTCACCACCTGCTGACGGATTTGCTCCGGCCCGACGAGTCGGGTTTCGTGGGCGTAGCCCGATTCGACAAGGCCTTGCTGCTCAACCTTGAACGCCGCGAACTGCGCTTTGGTGTTCGCCAATTCGCAGAACCCCCAGCGCAGGTCGCAATCAATCCCATGTTCACGAATGCGGTTACCCACGAGCGCTACCGATTCGACGCCCGCACGCTCAAGGTAACGCACGCCGTCCTCACCGATGTAGCGGGCGAAACCACTGACGTCATGCCCGATACCGCGGATCAGCTGCCCGCCGTTACGCCCGCTGGCGCCCCAGCCGATCCGCTGGCCCTCCAGCAGAATGACCGAGAGCCCGCGCTGAGCCAGTTCGATCGCGGTGTTAACGCCGGTAAAGCCGCCGCCGATGACACAGACATCGGCTTCAAGATCTGCGGCCAGCGAGGGGTAGGGCGCCATGCCATAGGCCGACGCCGCGTAATAGGAGCGAGCATGTTCGTTGCTGTACTGATTCATTTGTTGGACTTCACTTTGCTCCAGGAGCGGGTCATCAAACGCATGATTGCCTGGGGCGGGGTGGTCGAAATGTAGAGTTTGTCGAGGACTTCCTGCGGTGGGTATACCTCAGGATTGTTGACCAGCTCCGGGTCCATGTACTGCTTGGACGCCGGATTCGGGTTGGCGTAACCGACCGAGGCGCTGACCTTGGCAATCACTTGCGGGTCGAGCAGGTAATTGATGAAGGCGTGAGCTTCTTTCGGGTTGCTGGCGTCTGCGGGGATCGCCAGCAGGTCGAACCACAAGTTACTGCCTTCCTTGGGAATCGCGTACGCGATGTTCACGCCGTTCTTGGCTTCCTTGGCCCGATTCGCGGCCTGGAACACGTCCCCCGAGTAACCGAAGGCCACGCATATATCACCGTTGGCCAGGTCCGAGACGTACTTGGACGAGTGGAAGTAGGTGATGTAAGGCCGGATGCTGAGCAACTTGGCCTCGGCTTTTTTGTAGTCTTCAGGGTTTTCACTGCGCGGGTCCATGCCCATGTAGTTGAGGATCGCGGGGAACACTTCATCGGCCGAATCCATCATCGACACACCGCACTGACTGAGCTTCTTCAGATTCTCGGGTTCAAAAAACACTGCCCAGGAATCAATGTGATCGATGCCCAGCACTTGTTTGACCTTGTCGACGTTGTAGCCAATGCCGTTGGTGCCCCACAGGTATGGGACCGAGTGCTCGTTGCCCGGATCGTTTTTCTCCAGCAGCGCCAGCAGTTTCGGGTCGAGGTTTTTAAAGTT
The DNA here is from genome assembly GCF_029960815.1 of Pseudomonas sp. AL03. Lineage (GTDB taxonomy): Bacteria > Pseudomonadota > Gammaproteobacteria > Pseudomonadales > Pseudomonadaceae > Aquipseudomonas. The sequence goes on from NZ_JASBRE010000014.1 coordinate 92,882, forward strand.
GGGCAGTTGCGAACGATCAAGCTTCAGGAACGCACCGGCTTTCACCTGGCGGGCGAGGAAGTGGTTGGATGGCACCACCACGTCATACCCGGTGCGGCCGGCGAGCAATTTTCCTTCCAGGGTTTCGTTGGAGTCGAACACGTCGTAGATCACCTTGGTCCCGGTTTTCGCCTGGAAGTCGACGAGGGTGGTCTCGCCAATGTAATCGGTCCAGTTGTAGACGCTGACCGTTGGCTGAGCCTGCGCAACGGCGCTGAACAACAACGCCAGTGCGACCGGAACCACGGATTTCAATAGACGCATATCGACACCTCTTCGAATGATCGTTCCCACGCTCTGCGTGGGAATGTAGCCCGGGACGCTCTGCGTCCCAAAACGGACGTGGAGCGTCCGGTGAGGCGTTCCCACGCAGAGCGTGGGAACGATCAAGTGCTAGACGCTGAGCAGCAGGAACTCACGCTCCCACGAGCTGATCACGCGCTTGAAGTTCTCGTGTTCGGCGCGCTTGACCGCCACATAGCCGCGGACGAATTTGCTGCCCAGATAGCGGCCGATGGTTTCGCACTCTTCCATCTGCGTCAGCGCGTCTTCGATGGTGATCGGCAGGCGCAGGTTGCGCCGTTCATAGGCGCGACCTTGCACCGCAGCGCTGGGTTCGATGCGCTCGACCATGCCCAGGTACCCGCACAACAGGCTCGCTGCGATGGCCAGATAAGGGTTGGCGTCGGCCCCCGGCAAACGGTTTTCCACGCGCATCGCATCGGGTGTGGAGGTCGGCACACGCAGACCCACGGTACGGTTTTCTTCGCCCCATTCGACGTTCACCGGCGCCGAAGTGTCCGGCAGGAAGCGGCGGAACGAATTGACGTTGGGCGCGAACATCGGCAGCACTTTGGGAATGTACTTTTGCAGGCCACCGATGTGGTGCAGAAACAGTTCGCTCATCTGCCCGTCGGCATCGGCAAAGATCGGCTGGCCGGTGGCGATGTCCACGACGCTCTGGTGGATATGCATGGCGCTGCCGGGCTCATCGCCAATCGGTTTGGCCATGAAGGTCGCGGTGACGTTGTGCTTGAGGGCCGCCTCGCGCAGGGTTCGCTTGAACACGGTGATCTGGTCGGCCAGGTCCAGTGCGTCGCCATGACGGAAGTTGATTTCCATCTGCGCCGGGCCGTCCTCGTGGATCAAGGTATCGAGGTCCAGACCCTGAAGTTCGCACCAGTCGTAAACGTCTTCAAACAGCGGGTCGAATTCGTTGGCGGCGTCGATGGAAAACGACTGGCGACCACTTTCCGCACGCCCCGAACGACCCAGCGGCGCCTTGAGCGGCAAGTCCGGATCTTCGCAGCGCTGGGTCAGGTAAAACTCCATTTCCGGCGCGACAATCGGCCGCCAGCCTTTGTCGGTGTACAGCTGCAGGACTTTCTTCAGTACGTTGCGCGGCGACAGCTCGATCGGGTTGCCGAACTTGTCGAAGGTGTCGTGAATCACGATAGCGGTGGGCTCGATGGCCCATGGAATCACGTAAACCGCGTCGGAAACGGGCTTGCAAACCATGTCGATGTCAGCCGGGTCGAGCAGGTCGTAGTAGATGTCGTCATCGACAAAGTCCCCGGTTACCGTTTGCAACAGCACACTTTCCGGCAGGCGCATGCCTCGCTCATGCAGGAACTTGTTGGTGGGTGCAATTTTGCCGCGTGCAATGCCAGTCAAGTCGCTGACCACACACTCGACTTCGGTAATCTTGTGATCTTTCAGCCACGTGAGCAACTGATCGAAAGGGACATTCATAAAGACCTCGTTATTGGTTTTATTAACGCCGGGGAGGCGGGTTTCATCCACCACACACTTCCCCTGTGGCGCGTTGACGACTATCTTGGGCGAGCCTTGACGTTCTATCTATCCACTTTCAGCAGCACCAAAACGCACCAAACGAGTGCGTAAGGTCACCCATGACAACGTGCAACCCCTTACAAGTCCAAGCGTTCAACACCGCCGACGTGGCCGAGCAAATCCGCGCCACACCGGGTTGGGTGCAGCATTATCAGCAAATGTCGCCGGGACATTTCGCAGGGAGGGTGCGCTATCTGGACCTGCAAGGCGTGGAGATTTACGAGGAACACATGAACACGCGGGTCGAACAGAATTTCAGCGCCCCTGAAGGCTCGCTGGCGTTCTGTTTCGATCGCAGCGACAACGCGCTCTACGTGTTGAATGGTGAAAGCCGCAACATCTGGATCACCCCGGAGAACTACCAGGAAATCGCCGTGGTGTTCGGTCCGGCGTTCGTTCAGCGTCACGGTCTGAATGTGGCCAGGCTCGAAGGCCTGTTCATGGCGCCACTGAACTCGGGACAGAACGCGCTGTTCAGTCGCTGGCTCAGCGGGACGTTAACCCGACTGGCGCAGACGCTCGATCCACCGAGCAAGGACGCGTTGACCCAGCAGTTGCTGGAAGACTGCCTGTACATCCTCGACAACGCGTGTGTGTGCCTTGATCGCGGAGGTCTACAGCGCCGCGCCGAAGAGCGATCGGTGATGAAACGCATCGGTGAGTGGGCGGCTGATGCCCCGGAAGAAACCCTGAACCTGCTGGAGCTTTCGCAGGTCGCCGGGGTTTCACTGCGTCAATTGCAGCATGCGTTCAAGGCCTATACCGGGATGACCCCGACCCATTGGCTGCGCTTGCGTCGACTCAACAGTGCGCGCCGAGAACTGCTCAGCCGCACGGCCAAGGACACCACGGTGGCAGATGTCGCGATGCGTTGGTCGTTCTGGCATTTAGGAAGATTTTCCAGCAGTTATCGGGCGTTATTTAAGGAATTGCCGAGTGAAACGCTGAAGCGCAGTCGTTAATGTCATGGCGCAGGAACAGGCTTGGCCAATTCGATGCCGGCCGCACTCAATCGCTTCAGGATCTGCAATTAGGCGGTGTACAGCAGGGTTTTGACTTGTTCGGGGTCGATATCCAGAGGGAACACCAGCTCGAGTGTGGACACCCCTTGGGCGCTACCGCCAATGGTCACATTGGGAAGGTTCTGGGAAATCAGCTGGGAGTTGGGCACGATCAAGATCGAGCGGTCACTGAGCTGTATCTCGGTGGCCCTGACATTGATCCGCCGGATATCGCCTTCAACCCCACTGATGCTGATCAGGTCGCCGACCTTGACCGAACGCTCGGTGAGCAGAATTAACCCGGAGACGAAGTTCTTGACGATCTCCTGCAAGCCGAAGCCGATCCCCACCGACAACGCACTGACGATCCAGGCCAGATTCGTCCATTTGACGCCCGATGAAGACATGTAACCGACCAGCAGGCCAAAAATCGAGATCAAAACAGCGATGCTGACGCCGCTATAAATCACACCCGCCAGCGTAGTACCAGATTCAGGGGCTTCCCCGGCAATGACCATCGCGCGGCGGGTTTTACTGACGCGTAGCAATAACGCGCCAATAATCAAGATGACGACTAATGACACGACACCACGGCTGAAGAGAACCACCTGCGAACTCATCCCCGTCGCATTGGTTATTTGTACCAGCGATATGAGTATCCAGCCTTAATTGCACGCCGCGAAAAATTGTTATTCGACCGCACAGCCCCCGTGGAGTGGGGGGCGAGGAGGGGTGATCTACAATCTTCTGTGTTGAACTCGGTTCAGAATCACGGTGTGTGGAGTAGCAAGGGCTCTTTAGGAGGTCATCATGAGAACGTTGTCGTCGATTAGTCTGTGCATCGCACTGTCGGTTTCCTCGACCCAGGGATGGGCGGAAACGGTCGTGCCGATGAAAGGGCAGAGTTCGCAACAAACCCAAGTGGACATCACCGATTGCCACAACATCGCGGCCAGTCAGAGCGCCTCGACTGCACCGCCTCCTGCCGGTGGAAGGCTGAAGGGCGCCGCTGTGGGCGCTGCCGCAGGGGCTGCGGGGGCGCAGGTGCGCGGCCGTCAGCACGACGAGTTTTATGATCGCGTCGATGATGACGTGAAGCAGGACTATCGCCAGAACCAGGCAAAAGGAACCGCGACAGCGGGCGCGGTGGTCGGTGGCTCACGCCAGCGTCAGGAACGCCGGGCACAGCAGAAAACCAGTGCCGCGACCAGTTCAACGGGCTACACAAGCTGCCTGCAAGGGAAGGGGTATCAGGTTAATCCTTGAGCATTATTTGGCTGCCGCTGATCGAGCAGATGAACCATCAGACAGGCATACAGCGTCACGGCGATGAACAAGTCCATGCGCACGGCAAACGCGGTGTAAACGTCCTTGCCCGCTGCGCTGTCCTGAACCGATTGGCCCAGCAGGATAATCAGCGTGATCAGGCTATTGAGCCAGAACCCCGGACTCAATCGCGTGGGATTCAGGGCATACAGCTTGCGCGCCACTATCAGGCCGAACAGCAGCATCCACAGAAAGAACATCCATAGATGTACAAACAGGCTGAGGGCACACCAGAACAGAATGGCCAGCAAGCCACCGAGCAACGTTGAACCGACCAGTTCACGACCGGCATGGCGTGTGGTCGTCGTCGAGCTTTGCTGACCCAGGCTGACCGCCTTCAAGATGATCGGCAGATAACTGGCCGGATCGATCAGCGCCAGCAGGAATGTCGGCAGCACGATCAGGGTGGCACGCAGCGCCACTCGACCGACTTCTTCGTCCGGTAGAACCGGAGGAGGCGGTGGTGACGGGGCATTGATCGGCTCGGGAAACAGCCAATGACTGAGTGCCAGCACTATGACGGCCAGGAGCAACCCCTTGACCAACGCACCGATGACCATCGCGGCCAAATCGAAATCCGCCACACCGGCCGAAGAGATCATGGTCAGGCCAATCACCAGAAAAGTGACAATCAGATTGTTACCGCCACGCAGTCCAAAACGAAAAGCCAGGAACAGACTGGCGCCGATCAGTAACACGCCGCTGAAAGGGTAATAACGTAGGATCGGGATCAATAACAGGCCGACGCCAGTGGTCAACATCGCGGTCAGTGCGAGCACTACTCCAGCCTTAAATGGCAGCGCACGATTGAGCGTGGCCAGCAGCAGCAAGCAAAGCACTGGCGCGATAAACGGGATCGGCAAACCCAGGCCGAAACTGGTCGCCAGGCACAACGCCGTGCCGGTGGCGAGGCGCAGTGCGCGTTGAACCCGGGGGGGGCGTTCAGTAGGCATAGGACAGCCAACTCATCAGTCCCAGGAATACGCGACCGAGCGGGTTGAGCGGGTTGCCCTGGGTGGGGAAGGCCATGACTTCGGCCTGTCCACCGGCCCGGATGGCGTGACTTTCACGCAGAGTGTTTATTGAGTCAGTAGAAAACTCGATAATCACCGGGAAGCGCTGTGCCGGACGCAGCCAGTCACGGCTGTTCTGCACACTGGGCAACGTGCCGGGCGCAGGCGTCTGACCCACGCTGACACCGTAGCCGACACTGCGCACGCGGCCCTCGAAAACCTGGCCTGGCAACGCATCCAGTACTATCGCCACCGCAGTATCGGGCTTCACCAGGCCGAGGTTGTTCTCGGTCATGTCCGCACTGATCCACACATCGCGGATGGCGATCAGGGTCATGACCGGGGTACCGGCCGCTGCGAATTGCCCAACGTCAGTGCGCAGGTCCGTGATCAGGCCGGCCGAGCGCGCGCGAATCTGCGTATTGGCCAGGTCCAGTTCGGCTTTTGAGAGCGCCGTGGCGGCGCTGCGCAGCAGGGCGTTCTCTTCGTCGCTGCCACCTTCCTGCTCTTGCGCACGCTGAACTTCGGCACGGGCGGCGGCCACCTGGCTGACCGCCTGTTCATGGTTGGCGCGGGACACTTCAAGCAGGCGCACGGATACGGTGCCCGGGTCTTCGCGATACAAACCTTCAAGACGCTGATTGTCCTGTCGGGCCTTGCGTTCGTTGGCCTGAGCAGCACGCAAGGACGCTTGCGCCGACGCGATTCCGGCAGTGCTGGCACCGATCTGCCGGCGCGTCGACTCAAGGTCAGCGCGCGCGCGATCGACGGCAATCTGATAGGGCTGAGAATCCACCTCAAACAGGACTTCGCCGGCCTTGACGTCCTGGTTGTTACGCACGTTTACACGGGTCACTCGGGCTGCCACTTCCGCGGCCACCGGAATCACAAAGGCACCCACCCGTGCCTGCTGCGTATAGGGTGTGAAGCGGTCCGCCAACAGGTACCAGGCCAGGCTCAGGATGATCAACAGCAACACCCACTTGATGCCTTTTTTCGCCGAGTCGGGGGCCGGCGCTGGCGCCTTGGAGGAGGGCGCGTCGGGGGAGGGCTGCGCGGCTTCACTCATCTTTTTTTACCTTCTGTGGGATGGGAAAGGCTGGCTGCGCAGCGGTAGGCTCACTCAGAATATCGCCCCAGTCCGTGCGTTTTTCCATCTGCTTGCGGGTAAGGTAGTCAACGTTCGGCTGGGCGCTGTACCAACCGCCGCCCAGGGATTTGTACAGCGCAATCACATTGCTCACCGCGTTGCTGCGAGCGATCAAGTAGTTGTCCTGCTGTTCGAACAATGCGCGCTGCGCATCCAGCACCCGCTGGAAATCCGAATACCCTTCGCGGTACAGCGAACTGGCCAACACCAGCGAACGCTTGGCCGACACTTCGGCCTCACGCAGGATTCGTTCACGCTCCAGTGATTTGATCAGGCCGCTGGCGGCATCGTCAGCTTCGCGTGCAGCCTGACGAACCTTGTCGCGGTAGGCCTCGATCAGTTGTTGCAAACGGGCATCCTGCACGCGCACGTTGTTGCTGATCTGGCCGTGGTCGAACAGGTTCCAGCGCAGACTGGGGCCGCCGATCAGGTCCAGGCTTTTGGAGGTGCCCTTCAGCGTGTCGGCCGACCAGACGATACTGCCCAACAAGGTCAGTGACGGGTAGAAATCGCTTTCGGCCACGCCGATCAGCGCCGACTGGGCCGCGACATTGAGCTCGGCGGCGCGCACGTCGGGCCGACGCAGCAGCAAATTGGCCGGAACATCCTGCAACACTGCACGGTCGACCAGCGGGATATATCCTTCATTTTCGATCAACTGCGGCAGCGCGCCGGGCGGCTGACCGATCAACACGGCCAACGCATTGCGGGTGCGCAACAATTGGTCTTCGAGATTGGGGATCGTGCTCAGCGTGCCCAGGTACTGGGTCTTGGCTTGTTGCAGGTCGAGCTCGGCAGTCTGACCGCTGTTGAACAACTTATCGGTGATCTCGAAGCTGCGTTTTTGCTGCCTGGCGTTTTCCCGGGCGACACGCAAACGCGCTTCGGTGGTACGCAGCGAGAAGTAGGTGTCGGCCACTTGCGCCCGCAACAGCACGAGCACGTCTTCATAGTTGGCCTGGGCGGCGAAGTAGCTGGCATCGGACGACTCGATGGCACGACTGAAGCGTCCCCAGAAGTCCAGCTCCCAGCCAATGTCAAAACCGGCACTGTATTGCCAGAAATGGCTGTCCTGCGGATTGCTGCCGCCAGATTGTCTTCGATTGAAGTACAGAATATCGGCGCTGGCCTGCTGCAGTTGCGGGTAAAGCCCGCTTTGGGCGATGCCCAACTGGGCGCGGGCTTCCATCACGCGCAGGCCGGCGATCTTAAGGCTGGAGTTGTGTGCATCCGATTCGGCAATCAGGTGGTCGAGAACCGGATCGGCGAAGACTTGCCACCACTGACGCAGATCCGGGTGAAGCCCGCGTTGGCTGGATTGCTGGAGGGCAGGAGTGTTCCAGTGCTTGACCCATTCTTCGCTGGGCGACTGGAAGTCCGGACCCAGCCGTACGCAACCACTGAGGCCGAACACACCCAGCAGCAGGAGCTGGCCTGACCGATTCAGCAGAGGTCTACTTGGATGCATTAACCCTTTCCCGACCAACGAAGATCACTGGAGCATAGCCGCCCAAATCGACAGGCGGCTGCTACGCTTTTCAAGCTCCTTCACATCTGCTGCAACCGGCTAAAAAGGTACGACGATCATGAATAACACCCAGGGCAGTGTTGAACCTCATTCAGCCGGTTGGCGCTTCAAAGTGGGCATAACCATTATCTGCCTGATGTTGGGGTCCTGGCTGATGGTGCCTGCCGCAGCAGCGGCCGGTGTACCGGGCTCAAAGATCGCTGCGCTGACCGGCGTGCTGTTCATCAGCAACAAGGTTCTGCTGATTCTTGTCATCACCATCATGGGCAAGTCGGGCTTCCAGCAACTCAAACGCAGCGTATTCGGTTACGTGTCCACGCTCGCGCCCAAAGCAGATCTCGAAGTAGGGTCGGCTCGTCATCGAATCGGCATCGTCATGTTTTGTTTGCCGCTGATCTCATCGCTGCTTGAACCCTACGTCGACAGCCTTTGGCCAGGGCTCAGGCCCAACCTCTGGCAGCTTCAAGCGTTGGGCGACGCAATGCTGATCGGCAGCTTTTTTGTGCTGGGGGGAAATTTCTGGGAGAAGGTGCGCGCCTTGTTTATTCGCACCGCTCGTGTGGCAAACACAAATGCGGTGTGAATAAAAAAATCGACATAGCAGCTGTGGGCGAGGCAATACGGTGCGTCCCGGCTCTAACAGCTAGCTCTACTAAAGAGCTATTTAGAATAGTTAATATTAATTGGTTGTATGTTGTAGATAGATGCCATGTATTTAGTGGGTGCTATTTCAAGGCTGGAGAACCCAATCAAAATGACTGGCAAAAGCTTCGATGGTCGAGACCGCGGGCGGCCGGCGCTATTTGATGATATCCATTTATTTATTACTTGCTGACCAAGGATTCGCCGATAGGTCATTTTCATCTGAATCAATCGCACATCGTGCATTACTACCATCTAGGAGATGCGATTCAGTACAGCCTGATATTTCCGGACGGCACATTGAAAACGGTTGTGATGGGCAGCGATATCATCGCCGGCCAATGTTTGCAGTTGCGTGTGCCTGGTGGCGTCTGGAAAGCTTCGCAGCTTACAAATGGATTGGCGGGATACGGTCTGATCAGTGAAGCGGTTTCACCAGGACTTGATTTGGCAGATATGGAGTTGGGCAGTCAGCAGCAGCTTAGCGAGCAATTTCCGGAGTATGCGGAGCTGTTTGAGAAGCTAACAAGGAATGATTGGCTGAGGTGAATTGAGCGCTTCAAAATCTGCGTGCAACCGGGCTAGTCTCGAAGCATCTTGTTACGCGTAATATCGATGACGTTATGGTAGCTCTGCCGTCGTGATCGACGAATTTAGCGCCGGGATAATAGCGAAGCTCCGGCGCTGAATTTAGCCATAACGTCCATTATGCGAGGCTTTTCCTGCCTTACTTTCAGACAATTCCTACATCATCAGCGTTGGTTTTTCGGGTAAGGTTGGGCTGACTGGAATACTACTGCTTTGCTTTTTGGCCTCCTTGTATGGAGGCTTTTTTGTATACGAAACAAGGATGTCTTATGGCAAGTAATCAAGGCCCCGGGCCAGCGCCGAACGTCTTACGACCGGCATTAAAGAATGGTCCACCCAAACGCGCGCCGGATGCTCCAGTAGCTCAAACTCGCGAATACATGCCGCCTCCAAAGCCTGCCCCTCTGGAAAAGCCGGAACCTGCCGGGTGTTCGTTTACCAAACCTTGCAAGCTGCCTGATGGCTCCATTAATTACGTCAGTCCATCTGGGGCCATTCCCACCGATGCGGTCAAAGAGTATGGCGAGTTTGCCTTGCTCGGCGGTCGTCAAACGGATGCCTTGGGCAACATCCCGCTTAAGAAAATCAGCGGTAATGCCTTACCTACTGCACTGGGAACCCTCTTACTGGGCGGGTCGGCTCTTGCCTCTGCCGGTGCATCCTGTGGCGGTCTTTGCACCGCTGGAGCGGCCGTTGCTGCGGGTACAGGGACTGCTGCAACCGGTGCGGGGACTGGAGCAGGTGTAGTCACGGCAGGTGTTGCTGCCGGTGCCTTGGCCGGTGTGGTTGCACTGCTCTGGCCATCAAGCCTCGGTGATAGCAGTCTGTACACCGACGAACAGCTTAAGTCGCTCAAGGAAGGCCGCACACGTGTTCGGTTGCATATCGAGCAACAAGCCGATGGCACTCTGAAAGGTTACGGTTACAACACTCAGAAGCGCCGCGATTGGGAGATGATTCCTGTAGTGCAATTCATTACCCAGGGCGAACAGCAGGTGGCTGATTTTGGTGATGGTGTCACCCTGATTTGGACACCTGCCGCCAATCCCTCAGACACGCTAGGAATTCCCGCGCTTGAGGCTGCTCCGCAAGCCCCGCAGATCTGGATTTACCCACCGACAGAACAAGCTGACACGATGATCGTTAACCCGATTCATCCGCCTGATTACAAGGATTTTATCCTCATTTTTCCGGCTGGCTCGGGCATAAAACCGCTCTACATCGTGATGAACGTGCGCCTCGATCCGGGGACAGTGACAGGGCAGGGGCAGGACGTTTCGGGGATCTGGTTAGCCGGTGCAGGGGCTGGGCTTGGTGCACCGATTCCGACTCGTATTGCCGATCAGCTCCGTGGCAAAAATTTCAGTAGTTTTGATGCGTTCAGGAAGGCATTTTGGATTGCGGTAGCTAATGACTCTGAGTTAAGTCAGCAGTTCAGCTCACGCAACCTGTCCGGCATGGCGAAAGGCTTGGCTCCCGCAGCACCGAAAAGTGAGCATGCAGGAAAGCGAATCGCATTCGAGTTGCACCACGTAGAATTAATCAAAGACGGTGGTGCTGTGTACGATGCCGACAATCTGCGAGCTGTTACGCCAAGACGTCATATCGACATACATAGATGAGGTGAGTAATGGAATTTAAGAGTGATCTTGCCGACTACACAGAGCAGGAGTTCAAAGCCCTGATTGACGCTATTGACGATGCTGGAACGGAAGAGGATCGCGGGGAGTTGGTGGAACACTTCAACAAGGTCGTGCCGCACCCTGCGGGTAGCGACTTGCTGTTCTACCCAGAAGATGGCCTAGATGACTCGCCGGACGGCGTAGTACAAACAATCAAAAGCTACTGCCTTTCCAATGGTCTGCCCGGCTTCAAAGACGCCTGACTGCAGAGCATTAAGTCCTACTGGCTCGACAGCTTAGGATTTCCGTAGCGATTTCCGATAACTGATCGTTATCGGAAATTTGCGGAAGCCTGAACCTTAGTCCCTGCGCTTTCCTACAACAACCGCCCCTCGGGTAAGGGAAAAACCTACATCGCCGACATAGTTGCCATTGCTCTGCTTGCAATGCTCCGAGGTCCCCATTGCGACCGGGATAACGTTCACCACGTCATAGCCCTGGTCATCGAAGCTGTTGTAGGTTTCCTCCAAGGTTTGTGCGAAAAGGTCAAAGTTTACAGATCGAGGGTCGTAAACCTTTTTGATTTTGTTTCCGAAAAGACCCGCCGCTTTTTCTTCTGAATCGACCGGGCTGTAGAACCAGGTGGTGATAAATTTCTTCGACATCAATGACTCCTTTGACTCATGAGTAAGTGTTCTTCATTGAACGCCTGAGATTCTGTCACAGCTTTTTCGCGTCCGCGAAAAACCTGCTGGCTTTTTGCCCATCAGGGAAGGATTCCGGCTATGCCTTTCATCATGATTTTCCGAATCGGAAACTCTCTCTGATACCTCGCAGTTTCGCGCCCGCGAAACTTTTCGCCTTGCCTTGGCTACGACCAATCAGGGAAGGATTCCGGCTAACCCCCTCGGCGTAAGTTTCCGAATCGGAAACTGGCCCTGTAACCCCGCAGTTTCGCGTCCGCGAAACTTTTCGTCCGGCCTCGGTGACTACCAATCAGGGAAGGATTCCGGCTAGGTCTTCGGCGAGAGTTTCCGAATCGGAAACTTCACCTGGTAACCAGCATTTTCGCGCCCGCGAAAACTTTCGCTTGGCCTCGGTTGTGATCAATCAGGGAAGGATTCCGGCTGAGTCTCCGCATAAGTTTCCGAATCGGAAACTTCCCGCCTGAGCCTGAGGATGGTTTTCACCGTGGAGGCCATCGTTTTCGCGTACGCGAAAATCACCTTCGGCCGCGTTGATTACTCCCCTAAATGTACATTTTAGGGAGTAATTCTTTTGAGCTGGCAGGGACATCGGCCTATGCTTTTTCAGCGTGAAAACCAGCCATTTTCGCGTACGCGAAAAAACATCCTTCAAGCTGAGCACTGTGAATCAGGCGTTCCTCGACTGCCCGAAGGGCATTAGGCGCCATGGTTTTTCACAGTGGAAAGGAGCTCTTTCCGCGCCGATACCCGGCAACGCCGGCCGGTATTCAGGCAAAGAAGAACCCCCAGCGATCGTTAAGTCACTGAGGGTTTATTCGCGGACTAGTTTTACCAGGTCACGAGGAAGGCACTTCGCGCATTGTTTAACCAAGCTTTTATGCACGTAACCTACTGCGAAGCCTCCGCGGATCCATGACGGGCAGCGCCGCATTTGGACAGGTCCCGGTAGGTCCGATTTTCTAGCGACTAGATATTAAAAGTCGTGAGCGTCATGCCAAGCTTCGATTAGCTCTTCCCGGCCGAGCTTACGTGCAGCTTCTGCATAGGCATCTAGGAATCCAGCGTCTTCCATCCAATTTTCTGGTCGCCCCACGATCTTCCTTCCGTACGTCGTGAGAATGACGATCTGATTATCGATTTCGTCGTCCAACGTTTTTGCTTTAGACATGCCCGTTTCAATGATCAGGGTGGTGAGCATTTCGACCTGGCTAATGGCCTCTGCTTCTGCCAACCGCCAGAGTATGGCGACCAATCCTTCTGCGATGTCATCTAGCATTTCTTCAGACAATCCTTGAGGCGTGTTATTACGGACTGCCCGTGCCTGCTTGGCTTTCGCTTTGGCGCGCTTAGCCCGTTTGGCCTGCTTTTTATCTGATGCCATGGTTACTTCCTTAGAGGGGCTTTCAGCGGCTTGAACAGCCGCTTAGCTTGGGATTCCGCGAGGTTAACGCATTGAAACTGCGTTAAAAACCCCATTTTCGCGGACGCGAAAAAAGCTGGATAACCAGCTCAGATCGAGGCGAAGGAGGGGGAGAGAACGGGCACTCCCTGCGCAGCAGGGTCCACTATCTCTAATGGTGGACTCTTGTCTAACGGTTAGACTTTTACTGGTGGCTTCCCATCATCCTGCTCGATGTAGATTTCTCCATCGGCATTCATTTTTACCTTGTCCAAAACCCTGTCCAACAAGATGTTAATGATCTCTGACTTTTTGGTCAGTTTCTTGCGTTTCAGGGTGAATTCTACTTCCTTCTTCTCCAGCCGCTCCCAGCGTTCCTGATCGATTCTGACGGTGCTCATCGCGTTTCCTGTATGCCGGTGCAATCACGTAAGCGCTGATTCTTGCTCAACAGTTGCGTGTATACAAGTTGCGTATTGACACGTTACTTGTCACTCGCATACGATTGCCTGAATTGTGATTTGTTGCGTGTATACAAGTGCTAGATCGAATCCACCTCTTTGTGCCGTTCAAGCTTGAGCACATCACCTTACTGGGTGTTGATGGTCGAGTTGATCCTGTGCATCTGGTCGATATCGAGTCGTTAGGCATTCCACTTCAGGCGCAAATCACCGTCGACGAGGAGGGCAATAAACACGCCGATTAGCGACTTGCTGTTCTACCCAGAAGATGGCCTAGATGACTCGCCGGACGGCGTAGTACAAACAATCAAAAGCTACTGCCTTTCCAATGGTCTGCCCGGCTTCAAAGACGCCTGACTGCAGAGCATTAAGTCCTACTGGCTCGACAGCTTAGGATTTCCGTAGCGATTTCCGATAACTGATCGTTATCGGAAATTTGCGGAAGCCTGAACCTTAGTCCCTGCGCTTTCCTACAACAACCGCCCCTCGGGTAAGGGAAAAACCTACATCGCCGACATAGTTGCCATTGCTCTGCTTGCAATGCTCCGAGGTCCCCATTGCGACCGGGATAACGTTCACCACGTCATAGCCCTGGTCATCGAAGCTGTTGTAGGTTTCCTCCAAGGTTTGTGCGAAAAGGTCAAAGTTTACAGATCGAGGGTCGTAAACCTTTTTGATTTTGTTTCCGAAAAGACCCGCCGCTTTTTCTTCTGAATCGACCGGGCTGTAGAACCAGGTGGTGATAAATTTCTTCGACATCAATGACTCCTTTGACTCATGAGTAAGTGTTCTTCATTGAACGCCTGAGATTCTGTCACAGCTTTTTCGCGTCCGCGAAAAACCTGCTGGCTTTTTGCCCATCAGGGAAGGATTCCGGCTATGCCTTTCATCATGATTTTCCGAATCGGAAACTCTCTCTGATACCTCGCAGTTTCGCGCCCGCGAAACTTTTCGCCTTGCCTTGGCTACGACCAATCAGGGAAGGATTCCGGCTAACCCCCTCGGCGTAAGTTTCCGAATCGGAAACTGGCCCTGTAACCCCGCAGTTTCGCGTCCGCGAAACTTTTCGTCCGGCCTCGGTGACTACCAATCAGGGAAGGATTCCGGCTAGGTCTTCGGCGAGAGTTTCCGAATCGGAAACTTCACCTGGTAACCAGCATTTTCGCGCCCGCGAAAACTTTCGCTTGGCCTCGGTTGTGATCAATCAGGGAAGGATTCCGGCTGAGTCTCCGCATAAGTTTCCGAATCGGAAACTTCCCGCCTGAGCCTGAGGATGGTTTTCACCGTGGAGGCCATCGTTTTCGCGTACGCGAAAATCACCTTCGGCCGCGTTGATTACTCCCCTAAATGTACATTTTAGGGAGTAATTCTTTTGAGCTGGCAGGGACATCGGCCTATGCTTTTTCAGCGTGAAAACCAGCCATTTTCGCGTACGCGAAAAAACATCCTTCAAGCTGAGCACTGTGAATCAGGCGTTCCTCGACTGCCCGAAGGGCATTAGGCGCCATGGTTTTTCACAGTGGAAAGGAGCTCTTTCCGCGCCGATACCCGGCAACGCCGGCCGGTATTCAGGCAAAGAAGAACCCCCAGCGATCGTTAAGTCACTGAGGGTTTATTCGCGGACTAGTTTTACCAGGTCACGAGGAAGGCACTTCGCGCATTGTTTAACCAAGCTTTTATGCACGTAACCTACTGCGAAGCCTCCGCGGATCCATGACGGGCAGCGCCGCATTTGGACAGGTCCCGGTAGGTCCGATTTTCTAGCGACTAGATATTAAAAGTCGTGAGCGTCATGCCAAGCTTCGATTAGCTCTTCCCGGCCGAGCTTACGTGCAGCTTCTGCATAGGCATCTAGGAATCCAGCGTCTTCCATCCAATTTTCTGGTCGCCCCACGATCTTCCTTCCGTACGTCGTGAGAATGACGATCTGATTATCGATTTCGTCGTCCAACGTTTTTGCTTTAGACATGCCCGTTTCAATGATCAGGGTGGTGAGCATTTCGACCTGGCTAATGGCCTCTGCTTCTGCCAACCGCCAGAGTATGGCGACCAATCCTTCTGCGATGTCATCTAGCATTTCTTCAGACAATCCTTGAGGCGTGTTATTACGGACTGCCCGTGCCTGCTTGGCTTTCGCTTTGGCGCGCTTAGCCCGTTTGGCCTGCTTTTTATCTGATGCCATGGTTACTTCCTTAGAGGGGCTTTCAGCGGCTTGAACAGCCGCTTAGCTTGGGATTCCGCGAGGTTAACGCATTGAAACTGCGTTAAAAACCCCATTTTCGCGGACGCGAAAAAAGCTGGATAACCAGCTCAGATCGAGGCGAAGGAGGGGGAGAGAACGGGCACTCCCTGCGCAGCAGGGTCCACTATCTCTAATGGTGGACTCTTGTCTAACGGTTAGACTTTTACTGGTGGCTTCCCATCATCCTGCTCGATGTAGATTTCTCCATCGGCATTCATTTTTACCTTGTCCAAAACCCTGTCCAACAAGATGTTAATGATCTCTGACTTTTTGGTCAGTTTCTTGCGTTTCAGGGTGAATTCTACTTCCTTCTTCTCCAGCCGCTCCCAGCGTTCCTGATCGATTCTGACGGTGCTCATCGCGTTTCCTGTATGCCGGTGCAATCACGTAAGCGCTGATTCTTGCTCAACAGTTGCGTGTATACAAGTTGCGTATTGACACGTTACTTGTCACTCGCATACGATTGCCTGAATTGTGATTTGTTGCGTGTATACAAGTGCTAGATCGAATCCACCTCTTTGTGCCGTTCAAGCTTGAGCACATCACCTTACTGGGTGTTGATGGTCGAGTTGATCCTGTGCATCTGGTCGATATCGAGTCGTTAGGCATTCCACTTCAGGCGCAAATCACCGTCGACGAGGAGGGCAATAAACACGCCGATTACCTGCGTCACGCTTGGGAGTCTTTGGGGACTGGTTTCACCCCGATGGCCATGAAAGTTTTCCACGAAAGCATGGGTAAACGCCTGATGCCGGGTGTTGAACTGAAAGCCTCACCCGCAAAACTGATGCAGGGGCACAACGTTTTTGGCCCGACCTGCATCGAGAAGGGCGCTCTGACAATGCTCAAGTGGCTTGCAGGCACGTACCCCAAACTTTTTGAAATGCTCGCGGTAGACAGCTGTGAGGTCTACGACATCGATTGCACTTACTCCAGTCGATTGCCCGACGAACGCACCGCGCGCCAAGCCATTCAGGCCATTCGCGGCGTTTCGAACGGCCAAATGAAGGGCAGGGGAGACGACTACGAAACAACGGCTTATTTCGGAGCCAAAGACTCTCGCCTGCGACGGCTGAAGATTTACCTCAAGCATCCCGAGTTCATGAAGCAGTTGGAGGATGCAAAGAAAGCCGGTCGCGGCGATCTGTCCGCTGCAAGGACTGTAAAAGTCCTCAGCAATCCAGACCTACAAGCGTGGTCAGAAAATCTGCTTCGTCTTGAAGTAACAGTTGCAAAGCGATGGTTCAACCGTCGCGGAATTTCAAATTTACTTAATGACCTGATTCGTCATCAGCAAGCGCTGTCAGAGCAGGGCATTTGTTTTATTCAGTGGTGTTGGGAGCAAGTGACTAAAGACCTTTTTGCGGCCTTTGAGGGAATCCAGATGCGAGTTATTAACGATGAAAAAGTGCTGGCCGCACTTCTTGAAAAACACACTAAACAAGGCAAAGGCCGTTACACCAAGGAAAAAATGGTCGGTGGGATCTTGGTGCCGCCAATCTTTGTCCCTGGTAAAACCTCTGACGCTTACGCTCGTAGCCTGTTTCGTACGTACCGTAGCTTGAAAGATTATGGCTGGGAAGAAACCCAGGCGTCGATGAATCGGGCCAGTTTTTACAACCACATCAGAGACATCTGTGAATGTGGAATTTCAAAGGCCGCTTTGCAGAAACTCAAAGTGTCGGACCAGCAAAATAACGTTGTCCCGATTCTTCGGTTTGTGCAGGTCGACTTCAATGGCCAGCGCCCGGGCTGGTACGTAGAACCTACTGTCGAGGCAGCATGATGGAACGGTCAAAGTATTTAATCCTGCGTAGCACCGTTGAACTTGAAGTGATTGATCAGCTCGGCGTCACCGCCGAGTCGAACGCTTTGATCAATTCGATCATGCGCCACTTCCTTTCGTTTTCATGCGCTGAAGTCGTCCAGAGACATAAAGGACGCCTTGCTCTGCGTGGTTTTCGTCGAGATCCAAACGCCCAAATTCCTGGCTGGGCATATCGTGAACCGGGCATTCGCCCAAAATATAATCCTGTGAGGTAAACCATGTTGACTTTAACTGGCCTGTGCCACGGTTTTCATACTGACAACCGTACTGTCGGCCAAAACACTTTTACCGAAAATCTCATTCTGCTTGAGGTTCAAGACGTCAACCAATATGGCCTTCCAGAAGTGAAGACCCTCAAAGTGAAACTCTCCAAAAAGAATATGGAGCTGGGCCTCAATAACGTCTGGAATCAACACAAAGGTAAGGCTGTATCTGTTCCTGTATTCGTCGCAGCATGGGCCTCTAAAGCCGGCAATGCAGGCTTCGACTTCTACCTTTCCGGCGATGGCAAACCGCAGAACTTCGAAATCACTCCTTCCAAGGCTTCATAGCGGTAGGCCCAATGTCCGATTTTGTTCGCTGCACTGGCGAGCTAAGAACTGAGGGTGGTTATCCTCAGTGTTCGGGATCTTGGGAGGCTGTTCAAGTTCAACCTCCTTTTGATCCATCCCAGCTAGATCCATTCATCTTGGGTCAAGCATTCGGCGCCGGATTCACTTTGGTTGCAACCTTCATGGTTATGGCAATGGGTATCCGTGCATTCTTAAGTTTCATCAAACAAGGTTGAGGTTTCATCATGTTCAAAAAAGTAAGCAATAAAGCTCTCGCTGTTGTGGCATTCACTTCGGTTGTCTCGGCAAATGCTTTCGCAGCTGAAGGTGCTGTAGCTTGGGATTACACTAAGCTGACCTCTGGAATCGACTTCTCTCAGATCGGCACAGGTGTTCTCGCCGTTGCAGCATTGCTAGCAGCTGTATATGCAGGCATTAAAGGTGCAAAGATCGTTCTGGCCTTCCTACGCTAAGAGCAAAAGCCACAGATATAAAGGGCTCTTCGTTGAGCCCTTTTTCATATGGGCAGTCGTCATGGATCAGTTATATATATTTTCCTTTTTTGTAATAGGTGCGTCCTGCGCATATGCGGCTTTCTGGGGTTGGTGACATGAGGGGGATTATTTTCAAGCTCGTTGTGTGCGCCTACTTGGTAGCGATTTTATTTTTTTCCTCTTTTAGTAAGGCTGCTGATGCTGAAAAATTCAGCTGTGATAACTATGTGATGCAAGGATGGTGTTCGAACCCTGCCTATATTTACTCCAGCGCACAAGCAGCTGCATTGCCCGTGATCAAGGCTTTTATTGCTCAGCAGACGGGCTACTCCGAGATAACTTATACGCTCGACTCCTGCGCCAGTTACTACGGGATGGAGTATGTTTTGCAATGTGTTGCTCAGCTCACCTATCACAAGCTGGATGCAGAGGGAAAACCCTCGGTATTTCTGAAACAGCCGTTACCGATTCTCATCAACAAACAGCAGATAGAAGAAGTAATTTGTAATGACACTGCGGAACTAAAAGGAAGTATTGGCACCGTTATTGTTTCGGGTGCCAAAAAGTATGTATTGTCCAGAAATCCCGGTGAGAACATCTGCACCAATAATTGCAAATACGCCTCGCCGAAATCCGTGGACTGCTACTTAGTAACAGGCAAAACAAACGAAGGATTCTGCAATTTTGAATATAAGGCTGAACTTGGTTCGGACGGAAAAAAGCAAGCTTGCGAATCAGATCCAGCGCTTGAGGAAGGAGACGAAGGTGATCCTCTCGACGGCAAAGAAGAACCGCCACAACCGACCGATCCGGGCACAGAGGAGGGTGGTGATGGAGACGGTAATGGAGATGGTTCAGGAACCGATGACGGATCTGGCGAAGGTTCAGGCTCTGGCTCCGGAAGCGGCTCTGGAAGCGGCTCAGGCGAAGGCTCAGGCACTGGTTCGGGCACTGGCGGGACTGGCAGTAACGGCGGAGAAACCGGCACTGGCGGCAACGGAGGCACCGGCACTGGTGGTACAGGCGGAGGTACAAACCCAGGAGGAACTACCGGTGGAGACGGCTCTTCGGGAGGTACCGACGGCGATGGTTCTGATGGTGGGACGGAAGAAGGTTTTACGTCACCAGGTGAATTAGATCTCAATGGTAAGAATGAGCAACGAGGTGCAGAAGTCAAACAACAGTTCGCCGAATTTAAAAGTGACATCGAATCAAGCAAAACCTTTCAATCACTTAACAATGCCTTCGGCGGCAGTAATCATTCTGCCGCGACATGCCCAACTGGGTCAGTGTTCTTGTTTGGGAAAAATATCATATTCGATGCTCACTGTGAGTTGTTTGCAATGATCGCACCCATTCTAAGAATGGTGTTTATAGCGATGTGGATGTTGCTTGCTGTGCGTATTGTATTGTCGGCTTAAGGAATGGATATGCTTTCTAGTTTTGCTGCATGGCTTAAAGGGGTTTTTGAACAGCTAGCGCAATTTGCTATAGATACCGTGTTCTTAGTCCTTGGTTGGATTTGGTCAGCTTTCATCGCGCTTCTTGATACATTGGGTATAGCAGAGCAAGTTGAAGGAGCCGCCCATGCGTTCGACTCAATACCAGATTCAGTTTGGTATTTTATGAATATGTTTGAAATTCAATTTGGCTTGGGTTTGATTATGTCGGCTTATGGGTTGCGCTTCTTTATTCGTCGACTTCCAGTGGTGGGCTGATGGCTATTCATGCTTATGTGGGCAAACCAGGTCACGGCAAAAGCTACGGTGTTGTTGAGCGTGTCATTATTCCCTCCTTAAAACAGGGCCGACATGTGGTAACCAATATTCCGTTGAATGCTGATGATTTGCTGGCTGATTTTGGGGGGACTATTCAGCAGCTTCCTGTTGAATGGTTTGAGCTTCCTGATCTGGCTGAATATGTGATTAATGGCTGTGTTTTGATCATTGATGAAGCATGGCGACGGTGGCCGGAAGGTCAAAAGTCTAATCAGGCTAATCCGTGGGATAAAAAACTGTTAGCCGAGCATCGACATATGGTTGATGCTAAAAACAACTCCATGCGCATTGTCATTGTTACGCAAGACCTCTCGCAGATTCCCAGTTGGGCAAGAACTCTTATAGAAACAACTTTCCGCATTTGGAAAATCTCAAAAAAGGTTTATCGAGTAGACGTTTACTCAGGTGTTGTTACTGGAGACAAACCGCCAAAGTCTAAGTTGATTCGTCAATTCCCTGGAGTTTTCGACAAAAGCATTCAGGCTTATTACAAGTCAGCCACTCACTCTGAAACAGGTGAGGTAGGTGATGAGTCTGTAGCAGACAAAAGCGGATCATTTATTAGGTCGTATGGGCTTTGGGCTTTAGTTGGGATTGTTGTTGTATGTCTCGTTGTTGGTGTTCTTGGATTAAAATCATTCTTCAAAACGACTCCACCACCTCCGCCATTACCCCATCCACACATTGACAAGGTTGTCAAAAAGACCAACCCGGAAAAAACTCCGGCACCTCTTCCAATTCAATATTCTCAAACGTGGCGACTCAGCGGTTTTGTTCACTCCTACACACCTGACCCACAAAGTAAAACTGATCCATCAGTTGCCATATTAGTAGATAAAACAGGACGCACTCGATACATCGCCTTTTCTGAGTGCCGTTACTTTTCAGATTTCAATGAGGTTTACTGTGATATTGAAGGGGAAAGGATTACCACTTGGACATCGCAAAGCTCCAGCTTAGTCATGCCTCCAATCATCGGGGGCTTCGGCGGTGGAACTGCTCAGCGTAGCGCAAGCAGTCCATCCGGCTAAGCCTCCTTACTTTCCTAATGGTATCTATATGAAGTGTTTTCGCACCTTTGCAATGATTGTTGCATTGACTTTTTCACTGTCTGTGTTCGCGGAGACAGACAATAAAATGACATTTGATTTTGACGCGATCAATACTAGTGCAGCCCTACAGCTCATAGCCGATTTTGCCGGGTTAAACCTTGTGAGTGCCGATGATATTACCGGTACTGTTACTATGCGGATGAAAGGGGTTTCTTGGCAGGACGCATTAGAGTACGTCGCCAAAACAAAGAGCCTCAACTACCACATTGATAGTGGTGTTCTGTATGTTTCACACGGTGCCGATTACTTTCAAAGCGCTGAAGAATCTGTAGTGCCTGAATATAAAAACTCTATTTTTAAAATCAGGCACATACTTGCCTCAGAAGCCATCAAGGGCTTTCCGGTACTCTCTGAGTCAGGAAAACAAGAATCGCTCACGTCAAATGATGCATCCTCTATTGTCGTGGCTCGTATGTCCGCTGAGAGACTTGAAGAGCTTGGTCTATATCTCAGTGCTGTTGATTTTCCTCGTGCCCAAGTGATGATCGAGGCGCGCATTGTTGAGGTTGATAGATCATTCTCGCAGGAGCTTGGTGTTAATTGGTCGGGCACCGCTCGCCCTGGTAATTTCACAGCGACTGGCTCAACCAATTTCGTTGATATGGGCAGCCAGATTTCTAATGCAGGCATTGGTTTTGTTTCAAGCGCGTTGATTCTGGATTTGGAATTGGCAGCGATGGAGAAGGGTGGTTACGGCAAAGTTATCTCACGTCCGCGAGTATTTGCCTCTGACAGGCAGCAAGCTCGCATCGTGAAAGGATCTGAGGTTCCTTACCAGCAAGCCGCCGGTGATGGTGCGACATCTGTTTCCTTTAAAGAGGCCGCGCTTTCCCTTGATGTGACACCTTCGATTGATGAAACCGGGGTCTTACTGGACGTGAAATTAGCCAAGGATGAGCCTGATTTTTCCAATGCCATCAATGGTGTTCCGCCGATCAAAACAGCCTCGCTGACTTCTAAGGTTCGCGTTCGTTTGGGTTCAACGATTGCCCTTGGTGGTGTGTATTCAAATACCGAGCACGTCCAAGAGCATCGAGTGCCGGGGCTGGCTTCGATTCCTTACCTGGGTCGAATTTTCCGTTACAGCACGAAATCCAGCGGTACGTCTGAGCTGATTCTTTTCATCACACCAACGTTGATTCCTGCTATTGACGTGGCCCAGGTGCAAGACTTAAGAAGTAGACAACCCCAATAGGCCGACGCCAATGACCAGTAAAAAGCGGCTTAAACCGTTTGATCCAGTCATGCACTTGGACAACGAAATAGTCATTCGTGAGTACCTGGAGCTGGCCCGTAATGATCCAGATCCGCAGGTTTATCAGCAGGCTTTGCAGAACGTCGCAAAGGCAGAAGAAGCCGCGTGGTTGAATACGCCGGCTGTTGGACGTGAGCTTGAAGGGTGGCCATCGAAGGATTCAGGAAAGCCCTGAAGTATAACTAAATTAAATAGAGATTTAGTTTAGTTATAATATTTAGGAATATAAAAGGAGGAGGGTGAACAATGCAGGGAACCGATAAGCAGAAGGCGCTGGCCACCTTGATCAAAGCTGAATCTGTTCAGTCAATTGCTGCTGCGGGGCTTTCGGCTCCCCAGTTCCGTGAAGCGTGTGCTGCCTTGGCGGAAGCGGTCGAGGCAATTACAGACTCATCCTGGATCATTTCCAACCGCTACAACCTCGGACTTAAAACGGGCTTCATTTATGGCACGGATCGGCCCACGATTACCGCTCAGGAGGTCGGATACCATCAATTGTTACGCAACGAGCATTGGCGAAATCCCTACCTGCGCAAAGGAACCTCCAGCTTCACCAAGCAGCATCAGATTGCGTTAAAAGCCATGTTTCAGGAAGCATGGCGACTTGAGCGGATTTCTCCCGAGGTCATCCAATGACAAAGCTGATTCATTGTGGACTCGCTGCTTGATTCAGATCGATGCGAATGAAGAAGCACAGCGGCCATCGTTCTGGGGCCGTGTTGCTACTAGCAACACTCAGCGTTCAGGCTTCGTCAGGTGGTCTATGATTAGGCTAATAGCGAAGCTTCACAAAGGGTTACGATGACTTTCTGCTGTGTGAAAAAGCAAGGACACGCAAGCCATTGATTATTCAGTAGCTTCGCATAATGTATATTATGTTAAATGATGTACTTAGGCGGAACTGCGCGCCCGCAGGGAAGGATCTCCAGCCGCGCAGTTGGGGCTGTCCTTCAATCCGATCAGCCTGTTTTACTGCTTCGAATCCGACGGCAGTCCGGCCGCCATCCCATGCAGGACTGGCAGGGCGAGCAAAAAATGTTTGAAGCTGGGCTGGGCCTGGAGCGCATCGAACTGACGCGCCAAAGCCTGCACCGCCACCTTCTGGACTTCCCCTGGATGACCGGCAAGACCCTGCTCGGCATTTATTGGCAGGCCCTGCGTCTGCTGCTTAAGCGTCTGCCGCTGTTTTCCCATGAAGCCGCCAGCGGTGAATACTCGACGGTGAGCGCCTGAGCTTCGGCGAGTCTGGCGCTGTTCTGCATGGCGAGATCGAAGTGCATAATACGACCCTGTGGTCGATGGTGGCGGTGAATGGCTCAATTGGCGCTGGCGAGGCCTATATTCAAGAGTACTGGAGCAGTCCCGATCACCACCCTGCCCCGTGAGCAATTTGCGTACACGAAGCGCCGAATTGAGGAGCAGTGTCTGCAAGACCGCATTACTCTGCTGTTGCAGGACTATCGTGACCTGAAGGGCAAATGCGACAAGCTAGTATCGATTGAGATGATCGAGGCAGTCGGCCACCGCTTCCTGCCCACCTACTTCAAACGCGAGGCCGGTTGTTGCTGAACGCAGGGCTGTTCCAACTCGGTTGGTTTGCCTGCGTGTTTGGTGCGCAACGGCCTTGGACGGCGCTGATTGCAATCGCATGCCTAGCTACACACCTGCTTTGGATTGCCAACGACCCAAATGAATGGCGCATTCTGTTGCGGGTGGCAACCTGCGGTTGGGTCCTGGACAGTATTCTAGTGCACCTCGGGCTGTTCTCCTTTTCAGATACCACTATTG
This sequence comes from Pseudomonas sp. AL03, assembly GCF_029960815.1. Taxonomy (GTDB): domain Bacteria; phylum Pseudomonadota; class Gammaproteobacteria; order Pseudomonadales; family Pseudomonadaceae; genus Aquipseudomonas. Next base: position 117,260 of record NZ_JASBRE010000014.1, read on the forward strand.
TTCTGCCGCTATGGCTGGCAATGCTTTGGCTGCTTTTCGCCAGCACTTTGCGTCACAGCCTGAACTGGACAAGCGGCCTTGGTGGATGGGCAGCCTACTGGGGGCCTTTGGCGGGCCGCTCTCATATTTGGGCGGCGCTAGGTTAGCAGACGTGGGTCTACCGCTAGGTGTTTGACCTAGCGCTCTGCTAATCGCATTGATATGGGCGATGTTGATGCCGGCGCTGCACCGGATAGCCGGACAGCATGCACGTTGACTCAAGACTACTTGCGGAAGAACAAGGTGATCTGGCCTACCTCCACCCCGAACTTGGTCATGAACGAGCGATTGATCATGGTGTTCTTGTCCATTAGGTACATCCAGTCGTCCAACTGAACCTGATATTCCTTTCCATCCACCGGTAGGCTCAGCACATATCTCCAGCGCAGTGTATTGCCTGCCACCTCACCAAGCGCCTCGCCTACCACGTCGCCAGCGGTTCCGCGCCATTGGCTAGAACCAACTGGAGTTAACGTCCACACCCGTTTTTGCTTAGTACCATCGCTGTAAGTAAATGATTCGTCGAGGATCAGCCTGCTACCTTCGGAGTGGCCATTGATCTCCACGTGGAAGCGCTTCGTGACCTCGCCAGAACGCTTTTGAAACATACCCCAGGCTTCGACCCGCCCCTCGAAGAATTCGCGCAACTCAAGCGTGGGCGTCTCTTGGCTGTAGGTGTGCACATCCACCCGGCTGCAACTTGCAAGGCCAATGCATAGCAGCAATATCCATATCTTCAGCATGTGCATTTCCTCAACGGTCTCAGGGTTTAGCTGCGCCCAACAATTGGGCACGCAGCTCCGGGTTGCGTGTTCGGGGGTCAAGCCAGATGGAAAAAAAGGCTTTGGCGAACGCATCATCCCTCACCACATGCTGTAGGTTCTCGCCGACGTAAAAACGTGCGCCCTCTCCAGGCATATAGACGCCGGTGATGCGGTCACCGGCGCGCACATCGACAAACGCCTGCTGCATCTCCCACTCCCAGCGGGCCATCAGCTCTGAATTCAGGGAGTTGGGCGAAAGGCGACGGATTTCCTTGATGCTGGCCTCAACCAGATCATCGCGACTAATAGCGCGACTGTAGGTCAGCTCTAACGCAAAAGGCACATCCGCATCCAGCGGTTCACCGGCAATCAGGCGAGGGCTCCAGAATTGCGCGTTGTAGATAGAGAAACCGAACACGCGCATCTCCCCGCTACCCAACCGACGAGCATCGGGTAACGCCTCGCGCCAATCAGCAAATAGCTCTGCACTTGGGAGCATCAGAACAAGACAGATAAGGTGGCGGATTAAGCGGTCCGTCTGCATAGCCATGCAAAGACCTCGTTAAGACTCAATAGACGCCTTTAAAAGTTATACCAAATTATTTTTTTGTACAGCTAATACCTCAAAACCGGACTCTCCCCTTAAGAACCGCAGAGATGGAGCGCCATTGGCGCTTTCACAAGCAGGTTTTTGGCGAGCTGCAAAGAGCGTCGATCTTCCGGAGCGAGTGGTTTCAAATCTGGAGGATTCTTCATGGCGGCGATTCGTGTCCTTGAATTGCCGGTGGCGAATGCACCTTAGACTCTTCCCGTGGTTGAACTCAGCTCACAGGAAGAGAAATGGGTATCCCACGCTGTTTGCGCGCCGATAACCTGCGCAGGAGTAGTCGACATTGTCAGTCTGTTTTTTTCGGCCTATCTTATACAAAACTTATACAGAAACGGCCGACACGTACAAGAAAGAGCTTTGGCCACTCACGTTTTACTTTGACGGTGAATGCCCGCTCTGCGCTCGGGAAATCACGTTCCTGGCGCGCCATAGACGCCCGGCTGCGATTTTTGACATCAGTAGCGAAGAGTTCGACGCATGGGCCTTGGGGTTCACGTTCGAGCAAATGCAGTCTTCTCTTCATGCCAGATTCGCTGATGGCCGCTGGATGACGGGCCTGGACACCACCTTGTGAAGCTGGCGAGCCGCCGGCCTGGGTGTCTGGGCCACGCCACTGACATGGCGCGCGATCCGCCCGCTGCTTGCCGTCGGTTATCGCCTGTTCTGCCGCTTACGCCCGCATTTGGCATGGTTGCCTCATCCGGATGGCAGCCGCCGCTGTCGCGACAACCGCTGTTCGGGGGTGCAGCCAAACTCGGCACCAGTCGGGCCACCTGCACTAAAAATAAAACAGGTTTGGAATCCTTCACGCGGTCATTCACCCAACGAAGAACCTCGGCCATAGGAGCGTTAGCGATGCCTGCGTGACCTGCGTCAAACCTTGAGTGACAAGCACGCCCCTGTTGACAGTAGTGTCCCTTTCATCAAATGCAGCATGGCTGAGAACATCAAAGTGAACCCATGGTTAGCTGAGCATTACCGTGAAATTCTCGTCGGCGTAGGCGAGAACCCTGAGCGCGAAGGACTGCTGGGCACGCCCAAGCGCGCAGCTAAAGCGATGCGGTACCTATGCAATGGTAAGGCTCATGTGGCCTACCTTCCTACCGGACGAGTCTTGGGCCTGTCGAAGGTTGCGCGAGTGGTCGATATGTTCGCCCGACGCTTACAGATTCAGGAAAACCTGACGAAGCAGATTGCCGACGCCATCCAGCACATCACTGATGCCGCCGGCGTGGCGGTGGTCATTGAAGCAAAGCACATGTGCATGATGATGCGGGGCGTAGAGAAGCAAAATTCGGTGATGACCTCATCCGTGATGTTGGGCGCCTTTCACGAATCATCCACGACGCGTCAGGAGTTCCTGCAACTGATCGGGTGTCGCCATTAACGCCCAGACGGCAATCGTGCTTTTTCTGCGGGAGAGGCAAATGAACAATTCCTTCACGATGAATTCGCTTGGCGATAGCTACCGTGCCTTGGTGATCGGCGCCAGCGGAGGACTCGGCGGGGCTTTTTGTGATTGGCTAAATGCAGACCCACGCTGTGCGGGCGTTCGTGAACTGGCGCGCAAAAGTGTTCCAAGTCTGGATCTAGAAGAGCCCTATAGTATTGCCAGAGCCGCCCTCGAATTAGCGGCCGAAGCACCCTACCAGTTGATTGTGCATGCCGCTGGCATGCTCCATCGCAACGAAATCAAGCCTGAAAAAAGTTATTCCACGATTGAAGCGGATGCGTTTCAGACGGTATTCCAAGTCAACACGCTCGGGCCTGCTCTTGTGTTGCGTCACTTCCTGCCCTTGCTTGATCCACGAGGCGCGATGGCGATGCTCTCCGCCAAGGTCGGCAGTATCGGCGATAACCGGCTGGGCGGATGGTATGCCTATCGCGCCTCCAAGGCAGCGTTGAACATGCTGATTAAAACGGCGGCAATCGAACTGGCGCGCACCCGTCCTCAGACCCGTCTGCTGAGCCTTCATCCCGGCACTGTTATTTCAGGCCTGTCACAGCCCTTTCGGGGTGCCTCTACGGCGAGGCCCGCAAGCCTTGCTGCCCGAGAATTGTTGTCACTGATTGACCGCTTAGCGCCTGCCGACAGCGGCAATTTCTTTGCTTACAACGGAGAACGCCTACCCTGGTAGGCAAGGAGTGCACATTGAATCTGCAAGCGTTGATCGAACAAGCCTCAAAGGGCGAAATCCGTGAGCTGGAGCTGCTGTCACTGGAGGGCGGGTTTTATCTAGCGCGAGTCAGGCTAGACCGCGGCCAGTTCACCCTTCTGGACGATACAGCGAAGCCTATGCACCTGCGCTCCATCAATCACCTGCGCGAATTATTGAAGCTTGTCCCGCCCTTTCCCTGCGTGCTTGTGCAGCAGTGCGTCCACGACGAGATGTGCGGCTCACGTGAGGGGCCCATCGAGTCGTTGCGCATTCCTTTCTCATTGACTACACCTTGGTGAGTTGCATTATTTCGGATACTGTCGAATGAATAAGATTCACCGGCTATGCCTCGTCCTGGGCGACCAGTTATCGTTTGACCTCGCCTCATTGCAGGACCTGGATGCTGAGCGCGATACGGTGTTGCTGGTCGAGGTGATGGAGGAAGCCAGCCATGTGCCCCATCATCCGCAAAAGATCGCGCTGATCTTCAGTGCCATGCGTCATTTCGCCAAGGCGTTGCAGCAGCGCGGCGTCCGCGTGCAGTACGTAACTCTTGATGATCCGCAAAATACCGGTTCGGTACCGGGCGAGTTGCAGCGCTGGGACGCGTTGCTGCGACCGGATGAGCTGCACCTGACCGAGTGCGGTGACTGGCGTCTAGAGCAGTCGATCAACGATTGCGGCTTAGCGTTGCAGTGGCATGCCGATACTCGATTTCTGTGCAGCCGCGCCGAATTTTCCGCCTGGGCCGAGGGCAAAAAACAGCTGCGCATGGAGTTTTTCTACCGTGAAATGCGCCGCAGGGGTGGACTGTTGCTCAACGGCGACGGCAGTCCGGTCGGAGGCGCCTGGAACTTTGATGCGGACAACCGCAAGGCGTTGCCAAAAGGCGTGAAAGCCCCCTACCCGGCGCGTTTTTCTGCGGACTCGATTACTCAGGAAGTGATTGCGCTAGTGCGGGAACGTTTCGCCAGCCACTACGGCTCCCTGGATACGTTCGACTATCCGGTGACCCACGCCGATGCCCAGGAGCTGTGGGAATATTTTCTGAATTTTGGCCTGGCTGGGTTCGGCGATTACCAGGATGCAATGGCCAGCGACGAACCCTTCCTGTTTCATGCCCGCATCAGCGCGGCGCTCAATATCGGTCTGCTCGATGTCCGTCAGCTGTGCAGCGATGTGGAATCTGCCTATTGGTCGGGCAGTATCGCGTTGAACGCCGCTGAGGGCTTTATCCGTCAACTGATCGGCTGGCGGGAATACGTCCGTGGTGTCTACTGGCTCAAAATGCCCGACTACGCCGACGGCAATGCGTTCGGGAACAGCAGGCCTCTGCCGGAGTTTTACTGGACCGGCAAAACGCAAATGAACTGTATGCGCCAGGCAATCGGTCAAAGCCTGGAACATGCCTACGCTCATCACATCCAACGGCTGATGGTCACCGGAAACTTTGCCTTGCTCGCCGGCATCGCCCCGAGCCAGATTTGTGAGTGGTATCTGGCGATTTACATGGATGCCTTCGACTGGGTCGAGCTGCCCAATACGCTGGGTATGGTCATGCACGCCGATGGTGGTTACCTGGGTTCCAAGCCCTACTGCGCCAGCGGCCAATACATCAAGCGCATGTCGGATTACTGCCGTGGCTGTGCGTACAAGGTGACTGAAAGCACCACCGACAACGCCTGCCCTTTCAATGCGCTCTATTGGCATTTCCTGATGCGCCACAGCGATCTCCTGCGCAGGAATCAACGCATGGGCATGATTTACAAAAACCTCGACCGCATGCCCGAATCCAAGCAGCAAGCACTCTGGCAACGTGGCCAGATCCTGCTCGCCAAACTGGATGCCGCGGAGTCGCTATAAGTGAACCGCGATCGAGGAGGACCGACAGCCTAACGGGCCAAGCCTCGCTCGGCTGGTCAGGACAGCGGATGCTGATGTGTGAAAGCCAAAGCCTAGCGTTGAGCAGCTCTATCCCGACAGGCCAAGAGGCTGCATGGTTCGCTTGCTCATAGATGAAATGCCTCACTTCGATTTTTTCCATAGGCGAGATTACCTACTTCAGATTCACCCTAACTACAATATAACTCCAAATCTGGCTCGACATTTTCGTTGAGTCCTGCTGAGTTGATACACATCAATGCCTGCCAGGAAATTATAAGCGCCGAGCATGGCGCTCGGCTCACCGGCATCATCTAAAAAGTATTTCAAAGCGCGCGGGCAGCAGACGTTACTCCAAGCGCAGGCATGTCCAATTGCAAACCTGAATTTTGAGGGGTAATTTTGTCGCTTATCCATATCATCACGCGCTTACGCTTTCGCCTAGCGTGCATAGCCTTCTTGCCCACTTCACTGTTGGAAAACTCCTCAAACTTTCTCATGGGCATCCTCTAGATTAAATTCAGTGCACGAGGGTGAAATGCTCATCGCTGGGGCAATCTTGCCGACGGCGGCATCAACTCCAACAGCTTGATCCCGATACTTCGCCGTATCTTCAAGCAGGCCGCTGTCCCGGCAGACCTGTACAGCAGCCACTCCATGCGTCGAGGGTTTGCAACCTGGGCCTCATCCAATGGCTGGGACATCAAATCTTTGATGAGTTACGTAGGCTGGAAAGACGTAAAGTCTGCCTTGCGTTACGTGGACGCTGGAGCATCGTTCGCGGGACTCGCCGTTCGAGCCCCGACATCCCAGGTAGAGAGCTTGTAGCCGGGGTTACGACAACCCTGCTGCTTCGGCACCTGCCGCCAGGAAGGTGTTCACGCTGCCTTCGTGCAGTGCCACCTCGCCGAGTCACCCCCAGCGGCTAATGCGCCGGAACAGCCACTCACATAGACGCCCCCTTTATAGGATGGGCTTCGGGAGCGTTATTCCAGCCCCAAGCATTAGCGGGGCGACCGCTGGTCTCAACGCAACAACCAGCGTGACAAAAGGCGTGTCGTCAAGGGCATCAACCAATAGACCATATTGAAGGACACTAATCCTGCAACCGCAACCTTGAATAACCAAATCGGTAGGTGTAGATCAGAAAGTTCAAGTAACACCGCCAAAAAGCCCGGCATAAAAACTGACAATGGCAAGACTACCGACCAAGACAGTAGCCATTGCTTCCAGCGTGCAACCGTGGCCCGTCCTTGCATCGGCTCAAACCAGAATTTCGAATCATCGTCGGCGCGATGGTAATCCTGCCGCAGCCAGGGCAACGACTCACGCAGCAATGCCTGGCGCACTTCAGATCCCAGCCACGCCAAGACGTGGCCCTTGCTGGTAAAACGCAGGATTATTGCGTATCGCAGCTGCGATCCTACGGGTTTTACGACATCAGTAGCTAAATAACCAGGGAACTGCTGATGGGCATCGATGGCTTTGTTCATCCATTGCTCATACAAGGCCTGATGCTGCGGATTGACCTCATGCACAATCACACTGACGCCAATGTCGGCGTCAATGCTCATTGTTGTTGCCTCCTGAGCATCGCCCGCTGGTAGATACCTTGACGTGCGAGAATCATTGGATCGTGACTTGGCTTAATGCCGTCGAGCAAGCGTCCGGGGCTGAAGGCAAGCCGCTGCTGGGCGAGTTGTTGTTCCTCTGCCGAAACAAGAGCGTCGAGGGTCAACATCCCCAGTTCGACTTCCTGATGGTTGCGCGACCAAGGAATCGAACCGTCTTCGATGGCATCTCCTGGGGCTGCCAGTTGCACCATCAATCGCAACTTCACCGCTCCCTTGGTCAATCGTGCGCCGATTTCGTCCTGCAAGTAATCGGCAGGCATCGAGGCGGCTTGCTCGTCGCTCAACACAGGTTCTGGCAGCAACGGTTCAATGCGATAGCGACCGACATGGTCTTCACTCTGACGGTTGCTGAACACTAGGGCGTTGACGCCAAAGTATTCAGCACTAACGTAGCTGCTCGGTGCTAGCTTGGGCGTCTCAAGAAAATGCTGTGCCCTTGGATGGGTGACCAGAAATGCTTGCAGTGGCAAAGGATCGGGCGGTGTGGCGACGTTGGCAGCAATGCCTCGCAAAAAGCTTAGGAAGTCTTCGGGGGTGGCCACCGGAAAGCCATTGAACGAGTGCGCCACTATATCCGTGGACTCACCGTCCGGTAGCGTAAAACGAACGGCCAGACCATGGGGACTGGCCATCGGGTCACCGTCCTCGGTGGCAGGCACACCACTGAAGTTGGAGAACCTCAGCAATACGGGTACTGGCTGTCCCTGGAAATGAGCTGCTCGAGTAAGCGCCGGCGCCGCTTCAGAGGCGGTAAAGGTGCCACGTAACAACACGCCCTTGGCATGCGTTACGCGAAACCCAGGATGATGCCCGAAGGTCGCATAGAGAGCGTCAAGCAACGCGTCGTAAAGTTTGTCCTGGGACATGGAGGTGTTTCTCATGGGAGAAGAATTATCTTCTTTGGCGGCGAAGGCAGAGGACGCTGTCAGCGTCCCTGCCAACAGCGCGCCTGCCATTAGTCGGGGCAGTCGCATCGGGGATCAGCTCTGAGCCGCAAAGGATGGATAGTCCGTGTAACCCCGGGCGTCGCCACCGTAAAAGGTGCTGCCATCAGGCTCCGCTAACTCGGCGTTGAGCGCGAACCGCTGCGGCAGGTCGGGATTGGCGATGAAGGGTTTGCCGAACGCCACGGCATCGGCAAGTCCTTGCGCGACGATGTGTTGCGCGTCGGCCTGCTGATAGCCGCCGCATACGAAGATCGCACCGCTGAACGCCGAGCGCAGTTGCGCGCGAAACCCTGAGGGATAATCCACACCGGGCCACTCGGACAAATGCAGGTAAGCGATGCGCCGCTGACTGAGAGACTCGGCGAGGTACAAAGTAATGTCCTGAGCTTCGACGCTGAAGTCCATATCGTTGACGCTGGGTGGGCACCATGGCGAAAGGCGGATGCCGACCCGATCCGCGCCAATCGCAGCCGAGACCGCGTCCACCACTTCCACGACAAAACGTGCACGGTTCTCCAGCGAGCCACCGTAGCGGTCAGTGCGCTCGTTGGTGGTAACGGAGAGAAATTGCTCCAGCAAAAAACCGTTGGCGCCTTGCAGTTCAACCAGATCAAAGCCTGCAGCGCGGGCCCACAGTGCGGCCTGGACAAACTCCTGCACGACCGCCGCGATCCCCTCTTCGCTTAACGCCTCTGGTATGTCGCAATCGACCATACTCGGCATACCTTCATCGTCGAAGGCGAAAATCTTGGCCTGTGCACGAATTGCTGAAGGCGCCAGAGGCGACTGCCCCTGGGGCAAGACCGAGTGATGGGAAATGCGGCCGACATGCCACAGCTGGGCGGCGATCAGACCTCCGTTGGCATGAACCTCGTCAGTCACCTGCCTCCAGCCAGCTTGCTGGGCCTCGGTATAGATCCCGGGTGTGTAAGCGTAGCCTTTGGCGCTGGGAGAAATCGGCATGCCTTCGCTGATCAGCAGCCCTGAACCTGCGCGCTGTCCATAGTATCGGGCGTTGAGTGCTGTGGGGATATCACCGGGCTGGGCAGAGCGCGAACGAGTCATCGGAGCCATCAGCACGCGGTTGGCCAGGGTGAATGGGCCGACATTTAAAGGATCTAGTAAGGTTTTTGTACGATTCATGAACATGATTCTCTGTACAGTCGCCTACGCACCAACGCGCGCAGGCGAACTGATTGGATTTAAGCTTGGCGCAGGCCAGGATTGAGGGCGATATGTTTGTATTCGACAAAGTCATCCATGGCAGCTACGCCGTTGAGGCGTCCCTGGCCCGACTGTTTAAAACCACCTTCCTCAAACTCGTCGTAGACCACCGCCCAGTCGTTGACCCATACAGTGCCAACCTCCAGTTCACGGGCCACCCGCAGAGAACGGTCGACATCGCGAGTCCACACGCCAGCCGCCAGGCCGAACTCACTGTTGTTAGCCAGCTCGATCGCCTCGGCTTCGCTATCGAACACCTGTAGGGTCAGTACCGGGCCGAACGTCTCGCGCTGGACAATCGACATATTAGGGTCAGTGACGCGCAGCAAGGTCGGGCGATAGAAAGCGCCCTTGGCCAATGGCCCCTCGGTGATTGGTCCGCCGCGAACGATGATTTGAGCGCCGTCGGTGATCGCGTCCTCCACCACTTGGTTGACCCGCTGCACGTTAGGTTTATCTATCAACGGCCCCATTTCGCTGGCGGGATCCGCAGCCGGCCCCACGCGCACGGCTTCCAACCGCGCGGCCAAGCGCTCCGTCAGCGCCGTGGCAATATCCCGTTGCACCAGCAGCCGCGACCCCGTCATGCAGAACTGACCAGCGAATACCGTCAGGGCTTTCACCAGGGTGGGCACTGCGGCATCGAGGTCGGCGTCGTTAAACACCAGCATTGGCGTTTTCCCACCCAGTTCCAAGCCAAAGCGCTTGAGGTGCTGTGCACCCGCAGCGGAAATCGCCCGACCGGTGCTTGTGCTACCGGTGAAACTGATCACCGGAACCTTGGGCGACTCCACCAGATGTATGGAACCGGTCGCACCCAGCTCACTGAACAGATTGATGACGCCACGAGGCAGCGACACCGCCTCACTCATGATCCGTGCTACCAGGCAGTTGGTCTGGGCCGTTTGCCCGGGCATTTTGATCACTGTGGTGCAACCGGCAGCCAGGGCAGGTGCCAGGGAGCGAATCATCAGTACCACTGGCGAGTTCCACGGTACGATGATGCCCGCTACGCCTACTGCTTGACGGATCACCAAGGAAATTTTGCCAGGCTTTGGCTCGGCCGCACGGCCGTATTCGGCGCGAGCAAGAGCAGCGTAGTAGCGCAGTTTGGAGGGCACCATAGTGACCTCAAACTCGGCTTCGGGTCTGATCTTTCCGTTTTCCAGCGCCAGGGTGTCGATCAACTCATCTGCGTTGCGCTCGAAAGCATCCGCCAACTCCAGCAATACCTTGGCGCGCAAGTTACGATCGTCTTTCCAAGGCGTTTCAGCGAACGACCGTTGTGCCGCCTTAATTGCCTGTTGCGCTTCGTTTAAGCCGCCTTCGGCGTATTGACCAATCAGCTCATAGGTCGCTGGGTCGATGGAGTCTTTGTAAACACCGGAGTCCAGCCATTGGCCGTCGATCCAGTTTAAAGCTGGAGTGCTGTTCATAGAGGTAGATTCCTGAGAATTAAACGTAGAGACGGGCAATGTGCTCGGCGGTGGCAATCACAGTGATGTTGGTGGCTACCGAAGGCACATCTGGGAAGATCGAAGCGTCCACTACCCGCAGGCCCTGCACGCCGAGAACCCGCGCTTGCAGATCGACCACCGCTCGCGCATCGCCCGGCCGCCCCATGGGAGCAGTCGAGGTCGGGTGGTGATAGGTATCGAGACTGGCTTTGACGCTGGCCAGCAAGGCCTCGTCGGTGTCGTTGCCTTGGCCAGGGTTGAGCTCGGAATGGATCAACTTATTGAGCGGCGCCGTTGTGCCGATTTTGCGGGACAGGCGGATGCCATCCAGCAGACGCTGGCGATCCTTTTCCTCAGCCAGAAAATTCAGATCGATGTTCGGTGCTACGAACGGATCGCGACTAGCGAGCGTAACTTCGCCTCGGGACAGTGGTCGAGTCAGGGCTACCGCGAGAACGAAGCCAACCTTGGTCGGGCTCTGATCGTGGGGAAACAAGTGGGTGGCCGTAATATGAATATCCAGATCACCGTTCTCGGCTGTGGTGCTGTGAGTCCAGAGTTTTGCACCAATGGCCGGCGACTGGCTGCCAATCACATCAGGCTTGGCGGCATAGGCGTTGTAGTAGAACGGGTGATCCACCAGGTTTTGCCCAACCGGCAGCTCGGCGACCAGTGGAATCTGCAAGGCACGGAGATCCTCCCTCGGGCCAATGCCGGAACGCAGCAGGATCGCAGCGCTACCGTAGGTGCCAGCCGAAAGGATGACTTCACCAGACAGGAGCTTTTCACCGCTGGCCAGTTGCACTCCGATTACACGCTTACCGTCGAACAGAACTTTATCTACCAAGCTGTCGGGGCGGATATGCAGGTTGTCGCGGGCTCGCACCTCATCGGTGAGGTAGGCCATGCCGGTGTTGACTCGCACACCGTTGACGATATTCATCGGGTACGGCCCTACTCCGTTGGCGTCAGCACCGTCAAAATCGGTAACCACTTTGTAGCCATTAGCGATCGTGGCGTCGATGAAGGCGCGCTGCATGGGGGTCACATCGGCATTACTGAGTTGATGCACGGGGAGCGGCCCTTCATGGCCGTGTAGCTGGCTGGCACCACTGCTGTGAGTTTCCAGCTTTTTAAAGGAAGGCAGCAGTTCTTCATAACTCCAGCCTGGCAGATCCCAGCGCTTAAAGTCGGTAGGGCGCGCACGGATGGCCACCGCGCCGTTGATTGCCGAGCTCCCCCCCAGCACCTTACCGCGCAAGGCGCCGATGGGGTGGTCGATGTAGCCCGGTCGGGTCTTGTAACCCCATTCAAACTCAGGGTTGCCATTAGCACCGACGATGTCGCTGCTAGCAATGATTTCGGGGTAGTTACGTGGGCCATAGCTATGCCCCGCCTCAAGCACCAACACCTGACGCTTACTGTTCTCGCTCAATCGGCGGGCCAGAACCGCACCAGCCGAACCACCGCCGATGATAATCACATCGACCGGGGTGCCATGGCCTGCACTCTTACCGGTTTTGCCGCTCGATTCCAGAGCCTGCGCCAAACCACTGCCCGCCGCTAAAGTAGCGGCAACCACAACGCCACTTGCCAGTACAGCACGGCGAGCGGGATTGTTAAGGGTACTCTTCATCCGTCTTCTTCCCTGTCAGACGCTAGGTGATGCGCCTGTTGGGAAAAAGCATAACTCAGGGTTCAGATACTCATAAGCTGACAAAAAACGAATCCATGGTTCGTTTTTTTCGAACGCATCAACACTGTTCATTCGAGTGAGCCACCAGCATTTGATCCCACACTGGGGGGCTGCCGATCTGTTCGCTGAGGAAACTAATCAGAGCATGAAGCTTAGGCGAGGCTCTCTGGGATCGCCGGTATACCGCCGAGATGTTGCCGCCACGAGGGGCATAGGGCGCCAATACCTCTTTAAGTTCACCGGCCACAATGGCCTGTGCGGCCAGGAACGTGGGCAAAATAGCTAAGCCCATACCGGCCTTGGCAGCTTCCATGAGTTGATGGCCGTTGTTAGTGCGCATACGACAGCGCACAGGAAACGACTCCAATGCGTTGTTCACCGGTAGCACCCATCTGGCATGTGGTTCGCGATTCACGTAGAGCATGGCGAAATGCTGGGCCAGCTCTTGTGGGATCTGCGGTGTACCGTGAGCGGCCAAGTAGGCTGGGCTGGCACAGATGATATGACGGTTGGGAGTAATGGTTTTAGCCACCAATGAGGAGTCAGGTAACTCACCGATGCGGATGGCCGCGTCAAACGTCTCTTCGTGTAAGTTGACGTGGCGGTCATCAAACTCGACATCCAGACGCAGTTCAGGGTAACGCACAGCGAAGGACGAAAGAATCGGCGCCAGGTAGCGAATGCTGAAGGCCATCGGAGCTGTGAGCCGCAAGCTCCCACGCAAACTCGACTGAGACGCCAGGACGGCGTCTTCAGCATCTTCGACATCGGCCAGAATACGTACGCAATAACGGTAAAATACTTCGCCTGACTCGGTCAGACGGGCCTGACGACCACGCTCCAGCAAGATGCTACCCAGGCGCTTTTCCAGTTTCTGGATCCGCTGGCAGACCATTGACTTGACTGTACCCAAATGCCGAGCGGCTTCGGAAATACTACCAGTGTCCGCCACCATGACGAAAGAATGCATCTCAGACAGTTTGTTCAAGTTTTAATCCAGAGAAAGTTGGGTGCATGTTTTCTACATTGGCATGCACCCTTAAAGTTTTTATGTTAACTGACAGGATTTTTTGATTTCATCGGACAATTTCTCCGCCATCATGATAACGGTCGGATTCAAGTTAATCAGAGGGATCTCGGGGAAAATAGAAGCATCAATAACGCGTAGTCCTTCTACGCCATACACGCGACCTTCCTCATCAACCACCGCGCCAGGATCATCCGGCAACCCCATTGGGGCAGTCGAACAAGGGTGCTGCAAAGTGCCCACGCCTTTTGCCAACGCAGCGCGGATTTGCTCATCACTGTCGTCGGTGGATGAGCCTGGATAGAGCTCTTCCACGATCATGCTCTTGAGTGGTTCTGTCTTGGCCAACTTTCTAGCCAGTCGAAAGCATTCGATCATCCGGTTCATATCATCTTCACTGGTCAGGTGATTCAACTCAATGAAAGGCGCTTCTTTTGGATTGCGACTTTTCAAACGCAGGCTACCGTGGGACGTGCAATGCATCAGTTCCAACCCAAGTGAGAACGCGACGCCTGTTGAGCTCGTTTGCGGATCAAGCAAGTGCGATGGAGAAATACCAATGTCAAGTTCATTAACCGAACTTGCATAGGATGAATTGGTCCACAATTGGGAACCTACCACCGGATGATCTTGCCCCTTCAGCTCTTCTTTCCCACTGAAATTCATCCAGAAAAAAGCATGATCGAGCAGCCGAATACCGACCGGCGCATCTTTTACCATGGGAATGCCCAATGCTTCAAGATCCGTCCTAGGGCCGATTCCCGAGCGTAGTAGAATTGCAGCAGACCCATACGCGCCAGCGCTAAGAATAACTTCTTTCCCGTGAACTTTTTCACCTCCCGCCAATAGCACGGATTGAACCTTGCCGTCTTCAATCAACACTTTGTCTACGATACTTTTATCCAGGACCGATAAGTTTTGGCGACCGCGTACTGCGCGATTGAGATAGGCCATCCCGGTGTTTACGCGTACGCCGTTGATCACGTTCATTGGATTAGGGCCAGCGCCATTATTGGCCTCTGGGTTATTAAAATCGTCAACTTTTTTCGCCCCACAAGCCCATGACGCTTCGACCATTGCACGCTGTACAGGGGTGATGTACTCCCATGACATTTGGTGAATTGGAAGCGGGCCGGTACGGCCGTGCCATTTTTCCTCGCCGTGCGGAGCACTCTCCATTTTTTTGTAATAGGGAAGTACCTCTTCAAAGCTCCAGCCTTTCAGGCCTTTGGCAGTGAAGCGCGCAAAGTCAAAGGGCAAAGCACGACAGGCAACAGCGCCATTGATTGCGGAACTTCCGCCAAGTACTTTTCCACGCGGCGTATATACCGCTTGCGGTTGATCTACCGGAGTTGCAAAGTAACCCCACTCGAAACGTTTATCAGCCTTGGCGGCGATGATATTGCTACTGTAAATCTCTTCTGGATATTCATCGGGTTCAAAGGCTCGACCCGCCTCAACCAACAGAACACTTAGATGTTTGTCTTCCGACAAACGCGCCGCCAATACGGCACCGGCAGAACCGCCACCCAGAATGACAAAGTCGAATACCTTGCTATACACAGTCATCGTTATATCCATATTTATGTGGCGACTTTTATTTGTATCGCTGGTCGCAAAATCCAACGGTGCAGGTTCATGTTCAGCGCGTGGTGTTGAGCGCTTCCGTAATGACCTTGGCCACATCGGCAGGTCGAGACTGATGCGGCACATGGCTGGTAGGCAGCGCCGTCGTTGTTGCGTTTATTTTCCTGGCGAGTGCGCGCTGTAGTTCAGGTGGAATCATGCGATCGCGCTCACTGACGATGTACCACGATGGCTTCTGCTTCCATGCAGCCACGCTGATGCGCTCGTCGAACGCTCTGGAATTGATGGCGCCTTGCGTGGCGGCCATCACCCGCCCCTGCGCAGCAGGCACGTCCGGGGCAAAATCCTGCTCCATACCGTGTTGCGTCAGCGACAAATACCCTGCCTTGTCGGCCACAAATTCGCGCATGCCCGGCGACTGCGGATAGTCTTTGCCAACCTCGGCCGTGGTCTGCCCGACGTCAGGGGCGAAGGCGGCAACGTAGACCAGCGCCGCTACCTTGTCACTTGCACCGGCTTCGGTGATCACACTGCCGCCCCACGAATGCCCGACCAGCACGACTTTGCCCGGTGCCGTTTCAATAGCGCGACGGGTTATGGCCACATCATCGGCCAGCGAATTCAAACCATTCTGCACGGCCCGTACTTTCACACCTTTGGCCTGCAGCAAAGTGATCACCTTCGCCCAGTCAGACCCGTCGGCAAACGCACCATGCACCAGTACCACGGAAGGATCGTTTGCAGCGTTTGCGTAGTACACCGAACCCAGTGTGGCCAACCCCAAAGACATGGCGAGAATCGTCCTGCGTAACATCTGTATCTCCTTTAGTGAACCAATCGACCGGCGGCAATCTAGCCTCGGTACTGCCGTGTGAACCAGTCCCGAATAGTGGGTTTCTCTTTCCCATACAGTGGACGATCGTTCTTGTATAGTTGGCTTCTTTTGGCCGAATGAATGTCGTCCCGTGTTAGATCTCAATGACCTTCAGTACTTTGTTATGGTGGTGGACCACGGTGGCTTCGCGCCGACTGCTCGCGCGTTAGGCATTCCAAAATCCAATCTCAGCCGACGGATTGCACTGCTCGAAGAAAGATTGGGCGTGCGCTTAATCATCCGTAACACCCGGAGTTTCAAGGTGACGGAGTTAGGGCTGACGTATTACACCCATTGCCGTTCAATGCTGAAGGAAGCAGAAGCCGCTGAAGCGGCTGTTGCCATGACCCGTTCAGAACCTGGCGGGTTGCTGCGCGTCACCTGCCCGACGGTATTACTGGAAGAGTGCGTAGGCGGCATGATCACGCGATTCATGGCCATGTACCCGCGTGTCGAGGTGCATTTGGAGGCAAGCGACCGTCAAGTAGACGTGGTCGCCGAGGGCGTTGATCTTGCGCTGCGAGTACGCCCGCCTCCCCTTCAGGACTCGGACTTGGTTACCCGAGTTATGTCGCAGCGGCCACAATGTCTGGTCGCGAGTCCAGCGCTATTGCGCCGCCTAGGCGACCCCCGAGGGCCAGAAGACCTGTCACGCTTCCCCAGCGTCCATCACGGCAGCCCGCAACGTGGTTACAGTTGGACGTTGTTTCATCAAGATGGCGCGGAATTCACTATTCAGCACCGTCCTCAACTTGTAACCAAGGGACTGCCAATGCTGCGGTGCGCGGCGTTAGATAGCGTTGGCGTCGCACAGATGCCCATGTCCCTTGTGCACGACTACATTGATCGAGGGGAATTGGTCGTGGTTTTACCCGACTGGACTCCGAGGACTGAAATGATTTGCGCCGTGTTTGCAACAAGGCAAGGGATGTTGCCGTCAATGCGAATGCTGATAGATTTCATGGTAGCGCAATTCAAGTCGCTGGATGACCCGGCGCGAGGATACTTTGTTTCAGAGGGGGCTAGCCCATTAAGGTAACTTTATTAGAAGACCCGGTGTCCGTGCCGAAGATCTATCTAGCTTCCGTGTTGATCGCTCAACGCCAGGCACTGGTACGCCGACTTGCAAAATCGCCCTCAAGTCTATTTCGTCGAGGCTGATCTCGCCTCGATGGAGTCATCCAATTTGATTGCACCGTTCGCCCAGGAGCAGCTTGGCGGAATTGATGTATTGGTTAACAACGCCGGGTTCATGTTCGAGAAGTCCATTGATGATATGACCGAACAGGACTGGGATCGCATAATGGCTGTCAATCTGCGGGCGCCAGCGTTCTTGTGCAAGGCGTTAGTGCCCCAGATGCGTCAGCGAGGCGGGGCAGCATCATCAACATTGGCTTGATCGAAGGGATAGGCGCCAACCCGGAACATGCCGCGTACTGTGCCTCCAAGGCCGGCATCCATGGGCTGACCCGGGCCTTGGCAATCGATCTCGGCCGGGACGGTATCCGCTGCAATGCCATTGCTCCAGGATGGATCAATTCCGAGTTGAGTGATGCATACCTCTCCGCTCAAGCTGATCCGCGTGCGGCGCGCCAGGCACTCCTGCGCCTTCACCCGGTCGGACGTACCGGATTGCCGGCGGATGTTGGCGGGACAGTCGTTTTCCTGGCCTGCGAATCATCGGCCTTCATCACCGGGCAGGTGCTGGTGGTGGATGGGGGTCGCACGGCGAAACTTCCACTGCCGTTTTGATCGAATCAGCCCGACTTGCAACGGAGGGAGTCACTTACCCACCTCCGTTGCAAAATTTTGCGGCGGGCAACGCATTGATTACTTGGGCGCTTTGTTCTCTATCAAGCAATTGCCACCATCGACCACCAATAACTCACCGGTAATGTAGCTGGACTCAGGTGAGGCCAGAAACGTAACGGCAGCAGCCACTTCTTCCGGGTGGCCAGCCCTGCCAACCGGGACGTACTTCGCTGCATTCACTTCCTCTGGGGTGCTTGACCCAGTCGCGATCCAGCCCGGCGCGACCGAGTTCACAGTAATTCCATAACGCGCGACCTCAAGGGCCAGGCTCATGTTCATACCCACCATTCCGGCTTTTGCCGCGGCATAAGCCGCCTCACCCGGATTACCGGCTCGAGTGCCAGTCGTGGAGCTGACATTGACGATACGGCCGTAGCGTCTATAACGCATCCCCGGCAAAATTCCACGGGTCAATAGAAAGGCGGTTGTCAGATTCCGAGCAATAGAAAGATTCCAGCTATCGACACTCATGTCCGCCAGATCGGCAAAAGGCTCGGGATGACCCTGCGCGGCCATGCCGGCATTGTTCACAAGAATATCGATTCGCCCCCATACCGATTCGGCCCAAGTGGTAAGTTCAAGGACTTGAGCCTCTTCACTCAAGTCCGCCGCACGGCCTTGCACTTCAAATCCTGCGGCACGTAACTCCTCCACCCGTTCATGGATGCGAGCGCTGCTGCCTGTGACTATCAACTTAACGCCCTGGCTGCCCAGACGCTTCGCAATCGCAATGCCAATTCCGCGTTCACTGCCGGCGCCACTCACAAGCGCTACCTGACCACTCCAGTCCGCAACCATCGTCTTTTGCTCCTGTCGTCCGGGATTAGTCCCTAAACCCATGGCAGTCTAGGGGAGAGAAATCAGCTGAGCCAATCTGAGTGGTACTACATGTTCACGTCTTCGCTTTGATCGCATACAGCCCACCGATAATCACCAACACTGCGCCGACAACCACCCAGGTGTCGGGGCGCTCGGCAAAAACGATCACACCAATCAAAGTGGCGAACACCAGAAGCGCATAGTTGAAGGGCTGCAGGGTGGATGCGGTCGCGTATTTCAGAGCTTGGATGAGGAGAATCTGAGCGACTACTCCCCAATGACAGGATCCCCATCAAGAGGCCCCGGACTGGAGTCGGAGAAACCCATGCTGGCAACCCCGCAAATGTGATCGTCAGGGCACCGACACCCGGGTTTCACCCACGGCTAACATCGCTCGAATGATTTGCAGCCAAGGGTGCTTACTCCGAAACGATTCCTTGACCCGACCCTGGTAGGCGGCATATCCGAGGGCAAAAACGACGAACATCCAATAACGCACCATGACCAGTTGGGCAACCGGGAAATCTTTGACAAGCACCTTGGTTATACCGTCCTGGCTGGCAAAAATCAGCATTGAAAGCAGGCAGAGGAAAATCCCGAGTTGGGACCTTACGACACCAGGATTAGCGGCAACGGTGGGCGTAGTTAAGTGCGGAGTGTTTTTTGTTCGGTCGCTCTTCAATCGCACCTCGGTCATGCCCTCCTCCATAAAATGTCAGCAACATCCGGTTTTCTATTTCACCAGCCGCGTTTCTCTCGAAGGCCGGTAACCAAAATACGAGCTGTAGCATTTGCTGAAATGGCTCGGTGAAACAAAGCCGCATACGACCAGCACGTCAACCTGAGACAACTCTGTGTGTTGAAGCAATCGCCGTGCTTCGGTAATGCGTATTTCCAGATAATACCTTTGCGGCGTGGTACCCAGTTGTTCTTTGAACAAGCGCTCTATCTGTCGACGGGAACGTCCGGCATAGACCGCCAGTTGATCCATTTGCAGCGGCTCTTCAAGATTGGCATCCATAAGCTTGACCACCTCTTTAACGGGGGCGCTCAACGAGATGTTCTGCGTCGGTTTGATACGCCGATACCGCGACTCTTCGAAGATAGAATGTCTTCGATGCCTTCGACGAGCGCCTTGCCGTGCAGCCCCTTGATCCACTCCAAGGCCCTGTGAAAAGCACCTAGAAGCCGTGAGCCTGTCTCGATCCATGACAAATGCTTCACTGGTGACATGCGTGACTTTTGAAATTTCTGCGAGTGCGGGTCGGTGCTCGGTATGAATCGCACAACGATACCCTTCAAGCAAACCTGACACGCCCAAAAACCACGCTCCATTTCACACCCCGGCCAGTGTGATACCAAGTCCCGATGCTGTTTGGAGGATGCTGATCAGCTCGTGATTGACTTTGAGTTCGGTGCGGTGGTGCTGCGACCTCCAAACGCGCATCCGGTCGAATCACCAGGCCGAGATCACTCGTTACCTCACCATCCTGCAATCCAAAGGTGCGTGACGAGAACAACGTAGGACGCAAAAGGTTGGCAGTGACCATCGTATCGAGCTCCTGCGTAAATGCAGGCAGCGAGAAGTGCTCGAGCAGTAAAAATCCTGCGCGAGCATGAGCCGCCGGCTCACTCCGAGTCTCTTCCAGATAGCGCAGGTTTTTACCTTTCATACACCCGCTGAAATCCCGTCGTTCGATCACGTTACGCCTCGCTTCTTTACACTGACGAACTAAGCCATTGTGCAAACCACGGTTGAATCTGCGCATCCGAAGAATCAACCGCTGACGCCGTGACCAACTCTTTATGCGAGCTGGAACCCGTGGGTTAGAGGGTCTTTGTCATCAACGAAAATGGTGTTGTGACCTATCACGTCAGCCCAGCCGCTGACACGTGGCTTCATGCCGTCGAAGGTTCCGACTTTTACCGGCGTCTCAACCTTTCTTTCGTAGATCGTACCGATCAGACTTTCAAGTCGGTAAATGTCGCCGACGTTCAGCCGCCCCTTTCCAAAGAGCTGAGCCATCCGGGCAGAGACACGCTGCCGCCAACGAAAGACCAGGTTGGCATTGACGTCATGTTCGCGAGCGATCAACGACACGGAGGCGCCAGACTGGAACGTGGCTTCGACAACTTTGCGTTTGAACTGGCGGAAAGTTGGGGCGGCGACCGGGTCGACGGACTGGGGGGATGATATCCAAGATAGTGTCCGCTAAAAAATGATGGACACTATTTTTGCTGATTTTGGAGGGTCTCAGGGTGGGTACTGGCCGGACGGTTACGGCCAAGCCGTGATCAGTTACATCATTTAAAGGAAATCGCGCTGAATGGAATAAATCCATAAATGTTTCATGCTCACTTCGACTTTCAGATAGAAAATGGTATCGCGAAACTCTGGAGTGAAAAGTCTCATCTGGCATGGATTTTGTTCGTCTAGCGCTCAGGTGATTTATTTTATTTGATGGGCGCTGAGAAGCAAGCGCCTACACGGAGATTCGCTACTTTGCAACATGGATTTTGGATGCGGCGACCAGTGTCAAGTCGCCAAAGACTGGAAATTGATGAGATGAGTGTGGTTTTTTGTGTCTGAAGTATCAGTGATTCAGGTAGTGGCAAGCTATGCGATTTATTGACTCTGCATTGTGCTCATATCCATTTTCATTTCAATATCCATTTGCATTTCTGGACTCAGCGTTCCTAACCAAGCGACAAGGCACACTATCACTATTGCAACGGAGAACTCCAGCGTCATACTACGTCGTAAAGCGTTGACGGCGACAACGTGGTCCCCTTCCTTGATTGAGCGCGCTAATAGCGGGCTCAAATGGAAGCGATTTAGCGTCGCCAATATGATCATCCCTGCGAAGAGTAAAACCTTCAGAAATAGAAGCATGCCATAGTTAGTGAGCATCACCTCGTCCAGGGTTGGACCTACAATGAAAAGGTAATTTGCTATTCCAGTAATGCTTAAAATCACAACGATCAGCGCACCAGCTGATTCAAATCCAGTCAGGACACGGGAGAGAGTCCGTACTTCCTGTCCGCCGTTTAGTCCCTTCGCACGCAGTAGTAAAGCGAATGCGGCCAGTGCTCCCATCCAACCGCCGGCAGCCAAAAGGTGAAGGATATCACTAGTGAAGTGTATATAACGACGATTGCCTTCGTCCATAGCGCCATGCCCTGTCCACGCCAGGGTAGCGAGAGCTATAGCACCGAAGACGGTAACCGCCCATAGACTGAGTGTTGGAAAGCGCTTGTTAAGTGTGACGGCAATACCTGCCAGTATAAGTACTGCTATTCGGACCATCCAAGTGAGCCCGACGTCGGTGCCAGTAAGAACCATTTCGAAGATGTGGTGGTGAAGTTCCATAAATTCTGAAACGCCGCTCATTGCTTTCGCAAGTAACAACATAGCGGCAAGAGACAGAAGTACACCAACAAATGCGGCACCGAAAAGGAGCGACTCAAAGTTAAAGACAGCGCCGGATACCCGTTCCTTGCCCCTGAGGCTATACAAGCCAAAAATGGCTAATCCAAACAGCAGCATCAGGTCTAAGTATAGAGCGAAGCGAAGGGCGATGTTGATTGAGTCGCTCATGAATCATTTCACTTTAAAAGAGAAGTTGCCTGTGATGGGGTGGGTGTCGGAAGAGACCGCTCGCCATTCGACCTTATAAGTACCGGTGGTTAGCGGAGCTGCGGGTGTGATAACCATCATTTTCGGGTCGTCGCCACCTGCGACGCCTGCTTTAACACCCATGGGGGAATTTGGCATACCCGGCATGTCAGTCATGATCAGCTTAGCCCCCGAAAACTGTGTCGTTAGGTTCTCCGAGAAGTGCAATTCGATCTTGGAAGGTGCCGCAGACGTCGAGCCTTCCGCCGGGGTAGAAGACACCAGCTTGGGATGCGCCTGGGCGATAGCGCTCACGAGCAAACCGGCGGTAAGTACAACAGCTACGGTAGTAGTTTTAAAGAAAGACATGCAAGACTCCTCACAGCATAAGCTGTTGGTTCGAGGTTTGGTGGAGTAGATCTAATTTTTACTTCTCAATTCCGGTTCAAAACCACAGGCGAATACCAAGCGTATGTCGCCTACTGAAGCTAGGTAACAGATCAGGGTGACCGCGCTATAGAGCTAGGACACGATGCCACATGACTGCCGACTGTTGGATTACATTTCAGTAAGCTTTGCGCGTGCTCTCTGGTCCAGAATTGTAGGGTGTCATCCGGCACTCGGAAGTTCCATGTGGAAGGCTGTTTTTCCATTGAATGAGGTACACCAGATCTTGCCTTCATGGGCTTCTATGATCGACCGCGTAATTGAGAGCCCCAGCCCAGCGTTGCTGGGGCTTCCTTCGCGCCGGGCCGGATCTGCGCGGTAGAAGCGATCGAAGAGCTTTTCAAGGTGCTCGGGCGCGATGGTCTCTCCAGGGTTTTCGACCGTCACTATTGTCGATGTGTTTTTTTGTTGGATGTCGATCCTGATGGTTCGTCCCTCAGGGGTGTAACGTAGAGCGTTCGACAGCAAGTTCGAGATGGCTCTGTGCAACATCAACACGTCACCCCGGACACGTCCTGCTCCCGAAACAGTCAATTCGATACCGCGCTCATCCGCGAGCAGGCGGTAGTATTCGAGCAGTTTCTCCACGACGTCCAGTAGGTCTATCGGTTTGTTCTCAGGCTTGATCAATCCGTTATCGGACTTCGCCAGGAAGAGCATGTCATCAATCATCCGCGACATACGTTTCAATTCATCCAGATTCGAATACAGATTGTTTTCGTAGTCCTCAGTATCCCTCTTCCTAGAGAGCACCACTTCGGTATGGGTCATCAGGTTGCTGAGCGGGGTGCGCAACTCGTGAGCAATGTCCGCTGAAAAATTTGATAGCCGGACAAAAGCATCATCCAGCCGGGATAACATCGCATTGAACGAGGACACCATCTGTTGCAGCTCTTTTGGGACCAGCGCCAAGGGGATGCGTTCTTTCAGTGATTTGGCTGACATCGACGCCGCGACCATGGTCACCTGACGAATAGGACGCATGCCACTGCGTGCAACCATCCAGCCTAAAGTGGCGCTGACGAGCGCACTGATCACCAGCCCTACCCAGAACCATCGCTGGAGCGTCTCGAAGAAGGACATGTGTTGAGTAACATCAAAGATCAAAATTACGGTCAACGGCTTGTTCTGACCGGTGACCGTCGCTGGTGCGGTCAAACCACGGAACATCTGCTCCTGGTCCTGCCATTCCCACACAGTGTTGTTTGTCGTCGAGATGAACTCTTTCGGAACATTTACTGGCCCTGGATCAGCGAAAATCAGCCTCCCGTCACTGTCAAGGATCAGGGCCGTCAAATCACGGTGAGCTCCGAGCAAAGCCTGCAACTCGGGCTTTAACTCGTCGAATTGATCGATACTATTCAGCTCTCCCAAAATTCTTTGGGTCGAGTGGAGTTTTTCGTTCAGGGCCTGCTGATCGAGCATTAAGAAGTGATGCCGGCTGAGGTTATTAAAGCTGAGCCCGGCGACGGTTAGCACCGCCGTTACCGCAAGCATGAACATCAGGCTCATGCGTGTAGTCAGGGATAGACGGTTCATTCCGATTCCGATTCCGAAGCCGGTGCATCGAGCATGTAGCCCATGCCGCGGCAGGTCTGGATCAGCTTGACCTCAAACTCGTCATCAATCTTCGCCCTAAGCCTTCGCACCGCAACCTCGATTACGTTGGTATCGCTGTCGAAGTTCATGTCCCAGACTTGCGAGGCAATGAGCGACTTCGGCAGCACTTCGCCTCGGCGCCGGAGCAGCAGTTCCAGCAGCGCAAACTCTTTGGCCGTAAGATCTATGCGTTTACCTCCCCGAATAGCCCGGCGCTTGAGCAGATCTACCTCTAGATCAGCCAATTTCATATGGGTTGGTGAGGCTACGTTATTACCACGACGTAGCAGCGTCCTGACCCGAGCCAGCAATTCAGAAAATGCGAAAGGTTTGATTAGGTAATCATCAGCTCCGAGCTCAAGACCCTTGACTCGATCTTCAACACGGTCTCGCGCAGTCAGAAAAAGTACCGGGACGTCCTTCCCTGACAAACGCACCTTCTGAAGGACTTCCCACCCATCCAGTCCCGGCATCATGACATCCAGAATCAGCAGGTCATATGCTTCGCTCAGGGCGTGTTGAAGGGCCTCGGTGCCGTTGGTGAAACGATCAACATTAAACCCCGCCTCAGTCAGGCCCTGTTGCAAATAGATACCTATTTTCGGTTCGTCTTCAGCAACCAGAAGTCTCATGGGGTGGCTCTCGAAGTGATAATGGGCTGAGTTTGCATTGAATAGGTCCCGCCAACCAGAAGCTGACAGAAATGTAATCCTGGCTTCAGGTGGATGTCAGCCAGCGTTGTCTAGGGTTGGATCATGAGCACTTTCAACTCGGCCTCGGTATGGGCTGAGGGCGGCGGAGATCGAGTGATGGAACGCATGGAAAACATGGAAAACATGCGGGATGTAGCCGAAGTCGTTCTGGTGCAAGCCGAAAAAGCCCCCGAGGGACAACGCCTTGCGTACATGAAAGAGCATATGGACATGCTTAGCAATCTCATGAGCGAACTTCATAAAGATCATCCCGACGCGTCGATGACACCTCGACAGCATCTTGCCTGGATGGAGAAGCACGACAAAATCGTCGATGACGTTCTGAGCCAAATGCAACGTGAGCACAAACTGATGCTTTCAGAGAAGCATCCGTAAAGGCTCTATGTTCATGGTTTTCCGTGCCTCATCAGGTTCAAACGGCGTCGCTTAGACGCCGAGTTTTATTTCAGATACTGACCGAAAGTAGTGTTCAGGTCAGTTAACTGGCAACTCAGTCTCCTTAGCATAACCCCTGCTACTCACTTTCACTTTGAGGTCTCTATGAAAGCGAAATTTGCTATCCCGGTTTGCGCTGCAATAACTTTTTTCCTCGGTTCTACAGCCATGGCCAGCGTTGGTCACGGGAAAGATGACATTGGTCAGCCTGGAGTATCGGCCGAGGTTACCCGCACGGTTGAAGTGAAAATGGGCGATATCTCCTTTGAGCCCAAAAACATAGATGTTAAACCTGGAGAGACGGTTCGCTTCGTTCTGCGCAACGAAGGCTCGCTGCTACATGAATTCAACATCGCCAAAGCAGCTGCTCATGCCGCGCATCAAAAAGAGATGGCCGCTATGCTCCAGAACGGCACGCTCAGTCCTACCGGAAAAGGGCAAGCCATGAGCGATATGGGGCACAGCATGGGGGGGATGAAGATGGTCGGGATGGCGCACAACGACCCGAACAGTGTTCTGATCGAACCTGGAACAACCAAAGAGCTTATCTGGACCTTTTCCAAGACCACAGGCCTGGAGTTTGCCTGCAACGTTCCGGGCCATTATCAGTCGGGAATGGTGGGTCAGTTTGACGTGAAGTAAACGCGGCTTGATCGATATCACAGCCTCAGAGCGAGCGTTGACTACTCTGAGTCGCAGACGTCACCGCAGCTCTTGCCAGGACACTGAGGACCACATCATGACTAACCATCCGCATTCGGTTGGACATTCGCCTTCTTCCTTCTGGAGGAGCAAAACAGGTGTCGTACTGATCATGCTGGTTGCGATCGGTGTTTTCTACGTCGTCCGGGAACACTTCGGCCACATTTCACCTTATCTGCCCTATCTGATCCTGTTGATCTGCCCGTTGATGCATTTTTTCGGGCACGGTCACGGCGGCCATGGTCGACACGTGAGCTCGGAATCCAACAAGGACGATAAAGGGAACTAGTCATGTCTAACACCACGAGTTACCGAGGTCATGATCACGTTCATCCGATAAAATCTCACGTTATGCTGCGAATCCGTCGGGTCCCAATCCCGCTGGTAACACCGAGCCCGCGGCTGAGCCACCGCTGGGCACTGAATACACTTGCCCCATGCACCCAGAGATACGACAACCAGGCCCCGGCAGCTGTCCTAAATGCGGCATGGAATTAGAACCTGCGATGCCAAGGCTGAAACGGAGGAAAACCCCGAGCTCAGGATTTCACCCGTTGCTTCTGGTGGTCGTTGCCATTAACCGTAATCGTGACCGTGCTCGCCATGGCGGACACTCCTTTGTTTGTCTTAGACGTATCGGGCATTGGTTGCGGTAGCTGTGTTAGCAAAATTACCAAAGCCATTCAGTCGTTGGATAGCGAGGCAGCGGTTTCGGTCGACCGTGCTATCGGCAAGGTCAACGTTGAAGCATTGAAAGCCCAGAGCGGGTCCGCGCTGCTGTTGAAGCGTTGGGTTTTCCTTCCAAGGTCAGCGCCTGAGTGCGCTGATCTGCTCCAGCGTTAACGCCCACATGCACAATTCTCTTGGGCTCATTTCAGATATGAGCGCAGGGCCGAGATGACCTGATCCAGGTCTTCTTGACGTTGTTCTGGTGTGACGGCTTCAGCCCCCAGATGCTCACGGATATGCCCTTCAAGCACCTCTGCCATCAATCCGTTCACCGCGCCCCTCACCGCTGCGATCTGTTGCAAAACAGCGGAGCACTCCACCTCTTGTTCCAGCGCACGCTCCAGCGCCTCTGCTTGTCCCTTGATGCGTCTGACACGAGTCAGCAGTCGTTTCTTGTCGTGAATGGTATGTGGCATGCGGCGGTACCTTCTTCAAGTATCTATACTGGGGTATAGTATATTTTTGCTCATTAAGCAGGACTGCAACCCATGTCATCTCCAGCAATCTCCGACGGTCAGGGCCACTCTCACGTTTTCGACGAGGGTAACCCCTTAGCTGAGAAAAACACTCGTCGAGCGATGATTCTAACTGCATTGATGATGGTTGCAGAGATTGCCGGTGGATGGTTCTACAACTCAATGGCACTGCTTGCTGATGGCTGGCATATGAGCTCTCATGCCTTGGCCTTGGGACTCTCTGTCCTGGCTTATGCGGCTGCAAGACGATTTTCCAATGACACCCGCTTTGCCTTCGGGACTTGGAAAATGGAAGTTCTAGGGGGTTACACCAGCGCGATCCTGCTGATCATGGTGGCGGGGTTGATGCTCTATCAATCGATTGAACGGTTGATCTCCCCTTCTGCAATTCACTACGACCAGGCGATCGCTATCGGTGTTGTGGGATTACTCGTGAATATCGCCTGCGCCTGGTTACTCAAGGATGGTCATGCCCACACACATCACGACCACGATCATGGGCATGGGCATGGGCATCATGACTTGAACCTGCGTTCCGCTTACATGCATGTATTGGCGGACGCCGCTACGTCGGTGCTGGCCATTCTGGCGTTGATCGGGGGCAAATTCTGGGGGGCGGCGTGGCTTGACCCAGTCATGGGCATAGTGGGTGCCGGATTGGTTGCGAGCTGGGCGTATGGTTTGATTCGTCAAACCAGCGGCGTATTGCTGGATGCGGAAATGGATTCCCCTGTCGTCGAAGAGGTCCGGGAAGTCATCGCCTCCAGCCCCATTTCTGCACAGATTAGTGACCTTCATGTATGGCGTGTAGGTAAAGGGAAATATGCCTGCATCCTGAGTTTGACGACTGACCAAAATGCGACACCGGCTTACTTCAAAGACCTCTTGTCAGTGCATGAGGAACTGGTTCACATCACTGTTGAGCTTAACGCGGCCTAAAGCAAAGGCGTAACTGGCCTCCGCACGCGTGAAGAGGCCTGTTCACATTGAAGCCCAGCCCAGGGCTGGGCTTTTGCGACTTAGTGGCAGTGGTAGTCGTTCGTCTTATGGTTGCGATGGCAACCTTTT
Organism: Pseudomonas sp. AL03; assembly: GCF_029960815.1. Taxonomy (GTDB): domain Bacteria; phylum Pseudomonadota; class Gammaproteobacteria; order Pseudomonadales; family Pseudomonadaceae; genus Aquipseudomonas. Next base: position 145,575 of record NZ_JASBRE010000014.1, read on the forward strand.
GAATCAGTGCCGCCGCTATGCGCGAAGGCAGCCATGGAAAAAATCGAGATAACGGAAGAGATCAGAAGGACAGATAGTTTCATTGGGCTAATTCCATGCTCAGGTTTTTATGAAGGGTGAGGACTCTCACGCCTTGCAGCGTATGGCTAAGTGCCTTCATTGAGCAAGTGTGCTTGCTTAGTCCCCTCAGCATTCGACGCGGTAAGTGACAGGACCTTTTCTTGAGCTAACACAGCCAATAGCTTAGGATCGCCTAATATCCCCCTGGGGAGGATACGAATGCTTCGCTCAAAGCTAAGCCATTAGTCCTTTGCGGTTGAGAAGTTCTGCAACCTTTCTCGGCAAAGATGGGCTTGGTCCTTGACGTCGGCGTCGTGATAAGTATTCGTCGTAAACCCTCCTGACCAAGCGCTTGGCCGCCCGAGACTTCAAATGCTGAAAATCCTGGCTAACCGAACATACCGACATCTCTTCCTGGCTCAAGTGATTGCCCTTGTCGGAACAGGCCTCGCGACTGTTGCGCTGGGGTTACTGGCATTCGATCTTGCGGGAGCACAGGCCGGGGCAGTGCTCGGCACCGCGCTGGCAATTAAAATGACCGCCTATATTGGCGTAGCACCGATTGCGGCGGCTTTTGCGGAACGTCTGCCGCGACGGGCGATGCTCGTATCACTGGACTTGGTGCGAGCCCTCGTTGCGCTTGCCCTGCCTTTCGTCACGGAAGTATGGCAAATCTACGTGCTGATTTTTGTACTTCAATCGGCCTCTGCTGCATTCACCCCGACCTTCCAGGCCACCATCCCAGACATACTGTCGGATGAAGAGGATTACACTCGCGCCTTGTCGTTATCTCGCCTTGCCTACGATCTTGAAAGTGTCGCCAGCCCCATGCTCGCAGCCGTACTGCTGACGGTGATCAGTTTCCATAACCTATTCGTCGGAACGGTGATTGGCTTTCTGGCCTCAGCAGCGCTGGTCTCGACGGTATTACTGCCAAAGGCGAAGACGACTCAAAGGCGCAGTATCTTTGAGCGAACCACCCGAGGATTGCGCATATTTCTGGCCACACCGCGCTTGCGGGGACTACTAGCCCTTAATCTAACGGTGGCTGCGGCCAGCGCCATGGTCATCGTTAATACCGTTGTGTTGGTACAGTCTCGATTCGCTTTGCCTCAGAGTTCAACCGCATTAGCGCTCGCTGCTTTTGGGGGTGGATCTATGATCGCCGCACTGATTTTACCTCGCCTTCTGAAAGGCATAAAAGACCGGACAGCAATGCTGTTTGGCGGTGGGATCCTGGTTGCGGGCTTGGCAGTTGGCATCAACCTGAGCACCTACAACTTCCTGCTGCCTCTGTGGTTGGTACTCGGTGTGGGATATTCCTTGGCACAAACGCCCAGCGGACGACTGCTGCGTCGGTCGTCGCATGCCGAGGATCGTCCAGCCCTTTTTGCAGCGCAATTTGCACTTTCCCATGCCTGTTGGCTGATCACTTATCCACTGGCCGGTTGGCTGGGCGCCAATATCAGCCTCACTGCCTCTTTCGTGGGACTTGCCATCGTGGCAGGTGGAGCATTGGTGGTCAGCGTCGTGATTTGGCGTCCTGCTCATGACCAAGAGTCTATTAGGCACACCCATCAGAATCTGCCGGACGGCCACACTCATTTAGAAGGTCACGATGGAGCGAGTCACGAACACCCTTATGTCATCGATGATCAGCATCGTCGATGGCCGTATTGATCACAGGGCATTCATGATTTTCTGAGTTTGATCACCCACAGTTCAGACTAGAAAACGAAGGGCCTGTAATGCGACAAGGTGACCCGGATAGAACCAGTAACCCCAGTGTTGCACTGGCCATACCTTGAACGTGAACGTCTGGCGCAGAAGCCAAAGTCCGATCAGCGGAGCGGTAAAAGCCGTACTTAAAGCCAGCAATGGATAGGTCTCAAACTCCGCAACGGCGAGGCAGAAAAAGGGAAAAGAGAGTCTTCCAGGAATGAACAGGCTGCTCATGTCTGGCCACAGCAACCGAAGGTGGTCGATCACCATGGTCAGCATCGCGAGCCACTTGATCAGGTCAAGGCTGCTGCTACGGCTACTGGATGGATTGTGTTGAGTTGAACTGGCGGTCGTCATATCCAAGGGTTAGATCCGCCCTGCTACAAGAGTTCAGCGAAACTGGGCATGTCAGACCTAGAGGTACTTGGTGATTTGCTTGAACGCTTCCAGCGGTGCACGCTCGCCATTGTTTAAGGCTGAGACGGTATTCTCCAGGCAGTGATCGATATGATCCTGGATGAGCGTTCGCTTGGCCTGACACACTGCTTTTTCAACGGCATGCAGTTGCTGGGCGATGTCGACGCATTCGCGACCTTCTTCTATCATGGTGATGATGCTGCGTAGATGGCCGTCCGCACGCTTGAGGCGCTTGATAATGGCATCATGACTTCGGTGAGTGTGGGGATGGCTATGTTTGTGTTCATCCATGGCTTGAGCCTTTGGTCTCAATGAATTACGCTGGCATGCTATCCCCCTAGGGGGGTTAGGTCAAACGCATCACCGCAGCAAAAAAGCGAGTTAAAAGACGATCAACATGCTCAGTAGATCCCTGACAAAAACGGTGGTATTCGCGCTTGCTCTCGCCGTTTTGATGGCTTGGGCCGGGCATACCTATACGTTGTCGGTGGCGACGAAACAGCCTGCCTGGGAGATTAAGCAAGACGCCTACCACTCCCACGGCGAGCAAGAAGCCTCACTTTCCTGCGCGAGCTGTTCAGATCACTTTCATTCGCCGCTGACCCCAGACCACCAGCACGAGACACCGCAGCTCACTTCCCTGTTGATTTTGGCCGAACAACCCAAGCTATCGGTGCGGGTTGATGCCCCGCAATATGCAGTTCCCCGTCCGCCGATATTCTTGATCAAGCGCCCACCCCGTCCTTCGTTCGCATCCTGACCATGGCCGCGCTGCGGCCCAAGATCACTGCAACGTAGGATTTTATCCATGCATTCGCACTCTATGAGCGGCGTGGGCGCATTCACTGTGCCCTCCTGTCGCCCGCTACTGCTGCTGTTTTTGTTTATCGCTTCACTCTTCTTTGGCATGCCCGAGGCGCTGGCTCACGCCGTTGCCGAGGGGGACAAGGGTTTCATCCAGGAAAGTTCTGGCGTCATGTTGCTGCCCTTTATCTACATGGGCGCCAAGCACATGATGACGGGCTATGACCACTTGCTGTTCCTCTTCGGGGTGATCTTTTTCCTCTACCGCCTGAAGGATGTAGGCCTCTACGTCACGCTATTTGCTGTGGGCCACTCGGTCACGCTGCTGCTCGGTGTGCTCACGGAAATAAGCATCAGCTCCTACGTGATCGACGCCATCATCGGCTTCTCGGTGGTGTACAAGGCGCTCGACAACCTGGGCGCGTTCCAGCGCTGGCTCGGTTACCAACCCAATACCAAGGTGGCCACGCTGGTCTTCGGCCTGCTCCATGGTTTTGGTCTGGCAACCAAGATCCAGGAGTACGAAATCTCGCCCGACGGGCTGATTCCCAACTTGCTTGCGTTCAACGTCGGCGTCGAGATAGGCCAGTTGCTGGCCCTTAGCTCGATTCTCATTCTGATGGGGTATTGGCGGCGCACCGCCAGTTTTTGGCGCCACGCCTATGCCGCCAACGTCGCCATGATGAGTGCCGGTTTCCTGCTGATGGGTTACCAGCTAGTCGGCCTGTTTGTCTCTGCGTAAGGAATTCTGACCATGTTCAATACTCCACTTCCAACCGTTAACGAATTACCCAACAGCCGCCAGTTAGTGCGTTCGACAGTCATCGCGCTACTCACCGCAGTCGGCCTTTTGGTGACGGTCGTCATGCCTTCGGAATACGCCATTGATCCAACAGGCGTGGGCCGAGCATTGGGCCTGACGCAAATGGGTGAACTAAAAATCACCCTCGCACAAGAGGCCCTGGCCGATGCCGCTCCACCACAACCCGTCGCGGCCGCTCCGGCTTTGCAAGTCGCACAAGTTCAGCCTGCGGCAAAGCCGGTAGCGGAACCTGTGGTAGCCGCCCCTGCGTCAAAGACTGATCAGATGACCGTCACGCTCAAGCCAGGTGAAGGGACAGAGATCAAGCTGGAAATGTTGAAGAACACCACCGTCAGCTATGAGTGGACAACGGCTGGGGGCCCTGTGAATTACGACACCCATGGTGAGCCCTACAAGGCAGAAAAGGGCTATTTCCACAGTTACACCAAAGGCAAGCAAGTCAAAGGCGATAAGGGCGAGTTCACCGCCATTTTTGACGGCACCCATGGCTGGTTCTGGCGTAATCGCAGCAACAGCGACGTGACCATCTCACTGAAAACGACCGGTGATTACCTGAGCGTTAAACAGTAATCCAAAGACGACCGCTCTTCTGCCGAAAAGGCAGGGGCGACCTGACCACAGAGGCTTAACCTCAGGATTTTAGGAAAGACTTTTCCATGAAAACTTCAGCAACGTTGTTCCGCTCGATGCTCTTGATCGTAAGCGGATGGGCAACACACCTTGCGTAGCTCAGGCAGGCGCCCACTGATGTGG
>NZ_JASBRE010000015.1 GCF_029960815.1 Pseudomonas sp. AL03
TGTGAAAGCTTAGTGGGCGATCACAGGGGGCGGCGGGGGTAGCCATTTCATTATTTTGAATTGCTACAACCTGACTTTCCTCGCTACAACCTTCCTTTCTGATACTTGTTCTCATTCGCTAATTTTTCCGGTCTGCATTCGTTTTATAGGGACGACGTGCCTTTGTGCTTCCCGCCACTGATCCGGATGCTAAGAAATGAATGCTGAAGACTCCTTGAAACTAGCTCGCCGGTTTATCGGGTTGCCCCTGGAAAAGCGCCAGATGTTCCTTGCGGCCTTGCACAAGGAGGGCGTTGATTTCGCCCGTTTTCCGATTCCTGCCGGCGTTGAAGCCGACGATCGCCAGGCGTTGTCGTACGCCCAGCAGCGCATGTGGTTTCTTTGGCAGCTGGACCCGCAAAGCGGCGCCTACAACCTGCCCGGCGCGGTGCGTCTGACCGGGCTGCTGAATCTGTCAGCGCTGGAGCAAGCCTTCGCTAGCCTCGTCGCGCGCCACGAAACCCTGCGCACGGTGTTCCAGCGTCAGGCCGACGGCAACCTGCTGCAAGTGCCGGCCAGCGCGCCTCTGGTGATCGATCAGGTGGATTTCAGCGCATTGTCGGCTAATGAACGTGAGCAAGCAGTCGCCCGCGCGGCCGAGCAGCAATCAGTGTTGCCGTTCGATCTCTCGGCCGGCCCTCTGCTGCGCGTCACCTTGCTCAAACTCGCCGAGCAGGAACACGTCCTGCTACTGACCCTGCACCACATCGTTTCCGACGGCTGGTCGATGAACGTGCTGATCGACGAATTCATCCGCTGCTACGACGCCTTCGAGGCGGGCGCGCAACCGCAACTCGCTCCATTGCCGATCCAGTACAGCGACTATGCCCTGTGGCAACGCCGCTGGCTGGAGGCCGGCGAACAGGCGCGCCAACTCGACTATTGGCAGGCGCAACTGGGCGCTGAGCATCCGGTGCTGGAGCTGCCCACCGATCATCCGCGTCCGGCGATGCCGAGCTATCGCGGCACCCGTTACGAATTCGCGGTCGACGGTCAACTGGCCGAGCAACTGCGGGCCACGGCGCAGAAACACAACATCACCCTGTTCATGCTGTTGCTCGGCGCGTTCAACGCGCTGCTGCATCGCTACACCGGGCAGACCGACATCCGCGTCGGCGTGCCGATTGCCAACCGCAACCGCGCCGAAATCGAAGGGCTGATCGGCTTCTTCGTCAACACCCAAGTGCTGCGCACCCAGCTCGACGGTCAAATCCGGGTCGACGACTTGCTGCGCGCCATCAAGGAAACCGCCCTCGGCGCCCAGGCTCATCAAGATTTGCCATTCGAGCGCCTGGTCGAAGCGCTGAAGCTGGAACGCAGCCTCAGCCACACGCCGCTGTTCCAGGTGATGTACAACCACCAGCCGCAGGTCGCGGACATTTCTACGGTCAGCACCGCGTCCGGTCTGGCGCTGGGCGTGATCGAGTGGGAAGGGCGCACAACTCAGTTCGATCTGACGCTGGATACTTACGAGAAGCGCGGCAAGCTGCACGCCGCGCTGACCTACGCCAACGACCTGTTCGACGCCGCGACCATCGCGCGTATGGCGCAGCACTGGACGCATTTGCTGCACGGCATGGTCAGTGATTCGCAACAACGCATCAGCGATTTGCCGCTGCTTGAGACAGTCGAATATCAGCGCATCGTGCATGACTGGAATCGCGCTGACGAAGGCTTCGCCCAGGACCTGTGCATTCATGAGTTGATCGCCCGGCAAGCCGCCGCGAGCCCGGATGCATTGGCGGTGACCTTCGGCACGAAGCAGCTGACTTACGCCGAACTCGACACTCGGGCCAACCGCCTGGCCCACAAGCTGATCGAGCTGGGCGTGGGCCCGGAAGTCCGGGTCGGCGTGGCGATGCAGCGCTCCGAAAACTTGCTGGTAGCGTTGCTGGCCGTGCTCAAGGCCGGTGGCGCCTACGTGCCGCTGGACCCGGATTACCCCGCCGAACGCGTTGCCTACATGCTTGAAGACAGCCGCGCCCTGGTGCTGCTGACGGAACAGGCTGTCGCCGCGACATTGACCGTCGCCGCCGACACCCCAGTCCTGCTGATGGAAGGTATGGAGTGTGCCGATTACCCAAGCAGCGCGCCGGTGACCCGCGTCACGCCGGATAACCTCGCCTACGTGATTTACACCTCCGGTTCCACCGGCAAGCCCAAAGGCGTGGCCATCGCCCATCGCAACGTGCTGGCGCTGATCGACTGGTCGCAGTCGGTCTACAGCCGCGAAGACATTCAAGGCGTGCTGGCCTCGACGTCGGTGTGCTTCGACCTGTCGGTGTGGGAGTTGTTTGTGACCTTGGCCAACGGCGGCTCGCTGATCATTGCCCGCAATGCCCTGGAATTACCGCAGCTGCCGGCCCGTGATCAAGTGCGCCTGATCAACACCGTGCCGTCGGCGATCAATGCGTTGCAGCGTGACGGGCAGATCCCGCCGAGCGTGCGCATCATCAACCTTGCCGGCGAGCCGCTGAAGCAGAGCCTGGTGGATGCGTTGTATCAGCAGCCGACCGTCGAGCATGTCTACGATTTGTACGGTCCGTCGGAAGACACCACGTACTCAACCTGGACCCGTCGCGAGGCCGGTGGTCGCGCAAACATCGGCCGCCCGCTCAAACACACCGCCAGCTATTTGCTGGACGCCGACCTGCAACCGGTACCTCAAGGCGTGTCCGCCGAGCTGTACCTGGCTGGTGCCGGCATCACCCGCGGCTACCTGGCGCGTCCGGGCATGACCGCCGAAAAATACGTGCCTAACCCGTTCGCCAGCAATGGCGAGCGCCTGTACCGCACCGGCGACCTGACCCGTTATCAGGCCGACGGCACGCTGCAATACGTCGGGCGCATCGACCATCAGGTCAAGGTCCGCGGTTTCCGCATCGAACTCGGTGAAATCGAAGCGCGGCTGTTGCAGCAGGACGCCGTGCGTGAGCTGGCGGTGCTGGTACAGGACGGCGTCAACGGTCAGCAACTGGTCGCCTACATCGTGCCATCCGATCCGGCCATGTTGCTGGACGATCTCGACGCTCAAGCGACCCTGCGTGAAACCCTGAAAGCTGCGCTGCGCCGACATTTGCCGGACTACATGGTCCCGGCATTTCTGCTGTTCCTCGAACAGCTGCCGCTGACCCCCAACGGCAAACTCGACCGCAAGGCCTTGCCGGCGATTGACGGTACCCAGCAACAACGCGAACACGTCGCGCCGCGCACTGCGATGGAAAAATCCCTCGCGGCGATCTGGCAGGACGTGCTGGCCATCGACAACGTCGGTCTTGAAGACAACTTCTTCGAACTGGGCGGCGACTCCATCGTCTCGATGCAAGTGGTCAGCCGTGCGCGTCAGGCCGGGGTCGTGTTGAGCCCCAAAGACCTGTTCCAGCACCAGACCGTCCGCAGCCTGGCCCAGGCCGCCCGCAGCGGCGAGCAGCCGTTGATCGACCAAGGTCCGGCCATTGGCGCGGTGGCGTTGGCGCCGGTACAACAGTGGTTCTTCGAACAAGCCATTCCTGAGCGTCAGCACTGGAACCAGTCGCTGCTGCTGGTGCCGCGCGAGGCGTTGAGCGTCGAGGCGCTGGATCGTGCTTTAGAGCAGTTGCTGACTCATCACGACAGCTTGCGTCTGCGCTGCGAGCAGACCGAAAACGGTTGGCAGCAAGCCTACGCGGCGCCGACTACTGAATCGGTGTTGTGGCAGCGTCAGGCGCAATCGGTTGAAGAACTCAATGCCCTGTGCAACGAAGCCCAGCGCAGTCTTGATCTGCAGAACGGCCCGTTGCTGCGCGCACTGCTGGTGGCGATGGCCGACGGCTCGCAACGTTTGCTGCTGGTCATTCATCACCTGGTGGTGGACGGTGTTTCCTGGCGTGTGCTGCTGGAAGATCTTCAGCAGTTCTACAGCGGCAGCCCTGTTTCGCTGGCGAGAACCAGCCCCTATCAACGCTGGGTCGCCCGTCTGCACGATCATCTTCCAGCCTTTGAAAACAGCCTCGGTCACTGGCAGGCCCAACTGCGCGACGCACCGAACGATCTGCCGTGCGACCGTCCAACTGGCGCGCTGGAAAACCGCTTCGAGCAGAAACTCGAACTCAAATTCGACACCGAGCAAACCCGCAAACTGCTGCAACAGGCCCCGGCGGCCTATCGCACGCAGGTCAACGACCTGTTGCTGACTGCCCTGGCGCGAGCGGTGTGCCGCTGGAGCGGGCAGGGCAGCACGCTGATCCAGCTCGAAGGCCATGGCCGCGAAGACCTGTTCGATGACATCGACCTGACCCGCACCGTGGGTTGGTTCACCAGCCTGTTCCCGGTCAACCTGATGCCTTCCAGCAATCTCGGCGCGTCGATCAAAACCATCAAGGAACAACTGCGTGTCGTGCCGGACAAAGGTCTCGGCTACGGCGCATTGCGTTACCTCGGCACTCCGGCGATGCGCGCCGAACTGGCGGCGTTGCCGCAACCACGTATCACCTTCAATTACCTGGGGCAGTTCGACCGTCAGTTCGACGACGGCGCGATGTTCGTGCCGTCCACCGAAGGCAACGGTGTGGCCCAAGACACCTCAGCGCCATTGGGCAACTGGCTGACGGTTGAAGGCCAGGTTTACGGCGGCGAGTTGTCGCTGAGCTGGGGCTTCAGCCGTGAGATGTTCGACAGCGCAACCATCCAGCGTCTGGCGGACGATTACGCACTGGAACTCAACGCGCTGATCGAGCACTGCTGCACGCTTGAGGAAAGCCAGGCCACACCGTCGGACTTCCCGTTGTCGCGCATCAGTCAGGCGCAACTCGACGCATTGCCGGTCGCTGTCTCGACCCTCGAAGACCTTTATCCACTGTCGCCGATGCAGCAGGGCATGCTGTTTCACACCCTGTACGAACCCGAAGTCGGCGCCTACATCAGCCAGTTGCGTTTGGACATCCAGGGCCTCGATCCCGTGCGATTCGCTCAGGCCTGGCAGACCGCGCTGGAGCGTCACGATATTTTGCGCAGCAGTTTCCACTGGCAGGGCCTCGACACCGCGCATCAGGCGATTGTCCGCCAAGTGGCGCTGCCGCTTGAAGTGCTTGAAGCGACCGACACCGATGCGCTGGGCGACACCGAGCGTGCTCAAGGTTTTGAATTGGGCACTGCGCCGCTGTTCCGTTTGAAGCTGGTCCGCACGGGCGTCAATGACTGGCACCTGATCTACACCAGCCATCACATTTTGATGGACGGCTGGAGCAACGCGCAGTTGCTCGCCGAAGTGATCCAGCACTACGCCGCCGAGCAGTCGCTGCCAGCGCCGATCGGACAATACCGCGACTATCTGGGCTGGTTGCAGCAGCAATCCGCCGTCGCTGGCGAGCAGTTCTGGAAAACCGCATTGGCACCGCTGCAAGCACCAACGTTGCTGGCCGAAGCCTTGCGGCCACCGGTAGGCGCCGAAGGTAACGAGGAATATCGCGCAGCACTCGACAGCCGCGCGACCCAGCGTCTGGCCGAGTTTGCCCGCCAGCAGAAAGTCACCCTTAACACCCTGCTGCAAGCGGCCTGGAGCCTGTTGCTGCAACGCTACACCGGCCAGGATTGCGTGGTCTTCGGTGCCACGGTCGCCGGTCGATCCGCGCCGCTGCCGGGGATCGAAGAGCAGCTTGGGCTGTTCATCAACACGTTGCCGCTGGTCTGCGCGATGAAGCCGGATCAAACCGTCAGTCAGTGGCTGAGCGAGTTGCAAGGGCTGAACCTGGCCATGCGCGAGTTCGAGCATGTGCCGCTTTACGACATTCAGGGCTGGGCGGGGCAGCAGGGTTCGGCGCTGTTCGACAGCCTGCTGGTGTTCGAAAACTTCCCGGTGGCCGAAGCGCTGAAACAGGGCGCGCCGGCCGGGCTGTCGTTCGGCAACCTGCACAACCACGAGCGCACGCACTATCCGCTGACGCTGGGCATCGAACTGGGCGAAGGCCTGAGCCTGGACTTCAGCTACGACGCGGCGCGGTTCAGTGCCGCTCAGGTCACTGAGTTGTCGGCCAATTTTCAGCACCTGCTGGCGCAATGGGTGGCGCTGCCGGACGCGGCATTGGGCGCGCTGGAGTTACTCGATGAGGCCGGAAAAAATGCGGTGCTCGCGGTCAGCCAACCGGCTGCAGTTGAGTTATCCACAACACTTTTGGCGCACGAACAAATCGCGGCTCAGGCCGCAGCCACCCCGTACGCGGTGGCGTTGCAGGTGGGCGGTCAGTCGTTGAGCTACGGCCAGTTGAACGCTCAGGCCAACCGCTTGGCCCATCGCCTGATCGACAACGGCGTCGGCCCAGGCTCGCGTGTCGGTCTGGCGCTGCATCGTGGTCCGCAACTGATCGTCAGCCTGCTGGCGGTACTCAAAGCCGGCGCGGCCTATGTGCCTTTGGACCCGAAATACCCGACCGAACGCCTGACGTACATGATCGACGACAGCCGTCTCGATGTGCTGCTGTGCGAGTCCGGTGTGCTGGAAGATGTGCCCGGCGTGCGACGTCTCAGCCTTGAAGACAGCACCGACTACCCCGACAGCAATCCGCAAAACCATGCGGTCGCCGACAATCTGGCCTACGTCATCTACACCTCCGGTTCCACCGGTCAACCCAAAGGCGTGGCCATCGCCCATGCCGCGCTGCGCGAGTTCTGCCAGACCGCCGCCAACTATTCAGTACTGTCGGCGTCCGACCGCGTGTTGCAGTTCGCGACCTTCAGCTTCGATGGCTTCGTCGAGCAGTGCTTCCCGGCGCTGTGCGTCGGCGCGGCGTTGATCATGCGCGGCGATGACGTGTGGGATGCCGGCCGACTCGCCGCCGAAATCGTTCAGCAGGGCGTGACCGTGGCGGACTTGCCGGCCGCTTACTGGTACTTGCTGGCCCGCGAATGTGCGAGCGGCGCGGTGAGCAACCTGGGTGATTTGCGCCAGGTTCACGTTGGCGGCGAAGCGATGTCGGTCGAAGGTCTGCGCTTGTGGCACCAGGCCGGTTTGACCCACGTGCGTTTGCTCAACACCTACGGCCCGACTGAGGCGACGGTGGTGTCCAGCGTTCATCAATGCCGTCTCGACGATGCCAGCGACGCGTTTGGCATCCCGATTGGTCGAGCCATCGCAGGTCGGGCGCTGTACGTGCTGGACGCGGCCGGTCAATTGTTGCCAAACGGTGGCGTCGGCGAATTGTGCATCGGTGCTCCGGCCAGCCTGGCGCAAAGCTACTTTGATCGCCCGGCACTGACCGCCGAGCGTTTCCTGCCAGACCCGTTTGCCCGTGAGCCGGGCGCGCGTTTGTACCGCAGCGGTGATTTGGCGCGTTACAACGCTGAAGGGAATCTGGAATACGTCGGCCGCATTGACCATCAAGTGAAGATTCGCGGCTTCCGCATTGAAATGGGCGAGATCGAAGCCTGCCTGCAAGCTCGGGAGGAGGTGCGCGAAGCCGCCGTCATTGCTCAGGACGGGACGCAACTGGTGGCGTATATCGTGGCCAGCGGCGCGGTGATTTCTCAGGCTGATTATCTGGAAGAACTCAAAGCAGTTTTACGCCAGTCGTTGCCGGAATACATGGTGCCGAATCACCTGATCCTGCTGCCGAAACTGCCGCTCAACAACAACGGCAAACTCGACCGCAAAGCCTTGCCGCGTGCGGCAGCCGCCGATGCACAACGGGCGTTCGTGGCGCCGGCCGAAGGGCTTGAAGCGCAACTGGCGCTGATCTGGCAGGAGGTGTTGCAGGTCAAGCAAGTGGGTCGCGACGACAACTTCTTCGAGTTGGGCGGGCACTCGTTGCTGGTGCTTCAAGTGATCTCCCGTGTGCGTCAGCAACTGCAACTTGAACTGTCCGTGAGCAGCCTGTTTTCCGCCGCCAATCTGGCGCAATTCGCCGAGCGTGCCGCACTGTCGAACGTCAGCGGCCAACCGGTGCTGCAACGTGCAACGGTCGATCAGCCGCAGATCCTGTCGTACGCCCAACAGCGCCAATGGATTCTCTGGCAGCTGGACCCACAGAGTCCGGCCTACAACATTCCCGCCGCGCTGCGCCTCAAGGGATCGCTGAATCACGACGCCCTGCGCGAAGCCTTCGCCCAGTTACAGGCCCGTCATCAAACTCTGCGCACGACCTTTGAACAGGATGGTCAACAGGCGCGTCCGGTGCTGCACGACACTCTGGCGCTGCAACTGGATGAACGCACACTCGATCAGTCGTCGATCGACAATGCCGTGGCCGAAGAAATCGCCCGTCCGTTCGACCTGCGCAACGGTCCGCTGTGGCGCGTGTTGCTGTTGCAAGTGAACACCGACGAACACGTGCTGGTGCTCACCGTGCATCACATCGCCGCCGATGGCTGGTCGATGCAGATCATGGTCGATGAATTCAGCGCGCTGTATCAGGCCGCCGTCGAAGGGCATCCGGCGAACCTGTCCAACCTGCCGGTGAACTACAGCGACTACGCCCGTTGGCAGCGCGACTGGCTGGAGGCCGGGGAGGGCGCACGCCAACTGACGTGGTGGAGCGAGCAACTGGCGGGCAGCCAGGTACCGCTTGAGTTGCCAAGTGAACTGACCCGTCCGGCCCGTCGCACTGAGCGCGGTGCCAGCCTGGCACTGAACGTTGATCGCGAGTTGCTGGCCGGTTTGCGCCAACGCGCCCAGGAACAACAGGTGACGTTGTTCATGCTGTTGCTGGCGAGTTTCCAGACTTTGCTGCATCGCCAGAGCGGGCAGTCGAGCATCAGCGTCGGCGTGCCGAGCGCCGGTCGTTCGCGTATCGAAACCGAAGGCCTGATCGGCTTCTTCATCAACACTCAAGTGCTGCGTGCCGAGATCGACGGGCAGCAGACGTTCAGCACCTTGCTGCAACAGGTTAAACAGGTAGCACTTGGCGCGCAGGCCAATCAGGACGTGCCGTTCGAGCAGTTGGTCGACGCCTTGCAGCCCGACCGCAGCCTCAATCACAGCCCATTGTTCCAGGTGCTCTACAACCATCAACAGCAATTGGGTGCCAGTGTCGAGCGCACGGTTGCCGACTTGCAGGTCGAGCGTCTGCACTGGCAGCAACACACCACGCAATTCGATCTGGTGCTCGACACTCAAGAGCAGGGTGAAGCGCTGGACGCCAGCCTGACCTACGCCACTGATGTGTACGATGAGGCTTCGATGAAGCGCCTCGCCGAGCAGTGGCTGAACCTACTGCGAGCGGTGGTCGCGGATCCGCAGCAGCGGGTGGCGGAACTGCCAATAATTGACCGGCTGCAACGGGAGGCTTTGGCGCAGCACTGGAACCCAACGTTCCAGGCGCAACCGCCGTCGCCCACCTTGCACCACTTGTTCGAAGCCCAGGCTGCCGAGCGGCCGAACGCAATCGCCTTGGTCTACGAAGGCGAGCAACTGACCTACGCCGCACTCAACGCTCAGGCCAATCGACTGGCGCGCAAACTGCGTGAGCAGGGCGTCGGGCCAGAGGTGCGGGTCGGCATTGCCACCGAGCGGGCGATGCCGCTGGTGGTGGGCTTGCTGGCGATTCTCAAGGCCGGCGGCGCCTACGTGCCGCTGGACCCGCATTACCCGGCCGAGCGCTTGAGCTACATGATCGAAGACAGCGGCATCACGCTGCTGCTGACCCAGCCACACCTGATCGACGGTTTGCCGTCCCGCGACGGTGTGCAAGTGTTGAGCCTGGAGTCGTTGCAACTGGATGGCTACAGCGCCGACAACTTGCCGGCGCTGGCGACCCCGGAAAATCTCGCCTACGTGATCTACACCTCTGGCTCCACCGGCCGGCCGAAGGGTGCCTTGCTCAGCCACGGCAACGTCGGGCGCCTGCTCACGGCCACCGCTGCCGAGTTCAACTTCGGCCCGGACGATGTCTGGACGCTGTTCCATTCCTACGCCTTCGATTTCTCGGTGTGGGAGCTGTTCGGTTCGCTGTGCACTGGCGGGCGTCTGGTGATCGTGCCGTATGACATCAGCCGCGAGCCGCAAGCGTTTCACCGCTTGCTCTGTGATGAGGGCGTGACGGTGTTGAACCAGACCCCGACCGCGTTCCGTCAACTGTTACCGATTGCCTGCGCCAGCGAGCGAAACCTGGCGTTGCGTCAGGTGATTTTCGGCGGCGAAGCCCTCGAAGTCGCAAGCCTGCGTCCTTGGTTCGAACGCTTCGGCGACCGCCAGCCAACCTTGGTCAACATGTACGGCATCACCGAAACCACGGTGCACGTGACCTACCGCGCCATCCGTTTGGCCGACCTCGATGGCAAGGCCCAAAGCCCGATTGGCCTGCCGATTCGCGACCTGCGCTGGTACCTGCTCGACAGCCAGTTGCAGCCAGTGCCGGTGGGTGTGGCGGGTGAGCTGTACATCGCCGGCGCCGGTCTGGCGCGCGGTTATCACGGACGTTTCGGCCTGACCGCCGAGCGCTTTGTGCCAAGTCCGTTCGAGGCCTCCCAGCGCCTCTATCGCAGCGGCGACCTGGCGCGTCAGCGTGCCGACGGCAGCATCGATTACCTCGGACGGATCGACCAGCAAGTGAAGATTCGCGGTTTCCGCATCGAGCTGGGTGAAATTGAAGCCGCGTTGCTGGTGCAGCCGGGCGTGCGCCAAGCGGTACTGAGCGTGCATGCAGGCGACGGCGGCCCGCAGCTGTGCGCTTACGTGGTGGCCGAGCAAACCCCGCACGACCCGATCGCCTGGCGCGACAATCTGCGCGCCGCGCTCAAGGTTGATCTGCCGGATTACATGGTGCCGAGCCACTGGTTGCTGCTCGATGCCTTGCCGCTGACCGGCAACGGCAAGCTCGACCGCAAGGCCTTGCCGGTGCCCGATGCCGAGGAATGGCAGCGACCGTTCGAGGCCCCCGAAGGCGATCTCGAACGACAACTGGCAGACATCTGGGCCAGCGTGCTGGGCGTGGCGCAGATCGGTCGGCGCGACAACTTCTTTGAACTGGGCGGGCATTCGCTGCTCGCCGCCCAGGCCAGTGCCCGTGTGGAACTGGAACTGGGCATCGAGCTGCCGCTGCGCGCGCTGTTCGAATCCACCGACCTTCAGGCTTATGCCGCCATGGCCGGGCAACACGCCCCGGCTGACAACGATGCACGTCTTGATGCGCTTGAGTCGCTTCTCGACGAGATGGAGATCAACTGATGGAACACACCACTGCCCAGCGTATCGCCACTCGCTTCGCCGGCCTGCCTGCTGACAAGCGCCGCGAGTTTCTGCAACGCATGCAAGAGCAGGGTGTGAGCTTCGGGCAACTGCCGATTCCGCCGGCTGCCGAGCCGCAAACGACCTTCGAACTGTCGTACGCGCAGCAGCGCCAATGGTTCCTCTGGCAGCTTGATCCGCAGAGCTCGGCCTACAACATTCCTGCTGCGTTGCGTTTGCACGGGCCGCTGAATGTCGTGGCGTTGCAGCAAAGTTTCGACGTGCTGCTGGAGCGGCATCAGAGCCTGCGCAGCCGTTTCGTCGAAGACGACGGTCAGGTGGTGCAGACACTGGCCGAGTTCACGTCGCTGCCGATCGCACAGATCGACCAGCGCGCCGAACCTCAGGAACAGCGCCTCGATCTGGCGATGAAAAGCGTCGAGCACGAGATTGCCCGGCCGTTCGATCTTCAGCACGGTCCGCTGTTGCGGGTCAGCTTGTTGCAGCTCGATACCGAGGACCACGTGCTGTTGCTGACACTGCACCACATCGTCACCGATGGCTGGTCGATGGGCGTATTGGTGGAAGAATTTTCCCGGCTCTACGCCGCGCATTGCCAAGGTCAGAACGCAGCGCTGGAAGCGTTGCCGATCCAGTATTCCGATTACGCGATGTGGCAACGCCGCTGGATGGAAGCGGGCGAGCTGGAACGTCAACTCAACTGGTGGCGTGAAACGCTGGGCAGCGAACAACCGCTGCTGGAATTGCCCACCGACCGTCCACGCCCGGCGCAGCCGAGTCAGCGCGGTGCGCGTCTGGATTTCGCCCTCGACGCGACCCTGGCCAGCGGCCTGATGAGCCTGGCCAAACAGCGCGGCGTCACGCCGTTCATGCTGTTGCTGGCGAGCTTCCAGACCTTGCTCTATCGCTACAGCGGCCAGTCCGACTTGCGCGTTGGCGTGCCGATTGCCAACCGTAATCGTGCGGAAACCCGGGGTCTGATCGGCTTCTTCGTCAACACCCAGGTGATGCGTGCCGAACTCGATGGACGTCTGCCGTTCAGCCAGTTGCTCGACCAGACCCGTGCCGCTTCGCTGGATGCCCAGGCCTATCAAGACTTGCCGTTTGAACGTCTGGTGCAAGCGTTACAAGGTGAACGCAGCCTCAGCCACAGCCCGTTGTTCCAGGTGATGTTCAACCACCAGCAAGCCAAACCGGCGGCGGTCAGCGGTTTGCTCGCAGGCCTGCGCGTCGAAGCACTGAACGCGACGGCGCACACCACGCAATTCGACCTGCAACTGGACACTCAGGAAGAGGGCGACAAGCTGTTCGCCAGCCTGACCTATGCCACCGATCTGTTCGACGCCGAGCGCATCGAGCATTTAGCGCGTCATTGGAAGAATTTGTTGGCCGGCGTACTGGCGAATCCGCAATGCCCGCTCGCGGAGTTGCCACTGCTGGATGCCGACGAGCGCCTGCGCATCCTCGACGACCTGAACGACACGGCTCAAACCTATCCGGGTGAAGTCTGCGTGCAGCGGCATTTCGAGGCGCGCGTGGCTGAAGACGGTGAAACGACGGCGCTGGTGTTCCAGGGCCAGCGCCTGAGTTACGCCGAGCTGAACCGGCGCGCCAACCGCTTGGCCCATCACTTACGCGCCCAAGGTGTTGGCCCGGAAGTGCTGGTGGGGATTGCCTGCGACCGCTCGCTTGAAATGGTCGTCGGTCTGCTGGCGATCCTCAAGGCCGGTGGCGCCTATGTGCCGCTGGACCCGGAGTACCCGCTCGATCGCCTGAGCTACATGATCGAAGACAGCGGCATTTCGCTGTTGCTGACCCAGGATCATTTGCTGGCGCAATTGCCGACGCCGGACAACGTGCGCACCTTCTGCCTGCACGCCGAAGGCGATTGGCTGAGCGATTGGCCGGGTACTGATTTACCCAACCTGGCAATCGCTGAAAACCTCGCCTATGTGATTTACACCTCCGGTTCCACCGGTAAACCCAAAGGCGCCGGCAACCGCCATGTGGCGCTGCATAACCGTCTGGAGTGGATGCAGCAAGCCTACAACCTGTTGCCGAGCGACCGCGTGCTGCAAAAAACGCCGTTCAGTTTCGACGTGTCGGTGTGGGAGTTTTTCTGGCCGCTGATGAAGGGCGCCACTTTGGTCATCGCCGCTCCGGGCGAGCATCGTGATCCGCAACGTCTGGCCGGGTTGATCGTCGAGCAGGCGATCACCACGCTGCACTTCGTGCCGTCGATGCTCTCGGCCTTCATCGGTGCCGACGAGGCGCTGGCCTGCACGTCGTTGCAACGGATCATTTGCAGCGGCGAAGCGCTGCCGGTGGAGCTGCAACGGCAGACCCTGCGCAGCCTGCCGCAAGCCAATCTCTACAATCTGTATGGCCCGACCGAAGCAGCCATCGACGTGACCCATTGGACCTGCGTGGAAGAGGGCCGCGACAGCGTGCCGATCGGTCGGCCGATTGCCAACCTGCGCACCTGCATCCTCGACAGCGAACTGCAGCCGTTGCCACTCGGCGCGGTGGGTGAGTTGTACCTGGGCGGCGTCGGCCTCGCTCGCGGTTACCACCGTCGTGGCGCGCTGACCGCCGAGCGTTTTGTGGTCGACCCGTTTGGCAGCGGCGAGCGCCTGTACCGCACCGGTGACCTGGCGCGTTATCGCGCTGACGGCGCCATCGACTACTGCGGTCGTATCGACCATCAAGTGAAAATTCGCGGTTTGCGCATCGAATTGGGCGAAATCGAAGCGCGTCTGCAAGAGCATGCCGACGTTCAGGAAGCCGTGGTGTTGGCCCTCGACGGACCGAGCGGCAAGCAATTGGTCGCGTACATCGTGCCGCAGGATCGCGCATTGGTCAGCGTCGATGCAGAGCAACAAGGCGCGTGGCGCGAAACCCTGAAAAGCCATTTGCTCGCCAGCCTGCCGGATTACATGGTGCCGGCGCAGACCGTGCTGATCGAGCAAATGCCGCTGAGTCCGAACGGCAAACTCGACCGCAAACGCCTGCCCGCGCCGACCGCACAGGTCAGCCAACGCGCGTTCGAAGCGCCACGCAGCGAACATGAACAGGTGCTGGCGCAGATCTGGCAGGACGTGTTGGGCCTGGAGCAGGTCGGGCGTCAGGACAACTTCTTCGAACTGGGCGGCGACTCGATCATTTCGATTCAGGTGGTCAGCCGTGCGCGTCGAGCCGGCCTGAGCCTGCAGCCGCGTGACCTGTTCCAGCAGCAAACCTTGCAAGCGTTGGCCGCTGTGGTCAAAGAGCAGGCGGCACCGCTGGCGCAACAAGGGCCGGTGGACGGTGTGCAAACACTTACGCCGATCCAGCGCTGGTTCTTCGACGAACCGATCCCGCAGCGCGCGCATTGGAACCAGGCGGTGTTGCTGGTGCCGCGCGAAACCCTCGAATTGCCGCGTCTGCAAGCCGCGCTGCAACGTTTGCTCAAGCAGCACGATGCGCTGCGTTTGCGCTTCAGCCAGGTCGACGGTCAATGGTCGGCGCGCTACGTCGGTGCCGACAGCTGCGATGTCATCGACATGCTCTGGACCGCTCGCGTGGCCAGCGATGCCTCGCTGGAAGCGGTGTGCGACGAAGCCCAGCGCAGCCTTAGTTTGCAAGACGGTCCGTTGCTGCGCGTCGCGTTGATCGCCCAGGCTGATGGTTCCCAGCGGTTGCTGTTGGTTATCCACCACTTGGCGGTGGACGGTGTGTCCTGGCGGGTGTTGCTGGAAGATCTGCAGGCGGCTTACCAAGGGCAAGACCTGCCGCCGAAGACCAGCGCCTTCCAGGCCTGGGCCGATAAGCTCGACGCTTATGCGCGCTCCGATGCCGCTGCCAGCGAGCTGGACTGGTGGCAGGCGCACCTTCGCGTCGCGAATGATTCGTTGCCAGCGGCAAATACCGGGGCCAGTCAGGCCGGGCATCTGCGCCAGGGCGTCAGCATCGGTCTGGACCGCGAACAGACCCGCCAGTTGCTGCAACAGGCGCCAGCGATCTACCGCACGCAGGTCAACGACCTGCTGCTGACCGCGCTGGCCCGAACCCTCAGCCGCTGGACCGGCCACGCATCGGCGCTGATTCAGCTCGAAGGCCATGGCCGCGAAGCGCTGTTCGATGACATTGACCTGACCCGCACCGTTGGCTGGTTCTCCAGCTTGTTCCCGGTGCGCCTGACGCCGACCGCCAACCTTTCGGGTTCGATCAAGGCGATCAAGCAGCAATTGCGCGAGATTCCGGTCAAAGGCATGGGCTACGGCCTGTTGCGTTACATGGGTGATGCCGCGACCCAAGCGGCATTGGCCGCGCTGCCGCAAGCGCGCGTGACGTTCAACTACCTTGGGCAGTTCGACCAGAGCTTCGCCGAAGACGCCCTGTTCACCCCGGCTCGCGAATCCAGCGGTGCCGCGCAATCGGCGGACGCACCGTTGCCGAACTGGCTGTCGGTGGACGGCCAGGTGTATGGCGGTGAACTGAAACTCGACTGGACCTTCAGCCGCGAATGCTTTGACCCGCTTGAGATCGAGGCGCTAGCCGCGCAATTCCGCAGCGAGTTGCTGGCGCTGATCGCCCATTGCCTGAGCGATGGCGCGGGCGGCGTGACCCCGGCGGACTTCCCGTTGGCGCGCCTGACTCAAGCGCAACTCGATGGCCTGCCGGTGCCGCCAGCGCAGATCGAGGACCTGTATCCGCTGTCGCCGATGCAGGCCGGTTTGCTGTTCCATAGCTTGTACGAATCCGATTCCGGCGCGTACGTGAACCAGCTCAGCGTCGAAGCGCGAGGTCTCGACGCCGAGCGTTTGGGCCGCGCCTGGCAAGCGGTGCTCGACACCCATCCAATCCTGCGCAGCAGCTTCCACTTCCCCGACGGCTTCGAAGCGCCGGTGCAACTGGTGCATCGTCATCTGCACTTGCCGCTGACCTGCCTCGACTGGCGCGGCCGCAGCGATCAAGCCGACGCGCTGGCGCAGTTGATCGACAGTGAGCGCCTGCAACTCGATTCGACCCAGGCGCCGTTGATGCGTTTGACCCTGGTGCGTCTGGACAATGAGCGTCAGCAACTGATCTACACCCACCATCACCTGTTGCTCGATGGCTGGAGTAATTCGCTGCTGTTGAGCGAAGTCCTGCAGCGTTATGCCGGGCAGGAAGTGCAGGCACCGACCGGGCGTTTCGCCGATTACATTGGTTGGTTGCAACGGCAGGATGCCCACGCCGACGAGATCTTCTGGCGCGAGCAACTGGCGGCCCTCGACAACCCGACCCTGTTGGCGCAGAGCCTGGCGCATGTCGATTTCAAACAGCAGGCGACGGCAGCGTTCGCCGACCATCGCCAGACCTTCGATGTCGCCACGAGCAAGCGCTTCAGTGAGTTTGCCCGTCAGCAAAAAGTCACGCTCAACACCTTGGTCCAAGGTGCCTGGGCACTCTTGCTGCAACGCTACAGCGGTCAACGCAGCGTCGCGTTCGGCGCCACGGTGGCGGGGCGTCCAGTGGACTTGCCGGGCGCCGAAAGCCAGCTCGGCCTGTTCATCAACACCCTGCCGGTGATCAGCACACCGGACGCGGTCGAAAGCGTCGGCCAGTGGCTGACCCGCTTGCAGGCGCAAAACCTGGAACTGCGAGAGCATGAATTCACCGCCCTCGGTGATATTCAGCGTTGGGCCGGACGTGCCGGTGAACCGCTGTTCGACAGTCTGTTGGTGTTCGAAAACTTCCCGGTGGCCGAAGCGCTGCAACAGGGCGCTCCAGCCGGTTTGAGCTTCTCGATCCCGCAGAACCACGAACGCACCAACTTCCCGCTGACGCTGGCGGCCACTGCCGAAAGCCAACTCAGCCTGAACTGGAGCTACCAGTGCGCGCACTTCAGCAGCGAAGCGATTGCCCGCATGAGCGAGCATTTGGCCGCGTTGCTGGCGGCGATGGTTGCCGCGCCACACGCTGCATTGAGTGAACTGGATCTGCTCACTGCGCCAGAGCGAGCAAAGCAGTTGGTGGAGTGGAATCCAGCGTTCACCGCGACGGAAAACCCGCTCTGCGTGCATCAGTTGATCGAGGCCCAGGCCGTCGCCCGACCAGACGCCACGGCGCTGATCTTCAACGACCTGGAATTGAGCTTCGACCAACTCAACCGCCGCGCCAACCAATTGGCCCATCGCCTGCGTGCACTGGGCATTGGTCCGGAGGTGCGGGTCGGCCTGGCGATGCAACGCTCGCCGGAGATGATCATTGGCCTGCTGGCGATCCTCAAGGCGGGCGGCGCCTACGTGCCGCTGGACCCGGCGTACCCGGCCGAGCGTCTGCGCTATCTGATGGAAGACAGCGGCATTTTGCTGCTGATCAGCCAATCGTGGCTGCGAGAAAAACTGCCCTTGCCGCAAGGCCTGTCGGTGCTGGAAATCGACCGCGAACCGCTGGCGTTCATGGCGGACACCAACCCGGTCAACCTGACCTGCGGCGAGAACCTCGCGTACCTGATTTACACCTCGGGCTCCACCGGGCGACCAAAAGGCGTCAGCGTGGCTCATGGTCCGTTGGCCATGCATTGCCTGTCGATCGGCGAGTTGTACGGCATGGCCCCGGATGATCGCGAGTTGCAATTCGCCTCCATCAGCTTCGACGGCGCTCACGAGCGCTGGCTGACACCGCTGGTGTTCGGTTCGGCAGTGATGCCGCGCGATGACGAGTTGTGGAGCGTGGAGCGCACCTGCGCCGAGATCGAAAAGCACGGCATCACCCTCGCCTGCTTCACCCCGAGTTACCTGCTGCAGATGGCCGATTTCATGGGTGAAGCGGGGCGTGATCTGCCGATCCGTTCCTACACCCCGTGCGGGGAAGGGATGGCCAAGCATGCGTTCGACGAGGTGCAGCAAGTGCTGCAACCGAAGCGCCTGATCAACGGCTATGGCCCGACCGAAACGGTGATCACGCCGCTGATCTGGCTGGCGTATCCAGAGACTGAATTCGACTCGGCGTTCATGCCGATTGGTCGGCCGGTCGGCAACCGCAGCGCCTATATCCTGGACGGTGGCTTGCAGCCGTTGCCGGTTGGCGTGGCGGGCGAGTTGTACCTGGGCGGCGAGGGCGTCGCGCGTGGTTACCATCAACGTCCGGACCTGACCGCTGAACGTTTCGTGCCCGATCCGTTCGTGCCGGGCGCACGTTTGTATCGCAGTGGCGACCTCGCGCGGTTCCGTGCCGATGGTGTCGTTGAGTACCTCGGCCGTATCGACCAGCAAGTGAAGATTCGCGGGTTCCGTATCGAGCTGGGTGAAATCGAAGCCTGCCTGCTTGAACACGAAGGTGTGCGTGAAGCGTTCGTGATCGATCGCGAAGGCCCGGTGAGCCGCCAGTTGGTTGGTTATGTGGTGCCGCGCGATCCGCTCGCTGATGAGCAGGACCTGCGTGAAGCGCTGACGTTGCACCTGCGCAGCCGTCTGCCGGCGCACATGCTGCCGGCGCACTTGATGTGCCTGGCCGCGTTGCCGCTGACGCCGAACGGCAAGCTCGACCGTCAGGGCCTGCCGGCGCCCGAAGCGTCGCGTCAGAACCACGATCAAGTGGCCGCCGCGTCGCCGGTCGAAGCGTTGCTGGTGGAGATCTGGCAAGCGCTGTTGGGGCTGGATTCGGTGGGCGTCACCGAGAACTTCTTCGAATTGGGTGGTGACTCGATCATCTCCCTGCAAGCGGTGAGTCGTGCCGGGCAGCGCGGGCTGGTGTTCAGTCCGAAGCAACTGTTCGAGCAGCAGACCATTCGTGCTCTGGCCGCAGTCGCCAGCAGCCGTGAAGCGGCGTTGATCGAAGCGCCGAAAGTCCCAGCCTTTGCGCTGGTGCCGCACATCGATGTGGCCGCCCGTGAGGGGCTGCAAGACTTGTATCCGCTGTCGCCGATGCAGCAAGGCATGCTGTTCCATTGCCTTGATTCGCCGGAGCTGAACCCCTACGTCAACCAGTTGAGCGTGGCGGTGGATGGTTTGCAGGTGCCGCGTTTCCGCGCGGCCTGGCAAACGCTGGTGGAGCGTCATGAAGTGCTGCGTGCGGCGTTCCGCTGGCGCGATGGTCTGGCCGATCCACTGCAAGCGGTGTTCGCCGACGTCGAGTTGCCGATCGAAGAGTTCGACTGGCGCGACCGCACCGACACCGAGCAGGCGCTGAGTGAATTGGCGGCAGCGGAACAAGCCAAAGGCTTCGACCTGAGCTGCCCGCCGTTGATGCGCTTCATTCTGGTGCGTCTGGGCGATGACCGTTACCAGATGATCTGGATCTACCACCACTTGCTGCTTGACGGCTGGAGTGCTTCGCGGCTGTTGGGCGACATGTTGCGCCTGTACCACAACGACAGCCTGCCGACCCTGACCGGTCGATACGCTGACTACATTGCCTGGCTGCAACGTCAGGACGGCGTGCAGGCTGAAGGTTTCTGGCGCGAGCGACTGGCAGTGCTCGAAGCGCCGACCATTCTGGCCAAGGCCTCGGGCGCCGCAGGTTCCGGTCATGGCGTGATGTACAGCAACCTCGACGCCGAGGCGACGCGCAAACTGCACAGCTTCGCCAAGCGTCAGCGCGTGACCCTCAACACGCTGGTGCAAGGCGCCTGGCTGTTGTTGCTGCAACGTCACAGCGGCCAACGCAGCGTCGCGTTCGGTGCCACGGTGGCGGGGCGCCCGACCGGTTTGGCCGGCGCGCAGGACATGCTCGGCCTGTTCATCAACACCTTGCCGGTGATCCAGACCCTCGATCCGGAGCAACCGCTGGGCGAGTGGTTGCGCGCGTTGCAGGATTACAACCTGATGGTGCGCGACTACGAACACACGCCATTGTCGGACATTCAGCGCTGGGCCGGGCAGGGTGGCCAGGGCTTGTTCGACAGCATCATCGTGTTCGAAAACCATCCGGTGGACCGGGCCTTGAAAGGGGGCGAGGAAGGTGAATTGCGTTTTGCCGAAGTCGGCAGCGGTGGCGTGACCAACTTCCCGATGGACTTGATGGTCAGCGCCAACGAAGAAGGTCTGGAGGTCGAGTACCTGTTCCTGCGTGATCGCTTCAGTGAACTGGAAGTGCAGCGGATTCGTGCGCAGCTCGAGGGATTGCTGCGTGCGTTGCCTGAGGATGCTGCTTGTCTGCTCGGCAACATTGGCTTGCCTGAAGCGCGTTTGAGTTTGCCGCAGGTGTCCGACGACAACGCCGATTTGCTGCACGCCTTCAATCTGCATGTGCACACGCAGCCGCAGAAAATTGCTTTGATCTGTGAAGATCGGGACGTCAGTTATGCCGAGCTTGAGGCGCAGGCCAATGGGTTGGCGCAGCAACTGATCGGTCGCGGTATTGGCCCGGAAAGTCTGGTGGCGGTGGCGCTGCCGCGTTCCGAGCGCACCATCGTTGCGTTCCTCGCGGTGCTTAAAGCAGGGGCGGCGTATCTGCCTTTGGATCTCGCGTACCCGGCCGAGCGGCTGGTTTATATGTTGAGCGATTCGGCGGCCAGCCTGTTGCTTTGCGACAGCGATCTGGGTGAACGGTTGACGCTGGCTGATAGCCCGCCGCGCTTGTTGCTCGATCAACTGACGGTTGCCGACAACGTTGAGTGCCCGGTTTTCCATCCGTTGTCGGAGCACCTTGCGTACCTGATTTACACCTCAGGCTCCACTGGCCAGCCGAAAGGCGTGGCCGTGGCGCGCGGACCGATTGCCCGGCATTGCCGCGGTATCATCGAGCTCTACGAACTGGCACCACGCAGCCGCGAGCTGCACTTCATGTCGTTTGCTTTCGACGGCGCTCAGGAACGTTGGCTGAGTGTGCTGTTGGCCGGCGGCAGTCTGGTGATCCGCGATGACAGTGTGTGGACGCCGGAGCAAACCCTGGACGTGCTGCAGCGTCATGGCGTCACCGTGGCCTGCTTCCCGCCGGCGTACCTGCAACAGATGGCCGAAGTGGCTGAACGTCTGGGCAATCCGCCAGCGGTCGAGGTGTATTGCTTTGGCGGTGATGCGGTGCCGGAGGCCAGTTTCGAGCAGGTCAAGCGGGCTCTGCGTCCGCAGCGTCTGATCAACGGTTATGGCCCGACCGAAACCGTGGTCACGCCGCTGTTGTGGCGCGCCGAAGTCAGCGAAACCTGCGACGCGGCCTATGCGCCGATTGGTCGTGGTGTGGCCGGGCGTGGCTTGTACGTGCTGGATGCCGACCTCAATCCGTTGCCGGTGGGTGTCAGCGGCGAGTTGTACCTGGGTGGCGAATGCCTGGCGCGGGGTTATCACCAGCGTCCGGGTATGAGCGCCGAGCGCTTCATCCCCGATCCGTTCGAGGCCGGTGGCCGCATGTACCGCACGGGTGACCTGGTGCGCCAGCGCGAGTGCGGGTTGATCGACTATTTGGGGCGTCTTGATCAGCAAGTGAAGATCCGTGGTTTCCGCATCGAACTCGGCGAAATCGAAGCCCGTCTGCGCGACTGCGCCGGGGTGCAGGATGCCGCCGTGGTGGTGCACGAAACGCCGACTGGTAAACAATTGGTCGGTTACGTGGTGGCTGCCGGTGCTGTTGGTCTTGATCGCCGCTTGAAGTCTGAACTGCAAGCACAACTGCCGGACTACATGGTGCCGGCGCGAATCATGGTGCTGGAGCGCTTCCCGCTGTCGGCCAACGGCAAGCTCGACCGTCGCGCACTGCCTACGCCTGAATGGGCGCTCGGCGGTTATCGCGCACCGCGCAACGCGCTGGAAACGGCGTTGACTGCTATTTGGCAAGAGGTGCTCGGCGTGCCGCAAGTGGGCATCGACGACAACTTCTTCGAACTCGGTGGCGACTCGTTGCAGGTGCTCAAAGTCATCTCGCGGGTGCGCAGTCAGCCGCAACTGGGCTTCGAATTGAAGCTGCGGGATTTGATGCAGAAACCCTGCATCGCCGAACTCAGCGGTTATCAGGCGGCCGAGCCGGCCAAGGCGCCAGACCCATTGCTGGCGCTGAATGCGCGGATCCCCAACGTGCCGGCGCTGTTCTGCCTGCACGCCGGTTTCGGCACGGTGTTCGACTACGAACCGCTGGCCCGCCGACTGGAAGGACGGCGCACGGTGTACGGCCTGCAATGCCGCATGTTGCTCGACCCGCACTGGCAGGACGAGTCGCTGCTGGCCATGGCTCAGGCCTACGCGCAACGGATTCGCAGTCAGCAGGCCAAGGGGCCGTATTACTTGCTGGGTTGGTCGTTGGGCGGCGCGTTGACGCAACTGGTCGCTCACGAACTGGAAACCCAGGGTGAGACGGTGGCGTTTGCCGGGCTGGTCGACAGTTACGTGGCCGGCACCGCAGAAGCGGGGGACTGGCGCGAGGACCTGGGCGACTTCCTGAAGTTTGTGCTCGGTCTGCCGGCCGATGAGGCTCAAGCGCTGATTGCGCTGAAAGCCGCTGATTTGAATGAACGCGAGGGTTCCACGGCGGTGATCGAGGCGGCCATGCACGGCTCCAATGAACAATCTGCGTTGGGCGCGGGGGAACTCACACAGATCTTCGCCACCGGTTCACGGCTCAAGCAACTGGCCCTGGCGCATCGGCAACTGCCGGCGATTCAGGTCACGGCACATCGCTGGTGGGTGGCCGAGCGCGACGACGAACGCCGAGTGTTCGAGGCTCAGGTTGGTAGCCACGGCGTTGATCGCTTGTTGGCGGGCGGGCACTACGAGTTGCTGCGCGGTGATGAGTTGCTCGACGCGCTTGAAGACTTGCTGGAACGCCGATTGGCGATCATTTGAAAACAGCCGGGTGCTTCACCGCGCCCGGTTATTGACCTATTTGTGTGAAGGATTCGTCCCATGGCTGTGTTGCCAGAACTTGAAGCATTTTTAGAACTCGCCGAGTTCGGCCGGATGACCGGCAAAAGTCGCGCGATGCACGAACTGTCGCCGCAACAGGCGCGGATCGATTTTGAAGCGTCGTCCGGGTTTCTCGATGTGCCGCTGGACAGCGTTTCCTGCGAAGACTTCAGGATTGCTGCGCGTGACGGTCACAGCCTGTCGGCACGGCTTTATCGCGATGGGCACACGGTCGACGGGTTGCAGCCGGTGGTGTTGTATTTCCATGGCGGCGGCTACGTGGTCGGCAGCCTCGATTCCCATGATGCGCTGTGCCGGCGATTGGCGGCACAGGGTGGTTTTGCGTTGTTGACCGTGGGTTATCGCCTGGCACCGGAATGGCGTTTCCCGACGCCGGTGCAGGATGCCTGCGATGCGGGGAACTGGCTGGTGCGCGAGGGTGCGGCACGTGGTTTGGACGCGACGCGAGTAGCCGTGGCCGGTGACAGCGTGGGTGCGACGCTGGCGACGGTGTTGTCGATCATGGCGGTGCGTGAACCTCAGGAACTGGCGTTGAAACCCAAGGCACAATTGCTGGTGTACCCGGTGACGGATGCCACGACGAAACGGGTGTCGCATCGGGATTTCGCCGAGGGTTACTTGCTGGAGACGCCGACGCTGGACTGGTTCTACGGGCATTACGCACGCACGCCTGAGGATTTGGCGGATTGGCGTTGTTCGCCGTTGCTGGCGGCGGATCTGTCAGGTGTGGCGCCGGCGTTGGTGTATTTGGCCGGGCATGATCCGTTGCATGACGAAGGGTTGGCGTACGCCGAGCTGTTGCGTGCCGCCGGTAACGACGTGTCGTTGCTGGAACAGCCAGGGATGACCCATGACTTTTTGCGCATGGCGGGGTTGTTGGGGGAGGTTGAGGGGATTCATTCGGAAGTGGCGGGGTGGGTGCGTTCGCGGCTGTGATCTGAAGTCTGGCTCAGATCGTTAAACGTCGTTTGATCGCGCTTGTTTAATTCCCCGCAGCGTTACTTCATGAAAGCTACAACGCCTTGCGTCGTTGCCTACAGTTACGCCAGAATCCGCCGGCTTGTGCGCCTTGGGGCCGGCCGGTAACTTGGTTCCCGTCACTGATTGTCAGTGATCGGGTTTAGTAGCCCGCAGTCCCCACCATCGGTTGCATAAGCGTCATTCAGTCAGGTTCACCTGCACTTAATGGTGGCTGTGCGCATGGCGTCCTCGGACGCGCCGGGTTTGGTGGGTGTTACCGGTCTACTAACTTGCGCACAGCCGCCACCCTTTCGTGTAGTAGCGGAATGGGTGTGGCCCTATGAGGAACACCACCAATGTTCAAACCTACACCGAATCCACCAGACACCGATCCAGCATCCCCGCACGAAAGCCCTGCTTCAAAAAAACGCCACGAAGCCGCCGACCGCGCCCTCGATTACCACCTCCACCCTGCCGCTTTCATCCACGTCACCCCGCGCAAACTCAGCACCATGTTCACCGTCAACCCGGAGCTCGATACCGAAACCCTGCTGGCCCATGCGTGCGAGTCGCTGGCCTCGGCCAATGTCATGGCCATGGACCTGGCGGACCATATGGATGGGCCGAGTCGAAATTCCCTGTTGGGCATTACGCAAGTCATCATGCTGGGCGAGCTGGCGGTGAACCGGGCGCTGGATAGACTCGATCAACCTGAATAGTTGACACCTGATCGTTCCCACGCTCTGCGTGGAAATGCCGCCAGGGACGCTCCGCGTTCCGCTTCTGAAGGTGACGCAGAGCGTCACGGGATGCATTCCCACGCGGAGCATGGGAACGATCATGGAGTAGCCATAAAAAATGCCCGTATCTCACGACACGGGCATTTTTCATTTCAGCTCAGCAACTCAGAAATCATACTTCGCGGTGAGCTGCAGGTTGCGTGGCTCGCCGTAGAACGTGGTATCGAAGTTGCCAAGGCCCGTCAGGTATCGCTTGTCGAAGACGTTGTTGGCGTTGACGGTGAAGCTCAGGTGTTCGTCGAACTGATAACGGGTCATCAAATCCACGAGGGTGTAGCCGCCTTGCTTGATCTGGGTGTAGTCGCCCACGCTGGAGCTGTAGATCTTGCCGTAGTAGGCACTCTGCCAGCTGACGCCGCCACCGACGGTGAACGGGTTCAGGACGCCCGGTAGACGGTAAGTCGTGAATGTACGCACGACGTGTTCCGGCCGGGTGGTGGACAGCGGGTATCCGAAGATACGTTGCTCGTCCTGGTCACGGGTACGGGCGTAGGTGTAGCCGGCGGACAGGTTCCAGCCTTCGGCCAGTTCGCCCGCCAGTTCCAGTTCCACGCCTTTGGTGGTAGCGCCGTCGATGGCTTTGTAAATGCCTTCGTTGGTGACCGGGTTGGTGCCGATCGATTCGGCGACGTTGTCCTGCTCAATGCGGAAGAAGGCCAGGCTGGCGTTCAGTTTGCCTTCGAAGTAGGCCGCTTTCAGACCGGTTTCGTAGGCGCTGCCTTCAACCGGTGCCAGGGTCGAACCGTTGGCGTCCTTGTAGATTTGTGGCTGGTAGATAGTGGTGTAGCTGGCGTAGGCCGAGTACGTGTCGTTCAGGTCATAGACCACGCCGGCGTACGGTGTGACGACGCCGTGT
Organism: Pseudomonas sp. AL03; assembly: GCF_029960815.1. Classification (GTDB taxonomy): domain Bacteria; phylum Pseudomonadota; class Gammaproteobacteria; order Pseudomonadales; family Pseudomonadaceae; genus Aquipseudomonas. The sequence continues at coordinate 25,633 of NZ_JASBRE010000015.1, forward strand.
TCCTTGTAGCTGGCGTGAGTGTCGGAGAGGGTGCCACCCGGAGTGTAGGAGTAATCCTCGTTGTACTTGAAGGTGCTCAGACGGCTGCCGAGGATGAACGACAGGTCGTCGGTCGGACGCAGGCGCGTGGCCAGGTAAATACCGTTTTGGCTTTGGGTGCGTTCGTATTTGCCGTTTTTCGGGAACTCCTGTTTCGGCAGATTGCCTTCCCAGTCATAGATGCTACCCGGCACCAGTTGGAAAGCGCTGGAGTCGTAAGTCGAGCCGGTCTGGCGCGAGTGCGATGCCATGACACCGGCAACCACTTCGTGTTCGCGACCGCCGAGGGTGAACGGGCCGGAGACGTTGACGTCAGCGGTGTTCTGCACGCGATGGCCTTCCCAGCGACCCCAGTAAAGGAACATGCCTTCACCGGTGGCGCGGTCCGGGCTGCCGCCGCTGGCCGAGGCCAGTTGGGTATCGTGATCGGTGGTTTTCTGGTCCAGGCTGAGTTTGAGTTTCCAGTCATTGGCCAGCGCTTGTTCCAGCGATGCGAAGTAGGTGGTGCTGTCGAAATCACGACGGCTCCAGTCGGCGCCGGAGTTGAAACTGCGAGAGAAGTCGGTACGGCCGCCATCGGCGAAGTAGGTAGGGTTACCTGTCCAGGATGTACCGCGCGGGGTGGCGCTGGATTTGTCGATGCCGAAGGTCAGCAGGGTGTCGTCCGTGAGGTCGGCTTCGAGGACGCCATAAAACAGGTCTTTTTTCTGGCTGTAATGATCCAGGTAAGAGTTGGCGTCCTGATAAGTGCTCACGAAGCGACCGCGCACGTTGCCGGAATCGGTCAGCGAGCCGGAAATGTCGCCTTCTGCGCGGTATTTATCCCACGAGCCGGCGGTGGCGCTGACCGAGGCCTTGAATTCCTTGGTCGGCTTCTTGCGGATCAGGTTGACCGTGGCGGAAGGGTCGCCGGTGCCGGTCATCAGGCCGGTAGCACCTTTAATGACTTCGATGTGGTCCAGGCTGGCAGCGTCGTCGCTGTTGTTCGGGTTTTCACCGTAAACACCGTCGTAGAGGGTGTTGACGCCATCGTACTGAAAGTTGGTGATGGCCTGGCCACGGGCGGAAAACTCGGTACGGTCGCTGTCGTACTTCTGCGACGTGATGCCGGGGGTGTTGCGCAATACGTCACCGACGCTTTTGGCGCCGCGATCGTCCATCTGCTGACGCGTCACCACGGTTACCGATTGCGGTGTTTCACGCAGGGTCAACGGCAGCTTGGTCGCGCTGGTGGTCGCGCCGGTGGTGTAAGAACCGGTGTCTTCGGTGGTCAGGCCCAGGGCCTGGCCGGAAATGGTGGTCGCGCCCAGTTGCAGGCTCGAGGAACCGCCGGACACCAGGGTGACGCTGTTGCCGTTGATCTGGAACGCGATGCCGGTGCCTTGCAGCAGGGCCTTCAGGGCGTCGGACGGTTCCAGCGAACCGGACACCGCGCGGGACTTGATGCCTGCAACCTGGTCCGGGCTGTAGAGGATCTGCAGATTGGTCTGCATGCCCAGCTCGGTCAGCGCGTTGGAAAGCGATTGACCTGCAATGTTCACTTTCACAGGTGCAGCATTGGCCATCGAGCTCCCCAGCAAGGTGGCGGTCAGCAATACGCTAGTGAACAGGGTGCGATGCAAAGTCGGGCGCTGTACGGCCAGCGCGAGAGGTGTGCGGCGTGTTTGAGGTCGCATTACTTACCTGAGCTCCAGAAAAAGAGTTGTGCAGAGTTTTTGTTAATAGGAATGATTATTAGACGCAGCACGAACGAAAAACCGGAAAGAAACCGGAAAAATAAATGTCGAAAGGTGGTTGTAGGAGCCAGGCTTGCCGGCGAAGGCGTCCTCAAGATCGCTTTCGCCGGCAAGTCGGATCGCCGCACCGCTGGCTCCTACGGGGGCCGGGTTGTCAGGCGGGGGCCAACTCGGTGACGACCCGTCCGCTTTCCATGCGCACCAGTTGGTCCGCCACGTCGAAATAACGGTCATCGTGGGAGATCACGATGATGGTCTTGCCCAGACGTTTGAGGTCCGGCAGCAACTCGGTGTAGAAAATCCGGCGGAAGGTCGGGTCCTGATCGGCCGCCCATTCATCGAACACCAGCACCGGACGTTCCTCCAGCCAGGCATTGACCAGGGCCAGGCGTTTGCGCTGGCCGGTGGAGAGGTCGGTGGTGGTGAAGTTGCCGTCCTTGACGCTGACCTTGTGCGCGATCTCCAGCCGTTGCAGGTATTGGTTCGCATCTTCGGGGATGTGCTGATCGCCCTGGACCACATCATCGAACAGGTAATAGTCGGCAAAGATGGTGGTGAACAACTGGCGATAGTCATCGCGGTTCTGCGCGTCGATCGCTTCGCCGTTGACGCGGATTTCGCCCTGTTGCGGTGTGTACAGGCCCAGCAGCAGCTTGATCAGCGTGGTCTTGCCGCAGCCGTTCTCGCCGACAATAAAGGTGATGTCGCCTTGCTTGATCGTCAGGTTCACCGGCCCGAGCTGGAATGGCGCAGCACCTTCGGCAGCCGGGAAGCTGAAACGCACATCGGCCAGTTTCAGTTCGTGTACCGCTTGTTTGACGTTGCCTTTATCACTCAGCAGCAGGTGAGGTTCCGGGGTGGAAAACTGCTCCGAGAGTTCGGCGATGCGGCGGAAGGCGATCTGCGCGCGGCTGACGATTGGCAAGGTGCTGATCAAATGCTCCAGCGGACCTTTCATGTACAGCAGCACCAGCACGAAGCCGCTCATCACGGTTTTGTCGGCACTCGGCCAAAAGGTTTGCAGGGCCAGGGCCAGGCCGATCACCACAAAGAACAGCATCGAGCCGAACGTCTTGGCAATGACGAAGGTGTTGATCGAGCGCACCTGAGTGTTGCAGATGAACTCGGCCGTTGCCTTTATGCCCGAGACGAACATGCGCTGGCGGCGTGGACGATGAATGCGCAGTTCCTTGGCACCTTCGGCAATCGCGTTGTAGTGCTTTTGCAGTTCATCTTCGGCCTCACGGGCAGCCATGAAACCCTGCACTCCTTTGCTCTGAGCGTAAGCCTGAATAGCGGTGCCGATCAGGATCGCGGCGACCATGATCAGGAACATCGGCCACGACAGAATGGCCAGGTAGCCCATGCAGCCCAGGGTCACGGTGACGGAAATGGCCAGCGGCGCAAAGGCGAAAGCGAAGTCGCTGATGGTGTCGACGTCGTGGGTCAGCACCGGAATCAACCGGTGGCTGCGATAGCGCTCGATGTGTTCGATCGGTGCCGAGAGAACCTTTTCACCCAACTGTTTACGCAGTTTGGCGATGATGTGCTGGCCCACATAGTTGGTGCCGATGTCCGAACAAATCGAACTGGCCAGTGCCAGCAAGCACAGGCCGGCGAACAGGGCGACCACGCCTTGGGTCAGGCCGGTGTCCGAATGCAGGGCGTTGTTGATGGTCGCCAGCAATACCGTGACGCTCAGGCCGCCGACCATGCCCAGGAAAATGGACGCGGCGACGATGAGCCGAAAGGGTTTCAACAGGGCGAACAATTCGCCGATGGCGCCACGGGTAGGCTGGGTCATGGAAGACAGTTCCTTGGGTCGTAAAGGCAGATACCCAGTAGAACGTCTGGTGGAAGGCTTAATTTAGCCGGCCGCCGACTGGCGGCGACCGGTTGGGGACGACGGCTTAAAGGTCACGCACGATACGGAATCCCATCCAGTCGCCGCGCTCTTGCGGGTACTGGCTGTTGCGGTTGCCGGAGCGCGAGAACACCGGCGCTTCACCCCAGTCGTTGCCGCGAATCCGCACGGCTTCGCACGTGGGCTCGACCCAGGCGCTGCCATCGGTGGGGGCTGCGACGTAATCAGGGTGTTCGCAGTCTTCGACCCATTCGTAGACGTTGCCGTGCATGTCGTACAGGCCGAAGGCGTTCGGCGGGTAGCTGCCCACTGGCGAGCTGTAGCTGTAACCGTCCGCCGGGCCATACGTATTGGCGTGCTTGGCGATGCTGTATTCCTTGCCTTCATCGAACGGGAAGGGGAACGGCCCTTTGCTGCCGCCACGCGCGGCATATTCGCGTTGGGCTTCGCTGACCATGTGGTACGTCTGCCCGGTATTTTTCGACAGCCAGGTGACATAGTTTTTGACGTCGTCGAAGTTCATGCACACCGCGGGCTGACGCGGGTTCTGCGGATAACGCGGCTTGCTGGCGACGCACTCGCGACCTGGCCGGGTGTCGCCATTGGCGATGGTCACGCCACTCTCGCGTACGTAGCTGTCCCATTCGCCGGCGGTGACCTGGAAGCGGCTCATGGCGAACGGTTTGGCAAAGGTTACCTCGTGCGTCGGACTTTCATCAGGCTCGCGCCCGACTTCGTCGTCCGGCGTACCCATGGTGAAGGTGCCAGCCGGCAGCACGACCATTTCCGGGCAGTCCCGGCAGTCCTTGAACACTTTGCCTGGTTGCGCCGGTGCGGCGGCCTGGGCGGCGGTCGGCAGCAGTCCTGCGAGGAGGGCAGTCAGCGTCAGAGTCAGCAGATCACGGTTCATGAATCATCTCGATTAAAGGAAATCACAGGCTCTTGCTCAACACGGCCATGAAGCGGTCGATATCGTTTTCGGTGTTGAGCAGGCCGGGGGCGATGCGGATCACCGGGCCGACGTCGCGGTCCACCGAGTCGCAGACCACGCGGTTTTCCATCAGCTGGACGGCGACTTTTTCGCAGTCCCGGTCCTTGATCCGGAAGAAGGTAAAACCGGCCGACAGGTCTGGACTTTTTGGCGTCACTGTTTCGATCTGCGGGTGCTCCAGCAGACGGTTTTTTGCGTAGGTATTGAGCGCGTGGATGCGCGCCTGGACCTCGGCCTTGCCCAGCTCCAGGTGCAGCTTGAAGGCTTCGTTCAGGGCCCAGCGATGCTCAAAGCTGTGATAGCCGCCGGGGGTCATGAGGGTCGAGAAGGTGGTGGCTTCGGAGAACGTCGGGATGGTCGGCGTCACGTCCTTGAGTTCGGCCGAACGCGCGCAGATGATCCCGGTACCGCGCGGGCCGAACATCCATTTGTGGGTGCCGGCAATGAAGAAATCGCAGTGCATGTCGGGGAAGTCGAGGTCCTCGACGCCGAAGCCATGGACGCCGTCCACTACATACAGGATGCGGTCCTTGTCCTCGCGGTTGCGATTATGTTCGTCCACCAGTTTGCCGATCTCGCCAATCGGCAGTTTCACACCGCTGCCCGATTGCACCCACGTCATGCCGAGCACTCGGGTTTCAGGGCGAATGCCTTTGGCGATCGAACCCAGCACTTCATCCACTGAAAGGGTGTGACTGTTCTCGAACAACTTGAGCTTGCGAACCTTGACGCCGTCCTTTTGCTGGCGGTACGCCAAGGCGTAGTTGGTGGCGTAATGTTCGTGTTCGCTGGTGAGGATTTCCTGGTCGGGGCGCACATGAATGCCGCCATAAATCAGCGACAGGCCTTCGGTGGTGCTGCCGGTGAGGGCGATTTGCTCGGGCTTGGCCTTGAGGTAGCGACCGGCCCAGACGCGCACTGCTTGCTCGCGCTTTTCGGTTTCCCCCAGGTCCCAGTCCATGGCCCGACCGGGATTACGGTCGAGGTTGGCGCGGTGCATGTCGATGGCTTCACGCACCGGTCTTGGGTGTGAGGTCACCAGAAAATTGGCGAAGTGCAGGTAGTCCGGGTCCTGATTGAACATCTGGCGCAGTTGCGCCCATTTATCCTTCGGCAGCGACGCCGGATTGGCGGCCAGCGCCGGCAGGTTCACGGCTGCGCCCAAGGGCAGGCCGGCCGCGAGAATACCGGCCTGCTTGAGGAATGAACGACGGTTGGTCATGAGCTCGATTCGCTTTTGCAAAAGAGGGGATCAGTTCTTGGCGACAGGCCTGGAAGACTTCTGCACCTGGTCCCAGACCCGCAGGAAATTGCCGCCCCAGAGCTTGGCAATATCGGCTTCGCCGTAGCCGCGACTGATTAGCTCGGCCGTTACGTTGTGGGCCTCGCTGACGTCTTTCCAGCCGTCCAGGCCGCCGCCATCGTTGAAGTCGGAACTGATGCCGACGTGGTCGATGCCGATTTTCTTCACCGCGTAGTCGATCGCGTCGCCGTAGTCCTTGAGCGTGGCCTTGGGCTCCTCGTCGACGATGGCGTAGAGCTGGCTAGCGTATTCGCCGAAGCGTTGTTCGGACCAGACGGTGATCACCGGATCTCCCGGCATCAGCGCCATCTCCAGGCCTTGCAACGGTTGCAGGTCGAAGCGTGCGCGCAGGGCGTTGAGTTTGTCTTGGGTGGCCTGGCTGAGTGGGCGGATGTAGGTCGGGAAACCGACAATCTGCACCACGCCGCCGCTGTTCTTGATCAGCTGCATTTCCTGGTCGCTGAGGTTGCGCGGGATGTCCACCAGCCCGCGTGGCGCCGAGTGGGAAGCGACCATGGGTGCACGGCTCAGCTGGGCGACTTGCTCCAGTGCCTTGGTCGACATCTGCGAAACATCGATGATCACGCCGAGGTCGTTGAGGCGGTGCACGGCTTGTTTGCCAATCTCCGAGAGGCCGCCGAGGGCGTCCCGCGAGTCATTGAAAAACGGCAACGGCCGGGACGAATCTGCCCAGGCGTTGTTGCCCACGTAACTGAAGCCGAACATGCGCATGCCCCGGGCCGCCCATTTGTCCAGGGCATTCAGGTCGTTGCCCAGCGGATAGGCGTTGAGCATGCTCATGAAAATCGCGAACTTGCCTTCGCCGTGCAGGCGGCGGAAATCGTCGGGGGTGTAGGCGATGGCGACCTGATTGGGGAAGTCACGAACCAGGGTGCTGATGATTTTGTAGCGGGTTTCCTGCTCGAACCGTGCTTCGTCGACGAAGCCGGCGGTTGGGCGGTGCGGGGCGTTTTCGCCGTTCCAGATTTCCGGCCAGCCGAAGATTGTCAGGGCCGCACCGGACAGGCGTCCGCGTGCGGACTTGACCAGGTCGAACTGCCCGGTGCCGTCCTTGTCCGCTTCATTGCCGGCGGTGCCGAAGTCCAGCGGGACGGTGACGTGGCTGTCGAAGGAAAGGATCCGCTCGTGCAACTCATCGGCCTGTTTCATTACCTTGACCGAGTAACCGGGATTGTCCTTGAACCCGTAATCCCAGGCCGCAAAGCCTGCACCGGCGCTGATCGTCAGGGCCAGCGGCAGGCCGATGTAAAGCGCCTTTTTCGAACGTGGTTTTGTCATTGCCGTCTCAGTCAGGTTCGCCGTTGGGGGGCAGGCGCAGAGGCCTTTGCCATCTGGGAAGAACGAGTGACCGACGAGAGAATTTAGGTGTTTGTGCTGACACCATGGTGATCGTTCCCACGCTCCGCGTGGGAATGCCTCAACGGACGCTCCGCGTTCGGCTCTTGAAGGGACGCGGAGCGTCCCAGGCTGCATTCCCACGCAGAGCGTGGGAACGATCTTTCGGGGGCATCATAAATTTTCGGTGGCAACAAACGTTCTAGCTTGGATAAAGCCTGCTTCATGGCTGACACAGGTAGGGCAATGACGATTTCTCGACGATGGTTCATGGCAGGCCTGGCGCTGACCGGCGCCGCGGTGCCTGCGGCTTTTTATGGGCATCGTGAATGGACGAAACCGGATCCGACGATCACCCCCGGCGAAGCTTCGTTCGATGTCGCGGATGTCGCTGGCCAGCACTTGGCGAACACCTTGCGCGGTGTCTGGCAGATTCGTTTCGAGGGGCCTGACGCTGGCATCGAAGGCCTGCCACGGGACGGGCTGGAGGTGTTTCTCGACATCGGTCACAAAGGTCGCGGCTTGAGCGGGTTCCTCGACACCGCCGAACGTTTGCGTTCGAGCGAAGCGCCGCGTTATCGGGTGCTCGGCGACCTGGCCGGCGCCAACCCGGCGCAGTTGCGCTGGCGACTGCTCAGCGCCAGCGGCACAGCGGACTATGAATTCAGCATGGCGCTGGACGAGGTCTGGGCCGGTTTCGGCAACGCCGGCAGCGGCACCCTCAGTGGTCGGGTGTTGAATCTGGACCGTCCGTTGATGTTGACGGCGCAGGACAATCGCTTCATTGCCGTCAAGCGCGTGTTCCCCGAAGCCCGCGAGCGAACCGGCCTCAATCCGACGCTGCTGGCCTGGCTGATTTCGCCCGGGCATCGACTGTTCCACCAGCTCTGGCATGCCTCCCGGGACAAATGGCACACACTGTCCGAAGACAAGCGCGCAGCCCTTCGCGGCATTGGTTGGCAGCCTGGCCCGCGAGACAAGGAGCGTGATGCCCGTGGCGCGCGCAAGGATCGCAACGGCTCGGGGGTGGATTTTTTCTTCATGCACCGGCACATGCTCGGCACGGCGCGCTCCCTGCAGGACTTGCCGTCCTGGCCGCATTTCCCGTTGCCACAGCCGGAACTGGCGCGGGATCGACTCGGGTTTGCCGATTATTTCGACAACCACGACGGCACCGCGCTGCCGCCGACCTGGCTGGCCGATGACGATGCCGAGTACTCGCAATGGGTCAGCGACATCAAGACCGCCGAGACCTACCACAGCAATTTCCAGGTCTGGGAGTCGCAGTACCGCGATCCGCGTTATCTGTCGACATTGACCCTGGGTCAGTTCGGTTCAGAGGTGGAATTGGGGCTGCACGACTGGCTGCACATGCGTTGGGCCTCGGTGCCGCGTGATCCGTCCAACGGTCAGCCGGTGCCGTTTGCCCGGGATCCGGCGGACTTTTCCGCTCGCTGGTTTGCTCCGGAAAACGACTTCCTAGGCGATCCGTTTTCGTCCCACGTCAACCCGGTGTTCTGGCACTTCCATGGCTGGATCGACGATCGTCTGGAAGACTGGTTCCGCGCGCATGAGCGTTTTCATCCGGGGGAGGTCAGTCGGCTTGAGGTGAAGGGTGTGCCTTGGTTTGCGCCGGGACGTTGGGTCGAGATCGACGACCCGTGGCTCGGCCCGAGCACTCATGGTTGCAGCACTACGCCGGGGTTACAGACCGGCAAGTCGGTCGAGATGGACCCGGAAACTATGAAGCTGGCGTTGCGGATTACCTTTGGGGATGACGAGAAGAAGCTGGAGGATTTGTTCCGCAAGGTGCCGCAGCGGCCTTGGTATGCGCGGCATTTGAAGGCCAAACCGGTCGTCACATGATCGTTCCCACGCTCTGCGTGGGAATGCCTCAACGGACGCTCCGCGTTCGGCTCTCGATGGGACGCAGAGCGTCCCGGGCTGCATTCCCACGCGGAGCGTGGGAACGATCAATTACAGCGCCTTCCACCCCCCACCCAGCGCCTTGTACAACGCAATACTCGCCTGCAACCGCGACAACCGCAGCTGCACATTCAAATCCTGCGCCGCATACAACGTGCGCTGCGTCTCCAGCACCGTCAGCAAATCCTCGGCTCCGGCCTGATAACGGCTTTGCGCAATGTTGAATGCCGTCTGCGCCTGGTTCAGTTCTTCACCTTGCCACTGCCGCTGTTCGTCCAGTCCGCGAATGCTGTTGAGGGCTTTTTCCACATCGGCGAACCCATTGATGATCGCCCCGCGATACGTCTCCAGCAGTTCTTCCTGGCGGGCCGTGGCCTTGTCGCGCTCGGCACTCAGGCGACCATTGTTGAAGACTGGCGCGAGCAATCCAGCGGTCAGGTTGTAGAACGGACTGCGCAGGATGTCGGCTGCGCGGTCGGCACCGGAGCCGATGTCTGCGCTCAGGGTCACGGCCGGCAGCATGGCGGCGCGGGCGACGGTGACGTCGGCCTGTGCGGCGGCCAGTTGTGCTTCGGCGCGGGCGATGTCCGGTCGACGGCTGATCAGTTCACTGGGCACACCGGCAGCGATGGTTGGCCATGACAGTTGATCAAAGCGTTCCTGGCCCAAAGACAATTCCTGTAGCGGCCGGCCGAGCAGGGCGGCAAGACTGATCTGCGCGTCCTGAGCCTGTTGCTGCACCAGCGGCAATTGTCGTTGTTGTGCGGCGACCAGACTTTTCTGCTGCGCCAATTCCAGCGCCGTCGCCGAGCCTGAGTCAAAACGCGTCTGCACCCGTTTCAAAACATTCTGCGCGTTCGCCAGATTCAACTCGGCAATGCGACTTTGCTCACGCAACGACAAGCTTTGCGCGTAACTGTTGGCGACGCCGCTGAGCAGCGTCAACTCCACGGTCGCCTGATCGAATTCGCTGGCCTGCAAGCCGAATTGTGCGCTGTCACGGGAAGCCCGTTGACCGCCCCAGAAATCGATTTCGTAACTGGCGCTGAGGCTGGCGTTGAAGTAATCGACGGCCTTGTTGTCGTTGTCGTTGTCGGCATCAAGCTGGCTGTAGCCGTTGCCCCGTAGCAGTTTTTGCCGATTGGCGTTCAGGGCGGCCTTGACCTCGGGTAGCAGCGAACCACCGACAACGACCGTTTCAGCCCGAGCCTGGCGCACCCGGGCGATGGCGGCGGCCAAATCGTAACTGCCGACCCGGGCCTGTTCGATCAGGCGATCAAGCTCGGGGCTGCCAAACTGCGTCCACCATTGCAGGTTGCTGCGTGTGGCATTGGCGGTATGCGGCGACTGCCAGGAGGCGGGCGGCTGGAGGCCGCTGTCCGGGCGCTGGGCGGGACTGCCGCAGGCGCCGAGCAGCAGGCAGAGGGTCAGCAGACTGAGTTGCGGCTTCATGGAGAGATCATTCACTGGTAAGGGCCGTGACCGGGTCGAGTCGGGCAGCTTTGCGGGCCGGCATGAAGCCGAAGACAACACCGGTGACCAGGGCGCAGCCGAAGGCGCCGAGCACCGCTATCAAGGAGAACGCGACAGCGACTTCGCTGAGGATCAGCACGCCGCCGACGATCAGCGCCAGGGCGATCCCGGCGAGCCCGCCGACCACCGAAAGCATCACCGCTTCGGTGAGGAACTGGCGCAGGATGTCGCGTTGGCGCGCGCCGGTGGCCATGCGGATACCGATCTCACGTGTCCGTTCGCGCACGGTCATGAGCATGATGTTCATCACGCCGATGCCGCCCACCAGCAACGAAATCGCGGCAATCGAGCCGAGCATCAACGACAGGGTATTTTGCGTGCGTGCCTCGGCTTGAATCATTGCCGCGTTGTTGGTCAGTTCGAAATCCTTTTTGCCGTTGTGCAATCGCAGCATCAATTGCTCGATGGCTTTTTCGGTCTCCTTGACCTTGCGCGCATCGGCGGCGGCGATGGCCACGTATTCGGGATTGTGGGTGCCGAACAGCCGCACACTCGCAGCGGAATACGGAATGGCGATGCGGTCGTCGCTGTCGGAGTCGCCGGAGCTGGCGCCTTTTTCGGCAAGCACGCCGACCACCTGGAACGGCACGTTCTCAATCAGGATGTACTGGCCGATCGGGTTGGCGACGTCCTTGAGCAACTTGGTCCGCACCTTGTGGCCAATCACCGCGACCGCCGCCGCATTACGTTCATCGTCTTGAGTGAAATAGCTGCCTTCCACCACCGGCCAGTTGAAGATGTTCGGGAAGTTGGTGTCGTTGCCGCCGACGTAACTCAAGTGGTCGAGGTTGCCGAAACGCACCCCGGCCTCCTGGCCATTGACCGGCATGATACGCATCACTTGCGGCAGGCTCGCCACCGCTGCGACGTCATCCAGGGTGACGATGCCCAGTGGTGTTCGCGGGTTTGGCGACGAGCCGCTGAGGTAAATGATGTTGGAACCGAACGCGCCCATTTGCGCCATCACCTGGCGCTTGCTGCCTTCACCCACCGCCAGCATCACCACCACCGACGCGACGCCGATGATGATCCCTAGCAACGTCAGCGCGGTGCGAAAGCGGTTGATCCACATCACCCGCCACGCGGCTTGCACGGCATCGACCAGTTCGCCTTTCCAGGCCCCGGTGGCTTCGGCGCCTTCGGTGAGGCGCTTGCGCAAGTCCACCGCTTGCAGCGCGCCGGGATTGGCCGACGCCTGTACTTCGGGGTTGTCCCGGGCGCTGTCGCTGATGATCAGCCCGTCGCGAATTTCGATGATGCGTTTGGCCCGCGCCGCCACTTCGCGGTCGTGGGTGATGAGGATCACCACGTGGCCCTGGCTCGCCAGTTCGTCGAGCAGGGCCATGACCTCGGCACCGCTGTGGCTGTCGAGGGCGCCGGTGGGTTCGTCGGCGAGGATGATGTGGCCGCCGTTCATCAAGGCGCGGGCGATCGACACCCGTTGTTGCTGGCCGCCGGAGAGCTGGTGCGGACGATTGCCGGTGCGTGAAGCCAGGCCGAGACGGTCGAGCAGGGCGGCAGCGCGGGCGTGGCGTTCGGCGGCCGGAGTGCCGGCGTAGATGGCCGGCATCTCGACGTTTTCCTGGGCCGAGCCGGACGGGATCAGGTGATAACCCTGAAAGACAAAACCAAAGGCTTCGCGGCGCAGCCAGGCCAGTTCGTCGCTGTCGAGTGCGGCGACGTTTTCGCCGGCGAAGCGGTACTCGCCCGAGGTCGGACGGTCGAGGCAGCCGAGAATATTCATCAGCGTCGACTTGCCGGAGCCGGAAGCGCCGACGATCGCCACGAATTCCCCAGCATGGATCGACAGGTCGATACCGCGCAGCACGTGAACTTCAGGTGAGTCGCCGCCGCCGTAGGCTTTGCGGATGTCCTGCAGGTCAATCAGGGGCGTCAGCATTCAGCCGCCACTCCCGTCGGCCGGGCCGATCAACAGGTGATCGCCTTCCTGCAAGCCGTCGAGGACCTGCACCCGCAGGCGATCGCTGATGCCGGTGCGAACGTCGCGCTGTTCGATGCGGCCATTTTTGGTGACGACCTGCGCGGTCTGACTGTCGGTCTGATTGTGGGTTTGAGCGCCGACTTGCAGGGCCGCGATGGGCGCGGTGAGGACGTTTTTCGCCTGCTCAGCGACGAAGAATACTTGTGTGGTCATTTCCGCCATCAGCGCGTTGTCGGCGTTGTCGACGTCCAGCAGTACGGTGTACAGCACCACGCGAGCGCTGCCGCTTTTACTCGAACTGGCCGGGCTGCCGCCACCTTGGCTGGTTTGGTCCAGTGGCTTGGGCGTCACGGGCAGAATTTGCCGCACGGTGCTGTTCCAGCGACGGTTGCCGCCGCTGAGGGTGGTGAACCAGGCGGTCATGCCGGGTTTGACGTGACCGATGTCGGCTTCCGACACCTCGGCCCAGACGGTCATCGGCGACAACTTGGCGATGCGCAGAATCAGTGGCGTCTGCTGCTGGGCGTTAAGGGTCTGGCCTTCACGGGCGTCGAGTGCAACGACGGTTCCGCTCATGGGCGCATAGATTCGGGTGTAACCCAATTCCGCCTGATCGCTGCGCAGGCTGGCCTGGGCCTGGCGGATCTGCGCCTGGAACATGTCAATACGGGCCTGGGTGGCGCGCAGTTCGGCCTCGGCGGTCTGCACATCTTCTTCACGGGTGGCGCCACCGGCCTTGAGGTTCTGCTGGCGCTGGAATTTCTGCCGGGCGAGGTCGTGCTGCGCCCATTGCTCTTGCAGCTGTGCCTTGAGGTTTTCGATGGAGAAACGCCCGGCGTCGAGTTTGGCCTGCTGCGTGGAGGGATCGATTTCCACCAGCAACTGGCCATCCTTGACGGTGTCACCGACTTCCACGTGGATCTTGTGGATCTGCCCGGACGCTTGGGCACCCACGTCGACATAGCGGCGAGGTTGCAGAGTGCCCAGCGCGGTGACGCTGCTTTCGATGTCGGCGCGGGTGACCTGAACGGTGGCGAACTGGTCGCGGCCGGGCGGGATGATCCGCCAGGCGGCCACGGCGATAACGGGGATCAGACAAAGTGCTACAAGCAGTGCGCGTCGGGTCTGTCGGGGACGTTTCATGCAGGGTTCCGGCCAATGAATATCGGCCCGTCGTTCAAAACCGTTGAATAGGGACGGGGAGCTGTCCTGTAAACGAGGAAAGTGGCAGGAAATTTAGGCGACGACGCTCCCACAGTTCAAGACTATTTGTCGGGCAAGGTGAAGCAACACTTTAAATCTATATGAGAATTACTATAAATTACGCGCCTCGAACTGCCACTATCGTGCCACTGCCCATGTCGGCGGTCGTCGATCTGGCTCAAGGACAGAAACCGCACCCCTGCGGCCGGGAGTCATGTTGGAAAACTACTATCGCGAGCTGGTGTGTTTTTTGAACGCCAAGCTGGGCAACCGTCAGGTGGCCGAAGATGTGGTGCATGACGCTTATCTGCGGGTACTGGAGCGTTCCAGCGACACGCCGATCGAGCAGCCTCGGGCGTTCCTGTATCGCACCGCGCTCAATCTGGTGATCGACGACCATCGGCGCAATGCCCTGCGTCAGGTCGAATCGCTGGAAGTGCTCGACAACGAAGAGCGCTACTTCACCCCATCGCCTCACCACAGCCTCGATCACGGTCAACGCCTGGAGATGCTCCAGCGTGCATTGGCGGAATTGCCACGGTTGTGTCGCGAGAGTTTCCTGCTGCGCAAGATCGATGGCCTGTCGCACCCGGAGATCGCCCAACACCTGGGTATTTCCAGGGCCCTGGTGGAGAAACACATCGTCAATGCGATGAAGCATTGCCGTGTGCGGATGCGTCAATGGGATGCCCATTGATCTTTTCTGCTTCATCAACATTGCGTTAAATTTTGTTTCATTGTCCTCGTTCCCTTCAACAGACGACTTGCTGTCCTGCTCAAGGCCGGTCAGGTCACGTAGGCTTATTCCCCGCAGTAGAGGGGTTCATCCAGAGGACACTGGAAATGACACAGGCAATTGCATCGCCCATCGTTCACGACCTGATCGGCGTCGGCTTCGGCCCTTCGAACCTGGCGCTGGCCATCGCTCTGCAGGAGCGCGGGCCGAGTCAGGGCGAGCTGGATGTTCTGTTTCTCGACAAGCAGGCCGACTACCGCTGGCACGGCAACACCCTGGTGACCCAGAGCGAGTTGCAGATTTCCTTCCTCAAGGACCTGGTGACCCTGCGCAATCCGACCAGCCCTTACTCGTTCGTTAACTACCTCAAGCACCACGGCCGTCTGGTGGACTTCATCAACCTCGGCACCTTCTATCCGTGCCGTATGGAGTACAACGACTACCTGCGCTGGGTCGCCGGGCAATTCACCGAGCAAAGCCGTTACGGCGAAGAAGTGCTGACCATCGAGCCGGTGCTGCACAACCAGCAGGTCGAAGCACTGCGGGTGATCTCGCGCGATTCCCAAGGTCAACAGCACGTTCGCACCACCCGTTCGGTGGTGGTCAGCGCTGGCGGCACACCGCGCATTCCCGAAGCGTTCAAGGCACTCAAGGGTGACAGTCGCGTCTTCCATCACTCCCAGTACCTGGCGCAGATGGCCAAGCAGGCGTGCGTGAACAATCAGCCGATGAGCATCGCGATCATCGGCGGTGGGCAGAGCGCGGCGGAAGCCTTTATCGATCTGAACGACAGCTTCCCTTCGGTACAGGTGGACATGATCTTGCGCGGCTCGGCTCTGAAGCCGGCGGACGACAGCCCGTTCGTCAACGAAGTGTTCTCGCCGGAGTTCACTGACCTGGTGTTCCAGCAGGCGAACAGCGAGCGCGAGCGACTGGTCAACGAGTACCACAACACCAACTATTCGGTGGTGGACATCGACTTGATCGAACGCATCTACGGCATCTTCTATCGTCAGAAAGTGTCGGGCATCGCGCGCCATGCGTTCCGCACCCTGACCACGATCGAAAAAGCCACCGCCACCGAGCGCGGTATCGAGTTGGCAGTACGCAACAACGCCACGGGTGAAGTCACGGTCCGTCATTACGACGCCGTGGTGTTGGCCACCGGGTACGAGCGCCAGATGCACCGCAAACTGCTGGCGCCGCTGGAGCAATACCTGGGTGATTTCGAAGTCGATCGCAACTACAAACTGATCACTGACGAGCGCTGCAAGGCTGGCATTTATATGCAGGGCTTCTGCCAGGCCAGCCACGGCTTGAGCGACACCTTGCTGTCGATCCTGCCGATCCGCGCCGATGAGATTGCCGGCTCTTTGTATGACCATGGCAAAAACCGTGGACACAGCCGTTCGGTGGTGGATTTGTTGCTAGCCACCGCGAGCTGACTCCACACCTTGATCGTTCCCACGCTCTGCGTGGGAATGCCTCAACGGACGCTCCGCGTTCGGCTTTGAATGGGACGCGGAGCGTCCCGGGCTGCATTCCCACGCGGAGCGTGGGAACGATCTGCGCAGCAATCCTGAACCCTTCCTGAAGAACCTCGCGATTCCCCCATCCCACGCCTTTGCATCGTTTACTCTCCAGAAATCGGGGCGTAAGCTTCGTGCGTTTTCAATCAATAGCGGAGACCCACAGTGGGTACTTGTTCGAGTGACAGTAGTCGGCCGGTTTCGATAACCGGCACCTTCCCGGCAAGATAACGCGCCACTTTTCGTGCCGTTGTCTCGCCGAAAAGCGAGCAGCGGCATCCCGAACGCGGCCAGTCCTGGCCCGATTCCCGACGTCCTCTCATCGACGCTGAACCGTGCGTGATGTTCGACTTTTTCGTCGTCATCGCGGCGTATCGACACGCCTGCTCGAAGGTTTCCCGGCCGACCCTTGGGGAACTACCATGAACCTGACCCTGCTCAAAGAATTCTTCGCCGGATTCCTGCGCACCCGCCACATCGCCCGACACTTCCGTCGACTGGCGCTGCTGGAAAACTTCACCGCCACCACGGTCAGCCGCGAGGTGCCGCCCTCCCTGGCGCAAACCCTGGTAAGCGCCGCCAACAGCGACACCGGCCAACTGCTGGACAAACTCGGCAGCCACACCGATGGCTTGAGCGAGCTCGAAGCCGATGCACTGCGCGCGCAATACGGCCTCAACGAAGTCGAGCACGAACAGGCTCTGCCGTGGTGGACTCACCTGTGGCACTGCTACAAAAACCCGTTCAACCTGCTGCTGACATTGCTCGCGGTGATCTCCTGGCTGACCGAGGACATGAAAGCCGCCATCGTGATTTTTTCCATGGTGGTGCTCTCGACCTTGCTGCGCTTCTGGCAGGAAACCAAATCCAACCAGGCCGCCGATGCCCTCAAGGCAATGGTGAGCAACACCGCCACGGTGTTGCGTCGGGACGCGGCACGTACCGAGTTGCCAATCAAACGGTTAGTACCGGGCGATCTGATCGTATTGTCGGCCGGCGACATGATCCCCGCCGATTGCCGGGTGCTCGGCGCCAAGGACTTGTTCGTCAGCCAGGCCGCGATGACCGGCGAATCGATGCCGGTGGAAAAATTTCCCCGTCAACAGGACAGCGACACCCGCAACCCGCTTGACCTCGACAACATTCTGTTCATGGGCACCAACGTGGTGTCCGGCACGGCCATGGCGGTGATTCTCACCACCGGCAACAACACCTATTTCGGTGCCCTGGCCCAGCGGGTCGGCGCTACGGATCGCGCACTCACCTCATTCCAGACCGGCGTCAACAAAGTCAGCTGGTTGCTGATCCGCTTTATGTTCGTCATGGCGCCGCTGGTGATGTTCATCAATGGCTTCACCAAGGGTGACTGAACCGAAGCGCTGCTGTTCGCGCTGTCGATTGCCGTGGGCCTGACCCCGGAAATGCTGCCGATGATCGTCACCTCGACCCTGGCCAAGGGCGCGGTGTTCCTGTCGCGCAAAAAAGTCATCGTCAAACGCCTCGACGCGATCCAGAACTTCGGCGCCATGGACGTGCTCTGCACCGACAAGACCGGCACGCTGACTCAGGGCAAGATCTTCCTGGCGCGCAATGTCGATGTCTGGGGCAACGACTCCGATGACGTGCTGGAAATGGCCTACCTCAACAGCTACTACCAGACCGGCCTGAAAAACCTGCTGGACGTGGCAGTACTCGAACACGTGGAACTCCACCGTGAACTGAAAGTCGGCACGGCGTTTTGCAAGGTCGACGTGATCCCGTTCGACTTCACTCGCCGACGGATGTCGGTGGTGGTCGCCGAGCGAGATCATTCGCCCTTGCTGATCTGCAAGGGCGCGGTGGAAGAAGTGCTGGCAGTCTCCACGCGAACAGGCGCTGACCTCAAAGAAAGCACCGGGCCAGCCCTCAAAGCGCTGGCCGCCCACGGCGTCGCGGTGAAAGTGCTGACCGGCGACAACGAACGGGTGACCGCGAAGATTTGCCGCGAAGTCGGCCTGGAGCAGCAAGGTCTGCTGATGGGCAACGACATCGAGCGCATGAGCGACGCCGAACTGGCGGTGGCGGTGGCGGTGGAGTCCACCAATGTCTTCGCCAAACTGACGCCGTCGCACAAGGAACGCATCGTGCGTCTGCTCAAGGGCAACGGTCATGTCGTCGGCTTCATGGGCGACGGCATCAACGACGCGCCAGCGCTGCGCACCGCTGATATCGGTATTTCGGTGGACAGCGCGGTGGACATCGCCAAGGAAGCGGCGGACATCATCCTGCTGGAAAAAAGCCTGATGGTGCTGGAGGATGGCGTGTTGGAAGGGCGCCGGACCTTTGCCACATGCTCAAGTACATCAAAATGACCGCCAGTTCGAACTTCGGCAATGTGTTTTCGGTGCTGGTGGCCAGCGCGTTCATTCCGTTCCTGCCGATGCTGCCGTTGCATCTGCTGGTGCAGAACCTGCTTTATGACATTTCGCAGATCGCCATCCCGTTCGATAACGTCGATGAAGAAATGCTCAGCAAACCCCAGCGCTGGCAACCGGCGGATGTCGGGCGTTTCATGCTGTTCTTCGGACCGATCAGCTCGATCTTCGACATCAGCACATTTGCCCTGATGTGGTACGTGTTCGACGCCAATACCCCGGATCACCAGACCCTGTTCCAGTCCGGCTGGTTCGTAGTCGGGCTGCTGACCCAGACCCTGATCGTGCACATGATCCGCACGCCAAAGATTCCGTTCCTGCGAAGCCGCGCGGCGATGCCACTGATGGTAATGACCGTGATCATTATGGCCGTGGGTATCTTCCTGCCGATGGGACCACTGGCGCACTACTTCAAACCGCAGGCGCTGCCGTCGCTGTACTTTGTGTTTTTGCCAGTGATTTTGCTGGCGTACATGGCACTGACCCACGCGGTGAAAGGCTTCTACATTCGCCGGTTTGGTTGGCAGTAAAGGGTGCTCATTTAGGAAAGGTCCTACAGAAAACGCGACAGGTCTTCCGTAGCCTTGCGCCCTCATAAATCCGACACCTTCTGGGGGCCCCTGTTGTCGAACAAAGCCATACGTATCCTGATCGCCGACGAGCTGCATTTTCACCGCATGAAGGTTGAGCGGTTGTTCAATCAACTCGACTACTACCGGATAGCGCCGGTGCACAGCCTGGGAGAGCTATTGGCCCTGGTCGAATACGGTTGCGAGCCAGTTGATCTGGTCGTCATCAATGCATCGCTGGCGGGTGGAGCGTTGAACCTGCTCGATTTCTTCCTCGATAACCAACAGGTTCATCACGCTTTGATCTACGACGGCCAGCAGGCGCAGTTGCCGCCCATTCCTGCCTGCGATCAACAGACCGTTCAGGTGAGCCATGCGACGTTGCCTGATTTGCCGTCCATCCAGCGGCTGATGGCGATCATCGATCCTCGTCTCCCGTTCGTCGGCACTGTCATTTCTGTCAGGTAGTTGCGTCCGGATTTTCATGCAAAAGTCTTTGCGCAGCCGGTGCGTTTAACCGGGCCGGGCTCATGGGCATTGAGTTCTCAATCGTCGTGTTTTTTGCACAGGAAGTTGACATGAAGTCAGTGCCGTCAGTACTGGTTGGAGACGATCATCCGGTGGTCCGTGCCGCGGTCAAAATGGTATTGAAAGAAGAAGGCTTCAAACAAATATACGAAGCGTCCAGCGGTAACGAGGTTTTATCGATTGTCCGGGAGCATTCACCCGATCTGGTGGTGCTGGATCTGGTGATGCCCGGTGGCGACGGGCTGGATGTGCTGGCGCGGATCCACGCCAGTCAGGTGCCGTGCCGAGTGCTGGTCTTCACGTCGCAGGAGCCTATGTTTTATCAGGATCGGTGCATGCGCGCCGGTGCCGCGGCCTATGTCGCCAAGACCAACACGTTGCAGCATTTGCACAAAGCGGTTCACGCCGTGATGGCCGGTTATACCTATTTCGCCCAGCTTCCCTGTGCGTCGGTGTCGCTGAACACGTTGCAACTCAGTGAAAAACAGATGATCGACACACTCTCCGACCGCGAACTGGCCATCTTTCAGCATCTGGCCCGAGGCATGAGCAACAAGGTAATCGCCGACATCATGCACCTGAGCCACAAGACCGTCAGTACCTACAAGACCCGTTTGATTGAAAAACTCAACGTGGAAGCGTCGGTGCACCTGAGGGATTTTGCCAAGCGTAATCATCTGATCTGAGTGAGCCTGATCATGCGTAATTGTTTGTGGGCTCTGTTGCTGTTCTGTGTACCGGGAGCACCGGTTGCGGAAGCTGACGAGCCACAGCTTTTGCATTTGCTGGGACGTTCCTCGGTGGAGGGCTATCAGGTCCAACTGAATCAAAAGGACTGGCAGTGGCTGCGCGACAAGCGAGTCTTGCGCCTCGGGGTGTCGGGGCCGGATTATCCGCCGTTTGAGATCACGCGCAATGTTGATGAACTGGAAGGCATCACCGCAGACTATGCCGCGCTGGTGGCGCAACTGCTGCACGTCAAAATCGAAGTGCTTCGTTACCGCACACGCGAAGCGGCCATGAATGCGCTCAAACACGATGATCTGGACCTGCTCGGCACGTCCAACAACTTCGAGGCGGCCGATCCCGAGCTGACCCGTTCCAGTGCTTATGCTGAAGATCAGCCCATTCTGGTGAGCCGAGTGGACGAGCAAATGCCCGTCGATCTGGCGGGTAAACGCATCACCATGGTCGATGACTATCTGCCGTCGCAGACCGTCGAAGCCTTCTATCCCGAGGCCAGCCTGCAACGTTATGCCTCGGTGGTCGATGCGCTTGGGGCGGTGGCGTATGGGCAGGATGACGTGTACCTCGGTGACCTCATCAGCGCCAATTACCTGATCAACTACAACAACCTCAATAACGTTCACCTGGTGGGGCCGTCCGGCCTCGACGCTAACCCGTTCGGTTTCGCATTGGCTGGGGGCAATGTGCGTTTGAAAAGCATTGTCGACAAGGCCCTGACGGCGATCCCCATGGATCAACGCTCGGCCATCGAGCATCGCTGGAGCGTGGGCAAGGCCAAAATGATGGGTCAGCAGCGCGTGAGTCTGAGCGCGAGTGAAAAGCGCTGGCTGGATCAGCACCCGACGGTGAATGTCGGCGTGGTCGAGAATTTTGCGCCGCTGACGTTTTACGACGCCGAAGGGCGATTCAGCGGGTTGACGGCGCAACTGCTGACGCTGATCAGCCAGCGCAGCGGCTTGAACTTCAACGTGCTGCGGGGGCATTCCCTGGACCAGCAAATCCAGCAACTCAAGGCTGGCGAGATCGACGTGTTGCCCGCCCTCATCCCTACGACCGAAGGCGTCGCCGAGCTGCGTTTTACCAGCCCCTACGTGACGAATCCGTACACGCTGGTCAGTGCAATCAGCCCCGGTAGCCCAAGGACGCTGGACGATCTGGCAGGGAAACGCCTGGCGATTTACCACAGCCATCCGATGCGCTCGTTCATTCAGGCAAAGGCGCCGGATGTGCGGATGGTGGATGTCGAAAACCCGGCCCAAGGTCTGGAGTTGGTCATGAAGGGGCAAGCCGATGCCGCGCTCAGTTCGTTGTTCATGACCCGTTACCTGATTGCCCGGTATTACCGCGAGCGTCTGCGGATCAGCAGCACCGTGGGCGATGAACCGGCGCGCATTGCCCTGGCCATCGGTCGTGATGCGCCGCAGTTGCAGTCGATTCTAAACAAGGCGTTGCTGAGCATTTCGCCCCAGGAGATGGACGAACTGGTCGCCCGTTGGAGCAATGATGTGGTGGTGGATGACAGCTATTGGCTGCGTCATCGCGAAGGGATTTTCCAGGCATTTGCTGCGGCCGGCGCCTTGTTGTTGCTCGCACTTGCCTGGATTGCCTGGCAGCGTCGGCAGATCCGTCAGCGCCAACAACTGCTCGGGCAATTGCGAGACGCCAAGAACGCTGCCGATGATGCCAATCGCGCCAAAACCACATTTTTGGCGACCATGAGCCATGAAATCCGAACGCCGATGAATGCCCTGATCGGCATGCTCGAATTGGCGCTGAAGCAAGCGGAGGAGGGCGTCACTGACCGTTCTGCCATTGAAGTGGCGTCCGAAGCCGCGCAGCAATTGCTGGCGTTGATCGGCGACATCCTGGACATCGCCCGCATTGAATCCGGGCATTTGTCGTTGACCCCTGCGCGAGCGAATCTGCGGACACTCGTGGCGTCGGTGTGCCAGGTGTTCGAAGGCCTGGCACGGCAGAAGAATGTGCAGTGGCGAGTGGAATTGGGTGAGCACTGCGACCGTGACGTGTTGGTCGACCCCACGCGCCTCAAGCAGGTGCTGTCCAATCTGCTGAGCAATGCGATCAAGTTCACCCGTGAAGGTGAGGTGAGCCTGACGCTGCAAGTGGACCCGGGTTTGCCGGGGCATCTGGCAGTCAGTGTGCGCATTGAGGACAGCGGCATCGGGATCAGTCTGGTCGATCAACAGCGATTGTTCAGCCCGTTCGTGCAGGCCGGCAGCAGCCAGCAGTCCGGCCGTAACGGGTCCGGCCTGGGGCTGGTCATCAGCCGTTCTCTGTGCGAAATGATGGGCGGCCGATTGCAGCTCGTCAGCGTCCTCGGACTGGGGACGCAGATTGAAGTCAGCCTTGATCTGATCGCGTTGCAACCGTTGTTGCCCCGCGAGTGGGTGGATAGCGGTTTGCAGGTGCTGACCCGGCCGCTGACGATTCTGGTGGTCGACGATTACCCGGCCAATCGATTGTTGCTCTCACGCCAGCTGAGCTATCTGGGGCATCGTGTGCTGGAGGTGGAGAACGGCGAGCGCGGTCTTGCGCAGTGGCGCGAACATGAGCTCGATTTAGTCGTCACCGACTGCAATATGCCAGTGGTCAGCGGTTATGAGCTGGCAGGTGCGATACGCGATGAAGAGCGTGCCCATGGATTGCCGCCGACGCTGATTCTGGGATTTACCGCCAATGCACAACCTGAAGAGAAGGTCCGCTGCCTGGAGGCGGGCATGGATGACTGCCTGTTCAAACCGATTCGGCTGGCGGATTTGCGTGCCTGGTTGGCGTCCCGATTTGTGAGTGAGCCGCCAGCGCCGGTTGAAGAGCAATCAACGTCCGAGATCGACTTGACCGGCCTGGAGCTATACGTCGGTGACGACCGGACGCTGATCAATCAATTGTTGCGCGAACTGGCCGTGACCAACCTCTACGATCGCGATGATCTGCTTGCAGCGCACGTCAGTGGCAATTGTCACCGTCTGCAAGACCTGGCGCACCGCATCAAAGGTGGTGCGCGCATGGTCCGTGCAGAACGTTTGATCGAGTGCTGCGAACATCTGGAGCGTGCCTGCGCCGAGGGGCGCGCGACGTTGATCGACGAGGCCGTCGATCAATTGCAGCACGCCATGTCACGCCTTGATCAGAGCCTCAAGAGAGACTGACGCTTAATCCCAGTGTGGCGCGATGCGTTTGGTCGACGAAGGAATCACTCCGAGTGTTTTGGCTTCTAGCAGGGCGCCCATGAGCGCCTCGACCGGCACTTGATCTTCCGGGGACGGCCAGTGGATCAGGGTCAAGTCCAGGTAGTCGGTTTGCAGCTTTTGCAGGCTTTTTTTGAGGCTGTCGATCAGTCGATCCCTGGCGAAGTTGGCGACCCAGATCTTGCTGGTGATGAACAGACCGTCGAACATCTACTGACTCAGTGGGCGGCGACTCGTAAACAGCTTCTATCCGGTATCTACCGGCCCAGTCCGGTAAGCCGCGTGGTCATTCCCAAACCCGACGGTGGTCAGCGCGAGTTGGGAATTCCGACGGTCATCGACCGTTTGATCCAACAAGCGTTGCTGCAAGTCTTGCAGCCATTACTCGATCCGACTTTCAGTGAACACAGCTACGGCTTTCGCCCGGGACGCTGCGCGCAGGACGCCGTTCTGGCGGCTCAGCGCCATGTGTCTTGTGGGCGCAGAGTGGTGGTGGATGTTGATCTGGAGAAGTTCTTCGACCGGGTCGATCACGACATCTTGATGGATCGTTTGCGCAAGCGGATTACGGATCAGGCGGTTATCCGGCTGATTCGGGCGTATCTGGATGCGGGAACGCTGATCAATGGCGTGGCCGAGAAAAGCCGCTGCGGGGCGCCGCAAGGCGGCCCGGTGTCGCCGTTGCTGGCGAATGTGCTGCTGGACGAAGTGGATCGGGAGCTTGAACGTCGAGGACAAGGCGCGCAAGCAGTTCAAGCAACGGATACGCGAACTCACCCGTCGCTCAGGTGGCCGCAGTCTGCGACAAGTCGTCGAAAATCTACGCCCTTATCTCTTGGGCTGGAAAACTTACTTTGGGTTGTCACAAACACCGAAAATCTGGCGAGAGCTGGACGAATGGATACGACACCGACTGCGAGCGATCCCGCTTAAGCAGTGGCGGCGTGGACCGACGATCTACCGCGAACTGAGGGTGCTGGGAGCCAGCAGTCAAACGGCCCGGAAAGTGGCGGCCAACTCGAATAGCGGGTGGCGTAACAGCCGATTTGAGCGGAATCGAGTGTTGGATGTGGCATGGTTCGACAGGCTGGGACTGGTGCGACTCTCATAACCTCAATCTCTCGAACCGCCCGGTGCGGACCCGCATGCCGGGTGGTGTGGCAGGGGAGTGGCCTATGAAGGCCGCCCCCTATGCCGATTTTTTCAAAGCTATAACTCCACAAGCGAAATGTGTGCGATCTTCCGCTCATTGGCCTTCGCTGGAGTTGCTTGATGCTGTCACTGCTCACCGATCACCCTTTGCTCTGCGCGATGGCTTTGATCGTTATCGATCTTGGGCTGTGGCGTCTGCTCAGTGCCAATGGCAGCCACTGGAAACTGTTTGTGCGGCTGGTGATTTTCTCGTTGTTCAGTGTCCTGCTGTTCAACGAGGGCATGAACCCCATGGAGCCGGCGCCCTGGGCCGACAACGTCCCGGTGCACCTGGCGGCCACCGGTTTGCAGATCGGCTGGTGGCTGTTCGGCGCACGAACCCTGACGGTGCTGATCGGCGCGGTGATGACGCAACGGGTCGGGCACACCGGGCGCTTGCTGCAGGATTTGCTCGGCGCGGTGATTTTCCTGATTGCGATCATCGCCGCCCTGGCGTATGTACTCGATCTGCCGGTCAAGGGCGTGCTGGCGACCTCTGGTGCGTTGGCGATCATTGTCGGCCTGGCCTTGCAAAGTACCCTCAGCGACGTGTTCTCAGGGATCGTCCTGAACACCACCAAACCCTATCAACTGGATGACTGGATCTCCATCGACGGCACCGAAGGTCGAGTCACCGATATCGACTGGCGCGCGACGCGCCTGCAAACGGCCCAGGGCAGCATGGCGGTGATCCCCAACTCCCTGGCGGCCAAGGCCAAGATCATCAACTTCAGCCGGCCCAGTGATATTTTCGGCGTATCCATCAGCTTGCAACTGAGCCCGCACGCTCGTCCGCAAACGGTGATCGACGCGCTGGAACGGGCGATGCAAGGATGCCGCTATCTGTTGAACAAACCGGCGCCGAGCGTAGCGTTGAAGGGCACCAGCGCCACCGGCGTGGAATACGAAATCAGCGGTTTCGTGGTCTCAATGGACCAGAAACGCATGGTTCGTAATCTGCTGTTCGACCTGGCGTTCCGGCACTTGCAGGCCAGTGGTGTCAGCCTGTTGTCGAACGACGAACCGAATGCACCGGCCAACCTGTCACGGCCACGGGCATTGCTGGACGCGTCGAACATTTTCTCGACCCTGCGTCAGGAAGAGAAAGAAACCTTCAGCCAGAACATGACACTGCAAACCTTCCGCGCCGGTGAAATGATCCTGTCGGCGGGGGAGGTCAGCGATCATTTGTTCATCATTGAATCCGGCGTCGTATCGGTGGAGCTGAGCCGAGGCGGGGTCAAGTTCGAAACCGGGCGCATGGGGCCGGGAGAGGTGATCGGCGAGGGCGGGATTTTGTCGGATACGGCGTTGCCGGCGGACTTCAGCGCCAAGACGGTCTGCAGCGTGTACCGGATCGAGAGGGAATACCTCCAACCGTGCCTGGATGCGCGGCATGACATCGGCGAAGCGATGAAGGCGTTGCTGGATTTCCGCTTGAACAAGGCCCAGAGGTTGACTCAAGAAGCGCCTAAGGTTGTGCAGAAGAAGGGGTTTTTGCAGTGGCTGCGCAAGCGAGCGTAGGGGTTCGAAGGTCACGGGCGCCCAACGGGGCAGGCGATCAACAGCAAGGCTAGATAAGCCAGGGTTTGTCGACGCGTCAGCGGTTTTTTGTGCA
The DNA here is from genome assembly GCF_029960815.1 of Pseudomonas sp. AL03. Taxonomy (GTDB): domain Bacteria; phylum Pseudomonadota; class Gammaproteobacteria; order Pseudomonadales; family Pseudomonadaceae; genus Aquipseudomonas. The sequence goes on from NZ_JASBRE010000015.1 coordinate 52,067, forward strand.
CCGACTGCTGCGCTGCGATCCGGGTGCGGTCATGTCCGTGAATCTGGGAGAGCAGAAAGGCTTCACCCGCCTGTTCCGGCATTTCCCACAACAAGGACTCCAGGTGCCAACGCGCTTCGGAATTCGGTGTAGTGGCCGGTGGCAACGGCATTTCGGATGAGGACGACATGGCGTTGCGCAAAAAAAACTTTTTTATTTTTTGTGTTTTTTGCGATATCAAACGTCAATTTTGCAGCGTCATTGCTAAATTAAAAAATAATACTGTTTTCTGGTAGTTTCTCAATCTCAGAAATATTTGCCGTATTGAAACCTAGGTGCGCACATTCTCTGAGGAAGTCTTCTGAATCCGAAATTATTGATAACTCCCCCTGACCAAAGAGCGTCGATATTATTTTTGATGTTGGCATAAAATCCTCCTCTTCTTTCCAATGAGCGGCAAGAGAGTTCTTGTCGCTCATTGGTATTATTTACTTCCCCGTGTGAGCCCAAGCCAGAGGTGCCCAACCAAAATTATCCGGGCCAGAAGTGATTCGGTTGAGTTTTTCTTTGATGATGTTTTTCTTTTTCATCTGATCTTCCTTGTTCATTTTGTTGGTTTGTACTCCCTGAAATGCTTGGGAGTGGACTAATTAATACAGGGTTTTTGATGTGTTAAATAATTTGTTAGGAGTTTTTTAGAATTAATTTACTGTTGGAGTCCTCGTAAAGCTCTATAGGTTATTTGTGTAGGGCGTATCTGTAATATTGTTCTGAAAATTTAATATTTTCCTTTTTTTTGGTTGTGGCTGATGACCTGATGTCGTTAGGTTTATTTATGGGTTTTGTTTTTTGAAAGCAAATGTTCAACTGTTAATAGAGGGTTATATAGTGCATGCATCAAAGAAATGCCTGACAGATACGTCTGTCCATCAAGCTCTACTACTGGTTGATCTTACCGAGGCAAGCGCACCCGATCACGCCGTCCGACTATTGCTAAATGAAGTTCTTCAGGAGCTTGCTGAAAAAGGCTGGCCCCAAGCGCAACTTCAGACCGGACCACGAATTGTGTCCGCTGAAGAAAATTACGGTTTGCTGGGTTATGACCCAGCAGAAGTCACTCTTGGAAGTGAACACACCCGTTGGGTCGATGAGTGTTCCCTTTTGCGTACACAAACCACCAGTCAAATTCCGGCGGCACTTCAGCGTGCAGCTCATGTGCGGCAACCGGGGGAAACGATATTGCTGGCCGCGCCAGGTATCACTTTTCGTCGAGATAGTCGGGATCGTTGGCATTGCGCAGAACCACATCAAATGGATATCTGGGTGCTGGGTGATCCGGAACTGTCGACGCATGACCACGTGTTGCGTCTGGTCAGCGATATCCTCAAATCAGCCGTTCCTGACAAGCGTTGGGTCTACAGCGATAGTCCGCATCACTACACGGAGGGCGGAATAGAAGTGAATGTGTTGAATGACGGCGCTGCGGTCGAGGTGCTGGAGTGCGGTCGTATTGCTACGTCTTTGTTAGAGCGCTTGAAGATTGATCCGCAGTGTCATGGAGGGCTGGCGCTCGGGATGGGGTTGGATCGACTGACCATGCTGCGCAAGGGGATTCCGGATATTCGCTTGCTGCGTGATCAGAACGTACGAGTACAGGCGCAGATGCATGATTTGAATCCCTGGAGCGCTGTATCACGTTTGCCTTCGATTGCTCGTGATATTTCGTTGGCGGTAACGCCAGGGTTAAGCGAGGAAGTGTTGACCGAGAGGATGTTACAAGCTGCTGGCGACAACTCTGACTGGATCGAGGAGATGCAGGTCAAGGGACGTTGGGGATTCTCGGATTTACCTGTGCAGGCAATTGAACGCCTCGGACTGCTGCCGGGCCAGGAAAATGTGCTTCTGCGCGTTGTACTGCGTGATTGTTCGCGATCAATCACTACCCACGAGGCGAACGCCTTGTATGCGAACATTCAGTCGGCGTTGCATGAAGGCGCGCCGGGGGCGGGTTACAGAATGGATCTTCCAAAGGTTTGAAAGCGCCATTGTCGAATTGCCCAAGTAATCAATGAGACCGCGTAACTGCCGTTTGAAGCGGGTCATCAGTGATGACTGGTTGGAAAATCCATCGGGCATCCAGCATAGAACTGACACAAACGGAAATCGGAGACGGTCATTTCGGAAACCTCCCACACCCAGAGTTTGAGCTTCCCGGTAGGGTCAACGGCCCCGGTACCCTGCCGGGACACCCCAAGGAAGAACGAACCATGACCAGAAAGGCCGTTATCGTTTTCAGCGGCGGACAAGACTCAACCACCTGCTTGATCCATGCATTGCCGATGTACGATGAAATTCATTGCATTACGTTTGATTATGGCCAGCGCCATCGTGCGGAAATCGAAGTGGCGCAACAGCTTTCGAAACAGCTTGGTGTGAAGGTACACAAAGTAATAGACGCTTCATTGTTGAGCGAACTGGCCATTAGTAGTTTGACGCGCGACCACATTCCAATTGCAAGAAGTACGGGGAGCGGTGTGCCTGATACGTTCGTGCCAGGCAGGAATATTTTGTTTTTAACGTTGGCTTCTATTTATGCCTATCAAGTGGGCGCTGAGGCTGTCATCACAGGCGTTTGTGAAACAGAGAGTTCTGGCTACCCGGATTGTGGTGATGAGTTTGTCAAGGTGTTGAACAGCGCCATTCACTTGGGCATGGGTTATAAGATTCGAATCGAGACGCCGCTTATGCGGCTTAATAAAGCTGAGACTTGGGCTTTGGCTGATTACCATAAGCAGTTGGATTTGATTCGTTACCACACATTGACTTGCTATAACGGAGTAATGGGAAGTGGGTGCGGCGACTGCGATGCATGTGTTCTTCGTGCGAAAGGATTAAATGAATTTCTGGAAAGCAGAGCAGAAATCACAAGTAGTCTAAAAATTCAATTAGGTTTGTGAAATGAAACTTGCTAATCAGGGTGGAGCTATTAACTGCTAGCTCCCCTTGGTTTTATGGTGTTTGGATGCGAGCGGTGTACCTTTTAAACAATGACCTCGCCCCGTAGGCAGGTAGAATATTAAAAAAAGCAAAACACATTTTTATAGCTATCTGAACATAGGCTATATGTAGTATTTCGCTGTTTTGCATGGTTCCATAAAACGCAATAAAGCAAAAAAGGAAGCTGTCGATTATCACTGCGAAGAATGTACTAAAAAAGACTCGCAGAAAAATAAGTCTGGAGTTTGTAAGCTCTTTTATATTACATAGCAAATAAGAGTTTACGTACTCGGAAAAAAGAAAAGAGACGGAAGACGCCACTAATACGGATGAAACATGGCTGATGAGTTCGCCATAAGAAGTATCAAGCTTCCAGCTAGGCAGTCCTGGAAGATAGCTAGTGGCGTTTAATAGAGCAAAAATAAAAGCGTTACTTAAGAATGCGAACAATATAGCTTTTCTTGCAAGCCTGAATCCATAAAATTCGTTCAATAAGTCGACTATTAAAAATGTCAATGGATACAGGAAGACACCTGGGGTGACAATGACGCTAAATTGCTCTAGATAAAACAATTTTGCCGTGGCGAAGTTTGTAAAGATGTACAGCGTAAAAAGTATTAGATTTAATACAACAAAAATAATCCACGCTCCTTCGTGACGATCATTTACTTCGTATGCGGTCGGTGCGGTTCCGCGAGAATAGAACTTCCGATACACGCTTTTTATTTCTGCTTTGTTTAAATTATCCAGTATCTCGCTTTTTAATAGCGAGCTCAGCGTTATTTTTATAACTTTTCCAGTGGAGAGAATCATGATTATTGCTAGGTTTTTATCGTTTTCAAATCCCAATAATTTATATTTACTGTTCTCGATCGCGTCTTTGTTAATCATTAAACCTTTCCTCAATGATTTCCCCTACTACACAGAAAACATCAGAAGTAAGAGCGCGATCATTGGCTATAAATAATTTTCTTGTGGTCTTGTTGTATATTAATTTTTCTCTATCGCTGTTCAAATGTCCCTTGTTTATTATTAACAGGTCTCCAGGTTCATTGGTCCCACTGATTTCGCTCTCAAGAAGCACGCCGATTAAATTGCACGCAGCACCGAAATAGTATGTCAAGGGATGAAGTGTCGCTAGCTCACCGATTCTTTTGTCCAAACTCTGAATAAGCAGGCTTTCTTTGATTATGGGGACTGCGGCTGGATTCATGTTTCCGTGAAGGGAAATACTACTTTCGATTATCTCTTTCTCCTCAAAATCTATGCTTTCTATTTCTTTATAGGATACTCCGAAAAAATCAGAAATCTTGCGAATTGTGGACTGTTGAACATTTACAACTTTACCCTCCAAAATGTTGTATATCGTAGTTCTGGTTAAACCAATTGAGTTGCATAGTGATAGTTGTGTTTCTCCGCGACTTTTTATCAGATACTTAATATTGTTTTTCAAGTTTTCTGTTTTTTCTTTCTGTGCATTAAATATCACCGTTTGTTTATTGCTAGAGAAAATTTCCCCGATACAGCTGAGTAACGATGGTGGTGTTGTTTTCAGAGAGCCCTACATCCTGAATGCTTGAATTATGTGCAAAATAATGCCGTAAGCACGTTGGCAAACGTTAGATAATGTGTCGCGGTGGGGGCGTAGGGGCATATCACCGAAATTTCTTACAGAAATGAGGAAGTAATGGTTGTTTCGTGTGCGGCACAGTTTGCCGGGGGATATATCGTCTATTTTTTTGTAGCTATCGAGTCTTGCTAAATGTACAAATATTAACCATTTATAATCATTTTTTTGCACAGATGTTCACTTGTTTGATTAACAAAGTTAAATTTATTATTAATGTTTTTACCTCTCTAATAACACGCGTACAGTAAGCATCCTTGTCCCGGCTGGCAGTGTGGGACTTGCATTTTTTAACTTTGCAAGGAGCTCTGTTATGAAAAAATCCACCATCCAATCCGCGGAATCACCAAACGATTCCCCCAACAACACCGTCGATTCATCCAATCCCGCCAAAGTCACCGAACAACTCGTCAGCGTGCCCCTGCGCACTCACACACGTCCCGAATCTGCCAACTATTTCTTCGCCGTCGTTCCGGATGTCGACACGGAATCCCTGCTCTGTCACGCCTCTGAAACCCTCGCCTCCCTGAGTGTCATGGCCTCCGATCTCGCCCGTGAACTGGAAGGCCCTCGTCGCCATGTCATTGTGGGTATTCAGCAACTGTCCGCGCTGGGCGAATTGCTGGTCAATCGAGCGCTGGACAACCTGGAGCCGCCCCGGGGATCGTCTGAAGGTCGTCCAACTGCCAACGCTGAATAATCGTGTGCCTTTTCCCAATGGAGGTTTTTCATCATGGATCGATACATGCCTATCACTGGCATCGACTGCAACATCCCATCATTGCTGATCGACACTGAAGCACCACTGGACGTGTTGCATGAAACCGCGGCCTACCGCATTCGTACCGCAACGCAACTGCTGGAGAGCATTGCGTTTGGCGAGGGTGTCCACAGTGAGCTGGCGCGGGTGTTGGTGACTTCACTGCGCGATGGCTGTGATTTGATGGATGTCGTCGGACGACGACTGCAGGTGCACGTTTCAACGTAGAAAAAGGGCGCCTTTCGGCGTATTGCCGATCAGTTAAGCCGTAAGACGATCTGTAGCAGAGATCGTGTTACGGGTTAACTGATCGGCTCCGACGGCTGGCTACTGTAAGGGCTTCAAAAAAGATGATTATTTGTTATTAATAAAATCAATGAGTTACGCATTTTTTTGAAGGATCAGCACCGTAGACTTTTCAGATTTACTGATAAAAACATATGAAACTTTCGAAATAAATGAACCGCTCGGGCCGGGTCTGTTTCCATCCCGAGGATCACTTGTTCGCCCCATTTTCGCCGGCCACGTAGACCGGGCTGCGGACCACGGCGAGGGGGCCGTTCCAGGTTTTCAGTTCACCGTCGACGAGGTATTCGCGTTGCTCGGTCTTCGCGTCGAGGCGGTATTTTTCCGGGATGTCGCGAGCGTGAGAGAACAGGTTGCCAAGGATGTTTTGGGTGATGCGGATAAGGGTGTTATCGCCACTGCCGTGAGGTCAAGGCGTGCGAGCAGGGCTTTTCTCGAGATGATGGTTAGTGGCTACAGTTCGGTCTTGTTGCTGCCTTGGGCTCGGCGTAGGATGCGCGCCCTGATCAGCATGGCTGAATCGTTTTACCCGGACTCGACACGGATTGTTATGACTCACCCCACCCGTTTTTTTTCACCGCTGCTCATTCTTACGATAGTGACGATCCCGGTTATTGCCGATGCAAGTCCCGATCGCGCCGATTTGCTGGGGGTTTACCGTCAGGCGGTCGAGCACGATGCTCAGCTTTCTGCGGCGCGCCATGATTACCAGGCCCGGCGCGAAAGTGTTCCGCAAGCCCAGGCCGGGTTACTGCCAACGCTCAACGCCGGCAGCACGGTGGAGTCAGTGCGTCTGCAACGTGATGAGCCGGGTCTGACACGCACTCGCAGCACCGCGGTATTTCAGGCCAACCTCAACCAGCCGCTGTTTCGTGCCGATCGCTGGTTTCAACTCGAAGCGGCGCATGCCAGTGTCTCGCAGGCCGAACTTGAATTGGGTGCCAAGGAACAGGGACTGGTCCTGACCACGGCCCAGGCCTATTTCGAAACCTTGCGTGCGCTGGATTTGCTGGCTGCCTCCAAAGCGGAGGAAGCCGCGCTCAAGCGCCAACAGCAACAGGCCCAAGCGCGTCTGGAAAATGGTGCGTCGAGCATCACCGATGTACTCGACGCCCAGGCCGCCTACGACAACGCCAATGCCAATCGCAAACTCGCCGAACGCAAGGTCGACGATGCATATGAAGGGCTGTCCCGTTTGACCAGTCAGGACTATTCGGCGATCGAGGGCATTCAACATCAACTGCCCGTGGAGCTTCCGGTCCCCAACGATGCCAACGAATGGGTCAGCCGCGCGGTACGTCAGAACCTTGCATTGCAGGCCAGCAGCTACGCGGTGATTGCTGCCGAGCAAACCAATCGCCAGCGCAAGGCCGGCTATGCACCGACCGTCGATGCGGTGGCGTCCTGGCGCAAGGGCGAAAACGACAGCTTCGGTTATAGCAACCCCACCGACTTCGGGCGTAACGGCTATCGAGGAAATGTCGCGCAAGGCAGCATCGGCCTGGAGCTGAACATTCCGTTGTACGCCGGTGGCATGACTCGCTCGCAAGTGCGCGAAGCGACCGAACGGCTGGCCCAGAGCGAAGATGAGCGAGAAGACCGGCGCCGCGAGGTGGTGCAGAACACCCGCAACTTCTACCGCGCCGTCAATTCCGATATCGAGCAGGTGATTGCCCGCCGACAGACGATTCGCTCCGGCCAGGCTTCGGTCAATGCCAATCAGGTGGGTCGTGATCTGGGCTCGCGTAATACCGCTGATGTGCTCAATGCCCAGCGCCAGCTGTATAGCGCTGTACGTGAATACAACAACGCTCGTTACGACTACATCATCGACACGCTCAAACTCAAGCAAGCAGCCGGAACGTTGAGCCCCACCGACCTGACCGATCTGGCGATGTACCTGACAAAGGACTACGACGCGGATCGGGATTTTCTGCCGCCTCAGGAGCGCAAGGCGCTCTGATCATCGATTCATACGCCTGAGTGAAATAAATCTCAGGCGATGATGTCGTATTGATACTAATTGTTTCGGGTTTGATATAACCTCTTGAAAGATTTATGAATTTATTGCCGCTATGCGGCACGCATGGAAGCTTATGAGTGATCAAGGAAGGGGCGCCGAGTCGCCCACGCCAGACACCGGTCTCGTGTGTCTGGTGATGCTGGCCCGGTTTCATTCGGTGGTGGCATCCGCCGAGCAACTGGCTCACGAATTCGCTCCGGCGAATCAGCCATTCACGCAACGTGAACTGCTGCTCGCCGCACGCAAGCTGGGACTCAAGGCCAAATCGGTCAACACCACCATCCCCCGTCTGGACCGTACGCCAATGCCTGCGATTGCGGCCGATGGCGACGGGACGTTTTTCATCATTGCCAAGCTGGACCAAGGGAAGGCGCTGATTCAGGACCCGCGATCGGAGCGTCCTGAAGTCATCACCTTCGAGGCCCTGGCGGCGCGCTGGACCGGTGAACTGCTGCTGGTGCGTTCCGAGGCCGGGTTGCCGGGTGAAACCTCGCGGTTCGACTTCACCTGGTTCATTCCCGCCATCGTCAAATACCGCAAGCTGTTGGGCGAAGTGCTGCTGGTGTCCTTTGCCTTGCAGCTGTTTGCGTTGGTGACGCCGTTGTTTTTCCAGGTGGTCATGGACAAAGTGCTGGTGCATCACGGTCTGACCACCCTCGATGTCATCGCAGCAGGGTTGTTGGGCATCATGGTGTTCGAGTCCGCCTTGAGCGGTCTGCGCAGCTACGTGTTTGCCCATACAGCGAGCCGTATCGACGTGGAGCTGGGTTCGCGATTGTTCCGACATTTGATCAACCTGCCACTGGCGTACTTTCAGGCGCGGCGGGTTGGTGATTCGGTCGCCCGAGTGCGTGAACTGGAGAACATTCGCAGCTTCCTCACCGGCAACGCCATCACCTTGTTGCTGGACGTACTGTTCTCCGTGGTGTTCGTCCTGGTGATGTTTTATTACAGCGGTTGGCTGACTCTGATCGTGCTGCTGTCGTTGCCGTTGTACGTGTTGGTCTCGTTGCTCATCACGCCACTGTTGCGTGCCCGGTTGCAGGACAGTTTCACCCGTGGCGCGGAGAACCAGGCGTTTCTGGTTGAGACCGTGAACGGTATCGATACCGTGAAATCCATGGCCGTCGAGCCTCAGGCCATCCGTAAGTGGGATAACCAGATGGCGGCTTATGTCGCTGCCGGTTTCAAGACCCAGACCTTGTCCACCATTGCCAACGAAAGTGTGTCGTTGATCGGCAAACTGGTCACGGTAGCGACTCTCTGGCTGGGGGCTCGATTGGTGATTGACGGTCAGCTGTCGGTGGGCGAGCTGATTGCCTTCAACATGCTCGCCGGTCGCGTCAGCGGCCCGATCATGCGCCTGGCGCAGTTGTGGACCAGCTTCCAGCAAACCGGGGTTTCGGTGCAGCGTCTGGGCGACATTCTCAACACCCGCACCGAGCTGTCCCAGGCCACTCGTAGTGCGTTGCCGCCACTGAGGGGGCAGATCGAGTTCGACCAGGTGCATTTCCGTTATCGTGCCGACGGCTCGGAAGTCTTGCGCGGGGTCAGTCTGCAGATCGCGGCCGGTGAGGTCATTGGTGTCGTGGGGCGTTCCGGCTCCGGCAAAAGCACTCTGACGCGACTGCTTCAGCGCCTGTACGTGCCCGAGCGCGGACGGGTGCTGGTCGATGGCATGGACCTGGCGCTGGCCGACGTTTCCTCCCTGCGCCGGCAGATCGGCGTGGTGTTGCAGGACAACATGCTGTTCAACCGCAGCATCCGCGAAAACATCGCCCTGAGCGATCCGGGCGCACCGCTCGAAGCGGTGATGCATGCCGCCACCATGGCTGGCGCTCATGAATTCATTCTGGAGCTGCCCGAGGGCTACGACACCATGGTCGGCGAGCACGGCACCTCGCTCTCCGGCGGTCAGCGGCAACGGGTCGCCATCGCTCGCGCCTTGATCGGCAACCCGCGGATTCTGATCTTCGATGAGGCCACCAGCGCCCTGGACTACGAGTCCGAGCGGATCATCCAGCAGAACATGCAAAGCATCTGCGCCGGCCGCACGGTGATCATCATCGCCCACCGATTGTCGGCGGTTCGCGATGCCAATCGCATTCTGGTGGTCGATCGCGGGCAAATCGTCGAGCAGGGCAGCCATGCCGAATTGCTCACGCATCAGGCCGGCCACTATTCGCGTCTGCACCGTATGCAACAGGGCTGAGCAGCCCTTCACTCACTCGTCATTGGTTTGTCGACCGCGCCTGATATCGGGCGCGGCGGCACTCACTGTATTCCGGATTCAAGGACCGATTTCCCATGAGCGCAACGCCTTCGTTATTGCAGCGTTACCGCCACGCCTGGCGAGACTCCTGGCGCCAGCGCAAACAGATGGACAGCGTGCAGCGCCTGCCACATGAAGCGCAGTTTCTTCCCGCCGCGCTGGAGTTGCAGGACACCCCCGTGCATCCGGCACCGAGAATCTTTGTCTGGAGCATCATGGGGTTCGCCGTGTTGGCGCTGCTGTGGGCCTGCATCGGCAAGATCGAAGTGGTGGCGGTCGCGCCGGGCAAGATCGTTCCGAATGGCAAAACCAAGCTGATTCAATCCAGCGAAACGGCGGTGGTCAGGGCGATCCATGTCAGTGATGGTCAGGCCGTGAAAGTCGGCGAGTTGCTGGTCGAGCTCGACCCGACGGCAGCGGACGCCGATGTCAGACGGATTCAGAGTGACCTGCTGGCAGCACGTATCGACAGTGCCCGCAGTGCAGCGATGCTCGATGCGATCAATCAGCAAAAGCCACCGGCATCGCTGATCGGAGCGATTGCCAACGCCAACCCAGAGCAGGTGCTCAGCGCCCAGCGTTGGCTGCAAGGGCAGTATCAGGAATACCGCAGTAACCTTGAGTTGGTAGACGCGGAAATCCTTCAGCGCAGCGCCGAAATCCAGTCTGCCCAGGCCCAGGTGGCCAGCCTGCGACAAACCGTGCCGATCGCCACGCAACTGGCCGAGGACTACCAGCGGCTGTTGGCGCAACAGTACGTGGCGCGTCATGAATACCTGGAAAAGGAACAGGCCCGACTCGACTTGCAACGTCAATTGAGTGTGCAGCAAGCCAGCGTGCTGCAATCCACTGCCGCCCAGGGTGAGGCGCGGCGTCGACGCGAAGGCGTCGTTGCGCAGAATCGCCGCGCCATGCTCGACCTGCAACAAGAGGCCAACCAAAAAGCCGCGAGCCTGGTTCAGGAACTGGCCAAGGCCCGCTACCAGGAAACCCTGACCAGCCTCAAAGCCCCGGTGGACGGCACCGTCCAACAATTGGCCATCCACACCGTCGGCGGCGTGGTCACACCGGCCCAGCCGTTGATGGTCATCGTCCCGGCGGATCAGCCGGTCGAAGTGGAAGCGATGCTGGAAAACAAGGACGTCGGCTTCGTCCGCGCCGGCCAACCGGTCACGGTCAAAGTAGAAACCTTCACCTTCACCAAATACGGCACCGTCGCCGGCGAAGTGCTCAGCGTCTCGAACGACGCCATCGAAGATGAAAAACGCGGGTTGATCTACAGCAGCCGCATTCGCCTGAAGTCCGATCACTTGATGGTCAATGGTCAGCGAGTGGCGCTGTCGCCGGGGATGTCGGTGACGGCGGAAGTGAAGACGGATCAGCGTCGGGTGATCGAGTACTTCTTGAGTCCGTTGCAGCAGCATATGGATGAGAGTTTGCGAGAGCGTTGAATGTTGCTGCAAAGGAGGAGCGTGCGAGTGATGCGGTTATTGAAGTTTGTATTGGCGGCGATCGGTTTTCTTACCGTGTTGAAGTATGGCGTCATCACCTTACTGGGCGTGACCTTTGATCCCGATGAAGAGGTGACTATCCAGGTTTATCCCTCACCGACTGGACAGTACAGCGCCGCCCATGTCTCCCGCTCGGGAGGCGGGGTAGCTCCATTCTGTTCTGACGCGGTGGTCGTATTTAACCGCCTGTTGGATGTAAATGACGTGGTTAAGAACGATAACTACCAGGTTTATTCGAGTGAGTGCGGCAGCTTTTTTGATCACGCGCTCTCGCCCAACGTGCAGTGGGAATCTGATGACGATTTGCGAATTGATGTTGCGATTGGGGAAACGCGGGTATTTAGCCGCAAGGTAGATCTTCGCGGGACGGATGCCTCGGGGAACGTGCAGGTCAGGTTTGCGGCTTATCGTTGAAGAACGAGTGGTGTGTTGTGCGCAGTAAAGCGACTGTCGGCCAATCAGAGTCAATACAGGAAGTAGGAATGGAGTTTTAAGGCAGGAGCAGCGCGCTTTTTACAGCAAGTATTTTTTGATGGCGGTTTTTTCCGGCGTCTGCGTATTTTTACTGCTCAAATTCGTCGTGAGAATGCCCGGTACGTTCTTTGGTGACCTTTATACTGATTGGAGGGCGTTGATTTGTGTGAATATTTTTATTGGGTTGTATTTGTCGGGTAGGGAGGAAGTTTTGATCGTTTGTTTTGCTCGTTTATATGTGCTGTTGAATTTTTAATTATTTGGGTTTTTTACTGGGTGTTGTCTTGGTTGTCTGTCGGCTAATTCAAGATGAATGGAACTAGGCGTTGGATAAAGGGGCTGATAAAGGGGGGGATTTATTTTTCAGAGTGGTTCTGGCTTCAGGAAATAAATCTGTCCACTTTAGTGGTCTCGATAAGGTTTTGGTTGAAAAAAAATTGTCTGTGGGTTGGTAAGATTTAAGTGGCGTTTGTTGAGGATAAAAAGTGGAGTTAGTCATGCTTAGAGTGATAAGTCTCCTGCGCAATTGGGTTGTAGGTGGCATGTGTGTTTTGTTGGTAGCCTGTTCGGCGCCGATATCGGTAGTCAAACCCTTGGATGTCTCTCGGGCTAACCAGTCCGCCAGTGCGCAGTTTGTGGTTAACAAGTTCGGCGATTACAGATTCGCTTTTTTATTTGCAAAGGAAAATGGTTTGGCTGAAATAAATAAGCAAATTAAAATATGGGGTGATCTTAATCATGAAGGTGTAGCTATTCCCATACACCTTCGGGTCTTGAAAGATGAACAGGTTTACTTTGATGAGGAATTGGTGACAACAGGTGTGCAGTGGGGGCAGGGGATTGAGTATGAGGGGCGGTATGTTAATGCAGCAATTCGGTTGATTGAGGTTTTAGAGTTGGTGCCTGGAAGTTGTACCGTCGAAGTTAGTACTCTTAAGGATCGGGAAGCGTTCGGGGTATAGAGGGGTTTGTGAAAGTTACTTATTACAGCCCAAAGCATTGAAGCGATTTTTTTAAGTTGATCAGGGAGCGTCAAAGTGGATAAGAAGTACAGTGTGACTTATAAGGTTGCAAAGACGGATGCGGAGTACGTTTATCAACAAAATAAAGGCGATTACAAAGCGGGCGATACGCATGCTTCGTCTGGCGGACACATAAACGGGGACAGACCACGTTTTTTAAACTGCGCAGCTGTAAGCCATCGATTTAATCGTGGTCTGTCCCCGCTTTTCGTCCCCGCTTTTCTTTTAGCCGGTCCTTTAGTGGTCTTATGTTGTTGGCAATCTAAAAAAAGGAGTTGGTTGTGCATGGAGTTATAAATATATTGCGCAAAGGGGCTATTGCTCTGCTTTGTGTGTTGTTAGTGGCCTGTTCAGATCCTCTATGGATAGTTAAACCTATGGACGTCTCTCGAGACAATCAACAGGTATCTATGGATTTCGTGGTCAAGAGGGTGGGTGAGTACAGATTTGCATTGTTGTTTGTTCGAGGTAAGAACTTGGTGGAAATGAACAGGCAAAGTGAGATATGGGGCGAAAGTGGCGGAAAAGGCATTTCAATACCCGTGCACGTTAGAATTTTTAAAGATAGAAAGATTTTTTCTGACGAAAACATTAGTACCAATGGGGTGTTTTGGGGGCAGGACTTTGAGTATCAAGGTAAAACGTTGAATACAGCGGTCAGACTCATCAAGACTTACGAGTTACCTGCTGGAGCTTATTCCGTTCAGGTCAACACCCTCGAAGATGTAGAGGCGTTTCGTGGAGTCGAAAGTTATATAGAGTTTGCTTATTATAAGCCAAAGCATTGAAGCATTTTTGTTAGTAAGGAGGAGAAAGGGGGCAACAGGAGAAAGGGGACAGATTTATTTTTCTGAATGGTTCTGGCTTCAGAAAATAAATCTGTCCTCTTTAGTGCTCCCCTTTAGTGGGAGTTTTGCCTGGAAGTTAGTCGGTTGAAGTCAGCACTCTTGATGATTTGGAGCGTTCCTGAATATCGAAGGCTTCGTAGAGGTTTGTTACTATAACCCCTGGCACTAACATGGCTTTTTTAATGTATTTGTTTTTAGTGTCGAAAACGGAGTTTTTATGTGTGGAATGATGAATGCTTTACGCAATGGCGTTGTAAGTGCTGTGTGGTTTTTGTTGGCAGCCTGTTCAGCACCTGTGTCAATAGTAAAGCCTTTGGATGTCTCCCAGGCTAACCAGTCCGCGAGTACGCAGTTTATGGTAAGGAAATCCGGAGACTACAGAATTGCTTTGCTGTTTGCCAAGGGGCATGGTTTAACCGAAATAAATAAACAAATTGAGGTGTGGGGTGATTTAGATAATGAAGGTGTAGCTATTCCCATACATCTTCGGATCTTGAAAGATGGTCAGGTTTACTTTGATGAGGTATTAGTGACAGCAGGTGTGCAATGGGGGCAGGGAATTGATTATGAGGGGCGATATGTAAATGCAGCAGTTCGATTAATTAAAATACTAGAGCTGGTGCCTGGAAGTTATTTTGTTGAGGTTAATACGCTTGATAAGCTGGATGCGTTTCGGAGTATAGAGGGGTTTGTGAGTTTTTCTTACTATAATCCAAAGCATTGAAGCAATTTTAAGTTGGTGAAGGAGCGTCACATTGGAAAAGAAGTATAGTGTCATTTATAAGGTTGCAAAGACGGACGCGGAGTACGTTTACCAACAAAATAAAGGCGATCACAAAGCGGGCGATACGCATGCTTCGTCTGGCGGACATATGTGGTATTCCTTGAGTGATGGTGCAGGAAATAGGAAAAGTTACGGCTTCGAATCCGTTTACGGCGAGATGCGTGGTCTAGGGCAGGTGGGTAATTATGATGATGCTGGGTACAAGGAGACAGTGTATGAAGTAAGTGTTGTATTGACTGAAGATCAATTTAATAAGCTAAAAAATTTCTCGGAAGACCCCCAATCAGGCGGGTTTGATAATACGCGCTACAGGCTACTTACTAATAGCTGTGTGGATTTTGTATACGCGTCTTTGAAGACCGTCGGTTATAACGGTAAGGGATTCGAAGGTGCTTTTTTTCCTGCTGATAACGTTAGTCATGTAAATGATTTACTGCATACTTATGGCGCCCAAATCATTCGTGACGATTTAACACGGCATGGTGAGTACTATGAAGCAAAAGATGGCCAGCAATGCTTGTGGCTTGGCGTGGGTGACATTTCTACGGCCACTCATACATCCAACCTGATCAACATCGACATCAACCCATCCCCCCAACCCCAACAACACATCCAGGGCGAAAGCAAAGCCCAGCAAGACGTCGCCAACGGCTTCATCCAAAACGCCGCAACGCACAACATCTTCGCCGTCGGCGGGATTCTCAACAAAACCGATTTCACCTCCACCCAAATGGCCAGCCTGGCCTCGGGCGGTATTCGTCCGGGTGAAATGCAACTCGATCCCAACGCTCGGCCCAATACCTATCTGTCGAATTTCTACCAAGCCCCAAACAGTACCAAACCGGATTTCAGTCTGCGCAATGCCGTGACCCTGAACGGTTTGTCGGCGATGTCGACGTTCAACACTTACGTTGACCCGCTGTTGCTGGATCTGACCGGCAATGGCGTGCACATGACCGACATCCGCGACGGTGTGCTGTTTGATACCGACCACAGCGGTACGGTCAAGCGCAGCGGCTGGGCGGATCGCAGCACCGGCATGCTGGTGATCGACGATGGCAGTGGCCAGATCAAAGACGTCAGCCAGATGTTCTCCGAGTATTACGGTGGCAAGGCTGGCGTCAACGGCGCTGCTGGCGAGACGCGGTTCAAGGACGGTTTCGCGGCATTGGCCAGTGAAGACGCGAACAAGGATGGCGTGATCGATCAACGCGATCCGATCTGGAGCAAGTTGCGGGTCTGGGTTGACGGTACGCATGACGCGAAAGTCGATGCTGGTGAGCTCAAGACGCTGACCGAGTTGGGCATCACCCAGATCAACGTGCGCGCGGCGACGTCTACTCAAGCTGAAATGCGTGACGGCAACCGGGTGCTCGCCACCGGTTCGTTCACCATCAATGGCAAAAGCCAGGAAGCGCTGGCGGTGGATTTCCTTGGCGATCCGGTCAGCAATACCCTGACCAGTCAGGGCACCGGTACGCGAGTGACTTCGACCACCAGTGGCATCAACAGCAGAACCACTAGCGCGTATGCCAGCCAGAGCACCATGGGTGAAACCCTGGATGCGGCAAAACTGGGCGTGAACAATTTGTATGGCGGCAGCGGCGACGACACCTTGATCGCGGCGCCTGCTGGCGGTTGGCTGGTGGGCGGTGCGGGCAGCAACACCTATAACGGCGGCGTGGGCGATGACGTATTTGTCATCAGTGCCTCGGACAATCCGGTGAACATCCACGGCAATGGCGGTCATGACACGGCGATCATCGTCGGTGACAAAGGGGTGGTGCTGAACATGGCCCGCGCCGGTCTGACCATCGCCGAAGGGGGTGGCGGCAACGACACGATCATGAGCGGCGGCACCGGCAGTGCCTTCATCAAGGGCGGCTCCGGCAATTCGACCCTGGTGGGCGGGTCAGGCAACGACGTATTGGTCGGCGGCACTGGCCACAACACCATCATCGGCGGCAGTGGCAAAGCGGTGATTTATGCCGGGCCACAGGGCGACACCATTTACGCCTCCGAAGCCGGCAGCATCATCCATGCGGGTGGCGGTGCCGATAAAATTTACGGCGGTGCCGGCAACGACATCATCGAAGTCGGCCACGGCAACGCGACCATCGACGGTGACGGCGGGATCAACCTGGTGACGCTGCACGGCAACCATGGCGACTACCGGATCACTCGCACCGCGACCGGTTATGAAGTGGCCGACAAGGTCGCCGGGCGTGATGGCACGGTCACGCTGACCAACATCCAGAAGCTCAACTTCTCGGACATTTCGGCTGTAGATCTGCTGACCCCGAACGCGATGCCAGTGGCGGATGTGCTCACGCTCGACAAGGCTGGCAAGGCCTTCGATCGCACGCAGGTGCATATGATCAGCGCCGACAGCCTGTTGGCCAACGATCAGCGCCTCAATAGTCAGGGCGCGCTGCATATTGCCAACGTGGGTGACGCGGTCGGCGGCTCGGTCAGTCTCACCGCCCAGGGCGATGTGCTGTTTACCCCGGATGCGCGTTACACCGGTCTGATCAGCTTCAAATACGGTGTGGCCGATGCATCCGGCAATCTTTCGGCGTCGGTGGTGGACCTCAGTAGCGGGCAGACCGCACCGATGCGGGCCGGTGTCACGTTGCTGACGCCGGAAGTGCCGCTTGATCCGCTGGCGGCTCAGGAATGGTACTTGAGCGATACCAACGTGCTGCCGGTCTGGAAGGACTACACCGGCAAGGGCGTACGCATCGGTCAGTTCGAGCCGGGTGGCCAGTTCGCCACCGCGCCGGAAATCTTTGATATCGCCCACCCCGACCTTGCGCCGAATGTCGACAAGGCCTGGCTGCAAACGCAGCAGACCAATCGCACCTTGCCGGGTCTGGTGTCCAACCACGCGACGATGGTGGCGGGTGTCATGGTCGGGGCCAAGAATGGCATCGGCGGCGTGGGCGTCGCCTACGGCGCGACGCTGGGCGGTTACTACCTGGCCGGTAAGGGCGATGACTTGGCGGGGCTGGGGCATATGGTCAGTTTTGACATTGCCAACAACAGCTGGGGTTTCACCAATGACTTCGCCCTCAGCAGTTTTCAGGACGGCACGTTCACAACCGCCACGGCCCTGAGCATGAATGCGCAGTACGCGGCGAGTAACGGCCGTGGCGGATTGGGTACGATCATCGTCGCAGCGGGCGGCAATAGCCGTGCAACCGGCGGCAATGCCCAGGGGTCGCTAACCAACAACAATCGCTTTTCGGTGGAAGTCGGCGCGATCAACGCACAGGGCGATTTGTCGACCTTGCAGATCGGCTCTTCACCGTTCTCCAACCCGGGCGCGAGCCTTCTGGTCTCGGCGCCGGGCAGCAATGTCGTGTCCACCAGCCACATGCTGGAAACCGAACGCGGTTCCACCTTCGGCAACGACTACACCAGCATGCAAGGCACCAGTTTTGCCGCGCCGATCGTTTCCGGTATCGTCGCGCTGATGCTGGAAGCCAACCCGAACCTGGGTTATCGCGATGTGCAGCAAATCCTGGCGCTGTCGGCGCGCAAGATCAACGACCCGTCCACCCAATGGAGCGATAACGCCGCCCACGGCTGGAACGGTGGCGGTATGCACACCAGCAACGACTATGGCTTTGGTGAAGTCGATGCGCGCGCCGCCGTTCGGTTGTCCGAAGCCTGGATGACCCAAAGCACCGGCGCCAACGAATACGTCTATAGAGCTTCCAGCGGTGCCCTCGGGAAACCGTTGGCGGCGGGTGCGACGCTGACGTCGTCCATCGCGATGAATGCCGGTCTGAATGTCGAACACGTCGAGATCGATTTCGACGCTCAGGTTGGCCGTCTTGGCGATCTGACGCTCAAGCTGATTTCTCCCGATGGCACGCAGAGCATCCTGCTCAACCGTCAGGGCAAAGTCCCGGATGGCATGCCGGGCGCGAGTGCAACCGACGTCGGCAGCACGCAGTCCGGGTCGTTCAAGTACACCTTCATGTCGACCCATGACTTCGGTGAGCGCTCGGCGGGTAACTGGACGTTGCAGGTGACCGATTCGGCTTCCGGTCTGCCGGTCACACTCAACACTTGGTCGCTGCGTTTGTACGGCAGCAAGACCACCTCGGACGACACCTATTTCTACACCGACGAATACCTCAAATCGGTGGTCGGGCAGGCCAACCGTGCGGTGCTGGATGACGCGGTCAATGGCGTGGCGGGCGGGCGTAATACCCTTAATGCGGCGGCTGTTTCGGGGGACACCTCGGTCAACCTGCTGACCGGTGTCGCCAGCATCGGCGGCGCGGCGTTGACGGTGAAAAATCCGTCGGGCATTCAGAACATTGTCACCGGCGATGGCAACGACACGCTGGTGGCCGGCAAGGCCGATGCCTTGCTCGACGGCGGGCGTGGCAACAACACGTTGACGGGCGGTGCGGGCAAGGACTTTTTTGTGGTCCATCGCCGTGACGCGGGCAGCGATACCATCAGCAACTTCGAAGCTGCCCGTGGCGAAATCGTCGATCTGGTGGGGTTTGCCGGAAAGAAATTCGCCGATCTGCAGCTGACGCAGCAGGGGGCGGACGTCAAGGTTGATCTGGGCAAGGGCCAGAGCATCGTCCTGAAAAATCTGGCACTCGCTGGCATCACCGCAGCGAACTTCAAGTTCCAGGACAGCTTTGTGGCGCCGACGGCTTACGTCAACAGCGATGCTTCGGCGGTCAAGCCGCAAGAAGGCCTGGGCACCGTGGTGCTCAACGGTGGCGGTAAAGGCGTGATGTACAGCAGCGACGCTCAGGGCAAAACCGTGGCCTCGCTGAACGGCACGATCTACAGCCATGACAGCGCAACGTCGGATGTGTTTGTGGTGTCGGCTCAACCCGGCGCCAAGGATTACAGCAACGCCTTGCGCGGGTTCCGGCATGGCGTCGACAAGATCGACCTGCGCCAGACCGGCGTCACCGATTTCAGCCAGTTGACCGTCGAACACCAGAACCGCGCCACCTTCAATGGCCTGACGCAGATTCATGGTGTGTACGTGACGCGCAGCGATTCGAACACCAAGCTGTTGTATCTGGATGCGCTGGATGTGGCACAGGTCAGCGCTTCGGACTTCCTTTTTGCCGATCATGCGCCGGCTGTGGTGACGCCGGTCGGACCGGTGCCGCCAGTGGTCGTGCCGCCAACGATCACCGTGCCGGGTACATTGACGCCGATTATCGATCGCCCTGGCATCGACAAACCTGTGGTGGTCGGACCGCTGCCGCCGATTGATCTGCATCCGACCATTGTCGTTCCCGACCCGGTCCTGCGACCGTCAGTCACGATTCCGGTCTTCAAGTTGCCGGAGACCAAGACGATCGAGCAGATCCTGGCAGAACGCGGTGTCGACCTGAACCCGAAAGTGCCGGAGCGTAAAACTGTTGAGCAGATCCTTGCCGAGCGTGATGCGAATCGCGGTGCGACGACGGTCCCTGAACGCAAAACCATCGAGCAGATTCTCGCCGAGCGCGGTGTCGGTTCGCTGGAACCGTCGAAAGTGCCAGACATCGGCCCGGTCGGACGTGATGTGGCTGGGCGCACGCCGATTGATATTCCGAGCCCACGGCCGATTGTCATCCCGGATATCCCGACGGTCGATATCGCTCATCGAGACCTTGATCTCCCGACTCGTCGACCGGTAACCGTTCCTGACGTCATCGGTGCGCAAGATCCTCGGCTGAAGTTTGATGACACGTTCGGCGGGGCCGCATCAACGGCAGACACCACGTTTGCATCAATTCGAGACAGAATCCGTGGCGGTTCAACACCTTCGACAGCGGACCCTCTGCCGCCCGCCACCGACCCCAACGTCATGACGGTCAAAGGCTTCTTCGCCGATGTCACGCTGGGTGACGAGAGCAAGACCATCAACGTCGAGGCCTCGAATGCCAAAGTGGTTGCCGGCAACGGTGACAACAAGGTGAACGTGACGGGCCGCCGGGGAGATATCACCCTGGGCAACGGCAATAACGTTGTGACAGGTGACGTCAACAAACTCACCGTCGGCCATGGCAATAACACCATTACCGACTCCGGCTCTTTCACCACGGTGAAACTGGGGGATGGCAATAACAAGGTGCTGGTCAGCGGCAACATGCCGACAGTGGAAGTCGGGCACGGAGTCAACGACATTGAGTTCAGCGGCGGGATGGGAGAGTTGGTGTTCGGCAAAGACATCAGTCCCGATCGTCTGTGGTTCCAGCACGAAGGGCAGGACCTGCAGATCTCGGTCATTGGCAGCAAGCAGGAGGTCACGCTGCATAACTGGTATGCCAGTACCCCTGAGCGTCCACGCGACATCATGACCGGAGACCGCCATCGGTTGATGGGCAATGATGTCGAACACCTGGTCCAGGCCATGGCGGCGTTCGCGCCGGCGGCACCGGCGACCATGACCTTCGGTGCTGCCGAGCAACAGGTATTGCAGCCTGTGCTGGCGGCCAACTGGATGTAACCACCACACGTTGACTCGGTAACACGGCCCGCGATGGTTATCGCGGGCCTTCGACCGTCTCGTTCGAGACCGGTCATGGCCTCATGATTCGCCGCCGGTACCCCAGGCATTGGAATTCATTGCTTCCAGTTAATAGGAAGCATTACTATTCACGCCTTATCCCCACAGCACACCGCAATGACCCCCAAGCTGCCCCCCAGACACGGCTTTTTCGAGCACTACGAAGAGTTGGTCGGGACCTGGACCCGTCGCCTGAGAAATCGTCAGCAGGCCGAGGACCTGGCCCACGACACCTTTGTGAGGGTGCTTGAGTCCGATTCGGCGACGGTGGAACAACCTCGGGCGTATTTGCACCAGACCGCACGCAACATCGCGGTGGATGGTTATCGGCGTGAGGATCGGCGGGGCGCGATGGCGTCGGAGGCGATCGATCACAGTGTGTCGTCGTCCGGCGACCCGGAGCATTTCATGCATGCGATCCAGTTGGCGGACTCCATCGAACGGGCGCTCACCGAGCTGCCGATCAATTGCCGCAAAGTGTTTGTCTGGCAGAAGATCGAAGGCCTGACTCAGGCCGAAATCGCCGACCGCCTGGGGCTGTCCAAGAACATGGTGGAAAAGTACATGATCCGCACGCTGCGGCATCTGCGTGACCGCCTGGACGGACTGCAGCCATGATCGGCCGTGCCTTCTCCTCCCCAGCCAAACAGGAACTTCCATGATGGATACTCGTGATTGTGCGTGCGGGCAAACAACGGTTCGCGACGCTGCGGCGTGCTGGTTTGTGCGTTTGCAGGAACCTGCGATGAATGTCGAAGAGTCTCGGCATTTCGAAGCCTGGCTGGACGAACACCCTCAGCATCGCGACGAATTCCAGTTATTGCAGGGCGTGTGGACGGCGGCTGATTTGCTGCCGGCGGCGCGTCTGCAAGCCTTGTGTGAAACCGTGCCGGCGCGCAGCAAGCGCCGCCCGCTGATGCGTTATGCGGTGGCCGCCGGTGTGTTGGCCGTCGCGCTCGGTTTGGGGCTGTTCAGCGGCTTGAATCCTCCGACGATCTACACCGCCGAATTTTCCACTGCGCTGGGTGAGCGACGTCATGTGGCGTTGCCGGACGGTTCGGTGATCGACCTGAACAGCCGCAGCCGCGTTCAGGTGCGCTATGAAAACGACCGTCGCAGCATCGAGCTGATCCAGGGCGAAGCGATGTTCAGCGTCGAGCACGACACCCGGCGGCCCTTCGTGGTCGAGGCGGGCAGCGGCAAGGTCACGGTCACCGGCACCCGTTTTGATGTGCGCCGTGACACCGCCCAAACCCGGGTCGCGGTGGAGCAGGGCACCGTCAAGGTTCAGGGCCGTACAGCGCTGGACAGCGATTTCATCAGCCTGACTGCCGGCCTCGGCACGCACATCGATGCACAAGGCAACGTCGCGGCCGCCTACGCGGTCAATCCTGCCGAGCTGACCGCCTGGCGCAGCGGCAAACTGGTGTTCAACAACGCCAGACTTAGCGACGTCGCCGAGGAAGTCTCGCGCTATCGGGAGAAACCGCTCACCGTCGGCAACGACAACGTGGGCAATCTGCGCCTGACCAGCGTGTTCAAATCCGACAACACCGACGCGTTGCTCAAGGCCTTGCCGAGCATTCTGCCGGTAGCCGTGCGCACCCTCGATGACGGCAGTCAGGAAATAATTTCAAAATAGATTCAGGTTTTTTTCGAGTTCATCGTCTTCTTGTCCAGCTGCAACTGGTTTGCATTAACAAGCGCACACTCTTGCGATCCACAGGACTACGTTCGACGTGAAAAAATCCACCGCTAAAAACAACAGATCTTCTTGGTTGCACCTCGCTCTCGCCCTGGCCGTCTGCACGGCGCTGCCCCAGGTCTTTGCCGCCGACGCGATTCACATCCCGGCGCAACCCCTGGGTCAGGCCCTGAGTCAACTGGGCCAGCAAACCTCGCTGCAGGTGTTCTTCAGCCCTGAGCTGGTCGCCGGCAAACGGGCCCCTGCGGTGGACGGTAACCTCTCGCCAGAAGACGCGTTGCGCCAGCTGCTGCAAGGCAGCGGTCTGCAATACCAGATCGATGAAGGTTCGGTCACGTTGATGCCAGCACCGCCTTCTGCTGCGAACGGCCCGCTGGAACTGGGCGTGACCGACATCAAAGTGGTCGGCGACTGGCTGGGTGACGCCGATGCCGCCGTGGTGCAGAACCACCCCGGCGCGCGTACGGTGATTCGCCGCGAGGCGATGGTCGAGCAGGGCGCGATGAACGTCGGCGATGTGTTGAAACGCGTGCCCGGTGTGCAAGTGCAAGAGGCCAACGGTACCGGCGGCAGCGACATTTCCTTGAACGTCGGCGTGCGTGGCCTGACTTCGCGGCTGTCGCCACGCTCCACCGTGCTGATCGACGGCGTGCCGGCAGCCTTCGCCCCGTACGGCCAGCCGCAGTTGTCCATGGCACCGATTTCCTCCGGCAATCTCGACAGCATCGACGTGGTTCGCGGCGCCGGTTCCGTGCGTTACGGGCCGCAGAACGTCGGTGGCGTGATCAACTTCGTCACTCGCGCGATTCCGGAAAAAGCCACCGGTGAAATCGGCTCCACCCTGGAAACCTCCCAGCACGGTGGCTGGAAGCACATCGATACGGCGTTTCTTGGCGGCACCACAGACAACGGCATCGGTATGGCGCTGTTGTACTCGGGCGTGAACGGCAACGGTTACCGTGAGCGCAACAACGGCAACGACATCGAAGACGTGATCCTCAAGACCCACTGGGCACCCACCGATGTGGACGATTTCAGCCTCAATTTTCACTACTACGACGCCAGCGCCGACATGCCCGGCGGCCTGACCCAGGCGCAGTTCGACGCCGATCCGTTTCAGTCCGATCGCAACAACGACAACTTCAGCGGACGCCGCAAGGACGTCTCGTTCAAGTGGGCACGGCAGATCGACGACCGCACTCAGGCCGAAGTGCTGACTTACTATTCCGACAGCTTCCGTGGCAGCAACATCGCTGCTCGCGATCAGAAAACCCTCGGCTCGTTCCCGCGTACTTACTACACCTTCGGGATTGAACCGCGGGTGTCCCGTGTATTTGATGTCGGCCCGACCACCCAGGAAGTCAGTGTCGGTTATCGCTACCTCAAGGAAGGCATGCACGAAGAGGCGAGCCGCCTGGCGCTGGTCAACAACGAGCCGGTCGTGACCAGGAGCTCGGACGGCCATGTCTATCAGGACCGCACCGGCGGCACTGAAGCCAACTCGGTGTATGTCGATAACAAAATCGACGTCGGTAACTGGACCATCACCCCCGGCATCCGCTTTGAACACATCAGCACCGACTGGCACGATCGCCCGGTGCTCGACACCGCCGGCAGACCCGTGCCGGAAAAGAACCGCAGCATCGAAAGCAACGAGCCGCTGCCGGCCTTGAGCGTGATGTATCACGTGTCGGAAGAATGGAAGCTGTTCGCCAACTACGAAACCTCGTTTGGCAGCCTGCAGTATTTCCAGCTCGGCCAGGGTGGCACGGGTGACGAACCGGCCAATGGCCTGGAGCCGGAAAAGGCCAAGACCTACGAGGTCGGCACGCGCTACAACAATGATGTGTGGGGCGGGGAAGTGACGCTGTTCTACATCGACTTTGATAAAGAGTTGCAGTACATCAGCAACGATGCGGGCTGGACCAACCTCGGCGCGACCACGCACCAGGGCCTTGAAGCCTCGGTGCACTACGACATGGCGGCACTGGACCCACGGCTCGACGGCCTGACCGCCAATGCCGGCTTCACCTACACCCGCGCCGTTTATGAAGGCGAGATCCCTGGCTTCAAGGGCCGTGACCTGCCGTTCTATTCGCGTCAAGTGGCGACTGCCGGCCTGCGTTACGACATCAACCGCTGGACCTACAACCTCGATGCCTTTGCCCAGTCCAAGCAGCGCTCACCGGGCGTGGCAGTGAACGCTGATGGCAGTTTCAGCGGCAACTACATCACCGAAGGCACCGCGGACGGCCAGTACGGCGACATCCCGGGCTACGTCACCTGGAACGTGCGCGGCGGCTATGACTTCGGCGAACAGCTGTCGAACCTGAAAGTCGGCGCGGGGGTGAAGAACGTTTTCGACAAGCAGTACTTCACCCGCTCGAGCGACAACAACTCGGGGATGTACGTCGGCGCACCGCGCACGTTCTTTGTGCAGGCCAGCGTCGGGTTTTGATAGATCTGTGGCGAGGGGGCTTGCCCCCTCGCCACAATTCAGACTTTCAACACCTTCCCGCCAATGGCCACCGCCACCAGCAACACCGCCATCAACCCAAAGGCAAAACTCAAACTGCTGCCATGGGCGATAAACCCGATCAACGCAGGCCCCGCAAGAATTCCCGCATACCCCAGCGTCGTAATGGCCGGCACGGCGATGCTTTCGGGCATCACCGTCTGTTTGCCCACCGCGGTGTACAGCACCGGCACAATGTTCGAGCAGCCAACCCCCAACAATGCATAACCCACCAGCGCCGCTTCCCAACTCGGTGCGAAGGTCGCCACAAACAGGCCCGTCGCGGCCGTCAACCCACCGAACACAATCACCCGCGTAGCGCCGAGGCGACGCACGATCACATCACCGGTCAAGCGTCCGACGGTCATGGTCAACGCAAACGCTGCATAACCCAGCCCCGCATACGCTGTGTCGATTCCCCGTTCCTGCGCCAGAAACACCGCGCTCCAGTCGAGCGCCGCGCCTTCGGCGAGGAACACGATGAAACACATCCCGCCGATGAACAGCACGATGCCATGGGGAACGGCAAACGCCGGCCCCGAACTTTCGCTGCCGTAAGGCAATAGGTGTGGCGCGGCCTTGAACAGGGCGATCAACAGCATCACGATCACCACCAGCGTCGCCCCCAGCGGTGAAACCCCGAAGCCGAGCAGGGCGCTGACACCCGCCGCACCGACAATCCCGCCGAGGCTGAACAGCCCATGAAAGCCTGACATCATGGTCTTGCCGCTGGCCCGTTCTACGATCACCGCTTGCAGGTTCACCGTCGAATCCACGGTGCCAAGGCCCGCGCCGAACATGAACAACGCGACAATCAACGCCGGAATCGTCGACACCGTCGCCAACAGCGGCAGGGCCGCACAGATCAGCAACACCCCGGCGCTCACCACCCGGCGACAGCCGAAACGCGTGGCCAGCATCCCCGCCATCGGCATCGCCAGAATCGACCCCACCCCCAGGCACAACAGCAGCAAACCGAGCGTCCCTTCATCCAGCTCGGCCCGAGCCTTGGCGTAGGGCACCAGTGGCGCCCACGCAGCGATGCCTAAACCGGCAATGAAAAAGGCGATGCGCGTGGACATTTGCTCCAGGCGTCCGGGGATGACGGGCGCAGGTGTGTTGAGGGCAGTCATGAAAAATCCTTGGCGTTGCGGGTTGCTGACAATGGCAGAGGAGCATCCTTGCATATCAGACAGCGTGTCGCGACCCAGTCGAACACGGTGCAGCGTGAACGATCGGACCAATCCTTGAGTGCGTCCTGCCAGCTGGCGTTATAGCCCCGATCACCCTCGGCATATTCCTTGGGACCTTTCCACATTTCGCCGACACAAAACTGCTGATTACCAAACAAGTGTTCATCCAACGATTAACGTTCTCCGGTGCATAGCCTCTGACAAAATCGAAGCGCAGACCCTGGGCACCGTAATGGTCGCGCAGATTGATGAATTCGGCAGCATCCAGATGGTGGTGAACCCGTCCCGTCCGATCTGACCGGCCGTACCCTCCAGTACCGCATACCATTTCTTCGGGGTGTTGCGACTGGAGTACCAGTGAAAGCCTTGCAGCAGTTGGATGGGCTGTCTGCTGTCACAACTGGCAGGTTGCAGTAATTGTTTTGCGATAAGAAGCGGGGGGTTAAATAACCGGATCGTTGCGGTCTTCTTCCGGGAGCCCCTAAAGTACAGGTTCTTTTCTGGCTGATTTCAGGACCGATCCATGACGCCGTTTTACGATGCTCGAGGCAATATCTACGCGGTTGTAGCGCCCGAGGCCGCGCGCGGTGCGGGTATCGATTTACCTGAGCGGGCCGATCCGGCAGCGCAAACCCGCGAGGCATGGGCGCTGCCGGCCATCGAGGCGTTCTGCGGCTGGGCGCCTGGTACACAACCGTCCGGCAGCAAGGACCATCGCTGCGATGGCTTGCTGGTCGGTCCGTTTCAAGCGGCGCCACCCTTCGATCTGCTGATCGTCAACACTGACGGTACCCTGGCTGAGCGCAGCGGCAATGGGCTGACAGTTTTCTCTCAGGCCCTGAGCGAGCAAGGACTGCTGCCGAGCGAGGACGCTTGTTTGCTCAGGGTTCATCACGACAAGACGGATGCTGTTTCGCCGGTGGAAACATCGGTTAAGCCGGCGCAGGTCGATGACGTGCAGGGGTTCTGGCTGGATCTCGGGCAACCGTCGTTCGGGCCGGCGGCGGTGGGTGCCCGAGGGGTTGCGAAGGAGGTGCTGAACGGTCGCGAGGTCAGCCATGTGCTGGCGTTGTCATCACTTGATCCCGCAGGGTCTCGAAGCCAGTTCGTGCGCATCGGCAATCCACATTGCGTGACACTTTTAGATAACGTCGCTGCATTGCCGAGCAATGAGCAGATGCGCGAGCCGGGGTTGTCCAAAGGGCTGACGCGTATCGCTTACGCCATGCCGACCGGGGCAGGGGAACCGTGTCCTGCTGGCGTCAATCTGCAATGGGCGATGCTTGAGTCTGAAGGGCGAGTCGTCGCGCGGGTATTTGAACGCGCAGAAGGTCCGACGGCGTCGTCGGGCACCAGCGCCAGTGCGGTGGCTTGCGCCGCATGGCGGGTGGGTTGGGTCAGTGCCGGGGAAGTGAAGGTGGTGATGCCCGGCGGTACGGCGCCGATTTTGTTGGAAGAACAAGACGGCGAGTTGAGTCGGGTCAGGTTGTTCGGCACGGCGCGGTTGATGGAGTGAGTTCGAGACCCCCATCGCGGCATAGGTATCTAGCTGGCCCACGAGGGTTGTCGCGATAACTGCGATGATTACGCAATGGTCATGCACGATTGGTCTCGGCTCAATTATATGCACCGCCACAGCAAGGCTGATCGCCTGCAAATGAGCGAGTCAGGCGTGTGCAGTAAGTGGGCGTCTGATGCGGGCAAAGGGTAAGTTTGCCGAGCAAACAAGGGACTTTTTGGTCCATCTGTCTGATCGACAAATGAAACGCTCGCAGCCGGTAAGGGCCAGCCGAAGACTTTAGAGACGTGTAGATACCTATGCCGCAATGAGGCCAGTTGCTTCACTCAAGAATCTCAGGAATCCCGCTCATTCTCATACCGATCCATCGTATCCCGCGCAATCTCCCGCCCCAGCGCGATCAGTTCCGGCGCTTTATAGAACTCGAAAAACCGGCACACCCGTTTGGGCACGTTGATCAAGATATCCGGCGGATAACCGGCGATCTTGTACTGCGCCAATGAGGTTTGCATCACCTCGAAACTCTGGTTGATCAGGTCCAGCAAAGAGGCCGGGCCGACGTTGTCGATGATGAACGAGCCTGTCGCAGATTTCGGGGCGCCCGCGCGTTCTGGGGCGGCTGCCGGTTGCTGGGCTTCGGGTTCGGCGGATTCGATCCACGGGTTGATCTCGGCCGCTTCTGCCATCAACGCTTCCTTCTCCAGCAGCAGCAATTGTTCCGCCTGTTTGCGGCGAAATGGCAATTTTGAACCGAGTGAGTTGATCAGACTGTCGAAACGACTCTTGAACGCCGCCGGGCGCTGGATCACCGGCAATTGATAGTGGCGCTGGTTGGTGGAGTTGAGGTTGACCGCGATGATCAGGTCGCAATGACTCGACACCACCGGCACGATCGGTAAAGGGTTGAGGATGCCGCCGTCCACCAGCATGCGATTGCCTTGCATTACCGGGGTGAACAGGCTGGGAATCGCCGCCGAGGCGCGCATGGCCTGATGCAGGCAGCCTTCCTGGAACCAGATTTCCTGCTGGTTGGTCAGGTCGGTCGCCACCGCCGTGTAAGGGATGCGCAGGTCTTCGATATTGATCTCGCCGACGATCTTGCGGATCTGCCCGAAAACCTTCTCCCCGCGAATCGCGCCCAAGCGAAAACTGACGTCCACCAGCCGCAAGA
The DNA here is from genome assembly GCF_029960815.1 of Pseudomonas sp. AL03. GTDB lineage: Bacteria > Pseudomonadota > Gammaproteobacteria > Pseudomonadales > Pseudomonadaceae > Aquipseudomonas. Next base: position 81,317 of record NZ_JASBRE010000015.1, read on the forward strand.
CGTCGAGGTAGTCCAGGCTTTCGATCCAGTCGCGATATTCGTCGAGTTTGCCGGCGGCATAAATCCCGCCGACCACCGCGCCCATGGAGCAACCGGCGATGCAGGCGATGTCGTAGCCACGCCGCTCGATCTCTTCAATGACACCGATATGGGCATAGCCCCGGGCTCCACCTGAGCCCAGCACCAGTGCGACACGCTTTTTCATGAATCGCCCTCGTCTGACAAGGTTCAACAATGCACCCATCGAGGGGCGCGCTTCAATCGCTAAGGTCGTTTCGTGAGGCGGGTGCGTCGTTTTTTCGACACTCCGTGGCGGCAGATGGGTATTCTCGCGAGCGCTAAAGTTTCCGCGGTGGGACCAAGGCACTTTTCACGCGCCAGACCGTCTTAACTGCACGACTGTTGACCTATTTTTGAGGTGTGAGTGATGAAAACCTGGATCTGTGTGCCATTGATTGCCCTGGCACTCGCCGGTTGCGCCGGCAAAACCGCTTATCGTGACAGCTGCGCCAACGGGATCGATGCCGCGTGGCATGAGCTGGACCTGGCCAAGGCTGAAGGTTTCGCCGGGAATGTCAGTTACTCCAAGGCGCTGTCGCTGTTGACCGGCGCCAAGACCCAGCAGCAATTCGAAGCGTTCGAAGGCTGCGCCAAGAAGGCCGAGAAGGCGCGCTTCTATATTCGTGAGTCACGCGCGGGCCGTTGAGGCATGATGTAGGCAATTGGGGGAATTCGATTCAGGGAGCAAGCGATGTCTGCCTTGATTGATCGGTTGGTGGCTCATGTCGTGGGCCTGGAAGTTCGTCTGCTGGCCTGTCAGGCACGCTTGAGTGCCTGCACCGACCCTGAAGCGTTGCACGATCTGCGCACCACGGTTCGCCGTTTGCGCAGTCTGCTGCGGCCATTGCGCGGCTTACCCGGGGTCGAACAGCTGGAAGCGGCGGCGTCCCGGGTCGGCGACCTGACCACGCCGTTGCGCGATCGCGAAGTGCTGGCGGCGTACTTGCTCCAGCATGACCAACCCGAGGCTGCCCATCGGCGCATGGCGCAAATGGCCAAGGCTTATCCGGCGGTGGCGGCAAGTCCTGAAGTGGCGCAGTTGCTGATGATCCTCGACGCCTTTCCGCGTTTTTTGCGGGCCTCCCAGCGTCAGGGCTTGCTCAAGGGCTTGCGTCAGCGCATCGAAAAACGTCTGGCCAACCAATGGAAAAAACTCGATAAGGCCCTGCACGATCCTGCCCATGATCGTCATCGTTTGCGCTTGCTGATCAAGCGTGTGCGCTATGGGATCGAAGCCTATCCCGAGCTTGATCGATTGCCGAAACCGGCGCTGCCCGGACTCAAATCGGCCCAGGGTGCTTTGGGCGATTGGCACGATTGCTGGCAATGGCTGGCCCGGTCCGAACAGGAGGCCGATTTGCAGCCCTGCGTCGCAATCTGGACAACCACCATGGCCAAGGCCGAAGACCGCGCCGACCGCGTCCTCGACAAACTCAGTGCCGCCTGTTTCAAATCCTGAAACCACCACATATTAGAGCTATGTAGCAGCTGCCGAAGGCTGCGTTCGGCTGCGCAGCAGTCGCTAATCCGGTTATCTCGGTGATAGCTGTAAAATCGAATTGGCAGGTTTTACGACTGCTGCGCAGCCGAACGCAGCCTTCGGCAGCTGCTACAAGGGGCGGCGGTACTATCCGGCCTATCTGTCCGCCTCTTTGGCCGGAATAAGCGCTGTGCCGTCCTCGCAGGCTGGTTAAGATCTCTTCATCTTTTCCCGCACCGAGGTTTTCATGCGTTTTTCCGATCTGCTCGACGCTGTTCGCAGCCAGCCGCTGGAGCTGTCTATCCCGGCCGAATGGGCTCAGGGGCGTGCCAGTTTCGGTGGCCTGGTGGCTGCCTTGCAATACGAAGCGATGCGCGCAAAAGTCCCGGCGGATCGTCCGGTGCGTTCGCTGGCGATCACCTTTGTCGGCCCTGTCGAGCCTGATGTGCCGGTCAGCTTTGAAGTCGATGTGCTGCGCGAAGGCAAAGCGGTCAGTCAGGTGCTGGGCCGGGCGATGCAGAAGGGCCAAGTGGTGACGTTGGTCCAGGGCAGCTTCGGCGCCTCGCGACCGTCGGAAGTGGCGGTAACCGCCGAACCGGCACCCGAGATGAAGCACTGGGACGATTGCCAGGAGTTGCCTTACATCAAAGGTGTGACCCCGGAATTCATGCGGCATCTGGCAATGCGCTGGAGCGTCGGCGGTCTGCCGTTCACTGGCAACACATCCCGCGAGATGGGCGGCTGGGTGCGCTTGCGCGGGGACGTTAAGGAAGAGGCGGTCAGCGAGTCGCATATCCTGGCGTTGGTCGACGCCTGGCCACCGGCGCTGTTACCGCACCTGAAGAAACCGGCGATGGGCAGTACGCTGACCTGGACCCTCGAATTCGTTCAGCCATTGCTTGAACTGAGCACGCTGGACTGGTGCAAATACCTCGTCGACATCGAGCATGCCGCTGACGGCTACGGTCATGCGGCCGCGAAGCTGTGGAGCGCGGACGGTCAGTTGATTGCCATGAGCCGGCAGACGGTGACGATTTTCGCCTGATCAGTGACGCTGGCCATGGCGATGCAGGCCGAGCGCTGCGAGCAGGCCGATCACACCGATCGCGACATTGGCGAAGCTCAGACTGAATACCCCCGAAACAATCAGCAGAAACGCCACGATGAACAGCGGCACGGCCATCAGGTGCAGCACCCGATTGGTCGGGTGCTGGTGATTGTTCGGGTACGCTCGCCATTGCCAGGCGGGCAGGTTGGGGTGACGTTTGCCCATGATGGTACTCCTCGATCCATGTTGAACACATGATTGAAGAATAGGCGTGGCACTTACGGGCGGCGAATCAAGGTTGGCTATCGAAGTGATAGGTGTCATGGTCAATATTGATGGCGACCGGGCTGACGCGTTCGCGGGCAAGCCTCGCTCCTGCAAGGGGCTGCGCACGACCTGTAGGAGCGAGGCTTGCCCGCGAAGGGGCCGTCAAAGTTTGAGCTGCCCGATAGCCTTGCTCAATTCCCCGGCCAACGCCGCCAATTCATGACTGGTGGTCGCCGAATTCACAGTCTGCTGCACAGTGGTCTCGGTCACATCCCGAATGCTCACGATCGACCGGTTCATCTCCTCCGCCACGTGGCTCTGCTGCTCGGCGGCCACGGCGATCTGCGTATTGCTTTCGCGCATCTGCGCCACTGCGCTGGTGATTTCCGCCAACGCTGCGCCGGCCTCCTGAGCCTGCTGCACGCAATCGTCGGCCTTGAACGAGCTTTCCTGCATGAAGTCCACTGCGTCCCGTGTCCCGGCCTGCATCGCCGAAACCATGATTGTGATCTCGTCGGTGGACGTCTGGACACGCTTGGCCAGGTTGCGCACTTCATCAGCGACCACCGCAAAGCCGCGACCCATTTCACCGGCACGGGCCGCTTCGATGGCCGCATTCAGGGCCAGTAGATTGGTCTGCTCGGCAATGCTGTGAATCACACTGACCACACTGTTGATCTTCTGACTGTCCTCGGCCAGACGCTGAATCATCTCGGCAGTCTGCTGCACCCCGCTGGACAACCCGGCAATCGACTTCTGCACCCGACTCACCACTTGCTGCCCGCTGCCGGCCAGGGTGTCGGCGGTTTGCGAGAGGTCGCGAGTGGCGCCGGCGTGCTGGGCAATGTGATGGACCGTGGCGGTCATTTCGTTGATCGCCGTGGCGGCCTGATCGGTTTCGCTTTGCTGGCCGAGCATGCCGTGACGCACCTCGTTCATGCTCGACGCCATCCGCGCTGCGCCGATATCCAGTTGCCGGGCGGTGCTGGCAACGGTGTTGACCACCCGCTGGTAACCGGCCTGCATGGCGTTGAAGGCATTGGCCATCTGCCCGACTTCGTCAGTGCAGGCCAGCGGCACACGGGCCGACAGGTCACCGGTTTTCTCGACGTGAAGCATGACGTCCTTCAACGTATTGAGCTGGCTGAGCAGGAAGCGGATCAATAACTGCGAAGCGCCGAGCATCGCCAGCATCAGGATCGCTACCGCCACTGCATAGTTGGGAAAACGCTCACCAAATACCTGGGTCAGGCTCGGGCCATGGGCAATCACCGCGACCTGATTGCCATCCGTGCGCGTAAACACTTCGGCGCCCATCAACGGGTTGTCGCCAAACAGCGGCATGGCATTGATCCCGACCCAGCCGTTGGTATCGGCCAGGTCCAGTGCCGGCTGCCCGTTCAGCAACGGTGCCTGCCCGCGACTGTAAGTCAGCACGTTATCGGCTTTGGGTAGAGGTTGCCCGGCGGGCCAGGCGCCGAGCAGTCGCGCCTGGGCTTGTGCCGATGCCTGGGAGGCATGGCTGCGGGCCTGTTGTTCGAGTTGCACGGCATAGATCACCAGCAACAAGGTCGTGACAAAGGCGACGGCGTTGACCGCCCAGAATTTGTATTTCAGTGAGATATTGCTAAGCCAGGCACCCATGGAGGTCTTCTCTGATAGCGGAAACAGTTTCGGCAAGGTGCCAGTATTTTGCCGCTACTCAGTGCGTCAGACTTTGATGTGTGTCAACAATCCCGACCCTGCTCGCGCACAGGAAATGCGGGGCGTAATGCGCTATCCTTCGTGGCTTCAAAATTCCCTCGCTACAGGATTCCGCCCCATGAAAGCCGCACTCGTCGAACTCATCAGCAAAATAAGCGCCGGGTGCATGAGCGATGACGAAATCCTGAAAGTCGCTGACGAAGCGTCCCAGGCCTACGCCAATCCCGAGGCTTTTCTGACGGCCAATCCGGACATCAACTACGACGACACGTTCCCGATTCCGCTGGGTGAGTGGGTGGTCGTGGGCAGCCTGCCGGAAACCGTGCTGTTTCAGGCTGACACCTACATGGACCTGTTCGCCCAGATCGTCGCCTCGTTCGGGCCTGGCGTTGATTTCAACATTAAACCCAAGCAACTGGCCAAGACCGAAGCCCTGACCGCGCTCAATCGCATTCAAGTGCAGATGAGCAGCATGAACAAGGAAAACGGCGGCTACGTGCTGATGAACTTCAGTCAGCTGCTCGACGACGAACAGCAAGTGGTGCTGGTCTACGGCAACGACATGCCGCGCGTGCTCGAGTTGTGCGCCGAAGTCGGCATCGCTGCCGCACCCTCCCTGGAAGCCCTGAAAGTGGCGATCCACGTCTGAAGCCTACAAGGGGCTAATAAAACGGAACCCTCGCAATGGCCGGCTATCCTAAGAGTGCATACCACTCTTAGGGAGCGTCACCATGGGTTCCACGTTCAATGGTCTGATTGGCCTGATTATTCTTGCCCTGGACATCTGGGCAATCATCAACGTGCTGAAAAGTGGCGCCACCACCGGGATGAAAATCATCTGGGTGCTGTTGATCCTGTTGCTGCCGGTCCTGGGGCTGATCATCTGGGCCATCGCCGGGCCACGGGGAAACGTGCGAATCTGAGCACGCACTCAAGGCCGACACATTTCCCCTGTGGATATCCGAATGATCACGTCTTGACCAAGGTTCGACCTGTCATATCCCGCGACGTAGAATTCGCGCCTTCCCGGGCAATCGAGGTGATCGATTGACCCTCATGGGCGGGTAACCGTCCGTTGGCACCGCATTCATCGGAGCACTTCCCATGAGCAACTCACCAACCAGCGAATACCTGGAAACCCTCTACGAAGGCTACGGCCAGCGTTTTCGCATGGAAAAACTGCTGCACGAAGTGCGCACCGAACACCAACACCTGGTGATTTTCGAAAACCCGCGCATGGGCCGGGTGATGGCGCTGGACGGCGTGATCCAGACCACCGAAGCCGATGAATTCATCTACCACGAGATGCTCACCCACGTGCCGATCCTGGCGCACGGCACCGCCAAGCGCGTGCTGATCATCGGTGGTGGCGACGGCGGCATGCTGCGTGAAGTGGCCAAGCACCGCAGCATCGAGCACATCACCATGGTCGAGATCGACGGCACTGTGGTCGACATGTGCAAGGAGTACCTGCCGAACCACTCCAAGGGTGCGTTCAATGATCCACGACTGAACCTGGTGATCGACGACGGCATGCGTTTCGTCGCCACCACCACCGAAAAATTCGACGTGATCATTTCCGATTCCATCGACCCGATTGGCCCGGGTGAAGTGCTGTTCTCGGAAAACTTCTACCAGGCCTGCCGTCGCTGCCTGAACGAAGGCGGCATTCTGGTGACCCAGAACGGCACGCCGTTCATGCAAATCGAAGAAGTCAAAACCACCGCGGGGCGCCTGCGCAGTCTGTTCCCGGACTGGCACTTCTATCAGGCGGCCGTGCCGACCTACATCGGCGGCGCCATGACCTTCGCCTGGGGTGCGACGAATACCGCCTATCGCAAGTTGTCCCGCGAAACCCTGCAGCAGCGTTTCGCCGGCAGCGGCATCATCACCCGCTACTACAACCCGGAAATCCACATCGGCGCCTTCGCCTTGCCGCAATACGTCCTGCAGGCTGTGAACAAACCTAGCAACGACTAATGGCACGCAGGTCGGAAAGGGTCGCCCCGGTGTAAAACACGTCGGAGGCGACCCTTTTTTCATGCTTCACTTATAGAGAGAGGGTCCGGTTGAACGATTGGCCGGGGTACAAGGTCGAGATAGTGGTAAACCCATCCGCGGGTTTTATCGAGGAGGCACCGATGCAAAAGTGGAAAGTCACTTTCGTTGATGATCACGGTGAGCAAGTTGACGAGGTGTTCGAGAGCGATGAATGCCCGAACAACGAGCAAGCCGCGAAACTCATTCGCGCCCGGCGTCTGCCTGTGGCTGCCGAACTGGACCTCAACGATCTGGAAGGGCGCGCCGATGATCCGACTGTCAAAAGTCTGAAAACCCAGAACAGCATTGAAATCCTCAGCATTACTCCCGTCTGACACTCACGTTGTCACATTCACAACCAGGCCTTGGCAGCGGCTCTATCTTGGGGCTACTCTGCAAGCGAGATCAGCGAACGGATCGCTAAGGTCTGGTCTTGTCAGCTACATGCTTGCTTCCCACCGGCAATGTTGTTGCCGCATCGCTCGCCCCATTCGGTGGCGAGTGCCGGGAATACGGAAAGTCTATCCATCAGTCTGAGGGGGACGTTTCATGAGCACAGCCTATCAAGAAGACATCAGCAGCAGCGTGTTGCGCCGCATGAAAGAAGGCGGTTTTGACTTTTCACGATTTCATCCCATCGAGTTCTACGCCATTTTCCCGGACGAGGAGCGGGCGCGCAGGGCGGCGGGGCATTACTGTGGTGAATCCTTGAATGCACAAATCAGCGTGCGCGACGACGGCGCGTGGTACCTGGAACTGAGCAAAGTGATGTACGCCACTTATGACGGCATCGGCGACTTTGAGCAGGATTTCGAGGCGGTGGTCGAGCCTTTGGGCGGCATCATCGAAGGATGGGGCGTCAAGCAGGAGGTACGAGGGCTACTCGCATAACCTTATGAACAGTAACAACACTCAGCAACGGCTGACCTCAGGGTTGGCCGTTTTCGTTTTCGCGGGGCAGAAAACGTACCAGGCAAAACCCTGAAACAAGAATCCGGCACAAAAAAGCCGCCTGAGCAGGCGGCTAAAGGGAAGAACGATCAGTTTTCCAGCGAATGCGCGGATTATCCGCATCGACTCCCGAGCAGTGAAATCAACGCTGGCTATGCTGGAGATAGACGACAACATTGCTTCGCAATGAAGCGGGGGCGATCAGGTGCGGGCATTTACCGCACAGGATTGGTGCGGTGCGTGCAGTGCGATTATCCAACTGATTGATATCAAAGCGTTTATGCCGATGGCACGGGCTTTGCGAAGCCCAGATGTCCGGGTGACAAGGAGTACGGCATGATCCGCACCTATTTTGATGAGATGTACGATGCCGGCGGCCAGGTCCGCCCGCATTATCGTGAGTTTGCCCGTTGGCTGGCCGAAACGCCTGACGAACTTTTGGCACAACGGCGACGCGAGGCCGATCTGTTATTTCATCGCGCCGGGATTACGTTCACGCTCTATGGTGATGAGCAAGGGACAGAGCGCCTGATTCCCTTCGACACCATCCCCCGCAGCATCCCCGCCAGTGAATGGCGAGTCGTCGAGCGCGGCTGCATTCAGCGGGTCAAGGCGTTGAACATGTTCCTCGCCGACCTCTATCACGAGCAGCGCATCATCAAGGCCGGCATCATCCCGGCCGAGCAAGTGCTGGCCAACGAGCAATACCAGTTGGCGATGCAAGGGCTCGATCTGCACCGGGATATCTATTCCCACATCTCCGGTGTCGATCTGGTACGCGATGGCGACGGCACGTACTACGTGCTCGAAGACAATCTTCGTACACCGAGCGGCGTCAGCTACATGCTCGAAGACCGCAAGATGATGATGCGCCTGTTCCCCGAATTGTTCGCGGCGCAACGCATTGCCCCCATCGACCATTATCCGAACCTGTTGCTCGATACCCTGAAAAGCTCCAGCCCGATCGATAACCCCAGCGTGGTGGTGCTGACGCCGGGCCGTTTCAACAGCGCGTTTTTCGAGCATGCATTCCTGGCGCGGGAAATGGGCGTTGAGCTGGTGGAAGGCGCGGATCTGTTCGTGCGGGACGACAAGGTCTTCATGCGCACCACGGACGGGCCGAAAGCCGTCGACGTGATCTACCGTCGCCTCGACGATGCGTTCCTCGATCCGCTGGCGTTCAACCCGGACTCGATGCTCGGCGTTCCAGGGCTGCTGTCGTCGTACCGCTCCGGCAACGTCGTGCTGGCGAATGCTATCGGTACCGGGGTCGCGGATGACAAGTCGGTGTATCCATTCGTCACGGACATGATCCGTTTCTACCTGGATGAAGAGCCGATTCTGAAAAACGTGCCGACGTGGCAGTGTCGTAATCCCTCCGAACTTTCCCACGTACTGGCCAATCTTCCAGAGTTGGTGGTCAAGGAAACCCAGGGCTCCGGCGGTTACGGCATGCTGGTGGGGCCGGCGGCGACGGCGGCGGAAATCGAGTCTTTCCGCGCGCGGATCAAAGCCAAGCCCCATGCGTACATCGCGCAACCGACGCTGTCACTGTCGACCTGTCCGACCTTTGTCGAAAACGGCATCGCTCCACGCCACATCGACCTGCGTCCGTTTGTATTGTCTGGCCGCGAAACCCGGGTTGTGCCCGGCGGTTTGACCCGTGTTGCCCTGCGCGAAGGCTCTCTGGTGGTGAATTCGTCCCAGGGTGGCGGAACCAAGGACACCTGGGTGGTTGAGGATTGAAGGACGCCAGCCATGTTAAGTAGAACTGCCTCGGATTTGTATTGGATGTCGCGTTACCTGGAGCGGGCGGAAAACCTCGCACGGATGCTCGACATCAGTTATTCGCTGTCGCTGATGCCGCAGGATGGCCGTGGTGATGGCCTGCATGAACTTGCCATGCCATTGCTGATTACCGGCACCCTGGACGATTACCTGGAGCGCCACGGCGAATTGCACGCCGAACGGCTGCTGCATTTCTTCGCCCTGGACGCGGCCAACCCGGCGAGTATCTACAGCTGCCTCGGCGCCGCGCGGGCCAGTGCCCATGCGGTACGTGGGCGAATCACCGCCGACATGTGGGAAAACATCAATGCCACCTGGCTGGAAATTCGCGGGATAGCCGATCAGGGGTTGAGTCGCTACGGCATGAGCCGTTTCTGCGAGTGGATCAAGGAACGTTCCCACCTGTTTCGCGGCGCATCCTACGGCACCATCATGCGTAACGACGCGTTCCGCTTCATTCGTCTGGGGACGTTTATCGAAAGGGCTGACAACACGTTGCGCCTGCTGGATGCCCGCTACGAAATGGCCGGCGATCAGGCCGAAGCGGTCAGCGATGGCACGGCGCACGCGTACTACCAGTGGAGTGCTTTGCTAAGGGCGTTGTCCTCTTTCGAGGCCTACACCGAAATCTACCGCGACGCCCCCAGCGCCCGGCATGTGGCAGAAATGCTGCTGTTGCGGGCCGATGTCCCGCGTTCCCTGCGCGCCTGCACCGAAGAAATTGACCAGATCCTCGCCCAACTGCCGGGGGCCAACGGTCGTCCTGCGCAACGCCTGGCCGCGGAAATAGACGCACGCTTGCGCTACACCGGTATCACCGAAATTCTCGACGAAGGCCTGCACGCCTGGCTGACCGAGTTCATCCCGCTGGTGCGCCAGCTGGGTAACGCCATACACAGTTCCTACCTGGAGGCTGCATGAGACTTTCCATTAGCCACGAGACCACCTATCACTACGAAGATCAGGTGCGGGCGAGCATCCAGTACTTGCGACTGACACCCCACGACAGCGAGCGCCAGCATGTGCTCAGCTGGCAGCTCGACCTGCCGCGCCCGGTGCGCGCGCAACTCGATCCGTTCGGCAACATCCTGCACGTGCTGACCCTGGATGAGCCCCACGAGGCGATCATCATCGGCGCGCGTGGGCAGGTGGACATCGACGAATTGCGTGAGGCGGAGCATGAAAGCCAGTCGGCGCTGCCGTTCCTGCGTTTCACGCGCTTGACCGAAGCCGATGAAGCGCTGCGTACGTTCGCCGAGAAAGAATGCAAGCAACGCCGGAATCGCACGGCGCTGATCGACTTGATGCATGGCTTGAACCAGCACATGACCTACACGCCGGGCTCCACCGAAGTGGACACCAGCGCTGCTCAGGCCTTCGCCGGGCGTTCGGGCGTCTGCCAGGACCACACCCACGCGTTTCTCGCCTGCGCTCGCAGCCTGGGCATTCCTTCGCGTTATGTGTCGGGTTACTTGTACAGCGAGAACAGCGAACACCTGGCCAGTCACGCCTGGGCGGAAGCCTGGCTCGATGACGCCTGGTACAGCTTCGACGTGACCAATGAATTGGCGAGGCCTGAGCGTCATCTGAAACTGGCGGTGGGTCTGGATTACCTGGATGCCTGCCCGGTGCGAGGCATGCGGCGGGGCGGAGGTTGCGAGCAGATGCATGCGAAAGTGTTTGTGTCACCGACACCGATGCCGGTGATCTCCGTCCAGCAGCAATAATCCCTAACACGATCGTTCCCACGCAGAGCGTGGGAACGATCGGTCAGGGTTTAACTTTGCGCCCAGCCATATGCTTCAAATACCCCACCAACATTTCCAGATCCCCGTCCGGCAACACCGTCGCCGAGAACCCGGGCATTTTCGCCTGCGGCCACTGACGCAAACTCTGCGGGTCACGAATGTAGCGCTTAAGGAAATCCGCACCAAAGTACTCGGTCGGGTTAAACGGAATATTCAGATCAGGCCCAAACTGCGCATCCCCGGCACCATTCAATCGATGACACGCCAGGCAATTCTTCTGAAACAGCGCAAAGCCCTTGTTCACCGGATCGTTGGCTTTAAGCGCCGGATCGGGCAGCAGGGCAGGGAAGCGCTCGGCCACCGGTGCCATGCGCTTGATGCTCGCCACCTGAAATGGCCATTGCTCGGGGCTGATGTCGCCCGCCTGCGGATCGGTCCAGACCAGATAGAACGGTCCGGCGCCGGGCTTGCCTTCCGACAGCGCTGGCCACGGCTTGGTGGACTCTTCAATTGCCAACCATGCGCGCGCACCCTGGGTATTGAGCAACGGCGCAGCCGACAGTTCTGCGGCAAAACCATCCAGGGCAACAGCCTGTAGATGATCTTCAGGCTTGATGCCGGTCAACAACGCAGCCAACGGAACAGCGTGATAGCTCATGTCCCGTTTGTAGGAAACGTCGTTGCTGATCGTGATGGTCTGAACCTGAGGATGCTTGAGCAATTCCTCGGTTTGCCAGGTGCGACTGCTAGCGCCCAACTCAAGGTCCAGCTGTGCAGCAGACAGAGGCGTACTGAGCAGCAAGGCCCCGAAAAGAATGAGCGTTTTCAAGTGATCGCCGTCCATGTCGTGGAAGTGCCGCAAAGGTTGGCACACCCACGCTGGCCCGGGTAGCGAGCCCGTCACATTTTAATAGGGCGATATAAAATCTGTCGCTAAGTCAGCCGATCACCTTGGTCAGGTTCGGCAAAATCAACAACAGCGTAGTGGCGAATAGAATGAGCCCGGCTTGACGTACTTTCGATTGTTTGAACATGGCTTGACCGCCTTTATTGTTATTTCCTGATGCCTGCCTGCATTTCTCCATGACGGCAGAGCGTTGCACTTCCTGTTTGACGAGCGCCTCGGCAAAACCCGACGACAACTTCGTACAAGTTCACCTTAGAGCCCGCGTCACGCTTGGTTTAGATCCATTTCGTATGGGCGTCATACAAATTGCTCTTAAAATGGCATGAGGCCTATTGCCAGCTTCTTGGGCGCCCGTTTGCTAGACAGCTTGGTGTCCTGAATCGGTTAAAGCGGTGGTTGACTACCGTCCGTCTGAGCGCGTCCGTCAACGTCAGTGAGCGCTGCGGTCATTGAATCCATGGGCGCTCGGCCTAAGGTGGGAACTCTGTATTTGCTCCCCGCCCAGGTTCGAGGACGTCATGACCCAAGCTTTGATTTTCGACGCGTTACGTACGCCCCGCGGCAAAGGCAAGGCCAACGGCGCCTTGCACAGCGTCAAACCGGTGAACCTGGTCGCCGGGCTGCTAAAGGCGCTGCAACAGCGCACTTCCCTTGACACCCGTCAGGTTGACGATGTGGTGCTTGGCTGCGTGACGCCCATCGGCGACCAAGGCTCAGACATTGCCAAAAGCGCGACCCAGGTGGCCGATTGGGACGTCAGTGTGTCGGGTGTACAGATCAATCGCTTCTGCGCATCGGGGCTGGAGGCAGTGAACCTCGGCGCGATGAAAGTGCGTTCCGGCTTCGAAGACCTGGTGGTGGTCGGCGGCGTCGAGTCCATGTCCCGCGTGCCGATGGGCAGCGATGGCGGTGCTTGGGCACTGGACCCGCAAACCAACTTTCACAGCCATTTCACCCCTCAGGGCGTGAGCGCTGACCTGATCGCGACGCTGGAGGGTTTCAGCCGTCAGGACGTCGATGCCTATGCGCTGCACTCCCAGCAAAAGGCTGCGCGGGCGAGGGCCGACGGTTCGTTCAACAAGTCGCTGGTGCCGGTGCAGGACCAGAACGGCATCATCCTGCTCGATCACGATGAATTCATCCGCGCCGAATCGACCCTGGAAGGCTTGGGCACGCTCAAGCCGAGCTTCGAAATGATCGGGCAAATGGGTTTCGACGCCACCGCGATTCGGGTCTACAGCCATGTCGAGCGGATCAACCACGTGCACACGCCGGGCAATAGCTCCGGCATCGTCGATGGCGCGGCGCTGATGTTGATCGGTTCCGAGGCCAAGGGTCGGGCGTTGGGCTTACAGCCACGGGCGCGGATCGTTGCCACCGCAGTCACCAGTACCGATCCGACTATCATGCTCACCGGCCCCGCACCGGCTACCCGCAAGGCGTTGGCCAAGGCCGGGTTGCGGGTCGACGACATCGACCTGTTCGAGGTCAACGAAGCCTTCGCCTCGGTGGTGCTGAAATTCATCAAGGACATGGCGATTGACCCGGACAAGGTCAACGTCAACGGCGGCTCTATCGCCATGGGCCACCCGCTGGGGGCCACCGGCTGCGCAATCCTCGGCACGTTGCTCGATGAACTGGAAACCCGGCGTCTGCGCTATGGCCTCGCGACGCTGTGTGTCGGCGGCGGCATGGGCATTGCCACCATCATCGAACGCCTCTGAGCCCCGACCTTAAGGAACAAGTGACATGACCGAAGCCATTCGTTACGAAAAAGGACAGGACCAGATCGTCGTCCTGACCATCGACATGCCGGGGCAGAGCGCCAACACCATGAACGCGGTCTACCGCGACGCCATGGCCGCTTGTGTCGCCAGACTCGTTGCCGACAAGGATTCCATCGCCGGCGTGATCATCACCTCGGCCAAGAAAACCTTCTTCGCCGGCGGCGACCTCAATGAACTGATCACAGTCGGCAAGCCCCAAGCCAAAGCCTTCTATGACAGGGTGCTGTCCCTCAAAGGGCAACTGCGCACCCTGGAAACCCTCGGTAAACCGGTGGTCGCGGCCATCAACGGCGCCGCGTTGGGCGGCGGTTGGGAAATCTGCCTGGCGTGCCATCACCGGGTTGCGCTGGACCATGCTTCGGTGCAACTCGGCTTGCCGGAAGTGACCCTCGGCCTGCTGCCGGGCGGCGGCGGGGTGGTGCGCATGGTGCGGATGCTCGGCATTGAAAAAGCCTTGCCGTACCTGCTCGAGGGCAAGAAAGTCCGGCCGCAGCAGGCGTTGCGGGCAGGGTTAATTGATGAGCTGGCGGCGGATCGTGATGAATTGCTGGCCAAGGCTCGCGCCTGGATTATCGCCAATCCTTCGGTTGTGCAGCGCTGGGACGTGAAGGGTTACCAGATTCCGGGTGGTACGCCGTCGAACCCGAAAGTCGCGCAAATGCTGGCCATCGCGCCGTCGATCCTGCGCAGCAAAACCAATGGCTGCATGCCCGCACCAGAGAAAATCCTCTGCGCCGTAGTGGAAGGTGCTCAGGTGGATTTCGACACCGCGCACCTGATCGAAACCCGTTACTTCACCGAATTGACCACCGGGCAGGTGGCGAAAAACATGATTGGCACGTTCTGGTTTCAGCTCAATGAGATCAATGCTGGTGGCTCGCGGCCCCAGGGCTTTGCGCCTTACGTGACGCGTCGCGTGTGTGTGCTGGGCGCCGGCATGATGGGCGCCGGTATCGCCTTTGTCAGCGCGTCGGCCGGCATCGACGTGGTGCTCAAGGACATCAATCTTGCGGCAGCGCAGAAGGGCAAGGCGCATTCGGCGGCGCTGCTGGACAAGAAGGTCGCTCGGGGCCAATTGAGTGCTGATCAGCGCGATGCAACGCTGGCGCGAATTCACCCCACTGAAAGCGATGCTGATCTGGACGGTTGCGATCTGATCATTGAAGCGGTGTTTGAAGATCGCGATCTGAAGGCCAACGTCTCTTCGGCTGCGCAAAAAGTCGTTGGCCCGGACGCGGTGATTGCTTCCAATACGTCGACTTTGCCGATCAGCGGCCTCGCTGCCGCCGTGCCGGATCAGACGAAATTCATCGGTCTGCATTTCTTCAGCCCCGTGGAGAAAATGCCGCTGGTGGAAATCATCAAAGGCGCCCACACCAGCGACGAAACCCTGGCTCGCGGGTTCGATTTCGTCCTGCAAATCAAGAAAACGCCGATTGTGGTCAACGATAGCCGTGGCTTCTTCACCTCGCGGGTGTTCGGCACGTTCACCAACGAAGGCATCGCCCTGCTGGGCGAAGGCGTGAGCGCGCCGATGATCGAGACCGAAGCGCGCAAGGCGGGCATGCCGATCGGACCTCTGGCGATCTCCGACGAAGTTTCCCTCAGCCTGATGAGCCATATCCGCCAGCAAACCGCCAAAGACCTGCAAGCAGAAGGGAAAGCGCTGATTGAGCATCCAGCGTTTGCCGTGATTGACGTGCTGCTAAATGAATACAAGCGCCCCGGTAAAGCCGCAGGTGGCGGTTTCTACGATTACCCGGCCGGTGGCCAGAAGCATCTGTGGCCGGAGTTGAAGTCCCGTTTCGAGAAGGCTTACGGGCAGATTTCGCCGAAGGACGTGCGTGATCGGCTGCTGTTCGTGCAAGCCATCGAAACCGTGCGCTGTGTGGAGGAGGGTGTGTTGACCTCGACGGCGGACGCCAACGTCGGTTCGATCTTCGGTATCGGCTTCGCCGCCTGGACCGGCGGCGCGCTGCAGTTCATCAACCAGTACGGGGTGAAAGACTTCGTCGCCCGTGCCCAGTACCTGGCGGAGCAATATGGCGAGCGATTCGCCCCCCCTGCGCTGCTGCTGGAAAAAGCGGCCAAAGGGGAGGCGTTCTAGGGGACGGGAGACGCATTCTGGGGCTTGCCTTGCCACCGTGTTTCAAGGCAGGCTCTGGGGTGTGCATTACTCCCATCACGTGTCAGGTATTTTTATGTCGTTACGCATCTGCATTCTGGAAACTGACATCCTGCGTCCGGAACTGGTCGATCAATATCAGGGTTACGGGCAGATGTTCCAGCGTCTGTTTTCGCAGCAACCCATCGCTGCCGAGTTCACCGTCTACAACGTGATGCAGGGCGAGTATCCCGGCGAAGAGCTGACGTTCGACGCCTACCTGGTCACCGGTAGCAAGGCCGATTCCTTCGGCACCGACCCGTGGATTGAAACCCTCAGGACGTACCTGCTGACCCGCTACGAGCGCGGCGACAAACTGTTGGGCGTGTGCTTCGGCCATCAACTGCTGGCGCTGCTGCTGGGCGGCAAGAGCGAGCGTGCGCCCCAAGGCTGGGGCGTCGGCACCCACAACTACAAACTCGCCGCCAAGGCGCCGTGGATGAGCCCGGTGAGGGAAGAGCTGACCTTGCTGATCAGCCACCAGGATCAGGTCACCGCGCTCCCGGAAAATGCCACGGTCATCGCTTCCAGCGATTTCTGCCCGTTTGCCGCGTACCACATCAACGATCAGGTGCTGTGCTTCCAGGGGCATCCGGAGTTCATTCACGATTACTCGCGCGCGCTGTTGGATATTCGTCAGCAAGCGCTGGGCGAGCAGATTTATTCGAAAGGTATGGCGAGCCTAGAGCACGAGCATCACGGCACTACCGTTGCCGAGTGGATGATGCGGTTTGTGGCGCACAAGCCTCAGAGTGTCTGAAACTGATCGTTCCCACGCTCTGCGTGGGAATGCATCCCCCGACGCTCCGCGTCACAGCCACCCGGACTTCTTGAAGCTCACCCACAAACTGACGCACCCAACACCGATAAACCCCAGCACCCCGAAATACCCGTAATGCCACGTCAATTCCGGCATGTTCTGGAAGTTCATCCCGTATATCCCGGCCACCGCCGTCGGGAACGCCAGAATCGCCGCCCACGCCGCAAACTTGCGCTGCACCACGCTTTGGCGTGACGCCTCCAGCAACACCCCGACCTCGATGGTCTGGCTGGCAATATCGGCCAAGGTCGTCAGGTCTTCCATCTGCCGCGTCACGTGAATCTGCACATCGCGAAAGTACGGCCGCATGTTCTTGTCGATGAACGGGAAGTTCAGTTTCTGCAGTTCCTCACTGATCTCCACCATCGGCGCCGCATACCGGCGCAAACGCACTACATCGCGGCGCAAGCTGTGGAGCTTCTGGATATCGTGTTCATTCAGGTGGCTACACAGCACGTTGATTTCCAGCGCATCGATCTCGGCATGGATCGCTTCGCCCACCGGCTGGTAGTTTTCGATCACGAAGTCGAGGAGGGCATAAAGTACGAAATCCTCCCCATGTTCGAGCAACAGCGGACGCGCCTCACAACGCTGTCGGACATGAGCGTAGGACGCCGAGTGGCCGTTGCGTGCGGTAATGATGTAACCGTTGCCGGCAAAGATGTGAGTCTCGATGAATTGCAGTTTGCCTTCATGCCGGATCGGCGAATACGTGACGATAAACAGCGCATCGCCGAAGGTTTCCAGTTTCGGTCGACTGTGTTTTTCCAGGGCGTCTTCGATAGCCAGTTCGTGCAGGTTGAACTGGCGTTGCAGGCTGGCCAGCTCCTGCGCGTTCGGCTCTTCCATGCCGATCCACACAAAGTGGTCAGGCTTGGCAGCCCAGGCAGCGCCTTCGTCGAGGGTGATATTGGTGACTTTCTTACCGGCGCTGTAAACCGCAGCAGCAACAACTCTACCCATGATGGTGGTTCACTTCTTAGTGGCAGCTGTTTATTGGCAGCTTTCTATTGGTAAAGAATGGCAGTGCCAGGCAGTGCTCAGCTTAGCCCTGTCTGCTGCTTGAGAGTCAGCAAAGTCTGCAGAGTTCGCAGGCAAAAGAAAACCCGCACTGGGCGGGTTTCTTTTACGCGGCTTGCAGTTGCCGATCCATTGACGCGATGCACTCGCGCATTTGCTCGCGGCATTGGGCAATCAGCAGCGGCATGTCATCCAGGCTCAATCCAGCCGTAGGAATCGCCGGTAGCGAACGGATCAGAATCTTCCCACTGCGCCAGCGGTTCAATCGCATGTGTTTAACGTAACTGCTGACACACACCGGAACGATCGGCACCCCGGCGGCAATGGCCATTTGAAAGGCACCTTTCTTGAACGGCAGCAACTCTTCGCCCAGGTTGCGCGTACCTTCCGGGAAGACCCAGATAGAGGTGTCTTCATTCTGCAGCGTGTGGGTCGTGGTCAACATCGACTGGCGCGCTTTCTGCGCATTGCCGCGATCGATCAGCACGTTGCCTGCCAGCCAGAACAACTGACCAAACAGCGGTACCCACTTCAGACTCTTCTTGCCAATACACACGGTGCGGCGGGGTACCACGTTGCCGAACACAAACAGATCGTAGTTGGACTGGTGGTTGGCGATGATCACGCAGCTGTCGGGTTTATCCATCAACGGTCCGACGTCGGCCTTCACCCGCAGACGCAAAATGCACATCGCCGGCCATGCATAAAGACGCGCGCACAAACGGCTGTTGTCCGGATTAAATGGTCGGCACAGACCGAGAATCACCCCGAGCACACCGGCCAGAATAAAGTGCAGGCCCATCAATAACATACGAAACACAAAGAGCATCTACAGACCCCACCGGAACAAAAGGTGGCGCAGTGTACGGATGTGCACTGTTTTCGGCAATTGCCGCTATAGAGGTGGGAGATAGGCGATGTTTGAGCGCATGTTTCCGACTTATGAGACAGACGCGACCTAGAGCGGTTGTAGGCTTTTCAACAGGGCGCGTAAGAAAAAGCCCGACACGACGGTCGGGCTTTTCGGTTTTCCAGATATAGGCTTAAACCAAAAGCTCCTGATCCTGGATGATCGCGTTGTCCAGCGTCTCCAGCAGCGCTTTGCGCACTTTCAACTTGGTGTTTTTGTGAGCCGTCATGTTGATCTTCTTCAACTGACGAGCCGCCGCCAGCGCCGCGCCCTGCAACTCTTCGGCCGACACCACCAGATCGAGGAAGCCGGCATCCACGGCGCTCTGCGGATTAAACATCTCACCGTTGATGACGGAGCGGTGGAACGCCGACTTGCGCAGGCGATCACGGGCCAGCTCGATACCGGCGTGGTGCATGGTCATGCCGATCTGCACTTCGTTCAGACCAATGCTGAACGGGCCGTCGACACCTATGCGGTAATCCACCGACAGCAGCAGGAACGCACCCTTGGCCACCGCATGCCCAGGGCACGCCACGATCACCGGGAACGGGTGCGACAACAGACGACGAGCCAGCGTCGAACCGGCAGTCACGAGCGCAACGGCCTCTTTAGGGCCGGAGGTCATCACCTTCAAGTCATAACCGCCCGACAGAATTCCGGGCGTACCGGTAATGATCACCACCGCACGATCAGTCACCGCCTGATCCAGCGCAGCGTTAAACGCAGTAATCACGTCCGGGGAGATGGCATTGACCTTGCCATTGCTCAAGGTCAGGGTCGCGATACCGTCTTCGAGATGGTAGGAAATCAACTCACTCATGACGCTATTCCTTTGAATTAAGTAGGGTAGACGTTACCCACCGCCGTAGGCCAGGTAAAGTGCCGTGACTGACCACCCAGTCACCCTTTTCCCGCCCGGCGAGCATCGCCCGCCACGCCAGCCGCGCACTCCCCTCTATATAGAAGCGGGGCGTGACGCCGGAGATTGGCCGGTTTGCCATGGCCCGGAACTCACCGGAACGACTAAATCGCTAACCGCATGAAAATTCTGAAAAAAATATTTGCCATCGGAAAAGCTTTCGACTACATTAGCGCGCCTCGACAGACAGAACATGTTTGAAGAGATACGGTGAAGTGTCCGAGTGGCTTAAGGAGCACGCCTGGAAAGTGTGTATACAAGAAATTGTATCGAGAGTTCGAATCTCTCCTTCACCGCCACATTCGATGTAACCAAAACCCCTGACTTTGAGAGAAGTCAGGGGTTTTGTGGTTTCTGGCGTCTGGATTTCGTGGCTGGCAATGTTATTGACCCAAGCCTATCGGCGGAGGCGCTTCCGAAATTTATGTAGGACGTGTGATAGGCATGTGGGAAGTAATGCTGGAAAGCCAGGTGGCTGGGTGCTTTCATAGGTTTTAGCACCTGACATGAGTCGTTTCGGAAGGGGTATTCGGTTTGCGCCTTTAGGGTACAAAATGAATCAACGGGCAAGGCACATGACGCGGCCCATTATCTGGATGGACGCACGCGCGTTGTGCAGGAATTCACCATGAAACAGGCCGAACTGGAAAAGGTTCAGGTGGAGATCGTCAAGCTGATGGCTGAGCAGCGCAAGCTGAACGCCGAAGCCGGGAAGATGACCCATGAAACTTTTTGGTATCCGGTGGCCATTGCTATTGGCCTGATCGGTACGGTCGCCACTGTCACCGCAGTGTTGATCAAGCTGCTCTAATACTTTGGGCCGTAGTCGATGAACAAAGAACTCCGCCTCACGGCTGTGCAACGGACTTGAATTCTGTTTGACGACTTTGCATCTCTTGGCTCCTTTTTAGGTACGACCTGTTCAATCCCCCTCGAATGGAATCGACACCATGTCTCACCCTCGCGCCGCTTCCCGCCGCATAGCTATTGCATCACTGCCGTATCTGTCCAGACTGCCTTGAGTCAATATCCCGAGTATGAGGAAGGAAGTTTAATGATCACCACCACAACCCACACCATCGAAGGCCGGCAAATCACTGCTTATCTGGACATCGTCAGTGCCGAGTCGGTGCAGGGTGTCAATGTTATCCGCGATATGTTCGCCGGGATGCGGGATTTTTTCGGTGGGCGCTCTCAGACATTGGAGCGGGCGTTGAAGGAAGCACGGATTCAGGCAACCGACGAGCTCAAGGAGCGGGCACGGGGTCTTCAGGCCGATGCGGTGGTGGGGCTTGATTTTGAGATTAGCATGCCGGCCGGGAAGGGCGGGATGGTAGTGGTGTTTGTGACCGGGACGGCGGTCAAGCTGAGGTGAGTGACGCGAGGGGCCATTCGTCGGGCATGCAACAATCTGAATCACAAGTCCAGTAATGACCGGCTAGTCTCAAAAGCCTGGGTGGTCGATATTTTTCAGGCAAATAGGGCTTGCCGGTGTCGACCCTTTTGAGAGGGGAAAGGTATGGCTAATCCGTATATCGAAGAGGAAGGGGCAGAGTTTCCGATCAACAATTGCGTTCAGTGTGGCCAAACGGAGTATGTGGCAGGCTTTGGTGAAGACCCGGTCCAAAACAACAAATTGAAATCTGCGGTGCGCCGAGGGCCCAAGGCGAAGTTTATGCCCAGGGTGGCGCCAACCAGGAAGTAACTATCTACCGTACAGCCCCCCCGCCATTGAGCGGGGTTTTTATTTTCATGAGGTTGGTTCTTGGGATTTGGACTACAGGTACATCATTAGCTGTTGGTATTTTATTTCACAAACTTTTCACACCTACCTACGTAGGCTCAACTCATCCGTTAGAAAGCAGTACCTGGCCCGTTCCCCAGCGGGCTTTTTTTTGCCTGTCATAAAACCTTTTCTATAAACGCTGTCCAACCGTCGCCTATAGCGAGGTTGAACCCGTGCGTGTCTGGTCCTCTAAAGCATTCAATCTCGCCCCTTTCGGTTACCCCTATTTTTTGAGGTTTTTGTCATGCGTTTAACACTGCCTGCTCTGGTTCTGGGGCTTTTGGTTGCTCAAGGTGCGATGGCTGCTGGTGACGGCACTGCCGCGATCGGTGGTGGTTTGGGTGGCGCGCTGGGCAATGTGGTCGGCCAGAGTATGGGCGGCAGCACCGGTGCAGCGATTGGTGCGGGTGTCGCGGGCGCGGCCGGCAGCGCTGTTGCCGCACGCAAAGGCAGCCGCACTAAAGCAGCCATTGGTGGTGGTGTCGGCGCAGCAGGCGGTTCGGTGATCGGCAACAGCCTGGGCGGCAAGACCGGTTCCACCCTCGGCGCAGGCTTGGGCGGCGCATTGGGTGGCGGCGTTGGCAGCAACCTGGCCAAAGGTCACAAGCGGCACTGATCCTGATCGATAAGTTCAAAACGCCCGGCTTGATGCTGGGCGTTTCGTATCTGGATGTTTCTACTTCACGCTCTTCGGGTTTACAGCTGTCCAACGATCAGCGCTGACGTGGGGAAAAAGCTAGACTCACGCCATCCGTAACGCGTTCTCTTACCCCCGATACGGAATTTAGAGGTTCATATCATGCGTTTGACATTGTCCACGTTGGTTCTGGGACTTTTGGTCGCTCAAGGTGCAATGGCAGCCGGTGACGGCACCGCTGCAGTGGGCGGTGGTATTGGCGGTGCGCTAGGTAACGTGGTCGGCCAGCAAATGGGCGGCAGCACGGGTGCCGCGATTGGCGCCGGATTGGGCGGCGCGGCAGGTAGCGCGGTCGGCGCAAACAAAGGCAGTCGCACAGAAGCGGCGATTGGCGGTGGTTTGGGGTCGGCGGGTGGCTCGGTGATCGGCAACAGCCTCGGCGGTTCTACCGGCTCGACCATTGGCGCAGGTTTGGGCGGCGCGGCGGGTGGGGCAGTCGGCAACAACTTGGGTAGCGACAGCGGCAGTTCGCACTCCGGTAGCGGCCACAAGCATAAGCATAAGCATAAGCATAAGCATAAAAACAAACATCACTGATTCGACATCAGCTACACCAGAAACCCGGCCTCAGCGTCGGGTTTTTCGTTTCTGGTAGTAGGACTCTGGAACGTTTGGTCGTAGGTCGCCTCGAACTTCATACACCCCAGAACCTTGTGAGGCATGCCATGACTCCTGAAACCGAAGGCAAGGAAGAAAAAGGCCCGAGCGGGCTTCCGTTCATTAACGATCCCGGTAACGAAGACCCTGGCTCGCTGATGGATAACGCAACGGTGCCGCTCAACGATTCCGATGATGCAGGCGATGTCGGAAATATCGAAGACGAGGATGAGGGCGACGATTGACCATGCTTTGCGACAGGCTTGACCGATCGTCTCTCTGATCGAACGCTTGCATGGCGCAATCCTCGAAATGTCAGGGCCTGCTTTTCAGGCCCCTCGAGAGGTGCTTTATGAACGTTGATCCGAAAGACGCCGACATCGACGAAACCCCTGAGTATCCATTGCCTTCACCGACCGATTCCCTGAGTCGCGATCAACGTCCGCCTGACGACGACACTGCTGTGGAGCAATTGCCGTCTGATGACGTGAAGCGTGGGGACGTGGAAGCTGACCCTGAAGATCCGGACATTGCCGGTGATGACCGCTCAAACGAACCGAGCTGAACATATGAGTGGGAGTGGCGGGAGTTCGGGAGGAAGGACGGGGGAAGCTGGTATGAGTGGTTTGGGTGGTTTGAAATCCACGCCCCCGAGGGTGTCCCTGATTTTGTGTAAACGGGATTTCTATTAAACCGTTAACAGCCGATCTTCAAACTGGATACTGAAGCGATTCAAAGCCGCTTTCCAGTCCCGGATCGGCATTGTCCACTTTTTGCTTCAGCCGCGACTTCCTTCTGCCGTTTCCACGACACGAAGTTCAAACTGTTGCGCACCCATGTGCACGATGCACAGCTGAACGACGGCTTTTGGGTAAACCGTTTCAATCGCCTCAGGGAAGCCTTTGAGGCCGTCCACGCAGGCGATGAAGATGTCCTGCACGCCCCGATTCTTGAGTTCGGTCACCACTTGCAGCCAGAATTTTGCGCCTTCGGTTTGCGCGATCCACAAGCCCAGCACTTCTTTGTGACCCGCCATGTTGACGCCGATGGCCAGATAAACCGCCTTGTTGCGCACGGCGCCGGCATCGCGCACTTTGACGTGAATGCAGTCCAGATAGAGGATCGGGTATAGCGCGTCCAGCGGCCGCGCCTGCCAGAGTTTGACCTCATCACTCACCGCGTCGGTAATCGCCGAGATCAGGCTGGGAGAGACCTCGGTGCCGTACATTTCCTGCAAGTGCGCCTGAATTTCTCTGACACTCAAACCGCGAGCGTAGAGCGAGATGACTTTGTCATCGAAGCCCGTCCAGCGGGTTTGATGCTTGGCCACCAACTGCGGCTCGAAGGACGCCTGCCGGTCGCGAGGGATGTCGAGCGGCAGTTCGCCGAAGTCGCCCTTCAGGGTTTTACCGCTGTGACCGTTGCGCGCATTGGCGGCGGTGTTGGTGATCGTCGCGCTTTTGTCGTGCCCCAGGTGTTCGGTCATCTCGGCTTCAAGGGCCCGCTCGACCAGCATCTTGGTGAGCTGTTTGAGCAGGCCGTTTTCGCCGATGAGATCTTCGGGCTTTTTGTAATTGGCCAGCAGACTGTCGGCCAGTTTAACCAGTTCAGGATCAGGTTTGACTCGTTTGGCTCGGTCATTGGATTTCCTTGGGGTAGGCAGTCTCCTGCCAAATGACCGTTTACACAAAACTAATTACACCCTCTCCTCGGGGGTGCTCCGCGATAGCGATATTCGGTTTTGACGCCAGGTACGGGGGGAGTTACTTCCACCTTCCCATCCGGATCCTCATCCCCAAACGCCGGCTTCTTACACCCATCCCCCCCAGGACACTCACTCAACCCCAGCGGATCAACCCACCCCGTCGGACTCCTCGTGTACTGATACCCGTTTAACCCACCCGCCAACCTACTCGGGTCCGGCGTCAGATACCGTCCAACATCCGGATTGTAGTAGCGATGCCGGTTGTAATGCAGGCCCGTTTCCGCATCGAAATACTGCCCCTGAAACCTCAACGGCTGATCAAGCACTTGATAGGTGTCGCGGTTGAGACGAGTCAGACGGCCATACGCTGTGTATCGGGCGGCCCAGATGATGTCGCCGCTGTAGTCGGTGAGTTCTTGTGGCGTGCCGAGGTGGTCGAGTTGGTAGTAAAACGGACAAGCCTGGCGTGGGCCTTTGCCGTCAAGCATCGCCAGTGGGCGGAAGCTGCCCGGCTCGTAGACATAGCTGCGGTAATGTTCGCGACTACTTTCAGCGACGAGGTTGTCGCCCTGCCAGAAAAATTCGGTGGAGTTGCCGTCGACGGTTTTGGCGATGCGGCGGCCGAAGGCGTCGTAGCGATAACTGGCACAACGTCCATCCGGCAACGTGACGCCTACTAACTGGTGCTGGCAGTCGTAGCGGTATTCGGTGAGCAGTTTTTGTGCGGTGCCGCGGCGCTCGCGGATCAGATTGCCAAAGGCGTCGTAATCGTAATGGCGGTCGCCTTGCTTCAATAGGCGATTGCCTTTGACGGTGGTCGGGCCTGGACGATCCTGCATCAGCAGGTTGCCCGCCGGGTCGTGGGCGAAGCTTTCCGGTTGGTGATCGCGGGAGTGGCGGATTCGGATCAGGCGGTCGAGTGGATCGTATTGATAGCTGCGTTGGCCGTGACGGGTGTCGGCAATGGAGTCGAGGTTGCCGTTGGCGCTGTAGGCATAGTCGCGGCGATACAGCGATTGGAGGTCTTGGCTGACAGCGTGAGCTTTCAGACGGCCCTGGTCGTCGTGCTGGTATTCGCTGAGCAACAGGCCTTGTTGGCGGTTTAGTTCGCGACCGGCGAAGAAGGTATGTGACGTCAGCCGGGCGCCATTGAGGTCGATCGCCGTCAACGCACCGCCCTTGGCGTGGTGGTAGTCGAGCTTGCTGTTGTCCGGCAGGCGCAGGCGATTGAGCTGGCCGCAGACGTTGTAGCCATAGCGCAGGGTGCCCCAGCCCTGATGTTCGGTGATTAGTCGGTCGTGTTTGTCATACTCGAACTCCAGTGGATGGTCGTGACCATCGTCGACGCTGACCAACCGGCCAAGGCTGTCATAGCGATACTCGACGTTAACGCCATCGGACAGGTTTTTAACCAGCAGGCGTCCAGCCGAATCCCGCTGATAACCCGTAACCAGTTGCGAGCCGTCATCGCCGAACTCGGTTTTCTCCAGTAAGTGGCCGTTAAGATCGTAGGCATACGCCGTGCGTCGGCCATCGAAGCCGGTTTCCTGTCGGATCAATCCGTTGGGTGTGTAGTCCAGTCGATAGTGTTCGCCGGATTCGTTTTCGATTTCCGTCAGCAGTAGCTGCGCGTTGTCGTAGCGATAACGCAATTGCGTTCCGTCAGGGTTGATCCGGCGACTGACCAGATGCAGGTCATCGTCGTACTCAAAACGAGTGACGCGCCCCAGTTCATCGCGCTCGGCGGTGATCTTGCCGTAGGCGTTGTAGCTGAACGCTCGACTGGCGCCCGTAGGAAGAATCGTCTGACTCAGACGCCCGACAGCGTCCCATTGGTATTGAGTGACAGCGCCGTGTTCGTCCTGACGGGTAATCTGCCGACCCAAAGCGTCGTAGGAAAACCGCTGCTGACCTCCGTCTGGCAACGTTTCTTCGAGCAGCTGTCCTAATGAATTCCACCCGAAGACATGCCGACTGTTGTCTGGATAACGGATCGACAGCACCCGTCCTTGAGCGTCGTAGTGATAGCGGGTGACATGACCGTCAGGATCGGTCGCTTCCGTGACGTCACCCTGAACATTGCGCTGATAGGTCCATACCGCTTTACCGCGATACCGCGCGAGCAGGAAACCATTGCGATATTCGTAGGACGTCGGCTCGTCTTCGGGTGAGATCAGGGCAATCAGCCGCCCGATCTCGTCATAGCGGTAGTGGGTAATCGCCCCCAACGGGTCCTGTTCGGTCAGCAACCGGCCTTTGTCGTCGTAGGCCTTCAGGTGTTCTGCGCCATTGGGTTCGACCCGACGCACCAGTCGCGCCTGTTCGTCGTGCTCGTAAATCTCCTCGCTGCCGTCGGCGTTTTTTACCACCACACTGCCGTTGTCATCCCAGACATACCGCGCGTCCCACTGCGAAAACGACGCCCAATGGCGGACGCATCGGGCAGCCTTGCCGGACCTTTCCCACGCCCAGAAGAAACTTGCCCCACCGGCCAGTTGTCGCTGGAGAATGACGTGCTGATCGTCATAGTCGTACCGTTCGATGTCGCCGTCGGCATTGGTCGCTTCGATCAAGCGCTGACACGCGTCGTAGCGGTAGGCAACCAGTGTTTGCTCGGTACGCCAGGCGTCTTCCTGGGGCTCGGCCGGATGAAAGCGTTGATACTCGACGGCAACTATGTGTCGGCGCGCATAGCGCAACAGCAGGGAACGCCCGGCGCCGTTGTCGAGGCGCTTGATCCTGTCAGAAGTGTCCCGCTGCACCGTCAGCCGATTGCCATAGGCATCGCTGATCGCCGTCAGTCGCCCTGTACGAAAGTGGAAGAACCGCGTTTTTTCGCCGGGCAGAGCGAGGATCAGTTCTTCGTGCTCATCACCTAGATAAATCGCTGCTCGCGACAGGCTGTTGTGAATCGTCGGGCGCTCGCTACTCGGTAGCGGAAAAATCGTACGGCGGTTTTCGTGGTCGACCCAAATGACGGTGTCGCCATCGATATCCAGTCGATGTGCGAGGGAATGACTCCAGCCGAACCCAAGTCCACAATCGATCTCCACAGCACTGGTGCGATAGAGCCGGGTGAAGTCGAACGGCAAAATCCCGTCCAGCGAACCATCGGTCAGCGTGAGCAGTTCTTCGCCCGTGACCATCGACACCGGACAGCCATGGGTACAGGTCAGCGGTCCGCAATCGGCGCTGTCGCCGTTGGGGGGTTTCGCCTGATAGGGAGCATCGGCGCGATGTTCCTGACGAACCAAGCGGGTCATGGCCTCGGACTTGTCGCGAGCGATTGCGACCGGGTTCTTTACCAGCACAACCGGTGCAGCCCCCGCGCTGATCTGCAGTGACACCGCGGGTGCGGGGTTCAGCGGAACATTCCGGGCGCTGACTGCGAGGAGTTTGAGTACACCTGCGTGGGTTGTCAGGTCGGACTTGGCGGTCAGTTCGGCCAGCCGCAAACTCGAGGCCGCCAGCCAGCTCCGTGCTCGCTCCGACTTGACCTTGTTCAGCACCTTGGCGCTTATGCCAAGTGTCAGTCCTGTAGGACCTGTGAAGCGCGCGAACAGCAATCCGATCAATATTCCTGTACGAATTTGCGCCACGACCTCAGCGATATGTTGCGGTGGCAACATCCTCAGCCAACGGGTGATCGCCGCGAGATGAATGAACATCAACGGCTCGTCGCTCAGCATCAGCAACACATTGGCAATGGTCTCGGCCGAAGCGTTCAGCTCGTTGCGCAGCCAGCCTTCCAGTTCGCCGATCACGCCCTGATACGAGTCGTACAGCGCTTTGACGTGATGAGCGCAAACATGGGGGAAAAAGGTGATGCGATAACGCAGACTGCGCTCGCAATCGGGGATTTCCAGGATGCCGCTGGGACCAATCTCGCGGTAGATCGGCTCGCCAAACGTGCCTTCAGAGAGGTAGGGTTCAAGCATCACCGGTGTATTGCCGATCGGCACAAACCGCGCGGCATCGAACATGTGCACCAGGGTCAAAGAACCACTGGCCGAGCACGAAGCGACTGTCGAGCTGACTGGCGTGGTGGAATTCTTCGGTGCGCTAAGACGGACTTCGTTGCCGACCTTGAACACTTGCTCGACATCCAGTGTCCTGCCGGTCCAGAAATTTTCAGCCCAGGCGTCGTAGTCATTGAGACACAGTCGAAACTCACCGAGCAGCGCTTCGACATCGGGCTGCTCAGGGTCCATGGCGGCGACCACCAGCAGCCCGATGGTGTTATTCAAGGCCAGGACCTTGTCAGGTACGAACATTCACAGTCTCTCGCGCGGATCAATTCAGAACGCGGGACTTTGCGGGGGATCGACGTGGAAAGAAGTCGGGAAAGTAGGTGTTTGGTGTAGGGGGAATCGTTAAATGACGGAGAGCACTTCGGCGCAGGTTTTAGTAGCGATCAGGCATTGCCCGTTGCCCTATGCCAGTCGCGCTCGCTATGCTGCTGAAACCTTTAATCGATCGCGGACCCGGCCGTACCTGAGCCGCCTCTGGGATGTCATTAGAAAACGGATCAGATGCGATGAATGCACCGCTGAGTGAATTCGGCCCGATCAAGGCCGTGATTTTCGATATGGACGGCCTGTTGCTGGACACCGAGGGCATTTACACCGAGGTCACGTCCATGATTGCCGCGCGTTACGGTCGGGTCTTCGACTGGAGCGTCAAACAGAACATCATCGGTCGTGGTGCAGGAGATCTGGCGCGCTATGTGGTCGAGGCGCTGGACTTGCCGATCACCGCCGAAGAGTTTTTGGTGATCCGCGAACCGCTGATGCGCGAGCGTTTTCCTACAGCGTTGGCGATGCCTGGCGCACAGGAGCTGGTTCGGCACTTGAAGGCCAACAATATTCCGATCGCGGTGGGCACCAGTTCTTCGCGTCAGTCGTTCGGCCAGAAAACCACCTTGCACCGCGACTGGTTCGCGCTGTTCGATTTCATTGTGACGGCCGATGATCCGGAAGTCGGCGCGGCCAAACCGGCGCCGGACATCTTCCTCACGGCGGCGCGGCGCCTGGGTGTCGCGCCCGAGGATTGCCTGGTGTTCGAGGATTCGCCGTTTGGTGTCACAGCGGCGAAAGCGGCGGGGATGACGGCGATTGCGATCCCGGATGCGGCGATGGCTGACGAAAAGTACGCACACGCCGATGGCATTCTTCGTACGCTGACAGCGTTCAAACCGAGCGCCTTCGGCCTGCCGGCGCTTGAATGGGCTTAAAGCTGCGTACATAAAAACGCCGGCAACCCTGATCAGGGTTGCCGGCGTTTTTTATGCGAGATTCAGAACATCAGGCGCCGAAACCTCCGTCGATGGTCAGGCTGGCACCGGTGATGTAGCCGGCTTCGGGGCCGACGAGGTAGGCGACGAAACTGGCGATTTCTTCCGCTTTGCCATACCGACCCACCGCCATCAACGGGATCAGGCTTTCGGCGAAGTCACCGCTGGCCGGGTTCATGTCAGTGTCAACCGGGCCCGGTTGCACGTTGTTGATGGTGATCCCGCGCGGGCCGAGGTCGCGAGCCAGGCCTTTGGTCAGGCCGACCAGCGCCGATTTGCTCATGGCGTAGGGGCCGCCACCGGCGAAGGGCGTGCGGTCGGCGTTGGTGCTGCCGATGTTGATGATGCGGCCGCCTTCGGTCATGTGTTTGGCAGCGGCCTGGGTGGCGATGAATACGCTGCGCACGTTGATCGCGAGGGTCTGGTCGAAGTCTTCAAGTTTGAAGTCTTCCAAGGGTGCAACGGCCAGAACGCCTGCGTTGTTGACCAGAATGTCCAGGCGACCAAAGGCTTTAACGGTGGCGGTCACGGCGTTGCGGATGGCCTCGGCGTCGGCGCTGTCAGCCTTGATGGCGAGGGCTTTGCCGCCGTTACTGGTGATGCTGTTTTGCAATTCTTCGGCTTTTGCCGTTGAGCTGACGTAGGTGAAGGCGACTGTCGCGCCTTCAGCAGCCAGGCGTTTGACAATGGCGGCGCCGATACCGCGGGATCCGCCTTGAATCAAAGCCACTTTGCCGCTGAGGTTCTGAGTAGTCATATCGATCTCCAAGTCTCGAGGCGGGATGCGTCGGTTGATAGAGCCTAGTATCGATTCGGGAACCCGCTGCAAGCTATATCAGGGTCATTACTACCCCGGGTCAGGGTTAATTTTACCCCTTATGCCGTAGTTCAAATCACCCTACGAATTTCAATCTATTGATATATAGCCAGTTTATGGTTGGCATGAATGATGACCTATATAAGTTCAAGCCTTCCTTCAGCGAAACGAATCAAAGTCGTCTTTCGCTGAGGCCGTACCGCACCCATGGGACGATTTTTATGTTTGAAGTATTCGGTGGCAACCTTGAACAAAGTACCGAGTGTTTTGCGGCCTATCTTGCTGACCCCAAACGCCCGGTCGACGTGGACGATACTTGTTCAGGTCTGAGGAATTCCTGGTCGATGGCCGGCCTGCAACGGGCAGGCATCGTCGCTTGCGTGCTGACAATGCTTGATGTGGGTATTGTTTACTTATATGTGCGTTAATGGCGTATCGATAATAATTATATGTGTCCAATTGCCTTGGTTTTTATTGTTCTTGCGTGAGTTGTTGATCTTGAGTTGTCTGCCGTGAATCAGCCATATGTGGCCGGATTCTGTTTCGGATACCGAGGATCATTCTTGCCGCGAAACTTCCAGCGATTGAGCATTCTGTATGGTCCAAGTCACTCCAATTCCCTGTGTGCAACACACCCTGCTAGAAGATGTTCTGGCCGTGCTGGTCGGCACATTGATGGTCTCGTTCGGGATCATGTTGCTTCGCCAGGCGGGTGCACTCACCGGCGGTACGGCAGGGATAGCCTTCCTCATTCATTACACGTCGGGTGTTTCATTCGGTACGGCCTTCTTCTTCATCAATCTGCCGTTCTATTACCTCGCCATTCGGCGCATGGGCTGGGCGTTCACCCTCAAGACCTTTTGTGCCGTCGCATTGGTGTCGCTGTTCACTGACCTGCATTTGCGCTTTATCCATATCGATCAACTCCAGCCGATCTATGCCACCTTGTTCGGCAATCTGATCATGGGGCTGGGGTTCATTGTGCTGTTCAGGCACAAGGCGAGCCTGGGTGGGGTCAACATCCTCGCACTCTACCTGCAGGACCGACTCGGTATACGTGCCGGTAAACTGCAATTGATCGTGGACGTTATGGTCATGTTCGCTTCGCTGTACGTAGTGACTGTGCCAGCGCTCATCATTTCAATCGCAGGAGCGGTGGTGTTGAATCTGATCATCGCGATGAATCATCGGCCTAATCGCTACGCAGCGTGACTGTAGACGCGAAGGCTTAGCGCCCAAACCGCCCCGACCAACCAATGATGTTTTTCGGCCGCGGCGTCGCATAAGTCCGCACCTTGGAAGTCGACAAGCCCAACCGCACCAACGACTCGGCAATCGTTACCGCCGCCGTCACGCCATCCACCACCGGCACGCCAGTGCGCTGACGAATCTGTTCATCCAGCCCGGCCATGCCGCCGCAGCCCAGGCAAATCACCTCGGCCTTGTCTTCAAGCACTGCCAATTCCGCCTGACGAACAATCGCCTCCAGCGCACGCTCGGGATCGGATTCCAGTTCCAGTACCGCCAGGCCACTGGCCCGTACCGATGCGCAGCGGTCCCAGAGCCCGGACAGTTTGAGGCGATCCTCGATCAGCGGTACGGTGCGGTCCAGCGTGGTGACCACCGAGTAGGCATGGCCGAGGAACATGGCGGTGCTGGCCGCCGCATCGGTGATGTCCACCACCGGCACGTTGAGCAGCTCCTGCAAACCCTCGCGGCCGTGCTCGCCGTAACCGGCCTGGATCACGGCATCGAAGGGTTGGTCGTAGGACATTACTCGGTCCATCACCGCGATGGCGGCCAGATAACTTTCGAAATTGCCTTCAATGGAGTCAGCACCGAAGTAGGGCGTCAGGCCGATGATTTCCGTGCCCGGCGCGGCCACGGACTGAGCCGAGCGTGCGATGGCCTGGGTGATGGATTCGGTGGTGTTGACGTTGACCACGAGAATTCGCATGGGAGGTCCTTATAGCGGGGGGGGGGCTGCGGCCCGCCGGTGCCGGGCCGCCAAGGGATTAATGGCAGACGTTATCGACGGCGATGGCTTCGCCGCTGACGTCTGCGTAATGGGGCTGCCGTTTGGCGATGATCAGGTAGAGCATCCCGGCTATTCCGGCCCCAATCAGCCAGGAGAAGGGCGATACGCTGTCGAAGCCCGGTACCAGCGCCAGGACGATGGCGATCAGCGCGGCAGGAATGAACGCCGCGACGGCGCGTAAATTGACTCCGCGGCTGTAGTAATAAGCGCCGTTGGGATCCTCGCTGTACAACTGCGGCACGTTGACCTGGCCTTTTCGTACGATCCAGTAGTCGACCATGATCACTCCGTATAACGGGCCGAGCAGGGCGCCAAGGCCGGACAGGAAATACACGATCACCAGCGGGCTGTTGTAGAGGTTCCACGGCAGGATCAGCACCGCGATGGTCGCGCTGATCAGCCCGGCGCGGCGGAACGTCAGGTACTTCGGCGCCAGGTTACTCAGCACGAAGGCCGGGGCGACGAAGTTGGCCATGATGTTCACCGCCACGGTGACGATCAGGAACGCCAGGCAGCCGAGCACCAGAAAGAAGGTGTTGGGGATCGAGGCAATGATCTCGGTCGGGCTTTCGATAATCCGTCCATTGATCTGAAATTGCGCGCCACAGAGCAAGACGGTGATGCAGGCGAACACCAGAATATTCACCGGCAGGCCCCAGAAATTGCCGACCTTGATGGTCTTGCGGCACGGTGAAGAACGGGCGAAGTCGCAGAAGTTGAGGATCAGCGTGCCGTAGATCGACAGCCACAACGCACCGCCGGCAAAGATGTTGCGCCACATCTCGCCACCGGTCAGCGGTTCGCGGATCGACCAGGCGATGGTCGCGTTGGCCTGGGTGTACATCCAGGCGGCGAGGGCAGCAACGGTCAGCAGAATCACCGGCCCGGCGAACGCCTCGTAGCGCCGCACCATTTCCATGCCGTAGGCGAGAATCGCCAGTTGCACGAACCAGATCGCGACGAAACACACCCAGCCCAGGCTCGATAGCCCGAGGATCGAGTTGTGGTCGTAGTCAGCGAAGCCTGGATGAACCGCTGTCAGCAATACTCGAAAGACCACCGAGGCCAGGTAGGTCTGAATCCCGAACCAGGCGATGGCGATAACGGCGCGGATCAGCGCAGGAATCTGCGCCCCGTGAATACCGAAACTGATCCGGCTGATGACAGGGAATGGCACGCCGGTCTTTTGCCCCATGTAACCGGAGAGGTTCATGAAGCAGTACACCAACGCAGCGCCGATCCCCAAGGACAGCAGGATTTGCCAGCCGCCCAGCCCGAGCGCATACAGCCCTATGGCGAAAGAGTAATTGGCGATGTTGTGAACGTCGTTGGTCCACAGGGCGAAGATGCTGTAGCGGCCCCAGCGTCGACCTTCGGCCTTGGTGGGCGCCAGGTCCTTGTTGTGCAGGCGAGGGCTGAGCACGACGGGTTCTTCAAACGTTTGGTCGGGAGTGGTAGAAGTAGGTGGGAAGGAGGGCAGATCCAGCGCGATGTTGTTATTGGAGAGGCTAGTACGCATTCCGGCAGGCTCCGAGCTTGGCACCGCGATGACTGTGCATGAGCGTTGGCTCGACAAATCTTCGTCGCGGGCAGTCAGCATCATTGGTTACGGGGCATCTGCAGCCTGTACGGGATAGGGCGCTTCAGGCTTGCGGATCTAAAGTGTGTGTATGTTTTGACATGATTGTATACAAAACATGTATGCACTTAAGCCAAATCCATGCCAGATCCCGATCTATGAATTTCATCGCTAATTTCGTTTTGTTATCAGTTGTCGATAAGTAGCTGAAATAAAGGCGATATAAATTGACCACTTGAACAGGTATTTATTTTTCAGCAGAGTTTGTACGAAAGGTCGACTGAGGAAGTCAGGGCGGGAGTGTGTAACTTTTGGGGGCGTAGAAATGAAAAGTGCACACACAAATGGCACCTATGGTGACAGTCGTGTGTACACATTTTTTGTAGAGGGGGGGTTAGGCCTTGGATTTACTGATGATGTTGCCTGC
Organism: Pseudomonas sp. AL03; assembly: GCF_029960815.1. GTDB lineage: Bacteria > Pseudomonadota > Gammaproteobacteria > Pseudomonadales > Pseudomonadaceae > Aquipseudomonas. The sequence continues at coordinate 115,872 of NZ_JASBRE010000015.1, forward strand.
GTGCAAGCCGCATTCTTTCTGCGTTGCCTCTTCCCACCACCAACGACCTTCGCGCTCGTGCTGGTTCGGCAACACCGGACGGGTGCACGGTTCGCAGCCGATGCTGATGAACCCGCGTTCGTGCAAGCTGTTGTACGGCAGCTCCAGCATGCGGATGTAACCCCAGATCTCCTCGCTGGTCATTTGTGCCAGCGGGTTGAATTTGTACAGGGTGCGTTCCGGGGTGGAGAACGCGCTGTCGATTTCCAGCACCGCGACGGCGCTGCGAGTGCCAGGGCTTTGATCCCGACGCTGGCCGGTGGCCCAGGCCGTCACGCTGGAGAGCTTGCGACGAAGCGGCTCGATCTTGCGGATGCCGCAGCATTCGCCATGGCCGTCCTTGTAGAAACTGAACAGGCCCTTTTCCTTCACGAACGGTTCCAGTTTCGTGTAGTCCGGCGACACCAGTTCGATGTCGATCTTGTAGTGCTCACGCACCTGATCGATGAAGCGGTAGGTCTCGGGGTGCAAGCGGCCGGTGTCGAGGCTGAACACTTTGACGTTCTTGTTCAGCTTCCAGGCCATGTCCACCAGCACCACGTCTTCGGCGCCGCTGAAAGATATCCACAGGTCATCGCCGAACTCGGCGAACGCGAGTTTCAGGATGTCCTGGGCGGATTTGTTGGCATAAGTCGTGGCGAGTTCCACGACATCGAACGATGGGCTCATCAGGGCGGCTTCCTACAGGTCGGTGGCGCTGGGCGCTCTATATGGCTCTGATGGTAACAAAATCCTGCAGCCGCTGGTGCGCACTCTGCGTTGCGCAGGCTAGCCTGAGTCGCTAGAGTTCGGCAGTCCTTTTGCTCGCTTGACTCAATAATCAATACCAATGGGAGTGTCTTGTGGAAATTGCCTGTCTGGATCTTGAAGGTGTACTGGTCCCGGAAATCTGGATCGCCTTCGCCGAAAAAACCGGGATTGAATCCTTGAGGGCTACCACCCGGGACATCCCCGACTACGACGTGCTGATGAAGCAGCGCCTGCGGATTCTCGACGAGCATGGTCTGAAACTCGCTGACATACAGGAAGTGATTGCCACGCTCCAGCCGCTGGACGGTGCCATCGAGTTCGTCAACTGGCTGCGAGAACGCTTTCAGGTCGTGATTCTGTCGGACACGTTCTACGAGTTCTCCCAGCCGCTGATGCGTCAACTGGGCTTCCCGACCTTGCTTTGCCATCGTCTGATTACTGACGATTCAGGGCGGGTGACCCACTATCAGTTGCGTCAGAAAGATCCCAAGCGCCAGTCGGTATTAGCCTTCAAGAGCCTTTACTACCGGGTGATCGCGGCGGGGGATTCCTACAACGACACCACGATGCTGGGTGAGGCGGATGTGGGGATTCTGTTCCATGCGCCGGACAATGTGATTCGCGAGTTTCCGCAATTTCCAGCGGTGCACAGCTTTGAAGCGCTGAAGCAGGAATTCATCAAGGCTTCGAATCGTGCGTTGAGCTTGTAGTCGTTTTCGAGGACGCCTTCGCGGGCAAGCCTCGCTCCTACAGAGGATCGTCGAACCCTGTAGGAGCGAGGCTTGCCCGCGAAGCTTTTAAAGGTTTTGCAGGGTATCGAGCAACACCTTCACTTTGGTAATCGATTCCTGATACTCGGCCTGCCATTCCGAATCCGCGACGATTCCGCCACCGCCCCAGCAACACACCTGCCCATCCTTGACCAGCAAACTGCGAATCGCGATGGAGCTGTCCATCTCGCCGCGCACGTCCAGATAGAGCAAAGACCCGCAGTACAACCCCCGACGCGTCGGCTCCAGCTCGTCGATGATCTGCATTGCGCGAATCTTCGGCGCTCCGGTAATCGAGCCGCCGGGGAAGCTGCCAGCGATCAGGTCCAGCGGATCCCGGTCATCCGCCAGTTCCCCAGTCACGCTGCTCACCAAATGATGCACATTCGGGTAGCTTTCCAGGCTGAACAACTCCGGCACCCGAACCGAACCGATACGGCAGGTGCGGCCGAGGTCATTGCGCAGCAGGTCGACGATCATCAGGTTTTCTGCGCGGTCCTTGGGGCTGGCCAGCAGTTCGGCGGCGTTTGCCGCATCTTCGGCAGCGGTCAGTCCGCGAGGACGGGTGCCTTTGATCGGGCGGGTTTCCACATGGCGTTCACTGACTTTGACGAAACGCTCCGGCGACAGACTCAGCACCGCGCCGCCGTCTGGCAGGCTCTGAAAACCGGAGAACGGCGTCGGGCACGCCGCCCGCAGTGCGCAATACGCAGCCCATGGATCGCCCTGGCACTGCGCGCGGAAACGCTGGGCGAAGTTGACCTGATAGCAGTCGCCGGCCTGGATGTAGTGCTGAATGCGTTCTAGCGCGTGGCGATACTCATCAGCGCTCAGGTCGGCCTTCATCGGGGCTTTCAACTTGAAAGGCTCGACCGCTTCACCCGTAGGTTCACTGAATAGCGTGATCAGGCGCTGACGTTCGCTGTCGACCAGCGACGGGTGGAAGACCAACTGACTGGTACTCAGTTGGTGATCGCTGATCAATGCCCAGGCGTACAGGCCGAAACGTGCGTCGGGCAATTGCAGGTCGTCCTGCGCCTGAGTCGGCAGATTCTCCAGATGCCGACCGAAGTCGTAGCTCAGGTAACCGATCAAACCACCCGCGAAGGGCAGGTCAACAGGCACCGTCGCTTCACCGAGTCGTGTCAGATGGTCGCGAAGACGTTGCAGGAAATCGCTGCCACTTTCGTCAGGCAACACCGCCAGTTGTTCCCGCGGCCAAGCGCTGAGCAGGTCATAACGCCCACGCTCGGCAGTCGGTCGGCCACTGTCGAGCAGCACGGCACCGGGGGCATGACGAATCGCCGCGAAGTACTCGGCGGGGTTGGCGCGATAGGGGAGCGGGTGTACGGAACAGGTCAACATGGGCGGGGCAGATCAGCCATCGAGGCGGGGGTGGCGATTGTAGTCCCCTCGGGGAATTGCTCCTAGAGGGGATGTCGGGGATTGGCAGGTTGAGAGCTTCGGTGACTGTCAGTCAGTCTTCGCGGGCAAGCCTCGCTCCTACAGATTTGTGTCGTTCGCCGGGAATGTGAGCGACGCTAGATCTGTAGGAGCGAGGCTTGCCCGCGAATGCCGCGACTCGATCTTGGATCAACCCTCAACCGCCGGAATATGCCCAAACATTTCCTGAACAAACTCAACCCGCTCCTCAACCGTCTCAACACTACCGCGAGCCTTCAACGCTTCCAGCCGCGCTTCAACCGCATGGGTGCGCAACGTCAGCCCGCAATCATTGGCAATCTGAATGTTCAGCCCAGGCCGGGCATTGAGCTCAAGAATCAGCGGCCCTTGATCCTGGTCCAGCACCATGTCGACACCGATGTAACCCAGCCCGCACAGCTCATAGCAGCCCGCGGCGAGTTTCATGAAACCGTCCCAGTAGGGCAGTTGCACGCCATCCACCGCGTTGGTGGTGTCCGGGTGTTTGGTGATGATGTTGTTCAGCCAGGTGCCGCGCAAGGTCAGACCGGTGGCGAGGTCGACACCGACGCCGATGGCGCCCTGGTGCAGGTTGGCCTTGCCGCCGGACTGGCGCGTCGGCAGGCGCAGCATGGCCATCACCGGATAGCCCATCAGCACGATGATCCGAATGTCCGGCACGCCTTCATAGCTGATGCTCTTGAAGATCTGGTCCGGGGTCACGCGGTACTCGATCAGCGCCCGATCCCGGTGACCGCCCAGGGAGTAGAGGCCGGTGAGGATGCTGGAGATATGGTGCTCGATTTCCTCATGACTGATGATCTTGCCGGACACCGTGCGATAGCGGCCCTCAAAACGGTCGGCAATCACAATAATGCCGTCGCCGCCGGCGCCCTGGGCCGGTTTGATCACGAAGTCGTTGCGCCCACCGATGATCTCGTTGAGGTTGTCGATTTCTTTCTCGGTGGAGATCACGCCATACAGTTCCGGCACGTGAATGCCGGCGGCGATGGCGCGCTCCTTGGTGATGATCTTGTCATCGACGATCGGGTACAGGCTGCGCTTGTTGTACTTGAGCACGTAATCCGCGTTACGCCGATTGATCCCCATGATGCCCCGGGCTTCCAGGGCCTTCCAGGTCTTCCAGAAGCCGAACATCAGGCGTCAGCCTTCTTCAGGAAAGCCTTGAAGCGCACCAGTTCGGTCAGGCGGTAGCCGCGATAGCGACCCATCGCCAGCATGAAGCCCACCAGGATCAGCAGGATCGCCGGGAAGGTGAACACGAAGTAAACCAGCTCCGGAACGCTCATGATCAGGTGCGCCAGCGACGCGGCGAACAGCGTACCGATCGCCACTTTCATGGCGTGGCCGGAACCGCGTTCTTCCCAGGTAATCGACAGGCGTTCGATGGTCATGGTCAGAATCACCATCGGGAACAACGCCACCGACAACCCGCGTTCCAGGCCGAGTTTATGGCTGAGCAGGCTGATCGCCGCGATCAGCACCACCACGAAGGTCAGCACCACCGACAGCCTCGGCAGCATTTGCAGCTTCAAGTGTTCAAGGTAGGAACGCAGCGACAGGCCCAGCGCCGTGATGATGGTAAACAGCACGATACCGAAACCGAGCTGGGTTTCCCGGAACGCCAGGGCGATCAGCACGGGAGTAAAGGTGCCGAGGGTTTGAATGCCGATCAGGTTGCGCAGGATCAGGATCACCAGCACGCCGATCGGGATCATCACCATGATCATGAAGGTCTGCTGGGTTTGCAGCGGTAAACCGTACAGCGAGTATTCGAGGAAGTTGGCATCGGTGTTTTCGTCGGTCAGCTTGGCCAGGCGAATCGCATTCATCTCGCTGTTGTTCAGGCTGAAGGTCACGTTGGCTTTCTTGCCGCCATCGACAGTGATCAGGTTTTCGTCGCCGGTCCACCACAGCAGACGGTCGGTCGGCAGGCCTTGCTCACCGGTTTCCGGGTTGAAATACAACCAGTCAGTGCCATTGAAACTGCGCAGCCAGAGTTCCGGCGTTTGCGGCTGGTCGGCCACCAGGCGAATGGTGTGGACCTTTTCCACCGGCACGTGGGCGATGGACAGCACCAGCTCGACGATCTTGGCCTTGTGCCCGGCGGACGGATCGCCACCCAGCAGCAGCTTCACGTTGTCGTCGTTGAGATTGTTGACACGCTTGATGGCTTCGCCGATGAAGGTTTCGACGTCGGCCGAGTGCTGGCGAATGGGCGCAAGCAGGGCTTCGGCGGCGACTTTTTCCGCGCCTTCAACCGCAATGCTGTCGCGGAAGGTCGGGCCTTTGACCTTGGATTTTTCGCCGGTGTAGCGTTTGGTCAGCACCAAGCGGTAATAAAGCGTCTGATTGCCCTTGGCCCGACGCGCCGACCAGGTGACCTTGCGGTTGCCGTCGACGCGGTTCACGGCCACGCCGTAGTTATTGGAAATGAAACTCTCGTTGAGGCTGACGTAATCGCGGCTCAGCGGCGGCACGAACATCTGGATCTTGACCGGGTCCTTGGCGCTGGCGACGAACTCGACTTTGGCGTCGATGTTCCACAAGTCGTCGGTGGCGTCTTCGGTCACGGGGATGCCGAGCACGAAGATCTGATAGGCCGTGACTGAAATACCCAGCACCACCAGGATGGCAATCAGGAATTTCAGATGGAGGGTAAGAGAGCGCATTGGAATTACTCTGCGGTATGAGCGTCGGTGGCGCAGGCGGGTTTGCCAGCAGCGTATTTAAGACTGGGGTCGACCAGCGCATCGAAGCGTTTCAGTGCTTCGGAGCCGATCAGGAGCGGATATTGGAAAGCGCTGCGGTCGGTCAGGTTCACTTCGATACTGCGTAAAGCCGAGCCCATGCAGATATTCAGCTCGATGACCGGACGGGCGGTGTACTTCTTGCCTTCTTCCGGGTCGAAGTCGCCGGCCCGGCGCTTGATCTTGCTGACCCGGGCCAGTGGCCGTTCGATGGGATGCGAGTGCGCAGCGTCAATCGCCAGATAAAAGCGCACCCAGGACTCGCCATTGCGTTTGAAACGTTTGATGTCGCGGGCACTCAGGGAAGCGGTTTTCGCCCCGGTGTCGAGTTTGGCGGCGACTTCCAGGTCGATGCCCCCCAGGGAGGCGTACTCGTTAAGGCCGTACACGGTCTTTTCCCCCGCCGCGGCAACACCTGGCAGGCAAAGAAGATAAAGGAAGGTGGGGAAGGGCTTGAGTCTCATAAATCCTGGTGCGCAGCGGTCCGTACTTCTATTCAAGGCCCTGGCATCGCTGCGCAAGCTCCCTCGTATGCCTATCAACTATTTATGACAGGCAGTGCAGATGTCACAAACAAATGCGGCCGGCATTCTAGCACGGTGGTTTTATGGCGCCAGCGCCGGGAGGCGGCGATAAACAGAGGCGCTGCGTTGTTATGGTGCTGTCGGTTATTAGACGATTGTCGACAATACCTATTTATCCTTTGACTAAAAGGTCTGTATTCGCTAGTTTTTGCGGCATCAGCTTTCAAGGTGTCGACAATATGCTGGATCAACTCGATCCCCCGGTGATTGCCCAAGACGAATCGGAAACACTTTCCGAGAACGTCTTCCGACGCATACAGGCGGCCATCGTCAAGGGCGAGATCGCCCCGGGCAGCAAGATCTCCGAGCCGGAACTGGCGCGCACCTATGGCATCAGCCGCGGGCCGTTGCGCGAGGCGATCCACCGTCTGGAAGGCCAGCGCCTGCTGGTTCGCGTGCCGCACGTCGGGGCGCGGGTGGTTTCGTTGAGCCATGCCGAACTGCTGGAACTCTACGAAATTCGCGAATCCCTCGAAGGCATGGCCTGCCGTCTGGCGGCCGAGCGCATGACCCTCGAAGAAATCGACGAACTGCGCCGGGTCCTCGAAACCCATGAGCGTGATGCGGCGTTTCAGGCCGGTGTCGGCTACTACCAGCAGGAAGGCGATTTCGACTTCCACTACCGAATTATCCAGGGCAGCGGCAACCGCACCCTGACGCAGATGCTCTGCGGCGAGCTTTATCAACTGGTGCGCATGTACCGCATCCAGTTTTCCACCACGCCCAATCGCCCGCGTCAGGCCTTTGCCGAGCACCACCGAATTCTCGATGCCATTGCCGACCGTGACGGTGAACTGGCCGAGTTGTTGATGCGCCGTCACATCGGCGCCTCCAAACGCAATATTGCCCGTCACTACCAGGGCGGCGCTAACCCGACAGCCACTGAACGAGGTGAGTCATGAGTTTGAACAAGAGCACTCCAGGCCAGCGTTTCCGCGATGCGGTCGCCAGCGAGCATCCTTTGCAGGTGGTCGGCGCGATTAACGCCAACCACGCACTGCTGGCCAAGCGCGCTGGTTTCAAGGCTATTTATCTGTCGGGTGGCGGGGTGGCTGCCGGCTCCCTCGGCGTGCCGGACCTGGGCATCACCGGCCTGGACGACGTGCTGACCGACGTGCGCCGCATCACTGACGTCTGCGACCTGCCGCTGTTGGTGGACGTGGACACCGGCTTCGGTTCCTCGGCGTTCAACGTCGCGCGCACCGTCAAGTCGATGATCAAGTTCGGCGCGGCGGCAATTCACATCGAAGACCAGGTTGGCGCCAAGCGCTGCGGTCACCGTCCTAATAAAGAGATCGTGTCCCTGCAGGAAATGGTCGACCGCATCAAGGCAGCTGTCGATGCGCGCACCGATGACAGCTTCGTGATCATGGCCCGCACCGACGCCCTGGCGGTGGAAGGTCTGGAATCTGCACTGGATCGCGCCGCGGCGTGCATCGAGGCTGGCGCCGACATGATTTTCCCGGAAGCCATCACCGAACTGGACATGTACAAGCTGTTCGCCAGTCGCGTGAAAGCGCCGATCCTGGCCAACATCACCGAATTCGGCGCGACGCCGCTGTACACCACCGAGCAACTCGCTGCTGCCGACGTGTCGCTGGTGCTGTACCCATTGTCCGCGTTCCGCGCGATGAACAAGGCGGCGGAAAACGTCTACACCGCGATCCGCCGCGACGGCACGCAACAGAACGTCATCGACACCATGCAAACGCGCATGGAGCTTTACGATCGCATCGACTACCACATCTTCGAGCAGAAGCTCGATGCGTTGTTTGCTTCAAAGAAATAATGAGGTTCCTGTAGCAGCTGCCGAGCCCGCGAGGCTGCGTTCGAGGCCGAAGGACTCGCAAAACCGGCAGACCGCGCAAGCAGGTTTTACGACTGCTTCGCAGCCTGACGCAGCCTCGCAGGCTCGGCAGCTGCTACAAAAAGAAGATAACCGTGTAGAAATTGCCGATTCCCTAACAAATTCAAAAACTGGAGACAGCAATGGCCGAAGCAAAAGTACTCAGTGGCGCCGGGCTCCGTGGCCAGGTTGCCGGGCAAACCGCACTGTCCACCGTGGGCCAGTCGGGCGCAGGCCTGACCTATCGTGGCTACGACGTTCGCGAATTGGCGGCTGACGCACAATTCGAAGAAGTGGCTTACCTGCTGCTTTACGGTGAACTGCCGACCAAAACACAACTCGCTGCTTACGTGAGCAAACTGGGCAAGCTGCGTGACCTGCCGCAAGCGTTGAAGGAAGTGCTGGAACGCATTCCCGCCGACGCCCATCCGATGGACGTGATGCGCACGGGTTGCTCGTTCCTGGGCAACATCGAGCCGGAGAAAGACTTCTCCGAACAACACGACATTACCGACCGCCTGCTGGCCGCGTTCCCGGCGATCATGTGCTACTGGTATCGCTTCAGCCACGACGGCAAACGCATCAGCTGCGTGAGCGACGAGCAATCCATCGGCGGTCACTTCCTGCACCTGCTGCACGACAAGAAGCCGAGCGAGTTGCACGTCAAAGTGATGAACGTTTCGCTGATCCTCTACGCGGAACACGAGTTCAACGCATCGACGTTTACCGCACGGGTGTGCGCCTCGACCCTGTCGGACATGTATTCCTGCGTCACGGCAGCCATTGGCTCGCTGCGTGGCCCGCTGCACGGCGGCGCCAACGAAGCGGCGATGGAAATGATCGAGCGCTTCAGCTCGCCGGAAGAGGCGATCAAAGGCACCCTCGGCATGCTTGAGCGCAAGGACAAGATCATGGGCTTCGGTCACGCGATCTATAAGGACAATGATCCGCGCAACGAGGTGATCAAGGGCTGGTCGAAAAAACTCGCTGACGAAGTGGGCGACACGGTGCTGTTCCCGGTCTCCGAAGCCATCGACAAGACCATGTGGGAGCAGAAAAAGCTGTTCCCGAACGCCGACTTCTACCATGCGTCGACGTACCACTTCATGGGCATCCCGACCAAGTTGTTCACACCGATTTTCGTCTGCTCGCGTCTGACCGGCTGGGCGGCGCACGTGTTCGAACAACGTGCCAACAACCGCATCATCCGCCCGAGCGCCGAGTACGTCGGCGTCGAACAGCGCAAGTTCGTGCCAATCGAACAACGCTGAATGGTGGGGGCTGACGCTGGCAACTGAAGGAACCGAAAGCCCTTGTAGGAGCGAAGCTTGCTCGCGAAGACGGACTGACATTCAAGATTGATGTCGACTGATACACCGCTTTCGCGAGCAAGCTTCGCTCCTACAGGGGACGGTTTCAATTCAGGACTGTGCCAGGCCCCACCTTTTGTAACCACCGTGACCGAGTCCTGACGATGAACACTGAATTCCGCAAACCGTTGCCCGGCAGCCATCTGGATTACTTCGACGTCCGCGCGGCAGTCGAAGCCATCCAGCCCGGCGCCTACGACACTCTGCCGTACACCTCCCGTGTACTGGCGGAAAACCTGGTGCGTCGCTGCGACCCGGTCACGCTCACCGAATCCCTGAAGCAATTCATCGAGCGCAAACGCGACCTCGATTTCCCGTGGTTCCCGGCCCGCGTGGTGTGCCACGACATTCTCGGCCAGACCGCGCTGGTCGACCTCGCCGGCCTGCGTGACGCTATCGCACTGCAAGGTGGCGATCCGGCGCAAGTGAACCCGGTGGTGCCGACGCAATTGATCGTCGACCACTCCCTGGCCGTCGAGCGCGGTGGCTTTGATCCAGAGGCGTTCGAGAAGAACCGCGCCATCGAAGACCGTCGCAACGAAGACCGTTTCCACTTCATCAACTGGACCAAAAAGGCCTTCAAAAACGTCGACGTGATCCCGCCGGGCAACGGGATCATGCACCAGATCAACCTGGAGAAAATGTCTCCGGTGATCCAGGTGCGCGACGGCGTGGCGTTCCCCGACACCTGCGTCGGTACCGACAGTCATACTCCGCACGTCGATGCACTGGGTGTGATCGCCGTCGGTGTCGGCGGTCTGGAAGCGGAAAGCGTGATGCTTGGCCGCGCGTCGTGGATGCGTCTGCCGGAAAGTGTCGGCGTCGAGCTGACTGGCAAGCTGCAGCCGGGTATCACCGCCACCGACATGGTGCTGGCGCTGACCGAGTTCCTGCGTCAGCAAAAAGTGGTTGGTGCGTGGCTGGAGTTCTTCGGCGAAGGCGCCTCCGCGTTGACCCTCGGCGACCGCGCGACCATTTCCAACATGGCCCCGGAATACGGCGCTACGGCGGCGATGTTCTACATCGACCAGCAGACCATCGACTACCTGAAACTCACCGGCCGCGAAGACGAGCAGGTGCAGCTTGTGGAGCAATATGCCAAGACCACAGGTCTGTGGGCTGACAGCTTGAAGAATGCGCAATACGAGCGTGGGTTGACCTTCAACTTGTCGTCGGTGGTGCGCAACATGGCCGGCCCGAGCAACCCGCACGCGCGCGTTGCGACCTCGGACCTCGCCGCCCAAGGCATCTCCGGCCAGTGGACCGAAGTACCCGGCCAGATGCCGGACGGCGCGGTAATCATCGCCGCCATCACCAGTTGCACCAACACCAGCAACCCGCGCAACGTCATCGCCGCCGGCCTGCTGGCGCGCAATGCCAACAAGCTCGGGCTGACCCGCAAACCGTGGGTGAAATCTTCCCTGGCGCCGGGTTCGAAAACCGTGGCGCTGTACCTCGACGAGGCCGGCCTGACCAGCGAGCTGGAGCAACTCGGTTTCGGCATCGTCGCCTTCGCCTGCACCACGTGCAACGGCATGTCCGGCGCCCTGGACCCGGTGATCCAGCAAGAGATCATCGACCGCGACCTGTACGCCACGGCGGTATTGTCCGGCAACCGCAACTTTGACGGCCGGATTCACCCGTACGCCAAGAACGCGTTCCTCGCTTCGCCGCCGTTGGTAGTGGCTTATGCTATCGCCGGGACCATCCGTTTCGACATCGAAAAAGATGTGCTGGGCGTGGTTGATGGCAAGGAAATCCGCCTGAAAGACATCTGGCCGAGCGACGAAGAAATCGACGCAGTGGTCAAGGCTTCGGTCAAACCGGAGCAGTTCCGTCAGGTCTACATCCCGATGTTCGCCATCCACGAAGACACCGGCCCGAAAGTGACGCCGCTGTACGACTGGCGCGAGATGAGCACCTACATCCGCCGTCCGCCGTACTGGGAAGGCGCGCTGGCTGGCGCTCGTCCGCTCAAGGGCATGCGCCCGCTGGCAGTGCTGCCGGACAACATCACCACCGATCACCTGTCGCCATCGAACGCGATCATGCTCGACAGCGCCGCCGGCGAATACCTGGCGAAAATGGGCCTGCCGGAAGAGGACTTCAACTCTTACGCAACGCATAGGGGCGATCATTTGACCGCGCAGCGCGCAACCTTCGCCAACCCGAAACTGTTCAACGAAATGGTTCAGGAAAACGGCAAGGTCAAACAGGGTTCGCTGGCTCGCGTCGAGCCGGAAGGCCAGGTCATGCGCATGTGGGAAGCCATCGAAACCTACATGGAACGCAAGCAGCCGCTGATCATCATCGCCGGCGCCGACTACGGTCAGGGTTCGTCCCGCGACTGGGCAGCCAAAGGTGTGCGTCTGGCGGGTGTGGAAGCGATTGCGGCCGAAGGCTTCGAACGCATTCACCGCACCAACCTGGTGGGCATGGGTGTGTTGCCGCTGGAATTCAAACCGGGCACCGACCGCAAGATCTTGGGCATCGATGGCAGCGAAACCTACGACGTGATTGGGGAGCGCACCCCGCGTGCCGAGCTGACGCTGGTGATCAATCGCAAGAACGGCGAACGCGTCGAAGTGCCGGTGACTTGCCGCCTCGACACCGCCGAAGAAGTGTCGATCTACGAGGCGGGCGGCGTGCTGCAGCGCTTCGCACAAGACTTCCTGGAATCGGCCGTCGCCGTTTAAAACGCAGAGCCGCAGGGGATTTCGAATCCCCTGGCGGCCAATAGAGGAATGACATGGCTCACGTACCTCAAATCAAAATCCCCGCCACCTACATGCGTGGCGGCACCAGCAAAGGCGTGTTCTTCAGCTTGAAGGACCTGCCCGAAGCGGCACAGATTCCCGGCCCGGCTCGCGATGCCTTGTTGCTGCGGGTGATCGGCAGCCCCGACCCGTACGACAAGCAAATCGACGGCATGGGCGGTGCGACCTCCAGCACCAGCAAAACCGTGATCCTGTCGAAAAGTATCAAGGCCGATCACGACGTCGATTACCTGTTCGGTCAGGTCTCCATCGACAAGCCCTTCGTCGACTGGAGCGGTAACTGCGGCAACCTGTCGGCAGCGGTGGGTTCGTTCGCCATCAGCAACGGCCTGGTGGACGCCAGCCGCATCCCGCAGAACGGCATTGCGGTGGTTCGCGTGTGGCAGGTCAACATCGGCAAGACCATCATCGCCCACGTACCGATCACCAATAGTGAAGTACAGGAAACCGGCGATTTCGAACTCGATGGCGTGACCTTCCCGGCCGCGGAAGTGCAGGTCGAATTCATGGACCCGGCAGCGGAAGAAGAGGGCGGCGGTGGTTCGATGTTCCCTACCGGCAACCTGGTGGATGACCTGGAGGTGCCGGGTGTCGGGACCTTCAAGGCGACCATGATCAATGCCGGCATCCCGACGATTTTCGTCAACGCCGAAGACATTGGTTACACCGGTACCGAGCTGCAGGGCGCGATCAATAGCGATCCGAAAGCGTTGGCGATGTTCGAAACCATTCGGGCTTACGGCGCGTTGCGCATGGGCTTGATCAAGGATCTGGACGAAGCGGCCAAGCGTCAGCACACGCCCAAGGTTGCCTTTGTTGCCAAGCCAGCGGACTACGTTGCCTCCAGTGGCAAGGCGATTGCGGCGGATGATGTCGACCTGCTGGTGCGCGCGTTGTCCATGGGCAAGTTGCATCACGCGATGATGGGCACGGCGGCGGTGGCGATCGGTACGGCGGCGGCGATTTCCGGCACATTGGTGAATCTTGCGGCGGGCGGCATCGAACGCAATGCTGTGCGCTTTGGGCATCCGTCCGGCACCTTGCGCGTGGGTGCTGAAGCCAGCCAGGTGAGCGGCGAATGGACCGTGAACAAGGCCATCATGAGCCGCAGTGCGCGGGTGTTGATGGAAGGGTTTGTTCGTGTGCCGGGCGACTCTTTCTGACTGACACCTATCCCCTGTAGGAGCACGGCTTGCCGGCGAAGGCGTCCTCAAGATCGCCTTCGCCGGCAAGTCGGATCGCCGCACCGCTGGCTCCTACAGGACCGCATTTCAACAATAAGAATCTTGTAACCGACTGAGATTGCCCCTGAACCGAGGTCCCATCAACGAACCACTTCAAGAGTGAATCGAACATGAGCGCCAACGTCGACCTGAACAACCGCCCCGACTACGACACGGTCCTGCAAGACATCGCCGATTACGTCCTGACCTTCAAAATCGAATCCCAAGAAGCGTTGGACACTGCCCGCAACTGCCTGATGGACACCCTCGGCTGCGGTCTCCTGGCCCTGCGTTTCCCCGAATGCACCAAACATCTTGGCCCGATCGTCGAAGGCACCGTCGTTCCGTTCGGCGCTCGCGTCCCCGGCACCCCTTACCGTCTCGATCCCGTCAAAGCGGCGTGGGACATCGGTTGCATCGTCCGCTGGCTCGACTACAACGACACCTGGCTCGCGGCCGAGTGGGGGCATCCGTCCGATAATCTCGGTGGCATTCTTGCGGTGGCCGATCACCTGTCGCAAAAACGCCTGGCCAATGGCGAGGCGCCACTGACCGTTCGCGTGGTACTCGAAGCCATGATCATGGCCCACGAGATCCAGGGCGTGATCGCGCTGGAAAACTCCTTCAATCGCGTGGGCCTCGATCACGTCATCCTGGTGAAAGTCGCCTCGACCGCCGTCACCGCCAAGCTGATGGGCGCCAATCGCGAGCAATTGTTGTCAGCGTTATCCCATGCCTTCGCCGACGGTCAGGCGCTGCGCACTTACCGTCATGCGCCGAATGCCGGATCGCGTAAATCCTGGGCGGCAGGCGATGCGTCCAGTCGCGGCGTGCGGCTGGCGGACATTGCGATGCGTGGTGAGATGGGCATCCCCGGCGTGCTGACCGCCAAACAGTGGGGCTTCTACGACGTGCTGTTCAGCCACACCAACAACGATCTGGCGCTCAAGCCTGAAGACAAACGCGTGTTCAGCTTCTCCCGGCCGTACGGCAGTTACGTGATGGAAAACGTGCTGTTCAAGATCAGCTTTCCGGCCGAATTCCACGCACAAACCGCTTGCGAAGCCGCTGTCACCCTGCACCCGCAGGTCAGAAATCGCCTGCACGAAATCGACAAAATCGTCATCACCACCCACGAATCAGCGATCCGCATCATCTCCAAGGTCGGCCCGCTGGCCAACGCCGCGGACCGTGACCATTGCCTTCAGTACATGACTGCCGTGCCGCTGGCGTTCGGTAATCTGGTGGCCGAGCAGTACGAGGACGACTTCCACGCGGCGCATCCGATCATCGACGTGCTGCGCGAAAAAATGGTCATCGTCGAAGACCCGCGCTACACCCGCGAATACCTGGAGGCCGATAAGCGCTCGATTGCCAATGCGATACAGGTGTTCTTCAAGGACGGCTCCAGCACCGAAAACGTGTTGGTGGAGTACCCGATCGGCCATCGCCGTCGCCGCAGCGACGGCATTCCGTTACTGGAGGACAAGTTCAAGGCCAACCTGGCGACCCGCTTCAACGCCCAGCGCAGCGCTGAGATTTTTGCGTTGTGCAAGGACCAGGCGGCGCTTGAGGCGACACCGGTGAATCGGTTTGTGGATTTGTTTGTGATCTGAGCCTACGGCGCTGGCGTATGTCCGAGGGCGGGCGCCAGCCACTTCTCCACCGGCAACTTGGTAATGGCAAACCCTGTCAGCAGAACCGCAGAGTAAACCATCAGCTCCGGCGAAAGACTCTGCCTCTCATACCAGGCACCAATGATCACCGCGAACACCGGAAAAATGATGAACACAAACGACAGAATGATCGGGCTCAGTCGCTTGAGCAGCAGGAAGTAAACGATAAACCCGCCCACCGACGCCACCAGCCCCAGATAGAGCAGGGCGCTCCACGACCGCGCGGTGATGGCGTCGAACACCGGGGCTTCGACAGCCAATCCCGCGCTGAACAGCATCAATCCGGCGATGCCGATCGGCAGGGTGTTGTAGGTAATCACGCTGATCGCGCTGGCGTGTTTCTTGGTCACCACGTAACACAGTGCATGCATCACGGCGGCACAGAGAATCGCCAGCACCCCGAACAACTCGGCGTGGTCCAGATGCAGCCCCTGACTGCGGATAATCATGAACAGCGAGCCGAACCCGATGGCGATGCCGAGCAGTTGTGAGGGGTAGATTTTCTCCCGCAGAAACAGCGCGGAAAACATCAGGATGAACACCGGCATGCAGCTGAACAGCAGCGCCGTCAGACCCGACGAAACGTGCATCTCGCCGTAGTTGAGCAAGTAGTACGGCAGGCTGAAGTACGACAGCGTGACGAAGACAAAGAACCCGCGGCTTCCCCTCGGAAACAGCAGCGGTTCGCGGCGCAGCAGGGCAAAGCTGAGGAACAATGGAAAGGCGATCAGGAACCGCAGTCCGGCGGCAGTGAGTGGCGGCACACTTTCAACTGCAATCTTGATCCCGAGCCACGTCGTGCCCCAGCTCAAGCAAACGATCAGGAACAACACGCTGGTGACCAGGGCGGCCAGCCGGGGGGTTGCAGTACTTGAAGGTGCACTGACGGCAATGGACATGATCGAGTTCCTGTTGTTGTCGGAATTGACCTTCATCTGCAAAAGGTTTATCCATGATTGAACCTGTTTTAAGCACGCTATTCGGGACTGTAATGATTGTCAAAACAAGTATTGCCATGGTGTCAATCCTGCGCGACGGCCTCGCCAACGGTCTGGGTGTGAAATACAAACGCCTTGCTGAGGCTGTCGAAAAAGGCATTGCCGAGGGGCTGATCGAGCCCGGCTGCAAATTGCCGCCTCATCGACTGTTGGCCGACAGCCTCCAAGTGACCATCGGCACCATCAGCCGTGCTTACGGGGAACTCGAACGTGTTGGTTTGGTAGTCGCTCGCGTAGGAGATGGCACGTATGTGCGTCAGCGAGGGATGGAACGACCACGGGACAGTGGCTTTCGCAATGTCAGCGATGAACCGCAACCGTTTTTCGACATGAGCCGCAATCAACCGATTCCTGGGCAGGAAGCGCTGTTTTTGAGTCAGAGCCTGCAAGCGTTGTCCCTAGATCCTGAGGCGTTGCAACACATCAGCGGCTACACCGCCGATGTCGGTTTGCAACGCTATCGTGCGGCGGGCGCGAAATGGCTCAGCCATCAAGAATTTGTCCCGAGCGCCGAGCAGATTGTTTGCGTGAACGGCGGCCAGCACGGTCTGTTGTGTACCTTGATGGGGTTGCTCAAGGCGGGCGATACGTTGGTGACGGAGCACCTGACCTACCCGGGGCTGATCAGCGTCGCACGCCAACTCGGGATAAAACTCATCGGCGTCGGGATGGATGATGAAGGGCTGATGCCCGATGCCCTGGAGGAGGTTTGCCGCAACCATCGTGTCTCAGCACTGTATTGCACGCCGACGATCCAGAATCCTACGGCTGCAGTGATGTCCGTCGCACGACGCGAGGCGATTGCTGAGCTGTGTCGTCAGCACAATTTGCTGATCTTCGAAGACGAAGCCCATGCCGTGCTGGCGCAACAGCGCCCGTTACCGCTCAGTCATTTCGCCCCGGAGCGCTCGGTGCTGATCGGCAGTTTGAGCAAGGCCGTATCGGCAGGTTTGCGGGTCGGTTACCTGCATGCGCCGCAACCGTTGATCGGACGTTTGAGCGCAGCGGTGCGCGGGACGTGCTGGATGGCCAGCCCGCTGTCGCTGGAAGTGGCTAGTCTGTGGATAGAAAACGAGATTGCCAAGCAGTTGCTGGGCCAGCAGATTGTTGAGATCAGTCGACGCAAGGCGTTGGTCAGTGGGCTGCTGGAGGGTTTGGCGTACAAAACCCATCCCCATAGTCCGCACTTCTGGATTGAAGTGCCTGAGCCTTGGCGGGCGTCGCAGATTGCAGCGGAGCTCAAGGAGAATAGTTATCTGGTCGCCACCGCCGAGGCGTTTGCGATCGGGCATGGGGCGGTGCCGCAGTTTGTTCGGGCGAGTGTTTGTCATTCGGCGGGGGATGATCGGTTGTTGCTGCGAGGGTTTGAAGCGCTGGCGGGGGCACTCAGGGAGACCGAGTAATCGTTCTTCGCGGGCAAGCCTCGCTTCTACAGGATGTAGGTGCCCTTGTAGGAGCGAGGCTTGCCCGCGAAAGCGGTGTAACAGGCGCTAAAGAACTACTTGAATCGCCGCTCCACGCCTTTCTCCACCAGGATCTTCGCCGAAATCTCTTCCACCGAAAAATGCGTGGAATTGATGTGCGGAATGTTCTCGCGGCGGAACAGATTTTCCACCTCGCGCACTTCGAATTCGCACTGGGCGTAGCTCGAATAGCGGCTGTTGGGCTTGCGCTCGTTGCGGATCGCGGTGAGGCGGTCCGGGTCGATGGTCAGGCCGAACAGTTTGTGCTGGTGGGCACGCAGGGTGCCTGGCAGTTGCAGGCGCTCCATGTCGTCTTCGGTCAGCGGATAGTTGGCCGCACGGATGCCAAATTGCATGGCCATGTACAGGCACGTCGGCGTCTTACCACAACGCGACACGCCCACTAGGATCAGGTCCGCCTTGTCGTAATAATGCGTGCGCGCACCGTCGTCGTTGTCGAGGGCGAAGTTCACCGCCTCGATCCGCTCCATGTAATTGGAGTTGCTGCCAATCGAGTGGGATTTGCCGACGGTGTAGGAAGAATGCTCGGTCAGTTCCTGTTCAAGCGGCGCCAGAAAGGTCGAGAAAATGTCGATCATGAAACCATTGGACGTTGCGAGGATCTCACGGATGTCCTGATTGACAATGGTGTCGAAGATGATCGGCCGAAAGCCGTCGTTTTCGGCGGCTTTGTTGATTTGTTGTACCATGGCCCGCGCTTTATCCACGTTGTCGATGTAGGGCCGCGTGAATTTGCTGAAGGTAATGTTTTCGAACTGCGCCAGGAGGCTTTGGCCGAGGGTCTCGGCTGTGATGCCGGTGCCGTCGGAAATAAAGAAAGCAGATCGTTTCATTTGCACCTTGGGCCTTAAGCTAGTGACGAATCTTGGATATAGTAGGCGCGATTTGCCGGCCGCCAGTGGCCCGCATTCTCACTTATTTTCCAGGTCCAGGCCATACAGCTGGCAAACGCTCCCTGTAGCAGCCGGCTTCTGAGCTTTTCCAACACAGTTAGTGGAGAGATCACCTTGGTAGAGTACGTAGTTTCCCTCGATAAGCTCGGCGTCCATGATGTAGAGCACGTGGGGGGCAAGAACGCATCCCTCGGCGAGATGATCAGTAACCTTGCAGGTGCCGGTGTATCGGTGCCCGGTGGCTTCGCCACGACAGCTCAGGCTTATCGTGATTTTCTGGAACTGAGCGGCCTGAACGATCAGATCCATGCCGCCCTCGACGCCCTGGACGTCGATGATGTCAACGCCCTGGCCAAGACCGGCGCCCAGATCCGCCAATGGATCATGGAAGCCGAATTCCCCGAGAAGCTCAACGCCGAGATCCGTACTGCGTTCGCTACGCTGTCGGCCGGCAACCCTGACATGGCCGTGGCCGTGCGCTCTTCCGCTACCGCCGAAGACCTGCCGGACGCTTCCTTCGCCGGTCAGCAGGAAACCTTCCTGAACATCCGTGGTGTCGAAAACGTTATTCGCGCCGCCAAAGAGGTGTTCGCTTCCCTGTTTAACGACCGCGCCATTTCCTATCGCGTGCACCAGGGCTTCGACCACAAGCTGGTGGCCCTGTCGGCTGGCGTGCAGCGCATGGTCCGCTCCGAAACCGGCACCGCCGGCGTGATGTTCACCCTCGATACCGAGTCGGGCTTCCGTGACGTGGTGTTCATCACCGGCGCCTACGGCCTGGGTGAAACCGTCGTACAAGGCGCGGTGAACCCCGATGAGTTCTACGTCCACAAAGGCACGCTGGCAGCCGGTCGTCCGGCCATCCTGCGTCGCAACCTGGGCAGCAAAGCCATCAAGATGATCTACGGCGAAATCGCCACGGCCGGTAAATCGGTCAAGACCATCGACGTGGACAAGGCTGATCGCGCACGTTTCTGCCTGAGCGACGCCGAAGTCAGCGAACTGGCCAAGCAAGCGATGATCATCGAGAAGCACTACAAGTGCCCGATGGACATCGAATGGGCCAAAGACGGCGACGACGGCAAGCTCTACATTGTTCAGGCCCGTCCTGAAACCGTGAAGAGCCGTACCTCGGCCAACGTCATGGAACGCTACCTGTTGAAAGAAACCGGCACCGTGCTGGTTGAAGGTCGCGCCATTGGCCAGCGCATCGGCGCCGGCAAGGTGCGGATCATCAAGGACGTGTCCGAGATGGACAAAGTCCAGCCCGGCGACGTTCTGGTCTCCGACATGACCGACCCGGACTGGGAACCGGTCATGAAACGCGCCAGCGCCATCGTCACCAACCGTGGCGGTCGTACCTGCCACGCGGCGATCATCGCTCGCGAGCTGGGTATCCCGGCCGTGGTCGGTTGCGGCAACGCCACCCAGCTGTTGAAAGACGGTCAGGGCGTGACCGTTTCCTGCGCTGAAGGCGACACCGGTTACATCTTCGAAGGCGAACTGGGCTTCGACATCAAGAAAAACTCCGTGGACGCCATGCCTGATCTGCCGTTCAAGATCATGATGAACGTCGGCAACCCGGACCGCGCCTTCGACTTCGCGCAACTGCCGAACGCCGGTGTGGGCCTGGCCCGTCTGGAGTTCATCATCAACCGCATGATCGGTGTTCACCCCAAGGCGCTGCTGAACTACGCCGGGCTGCCGCAGGAAATCAAAGACAGCGTCGACAAGCGCATTGCCGGCTACGACGATCCGGTCGGTTTCTATGTTGAGAAGCTGGTTGAAGGCATCAGCACCCTGGCCGCTGCGTTCACGCCGAAAAAGGTCATCGTGCGTTTGTCGGACTTCAAGTCCAACGAATACGCGAACCTGATCGGTGGCAAGCTCTACGAGCCGGAAGAAGAAAACCCGATGCTGGGCTTCCGTGGTGCCTCGCGTTACATCAGCGAAGCGTTCCGTGACTGCTTCGAACTCGAATGCCGTGCCCTCAAGCGCGTGCGCAACGAGATGGGCCTGACCAACGTCGAAATCATGGTGCCATTCGTCCGTACCCTGGGCGAAGCCAGCCAGGTCATCGACCTGTTGGCGGAGAACGGTCTGAAGCGCGGCGAAAACGGCCTGCGCATTATCATGATGTGCGAACTGCCGTCCAACGCGATTCTGGCTGAAGAGTTCCTCGAGTTCTTCGACGGTTTCTCCATCGGCTCCAACGACCTGACTCAGCTGACACTGGGTCTGGACCGTGACTCCGGGATCATCGCTCACCTGTTCGACGAGCGTAATCCGGCGGTCAAGAAGCTGTTGGCCAACGCGATTCAGGCGTGTAACAAGGCTGGCAAGTACATCGGCATTTGCGGTCAGGGCCCTTCGGACCACCCTGATCTGGCCAAATGGCTGATGGAACAGGGCATCGAAAGCGTTTCGTTGAACCCCGATTCCGTACTGGAAACCTGGTTCTTCCTGGCTGAAGGTCAAGCTCCGGCCTGATGTGAATGAAGCCTCGGTCAAGTGGCCGAGGTTTTAAGAATCAAGTAGGGCGGGCTCCTCTGGACGCCGCCCTTTTTTGTGCAAGAGCATTATGCAAAGCAGCAGCAACCTATTTCCTGTCGCCCTGATCAGCGCCGAGCGGCGCGGCGATCTGAGCGAAGACGTCTATCGTCTGAAACCCGGCAACAGCCCTGATGGCACCGTCGAACTGGCTGTGACACGACTCGGTATGGCCGACGAGCCTGCGGTGCGTGGCGTGCCGGTGATCCTGTTGCACGGCAGCTTTTCCAATCGCCGGTTCTGGTTTTCCCCAAAAGGCCTGGGTCTGGGCGCCTATCTGACGCGTCTGGGATTCGATGTATGGATTCCGGAAATGCGCGGTCATGGCCTGTCCCAGCGCAACCAGAACTACCGCAAGAACCGCGTCGCCGACTACGCTCGTTACGATCTGCCGGCCATTGGCGCGTTCGTGCGTGAGCAGAGCGGCCAGGTCCCGCACTGGATCGGTCATTCGCTGGGCGGGATTACGCTGGCGGCGGCGCTGGGTGGCAAGTACATCGGCGAGCCGGTCGTGGCTTCCGCGGCATTTTTTGGTACACAAGTCAGTCGCACCTACTGGCCGTTGAAGATTCCGCCGGTGGAGTGGAGCGGACGCTTCATTCTTAAACGCTTTGCCCAGTTGTCCGGTTCAAGGCTCAAGCGCGGCCCGGAGGACGAGCCGATTGGCCTGGCCCTGGAAAGCATGCGCTGGTATGGCCTGTTCGGGCGCTTCGGCGATGCCGACAAGGATTGGTGGGCCGGTCTGGCTGATGTTCAGGTGCCGATACTGGCGGTAAGTGCAGCCAGCGATCATCAGGACCCGACGTGGGCTTGCCGTAAACTGTTCGATCAGATCGGTTGCGAGCAAAAGCAATTTATCAACCTGGGTCGCGAGCAGGGCTTCGGTGATAATTTCGGTCATGTGCAAATGCTTGTCAGCAAAGCCGCCCAGGCTGAAGTCTGGCCGTTGGTGGCGCGCTGGTTGGTAGATCAGCAGACGCCATTGCTCGGTGAAGAACCGGATCTGGCGGCGGCGATCTAAGCTGGATGCTCTAACAAGGGCATTTCGCTCCGTTCGGCTTGCGGCTAAGATATGACGCATTGAGCTTTTCTGGTCACTTTGCGACACACTCGATTGTCTTCCTCTTTACAGGAGTTTCTCGATGAACCATTACCTCACGCCTGACCTGTGCGACGCCTATCCGGAACTGGTGCAGGTGCTGGAACCGATGTTCAGCAATTTCGGCGGTCGAGATTCCTTCGGCGGCGAAATCGTGACCATCAAGTGCTTCGAAGACAACTCGCGGGTCAAGGAGCAGGTCGAGCTCAAGGGTAATGGCAAGGTGCTGGTGGTCGATGGCGGTGGTTCCCTGCGTCATGCGTTGCTGGGCGACATGCTGGCCGAAAAAGCCGCGAAAAACGGTTGGGAAGGGCTGGTGATCTACGGTTGCATCCGTGACGTCGATATCATCGCGCAAACCGATCTGGGCGTTCAGGCCCTTGCCAGCCACCCGAGGAAATCCGACAGGCGTGGGCTCGGCGATATCAACATTGCGGTGACCTTTGCTGGCGTGACCTTCCATCCAGGTCACTACATCTATGCGGACAATAACGGCGTGATCATCTCGCCTAGCCCGCTGAAGATGCCTGAATAAAAGCGCTTTACTAACAAAGGGGTGAGGATGTTCGAGGAAGAAAACGCGCAGTGGGGGCTGGTGCATGCCCTGGTGCTGGACGGTAAAGGCGGTGCGCGTTCGATAGCCCGGACTGAACTCGATGACTTGCAGCTGCAGGCCCATGAAAGCCTGTGGCTGCACTGGGATCGAAGTCACCCGCAAACCCAGACCTGGCTGCGTAAATCCAGCGGTCTGAGTGAGTTCAGCTGTGACCTGTTGCTTGAAGAAAACACCCGGCCGCGTCTTGTACAGCTTTCGGACAGCGAACTGCTGCTATTTTTGCGTGGGGTCAATCTGAACCCGGGCGCCGAGCCGGAAGACATGGTCTCGGTGCGGATTTTTGCGTCGGCCCAGCGGGTTATTTCTCTGCGTTTGCGTCCGTTGCGCGCCACCGATGAATTGCTGGTGCAAATCGCCGAAGGTAAAGGACCGAAAACTGCGTCAGAACTCATCCTTTATATGGCGCAATACCTCACCAACAAGGTGCAGGATCTGGTGAGTTGCCTCTCGGAAGTGGTCGATGAGGAAGAAGAAAAGCTGGATGCCGACGAACGGTATACACCCGAGCACGGAGCCGTTCTGCAGATCCGTCGCAGGGCTGCCGCACTGAAACGATTTCTTGCGCCGCAGCGGGATATTTTTGGTCAGCTGACACGAATAAAACTGCCTTGGTTCGTCGAAGATGACGGTGACTACTGGAACGAATTGAACAACAGCCTGACCCGGTATCTCGAGGAGCTTGAATTGACCCGGGAGCGGGTGGGGTTGGTCCTCGAGGCCGAAGATAGACGTTTGAGCGTGCGCATGAACCGCACGATGTACCGCTTCGGGATCATCACCGGGATCTTTTTGCCAATGAGTTTTCTGGCCGGTCTCTTGGGTATCAACGTCGGCGGGATTCCGTTCTCCGCAAGCCCTTATGGCTTCCCGATTGCCTGCCTGATGATGGTCTCGGTGGCACTGGGTCAGTGGTGGTTATTCCGACGTTTGCGCTGGGTCTGAGGGTGAGTCATGTGACCCGACCAAATTTGATCGCGTCTTTCACAGACATCACGAGAGGTGCGTATGCACGATCCGTTTGAACAGTCTTTGCGTGACATGCTCAAGGCATCACCGTCCACCCGGGACGACGATGCGTGCCTGGGGCGTGTACTGAAAACCGCCAACCGTCAGGTCGGCGCCGGTGATCTGTTCAGTCTGCTGGGCCGTTGGCTGCCCGCGCTGATGATTGCCCTTAACAACGGCTCGGCCCACGTCTCGCCGGTATCCCGCCACCGTAAACCTACCGTTCGCACTGCTGATAAGGCTGATTGAATATGGAACTTGATCTCTGGACTCAGAGCCTCGTCACTGCCATGACTGCGTTATGGACCAAGGTTGCAAATTTCATCCCGAACCTGTTCGGCGCACTGGTTGTGCTGCTGTTGGGTTTCGTCGTGGCGAAACTTTTGGATACTTTGTTGTCCAAGTTGCTCGCCAAGCTGGGCCTTGATCGCCTGATGGGTGGCACGGGTCTGACTAAATTGCTGTCCCGGGCCGGCCTTCAAGTGCCGATCTCGACGTTGATCGGCAAGATCGTCTATTGGTTCGTTCTGCTGATTTTTCTGGTTTCTGCCGCAGAATCCCTTGGACTTGAGCGAGTTTCGGCTACGCTTGACATGCTTGCGCTGTATTTGCCGAAAGTATTCGGCGCCGCGCTGGTGCTGCTGGTGGGTGTACTGCTCGCGCAACTGGCCAATGGGCTGGTGCGTGGGGCGGCAGAGGGCGTAGGACTGGATTACGCTGCGGGTCTGGGGCGAATTGCCCAGGGCCTGGTGATTATCATCAGTATTTCGGTCGCAATCAGCCAGTTGGAGGTCAAGACTGACCTGCTCAACCATGTGATTGTGATCGTATTGATTACCGTTGGTCTGGCGGTTGCGCTGGCCATGGGGTTGGGAAGCCGGGAAATTGCCGGTCAGATTCTTGCGGGAATCTATGTGCGTGAGTTATATCAGGTTGGGCAACAAGTGCGTGTTGGCGAGGTCGAAGGCCAGATCGAAGAGATCGGCACGGTTAAAACCACATTGCTGACCGATGAGGGTGAGCTAGTCTCTCTCTCCAATCGGATCCTCCTGGAGCAGCATGTGAGTAGCCGCTAATCCGGCAAACCCTGCTAATGTATGCCGCCGCAAAGTGCCCTGAAAGGGCGCGGCGGACATTGACCTGACTGTCGGCCCGACTTGTTTTGAATAAAGCTCAATCGCTGTCCACGCGCTACGACCCCCGCGAGCTCTCTGATGAGGAGTTGGTCGCGCGCTCGCATACCGAGCTGTTTCACGTAACGCGCGCCTATGAAGAACTGATGCGGCGTTACCAGCGAACATTATTTAACGTCTGTGCGCGATATCTTGGGAACGATCGTGATGCAGACGATGTCTGTCAGGAAGTGATGTTGAAGGTGCTGTACGGCCTGAAGAACTTCGAAGGTAAATCGAAGTTCAAGACGTGGCTATATAGCATCACGTACAACGAATGCATCACGCAGTATCGGAAAGAACGGCGAAAGCGTCGCTTGATGGATGCTTTGAGTCTGGACCCCCTCGAGGAAGCGTCTGAAGAAAAGGCGCCGAAACCTGAGGAAACGGGTGGACTTGATCGCTGGTTGGTGTATGTGAACCCGATTGACCGTGAAATTCTGGTGCTACGATTTGTCGCAGAGCTGGAGTTTCAGGAGATCGCAGACATCATGCACATGGGTTTGAGTGCGACAAAAATGCGATACAAACGTGCTCTAGATAAATTGCGTGAGAAATTTGCAGGCATTGCTGAAACTTAGTTCGGCGCAAATATCTCTTACGTGTAGGCAAGTTCTGATAGACTTGCCGCCGAGTTGTCCCCCGGTTTGCGGGACTGCTTCACAATCACCAGATGGGGATTTAACGGATGAAACTGAAAAACACCTTGGGCTTGGCCATTGGTTCTTTGATTGCCGCCACTTCGTTCGGCGCTCTGGCACAAGGCCAAGGCGCAGTTGAAATCGAAGGCTTCGCAAAGAAAGAACAATTCGACAGCGCTCGTAACTTCAAGAACAACGGCAACCTGTTCGGTGGTTCTGTTGGTTACTTCCTGACCGACGACGTTGAACTGCGTCTGGCTTACGACGAAGTGCACAATGCACGTGCCGAAGACGGCCGTAACATCAAGGGCTCCAACACCGCTCTGGACGCTCTGTACCACTTCAACAACCCGGGCGACATGCTGCGTCCGTACGTATCGGCTGGCTTCTCCGATCAAAGCATCGGCCAGAACGGCAAAAGCGGTCGTAACGGTTCCACCTTCGCCAACGTTGGCGGCGGTGCCAAGCTGTACTTCACCGACAACTTCTACGCCCGTGCCGGCGTTGAAGCTCAGTACAACATCGACCAGGGCGACACCGAGTGGGCTCCAAGCGTCGGTATCGGTGTGAACTTCGGTGGCGGCTCCAAGCCTGCTGCTGCGCCAGTTCCTGCACCAGCTGAAGTTTGCGCCGACAGCGACAACGATGGCGTATGCGACAACGTTGACAAGTGCCCGGACACCCCAGCCAACGTAACTGTTGACGCTGATGGCTGCCCAGCAGTTGCTGAAGTTGTTCGTGTTGAGCTGGATGTGAAATTCGACTTCGACAAGTCGGTAGTCAAGCCTAACAGCTACGGCGACATCAAAAACCTCGCTGACTTCATGAAGCAGTACCCATCCACCAGCACTACTGTTGAAGGTCACACTGACTCCGTCGGTCCTGACGCTTACAACCAGAAACTGTCCGAGCGTCGTGCAAACGCCGTTAAGCAAGTTCTGACCAACCAGTACGGTGTTGAATCGACTCGCGTTCAGTCTGTTGGCTACGGCGAATCCCGCCCAGTTGCTGACAACAAAACTGACGCTGGTCGCGCTGTAAACCGTCGCGTAGAAGCGCAGGTAGAAACTAACGCTAAGTAATTAGCTCGCAGCTCTGAAAAGCCCGGCTTAGGCCGGGCTTTTCTTTGTCAGCGATTTGGTGAGGGCAGGGTTGAAGCAGGGCGAGTCAGGCTGACTGATTGACTGCATTCGCGGGAAAATCAGATACCGACAGGGATACTTCTGCGCAGGCCGCGACCGCGCCGATGACCAGGATTGCCGGACTCTTCAACTCAAAGGCGTAGGCATCGTCTTCCATCGCTGTCAGATCGCTCCGACAGTCCCGTTGGTGTGGCAGGGAAGCATTTTCAATCATCGCCACCGGTGTATCCGCCGCCATTCCGCCGGCCAGCAGCTGCTCACGAATCTCGCTCAGTTTTGCGACACCCATATACACCACCAGCGTCGTGCCACCTTGCGCCAAGGCTTGCCAGTTCAAGCTGCTGCCATCCTGAGTGTGGGCGGTGACCAGCGTCACGCCACGCGCGACGCCCCGCAGGGTCAACGGAATACCGCATTGCGTTGCGCCGGCAAGCCCTGCCGTGATGCCGTTGACCAGCTCAACCTCAACCCCGCGTTCGCTAAGCCACTGCGCCTCTTCACCGCCACGGCCGAAAATGCACGGATCACCACCCTTGAGCCGCACCACGCATTGACCGTGGCGGGTATAACGCAGCATCAGTCGATGAATGAATGCCTGAGGCGTAGAGCGACAGCCGCCGCGCTTGCCCACGGGAATGATCCGCGCCTGCGGGCAATGCTCGAGCACTGCGTCGTTGACCAGATCATCGATCAGCACCACATCCGCTTCTCTCAACGCTCGCACAGCCTTGAGGGTCAACAATTCCGGATCCCCGGGGCCCGCACCCACCAGCCAGACTTTTGCGCTCATAGTGTTTTCCTCACGAGATGACGGCGATCGGCTGCGCTGTGGCGGCCAGCAAACGCTTGATTTCCGGGACGCAGGAACCGCATTGCGTGCCGCAGCCCAATTCTTGTTTCAGACCCTGCAGATCCAGGCCGCGGCTAATGCCCGCACAGACCGCGCTCTGGCTGACGTTTTTGCAGTTGCACAGGGTTTTGTGATCGACGGCCGGTGTATTGGCGTTGCCCGGTGGTGCGCTCAGCGGGGCCAGCAGCCAGCGCCGCAGTTGTTCATCCGCGCGACCTTCGAGCCACAGGCTTTGCAGCCAGTGTTGGGCGAGGGTTTCGCCGGCCAGACGAATCGCGGTGATCCGACCGTTCTCGATCCGCACGCGTTTGCCGATGGAGCGCCGTGGGTCGTCGTAAGCCAAAACCGGGCCTTCGTTGAGCCCCAGGCATTGATCGATATCACGCAGCAGTTGCGGATCTGGTGCGCCGGTGCTCGCAGCGCGTATCAGCAGCGCGGGGCGTTCACGGCCAGCCAAGCTGAGGCTTACGTAGGAAAACGCCTCACAGAGCGGTCGTAGCGTCTCAAAATGCTGTTGAACATCGTCCTCGACCAGGGCGAAAAGGTTCCACGGCAGTTGCACAGGTTCGAGGCGCACGCCGCTGTGCTTGAGTTCGGGTTGTTTCGACAACGGGTCGAAAGCCGGTTGGGTGAGTGCATTTACGCCACCCTTGAGGAAGCGGTCACCCCAATGCATGGGGAGAAAGGCCTGGCCCGGGCGCACGCTGTCGTCGCTGCCGACGGCGACAATCACCGCGCCACGGCGACTTTTCAGGCTGACCAGGTCGCCCGGTTGCAGCCGATGCCGACGCAGTTCTTCCGGGTGCAGACTCAACACTGCTTCGCTGACGTGGCCGAATAGCTGCGCGGCGGTGCCGGTGCGGCTCATGCCGTGCCATTGATCCCGCAGGCGGCCAGTGATCAGGGTCAGCGGGAAGTGCGCATCGCGTTGTTCCTTGGCGGCGCGATACGGGTCGGCCACGAATTGCGCGCGTCCACTGGCAGTCGGGAAAATCCCGTCCAGGTACAGCCGAGCCGTGCCTTCGCTGGCACCCGCAGGGAAGGGCCATTGCTGAGGGCCGAGGCGGTCGAGCAGCGCGTGACTGATGCCGGACAAGTCCAGATCACGCCCGCGGGTCAGTTGTTTGTACTCATCGAAGACGTGCGCCGGCGTTTCAAAGGTAAACAGGCTGGTTTGCCCCGGACGCAGATGTTGTTCCAGGCGTTGTGCGAAATCTACGGTGATCGCCCAGTCGGAGCGGGCTTCGCCCGGTGCGACGACGGCTCGACGAACGTGGGAAATTCGCCGCTCGGAGTTCGTCACCGTGCCGTCCTTTTCACCCCAACTGGCGGCGGGCAGCAACAGGTCAGCGAACGCTGCGGTTTCGGTGGTGCGGAAAGCTTCCTGCAACACCACGAACGGACAGGCTTGCAGTGCCGCGCGCACGGCGGTTTGATCCGGCATTGACTGCGCGGGGTTGGTGCAAGCGATCCATAGCGCCTTGATTTTCCCGCTACGCACCTGCTCGAACAGTTCAATGGCGGTTAGCCCGGTCTTCTCGGGGAGTTGTTCAACGCCCCAATAGGCTGCCACTTCCGCGCGATGTTCAGCATTGGCGGCTTCGCGATGGCCTGGCAGCAGGTTCGACAAGCTGCCGGTTTCGCGGCCACCCATGGCATTCGGCTGACCGGTCAGGGAGAAAGGCCCTGCACCGGGGCGGCCGATTTGCCCGGTGGCCAGGTGCAGGTTGATCAGTGCGCTGTTCTTTGCGCTGCCGGCGGTGGACTGGTTCAGCCCCATGCACCATAGCGACAGAAAACTCTTCGAGGTGCCGACCCATTTGGCGCATTGCTGCAGTTGCTCGACGCTGATCCCACAGAGCTGCGAAACCATCTGCGGCGTGTAATCGCGCACCAGGTTTTTCAGCTCGGCCAAGCCTTCGGTGTGGGCCTTGATGAAGTCCCGGTCGACCCAGTCTTCCCACAACAGCAGGTGCAAAATCCCATGGAACAACGCGACATCGGTACCCGGCAGAATGGCCAGGTGCAGGTCAGCCAAATCGCAGGTGTCGGTACGACGCGGGTCGATGACGATGACTTTCATCTGCGGCCGACGGGATTTCGCTTCCTCCAGCCGACGGAAAAGTATCGGGTGGGCGTAGGCCATGTTGCTGCCGACGATCATCACGCAGTCGCTCAGCTCCAGGTCTTCGTAGTTGCACGGCGGTGCGTCGGCACCCAGGCTGCGCTTGTAGCCGACCACTGCCGAAGACATGCACAGGCGCGAATTGCTGTCGATGTTGTTGGTGCCCACCAGCGCTCGTGCCAGTTTGTTGAACGCGTAGTAATCCTCGGTCAGCAATTGCCCGGAGATGTAGAACGCCACGCTGTCCGGGCCGTGTTCGGCGATGGTCTCGGCAAAAACGCTGGCGGCGTGATCAAGGGCGGTGTCCCAATCGGTGCGGCTGCGGGCCAAGCCTTTGCCGAGGCGCAGTTCGGGGTATAGCGCCCGAGCCGTCAGGTCGCCGGTCAGGTGCAATGTAGAGCCTTTGCTGCACAGTTTGCCGAAGTTGGCCGGGTGCGCCGGATCGCCGCTGACGCCGAGAATGCGCTCGCCGTCATGCTCGATCAGCACGCCGCAGCCGACCCCGCAGTAGCAGCAGGTGGAAGCGGTGATCTGACTGTTCATCAGCTTGCTTCCCGCAGAGCCAGCAGCACCCGGCCATTCTCGACCCGTGCGCAATGGTGGTGAGCGCAACCGATGTCCGGAGCCTGTGCTTCGCCGGTTTCCAGATCGATCTGCCAATTATGCAGCGGGCAGGCGACCCGTTTACCGTAGATCAAACCCTGGGACAGCGGACCGCCCTTGTGCGGGCAGCGGTCGTCGAGTGCGAAAACCTCATCGTCGCTTGTACGAAAAATCGCGATGTCACCTGTCGGGCCCGCGATGATCCGGGAGCCGAGGGCATTGATTTCTTCCAGTGCGCAGATATCCAGCCAGTTCATGCCGGCACCTCCAGGTTCTTCACCGCGATGACGTCGAATTCTTTTTTCAGCAGCGGCTGCTCCAGGCGTTCCCTCCACGGATCCTGTTCGAAAGACAGAGAGAATTGCAGGCGATCGTTGAGTGCCTTGCGTCGCTCCGGGTCTTCCAGCACGGCTTTCTTGATGTGCTCCATGCCGACCCGTTGCAGGTAATGCACGGTGCGCTCGAGGTAGAAGGCTTCTTCGCGATAGAGCTGCAGGAAGGCGCCGTTATACTCGCGCACTTCTTCGGCGGTTTTGAGCTTGACGAAGAATTCCGCGACTTCGGTTTTGATCCCGCCGTTGCCGCCGATGTACATCTCCCAGCCGGAATCCACGCCGATAATTCCGACGTCCTTGATGCCCGCTTCCGAACAGTTGCGTGGGCAACCGGAGACGGCCAGTTTCACTTTGTGCGGCGACCACATGTTGAACAGGTCGTGCTCAAGCTCGATGCCCAGTTGCGTGGAGTTCTGGGTGCCGAAGCGGCAGAACTCACTGCCGACGCACGTCTTCACGGTGCGGATGGATTTGCCGTAAGCGTGGCCGGATGGCATGTCGAGATCCTTCCAGACGCCCGGCAGGTCCTGCTTCTTGATCCCCAGCAAATCGATACGCTGGCCGCCGGTAACCTTGACCATTGGCACGTTGTATTTGTCGGCCACGTCGGCAATGCGCCGCAGCTCCGAGGGATTGGTCACACCGCCCCACATCCGTGGGACTACAGAGTAAGTGCCGTCTTTCTGAATGTTGGCGTGGGCCCGTTCGTTGATCAGGCGCGATTGCGGGTCGTCCTTGGCTTCGCCGGGCCAGGTGGAAATCAGGTAATAGTTGAGCGCCGGGCGGCACGTGGCGCAGCCGTTCGGAGTGCGCCAGTTCAGGTAGCTCAGAGTGCCAGCGATGGTCAGCAAATGCTGCTCGCGGATGGCCTGACGAATGTGCCCGTGGTTGAGGTCGCTGCAACCGCAGATGGCTTTTTCGCTTTTCGGTTTGACGTCCGCCGCGCCGCCCACGGTGTTGATCAGGATCTGTTCCACCAACCCTGCGCAGGAACCGCAGGAGCTGGCCGCCTTGGTGTGTTTCTTGATGTCGTCGACGCTGAATAATCCGTGTTCCTGAATCGCCTTGACGATGGTGCCTTTGCACACGCCGTTGCAGCCGCAGACTTCGGCGGTGTCGGCCATGCTCATGGCTTTGTCCTGGCCTTGATGTCCTACGTCGCCGAGAGCCAGCTCCATGGATGAAGAGCCGCCGAACATCAGGTGATCGCGGATCTGCGCGATGTCGTGATTCTCACGGATCTGCCGGAAATACCAGCCACCGTCCGCCGTATCGCCGTACAGACAGGCCCCGACCAGCACGTCATCCTTGATCACCAGTTTTTTGTAGACCCCGCCGATCGGGTCGGAGAGGGTGATGGTTTCGGTGCCTTCGCCGCCCATGAAGTCGCCGGCGGAGAACAGGTCGATGCCGGTGACTTTTAATTTGGTCGACGTCACCGAGCCCTTGTAGGTGGCGAAGCCCAGTTGGGCGAGGTGGTTGGCGCAGACCTTGGCCTGTTCGAACAGCGGCGCCACCAGGCCGTAGGCGATGCCGCGGTGGCTGGCGCATTCGCCGATGGCATAGATGCGTGGGTCGTAGGTTTGCAGGGTGTCGTTGACCAGAATCCCGCGGTTGCAAGGGATGCCGGATTTTTCCGCGAGTTCGGTGTTGGGGCGAATGCCGGCGGCCATCACCACCAGATCGGCGGGGATGATGTCGCCATTCTTGAACTCAACCGAACCGACCCGGCCATTGCCGGCATCGTGCAGGGCCTGGGTTTGCTCGCAAAGACGAAAATGCAGGCCGCGGGCTTCCAGGGCGGTTTGCAGCAACTGGCCGCTGGTTTTGTCCAGTTGCCGTTCCAGCAGCCACTCACCGATGTGCACCACAGTGACGTGCATGCCGCGCAGCATCAGGCCGTTGGCGGCTTCCAGGCCGAGCAGGCCGCCACCGATCACAACGGCGTGCTTGTGGGTTTTCGCGGTGTCGATCATTGCCTGGGTATCGGCGATGTCGCGGTAGCCGATCACGCCGTGCAAGGTGTTGCCGGAGATCGGCAGGATGAACGGGGTCGAACCGGTGGCGATCAGCAGGCGATCGTATTCGGCCTCGCTGCCGTCTTCGGCGATGACCCGGCGTTTGACCCGATCGATCTCCACCACTTTGCGGTTCAACATCAGCTTGATGTTGTTGTCCAGGTACCAGTCCAGATCGTTCAGCACGATGTCTTCAAAGGTCTGTTCACCGGCCAGCACGGGCGACAGCAGGATGCGGTTGTAGTTGGTATGGGGTTCGGCGCCGAAGACCGTGATGTCGTACAGCTCATTGCTCAGCTTGAGCAGCTCTTCCAGGGTACGAACCCCGGCCATGCCGTTGCCGATCATCACCAGTTTTAGTTTTTTCATCAGGTTCTCCGGGGAGCTCAGACCCGCCTCATCAGGGCTTTCAGGTCTTGCTCGACACATTTTGCGCAAACAAAAAAAGGCGTCCCGCTAGTTGCCTAGCGAGGACGCCTTTGTCCTGGTCCCGTTCTCTCGGGAAGCGCATCCTTCGTCGTTGAAGGCTGGGCTTTATAGTTGATGAGAGAGGTAATGCAGTGGTTGTGCCAAGTTCCTCAGATGCCAGGGTTTACTGGGGTTGGTCGCGGTCTCGGTATTTGATTGGGATGTTTTTGCACCGAATCAATGCACGTTGCCCGCAATTGGAGCGGTCTCTGTAGCAGCTGGCGAAGCCTGCGTTCGGCTGCGAAGCAGTCGTAATTCCTACATACACAGTGCATCAGGCACACCGCGGTGAATGAAATCGCGACTGCTTCGCAGCCGAACGCAGGCTTCGCCAGCTGCTATGTATGGACTCGCCC
>NZ_JASBRE010000016.1 GCF_029960815.1 Pseudomonas sp. AL03
CCGAAACCCCTATCTGCGTATGCAGGTAGGGGTTTTGTTTTGTCCGCAGGAAAGTGGCCTTCAGTTACAGCACAAATTTGCACAGTTATTTTCGATCCATGACACTAGAATAGGTCCAACTTTTTCGGAGCCAGAGCCTTTATGCCAGATCCGGTTGACGCCCCTGGGCTGTCAGAATTACCGCTGGACGACTTGCTAGCGTGTCATGAGTGCGACTTGCTGATGCGCAAGCCAGAGCTCGCCCATGGCGAGAAAGCGCTCTGTCCGCGCTGCGGTTACGAGCTCTACGCCCATCGGCATAACGTCGTACAGCGCAGTCTCGCCTTGGTTCTCGCCGCTCTGTTTTTATATATCCCTGCGAACTTTTTACCCATCATGCAGCTCCATCTACTCGGGCAGTCATCGGATGACACTGTCTGGAGTGGCGTTGTTGGCCTGTTCGATACCGGAATGCAGGGTGTAGCAGTCGTGGTGTTTCTCTGCAGTATGGGAATCCCGTTGCTCAAGCTGCTTTGCCAACTGGCTGTACTGCTGAGTATTCGTTTTGATATCGGGCGCAGTTACGGCCTGTTGCTCTACCGCATTTATCACCATTTACGCGATTGGGGGATGCTCGAGGTCTACCTCATGGGCGTACTGGTAGCGATCGTCAAACTGGCAGATATGGCAGCAATTACCGTCGGTCTTGGCCTGGCGTGCTTTATCGGTTTGTTGTTGGTTCAGGTCTGGTTGGAGGTTGTGATGTCGCCTCATCAGATCTGGCAGGCTTTATCAGGAGAGGATGCCCATGCGGGCGATTGATGCAGGCATTCTTATTTGCGCCGAATGCCATGAGTTGAACAAGCAGGAAGCCGACACCGACGAGCAGGTCTGCACCCGTTGCGGTGCGCTGGTTCACGCCCGTCGTCCGAACAGTGTGAT
Source organism: Pseudomonas sp. AL03 (assembly GCF_029960815.1). Classification (GTDB taxonomy): domain Bacteria; phylum Pseudomonadota; class Gammaproteobacteria; order Pseudomonadales; family Pseudomonadaceae; genus Aquipseudomonas. The sequence goes on from NZ_JASBRE010000016.1 coordinate 922, forward strand.
GCGTACCTGGGCGTTGCTGGTGACCGCCGCGGTTCTCTACATCCCGGCCAACGTGCTGCCGATCATGACCGTCAGCTCACTGGGGCAGGGCGATCCCAGCACCATCATGTCCGGTGTGATCCAACTGGTTCAGCACGGCATGATCCCCATCGCCGCCGTGGTTTTTATCGCCAGTATTTTGGTACCAACGTTTAAGTTGGTGGGTATCGCACTGCTTCTGTTTTCCGTGCAGCGCCGCCAGCCACTGTCGGCTCGCCAACGTATTTGGATGTATCGCTTTATTGAGTTCATTGGCCGCTGGTCGATGCTCGATATCTTTGTGATCGCCATCCTGGTGGCGGTTGTGAATTTCGGACGGCTTGCCAGCGTCGAAGCCAATCTTGGCGCCATCGCTTTCGCCAGTGTGGTGATTCTGACGATGCTTGCCGCAGTAACTTTCGATCCCCGACTGATTTGGGATAACACGGAGTCGGACGACGACCATGACTGATTTGCCTACAGCAAAAACCCGACCAGCCTCGAACTGGTCAGCTATTTGGGTGTTGCCCCTGATCGCCCTGATTATCGGCGGCTGGCTCGGCTGGCGTGCCTACAACGAGACCGGCATCGAGATTCAGGTGCGTTTCGAAAGTGGTGAAGGCATTCAGGCCAACAAGACCGAAGTCGTCTACAAAGGCATGTCGGTGGGTAAGGTGAAGACCCTCAAGCTTGATGACGAAGGCAGCTCTAAGGGCGTGATCGCCACCGTAGAGATGAACAAGGACGTGGAGCAATACCTGCGGACCAGCACGCGTTTCTGGCTGGTCAAACCGAGCGTGACACTGGCCGGTATCACTGGCCTGGAGACGCTGGTCTCGGGTAACTACGTCGCGATAAGCCCGGGCGAAGGTGAGCCGACTCGAAAGTTCAAAGCCCTGGTTGAAGAGCCGCCGCTGTCGGACGCTCAGCCGGGTTTGCACCTGACCATCAAGGCTGATCGCCTCGGCTCGTTGAACCGCGGCAGTCCGGTGTTCTACAAGCAGATCAAGGTTGGCCAGGTCAAAAGCTACTTGCTCTCCGAAGACCAGAGCACGGTTGAACTCAAAGTGTTCATCGAACCCACCTATGCCAAACTGGTGCGCAAACACACGCGTTTCTGGAACGCCAGCGGCATCAGCATCGACGCCAGCCTGTCGGGCGTGAAAGTGCGTAGCGAGTCCCTGGCCAGCATCGTCGCCGGCGGTATCGCGTTCGCCACGCCGGAGAACCGCAAGGACAGTCCGCCCACCGACCCAAGCCTGCCGTTCCGTCTCTACGAAGATTTCGATGCGGCCGCTGCCGGGATTCGGGTTAAGGTCAAACTCAGCGATTTCGAAGGCTTGCAGGCCGGTCGCACACCGGTGATGTACAAAGGCATCCAGGTCGGCAATCTGAAAGCGCTGAAGATCGATCCGGATCTGTCTGGCGCCACCGCCGAATTGACCCTCGATCCATTGGCCGAAGATTACCTGGTTGAAGGCACTCAGTTCTGGGTGGTCAAACCGTCGATCTCGCTGGCGGGGATCACCGGCCTGGAAGCCCTGGTCAAAGGTAACTACATCGCCGTTCGCCCTGGCGACAAAGACGCAGCGCCGCAACGTGAATTCGTGGCGCGACCCAAGGCTCCGCCGCTGGATCTGCGTTCTCCGGGTTTGCACCTGGTGTTGTTCACGGAAAGCCTGGGTTCCCTGGAAGTCGGCAGTCCGATTCTCTACAAACAGGTCAAGGTTGGTTCGGTCCAGAGCTATCAGTTCTCGCGCACCAAAAAACAGTTGGTGATCGGTGTACACATCGAGAAGGAATACGAAGGTCTGGTCAATGCCTCGACACGGTTCTGGAATGCCAGCGGCATCACGCTGACGGGGGGACTGACGGGGGGGATCCAGGTCAAAAGTGAGTCGCTGCAAAGCCTGATGGCCGGCGGCATTGCTTTCGAAACCCCGGAAGCCAAGGCGCCGTTGCAGAAGCGGATTCCACGTTTTCGTCTGTTCGCCAACCATGACGAGGCCAACCATAAAGGCACCGTGGTCACGATCAAGGTTGATCGCGCCGATGGCTTACGCAACGGCACACCTGTGAGATTCAAAGGCCTGGATGTTGGCAAGATTGAGGACGTCGACCTCAGTGATGACCTGCAATCGGTGATGCTTACCGCACGAATCACAGAAGTGCCGGAGCGTATCGCTCGGGTTGGCAGTCAGTTCTGGGTAGTCAAACCTGAACTGGGTTTGATCAAGACGTCCAACCTTGAAACGCTGGTCACAGGCCAATACATCGAAGTGCAGCCGGCCGCGAAAAACCTCGGCCCGCAGAAGAACTTCGTCGCCCTGGCCAATCCGCCGGAAACCGCTAAACAAGAAGCCGGTTTGAGTCTGGTGTTGAGTGCTGCACGCCGTGGTTCGCTGAAAACCGGTGTGCCGGTCACCTATCGCGAGATCACCGTGGGCAAAGTGACGGGCTATGAACTCGGCCAGACCGCCGATCGCGTGTTGGTGCACATCCTGATCGAGCCGAAGTACGCGCCGTTGGTGCGCAGCGGCACGCGTTTCTGGAACTCCAGTGGTTTTGGCTTTGATTACGGCTTGTTCAAAGGGGCGACGATGCGTACCGAATCGCTGGAGACGCTGATTCAGGGCGGCATCGCTTTCGCCACGCCGGACGGTGAGCGCATGGGCGGTCCGGCGCTAGCTGAGCAAACGTTTCCGCTGTTCGATAAGTTCGAAGACGAATGGCTGACCTGGGCACCGAAGATTTCAATCGGCAAGTAAGCCCAAAAAAAAGGCATGAAAAAGGCCGCGATCCATTGGATCGCGGCCTTTTTTATTGCTGTCGATTAACACAAATCAGACCGCATCCAGCTCCGGTTCATCCGCTTCAACGGTAACGGCAGCCTTCACCTCATCGTGTCGACGGATGTACTTCCAGTCCGCCTCGTCGATGTAGATCCCGTTCGGCCCGCTGCCACCTTCCAGGTCGATGGCGACACTGGCGCAGACCTGCGGCTTCACACTCGCCAGGATCGGCACGAAGCCCAGTTGCAAGCTGGTTTCCAACAGCGCTGCCTGGTTCTTTTCGTCGATGTCCGCCGCCTCGTCGAGGTAGTAAGGCAGGCGCACGCGACCGGCCTGATCGCGGTCCATCAAGTGCAGCAACAAGTACATGTTGGTCAGCGCCTTGATGGTCATGGTCGTGCCGTTGGAGGCGGCGCCATCGATGTCGGTGTGGATCACCGGCGATCCGTTGACCTTGGTGATCTCGAACGCCAGCTCGAACAAGTCCTTGAGGCCGAGCTGGTTGTGGTTTGCCGCCACCAGCCGCGCCAGGTATTCCTTGGCTTCTTCGTTTTTGTTGTCCTGATCCGCGCTTTGGCTCAGATCGAAAACCGAAAGGGTTTCGCCTTCTTCGTACTGGCCGGCGCTGTGGATGATCTGGTCGATGTGCTTGAGCGCTTCCCTGTTCGGCGCCAGTACGATGCGGAAACTCTGCAGGTTGGAGACCTGACGCTTGTTGATCTCGCGGTTGAACAGCGCCAGTTGATGCTCGAGGCTGTCGTAGTCGCTGCGGATGTTGCGCAGGGTCCGGGCGATGTCGGTCACCGCCGCACGGCGAGCCTTGCCAAGGGTCAGGGCTTCGTCGGTGCGGTGCGCATACGCGTTGATCAGCAGTTGCAGGCGACGCTCCATATCGTCTTCGCTGTCGAACTTGGCCACGCCCTTGAGGCGGACCTGAGCGTACAGCGCTTCGATCTGGCCATCGCTGCGCATCAAACCCTGCCAGCTGTCCTGATAGTCATTGAGCAGCGGCAGCAGGTTGTCCATGGAATCGTCGATCAGGTCCATGAACGGCGTACCGAACGGCAGGTCTGCCGGCAACAACTGACGGCGGCGCAGGGCGTCGTCGAGGGTGCGTTGCTTGGCTTCCATGTCGCCGATCTGCCGGCCGACCAGTTGCAGCTTGGCCGACAGTTGCTGGACGCGTTCGGTGAAGGCATCGCTGGAACGCTTCAACTCGTCCTGAGCCGCTTCCATCTGCGCCAGCTGCTCCAGCTTGTCGCTTTCCTCGGCGCTCAGTGTTTGCGCGCGGCGGAAATCTTCCAACGCTTTCTGCGCATCCAGCACTTGCTGGTACAGCGCTTCGGTCTGGGTCTTGCTCGCGGCGCGGTCGGCGGCCACGGCTTGCTGGGTTTTCAGTTGCTTGAGTTCTTTGTCCAGACGCTCTTTCTGATCGCGCAATGCCGCGCGGTCTGCCAGGGCTTGCAGCGCTGGAGGCTCGATGTGCGAGATGTCGATGGACAGGCCCGGCACTTCGAAGCGCTCGCCTTTGAAGCCGTCGAGGATCAGCTCCATGGATTTGACCCACTGACCGTCCTCGTCCAGCGTGATGCCATGCTCGCCCAGCGGCAGACTGAACAGCGCACTGTTGAACAGGCGCATCAGGCGCTCGACATCCTGTTGCGAGAATTCCTCGCGCAGACGGGCGTAGCTGTTGTTGTCGGCGTGATCGAGTTGCTGCTTCACCGACTTCAGGCGTTTTTCCAGATCCCGCAGGCGCTCTTCCAAATCTTCGGCGCTGAACTGCCGCGACTGCGCCAGCGCACCGGCCAATTCATCGTGTGCGTCCTTGGCCGCGAGCAGTTGCTGCTCAAGGACTTTGACGTCAGTAACCAACGCGAAGCGATGCTTGAGCACCGACAACTCGCCGAGCCAACGCTGGATGCCGGTGATTTCCCGTTCCAGACGCATCAGCTCCTGAGTGCCGCCGCGCTGATCGTTTTGCAGCGCGTCTTGCTCGTTGCGGTAGTGCTCGGCCTGAATCGTCAGCTCTTCCTTGCGCGCACTGGCGTAGTCCGACCAGGTCCCGAGCAGGGAATCGAGCAGCGGCGAGATCCGGTGCAGTTTGCCGCGCAGGATGTTGCGCTGGGTCACGCCTGCCGCAAGCGCTTCGACCAATGGGCCAGCGGTGACCAGCGAGTTGTAGTCCTGCTCCATGCGACGGACATCGCGGAAGGCTTCTTCGCACGCGGCAATGTAGTCGACGCTGCCGGAACGCAGGCTGTGTTCGAACGCATCGAGAAACAGCTGCTTGAGCTTGGCCGCCGTGATTTCACGCATGTGCAGCAGGTTGATGAACAGTGCGCGGAACGTCTTCAGGCTCTGTTCGCTGGTGGAGCGCAACGGGATCAGCGTCAAGTCGAGTGGGATCGACGTGTGACCGCCGACCAATAAACGACGCAGCTCATCAGGTTTGAGCTCGTAGGCTTTCAGGCCTTCGCGCTCAAGGTTGGTGAACAACTCTTTCTGACGCAGGCAGGTGTCATTTTTCTGGTAGTGGGCCAAATCCAGCTTGCCGGCGTAGGCAAAAAACTGGTGCCCGAAACCACCGCCCGGGCCGCGACCGACCACCCCGATCACGTGCGGACCGTGGGGCAGGGACACTTCGACCAGAATGTAGCTGGTGTCCGAGGCGAAGTAGAACCGCCGGGATTGTTCCAGGCTGTACTTGCCGAAACTCATGTCCGACATGCGCGCCAAAATCGGGAACTGCAGGGCGTTGATCGAGGCGGATTTACCGAGGTTGTTCGCGCCGTAAACCGACAACGGTTCTTCCAGCGGAAACAGGCCGAGGCTATAGCCGGCGGTGTTTAAAAGGGCGAAGCGGCGAATGCCGTAGCGTTCCTTGCTCATGCGTCGGTCTCCTGTTCTTCGGCGATGGCACGGGCCATGGCGTCTTCTTCGCTTTCTTCCGCGAAGTCACTAAGGTCCAGCGGGTCATCGGTTTCCAGGAGTTTTTCGTCGCTGTCGTCATCGATCAGCACTGGAACCGGCAGCGGCAGCGGCAGCACGCTGTGCAGGCTGGCCGCCAGATCGCGATCCTGCTGAACCGAGAGGCAGACATCGAGGAAACGGTGCATCGGCGGCAGGAAACGGTAGATGCCGTTTTCTTCGCCGGCGAAACCGAGCTGAGTCATGCGTCGCATGATTTTTTCTTCGAGTTCTTCGACGGTCTGCACTTCGGCCTGGATAAACAGGTCGCGGTACTTCTCCAGCAGCGACGGCAATTCATCGCGGCCGAGGCTGCCACCATCAAGCACGGCAACTGGATCGCGGCCCTGATCAGCCAGATGCTCGACGAGGATGAAGGTGAACAGCGCCAGACGCTGGGCAGTCTTGTTCACCGCGGCCGCAGCGAGGTCCGGCACGAAGTAGTAGAAGCCACGGGTGTCGCAGACCAGTTCAAAGCCCAACGCCTTGAACAGCGTGCGGTACTGGTCCTGGAAGTTCGACAGTTGCGCGCACAGCTCTGGGTCGCGGCGGCTGACGTGGTAGCCCTTGAACAGCTCGCGAAAGATCGGCGCCAGCTGGGACAGTTCGGATAGATCAAGTTGCATGGGGAGTACTTGCATAGGGTGTGCTCGCAGAATCCTCGGCGCTGTCGCGGGCCGAGAGCAGGGCGAAGGAGCGCAGGCTGACCTGGTGCTCGTGAGTGTGGTAATCGCGGCGTTCCAGACGCTCGCGGTTGAAGCGTTTTTCCCGCGACAGGCGCGAGAACCAGTAGAGCAATTCGTCGGTAGCGCCGTCCGGTTCCTGCTCCAGCAACCAGGTCATCAGGTCCGGCATCGGCAGGGCGTCTTCGCAGCGTTCGAGCATTTCCCGAACCGTGCGTGGCGCGCGCGGTGCTTCACCTTTCTGCGTCTTGTGGGCCTTGGGGAAGCGCGCCGGTTTTGGCTCGAAACGGGCCAACGCATAAACGTAGGCTTCGACCTGGCTGGCGCTGCCGAGAAACGTGCTTTGCGGTCGGGTAAACATTGGCATGGCGGCTTGCGGCACGGCATCAATACCTTTACGGCGGATGGCCGACAAGGCCAGTGCAGCGCCACGGGTCACGGCATTGTGCCGACGAGCTTCTTCACGCAACGGCAGCAGCAGTTCGCGGGCATGACGCAGGGTCAGCTGGGCGCTGGTCTGCATTTCGAGGATGCGTGCGTGGGTGCGCAGCAGCATGTCGTCATCGACCAGATGACCGAGGCGCTGCTGCTCGGTGAGCATCTTCAGCAGGACGTTTTCGACCTTGCGCACGCCTTGTTCGAAGGCGCCGTCGGCGTTCACCAACTGAATCATCGGCTCGACGTATTCGTCCCAAGTCGCAAGCACTTCAGCGTAACGCTGACGCAGCGGGATCTGCCGATCGCTGGTCTTCGCCCGCTCGGCGACGGCCACCAGGGCCTGCTCGTCGTTGGCGAGTTTCTTCAGAACGTCCCGTACGCGCATGTCGAGTAGGCGCAACTGGCGCGCCAGGTCGTGGCCATCACGGATGTCGAAGGCGTCCTGAATGTAACCGGCCAGACGCTCGAGGTGGCGCAAATAGGCTTCGATTTCCAGGCACAGGCCCAGACGGTGCTCACGGCGCAGGTAAGCGAGGAAGTCGTGGATCTGCGCGTTGAGCTCGAAACGGTTCGGGCTTTTCGCCACGGGAACCAGAATATCGAGGCGGATCCACACGTCCAACAGGCTGGTGATGTCCTGCGGCGTACTGTCCAGTTGCTGGGCGCCCAGTTGCGTACGCAGTTCGTTGAGGCTCAAGGTGCCTTGGTCGAAGTGCTCGCACAGTGGCTCCAGAAGTGCCCAGTGTTCAGCGAGGGCGCGCAAGACGCGCTTGGGTTCGATCATCGGAATGGCCGGCTTGTTGGCGATTAAAAGCCGCGATTGTACTGCATCGCAGGCGTGTCGATTCACTCTCGGGACGGACAGTTGGCTTTCTATCGATCAAGCGTGGGCGATCTTGAGCGAAGGGCGGTAGAATCACCGCACTTTAGTTATCCACAAGTGGCCGACCTTTGCTTATCGAGTCCCGTCGCCGCGCTTATTTGACCGCCATGCAGGTGGTCAACTGGCTGCCGCGCACCGAATTGCCCTTTGCAGCGCCCTCGCGCCCCGAACTGCTGGAGATGCCCGAGCCGTTGGTCGTTGCCCCGGTGGCGCCGGCTCCTGTGGCTGAGGCCCCCGTGGAACCCGTGGTCAAACCGGCCGAACGGGTGAAAATCGACGTGCCACGGCCATCGTTGGCCAGCACGCGCACGAACGCCAAGGTCGAAGAAGAGGCGGCTCCGGTCGCGGTCAAGGCGTCGGTCGTGCCGCCGCCGCGTTTCGCCCTGCAATTGCTGCGGGCCGGGCGCTGCCTGCTGTTGGTCGAGTTGCCCACAGGCGAATCGTTCCAGACCCGCGACCCCGCCTATTTGTTGCTCAAGGACATGCTGCGTGCCGCCGGTCTGCCGGACAGCCCGCAAATCGTCGGTGAGCCGGTGCGCTGGCCGTTGCTGGTTCGGGGCACCATGGATCAAGGCCCGGAAGCGGCTCGCGACTTCGTGCAAGGTTTTCTCTCGGCCCGGCTGGAAGACGCTCCATGCGTCTGCGTGTGGCTGATCGGCCTGCCGGCGGTGCGTTTCGCCGGTGAAGCGAACGCCGAATCCTTCAACCGTGAACTCCAGGTCGATGGCCTTGGCTCGGTCTGGGCCCTGCCGGGTCTGGAATTATTAATGGAAGAGCCACAGCGTAAGGCTGATGTCTGGCAAGCCATGCGTCGGCTGATGGTGCGCTGGAAAGAATCGAATGAGTGACGCTGTATCGTTCCGCCCAATGATCGAGGCGGACATGGACGCTGTACTGAAAATCGAATACGCGGCCTATAGCCACCCGTGGACCCGCGGAATTTTTCTCGATGGCCTGGGCAAGTACCAGATCTGGCTGATGTTCGAAGGCCTGCAGCAGGTCGGTCATGGCGTGGTGCAGATCATTCTGGATGAAGCGCATCTGCTGAACATCACCGTCAAACCGGAAAACCAGGGCCGTGGCCTGGGCTTGACGTTGCTGGAGCATTTAATGTCCCGGGCGTATGAGGCCAAGGCGCGGGAGTGTTTTCTGGAAGTGCGAGACAGCAACCGTGGTGCGTTTAAGTTGTATGAGCGTTATGGGTTTAACGAGATCGGTCGGCGCCGGGATTACTATCCTGCCGTCGGTGGGCGCGAAGACGCCGTCGTCATGGCTTGCACTCTGGTCGACTGATGTATTGCTATTGTGGCAAGGGAGGCAAGCTCCCTCGCCACAGATCAACGATTACCGTCTATCGGATCGCGCTCCGCCATTTCCGCCTCATCCAGCCCATTACCACCGCCAATGTCGTCTTCATCGACAATGCTCAAATCCCAATCGGCCTGTTCGCCTTCGCCGGCCTCATGAGCATCGCGTGCGCCGTCTTCACGGATCAGATTTTCCGGGCTCATGTCGTCGTCGGTGGATTCATGGTCACTGGTCGAGGCCCCCGTCATGCCGGCTTCACGCACTCGATCCCGAGGCATCAGCCGCTCGCGCTCCGTTTCCGGCAGCTCGTCGCCGATTTTACCGCTGGGTGTTTCCTCGTCGAAATCCAGCTCATGCATCGATCCCATGCGGTCTTCGTTGTCATCGATGGGCTCGGGTTGCACCGCATCGTACGGACGTCGTGATTCAGTCATGGCAATTCCTCATACTGTGGGCCTTACTAGGGTGGACCTACTGGGCTGCTGAGAATTCCAACGACTCGCAACACCGGCAAATATGCATCGCGCACGTGACCCCGATGGACGGTTGTCTGTCAAACCAGCGCATCATTATCGAGGCTTCAAAGCATGAACGAATTACAAGATCTGATTGATAACAACGAACGCTGGGCCGAAGCGATCAAGCAGGAAGATCCGGACTTCTTCTCCAAGCTGGCCCGCCAACAGACACCTGAATACCTGTGGATTGGCTGTTCCGACGCCCGCGTGCCAGCCAACGAGATCGTCGGCATGCTGCCCGGCGACCTGTTCGTCCACCGCAACGTCGCCAACGTGGTGCTGCACACCGACCTCAACTGCCTGTCGGTGATTCAGTACGCGGTCGACGTGCTCAAGGTTAAGCACATCCTGGTTACCGGCCACTATGGCTGCGGCGGCGTGCGCGCCTCGATGCAGGACCGTCAGCTGGGTCTGATCGACGGCTGGTTGCGCTCGATTCGCGACCTCTATTATGAAAAACGCGAAGAACTCGCCACGTTGCCCACCGAAGAAGAGCAGGTCGATCGTCTCTGCGAACTCAACGTGATCCAGCAAGTGGCTAACGTCGGGCACACCAGCATCGTACAAAACGCTTGGCACCGCGGACAGAACCTGTCGATTCACGGCTGCATCTATGGCATCAAGGACGGTCGCTGGAAAAGCCTGAACGCGACCATCAGTGGCTTCGAGCAACTGCCGCCGCAATACCGTTTGCGTCCGGTCGAGGCGTTGTAACGCCCTTCAACAGAGCGTTCGCCGACGCCAGTGCTGCAAAAACAACTGGCCGTCGGCGTTCGGCTGTTCATCGTAGCCGGTGATCCAGCCTCGGCAGTCGAGCGAGCCACACCGGCAGGCGAACTGATGCAGGAGTTTGTCTTCAGTGGCGGCATAGTCCATCGTTAGCTGTTCGCCTTTTTTGATGTCCTTTAGCGCCCATAACCACAGCTCGCTCATGTCGAGAAATACGTTAGGGTCGCAGGAGTGACGCAGCAGCCCGCAGAAGCGCGGGTCGTAGACATGGATGCCAAGGGCCAGTTGTCGGGTATGCCGGCATCGATAAGGCAGCAGGTGCCCCGACGCCCGACAAATTCGGCTGATGCGTGGAAAGTCTCGAAGTGCTGCGACGGCTGCCGCCGATCCGTTGGCGTTGTCGATAATCTCGAAGTCGACCCTGGAGGGGAATCCAAGGCGAACGGGTAACTCCGCAAATGGATAAATCCCATCGGGTGGTTGCGCAAGAGTCCCGTGCAGGGCGTGGGTTTTCATAACGATCCTTGTCCGGCTGGGTGCTGCGAACTCTTTCAGCTGACGATCCTGTCAGCTCTGCAACACTTGGGTGCGTCTCAAGCCTCTCGCAAATGAAACAGCGGGTCTACTGGCATAACTGACAGTAGACCCGCCGTTCATCGTTTTACAGATGCGGGGCAGGGATCGCAGTCGCGGGCACCGGGGCTTTCAGCTGTTTGAGCTGAGATTTGATCGGTGCCGTCGCGCACTTGGCCACGGCTTGTTGCGGCGTCAGGTTGCGGATCGAGGTATAGAACAGCTCGCAGGTTTTTTCTGGCTGGGCCACTTGCCAGGTTTGGGTGCAACTTTTCAGTTCAACGTCGGGATTACTGTCCGGTTGGCGGCCCATGGCGGCCTGCCAGCACGCGGCACTCAAATCCTGGCCCATGACTTTAAGGCCAGCCGCGTCGGCCTTGGCCTGGGCATCGTTGCCGGTATAGGTGTCCGGGTCGGCGGCGTACCAGATATAGCTTGGGTGGTTGGAACCCAGCACTGGCACTTTCACCCCGTCGCTCGGACTGATGCTGACCAGGCCCAGCACGGTCACGGTCGGCCCGTATTGCTGCTTGATCCAGTTACGCACTGGCGCGCCGAAGGCGACCATCGGCAATGCCGCACCGCTGGCGTTCTGGCTGAGTTGCTTGACCATGGTGGTCTGGTAGTCCTTGAAGTAGTCGTAGACACCTTCCAGATCCTTGCCTGCGTTGGACGGCGCGGCAATCGGTGCGATGTCGATGATGGTCTGGTAGCCCGGAGTCTGGTCGGCAGGGATTCCGTTGTCAGTCAGCAGTGTGGCCCAGCGATCGGTGGTGGCAGATCGCAGGTAATCCTGAGCCTGGGTCAACGAATAGTCTGGCGGGAAGTGCAACAGTTCAATGCTTTTGCGGTTTTCCAGGGCCATGCCCAGTGGCAGGAACAGATACCAGCTATAAGCCCACTTGCCATCGGCATTCAGCTTACTGGCGCCGGTGTAGGCCAGGTCGCCGGCATCGAGCAACGCGGCCAACGGTTTTTCATAGCCATCGGGTACGCCGCTGATTTCGGCGTAGAGCTGATCGTTATCGGTTTTGATCAGTACCTTCGCCGCGTTGTAGCCATCGCGCTGCACGCTTTGGGTCAGGTAATGCTCGACGGTCTGCTCCAGCGTCCAGTTGCGAAAGCAGATCACGTTGCAATTGTTGGGGTAGGCGAACAGGCGGGTGACGCGTTCGGTGCTGCCCAGCTTCAGGTCGACATCGGCATGGGCGGCGGCACTCAAGGTGAGGGCCGCGAAGGTGAGTCCTGCGAACTTGAACATGCTCAGATCCTTATCAGCGTGTGGGCCCTTAGCTTCGGGGGCGCATACATACTGAAACAGACTGCACCGAACAAGAAGTAGGGGTCGATAGAAATATCGGCCCTTCTTTGCGTTATGGCATCACCGGCGCCGTATACGTCAGCGTCGTCCCCAACGCCCACAGCAGAAACAGCACCAGCGGGGTGTGCACCAGCAGTTGCACGAACGAAAACCCGATCAAGTCCCGCGCCTTCAACCCGAGCACTCCCAGCAACGGCAGCATGTAGAACGGGTTGATCAGGTTCGGCAGGGCTTCGGCGGCGTTGTAGATCTGCACGGCCCAGCCCAGATGGTAGTTCAGGTCGGTGGCCACTTGCATGACGTACGGCGCTTCGATGATCCACTTGCCCCCGCCGGACGGGATGAAGAAGCCGAGGATCGCTGAATACACGCCCATCAGCAGCGCGTAGGTGTCGTGGGACGCGATTTGTACGAAAAAGGTCGAGATGTGGTGAGCCAGCGTCTGAGCGTCAGTGCCTTTGACGGTGGTCATCAGCGCGGCGATTGAACCGTACAACGGGAACTGGATCAGGACACCCGTGGTGGTCGGTACCGCGCGGGACACTGCGTCAAGGAAGCTGCGCGGGCGCCAGTGCAGCAGGGCGCCGAGCATGATGAACAGGAAGTTGTAGGTGTTCAGCCCGGAAATCGCGCTGATCGCAAGTTTAGTCGAGAACTCATGGAACAGCCACCCGGCCGCCAGCAGCACCAGCAAAATCGTCAGCAGCGGGCTGTGCTCCAGCCATTCGCCGGGGCGGGTGCGCGGTTGCAATGGCGGCATATTAAAGCTCGGATCGATTCCGCAGGCCTTGGCATCCCGGGCCGAGTTCGGGCCGGGTGCAGTGGCGTAGGCAATGACCAGCGAGATCACGATCAGTGCCAGCAACATCACGCCCGACTGCCAGAGAAAGATCGTTTGTGTGAAAGGAATCACGCCGGTGATCGACAGAATCGACGGCGGCAGGCTGGCCGGGTTGGCCTGCAATTGCGCGGCGGACGAGGACAGGCCCAAGGCCCACACTGCTCCGAGGCCCAGATAGGCGGCAGCACCGGCGGCACGGTAATCCATTTTCAGATCGGTACGACGGGCGAGGGCGCGCACCAGCAAACCGCCAAACACCAGCGACAGCCCCCAGTTCAGCAGCGAAGCGACCATCGAGATCAACGCAATCCAGGCCACGGCCGAGCGGCCGTCTTTCGGAATCCGCGCCAACCGGTCGATCAGTTTCACCGCCGGTGGCGAGCTGGCGACTACATAACCGCCGATCACCACGAAAGCCATCTGCATGGTGAACGGGATCAGGCTCCAGAAACCGTCACCGAAGGCCATGGCGGCGTCGATGGGCTTGGCGCCCATAAACAGGGTGGCCACGGCGACGATAATCACCGCCAGTGCGGCAAACACCCAGGAATCGGGGAACCAGCGTTCGGCAAAGCTTGAGCAGCGCAGGGCAAAGCGGGCAGAGCGGGTATCTTCGATATCAGCGGCCACGGGTGTACCTCGAATTTTTATGTTTGTTGTGATCCTCAGGGCCGCACACGCCCGTCTGGACAGCTGCCAACAGTAAATCAATCGACCTTTTTTGTGACGAAGTTTTACGAGTTTGGGACTTTGGTGTAACGGGTTGTCCGTTGGCGCGTTTGCGTAGACCATGGACGCCTTGGTTTTTTGCCTATGCCAGAGTTCTTTTCATGACTGCCAACATCCACTCGCGCCCGGCGCCGTTCACCCGCTCGGATTACAAGACCCTCGGCCTTGCGGCGCTTGGCGGCGCGCTGGAAATCTACGACTTCATCATTTTCGTATTTTTTGCACTGACCCTCAGCCAGCTGTTCTTCCCGCCAGAAATGCCGGAGTGGCTCCGTCTGCTGCAAAGCTACGGGATCTTCGCCACCGGTTATTTGGCGCGGCCGTTGGGCGGGATTCTGATGGCGCATTTCGCCGACCGACTGGGCCGCAAAAAGGTCTTCAGCCTGAGCATCCTGATGATGGCGCTGCCGTGCCTGTTGATCGGCATCATGCCGACCTACGCCCAGATCGGTTATTTCGCACCGCTGCTGCTGTTGACCCTGCGAATCCTCCAGGGCGCGGCGGTGGGCGGTGAAGTGCCGAGCGCCTGGGTGTTCGTCGCCGAGCATGCACCGGCCGGGCATCGCGGTTATGCCCTCGGTTTCCTGCAGGCCGGGTTGACCTTTGGTTACCTGATCGGCGCCCTGACGGCGACGTTCCTGGCACAGGCATTCACCCCGGCAGAAATACTTGATTACGCTTGGCGTTACCCGTTCCTGCTGGGCGGCGTGTTTGGCGTAATCGGCGTCTGGCTACGCCGCTGGCTCAGCGAAACCCCGGTGTTTATGGCCATGCAGGCCCAACGCGATGCAGCCGTCGAGCTGCCGCTGCGCACGGTCTTGCGTGAGCATCGTCTGGCCATGGTGCCGGCGATGATTCTCACCTGCGTATTGACCTCGGCGGTGGTGGTGTTCGTGGTGATCACCCCGACCATGATGCAGAAAACCTTCGGTATGACCGCCAGCCACACCTTCGCTTTGAGTGCCTTGGGCATTGTTTTTCTGAACATCGGCTGCGTACTCGCCGGGCTGCTGGTCGACCGCATTGGCGCCTGGCGCACGGTGATGCTCTACAGCCTGCTGCTGCCACTGGGCATCGGCGTGCTCTATACCTGCCTGATTATCGGTGGCAACTGGATCGGTCTGGCGTACGCGGTGGCCGGTCTCAGTTGTGGGGTGGTCGGCGCGGTGCCATCGGTGATGGTCAGCCTGTTCCCGGCGCGGATTCGTGTCTCGGGCATTTCCTTCACTTACAACATCGCCTACGCCGCCTGGGCGAGTATCACACCGTTGTTGCTGATCGGTCTGATGCCGTGGAGCCCATGGATCTGCGTGATCTTCTGCGCGGTGATGGGGGCTGTGGGTGTGAGCAGCGCCGCGTATTTCGGGACGCGGATGCCAAAAGTTGGAAGCTGTTCGCCTGCTGGCGCGATGTAATTGAAGGTAGGACCGTTCGTGTAGCAACTATTTTTGTATGGCAACTCTGAAACACTCTTCAGAAAATATCCCCAAGGCCGATGGTTAGGCTGCATACCGCTTTCTATCCCTGTCCATCGGTGTATCCCCATGTTCAACAAACGCTTGAAGCAGGAGCTGTCGGCTCTTCGCGAAGAACTCTCCAGCCTCCAGCAAGTGAAGGAAAGTCTGGAAAGCGAGATGTTGGTCCTGACCCTCGATACCGATGGGCGGATTCAATCGGTCAACCAGAATTTCCTCGGTGAGTTGCTCTACAAAAGCAACGACTTGATCGGCCGACACATCGAAGACATCGTCCCGGCCCATGTGAAGTCGGACGAATTCCACCACCGCTTCAAGGTCGCGTTGACCCGTGGCGAGCACTTTGCCGGCACGGTGCGTTTGTTGCGCGGCAATGGCCAGGAAGCCTGGCTGCGCTCGATCATGCAGCCGGTTCGGTCCGCGGACGGTCGGATCAAGCACTTCTCGATTTACTCCAGTGACCTGACCCGCACCATCGAGGCGTCCCGTGATCATGAGAACCTGATCGGCGCGCTCGTGCGCTCCACGGCGGTGATCGAGTTCGACCTCAATGGCAACGTACTGGCAGCCAACGACCGGTTTCTCAGCGGCATGGGCTACAGCCTGGCGCAGATCAAGGGCAAACATCACCGCACCTTCTGCCAACCGGAGGATTACAACAGCGCCGCGTACCAGGACTTCTGGCGCCGCTTGAATGCAGGCGAGTTCGTCGCCGACCGTTTCAAGCGCGTCGACAGCCACGGTCGCGCGGTCTGGCTGGAGGCTTCCTACAACCCGGTGGTCGATGCCAACAATAAACTCTACAAAGTGGTGAAGTTCGCCACGGTGATTACCGATCAGGTCAATCAGGAGCAAGCCGTCGCCGAAGCGGCGAACATTGCCTACAGCACCTCGCAGCAAACCGACAGCAGCGCGCAGCGCGGTAACGCCGTGGTCACTCAGGCGGTGAACGTGATGCGTGACCTTGCCAGGCATATGCAGACCGCCGGCGAAGGCATCGAAGCGCTGAACGAGCAGTCGCTGGTGATTGGCACCATTGTCAAAACCATCAGCGGGATTGCCGAACAGACCAACCTGCTGGCGCTCAACGCGGCCATCGAAGCGGCTCGGGCCGGGGAACAGGGGCGTGGTTTCGCGGTGGTGGCGGATGAGGTCCGGCAATTGGCTTCGCGTACCAGCCAGGCAACCGATGAAATCGTCGGCGTGGTGCGTCAGAACCAGGACATGGCGCGTAACGCCGTGGCGCTGATGACCGAGGGCAAACTCCAGGCGGAGCAGGGGCTGGCGTTGGCGGCAGAGGCGGGCACGGTGATTGTCGAGATTCAGGACGGTGCACAGAAAGTGGTGAACGCGGTCGGGCAGTTTGCCAATCAGCTGGCAACTTGATACCTGCCATCCCGGTGGAAATCGCTACAATCGGCGTTTTCCCCAGGAGCAGCCATCATGAGCGTTTCTTACCGCCGTCCGGTTCCCTTGGCCAAGGCTCTGCAGCCGTAAGCAGCCGGCCTTTCACACCCAAACGTCATTCTGCGCAGTGCGCTCGCCACCTTCGTTGCCAGTGTTCAGCACACCCTTGGGTTCGATCAGCAGGAGTTTTACTTCCTGCTCGGCGAACGGTTTGTGCTCGACACCTTTTGACACCACATACATTTCGCCGGCGTTCACCAACACGTGGCCATCGCGAAAGTCGATACGTAATTGCCCTTCGAGCACGATGAAGGTTTCGTCGGTATCAAGGTGATCGTGCCAGATGAAATCTCCCAGAAGTTTCACCACCTTGAACTGGTAGTCGTTCATTTCGGCGATGACCCGAGGCGTCCAGTAGGGGCCGATTTTGGCGATTTTTTCTGCGAAATTCAGGCTTTCGTAAGCTTTCATGAAGCGGCTCTCGTGGTTGATCGTAAAGCCACGATAGCCCGCGCTTCGAGCATGCTTCTTGAACGATTGTGCGTGGCTCAGCGGCGGTGCATTTTCATCCAGCGGGCCGGCGACAGGCCGTAGGTTTTGCTGAACTGCCGGGTCATGTGGCTTTGATCGGTGAAGCCGGCGATCAGCGCGGCGCTGACCAGTGACTGGCCCTGGATCAGCAGCGAGCGGACCAGGTCGAGGCGGCGCATGGTCAGGTATCGATAAGGGCTGGTGCCGAACAACAGGCGAAAATCCCGCGACAGACTCCAGCGATCGCGACCGCTGTGATGCGCCAGTTCTTCCAGCGTCACGCTGCGATCCAGGGCGCAGTGAATGAATTCCCGCGCGCGTTCGGCGGCCACGTAGTCGAAGCTCTGGCGGGTGGCAGGCACCCCGGAAACGCTGTTCAAGGCTTGAGCCAGATCGAACAGCGCATCCTGCTCTTCCAGTGGATCGAGGGGGCAATCGAGGCTTCGCAGCAGCACGGCGGTGGCGGCGAATAAACGTGGATCGGTCGACAGTCCGTTCTTGATGAACGGCAACGGCTGCCCGCCGAGCATCTGCTGGATCAGCGCCGGTTCGATGTACATCATTCGGTACTGGAAACCGGTCTCGGTGCCGGCTTCGCCATCGTGAACTTCGTCCGGGTGCAGCACCATGGTCCCGCCCGGCAGACTGTGGCGCCAGCCACCGCGGTACTGAAAACTCTGCACACCGGCCAGTGTGTGGCCGATCGCATAGGTGTCGTGGCGGTGAAGGTCGTAGCCGTGGCCTGCAAAAAACGCCTCGAAACGCTGAAGCCCGCCGACGTCGGGCGCGCGGTGGAACCAGTCGATGGTAGGCGTGTGCTTGGCCATGGTGGTGTTGCCTTGAGCTCGTTGCGCAATACGTTACCCCACTGACCAGCCGCCTGTCTGCTGCCCATCGAATCGCCCGGCGGGTAGAAAACCCCGGACTAATGTTGCAAGGTGTTGCATATTTCTTAAGCCACGAAGGCGCCCCACATCATGGAATTATCCCACTTGAGCTACGCCGCTCCGTTGTTGTCGTTGGCGCTGTTATGGACGGTCGCGGTGGTGACGCCGGGGCCGAACTTCTTCAACACCGCACAACTGGCCGCCAGTTGCTCCAGACGCCATGGCGTTGTCGCCGCACTGGGCGTGGCCACGGGGACCGTGCTTTGGGGGTTGGCGGGTGGTTTGGGTATCAAGTCGCTGTTCAGCGCTGCGCCGACGCTCTATCTGAGTTTCAAGATTGCCGGCGGTTGTTACCTGATCTATCTGGGTTTGAAGCAGTTCAAGCAAAAAACGCCGAGTGTGCCGGGCGATAGCAGCTCGTTGAATGGGGCAGGTCGCACGCTGCTATCAGCTTATGGCCGGGGCTTTGTAGGCAACATGACCAATCCGAAGGCCGCGCTGTTCGTCGCAACAATTTTCGCCACTGCCATGCCGGCTTCACCGCCACCGATGTTGCTGGCGCTGGCCGTGTTGACCATGGCGACCTTGTCATTCAGTTGGTATTGCAGCGTGGCACTGCTGTTTGCCAGCTGTCGGGTCGCGGGTGCTTATGATCGTTCGCGTAAATGGCTGGATCGCTTTGCCGGCAGTTGCTACTTACTGTTCGGGACGCATCTGTTAGCCAATCGTTGAGGAGTTCTGAATGAGCAAACTGCGGGTAGGCATTATTTTTGGCGGCCGTTCGGCTGAACACGAAGTGTCGTTGCAATCGGCGAAAAACATCGTCGATGCGCTGGATCGTTCGCGCTTCGAGCCGGTGTTGATCGGCATCGACAAGCAAGGCCACTGGCACCTTAACGACCCTTCAAACTTCCTGCTCAATCAGGAAAACCCGGCGCTGATCGCCCTCAACCGGTCCAACCGCGAGCTGGCCGTCGTGCCGGGCAAGGTCAGTCAGCAATTGGTGGAAACTTCCAGTCAGGAACTGCTGGGTCACGTCGATGTGATTTTCCCGATCGTCCACGGCACCTTGGGCGAAGACGGTTGCCTGCAAGGGCTGCTGCGCATGGCCGATCTGCCGTTTGTCGGTTCCGACGTGCTCGGTTCGGCCGTCTGCATGGACAAGGACATCAGCAAACGCCTGTTGCGTGACGCCGGGTTGGCGGTCACGCCCTTCGTCACCCTGACCCGCGCCACCGCGACGCGCACCGGGTTTGCCGAGGTGCAAGGCAAACTCGGTTTGCCGTTGTTCGTCAAACCGGCGAACCAGGGATCTTCCGTGGGCGTGAGCAAGGTGAATGACGAAGCCGAGTACGCGGCAGCTGTAGAGCTGGCACTGGGTTTCGATGAGAAAGTCTTGGTCGAGTCCGCCGTCAGTGGCCGCGAGATTGAATGCGCGGTGCTCGGCAATGAAGACGCCATCGCCAGCGGTTGTGGCGAGATTGTGGTGCGCAGCGGGTTCTATTCCTATGACAGCAAATACATCCACGCTCAAGCAGCGGAAGTCGTGGTGCCCGCCAACATTAGCATCGAGGCCAACGAACGCATTCGTGCCCTGGCCGTCGAGGCGTTTCAGGTGTTGGGCTGTTCGGGGCTGGCGCGTGTGGACGTGTTCCTGACCGAGAGCGGCGAAGTGCTGATCAATGAGATCAACTCGTTGCCCGGCTTCACCCGCATCAGCATGTACCCCAAGCTATGGCAGGCCACCGGTATGACTTACAGCGAGCTGGTCACCCGATTGATCGAACTGGCGCTGGAGAAGCATAAGGCGCGGCAGGCGCTGAAGATCTCTCGCTAGGCTGAATACAACAATAATTATTCGAGGAGACACGTCATGAAGGTCAGTGCACGTAACGTCTGGCTGTCGGCAGGGACGCGATCGCGCTGGTGAAGGCACCGTGGGTCATGTTGATGCATTTTCAAGAGTCAACTGGCACCTGATCAAGCCTGCTTTACCGGCTTGATCAGGCTCTGCGCGGGTATCCCGAATAGATCGTGAAGTTTCCAGATCATAGGAAGCGTCAATGCACGTTTGCCATTGAGCACTTCATACACTCGGTTTGTGCGACCAATGGCGGGTGCGAGGTCTGCAGCAGACAGGCCGGACTGCTCCATACGAAACTTAATCGCATCGATTGGATTGGGCAGGTCCACGGGAAATCGCTTCGATTCATAGGCTTCGATCAGCGTGATCATAATGTCGAAGTAATCACCCTCGGGGGTGCCAGGCTCTGGTTCGTTGTCGAACAACGCTGACATGTTTTTGAGGGCTGCACGGTAGTCCTCGTCGGTGTGAATGGGGCGAATGTCCATGGGTTACTCCATCTCGACGGTATCAGCGTCGACCGTGTCGTACTGCTTGTGAGTGCCGACAAATTTTATGTACACGGCGCCGAAGCGATAGGCCACAGCGACTACCAACCGAAAGTCATTGCCCTTGATGTTGAACACGACTCTGCGGCTTTTGAGAATACTGGCGGTAGCAAAGTGCGCCTTTATGTCCGTTGGCGCTTTCCACTCAGCATTTTTTGCCTCATCAATCCAGGCCAGAAAGGATTGTTCCGAGTCTGGGTATTTCTCCCAAAACCTTTTCAGCTGACTGATAGCGATGATTCTCATGGAGTGATCCTAGTCCCGTCGTGGGACTGATGCAAGTCTGTGGTGGCGCATCCGATGTGCGGAGGTGCAAGTTCGACTTCTGTAATCAAGCACTGCCGACAGCTGATTTGATGAGCTGGGGCAGACGCGGAACTGGGAAAAACTGATCTTCAAACTCTATCCAAGAAGCAGTCATCTGTGGGTAGGAAAAGGCGGCGCAAGATGGCCGATCAGTATTCGTTACCTATAAAAAAAGGCCTACCTCCCGGTAAGCCCTTGCTCATTCCTGCGTACGATTCAATCCCCCAACGCTGCTCCCTCACGCCGCGGGTCGGCCCCTCCCGCCAACGACGTTCTCCCCTGAGCATCCTTCACCCGAACAATCGCCTGGATCCCGCTGGTCATGTCGATCTCGTTGACGCTGTGCCCTTTGTCCTTCAGTGCCTGAATCAGCGCCGGGCTGAACTGCCCCTGTTCCAGTTCTGTCGGGCCGTTGCGGCTGCCGAAGTTGGGCAGGCTGATGGCGGCTTGTGGGTCGAGGTTCCAGTCGAGCAGGCCGATGGCGGATTTGGCGACGTATTCGATGATCTGCGAGCCGCCGGGCGAGCCGACGCTGGCGAGGAATTCGCCGCTCTGGCGGTCGAAAATCAGGGTCGGTGCCATGGATGAGCGTGGGCGCTTTCCGGGTTCGACGCGGTTGGCAACCTTCTGGCCATTCTCCTCGGGGATGAACGAGAAGTCGGTCATCTGGTTGTTGAGCAGGAAGCCCTGGACCATCAGGTGCGAGCCGAACGCGGCTTCCACGGTGGTGGTCATCGACACGGCGCCGCCTTCGTCATCCACCGCCACCACTTGCGAGGTGGAGATGCGCAGTGGCGAGCGATCCGGCGCGTAGGCGACCTGAATGCCAGGCGGGGTGCCGGGTTTGGCGGTGCCCATGCTGCGATCCCCGATCAGCGCGGCGCGGCTGGCCAGGTAAGTCGGGTCCACCAGACCTTTGACGGGGACGGGTACGAAGTCGGCGTCGGCCACGTACAGCGCGCGGTCGGCGTAGGCCAGGCGCTCGGCCTCGGAGATCAGGTGCACGGCTTCAGGCGTCGGTTCAATACCCGCAGGTTTGTTTGTCTTGACCGGCTTTAGTGGCGCTAGGGCAAAACGCGGGTCACGGGATTCCAGAGCCTGCAAGGTGCCGAGGATCTGCGCCACGGCGATCCCGCCCGAAGACGGTGGCGGCATGCCGCAGACCTGCCAGCGTTTGTAGTCGGTGCACAGCGGCGCGCGCTCCTTGGCGCTGTAGCCGTTGAGGTCGTTCAGCGACAGGCTGCCGGGGTTGGCGTGGCCCTGAACCTTGGCGACGATCTCTTGTGCGATGGGGCCTTTGTACAACGCATCCGGTCCTTCCTTGGCGATGCGTTTGAACACAGCGGCCAGTGCCGGGTTTTTCAGGGCCGTGCCGACGGCTTTCGGGCTGCCATCGGCATTCAAGAAGTAGCCCGCCATGTCCGGCGAGCGTCGAATGGACGAGTCCGAGGCGATCAACTGGTGAAGGCGTGGCGAGATGGCGAAACCTTGCTCCGCGAGTTTGATGGCCGGTTCGAACAGCTGCGCCCACGGCAGGTGACCGTGTTTCTGATGGGCCAACTCAAGTGCCCGCAACACGCCCGGTGTCCCCACCGAACGGCCGCCAATCTGCGCCTGGGTGAAGGGCATCGGTTTGCCGTCGGCTTGCAGGAAAAGCTTCTCGGTGGCACCGGCCGGAGCGGTTTCGCGACCGTCATAAGTGCGCACGGCCTTGCCATCCCACAGCACGATCAACGCGCCACCGCCAATGCCCGAGGATTGCGGCTCGACCAGCGTCAGCACGGCCTGCATCGCAATCGCGGCATCGATTGCCGAACCGCCCTGACGCAACATCTCCCGTCCGGCCTCGGCCGCCAGCGGATTGGCCGCGGCCGCCATGTGTTTTGAGGCGTATTGGGTCTGCAGATCGGCGCGATAACCCGAAGCGATTTCCGGCGCAACAGGCAACGTCGAAGTGGTCGGGGCGCTACAGGCTGCGAGGGTTAAAGCAGCAGCGATCAGCGAAAGGGCTGACAGGCGATAGTGGCTCAAGTGGAAGGCTGAGAACACGTGGGGGGCACTCCGTCCGTGGGAAAGATCAGGGGACTTTATCGGCCGACAGGGAGCGACGCAAACCAAGGCCTACAGCAAAGACACTTTCGTCCTTCATGAAGTGGAGGATTTTCTGTAGGGTCGAGGCAACAGACTGGCCAGAAGATCAACAAGAGGCAGACATGCAGACCGAGTTCCCCACACAGCCAAGTTACCGCACTCAGCGTGATCAATTCCTGGCCGCTGCGACCGCGGCCGGTGCGGCGCTGACCGAGTACCCGCATCCACTCAACGGGCCGTTCGGTGAGTCACTGAGCACCGATGTGGCGGTGCTTGGTGATCCGGGCGCGAAGCGTTTGCTAATTGCGCTGAGCGGCACTCACGGCGTTGAAGGCTTCTATGGTTCGGGATGTCAGATCAAGTGGTTGCAGGCGTTGGGCAAGCGTTCGTTGCCGGCCGATGTCGCGGTGGTGATGATCCACCTGATCAATCCCTGGGGCACTGCGTGGCTGCGTCGAGTCAACGAAGACAACATCGACCTGAATCGCAATCACCTGAACTTCGACCACGCATTGCCGGATAACCAAGCCTATGCAGCGCTGCATGAAATCTATGCGTGCACGGAGTTGCAAGGCCCTGAGCGTGATCGCGCCGATGCGTTGCTCAATGCGCAGATCGGCGAACACGGCTGGCCAGCGGTGATGTCGATTGTCGAGGGCGGCCAGCACTGTCATCCCGATGGTTTGTTTTACGGCGGACGGGCACCGAGCTGGTCGAACCGTACGTTGCATCAGATCCTTCAAAAGCATGTCTCCCATGCCGAAGTGGCCATGTGTTTCGACTTGCACACCGGCGCCGGAGAGTATGGTCATCCGATGTTGCTGACCATTACCGAGGCTGCCTATCCGGCGCTTGCGGATGCGCAGGCCATTTACGGCCCGTGGCTCTACACGCTGCTGACCGGCGCCGACACGCTGAGCGAAACCGGTGTTGCGGCCACCGCCACCGGCTACACCTCGCAGGCGTTGATCAATGCGCTGCCGCACGTACGGTTGATGCCGTTTGTGATTGAGTGCGGGACGTATCCCGGCGCCGAGGTTCATCGTCACTTGCGCGACGATCACTGGCTGCACCTGCACGGCAATCCAAATGATGGCGTGGGGCGCGCGATAAAACTGAATCTGCTTGAGCAGTTCTATCCCGCTGACAGCGACTGGCAGGCGATGGTCTGGCTGCGTACCTGGCAGATATGGGAGCGGGCGTTGTCAGCGTTGCCGGCGATTTGTTCCTGATGCGACTTATTGGGTGGCTCGGCGCGCTGTTTATGCGGGGCACTTTTTTCGAGGCATAAAAAAACGGCCTACCTTTCGGTAAGCCGTTTTTAGTACTTGGTGGCTACACAGGGACTTGAACCCCGGACCCCAGCATTATGAATGCTATGCTCTAACCAACTGAGCTATGTAGCCAAGTGGCGCGCATTATTGGCTCGTAACGATGATGTGTCAAGCGTAAATCTAAAATATTTCTCTACGCTTTCAACCGCTTATCCACCTGAGCCGAAAAAACGCGCCAGGGGAGGGCGTCAACTGAGCTGAAATCTCCCGGTATTGGCACTCAAGGCCTTGCTGCCTTGACTCAAGGTGTCCGCCGCCAGGTTCACCGCCCGCGCGCCTTCGAGCAAGCGTACCGCCGCCTGATCGACTTGCTGGATGTTGCCGCTGACTTCGTCGGCGGTGGTCGCTTGCTCGTCGACCGCTGTGGCGATCTGCGCCAGCGTGTCGGTAACGCTTTGCACGGCATCGGCAATTTCCCCCAACCGTTCGCCCAGGCCAGTGACGGCTTCAGCGTCGGATTGAGCCTGACCGCAGGCGGCTTCCATCAAGCTTACCGCTTCGTTCACTGTGTTGCGCAAGCTGTCGACTGTGCCGGCAATCTGCGCGGTGGAGGACTGGGTGCGTTGTGACAGGCTGCGCACTTCGTCGGCCACCACCGCAAAACCGCGACCTTGCTCACCCGCGCGAGCGGCCTCGATGGCGGCGTTAAGTGCCAACAGATTCGTCTGCTCGGCAACCCCGCGAATGGTGTCCACCACCAATTGAATCTGCTGCCCCTGCTCACTGACCCGACCCAGTGCTGCGGCGGTGTCGTTCAAGCGCTGATTGAGTTGCTGAATGCTTGCCGTCGTGCGCTGGCTGTCACGGCTGCTGTCGGCGGCGATGCGCTGGGTGTGCTGAGCGCTGCCGGAGGCCTGCTCGCAACTCTGGGCAACCCCTTGCGAGGTGGCGGCCAATTGTGTGGCGGCCGCGGCGATCTGGCTGATCTGCAACTGCTGAGCTTCGACTTCCCCCAAGGCACCGCTGGAGTGATGGTTGAGGGTGCGCACCGCGTTGCTCAGCTGCAAGGTTTCATGATCGACCCCCAGCAGACTATTGCGCAGCTGCACTACCGCAACATTGAGGGCGGTGCTGATGGCGGCCAGTTCGTCGCGGCCCTGCACCGGTACTTGAAGGCTCAGATTGCCGTCACGCAAGGCTTCGGCCAGCAGGGTGATGCCGCTGGCGCTGCGACGGATCGAGGCCTGCAAGCAGATGAACAGGTACAGCGCGGCCAAGAGCAGACAGCCAAAAATTGTCGCGACGAGGATGAACTGGCGAATGGCCGAACCGTGGTAGTAATCCAGACGCTGATCCAGCGACACCAGCGACTGCTGACGCAACGAAGCGAAATCGGAGAGCAGGGCGTCGAGATTGCGTTCGAACTCTTCCGGCTTGAGCTTGATGCTGCCGCCGAACACGCCGTCATCGAGGGCTTTCAACGCGGCGTCCAGGTGCTTGAGGCTGTCATGGTATTGCCCGGACCAGGCTTGCAACGCGCTGGGCAGCCGCGCCTCCAGCAGGCTCGCGGTTTTGACAAGCTGCTCCCTGGCATCGCCGATGCGGCTGCGCAAGTCGCGCAATTGCAGACGGCGTTGCAGAGTGAACTGTCCAGACACCACTGATGCCTGACCGACGCTGGCAAGGCGGCCGACTCGTTCAATCAGGTCGGGTGCGTGCTGCGTGGAAATCTGGGTCAGCAGATAAGTTTCCAGCCACGGCGCGAGGGTCAGGCGAGTATCCATGGCGATCTGCTCGCGCAAGGCTTGCAGGGCACTTAAGGCATTGGTGAACCGATCGTAACCGTCCGGCCACCAACCGACGCTGCTCAGGCTTTTCGAGTCCAGGCCGTTGAGGGTGGTTTGCAGGGTTTGATAACGGGCCAGGGTTTCGCCCTCGGCGCCTTCGGTTTGCAGCGCGTTGCCGAGGTCCGAGGTGGCTTGGGCGAGGGCTGGCTGAACCGCATCGAACGCGGCCATCGCCGCGATAGTCGCTGGCGTCGGCTGGCGATTGGTTTCTGTGGCGCGCCAGCGAGCCGCGCGGTCACGCTGGGCGGCGAGCAGGTTATCGAGAGCATCCAGGGCAAGCAGTTGCCGAACCCCGGCACGTTCGCCGGAGATCAGGTTCAGTTTGTCGCGATAGTCCTGACCGATCATCCACAGACTGCCCGTCAGCGGCAGGATAAACAGCAGGAACAACAGCTGAAATTTGCGTGCGAAGCCAAAACGCCCCAGCAACCCGATCCCCGGTGATAAAAAAGCCTGCATGCCCCAAAACTCCTCTGGACACCACGCACCATCGGCGTGCGTCGAGACCGTTGCGGCCGCGACGTGTGCCCTTATAAAAGGCCTCGAAAGTTCACCCTCGTCAGCTCTGTAGGCCGACTCTGTGGCGAAACTTCCCATTCTCGGTCCCCTTTGTAAGGGGCCGCGGTGAAGCGGATTACAGAGGCAAGATTCAGACCATGGCGTTGCGCTATCACCTTTTGAGCGATGAAAGCCGAGGTCGTTAGCAGGCTAAGGGGATGGCGCTGATGCACTGAAAAATGGCACATTGACGCACCTGCCTGTGTGCACCCATCTGTTGTACGGAAACTCTTATGGCTATCAGCAATGCCCGGACTGGCACAGTGCCGGCATCCGCGACTTCACAAAGCAGCCCTTTGGTCATGCGCATTATTGGCGCGGTGGCGCTGGCGCATTTGATCAACGACCTGATCCAGTCGGTGCTGCCGTCGATCTATCCGA
Source organism: Pseudomonas sp. AL03 (assembly GCF_029960815.1). Taxonomy (GTDB): domain Bacteria; phylum Pseudomonadota; class Gammaproteobacteria; order Pseudomonadales; family Pseudomonadaceae; genus Aquipseudomonas. The sequence goes on from NZ_JASBRE010000016.1 coordinate 27,894, forward strand.
TGCTCAAGGCCAACTATGGCCTGACCTTCACCCAGGTTGGCTTGATCACTTTGACGTTCCAGCTGACGGCTTCGCTGTTGCAGCCGTGGGTGGGTTATCACACCGATCGGCACCCTAAACCCTGGCTACTACCGGCCGGGACAGTCTGCACGTTGATCGGCATTCTGATGATGTCAGTGGTGGGCAGCTTTCCGATGATACTGCTGGCGGCCGGGTTGATCGGTATCGGCTCCTCGACCTTTCACCCGGAAGCTTCTCGCGTGGCGCGGCTGGCTTCGGGTGGGCGCTTCGGGTTGGCGCAATCGACCTTTCAGGTCGGTGGTAATGCGGGCTCGGCCTTTGGGCCGTTGCTCGCCGCAGCGATTGTCATTCCTTACGGTCAGGGCCATGTGGCCTGGTTCAGTTTGTTCGCCGTGTTTGCGCTGTTCGTGCTCTATCGGATTAGCCGTTGGTACGCCCACCACTTGAGCCTGTTCAAGCTTAAGCAAGGTCAGGCGGCGACTCACGGCTTATCGAAACGTCGGGTGATCAGTGCGTTGGTGGTGCTCGGATTGCTGGTGTTCTCCAAGTATTTCTACATGGCCAGTTTTACCAGTTACTTCACGTTCTACCTGATCGAGAAATTCGACCTGTCGGTGGCCAGTTCGCAGCTGCACCTGTTCCTGTTTCTCGGAGCGGTGGCGGCGGGGACTTTCTTCGGTGGACCGATTGGCGACAAGATCGGGCGCAAGGCGGTGATCTGGTTCTCGATTCTCGGCGTCGCACCGTTCACCCTGTTGCTGCCCCACGTGGACCTGTTCTGGACCAGTGTGTTGAGCGTGGTGATCGGTTTCATTCTGGCCTCGGCGTTCTCTGCCATTGTGGTCTACGCCCAGGAACTGGTGCCGGGTAACGTCGGGATGATTGCCGGGGTGTTCTTTGGCCTGATGTTCGGCTTCGGCGGGATTGGCGCAGCGTTGCTCGGGCATCTGGCGGATATCCACGGTATCGAATACGTGTACTTCCTGTGTTCGTTCTTGCCGTTGTTCGGGGTGTTGGCGATCTTCTTGCCACGGACCAAAAAAGTCTGACCCGGACCGACCGGTATAGAAACGAGTAATGTTGAAACGGGCGTCAACAGCCGTGATGCCCTATGCGCAAATCACTGGGTTACAGGCTCAGGAACTGCTGTTGCGGAAACTGCCGGGTGTGATGCCGACTACTTTTTTGAAGGCTCGGGTCATGTGGCTTTGATCGAAGAAGCCGCAAGTGAATGACGCTTCTGCGAGACTGGACCCGGTGCGCAGCAGTTTTTGGACCTGGGCGATTCTTTTCTGGATTTGAAAGCTGTGGGGGGAGACGCCAACGCTTTTTTTGAACACCCGGATCAGGTAAAGAGGGTCAAGGTTCACCAATTGCGCCAGTTCATCCAGAGACAGATGTTTGTCGAACTCGTCTTCGAGCTTCCTCTTGATCTTTTGCACTGCGTGCTGCTCAGCCGCACTGACTGGTTCGATGGGCGCTCCGCTGCGCTCGAAGACCTGCGTCACCAGATCCAGCAGGATAGTTTCCCGTTCAAGGCTGGAGGGGGATTTTTCAATGATTTGATGTTGATGCAGAAAGGTCCGGGCGAAGTCGGGGGCCTGGCTCAGAGCTGTTTGAAAAAGATGAATATGATCGTCTGAAAAACGCCCTTGGAACACCATCCGATTGACCCATTCGGGGTCGATATAGAGCATTCGATACATCCAGCCCTCATCATGGCCTGGCAAGCCGTCGTGGATCTCCCCGGGGGTAATGGTGACCACACTGCCAGCGACCCCCATGTAGTAACTGCCGCGATAAAAAAGTTTTTCGACACCGCTACTTATAACGCCGATAGCGTATCGGTCATGTGAATGTCGGCCGAAAGATTGAGTGCTGTAACGCGCAGATAGCAACTCACAGTCGCCTTCGGGTATACGCCAGAATTGAACAAAGTCCTTGTCTTTTTGAGGGGCTTTGTTGCGGCGATTCTCGTCCATGAATTGTCCAGTTTTGTGCAATACGTATGAAAAAAAGGCCGCTAAATTTAGCACCTATTTCATAACACAAGCTAGGGGATGCGATGTCTACAAAACTGGTAGTTGGGGATTTTAATAAGTCTTCATGGTCCTTTCGTGCGTGGCTGGTGCTTGTGACAGCGGATGTCGCATTTGAAACCCTTCAGATCAAACTGGAACAAAGCGACACCCGCCAGCGCATTCTGGAGCACTCGCCTTCCGGCAAGGTGCCGGCGCTGCTGCTTGATGATGTCGTCATCAACGACAGCCTGGCCATCAGCGAATACATTGCCGGCACATATCCGGCCGCCAACCTTTGGCCTCAAGATTCACGGGTCAAGGCCCTGGCACGAGCCGCTGCGGCAGAGATGCACTCCGGTTTCACCCACCTGCGCACGCAGATGTCGTTTGGCCTGAACACCGGTGACATCCCAGAAAGCCTAACCGCCGAGACCCGAGAGGAAATCATGCGGGTATTCGCTATCTGGAATCAGCTCCGTGAGGTGAGTGGTTCAACACAGTTCCTCTGCGGTGACTTCGGCATTGTTGATGCGATGTTTGTTCCAGTGGTGTTCCGCTTCCGTCGTTATGGTATTGCCATCCCTGCACAACTGCAGGGCTATGTCGAAAACATTCTGGGTTATGCACCGGTACAACAATGGTTGAAGTTGGCCGCGCAAGAAGTTTAAAGAGCTGTGTTGCTGATAACTACTAAAGCCAATTAAAAATTAGTTGTTTTTTTGACTCGTGGCAGAAAAGACCTTTGGTGCTTTTCTGCTTTGTCGAGTCTGATATTTGTTGCAAGGTGGGGAGAAGTTATGAGCGTTCATAAAGTTAATGCCAGGGATTCGGGACGTGACGGACAAGTCTATGATGTAATCGGAATAGGTTTCGGGCCGGCTAATATCGCATTGGCCATTGCTTTGGAAGAATTGGAGTTTGCCGGGACGCGACTATTTCTTGAGCGCCATTCCAGTACGAAATGGCAACCGGAGATGATGCTGTCGGGCAGCGATATTCAGAATCATCCGAGCCGCGACCTGGTGACCCCGCGCAACCCTCGTAGCCGCTACACCTTCACCAATTTCCTGTTCGAAAATGATCGGCTTTTTGAGCACCTAAACCTAGGTCTGGAGTTTCCCCTACGCAGCGAATTCGCGGAGTACGTGCGCTGGGTTGCGGGTTTCTTTGCCAAGGATGTGGCTTACAGCCAGGCGGTGACGACCATTCAGGTGGACCCTTTAAGCAACCTGTATTGCGTGACTACTCAGGCCGGAAATCAGTTTTTTGCCCGTTCGCTGGTGCTCGCACCGGGTCGTACGCCGGTGATCCCGCAAGTGTTCGCAGACTGCGCCCCGGATCAGGTTTTCCATCTGACCCAGTACCTCGGGCGTTTGGCACAACTGGCCCAACAGCGCGAGCTGAAAAGGGTCGCGGTGGTCGGCGGCAGTCAGAGTGCGATCGAGATCATGCTGCACCTGCGCCATAGCTACCCGCAACTGGAAATCATCAACGTGCAGCGCGGCTATGGTTTCCGCCTCAAGGACACCAGCCAGTTCAGCGAGCACGTGTACTTTCCGTCCTTTGTCGACGAGTACTACAACAGCTCCGCCGAGGCGAAAAAGAACATCAACCGCCACCTGCATTACACCAACTATTCCGCTGCCGACGCCGACGTGATCGCAGAGTTGTATGTGGGGATGTATGAAGACAAGTTGCAGGGTAAAAACAGGATTACGATCAAGAACTTCAGCGAAATCCAGCATTGCACACCCACGGCGCAGGGCTATTCGTTGACGGTACTCGACACTCAAGGCCAAACCGCCGAACAACTGCCTGACCTCGACGCTGTCGTGCTAGCCACGGGGTTCCGCAACCTGGGCACGGGCGCACAGGACGAGCGTTTCCCAATCATTCTGCAAGACCTTGCCGAAAGCCTGGACTGTGATGCCCAGGGCGTGATTCGCATCGGTCGCGATTATCGCCTGTCTGCGCGCAAGGGTTGCAGCTTGCCAGCCCTTTACCTCAATGGCTTGTGCGAGTCGTCCCACGGCTACGGCGATGCCGGCTCCTTCAGCCTGTTGTCTTTGCGTGCCCGAGATATTTTCAGTTCGTTGAGCGAGCAACTGGGGCTGGAAGAGGGCGCAGAAAAAATAGCCTGAGTCGCGATTGAATCGAACGCTGAACCTCGACCCCCTTACATGAGTAGGCAGTAAATGGAAATTTCAGGAATGGATGAGTTGGGTATATTCGCTGAGGTCGAGTCCCAGGCGCGCAGTTATTGCCGCAGTTTTCCGGTGGTCTTCGACCAGGCTCAAGGCAGCTATCTGTATGACCTCAAGGGGCAGGCGTACATCGACTTTCTAAGTTGCGCCGGCTCAGTCAACTACGGCCACAACCCCAAGCCGGTCAAGGCCGCGGTGATTGACTACTTGCAGCGTGACGGGATTCAGGCTGCACTGGATATGCACAGCCGGGCCAAGCAGGAATTCATCTTCAACTTCCGTAAGATCATCCTCGAACCGCGAGCGCTGTCTTACAAGATGCAGTTCACGTCGCCCACCGGCACCAGCGTGGTGGAATCGGCGATCAAACTGGCTCGCAAGGTTACCGGACGGCAGCATATCGTGGCCTTCACCAATGGCTTTCACGGCATGTCCAATACCTCCCTGGGCTTGACCGGCAACCGCGACAATCGCCAGCCCAGCGTCGACCCTCATGTGATTCGCATGCCCTACGACGGTTACCTGAAGGGGCTGGACTCCGTCGAGTACTTCGAGCGGTTGTTGAACGACAACAGTTCGGGCATGGATATACCGGCTGCGGTCATCCTGGAAACCATCCAGGGCGAAGGCGGGATCAACGTAGCGTCCGCTGACTGGTTGGTGCGGTTGCGCAAGCTGACTGCGGAGCACGACATCCTGTTGATTATTGATGATATCCAGGCCGGTTGTGGTCGCACGGGGACCTTCTTCAGTTTTGAACCATCCGGCATCACGCCAGATATGGTCTGCCTGTCGAAGTCCCTCAGTGGTTACGGCTTGCCGTTCGCACTGTTGCTGCATCGCCCGGAGTTGGACCAGTGGGCGCCAGGCGAAGACAACGGCACATTCCGCGGTAACACGCTGGCCTTTGTTGCGGCGACCAAGACGCTGCAGGAATTCTGGTGCGACGATCGTTTGGTCAAACACATCCAGGCTAATGAAGCGTTGCTCAAAACCTGGCTCGGCGTAGTGACCGAACGCTTCGCTGTGCACATTAAGCAAGTGCGTGGCCGCGGACTGTTTTATGGCATCGAGTTCCACGATGCCTCACTGGCTGCCGCGGTCATGCGTGCCTGCTTTGCACGTCGTTTGATCATTGAGCGCTGCGGTCCTGGAGATCAGGTGCTCAAGCTGATGCCGGCTCTGACTATCGACACCCAAACCCTGGAGGCGGGTCTGGAAAGTATTTTCGAAGCTATGCACCAGGTGCTGGAACAAGCCACGTTAAGCGAACCGGACAGTGACACGGATACTCTGGTCTTTATCAATGAGGTTTCTCATGTCGACTAATAACAATCGGGCAATCATTGAATTGACCATCGGTGGACTGATGCTCAGTCTGTCTGCTCTAGCCGTCGCTTTCGCCCATATCGGCGCGGGTGGCGCAGGGTTCTATCGGATGGTGTTCGCCTCGATCCTGTTCTTCCTGCTGCTCAAGGTGCGCAAAACACCGGTGCTGCTCAAAAGCGCAAAGGCGCAGCTTTACACCGCGTTGGCTGGGGTATTTTTGGCCATTGACCTGGTGCTCTGGCACCAGAGCATCTATATCGTCGGCCCAGGCATCGGGTCGATCCTGACCAACTGTCAGGTGTTCTTCATGACCCTACTGGGGTTGTACCTGTTGAAGGAAAAACCTTCGATCTACTTCCTGGTATCCATTACTTTGGCGTTTGTTGGGCTCTATCTGTTGTTGCTACCCGAGATGACCAGTGCGGTAGGGATCAAGGGCGTGGTGTATGGCGTGCTGTCGGGGCTGGCGTATGCCATCTGCGTGTACTTCCTGAAGATCAACACCCAGTTGCCTGACGGCGGGGGTGACAAGATCGCACAGATGCTCAATTTGAGTCTTTGGGCGGCACTGGTTCTGCTGACATACGCGCTGGCAACTGGGGAAAGCTTGGCCATCGTGGATGGGCAAACCTTGCTGATGCTGATCATATACGGGGTACTGGTGCAGTTTGTCGGCTGGTTGCTGGTCAACCGTTCGATCGGAGCCATCAGCCTGGGGTTGGCCGGACTGATCCTGTTACTGGAGCCGGTGATCACGTATTTCATTGATGTCACCTTTCTCGGCAAGGCCAGCTCCACGCTGCAGATTTGCGGCGCGCTGGTGACTATCTTTGCGGTTTACATCGGCTCAATCAAGCCGCCGGAGAAAGCGCACCCTTTACCCGAAGCGACCTGACAGAAGGTGTATCACGGCGGTATCGTGAACGACAGGCTGCCGTGACCCTGGCCAATACGTTACGCGCAGGCCCGCAAGGTCTGCATGTAGTCGAGGAGGATGGTGATCCCAAGACGCAAAAATCCCCGTATCAGCGAGTGATTACGGGGATTTTGTGTCTATCGAGATCCGTGTAAATCCACGGTCACCGTTACACGTTGAAACGGAAGTGCATCACATCGCCATCTTTAACGATGTAGTCCTTGCCTTCCAGACGCCATTTGCCGGCTTCTTTGGTGCCGGCCTCGCCCTTGTACTGGATGAAGTCGTCGTAGGCGATGACTTCGGCGCGGATGAAGCCTTTTTCGAAGTCGGTGTGGATCACACCCGCGGCTTGTGGTGCGGTGGCACCGACGCGGACTGTCCAGGCGCGGACTTCTTCGACACCGGCGGTGAAGTAGGTCTGCAGGTGCAGCATCTCGTAGCCAGCGCGGATCACGCGGTTCAGGCCAGGTTCTTCTAGTCCTAAGGCTTCGAGGAACATGTCTTTCTCTTCGCCGTCATCCAGTTCGGCGATTTCGGCTTCGATCTTGTTGCAGACCGGAACCACCATGGCGCCTTCTTCTTCGGCAATGGCCTTGACGATGTCCAGCAGCGGGTTGTTCTCGAAACCGTCTTCAGCGACGTTGGCGATGTACATGACCGGCTTGGTGGTCAACAGGTGGAAGCCACGAATCACCGCTTTCTCGTCGGCATTCATGGTTTTCATCAGGGTGCGCGCAGGCTTGCCGAGGGTGAAGTGAGCGATCAATTGCTCCAGCAGGCCTTTCTGGACTACTGCCTCCTTGTCACCGCCCTTGGCGTTGCGAGCGACTTTCTGCAGTTGCTTCTCGCAGCTGTCGAGGTCGGCGAAGATCAGTTCCAGGTCGATGATTTCGATGTCGCGTTTCGGGTCGACGCTGTTGGAGACGTGAATCACGTTCTCGTCTTCGAAGCAGCGGACCACGTGCGCGATGGCATCGGTTTCACGGATGTTGGCGAGGAACTTGTTGCCCAGGCCTTCACCTTTCGAGGCGCCAGCCACCAAGCCTGCGATGTCGACGAATTCCATGGTGGTCGGCAGGACGCGTTTGGGATTGACGATGGCCGCCAGGGCTTCCAGACGGCTGTCCGGCATCGGCACGATACCGGTGTTCGGTTCGATGGTGCAGAAGGGGAAGTTCTCGGCCGCGATCCCGGATTTGGTCAGGGCGTTGAACAGGGTGGACTTGCCGACGTTAGGCAGGCCGACGATGCCGCAATTGAATCCCATGGTGTTTCCCCTTGGATAAGAGTCAGGCCTTCTGGCTGTGCAGGTTTTTCATCGCGCGGTTCCATTCGCCGGCGAGGATATCCGGCAGCACGCCGAGGGCAAAGTCGATGCTGGCATCGAGTTTTTCCTGTTCGGCGCGTGGCGCACGACCCAGGACGAAATTTGAAACCATACTGGCAACGCCCGGGTGGCCAATGCCAAGCCGCAAGCGGTGAAAGGTATTCTGATTGCCCAGTTGCGCAATAATGTCGCGCAACCCGTTGTGACCGCCATGGCCGCCGCCCTGTTTGAGCTTGGCAACGCCGGGTGGCAGGTCGAGTTCGTCGTGCGCCACGAGGATTTCTTCAGGCGTGATGCGGAAGAAACCAGCGAGTGCCGCTACGGCCTGGCCGCTGCGGTTCATGTACGTGGTGGGAATCAATAAACGAACATCCTGACCCTGATGCGAATAGCGCCCGGTCAGGCCGAAATATTTGCGATCCGCCACAAGGTTTACGCCTTGCGCGTTCGCGATGCGCTCAACAAAAAGGGCCCCTGCGTTATGCCGGGTCTGTTCGTATTCAGCGCCTGGATTTCCCAGGCCAACGATCAGTTTGATGGCAGTCACGATAGGGGCCCTTCCTTGGAGTGGTGGATAACATCGCCGCCTTCAGGGAGTGCGGCGAAAGTGGACGACAAGTGCTCATTTACCATTATGTAAACTCCGCGTTCTCGCCCGCTTTCTCGCTACGCTCTAGTCCGCGATGTTTCCGCTCACTCCGGCGAACAGAGTGAAATTACTCTGCTGCGCCTTCTTCAGTAGCTTCTGGAGCAACACGTGGAGCGTGAACGTTGGCAACAGCCTTGTCATCACCGTGTGCCAGAGCAACAAACTCAACGCCTTTAGGGGCTTTGAGGTCGGACAGGTGAATGATCGAGCCGATTTCGGCGTTAGCCAGGTCGACTTCGATGAATTCAGGCAGGTCTTTTGGCAGGCAGGTCACTTCGATTTCAGCAACAACGTGCGAAATTTCGCCGCCTTTCTTGATCGGAGCTTCTTCACCAACAAAGTGTACAGGCACGGTAGCGGTCAGTTTCTGGCCAGCTACAACGCGTACGAAGTCAGCGTGCATCACGTGGCCTTTGGCCGGGTGACGCTGCAGAGCTTTGATGATTACATTTTGCTTGGTGCCGCCAACGTTCAGCTCGATGATGTGGCTGTAAGCCGCTTCGTTTTCGAGCAGTTTGGCAACTTCTTTAGCCAGCATGCTGATGGATTCAGGGGCTTTTTCGCCACCGTAAACTACAGCAGGTACCAGGCTTGCGAGACGACGCAGGCGGCGGCTCGCACCTTTCCCCAGGTCGGAACGCACTTCAGCATTCAGAGTAAAATCGTTCATGTTGTATCTCCAAAATAACCACATTCGCCCCAGCGTTTGCGACCAGCGCTAAAGGCGATATGGGCAAAAAAGCCCCGCCCCGACAGGAATGCCGGGGCGGGGCGCTTTTCGTCAACGAAATGTTCGAGAAGGGCAGGGCCCTTAACGGAACATCGCGCTGATCGATTCTTCATTGCTGATGCGGCGAACCGCTTCAGCAACTACCGGCGCGATATCCAGTTGACGGATACGCGAACAGGCTTGAGCAGCGGCGGACAACGGGATGGTGTTAGTCACCACCAGTTCGTCCAGCATGGAATTTTCAATGTTTTCGATCGCCCGACCGGACAGCACCGGGTGTGTGCAGTAGGCGAAAACCTTGGCAGCGCCATGCTCTTTCAGGGCCTTGGCCGCGTGGCACAGAGTGCCGGCGGTATCGACCATGTCATCGACCAGAATACAGGTACGCCCTTCGACATCACCGATGATATGCATCACTTCAGAGTGATTGGCTTTCTCACGGCGTTTGTCGATGATCCCGAGATCCACGCCCAGGGATTTGGCAACAGCACGTGCACGCACGACGCCGCCAATGTCCGGGGACACGATCATCAGGTTTTCGAAGCGCTGATCTTCAATGTCATCCACCAATACCGGGGAGCCGTAGATGTTATCTACCGGAATATCGAAGAAGCCCTGGATTTGGTCAGCATGCAGATCAACCGTGAGAACACGGTCGATGCCGACTACGGTAAGCATGTCAGCTACGACTTTCGCGCTGATAGCCACACGTGCGGAACGCGGACGGCGATCCTGACGGGCATAACCAAAGTAAGGAATTACAGCAGTGATACGAGTAGCCGAGGAGCGGCGGAAGGCATCAGCCATCACTACCAGTTCCATCAGGTTATCGTTGGTCGGAGCGCAAGTCGGCTGAATAATGAAGACATCTTTACCGCGGACGTTTTCATTGATCTCGGCAGTAATTTCGCCGTCGGAGAACTTGCCGACAGAGATGTCACCGAGAGGGATATGCAGCTGACGTACAACACGCCGAGCCAGATCGGGGTTAGCGTTCCCCGTAAAGACCATCATCTTGGACACGCGCAGTACCTGAAGGCTGAGGGTAACCTGGATGAGTATTGGAAAATGGCAGGGGCGGCTGGATTCGAACCAACGCATGGCAGGATCAAAACCTGCTGCCTTACCGCTTGGCGACGCCCCTGTATCTGTTGCAACGATTACCCAGTAATCGGTTCCTTTAGAGCAGACTTTGCAGCTTGCGATGCAACATCGAAACGTTGCTTCCCTTTGCTACAAACCCTGTAAGGGTCTCTGTAAGAAGGGCCGAGACTTTATCAGCTTCAGCTTTGCTTGGGAAGCCCCCAAACACACAACTTCCAGTTCCGGTGAGTTTTGCTTCGGTAAATTTACCTAACAAATTCAATGCGTTACGTACATCTGGATAACGCCTTGCTACCACCGGTAAGCAGTCATTTCGACTGTTTCCCTTGGGAACGGGGCGCACTTTAATGGGAGAAGAGTTACGTGTCAACAACGGATCTGAAAAAATTTCTGCTGTACTTACAGAGACTTGCGGCACAAGCACGAGATACCACGGCTCGGCGGGGTAAACAGGGGTCAGTTTCTCCCCCACGCCCTCGGCGAAAGCCGCGTGCCCACGCACGAAAACCGGGACGTCCGCGCCAAGCGTCAGGCCCAGCACGGCCAGCCGATCCTCATCCCAACCCAGTTGCCAGAGATGATTGAGGCCCAGCAAAGTGGTCGCGGCATTTGAGCTGCCACCACCGATGCCACCGCCCATGGGCAGGATTTTTTCGATCCAGATATCAATCCCGAGCGAACAACCGGATTGTTCCTGAAGTTTTTTTGCGGCCTTGACGATTAAATTACTGTCATGAGGAACGCCATCGAATTCAGTGTGCAACCGAATCACACCGTCATCACGAACGGCGAACGTGATTTCATCGCCGTAATCGAGAAACTGAAAAATAGTCTGCAGCTCGTGGTACCCGTCTTCGCGGCGACCGAGGATGTGCAGCATCAGATTGAGTTTGGCCGGGGAGGGCAGCGTCAAGCGAGTAGCCGTCATGTTCACTGCCCCAGTTTGCGAGGTTGCCATTCCTTGATCACCAGCGTGACGTCAAGGTCGGTGCCGTGCAGTTTGATCCGCTCGGGCAGCCAAAAGCCGTTTTGCTCGGCATAGCTGAGGTATTCGACTTGCCAGCCATCCTGCTCCAGATTGGCCAGCCGGCTGTCGGCATCGAGCGTCAGACGGCTTTTGCTGTCCGGCGCCGGGAGCCCGCGAACCCACCAGGCCAGATTGGAGACCGGCAACTTCCAGCCCAATTGTTCCTCGACCAGCACTTCAGGCGTCGGCGCTTCATAGCGGCCCTGGTTGGCGACTTCCAGTGAGACTTTGCCGGGGCGACCGGTCAAGCGTGCTGCGCCGCGACCCAGGGGGCCGGAGAGGCGAATGTCGTAGTAATCCTGACGCTGCAGCCAGAACAACGTGCCGCTGCCCGAGTCTTTCGGGGCGCGAATGCCGATCTTGCCGTTGATCTGCCAGCCGTCGAGACGGGTCAGTTGCTGTTTGTACTCGCGCCATTGGGCCGGGTTGCCTTGGCCCTGGACCGATTCGCGGGCACCGAAGCCTGCGCAACCGGCGAGCAGGGCGATAAAGCTGAAAACAATGAGGTGGCGCAAAAACATAATCTTAAAGAGTCTCTGATCCGGTCAGGCGCTTGATGGTGCTGCGCAGGATAGGGCTGTCGGGTTGATCCTTGAGGAACTTGCCCCAGATTTGCTTGGCTTCGCGTTGCTTGCCGTTGGCCCACAGGACCTCACCCAGATGAGCGGCGACTTCCTGATCGGGAAAGCGCTCCAGGGCCTGGCGCAAGTAACGTTCGGCCTCATCGAGGTTGCCCAGGCGGAAATTCACCCAGCCGAGGCTGTCGAGAACCGCCGGGTCTTCCGGATTGATCTGGTGCGCCTGTTCGATCAAGGTCTTGGCTTCGGCGTAGCGCGTCGTACGATCGGACAGGGTGTAACCGAGGGCGTTCAACGCCATCGCGTTGTCCGGGTCGCGCTTGATGATCAGCCGCAGGTCTTTTTCCATCTGCGCCAGGTCATTGCGTTTTTCCGCTTGCATGGCGCGGGTGTACAGCAGATTCAGATCATCCGGGTACTTCTGCAAGGCTTGCTGCAATACATTCCAGGCCTTGTCGGGCTGTTTATTGGCGGACAAGGTTTCGGCTTCGATCAAATACAACTGAATCGCGTAATCGGGCTGCTCGTCGCGCTCCGTCACCAGACGGCTTTGGGCCTCGGCGGTCTTGCCGTTGTTCATCAAAATATCGGCCTGACGCAATTGCGCCGGCAGGTAATCATTGCCCGGGCCGACCTGGGCGTACTCGATCAGCGCGCCTTGGGGGTCGTTGCGTTCTTCAGCGATACGACCGAGGTTCAGGTGCGCCGAATCGACGTGGCTTTCACGGGCGATCAGGTCTTCCAGATAGCCCTTGGCCTCATCCCAGGCCTTGGCTTCCAGGCAGACCAGCGCCAGGGAGTAACGCAGATCGTCGTCTTCCGGGTATTGCTGTACCAGGCTCGAGAACTCGACTTTGGCATCGTCCATGCGATCCTGTTCAACCAGCATGCGCGCGTAAGTCAGGCGCAAGCGTTTGTCGTCCGGGTACTTCTTGATGCTTTTTTGCAGCAGCGGCAAGGCTTCATCGCCACGATCGAGCGTTTGCAGCAGGCGCGCGCGCAGCAGGATCGGTGCGATTTCGCCGTCATCCGGTGGATTGTCTTCCAGCAGGCCCAGCGCACCCTTGGCGTCACCGTCCTGTTGCAGTAGCAAGGCTTTGCCGAAAATCAGTTGGCTGTTGTTTGGATGGCGCTGCAATAAGCGATCAAAACTTTTCATCAAGCCGTTGCGCGTGTCCTGGTCGGTATCGGCCGCAGACAGGGCGAGGAAGTCGAAATGCGTGTCGCCCTTGCCTTGCAGGACTTTCTCCATATAGACCATGGAGTCGTCATAACGCCCGGCGCGAGCCAGTTGCACGGCAGCAGCTCGTTGCGCCTCGAGGTCGTCCGGGGCGTTTTTCGCCCAGATCAGCGCGGTATCCAGGGCGGCCTGATCGGCGCCCAGGTACTCGGCGATGCGGAATGCCCGTTCGGAGATGCCCGGATCCTGGGTATTAACGGCCTGGGTGACGTAGTTGTCCAGGGCAATGTCAAAACGATTGCGCTGGCCAGCCAGTTCGGCGCTCAGCAGGCTGAAGACGGTTTCTTCACTAAATGAGCTGTAAACCTTGGGCTTTTCAGGGGCCGGAGTGCTGTCTTCGACCGGCGGCGTACCGTCCGACGAAACGGGTGCCAAGGCCTGGCAGCCGCTGAGGAAGACAAAAGCGAGGAGCAACGCGGAAGATCTATTCATATAGGAAAAGGACGACTAACCTGCGGTCGGATCATCATGACACAAGCCTTCGGCCAAACATAACCGAGTCTCAGTGATGCCTTTATAGAGGCAGGTCATTGGGGCAATAGTCAGCAGTAGTTGTTCTGGCTCTGTCGAAGTAGGACAATTGTCGGCTTCACGTCACCATCAGCGACTATGAATGGCCTTCCTTGCACTCGGTATTAACCACAAGACTGCTTCAGTAGACGTCCGCGAGCGCGTGGCCTTTACCCCTGAGCAGCTGGTGGAGGCCTTGCAGCAGCTCTGCCGACTCACCGACAGCCGCGAAGCTGCGATCCTCTCCACCTGCAATCGCAGTGAACTCTATATAGAACAGGATCACCTTTCGGCGGACGTCATCCTGCGCTGGCTGGCCGATTATCACCATTTGAGCCTCGAGGAGCTGCGCGCGAGCGCTTATGTGCACGAAGATGATGCGGCAGTTCGTCACATGATGCGGGTGGCCTCCGGGCTCGATTCGCTGGTGTTGGGCGAACCGCAGATTCTCGGTCAGATGAAATCGGCTTACGCCGTGGCCCGCGAAGCCGGCACCATCGGTCCGTTGCTCGGGCGGTTGTTCCAGGCGACGTTCAACGCGGCCAAACAGGTGCGCACCGACACCGCCATCGGCGAGAACCCGGTCTCCGTGGCGTTTGCCGCGGTCAGCCTGGCGAAACAGATTTTCAGTGATCTGCAACGCAGTCAGGCCTTGCTGATCGGCGCCGGTGAGACCATCACCCTGGTCGCCCGCCATCTGCACGAATTGGGTGTGAAGCGCATCGTGGTCGCCAACCGCACCCTGGAGCGCGCGAGCATTCTGGCCGAGCAGTTCGGCGCCCATGCGGTGTTGCTCTCGGAAATCCCGGCCGAGCTTGTGCGCAGCGACATCGTTATCAGTTCCACCGCCAGCCAGTTGCCGATCCTTGGCAAGGGCGCGGTGGAAAGCGCCTTGAAACTGCGCAAGCACAAGCCGATCTTCATGGTAGACATCGCCGTCCCTCGGGATATCGAGCCGGAAGTCGGCGAACTGGACGACGTTTACCTGTATAGCGTCGACGATCTCCACGAAGTGGTCGCCGAGAACCTCAAGAGCCGCCAGGGCGCAGCCCAAGCGGCAGAAGAGATGGTCTCGGTCGGTGCCGAAGATTTCATGGTCCGCCTGCGTGAACTGGCGGCGGTGGATGTGCTCAAGGCCTATCGCCAACAAAGCGAGCGCATGCGCGACGAAGAATTGCAGAAGGCCCAGCGCATGCTGGCCAACGGCAGCAGCGCCGAAGACGTGCTGGTGCAACTGGCGCGGGGCCTGACTAACAAACTCTTGCACGCACCGAGCGTGCAGTTGAAAAAGCTCTCTGCCGAAGGCCGCCTCGATGCGCTGGCCATGGCCCAGGAACTCTTTGCCCTTAATGAGGGCTCATCGGATAGCTTTTCGGATAAGAAACCGCAATGAAAGCGTCACTGCTCAATAAGCTGGACATCCTCCAGGACCGTTTCGAGGAATTGACCGCCTTGCTTGGCGACGGCGAAGTCATTTCCGATCAGAACAAATTCCGCACCTATTCCAAGGAATACGCGGAAGTCGAGCCGATTGTCGATGCCTATAAACAGTTGCTCAAAGTGCAAAGCGACCTTGACGGCGCCCAGGCGCTGCTCAAGGACAGCGACCCGGACATGCGCGAAATGGCCGTGGAAGAAGTCCGCGAAGCCAAAGAGCAACTGATCGACATCGAAGCCAGCCTGCAACGCATGCTGCTGCCCAAGGATCCGAATGACGGGCGTAACGTGTTCCTCGAAATTCGCGCCGGCACCGGCGGTGACGAGGCGGCGATTTTCTCCGGCGACCTGTTCCGCATGTATTCGCGTTACGCCGAGCGTCGCGGTTGGCGGGTGGAGATCCTCTCGGAGAACATCGGCGAGCACGGCGGCTATAAAGAAGTCATCGCCCGAGTCGAAGGCGACAGCGTCTACGGCAAGTTGAAATTCGAATCCGGTGCGCATCGCGTGCAACGGGTTCCGGCCACTGAGTCCCAGGGTCGCATCCACACCTCGGCCTGCACTGTGGCGGTGTTGCCCGAGCCGGACGAACAGGAAGCGATCGAGATCAACCCCTCGGATTTGCGCATCGATACCTACAAATCCTCCGGTGCCGGTGGTCAGCACGTTAACAAAACGGACTCGGCGATCCGCATTACTCACCTGCCGTCCGGTATTGTCGTCGAGTGCCAGGAAGAACGTTCCCAGCACAAGAACCGCGCCCGGGCGATGTCCTGGCTGTCGGCCAAGCTCAATGACCAGCAGACCAGCGCCGCCGCCAATGCCATCGCCAGCGAGCGTAAATTGCTGGTGGGGTCGGGCGATCGCTCCGAGCGGATCCGCACCTACAACTTTGCCCAGGGCCGGGTCACCGATCACCGGGTCAACCTGACGCTGTATTCCCTCGACGAAATCCTCGCGGGTGGTGTCGACGCGGTGATCGAGCCGTTGCTGGCCGAATACCAGGCTGACCAATTGGCAGCGATAGGTGAGTAAATGACGATCATTGCCAGTTTGTTACGCGCCGCCGACCTGCCGGATTCGCCCTCCGCGCGCCTGGATGCCGAATTGTTGCTCGCCGCAGCGTTGGGCAAGTCCCGCAGTTTTCTGCACACCTGGCCCGAGCGCATCGTTCCGAGCGAAGCGGCGCTGAAGTTTGCCGAGTACCTGCAACGCCGTCGTGGCGGTGAGCCGGTGGCCTACATCCTCGGCCAGCAAGGTTTCTGGAAGCTCGATCTGGAAGTTGCGCCACACACGCTAATCCCGCGCCCGGACACCGAGCTGTTGGTGGAAGCGGCGCTTGAACGCCTGCCAGCCACACCTGCCAAGGTCCTCGATCTCGGCACCGGTAGCGGCGCCATTGCCCTGGCCCTGGCGAGCGAGCGTCCGGCCTGGAAGGTTACTGCCGTGGATCGCGTGCTCGAAGCCGTGGCCCTGGCCGAGCGCAATCGCCAGCGCTTGCACCTGAACAACGCCACCGTGCTGAGCAGTCATTGGTTCAGTGCCCTGGAAGGTCAGCGTTTTCAACTGATCATCAGCAACCCGCCTTACATCGCATCCGCCGACCCGCATCTGGTGGAAGGCGATGTGCGCTTCGAACCGGCCAGTGCCTTGGTGGCCGGCGTCGACGGGCTCGACGATCTGCGTCTGATCGTCGCCCAGGCGCCGGATTACCTTGAAACGGGCGGTTGGCTGATGCTCGAACACGGTTACGATCAAGCCCATGCAGTACGCGATTTGCTACTGATCCGCGGCTTTGAAGACGTCCACAGCCGCACCGATCTGGGCGGGCACGAACGTATCAGCCTGGGGCGCCTGCCGTGCTGAATGATCAGGAATTGTTGCGCTACAGTCGGCAGATTCTATTGCAGCACGTCGACATCGACGGCCAGTTGCGACTGAAAGAAAGCCGCGTGTTAATCGTCGGTCTCGGCGGTCTCGGCTCACCGGTTGCGCTGTACCTGGCAGCTGCTGGCGTCGGCGAGTTGCATTTGGCGGACTTCGACACCGTCGACCTGACCAATTTGCAACGCCAGATTGTTCACGACACCGACAGCGTCGGCCTGAGCAAGGTCGATTCGGCCATTCGCCGACTGAACGCGATCAATCCCGAGATTCAGTTGATCGCCCATCGCACCGCGCTGGACGAAGATTCCCTGGCCGCCGCCGTGGCCACGGTGGATCTGGTGCTGGACTGTTCCGATAATTTCTCCACCCGCGAAGCGGTCAACGCTGCGTGTGTCGCCGCCCGCAAACCTCTGGTCAGTGGCGCTGCGATTCGGCTGGAAGGGCAGTTGTCGGTGTTCGACCTGCGTCGTCCGGAGAGTCCGTGCTATCACTGTTTGTATGGTCACGGCAGCGAAGCCGAATTGACGTGCAGCGAAGCCGGCGTCGTGGGGCCTTTGGTTGGGCTGGTCGGCAGCCTCCAGGCGCTGGAAGCCATGAAATTGCTGGTCGGTTTCGGCGAGCCGCTGGTGGGGCGTCTGTTGTTGATCGATGCCTTGGGCTCGCGCTTTCGCGAATTACGGGTCAAGCGTGATCCAGGCTGCAGCGTCTGTGGTTCGAAGCATGCGTGAAGCGCCGATTGGCGTGTTCGACTCCGGCGTTGGTGGGCTTTCGGTGCTGGCCGAGATCCAGCGTTTGCTGCCCGACGAGTCACTGTTGTACGTCGCCGATTGCGGGAATATTCCCTATGGCGAGAAAACCCCGGAATTCATCCGTCATCGTTGCAGTGTGATGGCCGGTTTTTTTCAGCAGCAAGGCGCCAAGGCTTTGGTGCTGGCCTGTAACACGGCGACTGTCGCTGGCGTTGCAGACTTGCGGCGCGATTATCCCGAGTGGCCCATCGTCGGCATGGAGCCGGCGGTCAAACCGGCCGCTGCCGCCACCCGCAGCGGAGTGGTCGGCGTACTCGCCACCACCGGCACCTTGCAAAGTGCCAAGTTCGCCGCTTTGCTCGACCGTTTCGCCGCCGATGTGCGCGTCCTCACTCAGCCGTGCCCCGGCCTGGTGGAGCTGATTGAAAACGGCGATCTGCACAGTCCTGCACTGCGCCAGTTGCTTGCCAGGTATGTCGAGCCGCTGCTCGGCGCCGGGTGCGACACAATAATTCTCGGCTGCACGCATTACCCCTTCCTAAAGCCGTTGCTTAAGCAGATGATCCCTGAAGACATCAGCCTGATCGACACCGGCGCCGCTGTAGCGCGGCAACTTCAGCGTCTGTTGGCCGAGCGTGAATTGCTCGCCGAGGGGCCTGCACGTGCCGCACAGTTCTGGACGAGTTCCGATCCGGAACATTTCAGAAATATCTTGCCGATACTGTGGAATACCGCTGGCGTTGTGCAAAGCTTTAAAGGGTAAGTTAACGCCTGGGGCAAACGAGTCATTGGGGTGAACTTCTGATTAAGCGTCGACTTCTATAGCGTTAAGCAACAAAAAAACCATACGAAATCGTTCGGAAAAGGATGTTTCTAATGAAGCGACTATTCTGCTTGGCTGCGATTGCGGCCGCACTGATGGGGCACAGTTTTACCGCACAGGCGGCAGGCGTTGAGTTCGCGGTTGGCCAGACCAGCGAGTCGACCATGACCTACCGACTGGGCCTGCAATTCGATTGGGACAAGAGCTGGTTGCAGAGTGATGTCGGTCGTTTGACCGGTTACTGGAGCGGTGCCTACACCTATTGGGAAGGCAACAAGACCTCCAGCAACCACAGCCTGTCGTTCTCGCCGGTGCTGGTTTACGAGTTTGCCGGGCAGACCGTCAAACCCTATGTGGAGTTGGGGGTTGGCGTGGCAGTGTTCGCCAATACCGAAGTCGAAAACAACAATCTCGGCAATGCCTTTCAGTTTGAAGACCGGTTCGGCTTTGGGCTGCGCTTTGCGGGCGGGCATGAAGTCGGGATTCGTGCGACGCACTATTCCAATGCCGGGCTCAGCAGCCCGAACAATGGTGTAGAAAGCTACGCACTGCATTACACGATGCCGCTCTAAGCACACTGCACAATCAATGGGGGTGGGTTTGAGTTCAGCGATACGCCGTGGTAATCCCCTGGCGTTCGTCGATGCATTCCGGTGCGCCCATCTCGAACTCCCTGCAGATCAGCGGGCGTTTCTCGTAGATGGTGCACATCATGGTGTTGCGATCCAGCGCAGCACACCAACCGTCATCCAGACGCAACATGACTTCCCCACCCCAGTCATCAGTATCGATAAAACGTTCGGGCACGCCTGTGTCGGTGATCAGCATGACTTCAAGCTGGCAGCAGCAAGCTGCGCAGGTCGAGCAAGTGACCACCGGTTCAGCGATTTGCGTGTGGGGAATGGTTTTCATGGCACGCAGTGTAAGGCAGTGGGCCGGGGCTGTGTGAAAGGCCTGACGGACGCTCAGCTGTGAGTATCGGACGCCAGCCGCTGAGCCATGAAATGCAGTGTGGGAAACAGCAGCGCCCACAGTAATCCGATGCCGATCAGTGTCGGCCATTGTCCGTAGGGAAATTGCACCCCGGCCAATTGTCCTCCCGCGTAATACGACAACGGCCCACCGACGGCGCCCAGTAGGCTGCCGAGCCACCAGGGATTGGCGGTCCATTGCAGGCAATGTCGCAAAGTGGTTGCCAGCAACGCCCACAACAGCATCAGCCACATCGGAATCAGCGGCGCGACATCGTTGAAGTCGAACACCCCCAGCCAGCGCAACGAACTGTCGACCGTCGTTCCCAGCAGCACCACGCTGAGGATCAGTCGGCCTTCATCAGCCCAGCGACTTATCCACAACAGATGAATCACCAGCACCGCCAACGCCACCAGCAACCACAGACCACTGCCTCCGATCACGCAGGCAAACCAGCCGACCTGAAACAGCGCGGCATTTGCCCATCGTTCAAGCATCGAATCGGCCGAGCAGCGGCGCCGGCATCGCGGCGGGTTTGGCCAGCAGCAATTGCGCCGTGCCGATGGTGCGTTCCAGGAAACCACCTTCGCAGTAGCACAGATAAAATTCCCACAGCCGCAGGAAATAGTCATCGTAGCCCATTTCGCTCAAGCGACCGTGGGCGCGGCGAAAATTCTCATGCCACAGGCGCAAGGTTCGGGCGTAGTGCAGGCCGAAATCCTCCATGTGCAGTAGGTTCATGTCGGTGTCACGGCTGACAATCTCCAGCATTTTCTGCACGCAGGGCAGGGCGCCGCCGGGGAAAATGTAACGCTGAATGAAATCGACATTGCTCTTGGCTTGTTCGTAGCGCTGCTCGCGGATGGTGATCGCTTGCAACAGCATCAAGCCGTTGCTCTTGAGCAGCTGCGCGCATTGCTTGAAGTAGATCGGCAGGAAGCGATGACCAACCGCTTCGATCATCTCGATCGACACCAGTTTGTCGTACTGCCCGGTCAGGTCGCGATAATCGGACAGGAGCAGTGTGACCTGATCTTGCAAACCCAGGGCTTCGATCCGTTGCGCGGTAAAGGCGTACTGCTCTTTCGACAGTGTGGTGGTGGTGACTTTGCAGCCGTATTTCTGGGCGGCGTAAAGCGCCATGCTGCCCCAGCCGGTGCCGATTTCCAGCAGGTGATCGCTGGGTTGCAGCGCGAGTTTCTGGCAGATACGTTCGAGCTTGTTCAGTTGCGCCTGTTCCAGGGTGTCTTCAGGGGTGAGGAACTGCGCGGCGGAATACATCATGGTCGGGTCGAGAAACTGCTCAAACAAGTCATTGCCGAGGTCGTAATGTGCCGCGATGTTTTTCTGCGAGCCCTTGCGTGTGTTGCGATTGAGCCAGTGCAGGCTCTGCACGAACGGGCGGCTCAGTTTTGCCAGTCCACCTTCCAGCGCATCCAGTACGACAAGGTTGCTGACGAAGACACGCACCACTGCCGTCAAATCCGGCGAACTCCAGTAGCCGTGGATAAACGCTTCGCCCGCGCCAATCGAGCCGTTACTCGCCACCAGTCCCCAGGCCGCGGCGTCGAGGATATGGATTTCGCCTACGAGATGGTTGCCGGCGGTACCGAAGACGTGCCGTTCGCCGTCTTCGAAGACCACCAGTTGCCCGTGTTTGAGTTGCGCCATCTGCCGCAACACACCACGGCGCAGCAACGATCCGGTCAGGCCGTTGGTACTTAACAGGTTGGTTTTGGCCGAGACACTAGAGGATTTCATGGCGGCGATCCTTGGGGGGAACAGTGGTGGTCTGAAATCTGCCATCGGCAGCCGGATGAGCAAATATCGGTGCGCGTTTCAGTAGCAAGCGCACGGCCTGCCAATAAATCGCCAGACAGGTTTTCGCGGTCATCCACGGAAAGCGCCGCAAGTAACGGTGCAGGCTGCCGCGGGTGAGGGCTTCGCGGTGCAGGTTGAGTGTGGCGTCGAACAGTTTCAGTTCGCCTTGCCAATCCGCCATGTGCACGCCGAGTTTTTGCGCGGCGGGGCTGAAGCTCATGCGGTATTCAATATCGCGCGGCAGAAACGGCGACACATGAAATGCCTTGGCCACGGCGAAATGCTGGTGGAAGTCCTGCACGTTCGTCGGTGCCTTGGCCGGTAACACGTAGTGGTAACGCTCGCGCCACGGCGTATTGGTGACTTCGCAGAGAATCGCCGCCAGTTGGCCGTCGGCCTCATGGCAGTAGAAAAAACTCACCGGGTTGAACGACAGGCCCCAACTGCGGGCTTGGGTCAGGAGGCAGATCGAGCCGTGTGGCACATGGCCGATTACCTCGGCGACTTGCTGGCGTACCGCGTCGATCAAGCGCATGCCACTGCCAGTGAAGGCTTTCAAGTAATCGGTTTCGCGAAACGAGAACGGCGCGAAACGGCTGGTGCCCGACAGCGGCGACAAGCCAAGCACCGCGTCCTGTTCGTCGAGGTCCAGGTACAGCAGACCGATCCGGTAACGGAATTCATTGCGCCGCGGGGCAAACCGCCGATGGGCGATCCAGCCGCTGTAAAGGGCGCTGTTCACAACACTTCTCCCAGCGAGCGAGCAACCCGCAGCGCACTGACCACACCGTCTTCATGGAAACCACTGGCCCAATAAGCGCCGCAAAACCAAGTGTGCTGCGCGCCGTCCAACTCATCCCAGCGTGCCTGCGCGGCGACGGCAGCCAAGCTGTATTGCGGATGGGCGTAGGTGAATTTGGCGAGCACTTTGTTCGGGCTGATGCCTGCACTCTGATTGAGGCTGACGCAAAACGTGGTGTCGCTCTGGATGCCTTGCAGAATGTTCATGTCGTAAGTGACGGCGGCCAGCGTGTGACCGGGACCACCGAGGCGATAATTCCAACTGGCCCAGGCAAGCTGTCGAACCGGCAGCACGCGCGTGTCGGTGTGCAACACCACTTCGTTGTCGGCGTAGGGCAGGGCGCCAAGGATCGACTGTTCGGCGCTGCTCGGTTTGGCCAGCAGTTTGAGGGCCTGATCGCTGTGGCAGGCGAACACCACTTTGTCGAAACGCTCGCTGCCGGCGGCGCTGTGGATAACGACGCCGTCTTCATCGCGTTCAACGCGGGTCACCGGGCAATTGAGGCGGATCTTGTCTTTAAAAGACGCGGTCAGAGGTGCGACATAAGCGCTTGAACCACCCTCGATCACACTCCATTGCGGACGATTGCTGACGGACAGCAAGCCGTGATTCTTGAAAAACCGGATGAAGAACTGCAACGGGAAACCGAGCATGTCGGCCATGGACATCGACCAGATCGCCGCGCCCATCGGCACGATGTAATGCAGGATAAAGCGCTCGCCGTAGCCGCCGGCCTTCAGGTATTGATCGAGGGTGGTGTCGGCGGCGATCCGTTGTTCTTCGAGGTCGCGCTGGGCTTCTTTGTTGAACCGCAGGATGTCGCGCAACATGCCCCAGAACCCTGGCGACATCAGGTTGCGACGTTGGGCGAACAGGCTGTTGAGGTTGTTGCCGTTGTACTCAAGGCCCGAGTCCGGGTCGGTGACCGAGAAACTCATCTCGGTGGGTTTGAAGCCCACGCCGAGCTGGCCCAGTAGGCGAATGAAATTCGGGTAGGTCCAGTCGTTGAACACAATAAAACCGGTGTCCACTGCATAGCGCTGGCCATCGACAGTCACGTCCACCGTGTGGGTGTGACCGCCGACCCAGTCGCTGGCCTCGAACAGAGTGATCTCGTGCCTGCGATTGAGCAGGTAGGCGCTGGTCAGCCCCGAGATCCCGCTGCCGATGATGGCGATGTTCAAGGGACATCCTTGATCGGCGGACTGCTGCGCACCATGCGCTTGCCGATGGCCAGTTTCACGCCGTTGGGCATTTTTGACAGCGGCCAGAGCGCAGCCATGAACAGTCCGGGAAACGCGATCTCCAGTGGGCGGTTTTTGAGTTTGGCGAAGATGTGCTGCGCAGCTTTATCCACAGGCCAGCTGAGCGGCATCGGGAAATCGTTCTTCGCCGTCAACGGTGTCTCGACAAACCCCGGGCTGACCACGGTGACTTCAATGCCTTCCGGCGCCAGATCAATGCGCAACGATTCGAACAAGTAGCGCAGCCCGGCCTTTGACGCGCCATAGGCTTCGGCGCGGGGTAGCGGCAAGTACGTCACCGAACTGGCGACGCCCACCAAGTGCGGCGCGGTACCCTTGCGCAGCAGCGGTAAGGCCGCCTCGATGCAGTACGCGCTGGCGAGCAAATTGGTGCGCACCACATGCTCGACAATCGACGAATCGAATTGCTGAACGTCGACGTATTCGCAGGTGCCTGCATTGAGAATCACCGTGTCCAGGGATCCCCAGTCTTCGGCAATTTTCGCGCCGATTTCGCGGACTGTCTGGCTGTTGGTCAAGTCACCGGGCACCACCAGCACTTGCCCCGGATAACGCAGGGACAAGACTTTCAGCACCGCCGCCGAGCGTGAACTGACGGCGACGTGGGCGCCGGTTTTCAGTATTTCTTCGGCCAGCGAGGCGCCAATGCCGCTGCTGGCGCCGGTTAACCAGTAACGCCGTGGAGGTGTAAAACTCATCCCATTCTCCTTTTCAGCCAGGTAATCGCCCGACCCAATACGGGTACATGTTCGTAAAGCAGCGCCCCGGCATCGAAGTAATCTCGGTGGCGATAAACCTTATCGCGCCAGAGCAGGTGCGAGCAGCCATCGACCCGAATCAACTGACCGCCGGCCAGGCGCGGATGGCGATAACTCATGACCCAGCGCAAATAGCCCTCGCCTTCACTGATCTGGTCGAAGCCATGAAAGTCGAAGTGCAGATCGCTGACGTTGGCGTAGAGCTCGGTGAAGTAGCTGCGCATTTGCACCAGGCCCTGAACTTCGTGCAGAGGATCGGTGAAGTGCACGTCGTCGGTGTAGAGCTGATTGAGGTGTTGCAGGCAGTCCTTGTCCAAGGCTGCAAACTGTTGGGCAAAACGGCGCAGGAAATCACTCATCGTGTCCTCCGGCCTGTTGTCTTGATGGCAGGTTCTTGAACGCGGCCAGTGCCCGTTGGCGCGAGGTGCTTAGGTTGACGATTGGCGACGGATAATCTGCTACGCCGAACAACCCACCAAGGTTGGCCGGGTTGTGCACTTCCTTTTTGTTCAGCCCGGCCAGTTCCGGCAGCCAGTGCTTGATGAATACGCCTTCGCTGTCGAATTTTTCAGACTGGCTCAACGGATTGAAAATCCGGAAGTAGGGCGCCGAGTCGGTGCCGGTGGACGAGCTCCACTGCCAGCCACCGTTGTTCGCCGCGAGGTCGCCGTCGATCAGGTGCCGCATGAAAAAGCGCTCGCCTTCACGCCAGTCAATCAGCAGGTTTTTGGTCAGGAACATCGCCACGACCATGCGCAGTCGGTTGTGCATCCAACCGGTTTCGAGCAATTGGCGCATGGCCGCGTCGATGATCGGCAGGCCGGTGCGGGCTTCTTGCCACGCCAGCAGTTCTTCCGGGGCGTCGCGCCAGGCCAGGGCTTCGGTTTCCGGGCGGAAAGCACGGTGACGCGAGACCCGTGGGTAGCCCACCAGAATGTGTTTGTAAAACTCGCGCCACAGCAGTTCGTTAATCCAGGTCACCGCGCCGACCTTACCGCTTTCGAATTCCCCTTGATTGCTTTGCAGGGCGGCGTGCAGGCATTGGCGAGGGGAAATCACCCCGGCGGCGAGATAAGCCGAGAGCTGACTGGTGCCCGGTTTGGCCGGGAAGTCTCGCTCGTTTTTGTAATAGTCAATCTGGGCGTCGGCGAAGGTGTCGAGACGGCGCCGGGCTTCGGCTTCACCGGCCGGCCAGAGTGTGCGCAAACTGTGGAACGGCGTTTTGAAACCTTCAACGCTTGATGGGATTTTGTCGCTGCGCAGAGCAAGTGGCACCTGAACCGCGGGTGCGACGACCAGCCCTGGTAACGACGCGCGCAGACGGTCGTAGCAGGCTTTGCGGAACTGGCTGAAGACTTGAAAGTAAGTGCCGGTCTTGGTCAGCACGCTGCCCGGTTTGAACAGCAGTTGATCGAGGTAGCTATAGAAGTCGATACCATGGGCCTTGAGCGATTCGCCCACAGCGTCATCACGACGGCTTTCATGAATGCCGTATTCCTCGTTGACGTGCACCGCGTCGATCTTCAATTGCTGACACAGTTCAAGCAGCACCTTCGGCGCTTCATCCCAGCGTGATGACGTGCGGATCAGCAAAGGAATATTCAGTTCGCCCAGCGTACGGCTCAACTCGCCAAGATTGCGCAGCCAGAAATCCACTTTGCACGGCGCGTCATCGTGCTCCAGCCATTGCTCCGGACTGAGCAGATACACCGCCACAGTCGGGCCGCGAGCAGCGGCGGCCGAAAGGGCGGTGTTGTCATGTAGGCGCAAGTCGCTGCGCAACCAGATCAATTGCATGGTGGAGTCCGTATGTTTCATTAAATTAGTCCACGCTGAACCAGGTCCTGATGGGCCGTTAACGGGTCGTCGGCCAAGAACAAATCAGCGATCTCAGTAGTTTTTACGGACAACTCGGCGTGGTGGATGCATACCGTTGGTCCGACAATCATTTTTGGGCAACTGACGCCATTCAGCAGTCTCGGCAGTTGGGACAGGTTCATGGCTTTGCTGGAATACAGCAGTACGCCGCGGGCTTGCAGGTGATCGACCGCCAGCGCGAGTTCGCCGGCGGGGAGTGGCCAGTCGAAAACTTCCACCGGGCAATCGGCGCTGCTGATCAGCCAGGCGGTGAGCCACAGGTGAGGTTCCAGTGGCAGGTCCGAATGATTGATCAACAGCAGTGGCGCGGTGCGTAACTGACGGTTGTTATGGTAGATGCGGGCGCCGAATTTGCTACGCAACCAGGAGTAAAAGAACACCCGCTCCATCTGCGCGCCGAACTGGCCTTGCCAGCGGTGCCCCAGTTCCGTCAGTAAAGGCATCAGCAGTTGTTCGCATAAAGTGCGTGGAGGGTACAGCGCCATGGCCTGATTGACAGTGTCATCGAGGGTGCGTTCGTTCAGTTGAGTGACTGCTTGCAGCAGCGTATGGCACAGCACTTGCCAATCGTTTTCGACGGACTCGGTAAAGGCCTGCGGGGTGTCAAGCAGTTGCTTGACCTGGCTGACGGCCACGCCACGGTTGAGCCAGGTAAGGATCGTCAGAATGCGTTGAACGTGATCGGCCGAGAACAGCCGATGACCTTTGGGCGTGCGTTGCGGCACGATCAGGCCATAACGCCGTTCCCAGGCGCGCAGGGTGACGGCGTTGACGCCGGTCTGCCGGGCCACTTCACGGATCGGTAGCCAGCCTTCGTCGAGGGCTTTTTTGAAGTCGGCGCCGAGGTCTTCGCTGGCGCTGGTGTCGAGTGGGCTTTTCATTAGATTGTCATTAGATCGCGTTTCGCAGACTGAGATTTTCCGGATGCGGTTGCAGGTAAACCTGTTGCGCAATGTACGGATCCGGGTGTTGACGGAAGTAGTGTTTGAGCAACGTCAACGGCACCACCAGCGGCACGATCCCGTGGCGGTACTGGCCGATGACGTGCTGCACTTCCTGTTTGTCTTCAGGGCTGATCGTCTGTTTGAGATAGCCGCTGATGTGTTGCAAGACATTGGTGTGGGTGCGGCGCGTAGCGCATTTTTTCAAGGCCGCCATCAGCTCGCTGAAATAGCGTGGGCCGAGTTCGTTCGGGTCGGTCTGGCCCATGTTGCCCAGCAGGGTACCCAGGGTTTTGTATTGCACCGGGTGGTGGGCCATCAGCAGGTATTTGTAGCGCGAGTGAAAGTCCGTGAGGCCACGGCGAGTCAGGCCTTCACACAACAACTGCTGCCAGGCGCTGTAGGCGAATACGCGGGTGAGAAAGTTTTCTCGCAGCACCGGGTCGTTGAGCCGGCCGTCTTCTTCCACCGGTAAATCCGGATGCAGCGCGCAGAACGCCTGGGCGTAGATGCCACGGCCACCACCGTCCACCGGCGCACCGTTGGCGTGGTAGACCTTGACCCGATCCAAACCGCATGACGGGGATTTCTGCATGAAGATGTAGCCGCAGATATCGGCCAACTCCGCGGCCATTTTCTGACCGTACTCCGCCAGCGGCACGGTGACATTGAGCTCAGGAGTGACGGTGCCGACAGCCTCGGGATGTTCAGGATCGCCCACCAGCCGGATCGGCTCCCGAGGAATGCCGAGGCCGATGGCGACTTCGGGGCAAACCGGGACGAATTCAAAATAGTCAGTGAGGGTGCGACTGCACAGCCGCGACGTCTTGTGCCCGCCGTTGTAACGCACTTCTGCACCCATCAGGCAGGCACTGATGGCGATTTTCGGTTTCACGGAGACGTGGACCATCGGAGCACCTCGAGTCTAAACCTGTACAGAGGGTTAATTCTGTACAACATGGTTTCATCATAGATTCAAAGGTGTACAAGTCAAATTATTTGTATAGGTTTTTGCCGTCGCCCCCGTAGGAGCTGCGGTTCACTGCAGATGCGCATGCAAGCGGCGGGCGGCTTCCTGGCCGCTGAGCCACGCGCCTTCGACACGGCCGGACAAGCACCAGTCGCCACACACATACAAGCCCAGATCGGCATCGGCCAGGGCTCCCCATTCATGGCTGCTGGCGGGTCGGGCGTAGAGCCAGCGGTGAGCAAGGCTAAAGGTCGGGGCAGGCATGGCGCTGTGCAGCAGCTCGGCAAATGCGCCGTGCAATTGCTCGATCACTGCTTCTTTGGGCAGGTCGATATGTTGCCTGCTCCAGGCGCTGGTGGCGTGCAGGACCCAGGTGTCCAGCGTGTTGTCACGTCCTGGTTTGCTGCGGTTGCGAGCCAGCCAGTCGAGCGGGCTGTCCTGCACGAAGCAGCCTTCCATGGGTGTATCCAGCGGTGTCTTGAACGCCAGCGCGACAGCCCAGGTCGGGTCCATTTTCACCCCGGCGGCGGCACCGGCGAGTTTCGGTGCCGAGGCCAGCAGTGCAGTCGCCTGTGGCGCCGGCGTGGCGATCACCACATGACTAAACGGGCCGTGGGTGAAACCTTCGGCGTCCTGCAAATGCCAGTGCTCTTCGCCACGATAGACTTCGGTGATCCGGCAGGCGAAATGCACTTCCAGATCGCCGAGCAGGCCGCGGGTAATCGCGCTCATACGTGGCGTACCGACCCAGCGCGTCTGTTCGTCCGGCGACAGATTGAGCTGGCCACCGTGGTAGGTGTAGAGCTGCGGCATCCATTCGGCGACCCAGCCATTGCTTTGCCAGCGCTGGACTTCAGTGACGAAGCGGCGATCGCGGGCGGTGAAATATTGCGCGCCCATGTCCAGAGCACCTGCATCGCTGCGCTTGCTCGACATGCGTCCACCGCTGCCACGGCTTTTATCGAAAAGTTGAACGACATGCCCGACTTCTGTCAGGGCCTGGGCGGCGGAGAGACCGGCGATGCCGGTGCCGATGATTGCGATAGGTACAGTCATAGGGGCCTCGTTTACCTTTCTGTACAGACTACGCCGTGGTTTAAACCTGTACAATATTGTTTTTTGGTATAACTTTTAGCGTTCTCGTTCTGACAGCTTGGCCTATTGTTAAACACAAGGCCTGCCCGATACCAAAGATCCCTGCTTATAAAAATAGACTAGTGATCAAGGTAAAACGCCACGCGAGGAAGAAGTCATGCACATATTGCTGACCGGCGGTACTGGTTTGATAGGACCTCAGCTCTGCCGACACTGGTTGAGTCAGGGTCATCGTCTGACGGTCTGGAGTCGAAGTCCTGAAAAAGTCGCGAAAATATGCGGTGCCCAGGTGCGTGGTGTTGCCCGGCTTGAAGACCTCGGCCCGGAACCGATCGATGCGATTGTAAATCTGGCGGGCGCACCGATTGCCGATCGGCCTTGGACAACCAAACGCAAAGCGCTGTTGTGGAGTAGCCGAATCGCCCTGACCGAAACCCTGCTGGCCTGGCTCGAAACCCGTGAGCAAAAACCGCAGGTATTGATCTCCGGATCTGCCGTTGGTTGGTATGGCGACGGAGGCGAGCGGGAACTGACCGAGAAATCTCCACCGGTCATCGATGATTTCGCCAGCCAGTTGTGCATCGCGTGGGAGGAAACCGCCCAGCGTGCCGAGGCGTTGGGCATCCGCGTGACCCTCATCCGCACCGGGCTGGTGTTGTCAGCCGAGGGCGGCTTTTTGTCGCGGCTGTTACTGCCATTCAAACTGGGGCTGGGCGGGCCTATCGGCAATGGCCGGCAGTGGATGCCGTGGATCCATATCAACGATCAAATCGCCCTGATTGATTTTCTTCTGCATCAGAAAGACGCTAGCGGTCCCTATAATGCCTGCGCGCCCAAGCCGGTGCGCAATCGCGAGTTCGCCAAGACGTTGGGTAGCGTGCTGAACCGCCCGACGTTCATGCCCATGCCGGCCCTGGCTTTAAAGGTGTGTCTGGGCGAGTTGTCATTGCTGTTGCTGGGCGGCCAGAAGGCAGTTCCGGCTCGCTTGCTGGAAGCGGGTTTCACTTTCCAGTTCACTGATTTGCGCGCGGCTCTGGACGACCTTTCCAGCCGCCTTTGAAATAGGACGTTGCATGACCGATCACGCATTGCTTCTGGTCAATCTGGGCTCACCGGCCTCCACCTCGGTGGCGGATGTGCGCAGTTACCTCAATCAGTTTCTAATGGACCCGTATGTGATTGACCTGCCATGGCCGGTGCGACGTTTGTTGGTGTCGCTGATCCTGTTCAAGCGCCCGGAGCAGTCAGCCCACGCCTACGCCTCGATCTGGTGGGAGGAGGGCTCGCCGTTGGTGGTGCTCAGCCGTCGCCTGCAACAGGCCATGACGGCCCAGTGGACCCACGGTCCGGTGGAGTTGGCGATGCGTTACGGTGAGCCGTCGATTGAGTCGAAATTAGTGCAGCTGGCCGCCCAAGGCCACAAAAAAATCACGCTCGCGCCGCTTTATCCACAGTTCGCTGACAGCACCGTGACCACGGTGATCGAAGAGGCCAAACGAGTGGTGCGCGAGAAGAAGCTCGACGTACAGTTCTCGATTCTCCAGCCGTTCTACGATCAGCCGGAATACCTCGATGCGTTGGTGGCCAGTGCCAAGCCTTATCTGCAGCAGGATCACGATCACCTGCTGCTGAGTTTTCACGGCTTGCCGGAACGGCACCTGACCAAGCTCGATCCGACCGGGCACCATTGCTTTAAAAGCGATAATTGCTGTCTGAACGCTTCGCCAGAAGTATTGGCGACCTGCTACCGCGCCCAATGCCTGCGCACGGCGTCCGAGTTTGCCAAACGTCTGGGCCTGCCGGATGGCAAGTGGTCGGTGTCATTCCAGTCGCGACTGGGTCGAGCCAAATGGATCGAACCCTACACCGAAGCGCGCCTCGATGAGTTGGCTGGAATGGGCGTGAAGAAAGTGCTGGTGATGTGCCCGGCGTTTGTCGCCGATTGTATTGAGACGCTGGAAGAAATCGGTGATCGCGGCAAAGAGCAGTTCCGCGAGGCGGGAGGGGAGGAGTTGGTGCTGGTGCCGTGTCTCAACGATGACCCGCAGTGGGCGAAGGCGTTGAACACCTTGTGCGAAAGGGCCCCGTTGGCGTTGTAGATGATCGTCCCCACGCGCGTGGGAACGATCAGGTGGGGTTACAGCAGCGACTCATTCGCCTTCTTGTGCTTCCAGCTGTCATTACCCGGCAGCAACAGGTTCAGCGCAATCGCCGTCACCGCGCACAGTGCGATGCCTTTGAGGCCGAAGTCGTCAGGCCCTGTGCCGGTGCCGACCAGTACGCCGCCAATCCCGAACACCAGGGTCACCGAGACAATCACCAGATTGCGCGCCTCGCCCAGGTCGATCTTGTGGCGAATCAGCGTGTTCATGCCCACCGCCGCAATCGAGCCGAACAACAGGCACAGAATCCCGCCCATCACCGGCACCGGAATGCTTTGCAGCAGCGCGCCGAACTTGCCGACGAACGCCAGACTGATGGCGAAAATCGCCGCCCAGGTCATGATTTTCGGGTTGTAGTTCTTGGTCAGCATCACTGCGCCCGTCACTTCGGCATAGGTGGTGTTGGGCGGGCCGCCAAACAGTCCCGCCGCGGTGGTGGCAATGCCGTCGCCGAGCAGGGTGCGGTGCAGGCCGGGTTTCTTCAGGTAATCGCGACCGGTCACGCTACCGACTGCAATCACGCCGCCGATGTGCTCGATGGCCGGGGCCAGGGCCACTGGAACGATGAACAGAATTGCCTGCCAGTTGAATTCCGGCGCGGTGAAGTTCGGGATCGCGAACCAGGGTGCAGCGGCAATCTTCGCGGTATCAACCACGCCGAAATAGAACGCCATCGCAAAACCCACCAGCACGCCGGAGATGATCGGCACCAGGCGGAAAATGCCTTTGCCGAACACCGCGACGATCAGGGTGGTCAGCAGCGCCGGCATCGAGATCAACATTGCCGTTTGGTATTGAATCAGCTCGGTGCCGTCGCCCGCCTTGCCCATCGCCATGTTGGCGGCGATCGGTGCCATGGCCAGGCCGATGGAGATGATCACCGGGCCAATCACCACCGGTGGCAGCAGACGGTCGATGAAACCGGTGCCTTTGATCTTCACCGCAAGGCCGAGGAAGGTGTAGACGAAACCCGCCGCCATCACACCGCCCATGGTCGCCGCGAGGCCGAACTGGCCCTTGGCGAGGATGATCGGGGTGATGAAGGCAAAACTCGATGCCAGGAATACCGGCACCTGACGCCCGGTGACAATCTGGAACAGAATCGTCCCCAGGCCGGCGGTGAACAGCGCCACGTTCGGGTCGAGACCGGTAATCAGCGGCATCAACACCAGGGCGCCGAAGGCCACGAACAGCATCTGCGCACCCGACAGCACCGTGCGCCAGAGCGGATCGTTGAACTCATCCTGCATGCTCAAGCGTCCTTCTGCTTGGTGCCGAAGATCTTGTCACCGGCATCGCCCAGGCCTGGGATGATGTAACCGTGTTCGTTGAGTTTTTCGTCAATGGAGGCGGTGTAGATCATAACGTCTGGATGAGCTTTCCCTACAGCAGCGATGCCTTCAGGGGCAGCCACCAGCACCATCGCGCGGATATCCCGGCAACCGGCTTTTTTCAGCAGGTCGATGGTCGCGACCATGGAGTTGCCGGTGGCGAGCATCGGGTCGATGATCATCGCCAGGCGTTCGTTGATTTCCGGAACCAGTTTTTCCAGGTAGGTGTGGGCCTGCAAGGTTTGTTCGTTGCGGGCCACGCCGACGGCGCTGACTTTGGCGCCCGGGATGAGGCTCAGCACGCCTTCGAGCATGCCGATGCCGGCGCGCAGGATCGGCACCACGGTAATTTTCTTGCCGGCGATTTTCTCGACCGACACAGTGCCGCACCAGCCTTCGATATCGTAGGATTCCAGCGGCAGGTCTTTGGTGGCTTCATAGGTCAGCAGGGCGCCGACTTCCTGAGCGAGCTCACGGAAATTCTTCGTGCTGATGTCGGCGCGGCGCATGAGGCCAAGTTTATGACGGATCAGCGGATGGCGGATCTCGAGGATGGGCATGGGAAAGGCTCCGGCGGCGGGCAAAAAAACCGGCCTAGATTAATCTATCCGAGGGTGTTGTCCTATAGACATAGAGTACGTTAGTCCATAAACGCTTGATCTGGCCGTGAGGGATGCGTACCTTTGCCCGCTTTTCCTCAGTCCGTCACCCCCCTGGAGAGCGCCATGTCTGCTGATCTCGAGCATATCCGTCAAATCATGCGAGAGGCTGACTGCCTGTACACCGAAGCTGAAGTCGAGGCGGCCATCGCCCGTGTCGGTGCACAAATCAACGATCAGATGGCGGAAAGCAATCCGGTGGTGTTCTGTGTGATGAACGGCGGGCTGATTTTCTCCGGCAAGCTGCTGACCCATCTGAACTTCCCGCTGGAAGCGTCCTACCTGCACGCCACCCGTTATCGCAACGAAACCAGCGGCGGCGACCTGTTCTGGAAAGCCAAGCCTGAAGTTTCGTTCCTCGACCGTGATGTGCTGATCATCGACGACATCCTCGATGAAGGTCACACCCTGGGCGCGATCATCGATTACTGCAAACACGCCGGCGCCCGCAAAGTGCACACCGCCGTGCTGATCGACAAGGACCACGACCGCAAGGCCCGCCCGGACCTGAAAGCCGATTTCGTCGGCCTGCCATGCATCGATCGTTATATCTTCGGTTACGGCATGGACTACAAAGGCTACTGGCGTAACGCCAACGGGATTTTTGCCGTTAAAGGCATGTAATCCAGACGCGATCTGTAGCACCTGGCGCAGCCTGCGTTCGGCGCGGGCCGCGATCGGACGAAGCCGTCGTAAATCCTGAATCCACGGTTTAACGCTGAAGAACCGCGATGCCTGATCTCACGACTGCTTCGCAGCCGGACGCAGCCTTCGGCAGCTGCTACAGTGCTCGGTCCCGCCCTCGGAGCCATTCATGAGCCTTTTGATCCGCAGCTGCGCCGCCCTGTTGCTGACCTTGAGCCTGCCCCTGGCCGCCGCCCCGGCGCCGATGCACGCGCAGTTCCTGCCCCCGGATGACCTGACCCTGCGTGACGCGGAACCCGAGCAGCAACAGCTGTTGCAGGTTACCGAGTACTCGGTGGTGGTCGGCAGTCAACGCCAGTCCAACCAGCAGCCGATTCCGGTTACGTCACCGTTGCTGATCCGTCTCAAGGGCAAATCCTTGAACAAAGGCGCGACCATCACCCAGGTGCTGCTCAACTTCGATGGCGAAAGCAAAAGCCTGAAAAAGCCGATTTACGACGACAAGAGCAAAACCCTGACGCTCTTTTACCCGATGGCGCAGTACCGGGTGGTGATCGACTTGTTGCGCAATGACACGGTGTATTGCCAGTTTCTCAGCTACGCCAATGGCCATATCTGGGCCGATCTGCACACCGGCAGCGTTCGTCCGCGTTGAGCCCTGTGCCCGGGGAGGGGTAAACTGCCCGCCCCGTGAAATGACTGCGAGCTGGAGTCGGCAATGCGTAAAGATAAGAAGCAAGTGATTGGTGACGAGATCGGCGATGAGCAGATCAAGCTGTTCCTCGATTTCGAACCGGTCGACGCCACGTCGCCGTCGCTGCACAAACTGATCAAGGCCTACCGCGGCCTGCGCATCGATGACTTCGAGCGGTTTCTGACGTTTTTTGTCGAAGCCGGTCTGGATCTGGACGGCAAGGATGAGCACGGCAATGACTTCGTTGCTTTGATCAAGGATCAGCGCAATGCGGCCGAGTACATCGAGTTGATCGCCAAGGCGCGCGGTTAAGATCTTTAAGCGGCACAAAAAAACGCCCCGCTCTCAATGAGAACGGGGCGTTTTTTATGCGGCCGAATCAAGCGTAGCTTTCGGTCTCGTTGCTGGCTTCAACCAGTTCCAGCGCGACGTTGTTCTGCACATTGAGCTTGCGATACAGCGCAGCATCGGTTTCCAGAACTTTTTCGCGAGCCGGGAAGATTTCCGCGAGCTTGGCAGCCCACTCGCCAGACGCTTTGTTCGGGAAGCACTTTTCGATCAGTTCCAGCATGATCGAAACGGTCACCGACGCGCCTGGCGAAGCGCCGAGCAGGGCAGCAAGGCTACCGTCCTTGGCCGCGACCAGCTCGGTACCGAACTGCAGAATGCCGCCCTTTTTCGGGTCTTTCTTGATGATCTGCACCCGTTGGCCGGCCACTTCCAGGCGCCAGTCTTCGGCTTTCGCTTCCGGGTAGAAACGACGCAGTGAGTCCAGACGCTGTTCCATCGACTGCATCACTTCGCTGACCAGGTACTTGGTCAGGTCCATGTTGTTTTTGGCCACGGCCAGCATCGGGCCGATGTTGCCGGCGCGAACCGACATCGGCAGGTCCATGAAGGAGCCGTGCTTGAGGAACTTGGTGGTGAAGCCGGCGTAAGGTCCGAACAGTAGGGACTTCTTGCCATCGACCACGCGGGTGTCCAGGTGCGGCACCGACATCGGCGGCGAACCGACTGCGGCCTGGCTGTAAACCTTGGCCTGGTGGTGCTTGACCACTTCAGGGTTGTCGCAACGCAGCCACTGGCCACTGATCGGGAAGCCGCCGAAGCCTTTGCTTTCTTCAATGCCCGAAGCTTGCAGCAGCGGCAGTGCCGCGCCACCGGCACCGAGGAACACGAATTTCGCGTCGACGTCACGCGAGTTGCCGCTGTTGACGTCCTTGATGCTGACGGTCCAGCCGCTGCCGTTACGCTTGAGGCCGGTCACGCGCTTGCAGTACTTGACCTGGGCATCGGGTGCGCTGGTCAGGTGCTTGAGCAGTTGATTGGTCAGGGCGCCGAAGTTGACGTCGGTGCCGTTCATCACGCGGGTGGCGGCGACGACTTCGTCGGCCGGCCGGCCGGGCATCATCAGTGGCATCCACTCGGCCATGGTGGCCTTGTCTTCGGTGTATTCCATGTCCGAGAAGGCGTGGTGCTTGCTCAGCGTCTTGAAGCGTTCCTTGAGGAAGGAAACGCCATCGTCGTTCTGGACGAAGCTCAGGTGCGGCACCGGGCTGATGAACGTCTTGCACGAGCCGAAGGTACTTTTCTTGGTCAGATAGGACCAGAACTGCTTCGACACCTCGAACTGGGTGTTGATGTGCACGGCTTTCTTGATGTCGACGGTGCCGTCGGCGGCCTGCGGCGTGTAGTTGAGCTCACACAGCCCGGCGTGACCGGTACCGGCGTTGTTCCACGGGTTCGAACTCTCCGCGGCACCGGAATCCATCAGCTCGACGACTTCCAGCCTGATCGCGGGGTCGAGCTCTTTGAGCAGTACAGCGAGGGTGG
The DNA here is from genome assembly GCF_029960815.1 of Pseudomonas sp. AL03. GTDB lineage: Bacteria > Pseudomonadota > Gammaproteobacteria > Pseudomonadales > Pseudomonadaceae > Aquipseudomonas. Next base: position 64,275 of record NZ_JASBRE010000016.1, read on the forward strand.
CACTCATGATGCCGGCCCCAACCAGTACTACGTCGACTGCTTCGTTATGCGCCATTTAACGCGTCTCCAAAATCTGCAGCACCAAATTGTCGGCATGGCTGCCAGGCGTTCAGGGGCGTGTCAGTGATGCCCCAGGTACCCATGGCAGTATCGCCATGTCCGAATCTTCGCAATTTATCGCAACTTCGACGGACGCTACCGGCCGAGTCTAAAAGAGTTACATGAACTCACTTCAACGCGCGGCTGGCAATTCGACTTATGGTCGATACATCCGTTTGTGCAACCAAATCCGTAGAGGACAGGCTTCAGGCTCCGGTGTTCGAGGAGTACTCGGTCCTGTGTCGTTGGGCTGTTTCAGACGCTAATGGTGCATATTCAGACGCAAAACTATTCATTTGCTCGCCACACTCTTGTGAAGTTGTGAAAACCCGTTTTTTTCACGCTCTTTTGAAGACGTGAACCTCAAAAAAGGGCTGTCCTAGCCTGGCACCGTGCCCGGATGGATTGCCGCCATGGGATACATGACAGGCAAAACGGGCAAACAGCTCAGTAACCGAGCGTAATGACAGCTCTGCAGATTCGCGAAAAGTGGGGAGTTTTTGCTTAAGGAACAGCAAGCGCGCCAGCTTCACTCGATCTGTGTGGGCGGCTCTCTGTGGGCGGTGCGGGGTGTCAATACAAACGCATTGACGATGCTGCGAGGCCCGATCAGGAGACGTCCTTATAATCGGGGGGAGATTGTAGCGAAGAAACGCAGGGAAATGGTCGTGTTTAATGACTTTTATTAAGCGTTCGGTCAGGTGGTCAACCACTGATGAGCCCGCGCACGTGGCTGGCGCTGGCTGACACGGGCGCTAGGGGGCAGGGGATGGTGCAACCAATTGAGACGGATTTCTTCGATTTCGACCCAGCTATCGCCCATGGGCTGGAGGCTGCACTGTTTGAAAGCCAGGCAGTGGCCGTTGCGGTCGAGCAGGGCGAAGCAGCGATGCAGAGGGCGTGGGGTGAACAGCGAGGTGAGATAGCGCATGGCGAAGTACCTTGTGGGTGACTACCGACGAACTTGACAGCGAGTCGTGACGTACACGTGAAAGGCAGGTGAAAAATGTGTGACAGGAACCGCGGTCTGAAGGGTTTGTCAGAGATTTCAGTATTCACTGTGAGGTGCTAGTTACCCGCAGTGGCCCACCGCTATACTGCGGGCCTGTTTGTGCCTGATTCTGGAGAGAAGCGCATGTTGCAACGCCTGTTGTTCGGTTTGATCACTGTGACCAGTTTGACCCTGGTCGGCTGCGCCCACAGCCCGCAACGACTGAATCCGGAACCCAAGCTGACGGCTCAGCTGGCACCGGTCGGCCATGGTCAGCCGGTGGTGGTGCGTGTGGTGGACGGTCGTCCGTCGCCGACACTGGGCACCCGTGGTGGTCTGTACCCTGAGACCAGCGCGATCACCGTGCAGGGCGCGCAGATTCTGCCGAAGTTGCAGGCTCAGGCTGAAGCGGCCGTGCGTTTGCTGGGTTTCACCCCGGTGTCCAGCGGCATGAATGCTCCGCAGTTGACCGTGACCTTGGCGGAGCTGAAGTATCAGTCGCCTAAAGAAGGCATGTATGTGACTGAGGCGACCATTGGCGCGACGTTCCGCTCCGATGTGCAGAATGCCAATCGTCGTTACAGCGGTCGGTACGGTGCGTCCCTGGATCAGCGTTTTGGTATGGCGCCGAATCAGGAGACCAATACCAAGCTGGTCAGTGATGTGTTGAGCGATGCGTTGACGCGTCTGTTCAAGGATCCGACGATTGGTCAGATTCTCGGCGAGTAAGCTTTTGCTGGTAACAAAAAGCCCGGTGTCAGTCATGATTCCGGGCTTTTTTATGCCGACTGTCAGGTGCGCACAGGGGGCCGCTGTGTCAGGCCGCTTGCGAGTAAAAATCCAGCACACTCACCCCAGTCAACAAATCCGTCTCCGGCAAATCCGCATGTTGATGCCCACTCAACGCGCAATACACCAGCCAATGGCGGTCCTGAACGTTAAAGGCGAGGCTGCCAACAAGGTTTTGTTGTTCGTCGCTCTGGGCGATGAGGTAGAGGCGATCCTGGTTTTCGGCGTGCAGCATGACGGTATCCGTGTCGGTTTCGAGGGGCGCCAGACTGGCGTATCCAGATGACGGAGCCGTGACACAGGGCAGCATTTGGCCAGATGTTTCGTTATTTGTCGCAAAGGCAGGGCAGCTGGGGTTGGCGCTGCTGGTGTCGTGGATCAGCACGCGAGTCTGACCGCAAAAATCGCAGCAATGAAAACGGCGCCCAAAGGCGCCGTTGTCGTATTCAGCCAAACACCTTACAGCGGCAAACCTGCTTTCACGCGGTACTGATTGCGCACCGGCGTCGCGTATTGCAGCACCAGGAACGGACGATGTTCCTCAGGGCAAGCGTCAAGACGCTGCTGCCATTGCTCCTGAGCCTTGGCCAGTTCATCGGCGGCAAACACCTCAGCAGCTTTCGGGACCTGCAATTGCGGGTCGGCCTCTTTCCATTGGGCATAGGCCAGGTAGTGCACCGGGAACAGGCGGTAACCGCCGAGGATCTGCCGGTCCATTTCGATCGCCAATTGCTTGGTGTCGTCGAACAGCTCGGTGATCGGCGAAGCGAAGTTTACGTGGACCCGGCCCTTGTAGCCGGTGATGCCCTTGGCGATGCTCACGTCGTCCTCGCCCGGCACTTTGTTGTAGCTGCCGGTGGTGGCACGGATAAATAGCTCGCGAGCCTTGGCTTGATCGCACGGGTCATATTCGTAGCTGATCGACACCGGGGTGACGTTCAGCGAGCGGATGACCTCGCCGAACGGCTCGTCCTTGCGGCTCATGTGGAACATCTTGAGGATGGCCGACTCGGTGCGATCGTCGCCGTCCTTGGCCCGGCCTTCGGCCTGGGCGATCCAAATCGAGGCGCAATCGTTGCGGATCGAGTGGTTGATGTAGGCCGACAGCAGTTGATACGCCGCCATCTTCTCGCGGCGACCGCTGATCGAACGGTGCACGATGAAACTCTTGTTCAGGCGCATCAGATCGCTGACGAAGGGCTTTTGCAGCAGGTTATCGCCAATCGCGATGCGCGGTGTCGGCAGGCCGGCGTGGTACACGGCGTAGTTGACGAAGGCCGGGTCCATCACGATGTCGCGGTGGTTGGCGATGAACAGGTAGGCGCTGCCGGACTTGAACTGCTCGACGCCGGTGTACGTCACACCGTCCGTAGCGCGCTCGATGGTGTGGTCGACGTACATCTCAACTTTATCCTGCAGCGTGGCCACGGAGGTGATGCCAGCGAACTCACGGCGCAGCCGATGAGCTATAAGAGGTTTGAGCGCCCAGCCGAAAGCACCGGCAAAACGCGGGAAGCGGAAGTGGATGAGGATATCTAGAAACGCCTTGTCGCCGAGCAGCCGGTCCAGCACCGCTGGGACTTCGCTGTCGTCGTACGGTCGGATGGCATCGAATTCGCCCATCATGCTCTCTTGTTAGAAACGGCTAGGGTAAGTAAAGGTTTTGATCGAAAACCAACGGGGCACGGTCTGAAGCGGTAGCCAGACAAAAATGGCCCTGCAAATAGACCGGCGATTATACGCACAAGTCACCTGGGAGACCGCGATGCTGGAAACTGCGCAGTATGAATGTCCGTATTGTGGTGAAGAGGCTGAGGCTGTTCTGGACTTGTCCGGTGGCGATCAGACCTATATCGAAGACTGTCCGGTGTGCTGTCGGCCGATAAAGTTTGTGTTGCAGGTTCACGGAGAGGAATGGCATCTCGACGTGATCAGCGAAAATGAGTGAGGGGCGTCTATGCAGCGAATCTACGAGCCTGAAAACCTGATGGAAGGTGAGTTGCTGCAAGGCATGCTGGCCAGCGAGGGCATTGAGGCGCATCTGGTGGGACGTGATTTACTCGGCGGCACCGGCGAATTGCCGATCTTCGGCCTGCTGGGTTTATCGGTCGATAACGACCAGGCCGAATACGCCCGGGAGCTGATCACCGCGTACAATGCCGCGCTGCCACTGCCCGGCGACGAACCGGAAGGTTTTCCCGGCACGCTGGTCTGTTAGGCTGGCGTTCGTTTTATCAAGAGTCGTGTTGCCCCATGTGTGGACGTTATGCCCTGTTTCGCTGGAACCCCGCCTTCGCGGCCCTGCCTGGCTTCCCCGCCGATCAGCAGGCCCAGTGGAATATTTCTCCCAACGATTCGGTGCTGATGCTGCGTGCAGGCGTTGACGGTCAGCGCGAGTTGGCTCGGGCACGTTGGGGTTTGACGCCGCCGTGGCTGACCGATCTTTCCCGTACCCCGGCCCATGCCCGTGCCGAAACCGTCGCTGAACAACCGATGTTTCGCCAGGCCCTGCGCGAACGCCGCTGTTTACTGCCGGCCAATGGTTTTTACGAGTGGCGCGGCACGACTCGTAAGCGTCCGTTCTGGCTGACACCGGGGGAGGGTTCGACGCTGTTCTTTGCAGCGATCTGGGAAGCGTATCCGGTGCAGGAGCAGGTGTGGCTGAGCACGGCGGTGATCACGCAGCCGGCGGCGAGTCAGCGCCGGCCGTTGATTCTCGATGCGCAGGGGCAGGAAGCGTGGCTCAATCCCGAAACGCCGTTGCATACTTTGCAGGCATTGCTCGCCAGTGAACCTGCTGCGTTGCGCGAGCGGGTGTTGGCGAATTTGGTGAATGATCCGAAGCTGAATGGGCCGGAGTGTTTGACCCCCGGCTAACTGATGTGGCGTCTGTGCGGACGCCTTCGCGGGCAAGCCTCGCTCCTACGGGTTATGTGATCCCCTGTAGGAGCGAGGCTTGCCCGCGAAGAGGCCTTAGGATCAAACCTTGAACTGATTAATCAACCGCCGCTGCTGTTCCGCCAATTTGGTCAAATCCGCACTCGCCGCACTCGATTCATCTGCTCCACTTGCCACTTCATTGGCCACTTGCCCAATGTTGATCACATTACGATTAATGTCGTCAGCCACCGCGCTCTGTTCCTCGGCTGCACTGGCAATCTGCGTGTTCATGTCGTTGATCACCGACACCGCCTGAGTAATCGTCTCCAACGCCTCGGCCGCTTTCGCCGCATGCTGCACGCTTTCGTCGGTGCGGTTCTGGCTGTCTTCCATCACCCGCACTACATCGCGCGTGCCTTGTTGCAGCTGCTGAATCATGGTCTGAATTTCTTCAGTGGCTTTCTGGGTTTTCTGCGCCAGATTGCGCACTTCATCGGCCACTACCGCAAAACCACGTCCCTGCTCACCGGCACGGGCCGCTTCAATGGCCGCGTTCAAGGCCAGCAAATTGGTTTGTTCTGCGATCCCGCGAATGGCGGTGAGGATTGCGTTGATGTTCTCGCTGTCCTTGGCCAGGGTCTGTACCACGCTGACGGCCTTGCCGATTTCCACCGCCAGTACGCCGATCGAGTTCGACGTGTCCCGTACGATCTGCATGCCCTGTGCCGCCGCCTGATCCGCATGGCTGGCGGCTTGCGCAGCCTGGGTCGCGTTGCGCGCGACGTCCTGGGCGGTGGTGGTCATTTCATGCACCGCCGTGGCCACCTGATCGATCTCGGCCATTTGCTTGTGCACGCCAATGTTGGTGCGGATGGCGATGTCGGCGGTGTGTTCCGACGAGTCGCTGACGCTCTGCACCGAAGTCACCACCTGGGTGATCATCGCCTGCAACTTGGCCAGGAAAGTATTGAAGCCTTTGGCAATCGAGCCCAGTTCATCGGCACGGTCGCTGGTCAGGCGGCGAGTCAGGTCGCCTTCGCCTTGAGCGATGTCGTCGAGCATGGCGACCATCTGCTTCAACGGCCGGGCAATGCCGTGGCCCACCAGCCAGATCACCAGCAAACCGATACCCGCGATCAACAAACCGACCATGGCCATGCCAAAGGTGTCGGACTTGCGCTGAGTATCCAGATCGCCCTGAAGTGTTTGCAGGTCGGCCATCACCGCGTTCAGCGGCAGTTGCAGCATGAGGGTCCAGCGAGCGTCGGTCTGGCCGATGCCAAACGGCAGGTACAACTCGATCCGGCCCTGGGCCTTGTCGACGGTGTAGGTGACTTCACCGCGTTTGAGATTGGCCATGTTGGCAATCTGCTGGCTATCGAGGATGTCGCTGACCTTCTCACCAAATTTGCTCGGGTCCTTGGTGTAGGCGACGATCCGACCGTTGCCGCCGATCAAGGCCATAACACCTGAGCCGCTGTACAACTTCTGATTTGCGCCGAGGAGCATTTCCTGAATGAAGTTCACCGACAAGTCGGCGCCGACGATGCCTTGAAAGGCCCCGTTAAGCATGATCGGTTCAATAAAGGAGGCGAGCATGACGATCTTGTCGCCGACCTTGTAGGGCGCCGGATCGATCACGCAGGATTTTTTGGTTTCTTTTGAGCACAGGTAGTACTCGCTGGCACGCACGCCGGTGGACAGGGTTTTCTGGTCGTCGACGTCCACCAGTTTGTCCAGGCCCAGGCTGCCGTCTTCGTTGCGGAACCACCACGGCAGGAAGCGGCCGTTGCTGGCGTCGATGCCGACAATCTTGGTGTCGACGTAGGCCGCATCGTTGTGATCGAGGGCGTTTTTTTCCCAACCGACGTAGGTGCCGAGAATTTTCGGGTTCTTGGTGACGTTTTCCTTGATCAGGCTGATCAATTGCTCACGGCTCAGGCTCAACTGTGGCTGGCCATCGGCGCCCGGTGTACCGATTAATGCGTTGACTCGCACCAGCCCGCCGGCAATCAGCAGTGGCGCTTCGAGCTCACGTTGAATCTGGCTGACCTGGGTTTGCGCCAGTGACGTCAAGCGCTGTTCGATGACTTGCTCGAATTGTGCCTGGGTCCGCTCCTGGACCATGTCTTGTGTCCGTGCGCCGGAAAACAGCGCGTACAGCACCAGGGCTGCCACGACACTAAGTACGATGGCGCCAGCGAGGGCTGCCACGGAAAACTGGATCGACTTGAATTTCATGGGTGCTCCGCACGCAAGAGGACGTCTGCGGTGCTGTATCGGCAGGGGTGTCGATGGCCATGAGCGGGGTTTGGCGAATTGGCTGTTTTGCAGGCGTTAATGTCGCAAATGAATCATTACGGTCCGTTATCGACCGCGGTGGGCGCTGTTAGGTGAATTTTTTCCTACGGTCATGAGAGCTTTGTCTGAAATGTGCGTCTACACCTCTGTTGTATCTGGCGCCAATACAATTCACCGCCTAGGATAACCGGCATGTTTTCAGGGAAATTTTTGATGAATAAGACATTGGTTTTGTGTGCGCTGAGCGCAGGTCTGCTGCTCGCGGGTTGTCAGTCGGTCAACACCACCAGCGGTGGCGCGGTGGGCGTTGAGCGCAAACAGTACATGTTCAGCATGCTGTCGACCGATCAGGTCAATCAGATGTACGCCCAGTCTTATCAAAAGACAGTCGGCGAGGCGAGCAGTAAAGGCGTGCTGGACAAGACCAGTAACGAGGCCAAACGTGTCCAGGCCATTGCCGACCGGCTGATTGCCCAGGCGCCGATTTTTCGACCGGATTCGGCCCAGTGGAAGTGGGAGGTCAACCTGATCAAGAGCGACGAACTCAACGCCAACTGTGGGCCTGGCGGCAAGATCATCTTCTACACCGGCCTGATCGACAGCCTAAAACTGACCGACGATGAAATCGCCGCGATCATGGGCCACGAAATCGCCCACGCCCTGCGCGAGCACGGTCGTGAAGCAATGTCCAAAGCGTACGGCATCGAAATGGCCAAGCAGGGCGCCGGTGCCTTGTTCGGTCTGGGTCAGGACAGCCTGGCGTTGGCTGACACTGTGGCCAACTACGGCATGACCTTGCCCAACAGTCGCTCCAATGAAAACGAGGCGGACCTGATCGGCCTCGAACTGGCTGCTCGCGCCGGCTACAACCCGAACGCGGCGATCACTTTGTGGAACAAGATGAGCAAGGCGTCGCAAGGTTCGCCGCCAGAGTTCATGAGCACGCACCCGGCGTCGGCCAGTCGGGTTGCTTCGTTGCAAGCGGCGATTCCGAAAGTCATGCCGCTGTACGAGAAAGCCAAAAAGTCCTGATGTTCATGCAGCGCGGCTGCTGACGCCTTCGCGGGCAAGCCTCGCTCCTACAGGATTACGCTGATCTGTAGGCGCGAGGCTTGCCCGCGAAGAACGATAACGCGGTCTACCGACCTACCGCGTCAAACCCACCCGCTGCTCTGCATCGCCTTGTACACCGCGACAATGGCGAGGATGAAGAACGCCGACGCCGCCAGGCGACGGATCAGGGCGAGCGGCAATTTATCCGCGGCAAAGTTACCCGCCAAAACCACCGGCACGTTGGCAATCAACATCCCGACGGTGGTGCCGATAATCACCAGCCACAGTTCCGGGTATTGCGCAGCGAGCATCACGGTGGCGACCTGGGTCTTGTCGCCCATCTCCGCAAGGAAAAACGCGATCAACGTGGTCAGGAACGGTCCGAACTTGCGGGCGGTGCTGGCTTCGTCGTCGTCCATTTTGTCCGGCACCAGGGTCCACAACGCCGTCGCGGTGAAGCTCGCGGCGAGGATCCAGTGCAACATCGCATTCGAGAAGAAGCCACCGACCCAAGCGCCTACCGCACCGGCTGCCGCGTGGTTGGCCAGGGTTGCGGCAACGATGCCGGCGATGATCGGCCAGGGTTTGCGAAAGCGAGCGGCGAGAATGAGTGCGAGCAGTTGCGTCTTGTCGCCGATTTCGGCCAAGGCAACGATTGCGGTGGGAACGAGTAGAGAGTCCAGCATCAGGGTTTTCCTAAGGGGCGGGTCGACACGGCTATGACACGTACAGCCTTCCCGCCCCGGGTAAGGTGTTCGTGTCATAGGTCTTGTCAAACCCTGCGATCCGTCTGATGCGGACGCTTGGGTCGCATACGCCATGGTCTGTTGACCAAGTATGTTGACGTATGCCGGACGAGCATGGCGCTCGTGGGAGACTACTCCCCTAGGACGGAGCGGATTCTGCCTAGACAAATCCGATTGGGCAAGCCTCTTTTTTAGAAAGAAGACCTAGCCGCGTTTGGCCCGATAGATTCTGAAACCCTGTCCTTCAGCCTTGATTGCGCACACCCCGAGGTGCTCTTCGATCAGCGGCTGGTACTTCAGGAAGCTGTTCGCCACCAAGCGCAGTTCGCCACCGTTTTTCAGATGTTTGGCTGCTTTTCGCAGCAAGTTCTCGGTAGCGAAGTAGTCGGTGTGAACGCCGACATGGAACGGCGGGTTGCTCAGAATTGCACTCAAGCCCATCGGTGCAGCGTCGATGCCGTCACCGGTAATCACGTCAGCTTCCAGACCGTTGGCAGCCAATGTCAGGCGACTGCTGGCGGCGGCAAAGGCATCAACGTCGAGCAACGTGACCTGGTTGTGTGGATAACGCCGCTTGACCGCCGCACCCAAAACGCCCGCGCCGCAACCGAAGTCGAGCAAATGGCCACTCGGCAGCTTATCGAGATGTTCCAGCAGCAACGCGCTGCCGCGATCCAGCCGCCCGTGGCTGAACACGCCCGGCAGGCTGATGACTTTCAACGGGCCTTCGGCCAGCGGCAACTCATAAGTCTCGGCCAGGCTTTCCAGCGATTTGGCTTCTGGCGCAGTGGCCACGGTGACCTGCCACAGCTGGCAATGCCTCGCGCTGTCGAGCTTGCGCGGTTTGCCGAAGGGGTTCAGTTGCTTGGCCGCGCCTTCGATGCCGCTGCGTTTTTCACCCACCAGATACAGTTCACGACCGGCCAGTTTAGAGGCGATGGCGTTGAGGATGTAGTCGGTCAGGTCCTTGGACTTGGGCAGAAACACCACGGCGGTGTCGAACGCGCGCTCCGGTACAGTCACACCGAAATGGCTGCGCTCGGCGAAGCGGGCGTCCAGCGCTGCTTGATCGCCGGCATGCCAGCACCAGCCATGAGCGTCGGGCAGACGGCCCAGCAGGTCATCAGCGGGCAAACCGGCCAGCAGCACCGTACCCTGGAATAACTCGGCCTGACGAAGCAGTACTTCACTGCGCGGATCCATAATCTGCTCCTGTGAAAAAAAGTGCCGCAGTTTATCAACTGACGACCCGCAGCGCTTTACCGCTGAAGTATCCCTGAGCGTTTTCGGTCAACTGGCCTACGATTCGCTGCCGAGCCTCGCGACTGCCCCAGGCGTTGTGCGGGGTGACAATCAGCCGTGGAATGTTGTGGGCCAGCAGCGGATTGCCGGCGGTCGGCGGTTCGACACTCAACACATCGGTGGCCGCACCTCCCAGGTGACCGTTGCGCAAGGCATCCGCCAGTGCCTGTTCGTCGATCAAACCACCGCGTGCGGTGTTGATCACGAACGCACCGGGTTTCATCGAAGCCAGCTCACGGGCTCCGATGAAGTGGCGCGTGTGTTCGTTGAGCGGACAGTGCAGGGTCAGCGCATCAATCTGCGGCAGCAGCTCTTCCAGTGGCAAACGGTCCGGCCGGGCAGGGCGCCCGGGAATTTGACCGAGCAGTACGCGCATCCCAAAGGCTTCAGCCAGTCGTGCGACCGCGCCGCCCAGTTCACCGTGGCCGAGCAGGCCGAGGGTTTTGCCTTCCAGTTCGACAATCGGGTAATCCAGCAGACAGAACTGTTTCGCCTGCTGCCAGCGACCTTCGCCCACAGCCTTTTGATAATCGGTCAGGCGCGTTGCCAGATTGAGCAGCAACATGATCGTGTGCTGCGCCACCGACGGCGTGCCGTAACCCTGGCAGTTGCAGACGGTAATCCCGTGGGCGCTGGCAGCCGCGAGGTCAACGTTGTTGGTGCCGGTGGCGGTGATCAGGATCAGCTTCAGCGCGGGGCTGGCCGCGATGGCGGCGGCATCGATCAGGATCTTGTTGCTGATGGCGACGGTGGCGCCCTTGAGGCGTTCGATCACCTGGTCTTGCGTGGTCTGGGCGAAAAGCTGTAAGTCGCTGAAACACTCTTGCAGCGGGCTGAGGTCGAGGTCGCCCAGGTCCAGGGACGGGTGGTCGAGGAAAACGGCGCGGTGAGTGTTCGTCATCAACTGTACCTTTTGTGCAGTGAACTGAAGGCGTAACCTGCCGAGCCTACCAGATGAAACAAACAGTTACGCTTGGCCAAAAGGAGCCCCCATGTACTGGACAGAGTTTTTGACCGTTGCCCTGATTCACTTGCTGGCCGTGGCCAGCCCTGGCCCGGACTTTGCTGTGGTGGTGCGTGAGAGCGTGACCCATGGTCGTCAAGCGGGTACTTGGACGGCGCTGGGTGTTGGCATGGCGATTTTCCTGCACGTTGGCTATTCGCTGCTCGGCATCGGCCTGATCGTGTCCCAGTCGATCGTGTTATTTAATGCCCTGAAATGGGCTGCCGCCGCGTACCTGCTGTATATCGGCTTCAAGGCGTTGCGAGCACAACCGGCCCAACCTGCGGCTGACGATCTGCACAAGGAAACGGGTGAGCGCACTGCTCGTGGCGCCTTCACTTCGGGTTTCGTGACCAACGGTCTGAACCCGAAGGCGACGCTGTTTTTCCTCTCGCTGTTCACCGTGGTGATCAATCCGCACACGCCGCTGGCAGTACAGGCTGGCTACGGCGTCTACCTCGCGGTGGCCACCGCTGTGTGGTTCTGCCTGGTGGCGATGCTGTTCAGCCAGCAGCGCGTGCGCGCCGGTTTTGCCCGGATGGGCCACTGGTTCGACCGGACCATGGGCGCGGTACTGATCGCCATCGGTGTGAAACTCGCGTTTACCGAGATGCACTGAGGCCCTGTGATGCGGCTAGCGATGTAATACCAGCCGCTTAAAACGTTTGAAGCTGGTTCTGTTGAGGTGTCGCCAGGGGATCGAGCGCAACAGCTGCCAGGCCTCTTTCTTGTCTTCGACGACGGCATATTTGAGAGCCTTGTTCACCAGTTTGGTGCGGGCGCTCTGGTAGCCGGGATGGTTCACGTACGGTTCGATGGCCTCAAGGTCCGCCTGGAGCAATATCCGGTATTTCCTCGACAGGTTGTTGGCATGGCGGCGATAGCGGGTTATGCAGACCGGCAGTTCATGGATCTCATAACCCAGCCGGGCAATTCGCAACGTCATCTGGAAGTCCTGAACCCGCAGCTTCGGCGCGTAGAAGTCGGCACTTCGCATTGCTTTCATGCGATAGAGCGCAACAGGGGCGCCGATCACGACGGCACCTCTGAGGACCTGATCGAAGTTGTAGGTGTGGATCTGGTCGCGTTGCTGCTGCTTGATGGTGTTGCCATCGCTGTCCATGTAGCTGATCAGCGCACCCACGCAGCCGACGTTCGGGTGCTGGTCCAGATAGTCGGCGCGAATGCGCACCGACTCCGGCAGCATGATGTCATCCAGGTCCGGTGTCGACACATAGACACCTTTGGCGTATCGCAAACCGTGGTTGAGCGCCGCGCTCACACCCTGGTTCGGTTGCGAGTACAGCTGGAAGTCATAGGTTTGTTGTAAACGCTTGAGTATTGCGAGGCTGTCGTCGCTGGAGCCATCGTCCACGATGATGACTTCGATGTTCGGGTAGTCTTGGGCGAAGATGCTCTTGATGGCGTCTTCCAGGTACTTTTGCGCGTTGAAACAGGGCGCCACGATGGACACCAGAGGCGCTTGTTTGAAGGGGCCGTTCTCGGGGGTGGTCAGTTCAATACTCATTTTTGTATGCAATACCGATGGCGTATGACCAGACAGGTCTAGTGAACAAGATCCTTCTCTTGAAGATGAGGTGGAGGTCGTGCGACTTGGGGCAACCGTTCGGCTGCCAACCCATCGGCTCATCGTGTACGTATGGTACGTAGGCTCACAGGCAAGTGTCACGTGCATGCGTTGCAACGTTTTACAGCGCAGATTCCGAACTCCCGACGAAACACGCCAAGTAGTGGCGCAAAGCTAGCATTTTACCCGGATCTGCAAATCATTCCTTTGGCTGATTTGGCTGTCGACCAAGGTCACTAGAGTGCTTACTTTCAGCCACGACCGTGCAGTCAGAAAAGGGACTCTTATGTTGCAGACTCGCGTTATCCCCCCAGCCGAAGGCGCTTACCAGTATCCGCTGCTGATTAAACGGCTGCTGATGTCCGGCGCTCGCTATGAGAAAACCCGCGAGATCATTTACCGCGACCAGTTGCGCTACAGCTATCCGACCCTGATTGAACGGGTTGCAAGGCTGGCCAACGTGCTGACGGCCGCCGGCGTCAAGGCTGGCGATACCGTGGCGGTGATGGACTGGGACAGCCATCGTTATCTGGAATGCATGTTCGCCATCCCGATGATCGGCGCGGTGATCCACACCATCAACGTGCGCCTGTCGCCGGAACAGATCCTCTACACCATGAACCACGCCGAGGACCGCTTCGTGCTGGTCAACAGCGAGTTCGTCGGGCTGTACAATGCGATTGCCGGGCACTTGACCACGGTAGAGAAAACCCTGCTGCTGACCGACCTGCCGGAAAAAACCGCCGACTTGCCGAACCTCATCGGCGAGTACGAGCAGTTGCTGGCGGCCGCGAGCACGCAGTACGACTTCCAGGACTTCGACGAAAACTCGGTCGCGACCACGTTCTACACCACCGGCACCACCGGTAATCCCAAAGGCGTGTACTTCACCCATCGGCAACTGGTGCTGCACACCATGGGCGTGTCGACCATCATGGGTGCCATCGACAGCGTACGTTTGCTGGGCACCAACGACGTCTACATGCCGATCACCCCGATGTTCCATGTGCACGCCTGGGGCCTACCGTATGTGGCGACCATGCTCGGGCTCAAGCAGGTCTATCCCGGCCGTTACGACCCGGAATATCTGGTGGAGCTGTGGCGCAAGGAGAAGGTCACTTTTTCCCATTGCGTGCCAACCATTCTGCAAATGCTCCTTAATTCCAAGGCCGCGCAAGGTACCGACTTTGGTGGCTGGAAAATTGTGATCGGCGGCAGTGCGTTGAACCGCACGTTGTACGAAGCCGCCAAGGCCAATGGCATTCAGCTGACCGCCGCTTACGGCATGTCGGAAACCGGACCGCTGATCTCGTGCGCGCACCTCAACGACGAGTTGATGGCGGGCACCGAAGACGAGCGCACCACGTATCGGATCAAGGCCGGTGTGCCGGGGCCATTGGTGGAAGCGGCGATCGTCGACACCGATGGCAACTTTCTGCCCGCCGATGGCGAGACTCAAGGCGAACTGGTGCTGCGTGCGCCGTGGCTCACCGGAGGCTATTTCAACGAGCCACAGAAAGGCGCCGAGCTCTGGGCCGGCGGCTGGCTGCATACCGGGGACGTTGCGACCCTGGACAGCATGGGTGTGATCGATATTCGCGACCGGATCAAAGACGTGATCAAGACCGGCGGCGAGTGGATCTCCTCCCTGGACCTGGAAGACCTGATCAGTCGCCACGTGGCGGTACGCGAAGTAGCAGTGGTGGGGATTGCCGATCCGCAGTGGGGCGAGCGTCCGTTCGCACTGCTGGTGGTCCGCGAAGGCCATGTGATTGGGGCGAAGGAGCTGAAGGAGCACCTAAAGCCATTCGTGGAATTGGGGCACCTGAGCAAGTGGGCTATCCCGAGCCAGATCGCTCTTGTTACTGAAATTCCCAAGACCAGTGTCGGCAAGCTCGACAAGAAGCGTATTCGCGTCGACATCACCGAATGGCAAGCCAACAACAGCACCTTCCTCTCGACGCTTTAAGCGTCATTTGGCGTGCCCGAAAGGGCACGCCAGCCCCACCAAGCAAGCGCTTGGCTTGTTAAATCTGAATTTTCAGCCATCCTTGCCGGGCCGACAGGTGTCGGCTTGGCAAAGGACTGTTCCAGAGTGGCTGGCAGCTGCAAATCACACTTTAGAGGGATCAAGCAGTACTACCTGCTGGCTATAGTCCGCTCAAGGATTTTTAAGAACGGAGCAAACGCACAAAACGGGGCGATGCATCTTTGGAATGACTTAAGGACAGTTTGGCTCCCAGTCATCCACAGCGTTTTTAGAAGTGCTCACTGCCATAACAATAATGCACATGGAGTAGCGTCGATGACATCAGTAAACCAGTTCTGGCGCCGGGCTAAACTGCCCCTGGCGGTCAGTCTTGCCTCTACGCTCGCCGGGCCAGCATTCGGCGTCAGTTTCAATGTTGGTGAAATCGAAGGTCAGTTCGACTCATCCCTGTCGGTCGGTGCCAGTTGGTCTACTGAAGGTGCCAACAAGAACCTCATCGGCGTCAACAACGGCGGCCGCGGCCTGTCCCAGACTTCCGACGACGGTCACCTGAACTTCAAGAGCGGCGAAACGTTCTCCAAGATCTTCAAGGGCATCCATGACCTTGAATTGAAATACGGCGACACCGGCGTTTTCGTCCGTGGCAAATACTGGTATGACTTTGAACTCAAGGACGAAAGCCGTCCGTTCAAGGACATCAGCGACAGCAACCGCAAGGAAGGCGCCAAGTCCTCCGGCGGCCAAATCCTCGACGCTTTCGTCTACCACAACTACTCCGTTGCCGATCAGCCGGGCTCCGTGCGTCTGGGCAAGCAAGTAGTGAGTTGGGGTGAAAGTACCTTCATCGGCGGCGGTATCAATTCGATCAACCCGATCGACGTGTCCGCGTTCCGTCGTCCAGGTGCCGAGATCAAGGAAGGTCTGATCCCGGTCAACATGTTCTACGTGTCCCAGAGCCTCACCGAGAACCTCTCGACCGAAGCTTTCTACCAGCTCGAATGGGACCAGACCGTTACCGACAACTGCGGCACCTTCTTCTCGCAACCGGACGTGATTTCGGATGGTTGTGACAACAACCTGGCGGTACTGCGTACCCGTAACGGACTCAACAACGCACTGACGGCTGCGAGGCTGCCGGCTTCGCTGCGTAATGCCAGCATCAACACACTGGCTGCCAGGGGCGTGACCTGGGGTGACCCGGATGAAGGTGTCATCGTTCGTCGCGGTCCGGATCGCGATGCCCGTGACAGCGGTCAATTTGGCGTGTCCTTCAAATACATGTTCGATCCGCTGGACACCGAGTTCGGCGCCTACTTCATGAACTACCACAGCCGTGCGCCGATTTTCAGCGGCAAAGGTGCTCCGGCGAGCGCTTACAGCGCGGCGGGCTTGGTGGGCTCGCTGGTGGCCAGGGGTGTTCCTCTCGCTGTCGCGCGTAACCTGGCACCTACCTTGTTGCCATTGGCAGTGGCGGGTAACTCCAGCTATTACGTCGAGTACCCTGAAGATATTCGTCTGTATGGCTTGAGCTTCTCCACCACGTTACCGACAGGTACTGCGTGGAGTGGTGAAGTCAGCTACCGGCCGAATGCGCCGGTTCAGCTCAACACCACCGACATTCTCTTTTCCGGTCTGACGCCTCTGAACCCTAACGTTTCCGTGCTCCAGGGTACGCCAGGGCAGGATCAAAAAGGCTATCGCCGCAAAGAAGTGACCCAGCTCCAGACGACCCTTACTCACTTCTTCGACCAGGTGATGGGCGCCGAGCGACTGACCCTGGTTGGCGAGGTCGGCTTTACTCACGTTGGCGGTCTGGAAAGCACTTCCAAAGCGCGTTACGGTCGTGACCCGAGCTACGGCCCTGGCCCGTTGCCAGGTGGTCAGTGCCAGACATTGAACAGCGGCACCCTGGCCGGTGGACCACAAAACAACGTGAGCCGCTATTGTGAAAACGACGGATTCACCACCGCAAACTCCTGGGGTTACCGCGGTCGTGCCATCTGGGAATACAACAGCGTATTCGCCGGCGTGAACCTCAAGCCGAACGTGGCCTGGTCCCATGACGTGAGCGGTTACTCGCCTGGCCCTGGCGGCAACTTCGAGGAAGGTCGCAAAGCAGTGAGCCTGGGTGTCGATGCCGAATACCAGAACACCTACACCACAAGCCTGGCGTACACCAACTTCTTCGACGGCAAGTACACCACCGTGGATGACCGCGACTTCGTTGCGCTCAGCTTCGGCGTGAACTTCTAAGCACTGATTATCAGGACGAACACACCTATGAAAATAACCAAGAGTCTGTTCCAAGTCGGTGTTCTGGGGCTTTCGCTGCTGGCGACCGGCGTGATGGCGGCGGTCCCTGCGGCCGAAGCGGACAAACTGGGCAAGAGCCTGACCCCGATGGGCGCCGAAATGGCGGGCAATGCTGACGGTTCGATTCCGGCCTGGAAACCATTGCCGAAAAACGCCGGCGCTGTCGACGGCAAAGGTTTCCTGTCTGACCCGTTTGCCAGTGAAAAACCACTGTTCACCATCACTGCGCAGAACGTCGACCAGTACAAGGACAAGCTCGCACCGGGCCAGTACGCGATGTTCAAGCGCTACCCGGAAACCTTCAAGATCCCGGTCTACCCGTCCCATCGCGGCGCCACCGTGCCGGATGCCGTGTTTGCCTCCATCAAGAAAAACGCCACCAGCACCAACCTGGTGTCTGGCGGCAACGGCCTGGAAAACTTCGAAACCGCAGTTCCGTTCCCGATCCCGAAGACCGGCGTTGAAGTCATCTGGAACCACATCACCCGCTATCGCGGTGGCAGCGTGACCCGCCTGGTAACCCAGGCCACGCCACAACCGAATGGCTCGTACAGCCTGGTGTACTTCCAGGACCAGTTCGTGTTCCGCGACAAGATGAAGGATTACGATCCGGCGAACCCGGGCAACATCCTGTTCTACTTCAAGCAGAAAGTGACCGCGCCGGCACGTCTGGCCGGTGGTGTGCTGCTGGTGCACGAAACCCTCGACCAGGTGAAGGAGCCGCGTTCGGCGTGGGTCTACAACGCCGGTCAACGTCGCGTGCGCCGCGCACCGCAAGTGTCCTATGACGGACCGGGTACTGCGGCGGATGGCCTGCGTACCTCCGACAACCTGGACATGTACAACGGCGCGCCGGATCGTTACGACTGGAAGCTCGAAGGCAAGAAAGAGATGTACATCGCCTCCGACAGCTACAAACTCGACTCACCTCAACTCAAGTACGACGACATCATCAAGGCCGGTCACATCAACCAGGACCTGGCTCGTTACGAGCTGCGCCGGGTCTGGCATGTGGTTGCGACCCTGAAGGAAGGTCAGCGTCACATCTACGCCAAGCGTGACTTCTACATCGACGAAGACACCTGGCAGGCGGCCGTGATCGACCACTACGACGGTCGTAATCAACTGTGGCGTGTGGCGGAAGCTCACTCCCAGAACTACTACAACGTTCAGGTGCCGTGGTACACCCTGGAAACCTTGTACGACCTGCAATCGGGCCGCTACCTGGCGCTGGGCATGAAGAACGAAGAGAAATCGGCGTATGACTTCGGCTTCACCACCACCACCAGCGACTTCACTCCGGCCGCGCTGCGCCAGGAGGGTGTTCGCTAAGCGGTACTGAACAGAGGCCGCATCCTCGAGAAACGCCCCGACTGGTTTGGGGCGTTTTTTTTGAATCTCATAACGATCCGTTGTAGCGGTCGAATTCAGGTCAGGCGTGGCTGTCGGGTTTTACCGATACCTTTGCTTGTATTCTTTTTGTAGCCATTTGTAGCAATAACCTTCATTCCCTCTTCGTTTACCGCTAGGCTGCGGACATCTGCAACGCCGCCAACCGCCATTCAAACAAGAGCCGGCCATGACTGATCTGTCCCCACACCCGGGCCCTGCAAGCGTTTCCGTCGCGGCACTGGACGGGCGCTTTTTTCGGCCTCCGTTGCCCGACGGCCATGTGCTGCGGCCTCGTCTGTGCGAGCGCCTGAGTGCGGGGCTCGGTGGCAGGCTGTTGCTGGTCAGCGCACCGGCGGGGTTTGGCAAAAGTTCGTTGGCCGTGGAGTTCTGTCAGGGCTTGCCGGCTCACTGGCAAAGCCTGTGGCTGGGGTTGAGTCCGCGAGACAGCGACCCAGGGCGTTTTCTTGAGCGGTTGCTCGAAGGCCTCCAGGACTATTATCCGCAACTCGGCAGCCAGTCCCTGGGCCTGCTGAAAATGCGGCAGCGGCATCAGCCGTTTGCTTTTGAAGAATGGCTGGACGGTTTGCTCGATGAGCTGGTCGTGCACCTGACATCGAGTACGCCTCTGCTGTTGGTGCTTGATGACTACCATTTGGCACAGGGCCCGGTGCTCGATCGCTGCCTGCAATTTTTCCTCAATCACCTGCCCGACGGCTTGCTGGTCATGGTCACCAGTCGGCAGCGGCCGGACTGGCATCTGGCGCGTCTGCGGCTGTCACGGCAACTGCTCGAGTTGAATGAACAGGACTTGCGCCTGACTCACGATGAAGCCTTGACCCTGCTTGATCGCCACAGCAGTTCCTTGCGCGGCGAAGCGCTGGAGAGCCTCATCCAGCGCAGCGAAGGTTGGGTCGCCGGACTGCGTTTCTGGCTGCTGGCGGCGTCCGAAGCGGGCACCCAGGGTGCTTTGCCGCAGACGCTGCATGGCGGGGAAGGGCTGATCCGCGATTACCTGCTCGAAGAAGTCATCGATTGTCTGCCCGCCGAGGTGCAGTCATTCCTTTACGACACCGCACCCCAGGAACGCTTTTGCAGCGAACTGTGCGACGCGGTTCGCGAAGCCCATGACAGTGCCGAGATCCTGCGTTTTCTGCTGGCCCATCAGGTGTTCCTGGTGCCACTGGATGAAAACGGTCACTGGTATCGCTACCACCATTTGTTTTCCGACCTGCTGCGCACCCGGCCTACCGCGCAGGCGATGATGCCGGCGGCCAGCCTGCACCTGCGCGCCTGTCGATGGTTCAATGCCCAGGGGCTCCTCGATGAGGCGGTCGAGCAGGCGTTGCGTGCCGGGCACCTGGATGTCGCGGCGAACCTGGTCCAGAACCTCTCCGAAGAACAACTGCTGGCCGAACAGAACGTCGGCATGTTGCTGCGCTGGAAAATGGACTTGCCCGACAGCCTGCTGATCAGCACGCCACGGCTGATCGTGCTGTACAGCTGGGCATTGGGGCTGGCTTGTCAGCTGGACGCCGCCGAGGAACTGGTCAGTCATTTAAGCCGCTTCCTGCCGGCCCCGTCAGCCACTGCGCAGAAATCCATGCTGGCGCAATGGCTGGCCCTGAGCGGAATTATCGCTCGCGGGCGCGGCAATCGCGAACTGACGTTGCTCTATTGCACCGAAGCGCAGGAGAGCCTGCCGGCCAAACGCTACGGGCAACGCCTGATGTGCCTCTCGACCCTGTCCAACCTGGCCATTGCCGACGGCGACTTGTGGCGCGCACGCGGGTTGAACCGAGAGTCCCTGGAGTTGGCGCAACGGGTTGGCAACCCGCTGTTCGAAGCGCTGGCCCATTACGACCGCGCTCGCGTGCTGCAAGCGCGAGGGGAAATCCTCCGTTCGCTGGATGAAGTGCGTCAGGGGCTGCAACGCCTGCAACAGTTATCCCCGCAACGGCTCTATGCGGTGCGCGCCCGACTGACCTTGTACGAGGGCTTTTTACTGGCCCTGCGCTTGCAACCGCAAGCTGCACGGGCACGTTTGCAAGCCGGTTTGAATGAAGCACGAGCCTGTCGCGACATCAGCGTATTGATCGGTCACTGCGTGATCGCCAGGCTTGAGGGCAGCAGCGGCGAATTCGCCAAAGCCTTTGCCGAACTCGCCGAAGCCGAGCGCTTGATGCACATCTGGGACGTACCGCCGATTTACTACCTGGCGATGATTACGCTGGTCAAATGCGAGCTCTGGCTAGCCCAGGGTCGCACCGATCTGGCCGAAGCCTGGCTCGCTCGCTTGGGCCAGACCTATAACGGCGAACACGCTGCAGCGCCTCCGGAGTTCCATCCGCAACTGCCGCTGCATATCGAGTTGCAGCAGGCCTTGCTGGAGGTCATTCAAGGGCAGCCGATGCTGGCCGAAGGTCGATTGAATGCGTTGCTTGAGCATGGGCAGCAAACCGGCAGGCAGATGCTCTGCGTGATGGCGTTGACTCAGAAAGTGACGTTGTTGCTGGGGGGCGGGCGCGAACCCGAAGCCCGCAAAGCGCTGGCTCAAGCCCTGGAGGCGGCGGCCGGTGGGGTGCTGCAACCGTTTGACGGGTTGTTGGCTGTACACCCGGACTGGCTGCGTAACCAACTTCAACTCGGTGTGCCGACTCCCGTTTCATTGAGCCTTTCAGAAAAACTTCCGGCAGTGACAGCCCGTCCCGCAGCGGAGTCATCCGCCACGGCGGAACAACTCAGTGCGCGGGAAATGGCCGTCCTGCGACTGATCGCCCAGGGCTGTTCGAATCAGGAAATCAGCGATCAACTGTTTATTTCGCTGCACACGGTGAAAACCCATGCCAGCCATATCAACAGCAAGCTTGGGGTGGAGCGGCGTACGCAGGCGGTGGCGCGGGCGAAGGAGCTGGGGGTGTTGGGGTAGCGTATTTTTTTGAAGTGCATGACCGCAAATGACTCGATGCAAATGTGTGCGAAAATTGCCCATCCCCGTTTCTCGAGCATGCCCCGATGTCCCTGCAGCCCACTCTCATCCGCGAAACCTTCCCCGTCGGCCCTCTCCAGTGCAACTGCACGATCATCGGCGATCCGATCACCAAAAAGGCCATCGTGGTCGATCCTGGTGGCAATCACGAATTGATCCTCGCGCGGCTCGACGCTCTGGGGCTGAAGGTGGTCAGCATCATTCACACCCACGCGCACCTCGATCACTTCCTGGCTTCCGGTCAGTTGAAGGAGAAAACCGGTGCAACCCTGCATTTGCATAAAGAAGATCAATTTCTCTGGGACAACCTGGAGATGCAGTGCCAGATGTTCGGTGTGCCTTACACGCCGGTGCCGTCGCCGGATCGCTGGTTGGCCGATGATGAAGAACTGGCGTGCGGTTGCGGCGTAGCGTTGCATACGCCGGGTCATACGCCGGGCTCCATGAGCTTTTGGTTTTCAGAGGCTAAGCTGCTGATTGCCGGTGACACGTTGTTTCGTCGCGGGGTAGGGCGCACGGATTTGTGGGGTGGCGATCAGGCGACCATCGTGCGGTCGATCAAGCAGCGGCTGTACACCCTCGATGAAGAGGCGACGGTGGTAACCGGGCATGGTCCGGACACGCGTCTGGGCGACGAAATGCGCGAGAACCCTTTTGTGCGGGCCTGATTTCTGCTGTTGGGAGGACGCGTCGCGGAATTTTTTTCATCCACAATGATCCAACGCCCGCAAAGGTTTAATGCCTTGGTCCGTTGCACCACAGAATGCAAAAATCAGGAGCTCTTCATGTTCACCAAGCGTCGTTTGATTATTGTCGCTACTGCCGTGGCCTTGTTGTCTGGCTGCGCCTCGCCTAACCCTTACGACAATCAGGGTCAGGCCGACGGTGGCTCCACGGGCATGAGTAAAACCGCCAAATACGGCGGCCTCGGCGCTCTGGCCGGTGCGTTGGCCGGTGCCGCCATCGGTCACGACAACCGTGGCAAGGGCGCGCTGATTGGCGCCGCGGTGGTCGGTGCTTCCGCCGCCGGTTACGGGTATTACGCCGACCAGCAGGAGAAGAAGCTGCGCGCCAGCATGGCCAACACCGGGGTAGAGGTGCAGCGCCAGGGCGATCAGATCAAACTGATCATGCCGGGCAACATCACCTTCGCTACCGATTCGGCGAACATCGCGTCGAGTTTCTACCAGCCGCTGAACAATCTGGCAGGCTCGCTCAAGGAGTTCAGTCAGAACCAGATCGAGATCGTCGGTTTCACCGACAGCACCGGCAGCCGCCAGCACAACATGGACCTGTCCCAGCGTCGTGCCCAGAGCGTGGCGACCTACCTGACGTCGCAAGGCGTGAGCGGTGCCAACCTGTCGGCTCGCGGTGCCGGGCCGGATAACCCGATTGCCAGCAACGGCGACGTCAATGGCCGGGCGCAGAACCGTCGGGTCGAGGTCAACCTGAAGGCGATTCCGGGCCAGCAGTATCAGCAACCGACTCAGCAGTACCAGTAACAGCCTGACTGAACCCCAGGCGTAAAAAAGCCCGCCCGATCCTCAACAGATCGGGCGGGTTTTTTTGTATCGCGCGAAACCTGATTACTTTTTCAGGCCGTAATGCTCATCGAGCATGCCCGGCGCGTTCGGGGCTTTGGGGGCGTAATCACGAGGCGGCTCCTGATTGCGCGGCGGCGTCAGACGTTCCCGTGGGGCCACTGACGCATCGGCGTGCAGGGAGGCCAGCAAGCGTTGACGAGTCTGCTCGTCCAGGGCCAGGCGGTTGGCACCCTCGGCGAGATGATCCTGCACTTCCTGATAGCTCTGAGTCAGCTTCTTGACCAGGGTTGCAGTGCTGTTGAAGTGGGTGACCACCTCGTTCTGATAACTGTCGAAACGTTCCTGAACGTCATCCAGCTGACGTTGTGTGCTGCTGGGAGCGGCATTCGGCACCAGGCGAGCGATCAGGAATCCAATGGCGACACCCACAACCAGGGCAAGAGTCGGCAACAACCAAACTAAGAGCGAGTGTTCCACGAGTCCTTCCTCTATAAACGGCTTTGCTTTACGTTAACGGCTCGAACCTGCGCTGTATACCGCGATTCACTCGCAATAGATTGGCACAGACAATTTGCTAGACGAGTCGACCCGATTCGAGGTCACGGAGTTCCTTCCTTGCTTATGCGCGAAACCCCTGTAGTGATTGATGGCCCGGTCGGCCAGTTGGAAGCCCTGTACTTAAATAACGAGAGCCTGGACAACGACCAGCCCCGCGGCCTGGCGCTGATCTGCCACCCAAACCCGGTGCAGGGCGGCACCATGCTCAACAAAGTCGTCTCGACCTTGCAGCGCACCGCGCGCGATGCCGGTTTTATTACTGTGCGCTTCAATTATCGCGGCGTCGGTGCCAGCGAAGGCACCCACGATATGGGCACGGGTGAAGTGGACGATGCTCAAGCGGTCGCCGAATGGCTGCGGGCCAAACATCCAGATTTGCCGCTGACACTGTTCGGTTTCTCCTTCGGCGGTTTTGTTGCCGCAAGTCTCGGTGGACGCCTGGAAGCCAAGGGCGAACAACTCAAGCATTTGTTCATGGTGGCGCCAGCGGTCATGCGCCTGGGTGATCAGGATCAACTGCCGCAGCAAGGCGAGTTGACCCTGATCCAGCCGGAAACCGACGAAGTCATCGATCCGCAAGCTGTCTACGACTGGTCCGACCAACTCGAGCGCCCCCATGAGCTGCTGAAAGTGGCAGAATGCGGACACTTTTTTCATGGCAAGCTGACCGATCTCAAGGATCTGATCCTGCCGCGTCTTTCGAATTGATTGCAGTCTGACAAGCGATTACCCATGACGACTCGTACCCGTATCCTCACCGGCATCACCACCACCGGCACGCCGCACCTGGGCAACTACGCCGGCGCCATCCGCCCGGCGATCGTGGCCAGCCGTGACAGCAATGCCGATTCGTTCTACTTCCTGGCCGACTACCACGCCCTGATCAAATGCGATGACCCGCTGCGCATCCAGCGCTCGCGTCTGGAAATCGCCGCGACCTGGCTGGCCGGTGGCCTGGACGTGGACCGCGTGACTTTCTATCGCCAGTCCGACATCCCGGAAATTCCCGAGCTGACCTGGTTGCTGACCTGCGTCGCCGCCAAGGGCCTGCTCAACCGTGCCCACGCCTACAAGGCGTCGGTGGACAAGAACGTTGAAACCGGCGAAGACCCGGACGCCGGTATCACCATGGGCTTGTACAGCTACCCGGTGCTGATGGCGGCGGACATTCTGATGTTCAACGCCCATAAGGTGCCGGTCGGTCGTGACCAGATCCAGCACGTGGAAATGGCCCGTGACATCGGCCAGCGCTTCAACCACTTGTTCGGCCAGGGCAAAGAATTCTTCACCATGCCCGAGGCACTGATCGAAGAAAGCGTCGCGACGCTGCCAGGCCTCGACGGTCGAAAGATGTCGAAGAGCTACGACAACACCATTCCGTTGTTCAGCAGCGCCAAGGAAATGAAGGACGCGATTTCGCGAATCGTTACTGACTCCCGCGCGCCGGGCGAGGCGAAAGATCCGGACAATTCGCACCTGTTCACCCTGTTCCAGGCATTCGCCACGGGGGCGCAGGCCGACGAATTCCGCAGCGAACTGCTGCAGGGTCTGGGTTGGGGCGAGGCGAAGAATCGTCTGTTCCAGCTGCTGGACAACGAATTGGGTGAGTCCCGCGAGCGATATCACCAGCTGATTGAACGCCCGGCAGACCTGGAAGACATGCTGCAAATCGGCGCCCAAAAGGCTCGCTCGGTGGCGACACCGTTCCTACACGAACTGCGTGAAGCGGTTGGCTTGCGCTCTTTCGTCGCTCAGACCCAAGTCGCGGCCACCACCAAGAAGAAAACCGCGAAAGCCGCGCGTTTTGTCAGCTTCCGCGAAGAAGACAGCAGTTTCCGTTTCCGTCTGCTGGCGGCCGATGGCGAGCAGCTGCTGTTGTCGCGCAACTTCGCCGACGGCAAAACCGCAGGTCAAGTGACCAAGCAGTTGCAATCGGGTCAGCCGTTGGATGTGCGCAGTGAAGACCGCAGTTTCAGCGTCTGGCTGGAAGGCGAGTGCGTGGCCGACAGCCCGACGTTTGCTGACGACACCGCTCGCGACGTCGCCATCGACACCTTGCGGGTTGCCCTGACGCCGGTTCAGGAATAATCAACGGCTCGGTCCGACCAAGGGCCGATTGCCATTCCCACGGGCCATCGCTACAGTGACGGCCCGTTTTTGTTGCCTTGCTAACGAATTATGACGCCCCTAGAACGATATCAAGCTGATCTGAAACGCCCGGAATTCTTCCATGACGCTTCGCAGGAAACTGCGGTGCGTCATTTGCAGCGCCTATACGACGATCTGGTCGCGGCCTCGCACAGCAAACCGGGTCTGTTCGGCAAACTGTTTGGCAAGAAAGACGCAACGCCGGTCAAGGGTCTGTACTTCTGGGGTGGCGTCGGTCGCGGCAAGACCTATCTGGTCGACACTTTCTTCGAAGCGCTGCCGTTCAAGGAAAAGGTCCGCACTCACTTCCACCGCTTCATGAAGCGCGTGCACGAAGAGATGAAGACCCTCAGCGGCGAAAAAAACCCGCTGACCATCATTGCCAAGCGCTTCTCCGACGAAGCCCGGGTGATTTGTTTCGATGAGTTCTTCGTGTCCGATATCACCGACGCGATGATCCTCGGCACGCTGATGGAAGAGTTGTTCAAGAACGGCGTGACCCTGGTCGCGACCTCGAACATCGTGCCGGACGGTCTGTACAAGGACGGCTTGCAACGTGCGCGCTTCCTGCCGGCCATTGCGCTGATCAAGCAGAACACCGACATCGTCAATGTCGACAGCGGCGTCGATTATCGTCTGCGCCACCTTGAACAAGCGGAGCTGTTTCACTTCCCGCTCGACGATGAATCCCACGAAAGTTTGCGCAAGAGCTTCCGCGCCCTGACGCCGGAATGCACGGCAGCCATCGAAAACGACGTGCTGATGATCGAGAACCGCGAAATCCGTGCCCTGCGCACCTGCGATGACGTGGCCTGGTTCGACTTCCGCGAACTCTGCGATGGCCCGCGCAGCCAGAACGATTACATCGAGCTGGGCAAGATCTTCCACGCCGTGTTGCTCAGCGGTGTCGAGCAGATGAGCGTCACCACCGACGACATCGCCCGACGCTTTATCAACATGGTCGACGAGTTCTACGACCGCAACGTGAAGCTGATCATTTCCGCTGAAGTCGAGCTCAAGGATCTGTACACCGGCGGTCGCCTGAACTTTGAGTTCCAGCGCACCCTCAGCCGTCTGTTGGAAATGCAGTCTCACGAATTCCTGTCCCGGGCGCACCGGCCGTAGGATATTTTGAAAAATGAAAAAGGGCCTGCATTGCAGGCCCTTTTTTTGGGTGCGCTGTGTGTCAGTTTTGAACGAGAAAGCGTGCCAGTTCATCTTGTCGCTGGCAGCCGACGAGCAGCCACAGCAGGATTCGGGCTTTGCGTGGACAGAGAAATCCAGCCATCAATGCACCTTTGCTGATCAGGTCCATCTCGCTGCCAGTAAATCCGTAGGTCGATTGAGCCGTGGAGCCGGAACCTGTCCGGGTCGCAACGATGACAGGGATTTTTCTGGCGATGGTTTCAATGACTTCCACCCAGCTCGCGCCAACGTGTCCTGCACCGAAACCCGCAATCACCAGCCCGTCGTAACCCAGTTCGAGGATGTTCTCGATTAACAGGGTATCGGCGCAAAGCGACGCTTCCAGCAGGGCAATCTTCTGTGTGGTCAGCTGTGGCAACGGCAGGATCCTGCGCCGGCCTGGCAGGCGCAGATAGTTGACGGTGTTTTCCATCAGCATGCCGGCAGGACCAACGACGGGGGAGGAAAACGCCTGCAATGCCAATGAGTCGGTTTTGCGGACGGCGTTCGCTGAATGAATCTGTCCGTTCATCACCACGTGAACGCCTCGTTGACGGCTGCTTTCAGCCAGTGCAACCCGGCAAGCATCCAGCAGATTCGCCGGACCATCGGCCCCTGCCTGGGCTGCCGAACGCATGGCGCCGGTCAGGACCAATGGCTCGTCGTGGTCCCACAAATAGTCAAAAAATGTGGCGGTTTCCTCGAGGGTGTCCGTGCCTTGAGTGATGACAACACCCACCGCACCTTGCCTGATTTGAAACTTCGCCCAGGAAAGGACGCTCAGCAAAAAGTCGAAATCCAGCGAGGCACTGGGCAACAGTCCGAGCGTTTCTACGGTGACCCGTGCCAAGGTCGCCAACTCTGGCACCGAGGCCAGCAGGGTTTCGCCGCTGACGGTCGGGATTACCCCTTCGCCGGCGTTCCTGGCTTGCATGCTCACGGTGCCGCCGAGCGCCGCGATGGCCAGTTTGGGCAGGTCCATGTGATACCTCATTTGCGTGTGATGAAAAGTGGCTGTATCCGGATTTGAGACCGTGATACAGCCCAATCGCGACGTTCGTCAGCGGGCTACCAGCAGTCCGACAAACGGAATGATCAGCAACGTACTGATGGCCATGGCCAGTACATTGCCGATGAAGCCGTGCATGTCGGCCGGTAACCGCTTGGCAATCGCGCACGCCAGCGGTGGCGCAATCAGTGCTCCCAACAGTGCACTTGAGGCGATAACCTGCCAACTGCCACCGTACGTCAGAACGGCCGCCGGCACGACTGACACCAACGGAACATAGGTGGGATACCAGCCGCGCAATATCCATTGCCGACGCCAGATCACTACCCCTAACGCCGAGGTCAACGCCTGCGCGGCGATCAGTTGGGGCAGCAAGCCCGTACCATACACCGGGCTTGTCGGGTTCAAGGTGTAAGCCAGCAAGGCGCCCGCGATCAAGCCGAGACTGGCCCATTCATTGCCGAAGAACGGCGCTTCCGAAAAATCGGCCAGCACCCGGCGTAGACTCCATACGACGCCATAGTCCGGCGTCTTGGTGATGACGGGTGCGGACACAGGGGCGGGCGGCTCCTTGAGTGGGTCGGACTTCACCAGGCTCGGCAGGTAACGGCAGAGCAGAAAAGCGCCGACGCTGGCGACTGCCATTCCCGTGACGTTGCCGATTACAGCTGGCAATCCGAGGGGATTGCAGACGTAATTGACGATCAACAAGCACATCGGCGTGACGAACACGGTGCCCATGATTGCGCCATTGATCGTGACCTTCCAGCCGCCGCCAAACATCAGCACCATCGCCGCTGGCAACGAAACAAAGGCGGCAAACGTGGGTTGCCAGCTATTGGCCGTCACCGTCCAGCCCCACAGAAGGTTGCTCAGCAACAGGCCAAGCAACGAGCTGGTGACGAGCCACGGCCATAATCCGCTGCCGTAGCAAATGGTAAAACCTTGCCAGGCTTTTCCCGTTCGATTCGCCCAGTAGGCCAAATAAGCGCCTGCAAGCAGCCCGATCGAAGCGAACTCATGTTTGTAGAACGCCACCTCGCTGATGTCTCCCAAAACCCAACGCAGCCAGGCGCTCGGCTCCGGGAGGCTCGATACCATGTGACTGTAGTCTGGCCAATGGGCTGACCAGGATGCCCGGTAGGTGAATGAAAGCCAGATGATCAACAGTGCCGTGCCGAGCATCAGCCAGATGATCGCCGTATCCAGCGGTGACCTGGCGGCAAGCCGGTTTTGCGGTTTTTCGTTTGCAGTTTCCATCACTCATCCCCCCTATCAGCGCGGCAGACAAGGGTGCTGGGTGTAACCGAGCATTTGATCGTAGAGATCGGCTCGACGATCTCGATGCAAATCGTTCAAGTTGTTCCAGATCGGCGCGCTGCGCGAGCTGGTCAGGTCGATGTCGGCAAACAGGATCTCCTGCTTGTCCGCTGAAGCCACCTGGCCAATCGGCCAACCGTTGGTGCCCGCGATCAGCGAACAACCCAGGTAACGTGCACCTCGCTCTTCGCCGATCCGGCTCGCCGCCGCAATAAACACATTGTTGACGTGAGCCGCCGTCATCGTCAGGTACGACGCCATGCACTTGCCGGCGTCATCGAACAGGGGCGGCGGGGTCCAGACCCAGTTGTTCAGACTGCAAATAATGTCGGCGCCTTGCTGGCTCAAAATGCGCGGGACTTCCGGGAACCAGATATCCCAGCAGATCAACAACCCTATGCGACCGATGGGGGTGTCGAAAACCGGGAAGCCTAGATCGCCCGGCGTGAACCACAATTTTTCCAGACTCCATAAATGTGCTTTTCGGTACTTGCCGATGAAGCCGTCAGGCCCGACAAGAACGCCGGTGTTGAACAGCTGCATGCCGTCGCGCTCCGTCAAACCGGCGACCAGATAAACCTTGTGTTGGCGGGCAAAGTCCATCCAACTCTGCACGCTCGGCCCGCTGGGAACGGCCTCCGAATGCTCGAACGCATCCTGCCGGGTTTCGAAGAAGTAACCTGTGCTTGAAAGCTCAGGCAGGACGATGAGATTCGCACCGTCATTTGCCGCTTCCAATGCTAATTCCAGGCTGTTGCGCAGATTTGTTTCGCGATTTTGTATGCCGACTTGTGGATCGAATTGCACGACTGCTACACGAACAGGGCTTGTTGGATCGCTCATTGTCGATGACCTCTTTTTTATTGTTGTTCACGCTGTTTAATTGCGTGTTTATGAGAGTCGAATCGGCGAGAGCGCGTAAGTCAGCTAATTCCGTTTAGGGTGTAGTCCGTATCCCAAGATGATTGCGCGAGGCGCTTGACAGGAGGGTCGCCAAAGTAAAGCCAATGCACGTCGTGCATGGCTCCAGGGCAAGGAAGTTGATCAGGTCCTGACGTTATAGTGCGGATAGTCGCTCATGGAAAAACCGCCATGGAAGGCTGCCCCGGTTTTGTTGCAGATATGAATGACCGCATCGACGGCGCCCCGAAAGCACGGCTCGGTCCAGCCAGCATCGACTGAAAACGACTCCCCGGAAAAATGGAGACCTGAAACATGCGCGAAGTCCCGGTTGTACTTCATCAGGCTGACGGCGTCGTAGTAGGTGCCGGGTCGGTATAACTTTGCACAACCCAGCGCATTTTTATCGGTGATCCAACGTTGGACCACGGCTTGATCCAAGCCAATGTAGGGAGTGATTTTCTCCTGGATATTGGCGGAATGCATAAGGATCCGGTCCAGCTCTTTGGCACACTTGTTCACCAGTTCCTTGTCGGTGAAAGAGGCCAGTTTGGTGGCGTCATCCTCCCATGTGTAACTTAAAAGGATGCAGTCATAACTGTAGTTATCGTTGTAGCGGTAGGTGTAGACGTCGTGAATGAAGCTGTCAGTGACGATGGCTTGCGGGATTTTGCTGTTCTTCGAAAGAAAGGATTTTTTTAACGGTGCGAAGACTTTGCAACTGGTTTCCCAGTGCGCGGTTTTATAGGCATTGATCGTCTCGAATGGCAGCATCTGTGGTGTGAAGTTTTCAAGTTTGATGCGAGTTTCGATCAGCCAGGAGGGAAGGGTCATGATGACCGAATCAAAGTCATCGTAGTGCTCCTGGATTTGCTCGGGTTGGCTATGTTTCGAGTTGTAGTAGACGCGTGTTTTCTGGTTCGTCAGTTTTTTAAGTTTTGTAACGGATGAGTCCATGAGCAATCCGTTGTTTCTTTCCTGGCAGTGTTCGTAGAAGGACTTTCCGGTTTCGTCGGTTTTCATGAACAGCAGGCATTCGTCCAGCGCTGCGAGTCCGATGTAGCGTGGCCTGTCGAAACTCTGCCCGCTTGAGTCAAAAACGGCTTCGTTGTGCAGGCAGGGTGAATCCAGCGGATCGCCCGTTGAGTCGACCCGACCATGGATCAATTGCAATTGGCTGCTGAATCCAAAAATGGCAGTGCGCAGGGGATAAAGGGAGCAGACATCGTAAAAGGCCCCCCAGCTACCGTCGCCGATGCCTATGGCATAGAAGATCGCGGACTCCTGCGCGGACATTCCCATTCCGCCAAAGTCCCCCGGTGAGCGTTCATCCCAAGCTTGCAGGGCGGGCATGCTGACCAGGTCGCGAAACGAAACGCTCTCGTATTTTTCGACGATAGCGGCCCACATGGCTTCCCATTCCTGACGGGCGTAAACCTCTGCGACGTGCCGGGTCATGCGATCGGCAAAGGCCTTCCACTTTGCATAAACCTTTTGCAGTTCTTCACCGGGAGGTGGTGTCTGCCCATCTTCATTTTTCCAGATCAACATCTGCGGAGCCGGTCCGTCGCCCATGCTGCCCTCTCGTAGATAGATCCCGGTCGAAGTGACCCATTGGCTTCCGGGATTGGCAAAATCTGAGAACGCCAGGTCGAACGCCTTGGCGTAGTAAGCCATCAGCGACCGGCCCTCTGTCGGTGACTCGTCCGCCCGGTTGAAGAAGGGCATGCGCATGGCCCCCATTTCAAACGGTGTATGACTCATCGCCGAGCTCGGGCTTCCAGGGACAGTCAGGTGCCTGCCGCCTATGCGTCTGGATTGTTCTATGAGGGTGATATGGGTGAACCCGCAACGATAAAGTTCTCTGGCGGCAGTCAGTCCGGTGACGCCGGCGCCAATAATGCAAATTTTATGTTGTGGGTCAGTTGCCTTGGCGATGCCGTTTTCCTGTTCAACCAATGCTCGATAGTCGAAGCACAAATCTGGCGGGTTGGGGAAACGGGCCTTCCACTTGTTTTCCGCCGAGCGTTTTGGGCGAGCGGCATCCTTCGTGGCACAGGAGGGGTAGTTGTAGCTTGATCCGATAGTCACTGTTGATCGTCCCTGATGGTGTTTTCAGGGACGATGTTGAGGTTCTGAACGCGCAGCGTATAGGAGACAAGCAAGGCTCGCAGATACTCTTTATTCGTTTTTTAGCGTGGGAAAAGATCAGCAGGGCTCCGGCTAAGGATCCCTGCGGTATTGGGCTACGCCGCTTGCTGAAACTGCTGCCGATACTGGTTCGGCGACAATTCGGTGTGCTGGCGAAACAACCGCGCGAAGAAGCTCGCATCGTCGTAACCGACTTCATAGCTGATGGTTTTGATGCTCTTGCGGCTGCCGGACAGCAAGCCCTTGGCCGTCTCGATACGCAGTCGTTGCAGGTAATGCAGCGGCTTGTCGCCGGTGGCGGTCTGGAAGCGCCGCATGAAATTGCGGATGCTCATGCCGTGTTCGCGAGCCACGTCTTCGAAGCGGAATTTGTCGGCGAAGTGTTCTTCGAGCCAGTGCTGGATCTGCAGGATGATCACGTCCTGGTGCAGCTTCTGGCCGCCGAAACCGATGCGTCCCGGCGAGTAGCTGCGCTGCACTTCATAGAGAATGTCCCGCGCCACGGCTTGGGACACGTTGGCGCCGCAAAAGCGTTCGATCAGGTAGATGTAAAGGTCGCAGGCCGAGGTGGTGCCGCCAGCGCAATACAGGTTGTCGGCGTCGGTCAGGTGCTTGTCCTGATTGAGCTGAACCCGTGGGAAGCGTTCGGCAAACGCATTGAAGAAGCGCCAGTAAGTGGTCGCTTCCTTGCCATCGAGCAGCCCGGCCTCGGCCAGCCAGAACACCCCGGTGGCTTCGCCGCAGAGCACGGCGCCGCGAGCATGTTGCTGGCGCAACCAAGGCAGGACCTGTGGATAACGTTGGCAAAGGGTGTCGAAATCGTCCCAGAAGGCTGGAAGGACAATGATGTCGGCGTTTTCCAGGCCGCCGTCCACCGCCATGATCACGTCACTGAAGCTGTTCACCGGTTTGCCGTCGGGGCTGACCAGGCGGGTTTCGAACGCCGGCGTCAGGCCGTGGCCCAGTTGTTTGCCGTAACGCAGGCTGGCCAGGTGGAAGAAATCCTTGGCTTGCATGAGGGTGGAGGCGAAAACCCGGTCGATAGCCAGGATGCTGACGCGCCGCAAGGGCGTGGAGACTTGGTTAGACATAATTCAACTTTATTCTTATAGGGGAAAGTGGTCACCAGACGGCTGGATCGTCTTATTTTTTGTCGGATGTGTCCAGTGTCCTGTATCGGATACAAGGCTAGTCTCTGAAGGTCAATTCCGGCTAACAACAACGACAGGTGCCGCATGATCCCCAGAACATTGTTCAGTTCCGAGCACGAACTTTTTCGCGACAGCGTGCGAACGTTCCTCGAAAAAGAGGCCGTGCCGTTCCATGGACAATGGGAAAAACAAGGCTATATCGACCGTAAACTCTGGAACAAGGCAGGGGAGGCGGGAATGTTGTGCTCGCATCTGCCGGAAGAATACGGCGGGCTGGGGGCGGACTTTCTCTACAGCGCGGTGGTCATCGAAGAGATAGGCCGTCTCGGTCTGACCGGTATCGGTTTTTCCCTGCATTCGGACATCGTCGCGCCATACATCCTGCATTACGGCAGTGAAGCGCTGAAACACAAATACCTGCCGAAGCTGGTGTCCGGAGAGATGGTCACCGCGATTGCCATGACCGAACCGGGTGCCGGTTCCGACCTGCAAGGGGTGAAAACTACCGCCGTGCTGGAGGGTGATGAGTACGTGATCAACGGTTCGAAGACCTTCATCACCAACGGCTTTCTGGCTGACCTGGTGATTGTCGTGGCGAAGACCGATCCGAAGGCCGGCGCCAAGGGCACCAGTCTGTTTCTGGTGGAAGCGAACACGCCTGGCTTCGCCAAGGGCAAGCGCCTGGAAAAAGTCGGCATGAAAGCCCAGGACACGTCGGAGCTGTTCTTCCAGGACGTGCGTGTGCCGAAGGAAAACCTGCTGGGTCAGGCCGGGATGGGGTTCGCCTACCTGATGCAGGAGTTGCCGCAGGAGCGTCTCACCGTTGCCATTGGCGGGCTGGCTTCGGCTGAAGCTGCGCTGCAATGGACGCTCGACTACACCCGTGAACGCAAGGCCTTCGGCAAGGCGATCGCTGACTTCCAGAACACCCGCTTCAAACTGGCCGAGATGGCAACCGAGATTCAGATCGGTCGGGTCTTTGTCGATCGTTGTCTGGAGCTGCACCTGCAAGGCAAGCTCGACGTGCCGACAGCGGCGATGGCCAAGTATTGGGGCACAGACTTGCAATGCAAGGTGCTCGACGAGTGCGTGCAGTTGCATGGCGGTTACGGGTTCATGTGGGAATACCCGATCGCCCGGGCGTGGGCGGATGCGCGGGTGCAGCGGATCTATGCCGGCACCAACGAAATCATGAAGGAGATTATTGCGCGGTCGCTGTAATGCAGCGTGATCGTTAGACCGCCTTCGCGAGCAGGCTCGCTCCCACAGGTTAAGTAATCTCCTGTGGGAGCGAGCCTGCTCGCGAATGGCTCTAGAAATCGATCAAGGTGCCGGGTTCGGGTGATCCTTGTGGATCGCCTCAATCCCCGCCAGCACTTCATCGGACAGCTTCAAGTCGAAGCTGGCAATGTTGCTGTCCAATTGCTCCATTGTCGTGGCGCCAATGATGTTGCTGGTCACAAACGGCTGCTGAGTGACAAACGCCAACGCCATTTGCGCCGGGTCCAGGCCGTGTTCACGCGCCAGTGCGACATAACGGCTGCACGCTGCTTCCGACTGCGGGTTGAAATAGCGGCTGAAGCGGCTGTAGAGGCTCAGGCGACCTTTAGGTGGACGCGCGCCACCTTCGTACTTGCCCGACAGGAAGCCGAACGCCAGCGGCGAATAGGCGAGCAGGCCGCACTGTTCGCGGATGGCGATTTCCGCCAGACCGACTTCGAAGCTGCGATTGAGCAGGTTGTACGGGTTCTGGATCGACACCGCGCGTGGCCAGCCACGGGCTTCTGCCAGGGCGAGGAAGCGCATGGTGCCCCACGGCGTCTCGTTGGACAGGCCGATGTGGCGGATTTTGCCGGCCTTGACCTGTTCGTCCAGCGCTTCGAGGGTGTCCTCCAGTGGCGTGAGGTTGGCTTCGATCTTGTGTTTGTAGCCGAGCTGACCGAAGAAATTGGTGCTGCGCTCCGGCCAGTGCAGCTGGTAGAGGTCGATGTAATCGGTCTGCAAGCGCTTGAGGCTGGCGTCCACGGCTTCGGTGATGTGCTGGCGGTTGTGCCGCAGGTTTTTGTCGCGAATGTAGTCGATGGTGTTGCCGGGGCCGGCGATCTTGCTCGCCAGGATCCAGTCGGCCCGATCGCCGCGACTTTTGAAGTAATTGCCGATGTAGCGTTCGGTGGTGGCGTAGGTTTCGGCTTTGGGTGGCACCGGGTACATCTCGGCGGTATCGATGAAATTGATCCCGGCGCTCTTGGCCCGTTCAATCTGGGCGAAGGCTTCAGCCTCGCTGTTTTGCTCGCCCCAGGTCATGGTGCCGAGGCAGATTGCACTCACGTTCAGATTGGTTCGGCCTAGCTGGCGATAGTCCATCGGGTGCTCCCTTGGCAAAACAATCATAAAAGCAGGTTGAATTATTTTTCGCAATCTGCATAATTGCGCACCTCTTTCTGCAGTGGAAGTGATGCGCCGCCGCCGAAGAATCTTGCCGTTGAACGGACGCGCCGACCCGAGCCCCCGAAAGCGTCTGTATCCGGCTGCCTTTGACTTGTCAAAGTACGCACTATTCAGTAAGATCCGCCGTCTAATTTACAGGGCGGCCCCTGAGGCTATAAAGAATGAAAACTTTTACTGCTAAACCGGAAACAGTACAGCGCGACTGGTTTGTCGTCGACGCTGCAGGTCAGACCCTGGGTCGTCTGGCCACCGAAATCGCGAGCCGTCTGCGTGGCAAGCATAAAGCTGAGTACACGCCTCACGTTGACACCGGCGATTACATCGTCGTTATCAATGCCGAGCAGATTCGTGTAACCGGTGCTAAAACCACCGACAAAATCTACTACTCCCACTCCGGTTTTCCGGGCGGCATCAAGTCGATCAACTTCGAAAAGCTGATCGCTAAAGCCCCTGAGCGCGTGATCGAGACCGCGGTCAAAGGCATGCTGCCTAAGAACCCGCTGGGTCGCGACATGTATCGTAAGCTGAAAGTCTATGCGGGCGCTGTACACCCTCATACTGCTCAGCAGCCCCAAGAACTGAAGTTTTAACGGAATAGTTCATTATGTCGGCGACTCAAAATTACGGCACTGGCCGTCGCAAGACCGCAACCGCACGCGTTTTCCTGCGTCCGGGCACTGGTAACATCTCCATCAACAACCGCACCCTGGAAAATTTCTTCGGCCGCGAAACTGCCCGCATGGTAGTTCGTCAGCCGCTGGAACTGACTGAGACTGTCGAGAAATTCGACATCTACGTCACCGTGATCGGTGGTGGTGTAAGTGGTCAAGCTGGCGCAATCCGCCACGGTATCACTCGCGCACTGATGCAGTACGACGAAACCCTGCGTGGCGCTCTGCGCAAAGCTGGCTTCGTTACTCGCGATGCTCGTGAAGTTGAACGTAAGAAAGTTGGTCTGCGTAAAGCGCGTAAGCGTCCGCAGTACTCGAAGCGTTAATTCGCTTTCGCGTTCAAAAAGAACGCCCAGTTTCCTCGCGAAGCTGGGCGTTTTTTTATGGGCGCGATTTACCAGGGAATTGCTCTGTGACAACTTGCCACAGCCGTAGAAGCCCTATACTGCAAGGCTTGGCAGTGGAGCCCCTCGGTAATTACCTTGTCAGAATTGGGGCTTTTCATTACCATTCGGCAAAATTTTTATAAGTTCAGATTTTTACTTAGTAGACGCCTGATTTAACAGGCCACAAAGCTGATGGGAGAGGACTGAATGAGCAATGACGGCGTGAATGCAGGCCGGCGTCGCTTCTTGGTAGCAGCCACATCCGTGGTGGGTGCTGCAGGAGCGGTGGGGGCTGCGGTCCCGTTCGTGGGGTCATGGTTTCCCAGTGCCAAGGCGAAAGCCGCAGGTGCACCGGTGAAGGTGAATGTCAGCAAAATCGAGCCAGGCCAGCAGATGATTGCTGAGTGGCGCGGTCAGCCGGTGTTCATTGTCCGCCGTACCGAGGAAATCCTGGGGAATCTGAAAAAGATCGAGGGCCAGCTATCTGACCCGACCTCCAAGAACTCGACACAACCGACTTATGTCGACCCGGAAACGCGTTCGATCAAGCCAGAGGTTCTGCTGCTGATCGGTATCTGCACACACCTGGGTTGCTCGCCGACCTTCCGTCCAGAAGTGGCGCCTGCGGATCTGGGCAAGGACTGGGTAGGTGGTTATTTCTGCCCTTGCCACGGTTCCCACTACGATCTGGCTGGTCGCGTCTACAAGTCGCAACCTGCGCCTTTGAACCTGCCAGTTCCCCCGCATTCCTATGAGACCGATGACGTCATTGTCATTGGCGTCGATACGGAGAAAGCGTGATGAGCAAGTTCATGGATTGGGTTGATGCGCGCTTTCCCGCGACCAAAATGTGGGAAGACCATCTCAGCAAGTACTACGCTCCGAAAAACTTCAACTTCTTCTATTTCTTTGGCTCCCTTGCGCTGCTCGTTCTGGTCAACCAGATCGTTACCGGTGTCTGGCTGACCATGAGCTACACCCCGTCGGCGGAAGAGGCGTTTGCTTCCGTCGAATACATCATGCGCGACGTCGAGTACGGCTCGATCCTGCGTCTGCTGCACGCGGTCGGCGCTTCGATGTTCTTCATCGTGGTTTATCTGCACATGTTCCGTGGCTTGCTCTACGGTTCGTACCAGAAGCCGCGTGAGCTGGTGTGGGTCTTCGGCATGCTGATTTACCTGGCGCTGATGGCGGAAGCCTTTATGGGTTACCTGCTGCCGTGGGGGCAGATGTCCTACTGGGGCGCCCAGGTGATCATCTCGCTGTTCGGTGCGATCCCGGTCATCGGCAACGACCTGACTCAGTGGATCCGTGGTGATTACCTGATTTCCGGTATTACCCTGAACCGCTTCTTCGCCTTGCACGTTGTTGCCTTGCCGATCGTGATCCTCGGTCTGGTGGTGCTGCACGTTCTGGCGCTGCACGAAGTCGGTTCGAACAACCCGGACGGCGTGGACATCAAGAAATACAAAGACGAAAACGGCGTACCGCTGGACGGCATTGCCTTCCACCCGTACTACACCGTGAAAGATATCGTCGGCGTGGTGGTGTTCCTGTTCATCTTCTGCTCGATCGTGTTCTTCTTCCCGGAAATGGGCGGCTACTTCCTCGAGAAGCCGAACTTTGAAGTGGCGAACGCCTTCAAGACGCCAGAGCACATCGCCCCGGTCTGGTACTTCACGCCGTTCTACGCGATTTTGCGGGCGGTTCCGGACAAGCTTCTGGGCGTTATCGCCATGGGGGCGGCCATCGCGGTGCTGTTCGTCCTGCCATGGCTGGACCGCAGCCCGGTCAAGTCGATGCGCTACAAAGGCTGGCTGAGCAAAATCTGGCTGGTGGTGTTCTGCGTTTCGTTCGTGATCCTCGGCATTCTGGGTGTTCTGGCCCCGACGCCAGGCCGTACGCTGCTGTCGCAGGTATGTACCTTCCTGTACTTCGCCTACTTCATTCTGATGCCTTTCTACACCAGGCTCGAGAAGACCAAACCGGTTCCGGAAAGGGTGACTGGCTGATGAAAAAGCTATTTGCTGTACTGATTCTTGCTGCGATGCCTGTACTGTCCTTTGCGTCTGCATCTGGTGGTCCGGAGATGGAAAAAGTCGA
Organism: Pseudomonas sp. AL03; assembly: GCF_029960815.1. Taxonomy (GTDB): domain Bacteria; phylum Pseudomonadota; class Gammaproteobacteria; order Pseudomonadales; family Pseudomonadaceae; genus Aquipseudomonas. The sequence continues at coordinate 103,282 of NZ_JASBRE010000016.1, forward strand.
CATCGACGTTTCCGATAAAGCTGCCATGCAGGACGGCGCACGTACCTTCGCCAACTACTGCATGGGCTGCCACAGCGCCAAGTTCCAGCGCTACGAGCGTGTCGCCGATGATCTGGGCATTCCGCACGACCTGATGCTCTCGAAGCTGGTGTTCACCGGCGCCAAGATCGGCGACCACATGAGCATCGGCATGCAACCGGCTGACGCCAAAACCTGGTTCGGTGCGGCACCGCCCGACCTGACCCTGGTCGCCCGCGTTCGCGGCACTGACTGGCTCTACGGTTACCTGAAGTCCTTCTACGAAGACCCGTCGCGTCCTTGGGGCGTGAACAACAAGGTGTTCCCGAACGTCGGGATGCCTAACGTTCTGGTCGGCCTGCAGGGGCGTCAGGTGGTAGGCTGTAAACAAGTTCAAATCGTCGAAGACGGCAAGAAGCAATACGATCCGCTGACCGGTACGGCTTTGACTCATGAAGCCTGCGACCAGCTGACCATACTGCCGAAAACCGGCACGCTGAACGAAGAGCAGTTCGACGAGAAGGTCAAGAATCTGGTGACCTTCCTGGCCTACTCGGCCAACCCGGTGAAGCTGCAGCATCAGCGCATCGGTACCTATGTGTTGCTGTACCTGGCGTTCTTCTTCGTATTCGCTTACTTGCTCAAGCGTGAATACTGGAAAGACGTCCATTGATAAAGCTGTAAGCAATTGCTGTTAATCGCGCGCGCCCAAGGGCGTCTCTGAAGGTGTAACGAGCCTGGTGAACCAGGCGTTACGGGAGGCGCCCTCTGGGCGCGCGCGTTTTTCCGCTTCCGATAATTTCAACAAGCGAGGAGGACCGCCATGGGCGTGACCAATCGGTTGGCCTGTTACTCCGACCCCGCCGACCACTATTCCCACCGAGTACGTATCGTACTTGCAGAGAAGGGTGTCAGCGCCGAGATCATTTACGTGGAAGCTGGTCGCCAGCCGCCTAAACTGATTGAAGTGAACCCTTACGGCAGCCTGCCTACCCTGGTCGATCGCGACCTGGCGTTGTGGGAGTCGACCGTGGTGATGGAATATCTGGATGAGCGTTACCCGCACCCGCCGTTACTGCCGGTTTATCCTGTGGCGCGTGCCAACAGCCGTCTGCTGATTCATCGTATTCAGCGTGACTGGTGTGGTCTGGTGGATCTGATCCTGGATTCGAAGACCAAGGAAGCAGCCCGTGTTGTGGCTCGTAAAGAGCTGCGCGAAAGCCTGACCGGCGTATCGCCGTTGTTTGCCGACAAGCCGTTTTTCCTCAGTGAGGAACAAAGTCTGGTGGATTGCTGCCTATTACCAATACTCTGGCGATTGCCGATTTTGGGTATAGAACTGCCGCGGCCTGCCAAGCCGCTGCTTGATTACATGGAGCGCTCGTTTGCGCGTGAGGCTTTCCAGGCGAGTCTGTCTGGTGTCGAACGCGATATGCGCTAAGGCTTAAGGAGCCGCTATGAACTCCAGTCGACCTTATCTGGTCCGCGCGCTCTACGAGTGGATTGTGGACAACGATTGCACCCCGCACATGCTGGTCAATTCTGAGTATCCGTCGGTGCAGGTGCCTCAGGGTTTTGCCAGTGACGGACAGATTGTCTTGAACGTATCGCCGGCAGCCGTGCGTCATCTGCACATGGACAACGAAGCGGTCAGCTTCGAGGGGCGCTTCGGTGGCGTGCCGCACACCCTGTACGTGCCTATCGCATCGATCCTGGGCATTTACGCTCGGGAGAACGGTCAGGGCATGGTGTTCGATCTTGAATCGCCTGGGGAAGACGAGGAAGAGATCGAGCCGGAGGACGATATTCCGCCACCCGACAGCGAGCCGCCGCGTCCCAGCGGTCGACCCAGTTTGAAAGTGGTGAAGTAATAAAAAAGGCGATCCGGATGGATCGCCTTTTTTGTGCCTGCGGTTTGCGTGTCAGTCGATGTATTCAAACAGCTTCACGATCTTCTGCACGCCGGAAACGCCTTGCACCAGGTTGGTGGCCTGAGCCGCCTCCTGCTTGGTCAGCAGGCCCAGCAGGTAGACGATGCCGTTCTCGGTGACGACCTTGATGCGCGAACCCGGGATGTTCGGGTCAGTGAGCATTTGGGTCTTGATCTTGGAAGTCAGCCAGGTGTCGTTCTGGCGGGCAAGGAAGCCGGAGGGTGGCAGGACCTGCAGTTCGTTATGGACCGTCTTCACGCGCTGAACAGCCGCAGCGGCTTGTTCGGCCTTGGCCTTGAGGTCTGCGCGCGGGGTTTGCCCGGCGAGCAGTACGACACCGTTGAAGCTGGTGACAACGATGTGCGAGTCGTTGTCCAGGGCTGGATCGGCCTTGGCGATGTTCACGCCGACCTTGGTGTCGATCAGCGAGTCGTCGATCTTGCTGCCGAAGGTGCGGGTGCCGCGGTCATCTTCAATCGGCGCTTCACGGCTGGCGTTAACCACCGAGGTGCAGCCGCTGATACCGAGGCACAGGGTCAAGGCCAGAAGGCCTAGGCGATTAGGGGTCATTCTTCACTCCCGAACAGTTGGCTGTCGATCAAATCGCAAAGGCAATGGATCGCCAGCAGGTGGACTTCCTGAATACGTGCAGTGACGTTGGCCGGTACGCGAATCTCGACGTCCTCGGGCAATAGCAGCGACGCCATGCCGCCGCCGTCGCGCCCCGTCAATGCTACGACAATCATTTCGCGATCATGTGCGGACTGGATCGCTTGAATAATGTTCGCCGAGTTGCCGCTGGTGGAAATCGCCAGCAATACGTCACCCGGCTGGCCGAGGGCACGGATCTGTTTGGAGAAAATTTCGTTGTAGCTGTAGTCGTTGGCAATCGAGGTGATCGTCGAGCTGTCGGTGGTCAATGCGATGGCTGGCAGGCTCGGACGTTCGCGCTCGAAGCGATTGAGCAACTCGGACGAGAAGTGCTGGGCGTCACCGGCGGAACCGCCGTTGCCGCAGGACAGCATTTTGCCTTCGTTGAGCAGGGCGTTGACCATCACCTGGCTGGCTTGCTCGATGTGCGGTGCAAGTACGTCCATCGCCATTTGCTTGGTGTCGATACTGGCCTGAAAAAGCTGGCGAATTCGGGATTGCATGTCCATCTGTGTGACCTTAATTAGCGCGGCTACTCGGCACATGAATGTGCAGCCCGCAAAGCAAAGAGCAAAAGTGTTGGGTGAAAGTATCCGGTTCGGGACGCACGCGATCAGCTGTCGAAGGCATTCTGCAACCAGTTCAGCTGATCAAGGTTGCTGTCGATGGCAACCACGTCGAAACGGCAAGGGGAATTGGCCCAACGCGACTCGCGCTGAAGAAAATACTGCGCGGCAAATATCAGTTTCTGCCGTTTGCGCTCATCGATGCTATCAAGCGCGCCACCCCATTGAGTGTTTTTTCTGTAGCGGACTTCGACGAATACTACTGTATCGCCATCAAGCATGACCAGATCAAGCTCGCCGCGTTTACACAACCAGTTCTGCGCCAGCAGGCACAGACCCTGTTGTTGAAGATGCTCGAGCGCATGACGCTCGGCATCTTTACCGCTTTGCTGGCGTGACCTGTCGGGCATCAGCGCGAGGTGTCCGGCAGGCGTTGAACCTGACCGTTCACGAACTGTGCCCACGGCAACTGACGCACGACACGTTGGTTCTGAGTCATGCCCAGGCTGCCTGATTGACCTTCGATGCGGCTGTCGGGCAAGGCCTTGAGTTGCCCCAGGCGTGGTGCCAGGCTATAGGCGTCGACACCCATCGCGTACAGGCGGCCCAGGCTGCCAGCAGCTTGCGGCCATTGAGCCGTCACTTGTTTGCGCAATGGATCGTTGGCCTCCAGCAACCATGGGGTTTCGCAGAAGCGAATGCCGTTCATGTCGTTGTACTGATTCACATCACCGCTGGCGCTGAACACGTGGGAGGTGGCGTAAACCGGCACGTCACCGGCGTACTGGAAGTTCAGGGTCGGCTTGATCTGCTGGGCTTGCTGAGGCGTTGCGGCCAGGAAGATGAACTCGATGTCCTGGCGACGCGAAGGCTGTGCGGCTACCTGCGAGCCAACGGTGCTTTGCAGGCTCTTGGCACGACCTTCGCTCTGACGCAGCTGGAACATGTCGGCAATCTGCTGGGCCAGTTGAACCGGTTGGTCGACCCGTTCGGTAGCGACGATGCTGCCACCGTTGGCCTGCCAATCCTGGCTGAACGCTCTCAACACGCGATCGCCCCATTCGCCTTTTGGCACCATGATGGCTGCGCGATGCAGGCCATCGGCGCGAGCACGACGCGACACTTCGCGAGCTTCGTCTTCAGCAGCAAGACCAAACTGGAACAGCTGGGCCGGACCTTGTTCGCCTTCGCTGTAATTCAGCGCCAGGGTGGTGATCGGCAGTTGTGGGCGAGCGCTGAGCTGTTTGACCAGCGGCTTCTCCAGCGGGCCGACGACCAGTTGCACGCCATTGGCCTGCGCCTTGCGATAAAACTCGTCCATGGACGTCAGGCGCGAGCTGTCATAGAACTCGATGGCTGGCGGCTTCTGCCCGGCTTGTTGCGCCTGGTAGTGAGCGGCCATGAAGCCTTCGCGCAGTGCTTTGCCGACCGACGCCAGCGGGCCGTCTTGTGGCAGCAGCAGGGCGATTTTGCCCAGGGGCTGGCTGGCCAGCTCCTTGAGCTTGGTCAGTGGCAACGGCAATTGAATGGCGGCCGGGTGCTTTGGATTCTGCGCGCGCCAGTTGTCGATCGCGGCTTGCTGCTGTTCCAGGGTGCCGGCAGTTTTCACCGCCAGTGCCAGGCCCATCCAGCCGCCGAGGTCGTCGGTGGAGGTTGGCTGCAATTGATCGGTTGGCAACGAAGCGATCAGGGTCCAGATCGCTTCGTGGTTTTTGCTGGCCGCTTCACCTTCGAGCATTGGCGCAATAAAGATGCGCTCCCGTGCGGCGGCCAGGGTCTGGCCATCGGCTTCAAGGGCGCGTGCATGAACGGTGCCGGTGCGAACCTGTTGCTCGACCGGCAGTTCGCTCAGGCGTTGCAGGCTTGGATGACTCAAGGCCGTCAGCGCCGCTTTGGGCTGATTGCGAACCATGGCCAGTTCAGCCGCCAGGGTGCTGGCGAAAACCTGTTGGCCAGGCTTGAGTTGTTCGACGGGGACTTGTTGCAGGATTTGCGCGGACTGGCCGGCATTCCCCTGACGATAAGCCAGGTCAGCCGCGCTCAGGCGCAACAGGGCGGCTTTTTCCGGGTCTTTGCTTTGGGCGGCCTGTGCGAGCAATTGCTCGATACTGGCATCCGGGGTCCGTGGAAGTTCGCCAAGGCTGGAGGAGGGCGAGCTGGCGCAAGCCGCCAGCAAGGCAGCGAGGCAGAGGGCAGTGAGCAGCCGCAGGCAAGCGATCATGTAAGTGTTCCTGATACTCGATCAAATTAGCGTGGAATTGTACCCAAGCACTGGCCGGGGCGCGATGTTACTGGTGTGAATCGATCAATTTAGCTCGTGCAAATGTTGCGGCACTGCAAAAAAAGCTGCAAAGCCGAGGGCTGCTTGCGCGTATCGCGAGCGTCACGACGCGCTACAATGGCGGCTTTTACCGATCATGAGGTGTGCGCTTTGACTGCTCCAGGTGCTTTGAATTCCGCTGCTGGCTCGCTTTATGTGGTGGCGACGCCCATCGGCAACCTGGACGATATCAGTGCGCGTGCGCTGAAGATCCTGCGCGAGGTCGCCCTGATCGCCGCCGAAGATACCCGCCATTCCCAGCGATTGATGCAGCATTTCGGCATTCCTACACCGCTGGCGGCCTGCCATGAACACAATGAACGGGATGAAGGTAGCCGCTTTATCGCCCGCTTGCTCGCCGGCGACGATGTGGCGCTGATTTCCGATGCCGGCACGCCGTTGATTTCCGATCCGGGTTATCACCTCGTGCGTCAGGCCCGTGCTGCGGGAATTAATGTTGTGCCGGTTCCGGGCGCCTGCGCTCTGATCGCGGCGTTGTCGGCGGCGGGGCTGCCGTCGGACCGTTTCATCTTCGAAGGCTTCCTGCCGGCCAAGGCTGTCGGTCGGCGCGCTCGTCTTGAATTGGTAAAGGAAGAACCGCGCACGCTGATCTTCTATGAAGCCCCGCACCGGATCCTTGAGTGCCTGCAAGACATGGAGCTGGTATTCGGCGGCGAACGTCCAGCGTTGCTGGCGCGCGAGCTGACCAAGACTTTCGAAACCCTTAAAGGCTTGCCGCTGGCCGAATTACGCGAGTTCGTCGAGTCAGACAGCAATCAGCAGCGCGGCGAGTGCGTGGTGTTGGTGGCGGGTTGGTCTGCCCCCGAGACCGAGGACGCCGTCAGCAGTGAAGCGATGCGCATTCTGAATCTGTTGCTTGAAGAAATGCCGCTCAAGCGTGCCGCAGCCTTGGCGGCGCAAATTACCGGGGAGCGCAAAAATGTTCTCTACCAGGTTGCGCTGGACAAACAGAAGGGCGAGTAAAACCCGACGTGTAGAAGGGGTTCAAGGCGTTTAGCACTTGTTCTTCAGACGCTCTGCCGTTAACCTTTGCGGCGGAGAGTCGATCGGACAGTCGCTGCCCTCTATGAAAATTAGGGGGGGGAGGAAAGTCCGGGCTCCATAGGGCGAAGTGCCAGGTAATGCCTGGGAGGCGTGAGCCTACGGAAAGTGCCACAGAAAATAACCGCCTAAGCGCTTCGGCGCCGGTAAGGGTGAAAAGGTGCGGTAAGAGCGCACCGCACGTCTGGCAACAGTTCGTGGCTAGGTAAACCCCACTTGGAGCAAGACCAAATAGGGTCCCAAGGCGTGGCCCGCGCTGGGACCGGGTAGGTTGCTAAAGATGTCCAGTGATGGCCATCGTAGACGAATGACTGTTCAAGACAGAACCCGGCTTACAGATCGACTCTCCACCTTTTTCTCTCCTCTGCTTAAATCATTGAGCAGGGCGCTGGTGATGGCAATTCCCTTCCTTACACAATCGTCGGCAGAAGCACTTTCGTAATACCAAAAAAATCTTACTCTTAATAAATTACTTTAACTTTCGAACGCAGCCATCAGTGCTGGTTCAAGTTATTGAGCCGAAAGACACGTCTGATTCTCCTTGCCCCTCCTAATACGCTCCTAAATCTCAGTTCTGTAAGGCTTTTCCTTTAATCCGCGCCTTGACGGTGCAGTGGCCGCATTCCTATAGTGTGCACAAGTGGCGGAAAGTGGCATGAAGTGGGTTTTTTGAACTCAAAACGCTAATATTTGGAGAAACGCTGACGTGTTTCGCGGAGCTAACGCTATCAGTCTCGACGCAAAGGGCCGTCTCGCTATGCCGAGCCGGTACCGTGACGAACTCGTTTCGCGTAGTTCCGGTCAGTTAATCGTCACAATCGATGCCGTTGATCCGTGTTTGTGTGTTTACCCCCTCGATGAGTGGGAAATTATTGAAACCAAACTGCGCGCACTGCCTTCGCTTCGCGAAGAGAACCGCCGCCTGCAACGTTTACTGATTGGTAATGCCGTCGACCTCGAGCTCGATGGCAGTGGTCGTTTTCTGGTTCCGCCGCGTCTTCGTGAATATGCCAAGTTGGATAAGCGCGCGATGTTGGTAGGCCAACTGAACAAGTTCCAATTGTGGGACGAGGATGCCTGGGATGCGGTTTCTGCCGCTGACCTGGCTGCCATTCAACAACCGGGCGCCATGCCTGATGAACTGCGTGATTTGATCCTGTGACTATTGATAGCGGCTTTAACCACATCACCGTACTGCTTGACGAAGCCGTGGAGGCTCTCGCCGTACGTCCTGATGGCTGCTATCTGGACGGTACGTTCGGGCGTGGCGGACACAGCAGGTTGATCTTGAGCCAGCTCGGTCCCGATGGACGGGTACTCGGATTCGATAAAGATCCTCAAGCGATTGCCACCGGGCAAACGCTAGCGGCCGAAGACGGCCGCTTTGTCGTTGTACAGCGCAGCTTTGCCGAGCTCGGTTCGGAAGTCGCCGAACGGGGTCTGGCCGGCAAGGTCAGCGGCGTTTTGCTCGACCTCGGCGTGTCTTCGCCGCAGCTCGACGACCCTGAGCGCGGCTTCAGTTTCCTCAATGATGGCCCGCTGGACATGCGCATGGATCCGTCCCGCGGGATCAGCGCTGCCGAATTCGTCAACACCGCCCCGGTGGAAGAAATCGCCCGGGTGTTCAAGCAATACGGCGAAGAACGTTTCTCCGGCCGGATGGCCCGTGCCGTGGCCGAGCGTCGCGACATCAAGCCGTTCGAGCGCACTGCCGATCTGGCTGAAGTCCTGAAAGTGGCCAACCCGGCGTGGGAAAAGGGCAAGAACCCGGCGACCCGTGCGTTCCAGGGCTTGCGGATTCACGTCAACAACGAACTGGGCGATCTGGAAGCCGGCCTCGAAGCCGCACTGGAATGCCTTGAAGTCGGCGGCCGTCTGGTCGTCATCAGCTTCCACTCGCTGGAAGACCGCATCGTCAAACTGTTCATGCGCAAACTGGTGAAAGGCGAAGCCGACAACCTGCCGCGCAACCTGCCGGTACGTCACGTCGCCTTCGAACCGATCATCAAAATCCATGGCAAAGCCCAGTCCGCCTCCGAGGCCGAACTCAAAGCCAACCCACGTTCCCGTAGCGCCGTCATGCGCGTCGCCGAGAAGCTGCGGTGAGCAAGCTTTTCGCCAAGCCACTTCCCGGCGGAAGCTTTTTCATGCTGCTGCTGTTTATTGGCGTGCTCGTGTCGGCCATCGGTGTTTCCTACAGCGCCCACTGGAACCGTCAGCTGTTGAATTCGCTGTACAACGAATTGAGCGTGCGTGACAAGGCGCAAGCGGAGTGGGGCCGTTTGATTCTCGAACAGAGCACCTGGACCGCCCACAGCCGTATCGAAGTCCTGGCGACCGAGCAACTGAAGATGCGTATTCCTGGCGCAGCTGAAGTGCAGATGGTGGCGCCATGATGAAACTCGAGGGCGCACTCTTTCCGTGGCGATTCCGCTTGGTGCTGGGTTTGCTTGGCGTTATGGTCGCGGCGATTGCCTGGCGCATTATCGACCTGCAAGTGGTTGACCGTGCCTTCCTTAAAGGTCAGGGCGATGCGCGCAGCGTTCGTCATATTCCGATTCCGGCTCACCGTGGTCTGATCACTGACCGTAACGGCGAGCCTTTGGCCGTCAGTACGCCGGTCACCACGCTGTGGGCCAACGCCAAGGAAATGCAGCTGGCCAAAGAGAAGTGGCCTGCACTGGCGGCCGCTCTGGGCCAGGACCCTAAAGCCCTGGCCGAGCGTCTCGAAGCCCAAGCCAATAAAGAATTCATCTACCTGGTGCGCGGGCTGACCCCCGAGCAGGGGCAGTCTGTGCTCGACCTGAAAGTGCCGGGCGTTTACGGCATCGAAGAATTCCGCCGTTTCTACCCGGCCGGTGAAGTCACCGCCCATATGGTCGGCTTCACCGACATCGATGATCACGGTCGAGAAGGTGTCGAGCTGGCTTATGACGAATGGCTGGCCGGTGTCCCCGGCAAGCGGCAGGTCATCAAGGACCGGCGCGGTCGACTTATCAAAGATGTTCAGGTGACCAAAAACGCCAAGGCCGGCAAGCCCTTGGCGTTGTCCATTGATCTGCGTCTGCAATATTTGGCCAACCGCGAACTGCGTAACGCGATCATCGAGAACGGCGCCAAGGCTGGCAGCCTGGTGATCATGGACGTGAAGACCGGCGAGATCCTCGCCATGGTTAACCAGCCGACCTACAACCCAAACAACCGTCGCAACCTGCAACCGGCGATGATGCGCAACCGCGCGATGATCGACGTGTTCGAACCGGGTTCGACCATGAAAGCGATCTCCATGAGCGCTGCGATTGAAACCGGTCGCTGGAAACCGACCGACACCGTCGAGGTTTACCCAGGCACGCTCCAAATCGGCAAATACACCATTCGCGACGTCTCCAAGACTGAAGGCCCGGTGCTCGACCTGACCGGCATTCTGATCAATTCCAGTAACGTCGGCATGAGTAAGGTCGCGTTTGATATCGGCGGCGAAACCATTTTCCGCCTGGCGCAGAAAGTCGGCCTTGGCCAGGACACCGGCCTGGGTTTCCCAGGCGAGCGCGTGGGCAACCTCCCTAACTACCGCGAATGGCGTAAGGCTGAAACCGCCACGCTGTCCTACGGTTACGGCATTTCCGTGACCGCGATCCAATTGGTCCACGCTTTCTCCGCGTTGGCGAACAACGGTCGCCTCGCGCCCCTGACCCTGATCAAAACCGACAAGGCGCCGCAAACCACGCAAGTGCTACCGGAAACGGTGGCGAAAACCATGCAGACCATGCTGCAGCAAGTGATCGAAGCGCCGCGCGGTGTGTTCCGTGCGCAGGTGCCGGCGTATCACGTGGGCGGCAAGTCGGGTACCGCGCGTAAAACGTCGGTCGGTACCAAAGGCTACGCCGAGAATTCCTACCGTTCGCTGTTCGCCGGCTTCGGCCCGATGAGCGATCCGCGCTACGCCATCGTGGTGGTGATCGATGAACCGACCAAGGCCGGTTACTACGGTGGTCTGGTATCGGCGCCGGTGTTCAGCAAAGTGATGTCCGGGACGCTGCGCCTGATGAACGTCACCCCGGACAATCTGCCACCTACTCAACAAGCGAACGCAGTACCGGTCGTTCCGCTGAAAGCCAATGGAGGGCGCGGCTGATGTCTCTGAGCCTGAATAAGATTTTCGCCCACGCGGGCCGCGATCTGTTGATCCGCGAACTGACCCTGGACAGCCGCAACGTGCGGGCTGGCGACCTGTTTCTCGCCGTCCCTGGCGGCAAGTTCGACGGTCGTGCGCACATTGCCGACGCCCTGCAACGCGGCGCTGCCGCTGTGGCGTATGAGGTCGAAGGTGCGACCGTGTTGCCGATTACCGATGTGCCGTTGATTCCGGTCAAAGGCCTGGCGGCGCAGTTGTCCGACATCGCCGGACGCTTTTATGGCGACCCTAGTCGTCACCTGAACCTGATCGGCGTGACCGGCACCAACGGCAAAACCAGCGTGACTCAGTTGGTTGCCCAGGCGCTCGACCTGCTCGGTCAGCACTGCGGCATCGTCGGCACGTTGGGTACCGGTTTTTACGGCGCGCTCGAAAGCGGCTTGCACACCACGCCGAACCCGATCGCCGTGCAAGCGACCCTTGCTGACCTGAAAAAGGCCGGCGCCAAAGCGGTTGCCATGGAAGTCTCGTCTCATGGTCTGGACCAGGGCCGCGTGACCGCACTGGCGTTCGATGTGGCGGTGATGACCAACCTGTCCCGTGATCACCTGGATTACCACGGCACCATGCAAGCCTACGGCGAAGCCAAGGCCAAGCTGTTTGCCTGGAATGATTTGAAATGCCGGGTGGTCAATCTCGACGACGATTTCGGCCGGCAACTGGCTGCGGATAAACGCGAATCGCGCTTGATCACCTACAGCCTGGAAGATGCCAGTGCTTACCTTTATTGCCGTGAAGCGCAATTCGGCGACGAAGGTGTACGCGCCACGTTGGTTACGCCGCAGGGCGAGCATCATTTGCGCAGCACCTTGCTCGGTCGTTTCAACCTGAGCAACGTGCTGGCCGCGGTCGGCGCCTTGCTCGGTCTGGACTACGCGCTGGACGAAATCCTCAAGGTCCTGCCAAAACTTGAAGGCCCGGCCGGACGCATGCAGCGCCTCGGCGGTGGCAATCAGCCGCTGGTCGTGGTCGATTACGCCCACACCCCGGATGCGTTGGAAAAAGTCCTGATGGCCCTGCGTCCTCACGCCAAGGGCCGTTTGCTGTGCCTGTTCGGTTGCGGCGGAGATCGCGATCGCGGCAAGCGTCCGCTGATGGCCGAAGTGGTCGAGCGTCTGGCTGACGGCGTGCTGGTGACCGATGACAACCCGCGAACCGAAGACCCGGCAGTGATCTTCGACGACATCCGCGCCGGTTTCAAGGCTGTGGATAAAGTCACTTTCGTCGCTGGCCGTGGCCAGGCGATTGCCCAATTGATCGCCAGCGCTTCGGCGGATGACGTGATTGTCCTGGCCGGTAAAGGTCACGAGGACTATCAGGAAATCAACGGCCAGCGTCACGAATTCTCCGACCTGGTCGAAGCGGATCACGCCCTCACCGCGTGGGAGGTGGCTCATGCTTAAAGCCTTGAAACTGAGCGAACTGACCGGCGCGCTGAATGCCCGCTTGATCGCTGCCGATGCCAGCTTCGACGGTGTCAGCATCGACAGCCGTGCGATCAAACCCGGCCAACTCTTCATTGCCCTGACCGGTCCGCGTTTCGATGGTCATGACTATCTCAATGACGTTGCCGCAAAAGGCGCCGTAGCGGCGCTGGTCGAGCGCGAAGTCGCCGACAGCGCACTCCCGCAATTGCTGGTCAAAGACACCCGCCAGGCCCTCGGCCAACTGGGCGCGATGAACCGTGCTGCTTATACCAACCCGGTCGCGGCCATCACTGGCTCCAGCGGTAAAACCACGGTCAAGGAAATGCTCGCAAGCATCCTGCGCACCCGTGGTCCGGTGCTGGCGACCCGCGGCAACCTGAACAATGATCTCGGCGTTCCGCTGACCCTGCTTGAACTCGCGCCGGAACATACCGCTGCGGTGATCGAACTGGGTGCTTCGCGGCTCGGCGAAATTGCCTACACCGTCGGCATGACCAAACCTCATGTGGCCGTGCTCAACAACGCCGGGACCGCCCACGTCGGTGAGTTCGGCGGGCCGGAAAAAATCGTTGAAGCCAAGGGCGAGATTATTGAAGGGCTGGATGCCGATGGCGTCGCCGTTCTCAATCTTGACGACAAGGCGTTCGGCATCTGGAAGACCCGCGCTGCCGGTCGCAAAGTGCTGACCTTCGCCCTGAGCAATGTCAGCGCCGATTTCTATGCCAGCGATCTGGACCGTGACGCTCGCGGTTGCCCGGCGTTCAATCTGCACAGTCCTGAAGGTATGGAACGCGTCCAACTGAACCTGCTCGGCACCCATAACGTTGCCAATGCCATGGCCGCCGCAGCCGCTGCCCATGCGCTGGGCGTGTCGCTGTCCGGCATCGCCAGCGGTCTCGGCGCGGTGCAACCGGTCAAGGGGCGCACCGTCGCGCAACTGGCCACCCATGGCATGCGCGTGATCGATGACACGTACAACGCGAACCCCACCTCTATGTGCGCCGCCGTTGATATACTCGCCGGCTTTTCCGGTCGCACCGTTCTGGTGCTCGGAGATATCGGCGAGCTGGGCGATTGGGCGGAGCAGGGACATCGCGATGTGGGCGAGTACGCCCGCGGCAAGGTTTCCGCGCTTTACGCCGTCGGGCCAATGATGGCTCACGCGGTGAACGCTTTCGGTCCGCAGGCTTTTCACTTCGCCACTCAGGCTGAGCTGATCAAGGCCCTGGGCGCCGAGCAAGACACAAACACCACCATTTTGATCAAGGGCTCGCGCAGCGCTGCGATGGAAAACATCGTCGCCGCTTTGTGCGGGACCAGCCTGGAGAAACATTAATGCTGCTGCTGCTAGCGGAGTATCTGCAACAGTTCTACAAAGGCTTCGCGGTCTTTCAGTACCTGACCCTGCGCGGGATTCTCGGTGTGCTGACCGCGTTGGTTTTGTCGCTGTGCTTTGGCCCGTGGATGATCCGCACTTTGCAGAACCGTCAGATCGGTCAATCCGTTCGCAACGACGGTCCACAATCGCACTTGTCCAAGTCGGGCACCCCGACCATGGGCGGCGCACTGATTCTTTCGTCCATCGGCGTCAGCACGTTGCTTTGGGCTGACCTGTCCAATCGTTACGTGTGGACCGTGCTGCTGGTGACCCTGTTGTTCGGCGCCATCGGCTGGGTCGACGATTACCGCAAAGTGATCGAGAAGAACTCCCGTGGCTTGCCGAGCCGCTGGAAGTATTTCTGGCAATCGGTGTTCGGCCTGGGCGCGGCAATCTTCCTTTACATGACCGCAGCGACACCGGTGGAAACCACCCTGATCCTGCCGATGCTCAAGGACCACAGCATTGCGCTGGGCGCAGGTTTCATCGTCCTGACGTACTTCGTGATCGTCGGCTCGAGCAACGCGGTCAACCTGACCGACGGCCTCGACGGTCTGGCGATCATGCCCACCGTCATGGTCGGCGGCGGGTTGGGGATCTTCTGCTACCTGTCGGGTAACGTGAAATTCGCTGAATACCTGTTGATCCCGTATGTGCCGGGCGCAGGCGAGTTGATTGTGTTCTGCGGCGCCTTGATCGGCGCGGGCCTCGGGTTCCTCTGGTTCAACACGTATCCGGCTCAGGTGTTCATGGGCGACGTCGGCGCACTGGCGCTGGGCGCGGCCCTGGGCACCATCGCGGTGATCGTCCGTCAGGAAATCGTCCTGTTCATCATGGGCGGCGTTTTTGTGATGGAGACCCTGTCAGTCGTCATCCAGGTTGCTTCCTTCAAGCTCACCGGTCGCCGTGTGTTCCGCATGGCACCGATTCACCACCACTTTGAACTCAAGGGCTGGCCCGAGCCACGTGTGATCGTCCGATTCTGGATCATCACCGTGATTCTCGTGTTGGTTGGCCTTGCCACCCTGAAGCTGAGGTAGAACGAGTGTCTCTGATCGCTTCTGACCACTTCCGCATCGTTGTCGGCCTCGGCAAGAGCGGCATGTCCCTGGTTCGCTTCCTGGCGAACCGGGGCGTGTCGTTTGCTGTCGCCGATACGCGGGAAAATCCACCGGAACTGGCCACGCTCAAGCGTGACTATCCGCACGTGGAAGTGCGTTGTGGCGAGCTGGACGTCGAGTTCCTGTGCCGCGCCGACGAGCTCTACGTGAGCCCCGGCCTGGCGCTGGCGACCCCGGCCCTGCAGGCCGCCGCCCTCCGTGGCGTGAAATTGTCCGGTGACATCGAGCTGTTCGCGCGTAACGCGAAAGCGCCGATTGTCGCCATCAGCGGTTCCAACGCGAAAAGCACCGTCACCACGTTGGTGGGCGAGATGGCTGCAGCGGCCGGCAAGCGTGTCGCCGTCGGCGGTAACCTCGGTACGCCGGCGCTGGATCTGCTCAGTGACGACGTCGAGCTGTACGTGATGGAGTTGTCGAGCTTCCAGCTCGAAACCACCGATCAACTGAACGCCGAAGTGGCGACCGTGCTCAACGTCAGCGAAGACCACATGGACCGCTACAGCGGTCTGCCGGCCTATCACCTGGCCAAGCACCGGATCTTCCGAGGTGCGAAGCAGTTTGTGGTCAACCGTCAGGATGCCCTGAGCCGTCCGCTGATGGGCGAAGGTCAGCCATGCTGGACTTTCGGTTTGAGCAAACCTGATTTCAAGGCCTTCGGTATTCGCGAAGAAGACGGCGAGAAGTACCTGGCCTTCGAGTTCCAGAACCTGATGCCGGTGCGCGAGTTGAAGATTCGCGGCGCCCATAACCAGTCCAACGCCCTGGCGGCCTTGGCCCTGGGCCATGCTGTTGGCCTGCCGTTCGATGCCATGCTGTCGAGCCTGCGTACTTTCGCCGGGCTTGAGCATCGCTGCCAATGGGTCCGCGACCTGAATGGCGTGGGCTACTACAACGATTCCAAAGCCACCAACGTCGGCGCCGCACTGGCTGCCATCGAAGGCCTGGGCGCGGACATCGACGGCAAGCTCGTGCTGATCGCCGGTGGCGATGGCAAGGGTGCCGAGTTCAAGGACCTGCGTGATCCGGTCGCGGTTAACTGCCGCGCCGTGGTGCTGATGGGTCGCGACTCCGAGCTGATCGCTCAGGCCATCGGCGATGCCGTGCCACTGATTCGCGTCAACTCGCTGGACGAAGCCGTCGCGCAATGCCGCGCCATCGCCGAACCGGGCGACGCGGTGCTGCTGTCGCCAGCCTGCGCCAGTTTCGACATGTTCAAGAATTACGAAGACCGTGGTCACCAGTTCGTCCGCGCTGTGGAGGATCTGGCATGAGCCTGAGAAATATCATCAAGCCATACCCGTCGCCGATCATCACCGGGCGCGGTATCGACCTCGACTTCCCGATGCTCGCCGGCTGCCTGGCATTGATCGGCCTCGGGCTGGTCATGATTGCATCGGCATCGACCGAAGTAGCAGCGGTGCAGTCGGGTAGTGCCCTGTATTACATGATTCGCCACCTTATCTACGTGGTGCTGGGCCTTGGCGCCTGCTTCGTCACCATGATGATTCCGATCGCCACCTGGCAACGTCTGGGCTGGCTGATGCTGATTGGTGCGTTCGGTTTACTGGTGATGGTGATCATCCCGGGGATCGGCCGTGAAGTGAACGGTTCGATGCGCTGGATCGGCTTCAGCTTCTTCAACGTCCAGCCTTCTGAGATCGCCAAGGTGTTCGTGGTGATCTACCTCGCCGGTTATCTGGTGCGTCGCCAGAAAGAAGTGCGTGAAAGCTGGATGGGCTTTTTCAAGCCGTTCATCGTTCTGCTGCCAATGGCGGGTCTGTTGCTGATGGAGCCGGACTTCGGTGCCACCGTCGTGATGATGGGGGCTGCGGCGGCGATGCTGTTCCTCGGCGGGGTCGGGCTGTTCCGTTTTTCCCTGATGGTTATCCTCGCGGTCGGGGCGGTGGTGTTGCTGATTCAAGTGCAGCCGTATCGAATGGCGCGGTTGACCAACTTTGCGGATCCGTGGGCCGACCAGTTCGGTGCTGGGTACCAGTTGTCCCAAGCATTAATCGCTTTTGGTCGCGGGGAATGGCTGGGCGTAGGCCTGGGCAACAGCGTGCAGAAACAGTTCTACCTGCCGGAAGCCCACACCGACTTCGTGTTCTCGGTCCTGGCCGAGGAGCTGGGTGCCGTGGGTTCCTTGTGCACAGTGGCGCTGTTCGTCTTTGTTTGTGTGCGTGGCATGTACATCGGCTATTGGGCCGAGAAGGCCAAGCAATTCTTCGCTGCCTACATCGCGTACGGCCTGTCTTTTCTGTGGATTGGTCAGTTCCTGATCAACATCGGAGTGAACGTCGGCCTGCTGCCGACCAAGGGTCTGACCCTGCCGTTCCTCAGTTATGGCGGTAGTTCGTTGGTGATCTGCTGTGCCTGTCTCGGCTTGTTGCTGCGTATCGAGTGGGAAAGTCGAACCCATTTGGGCAGTGAAGAGATGGAGTTCCATGAGAGCGACTTCGCCGAGGAGCCGACCCATGGGCGCTAATGTATTGATCATGGCGGGCGGCACCGGTGGCCACGTGTTCCCGGCGCTGGCGTGTGCCCGCGAATTCCAGGCCCGTGGGTACACCGTGCATTGGCTCGGGACCCCGCGTGGCATCGAGAACGATCTGGTGCCGATGGCCGGAATCGAGCTGCACCGGATCAATGCCAGCGGTTTGCGCGGCAAGGGCAAGCTGTCCTTGCTCAAGGCACCGCTCATGTTGCTCAAGTCGATCTGGCAGGCGCGGGCGATCATTCGTCAGCTGCGGCCGGTGTGTGTGGTTGGCTTTGGTGGTTATGTGACCGGTCCTGGCGGCGTTGCAGCCAAACTGGCCGGCGTGCCGGTGATCGTTCATGAGCAGAACGCGGTGGCCGGTACCGCCAATCGGTTGCTGGTGCCGTTGGCCGCCCGAGTCTGTGAAGCGTTCCCCGACACCTTTACCCTGTCGGACAGCCGTCGGACCACCGGTAACCCGGTGCGCACCGAGCTGTTCCTCGACACACCGCGACAGGCTTTGGCCGGTCGCAAGGCGCGTTTGCTGATTCTGGGCGGAAGCCTGGGCGCAGAGCCGTTGAACAAGTTGCTGCCTGAAGCCCTGTCGCAAGTCGCCCCCGACCTGCGCCCGGAAGTGTTTCATCAGGCCGGCAAAAACCACGATGAAGTGACTGCAGAGCGCTATCGCGCGGCTGGCGTCGAGGCGCAAGTGCAGCCTTTCATCAAAGACATGGCCCAAGCCTATGGCTGGGCCGACCTGGTGGTGTGCCGCGCAGGTGCGCTGACCATCAGTGAACTGGCTGCCGCCGGTCTGCCCTCGATGCTGGTGCCTTTGCCCCATGCGATCGACGATCACCAGACCCGCAACGCCGATTATTTGGCCCGTGAAGGCGCTGCCTTCCTGATGCCGCAAAGAACGACTGGCGCAGCGGATCTTGCCGCACGCCTGACAGAGGTCCTGATGCAACCACAACGACTGACCGACATGGCCACCGCTGCACGCCGCCTGGCCAAACCCGATGCAACCCGTAACGTGGTCGATACCTGCCTGGAGGTGGCCCATGGTTGAGAATCAGAAAGCCATGCCGCACCCGGAAATGCGCCGCATCCGTAGAATCCACTTCGTCGGGATCGGCGGCGTGGGCATGTGCGGCATCGCCGAAGTGTTGCTGAACCTGGGCTATGACGTGTCCGGTTCCGACCTGAAAGCTTCGCCGGTGACCGAGCGTCTCGAGTCCTTTGGTGCCCAGATCTTTATCGGCCACCGCGCCGAGAACGCCGCGACCGCCGATGTGCTGGTCACCTCCAGTGCCGTGAACACGTCCAACCCGGAAGTCGCCACCGCCCTGGAGCGCCGCATTCCGGTAGTGCCGCGTGCTGAAATGCTGGCTGAGCTGATGCGCTACCGCCACGGCATCGCCGTCGCCGGTACCCATGGCAAAACCACCACCACCAGCCTGATCGCTTCGGTGTTTGCCGCCGGTGGCCTGGACCCGACATTCGTCATCGGTGGCCGTCTGAATGCCGCGGGCACCAATGCCCAGCTTGGCACCAGCCGTTACCTGATCGCCGAAGCCGACGAAAGCGACGCCAGCTTCCTGCACCTGCAGCCGCTGGTGGCCGTGGTCACCAACATCGACGCCGACCACATGGCGACCTACGACGGTGACTTCAACAAACTGAAGAAAACCTTCGTCGAGTTTCTCCACAACCTGCCGTTCTACGGTCTGGCGGTGGTGTGCCTGGACGATCCGGTGGTGCGTGAAATCCTGCCGCTGGTGAAACGTCCTACGGTCACTTACGGCTTCGGCGATGACTGCGATGTGCGTGCGATCAATGTGCGTCAGCAGGGCATGCAGACCTTCTTCACCGTGCTGCGTCCTGATCGCGATCCGCTGGATGTCTCGGTGAACATGCCGGGTAACCACAACGTGTTGAACGCACTGGCAACCATCTGCATTGCCACCGACGAGGGCGTCAGCGATGAAGCCATCGTCCAGGGCCTGTCCGGGTTCCAGGGTGTTGGCCGACGCTTCCAGGTCTACGGCGAACTGCCGGTAGAAGGCGGCAACGTGATGCTGGTCGACGACTACGGTCACCACCCGACCGAAGTCGCCGCCGTGATCAAAGCCGTGCGCGGTGGCTGGCCGGAACGTCGCCTGGTGATGGTTTACCAGCCGCACCGTTACAGCCGGACCCGTGACCTGTACGACGATTTCGTCAATGTATTGGCCGACGCCAACGTTCTGCTGCTGATGGAAGTCTACCCGGCCGGTGAAGAACCGATCCCGGGCGCCGACAGCCGCAAGTTGTGCAACAGCATCCGTCAGCGCGGTCAGCTCGACCCGATCTACATCGAGCGCGGTGTCGACCTCGCGCCCATCGTCAAACCGCTGTTGCGTGCTGGTGACATCCTGCTGTGCCAAGGTGCTGGTGATATTGGTGGGCTCGCACCGAAATTGTTGAACAGTCCGTTGTTCGTGGGTGCGGTTGCCGCGCCAACTGTGGGGAAGTTGAAATGACTGCTGCTTACGCCAACCTCGTCTCCACACTTGCGCCGAAAGACTTCGGCCGCGTCGCCGTGTTGTTCGGCGGCAAGAGTGCCGAGCGTGAGGTGTCCCTGAAGTCGGGTAACGCGGTTCTCGACGCGCTGCAAAGCGCCGGTGTGGACGCGTTCGGCCTCGACGTGGGCAATGACCTGTTGCAGCGTCTGCTGAACGAAAAGATCGACCGTGCCTTCATCATTCTCCACGGTCGTGGCGGTGAAGACGGCAGCATGCAGGGCCTGCTCGAATGCCTGGGCATTCCGTACACCGGCAGCGGCATTCTTGCCTCGGCATTGGCCATGGACAAGCTGCGCACCAAACAGGTCTGGCACAGCCTCGGTATTCCGACGCCACGCCACGCGGTACTGAGCTCTGAGGCCGATTGTATTTCGGCAGCGACGGAACTGGGCTTCCCTTTGATCGTCAAACCGGCCCATGAAGGTTCAAGTATCGGGATGGCCAAAGTGTCTTCAGCGCTTGAGTTGATCGACGCGTGGAAAGCGGCCAGTACCTACGATTCGCAAGTGTTGGTCGAGCAATGGATTCAAGGTCCGGAGTTCACCATCGCCACCCTGCGTGACCAGGTGTTGCCACCGATTGCCCTGGGCACGACACACAGTTTCTACGACTACGACGCCAAGTACGTGGCTTGCGATACCCAGTACCGGATCCCGTGTGGCCTCGACAGCAGCAAAGAAAAAGAACTCATGGACCTCACGGCGAAAGCCTGTGATGCGCTGGGTATCGCCGGTTGGGGCAGGGCAGACGTGATGCAGGACGCCGACGGGCAGTTCTGGTTCCTGGAAGTCAATACCGCACCGGGCATGACCGATCACAGTCTGGTTCCGATGGCGGCCCGTGCTGCCGGTCTGGATTTCCAGCAACTGGTTCTGGCCATTTTGGCAGCAAGCGTTGGCAGCAACGAAGAGCCGCGAGGTTAAGACCATGCAAGGCGCCCAGCTGAGAC
This sequence comes from Pseudomonas sp. AL03, assembly GCF_029960815.1. GTDB lineage: Bacteria > Pseudomonadota > Gammaproteobacteria > Pseudomonadales > Pseudomonadaceae > Aquipseudomonas. Next base: position 123,940 of record NZ_JASBRE010000016.1, read on the forward strand.
ATCAGCCCTCCGCACCACCCGGCCGCAAGCCGGTACCGCGGGGTGCCAGTCGAATGGTGGCCAAAGAGCCGATGTCTGCGCGCCTGCCGAAAGCCAATTTTGGTTTTCTGAAAAGCCTGTTTTGGCCAGTGCTGCTGGTAGCGCTGGGGTTCGGCACTTACGAAGGCGCGCAGCGCTTGCTGCCTTACGCCGACCGGCCGATTACCAAGATCAACGTGCAGGGCGATTTGAGTTACATCAGCCAGCAAGCGGTGCAGCAGCGCATCGCCCCATACGTGGCGTCGAGCTTCTTCACCATCGATCTTGCGAGCATGCGCACCGAGCTTGAACGGATGCCATGGATTGCCCACGCCGAAGTGCGCAGGGTGTGGCCGGATCAAGTAGTGATCCGCCTGGAAGAACAACTGCCAGTGGCCCGATGGGGCGATGAATCGCTGTTGAACAACCAGGGTCAGGCGTTCACCCCGCGTGAACTGGCGAACTACGAACACTTGCCCCAGCTGTTCGGCCCACAACGGGCTCAACAGCAGGTCATGCAGCAATACCAGGTGCTGAGCCAGATGCTCAGGCCGTTGGGCTTCTCGATTGCACGCCTGGAGTTGCGTGAACGAGGCAGCTGGTTCTTGACCACCGGCGCTGGCAGCGCGGGCCCGGGGATCGAACTGCTGCTGGGACGCGGCAAGCTGGTGGAAAAGATGCGCCGCTTCATTGCCATCTATGACAAGACGCTTAAAGAACAGATTACGAACATTGCGCGCATTGATCTGCGCTACGCCAACGGCCTCGCTGTTGGCTGGCGGGAACCTGTAGCGCCCACGACAGCCCAACCCGCTGTCGCGAAGAATTAAGAAGAGGCAGGACCCATGGCAAACGTGCAAAGCGGCAAAATGATCGTCGGTCTCGATATCGGCACCTCCAAGGTGGTGGCGCTGGTCGGCGAGGTCTCGGACGACGGCACGCTGGAAATCGTCGGGATCGGTACCCATCCGTCCCGTGGCCTGAAGAAAGGCGTGGTGGTGAACATTGAGTCCACCGTGCAATCGATCCAGCGCGCGATCGAAGAGGCGCAGCTGATGGCCGGTTGCCGCATTCACTCGGCGTTCGTCGGCGTGGCCGGCAATCACATCCGCAGCCTGAACTCCCACGGCATCGTGGCAATTCGTGATCGCGAAGTCAGCTCCGCCGACCTTGAGCGTGTTCTCGACGCCGCCCAGGCCGTAGCGATCCCGGCTGACCAGCGCGTGCTGCACACCCTGCCGCAGGATTACGTGATCGATAACCAGGAAGGTGTTCGTGAGCCTTTGGGCATGTCAGGCGTACGTCTGGAAGCCAAGGTTCACGTGGTCACCTGCGCCGTCAACGCCGCACAGAACATTGAAAAATGCGTGCGTCGCTGCGGTCTGGAAATCGACGACATCATTCTTGAGCAGCTGGCTTCCGCGTATTCGGTCCTGACCGACGACGAGAAAGAGCTGGGCGTGTGCCTGGTGGACATCGGTGGCGGCACCACCGACATCGCGATCTTCACCGAAGGCGCGATCCGTCACACCGCGGTGATCCCGATTGCGGGCGATCAGGTGACCAACGACATCGCCATGGCGTTGCGCACCCCGACCCAGTACGCCGAAGAAATCAAGATTCGCTACGCCTGCGCCCTGGCCAAACTGGCCGGTGCCGGTGAAACCATCAAGGTCCCAAGTGTCGGCGACCGTCCACCGCGCGAGCTGTCCCGTCAGGCCCTGGCCGAAGTGGTCGAGCCGCGTTACGACGAGCTGTTCACGCTGATCCAGGCCGAACTGCGTCGCAGCGGCTACGAAGACCTGATCCCGGCCGGCATCGTGTTGACCGGCGGTACGTCGAAGATGGAAGGCGCGGTCGAACTGGCCGAAGAGATCTTCCACATGCCGGTCCGCCTGGGCGTGCCGCATGGCGTCAAGGGCCTGGATGATGTGGTCCGTAACCCGATTTATTCCACTGGCGTTGGCCTGTTGATGTACGGCCTGCAGAAGCAGTCCGACGGGATTTCGTTCTCGGGCATCAGCAGCCGCGACAGCTACAGCAATGAAGAACCGAAAGTCGCCTTGCTCGATCGCTTCAAGAGCTGGGTACAAGGCAATTTCTAAAGATTTACCGCAGCACCGCAACACCGCTTCAAAAAGCAGTAGGCGAAAAAACTAGAGAATGTAAGGAGAGGGAAAATGTTCGAACTCGTAGACAACATCCCCGCAAGCCCGGTTATTAAAGTTATCGGTGTTGGCGGAGGCGGCGGCAACGCTGTCAACCACATGGTCAAGAGCAACATTGAAGGCGTTGAATTCATCTGCGCCAACACTGATGCCCAGGCGCTGAAAAGTATCGGCGCGCGGACCATCCTGCAACTGGGCACCGGCGTGACCAAAGGTCTCGGCGCTGGCGCCAACCCTGAAGTAGGTCGTCAGGCCGCTCTCGAAGACCGTGAGCGCATTGCCGAAGTCCTGCAGGGCACCAATATGGTGTTCATCACCACTGGCATGGGCGGTGGTACCGGTACCGGTGCTGCGCCGATCATTGCTGAAGTGGCCAAGGAAATGGGGATTCTCACCGTTGCGGTGGTGACCCGTCCGTTCCCGTTCGAAGGCCGCAAGCGCATGCAGATCGCCGACGAGGGTATCCGTCTGCTGTCTGAAAGCGTCGACTCGTTGATCACCATTCCCAACGAGAAGCTGCTGACCATCCTTGGCAAGGACGCAAGCCTGCTGTCCGCATTCGCCAAGGCCGACGATGTATTGGCCGGTGCCGTTCGCGGTATCTCTGACATCATCAAGCGTCCGGGCATGATCAACGTCGACTTTGCCGACGTACGGACCGTGATGAGCGAAATGGGCATGGCGATGATGGGCACTGGCTGCGCCAGCGGTCCGAACCGTGCACGTGAGGCCACCGAAGCGGCCATTCGCAACCCACTGCTGGAAGACGTGAACCTGCAAGGCGCACGCGGCATCCTGGTGAATATCACCGCCGGTCCTGACCTGTCCCTGGGTGAGTACTCCGACGTGGGTAGCATCATCGAAGCCTTTGCTTCCGAACACGCGATGGTCAAGGTCGGTACCGTTATCGATCCGGACATGCGCGACGAGCTGCACGTGACCGTGGTTGCCACCGGTCTGGGCGCGAAAATCGAGAAACCTGTGAAGGTCATCGACAATACCGTTCACACCTCCATGGCTTCCCAGCCACAACAACAAACCCCTGCACGTCAGGAACAGCCAGCGGTAAACTACCGTGACCTGGACCGTCCGACCGTCATGCGCAACCAGGCTCAGGCCGGTGCTGCGACTGCCGCGAAGATGAATCCGCAAGATGATCTGGACTACCTGGACATCCCGGCTTTCCTGCGTCGTCAGGCTGATTGATGGAATGTATCAGGGCTATGAAGGTGATTGGTGTTCAGCAAAGGCCTGGTCTGCTATTATCGCCAGCCTTTGTTGATACCAGTTCGCAATTTGCGCTGAAGCGGCCCAAGCCATGATTAAACAACGCACACTGAAAAATATTATCCGTGCTACAGGTGTAGGCCTGCACTCCGGGGAGAAGGTATACCTGACCCTCAAGCCCGCACCTATCGACACCGGCATTGTGTTTGTTCGTGCCGACCTCGACCCTGTGGTGCAGATTCCTGCCCGCGCGGAAAACGTTGGTGAAACTACGATGTCGACCACGTTGGTCAGTGGTGACACCAAAGTGGATACGGTGGAGCACTTGCTCTCGGCCATGGCTGGCCTGGGCATCGATAACGCCTACGTCGAGCTCTCCGCGTCCGAAGTTCCGATCATGGATGGTAGCGCTGGACCCTTCGTATTTCTGATTCAGTCGGCTGGCCTGGAAGAACAGGACGCCGCCAAGAAGTTCATCCGGATCCTGCGGGAAGTGACAGTGGAAGACGGCGACAAGCGCGCCACTTTCGTCCCTTTCGAAGGCTTCAAAGTGAGCTTCGAGATCGATTTCGATCACCCGGTTTTCCGTGACCGCACACAAAGTGCAAGCGTGGATTTTTCCAGCACTTCGTTTGTAAAAGAAGTCAGCCGCGCCCGTACCTTTGGTTTCATGAGTGACATCGAGTACCTGCGCAAGCACAACCTCGCACTCGGCGGCAGCGTTGAAAACGCTATTGTGGTCGACGCGGATGGTGTACTGAACGAAGACGGCCTTCGCTATGAAGACGAATTCGTGAAGCACAAAATCCTCGATGCAATTGGTGACCTATACCTGTTGGGCAATAGCCTGATTGGTGAGTTCAGGGGCTTCAAGTCCGGACATGCATTGAACAACCAGCTGCTGCGCAAGTTGATTGAGCAGACAGATGCTTGGGAAGTCGTGACGTTCGATGACGCTAGCACTGCACCAATCTCTTACATGCGCCCTGTTGCGGCCGTGTAAGTAAAAAACCTCTCTAGTTTTTAAAGGCTACCTTCGGGTGGCCTTTTTTTATGCCCGATCGTTCCCACTCAGAGTGGGGGAACGATCATCCTGCGACCACCCGATTCCTGCCCGCTTCCTTGGCCTGATACAGCGCCTTGTCCGCTGCAAACAGCAGTTGTTCCAGACCGATCTCGGCGGATGTGGTCCAGGTACTGATACCAATACTGACAGTAATCCGCGACTCGGCACCTGCCACCAACGGCAATTGCTCCACGGTCGCTCGGATGTGTTCGGCAATCTGTTGCGCACCCTGGCTGTCGGTTTCCGCCAGGATCACCGAAAACTCCTCGCCGCCGTAGCGGGCGGCCAGATCCGCTGGGCGCCGCACATTGGCGGAGATGACCTTGGCCACCGAGCGCAAGGCATCATCGCCACTCTGATGCCCATGGCGATCGTTGAACGCCTTGAAGTGGTCGGCATCGATCATCAGCAGCGACAACGGCTGGCCGGAACGTTGAGCGCGAAACCACTCATGACGCAGGACCTGATCCAGCGTTCGGCGGTTGGCCAGGCCGGTCAAGGCATCGGTGGCCGCCAGTTGAGCCAGTTCCTGCTCGGCGTGATAGCGCAGGCGCAATTCCCGGCAGAGCAACCAGGTCAGCCAGAGCAGACTGACGCACAGCGCAATAGTCGCAACGCTGACCACCACCGCCGTGCGCTTCCACGACGACAACACTTCATCACTGGACAACGCAACGATGACGATCAACGGCAAGTTGCCCACCTTGGAGAACGTGTACAGGCGTTTATCCTTGTGGCGGCTTGAAATACCGGTGAAGCTGCCGTTGCCTTCTTTGACAATGCGCTGGAAGTTGGGACGGTTGCTGAAGTCCTTGCCAATCAGCTCTTCGGCCAGACGGGGCTCCTGGGCCAGAAGAATACCGTCCGAGCTGATCAGGTTGACCGAGCTGTCACGACCGATGCTCAAACTGTTGAACAACTGATCGAAATAACTCAAGCGCATGGCGGCTTCGGCTACGCCAAGAAATTCGCCTTGTGAGCCGCTGACCCGACGACTGAAGCTGATTCGCCATTCATGTTCAGCCTGTCTGGAACGGAAGGGACGGCTGATGTGCATGCTCGGGTCGCGATTGGTCATGTGCGACTGAAAGTATTCGCGGTCAGCAAAATTGCCCTTTCTGGGTTCTACCGAGGCCGAGTCGGCGATCACGTCGCCCTTGTTGTCCAGCAACAAAATGTCGCCCTTGTAGGGTGCCGCAGTGGCACGGTCAAACAAGGCCAGGTGTCGGATGGCAGGAGAAACGCTCTTGAGGTCTTCACGCTGCGAGGCAGCGATCAAACCGAGCAAGGACAGGTCATAGAGTTCGATATTGCGCAGCACGTCTGCGTCGATCAGTTGCACGATATTGGTTGCTGCGCGAGTGGCAGACTGTTCAGCATTGGCACGTTCGCGAATGAGCAGGAACGCCACGATGCTCAATATCGCAATCACCAACAGCAAACTGCCGAGAACCAGAAGCCGCTCCGACCGCGTCGACAGGATCGGATGGTGAGATGTTGCACGGCTCACACTCATGGTTCTGACTTCTGCTAATGAGGCGTTATGAAAGTTTTTTACAAGAATCGGGCAGAACCCCAGAAACCGTTTTCGTTCAGAGCGCCTGTACAAATCCCGGATAAAAAAAAGCCAGCAAGACGTGCTGGCCTTTTACTTATTGAAGCTTAGAAGACATTGAGCGGGTAGTCGACGATCACCCGGTATTCATCGGTGTCCTGATCCAGCACGCCGTAGCCGTTGCCTCCACGGTTGGATGCCCATTGCAGGCGCAGCGCCAGGTTTTTGGCCTTGCCGCCCTGAACCACATACTTGAGATCGATGTCGCGTTCCCAATGCTTGGCGTTTTTGCCGTCAGCGCTGTACCACGAGGCATAACCAGGGCTGTCCGGATCGACCTTGGTCAGGTCCAGTTCACCCTGGGAGTAAGAGACCGCTGAGGTCAGGCCGGGCAGGCCGAGCCCGACAAAGTCATAGGCGTACTTGAGTTTCCACGAGCGTTCATTGGGGCCGTTGAAGTCCGAATACTGCTGGGAATTGTCGAGGAAGACGCTGTCGCCCTGGCTGATGTAGTCGAACGGCGTGTTGCCGTTGACCCGCTGATACGCGGCGGTGACGCTGTGATTGCCCACACCGACGGTGAAATGCAGGCTGTAGGTGTTGTTGTCGATGTTACCCAACAGCGCATCGCCAGTGTCTTGCGTGTGATAGAAGTGCAGGCCCGGGTTAAGGCTGACCAGGTCGTTCAGCGCGTAGGTGTAATCCAGGTCGTAGTAGTACTGGTTCCAGATGTCTTTGAGTTCGGAAGCATAGAGGCTGCTGGTCAGCCCCGGCAGACCGCTCCAGGCGACGCCGGCCCAGTTCAGGTGCCGGCTTTCGTCACCCTCGGACAGACTGCCATAGGACGTGCCTATTCGGGTGTGTCCGCTCTGGTTGTAAGGTTTGGTAAAACTCGCCTGGCCACCTTCAATCATCCAGCCGTCAAAACTGTGGTTGGTCAGGCTGACGCCGCGAAAGGTCTGGGGCAGCATGCGGGTTTCGCCGCCGGCGATCACCGGATTGGTGAGGAACAAGTCACCGGCCTTCAGTTCGGTATCGAGGGCACGCATTTTCAGCGTGCCGCCCGCCGTCGAGAACGAACCTGGCGCTTTGCCGTTGCCATCGCTGATCGGCAGGATACTCGACCCATCGGTACCGCCACCGCCGTCGAGCTTGAGCCCGAGCATGGCGTGGGCATCAACGCCGAAACCGACGGTGCCCTGGGTATAGCCTGATTCGAAAATGCCGAGGAAACCCTGGCCCCATTCAATGTTGTCGTCCGCCTGCTGCAGGCGATTGCGGTTCATGTAGTAGTGTCGGGCGTTGAGGTTGAGGCTTGAGCCTTCGACAAAACCTTCGGCGTTTGAGTCGTCTGCGGCGTGAGCAGCAGGAGTCACCGTCGCAGCGATTGCAATGAATAACGGGCTGAATCTAAGAGGGAAACGCACTAGCGGTAAAGCTCCTTGGGTCAATTAAGAGCCTCATTGTTTTGAGACTCAGAATGTTTCTTGTTAAGGGAGACGAACTGAAGCTGTTCAAAACCACAACGAAAAAAAGCCGCTGAGAGCAGCGGCTTGAAGACAACTTTTCAAAGGAAAGAGCCGATGAATAGTGTCGAGGGAAACAGATCGATACTTGATAATCAGCTGTCTTTCTCAACCCGCGGCTGGGCTTGAGTAGTCGACGCTTGCGGGGTTTGCGCAGCTTCCTGAGCTTTGGCCGTCATTTCGCTCTGATACTGTTCGAACGCAGCAGCTCGTGCGGAATTTTGCACGACGAACGCCTGCGACTCTTCAGCGATGGCGAACGGAGACAGAAACATAGAGGACATAACGAAAGCGCTGGCAATACCCATAGTGTTGGACATCTTTTAAACCTTCTTGCTTGGCAAGTGCTGTTTGGTGCGGCAACGATAAGGGGGTTTGGAGAAGGGAAAAAGAGCGGGTTTATGAAAGGACTGTTGCGCTTAAGGCAACAGTAGGTAGGGCGACGCAGTACATGTAGTAGCTGGCGAAGCCTGCGTTCGGCTGCGAAGCAGTCGTAAATCCTGTACACGCGGTATACCTGACAGACCGCAGCGTCGGATCTCACGACTGCTTCGCAGCCGGACGCAGGCTTCGCCAGCTGCTACAAGGACCGGGTGCAGTCCAAATGCCGGTACGGGTCATACGGGCAAATGAATGCCGAAGGTATTCATGCCGTGGTCACAGCGCACAAACACATCCCCCCCATGCATCAACGCAATCGCCTTGACGATCGCCAGCCCCAGCCCATGGTTGTTCCCACTGTTGCTGCGCGATGCATCCACCCGATAAAAACGCTCAAACAACCGCGACAAATGCTCGCTGGCAATCGGCGAACCGGGGTTCGCGACACCGATACTGACCTGATGCTCCTCGACTTCGATTCGCACCTGAATGACTTGCCCTGGCTCGGTGTGCTGCACCGCGTTACTCAGCAAGTTGATCAACGCCCGGCGCAAATGCGCGACCTCGATCCGCAACTGGGCATCACCACTGACCTGCACCTGAACCTGCGCGTCTTCCAGAATGAAATCCAGATACTCCAGCGTCGTCGCCACTTCTTCGGCGAGTGAGGTGGACGTCAGTTTGGTGGCCTTGCTGCCCTGATCCGCGCTGGCAAGAAACAGCATGTCATTGATGATCGAACGCAGTCGCTCAAGCTCTTCAAGGTTCGATTGCAGCACTTCAAAATAGTGTTCGGCGGATCGCCCGCGAGTCAACGCCACCTGGGTCTGGCCGATCAGGTTGGTCAGCGGCGAGCGCAGTTCATGGGCCACATCGGCGTTGAACGACTCAAGGCGCGAGTAAGCCTGTTCGACCCGCTCCAGTGTCGAGTTGAACGAATTGACGAACTGATTCAGTTCCGGCGGCAGCGGTGACAATTGCAGCCGACCGGACAACAGCGGCGGGGCCAGCCGCTGAGCTTCCTGGGACAACTTGATCAGCGGCTTGAGGCCGATCCGCGCCACCCAGTAACCGAGGGCCGACGCCAGCAACACGCCGATGATCGCCAGGCTGATCAGGGCAGTCAGCAAATGGTGTTGAGTCTGCAAAAACGTCTCGGTGTCGATGCCGATCATGAAGCGCAGCGGTGGACGTTGATCCTTGGCCGGGAACTGACTGACCAGCACTTTGAGTGGATAAGGTTGATCCGGCAGCTGCAAGTCGCGCCTGCCCAGCGGCCCTTCGGCGAAGGTGCGGATCTGCGGCGTCAGGTTGCCGTATTCGTAGCGCGGATCCCCGCTGATGATCCAGAAGCTGATGCGTTTGTCTTCCTCACCGAGCAGCTTGAGCTTGTTATTGATCTTCACCCAATGCTCAGGCGTGCCGTAACGGCCGACCGTGGATTCGAGCACGCTGTAACGTGCGTCCAGTTCAGCCTCGGGCAGCAAACCCAGACCTTTATCGACCTGTTGATACAGCGCCCAACCAATCAACAGAAACACCAAAAGCGCCACCAGCGTAAACATCCCGCTCAGGCGCAGCGCAATCGAGTTGCGAGGGTAGGTCATCATTCATTTCCTGCGCCGCGCCGAGTCTGCTGTTGCGCAGGGCAAGGCGCGAGGAGCGCGGTTTGGTTGTTCCAAATAAGCTCCGAGCAACGCAGCCCTGCGCAACAGCAGGCTCGGCCCTCCGGGTTGTCGTCTGAAAGCGGGCCATGCTGCGTTGCAGCCCTTGGCAAGGAAACAACCCTTACCTTCGGGCTGCGCCTTGCCTGGCCCGCTTTCAGACGGCAACGCGGCGCAGGAAATGAATGATGACCTACCCTAAACACCGCGGCTCTCCAGCACATAACCCATGCCACGAATTGTGTGCAGCAGTTTCTCGTCGAACGGCCCGTCGAGCTTGGCGCGCAAGCGTTTGATCGCGACTTCGACGACGTTCGCGTCGCTGTCGAAATTGATGTCCCAGACCATTTCGGCGATGGCGGTTTTCGAAAGAATTTAACCCTGGCGGCGGGCCAGCACGCTGAGCAAAGAGAACTCCTTGGCGGTCAGGTCCAGGCGGGTGCCGGCGCGGGTCGCTTTGCGGCTGATCAAATCTATCCACAGGTCGGCGATGCTCACCTGCACCGGTTCGTGACCGCCGCTGCGGCGGGTCAGCGCTTGCAGGCGCGCTACCAGTTCGAGGAAGGAAAACGGTTTGCCGAGGTAGTCGTCGGCGCCGTCGCGCAGGCCTTTGATACGGTCTTCGACACGCTCGCGGGCGGTGAGCATGATCACCGGGGTTTGCTTGCGCGCACGCAAGGCGCGCAGTACGCCAAAGCCGTCGAGGCCCGGCAGCATGACGTCGAGGACGATCACCGCGTAGTCGCTTTCCAGCGCCAGGTGCAGGCCTTCGACGCCATCGTGCGCCAGGTCCACGGTGTAACCCTGTTCCGTCAGACCGCGGTGAAGATAATCCGCGGTTTTTTCCTCGTCTTCGATAATCAGAACGCGCATGACCCCGCCTCAGTCTGTGGTCGCCAGCGCCGGCATCGGTGCTGGGGCTGGTTTAGGCCGATGGAAAAGCCGCTCAAGCCACAAGTATATGACCGGAGTGGTAAACAGCGTCAGCGCCTGGCTCACCAGCAAGCCGCCCACGACCGCGATCCCCAAGGGTTGGCGCAGTTCGGCGCCGGTGCCGTAGCCGAGCATCAATGGCAGCGCGCCGAGCAGGGCGGCGAGGGTGGTCATGATGATCGGCCGGAACCGCGTGATACAGGCCTGGTAGATCGCCTCTTCCGGTGGCAAGCCACCTTTGCGTTGGGCTTCGAGCGCGAAGTCGATCATCAGGATGCCGTTCTTCTTCACGATCCCGATCAGCAGCACCAGCCCGATCAACGCCATGATCGAGAAGTCCTGCCCGCAAATCCACAACATGATCACCGCGCCGAGCCCGGCGGAGGGCAGCGTCGAGATGATGGTCAACGGATGGACGAAGCTCTCGTACAGAACGCCGAGAATGATGTACACCGCCACCAGCACCGCCAGGATCCATACAAGCGAGCTTGCTCCGGGCTGCGTTCCGACGATAGCGTCAGTTCCGTGAACACAAAACCCGACGGACTCGCCTGCAGCGTGAAGCTTGCAGCTCCCGACACAGGTATACTGCCGCCTTTCGCGGCTCGCTGACCGGGCCCGACTCTATGTGCATCACCCGGAGCTTTCATGACTTCCCCGACACAACCGCCGGTTGCCGACGCTTTGAGCGACGACCAGGCAGACCTGCCAGACAGCGTCGACTCCAGCGCAGACAGCGAAACCAAAGCCGAGATCCCAGCGTTCAAGTTCCCGTTCAAGCCGGGCGACCTGGCCGCAGCGAAGAACGCCAGCCAGCCCTGGTACAAGAATGGCGCCAAGAACGGCCATACCAAGACTCCGGGCGTAGCGCCACCCGGCACTCGCCGCTCGATGGGTAAACGCTGAGTTTTAAACTCTGCGGCGAGCAAGCTCGGCTCCTACCGTTGATCTGTGTACGACGCAAATCCACTGTAGGAGCTGAGCTTGCTCGCGAAGGGGCCATCAAAGGCAATACACGTTCTGGATCAAGCCGCGCGCAACGAAATAAACGCATAGTTCACGGGTGTATCTGTCGCCACTTGCGCACCAGCCGCCTGCACGTGTCCGGCAATGTCCTCACCCGACACATGAAACAACCAATCAGCGTGTGATTCAGCCAGCGGCTGCGCCGCAACCTGATCGATGACCCTCGCAAACGCGGTCATGTCCGGCAGATAAGCGGTAAAGCCATCGCCCTTCAACGCTGTAGTCCGAATTCCTAGCAACGCGCAAATCGCATCCTTGGTCCGAACGTCATCGCGATCAGCCTGACGAGAGTGCTGGATTAACCCGACCAGTTCCTGATCCGCCCATTCACCACCCACAATTAAATCCGGTCCCTTTTCCCACGACTCGGGCGGACATTCCTTCGCCGCAATGTTCAGGGGAATGTGCGGATTGATTTCCATCGGGTAGATGCGGCACACCAGCGGCCGACGTTCGTAGATGCGGCAGAGGTTGTCTTCGTCAAGATTCCGGCAAGGACCGACGTTGTAGGCGGCAAAGGTGATGGCGATGTACGCCTCGGATGCGCCGCTTCGAACCCTCACCGAACGACGTTCGGCGTGCTCGCGTTGCGGCATGGGCAGGCCCAGGCCATTGCCCAGGAAACCTTCCACCAGCACGATTACCTGACCGCCATCGGCCGCCCACATCCGGGCTTCGCTCAGGGTCAGGGGCACGTGGTGGTCGTTGCAGCATTTGCCACAACCAACGCAGGAAAACGTCGTATTCATTGAGCGGCCAGTCGCCTGTGAGGGTATGAAGCGGCGACAGAATGCCGCCGCAAAGGCCACTGTCGAAGCAAGTTATGCGCCAGTCATTGCGCCTTGGCGGTCGGGCGGATGGAGTCCCATTCGGTGACATAAGCGGTTTTGCTTTTCTTGTTGTAAAGGCACAGTTCGGTGCCTTGCTGGCCTTTCATGTGTTTTTGCGGGTATTGGCCTTGCAACAGAAGTGCGGTGTAGCCAACCCGGTCGTCAAACTGTGCGGCGTTGCCAACAGGTTTGGCATTCTTCAGGCCGCTGGCCTTGGTGCAGCTGGCGAGCACGGCTTTGTCGTAGGCGGCCCAGGCGTCGGGGCTGGACGCGTAGGCCTGGGTGGTCAGGGCGCTGAGGCAGAGGAAGGTCAGGGTTGAGGCTTTCATATTCTGGCATCCGTGGGTGGGTATAGACCTAGGTCTGAGTATGCCAGGCCGGAACCGGTTCCCGGCGGATCACACGCATTCCGGCGTTTTCATACAAACGCTGCGCCCGAAGGTTGTCCTCAAGCACCTTCAAATCTACAAAACCTTCGCGACGTTCCTGAAACACCTTGAAAGCTTGTGCCAGCAATGCACGGCCTAGCCCGAGGCCCTGAGCTCGAGGATGCACCACCAGGTTCTTGATGTAGGCACTTGTCCAGCACTGGCAAACACCCACAATACCTTCGGCATCCAGAGCGATGAAGCACAGGGTCGGGTCGTATTCCTGATCGGTTTCAAAACGCTGTTGCCAGACGTCCAGTGCCGGTACGCGACCGCCTCCTTCCTGATAGCCCAGTTCCATCAAACGATGAACGGCTTCTGCCAGATCGGGGCGGTATTCGCTGAGGACGATTCCCTGAGGCCAAACGATTGCAGGCATACCTTCAGTGAGGTTGCGCCGCATCAGAAAGCAGAAGTCCTTGGACAAGACTCAATGACCTTGTTCAGCGACAGCCTTGGCTGCTTCGATCAGGCACTTGGTCAATTCCGGAGAGGAGAACTTGGTCAACACCGCGTTCGCGCCGGCAAGACGGGCCTTTTCGCTGTTCATCGCGCTGTCCAAAGAGGTGTGCAGCAGCACATAGAGGTGCGAGAAATCCGGGGTTTCGCGCAAGGTGCGGGTGAAGGCGTAGCCGTCCATCTCCGACATTTCGATGTCCGAAACGATCAGATTGATCTGCTGGGCCGTGCCTTGCAGGTCCAGCAAGCAGTCGATGGCTTCCTTGGCACTGCGGGCGGTGTGGCATTGCAGGCCGAGGTTGCGCAGGGTGTGAACCGATTGCTGCAGCGCAACCTGGCTGTCATCGACCACCAGAATCCGCGCGTTGCCGAGGACTTCGGCGTCTTCCATGCTCAGTTCGGTCGGGGCCGTTTCGATCTGCGCCGGGGCGATGCCATGGATCACTTTTTCGATGTCCAGCACTTGTACCAACGTGCCGTCGACCGAGGTCACGCCAGTGATGTACGAACGCACGCCGCCAGAGCCGAAGGGCGGCGGACGGATGTCGGTGGTCAGGCAGTGGACGATCTTGCTCACCGCTTGAACGTGCAAACCCTGCTTGGAGCGGCTGACATCGGTGACGATCAGGCAGCCACCGTTCGGGTCTTCCAGCGGCCGTTCACCGATGGCACGGCTGAGGTCGATCACCGACAACGACGCACCGCGCAGGGTGGCGATGCCTTTGACGTGGGGATGCGACTCCGGCAGCTTGGTCAGCGGCGGGCAGGGAATGATTTCACTGACTTTCAGCAGGTTGATCGCCATCAGCTTGCCGCTGCGCAAGGTAAACAGCAGAAGCGAAAGTGAGTCTGCGCGGGCTTTGTTTGAAGACATAAAAACCTTCTGTGGAAAAAGGTGATGGGCGACCGCGGGATCGCCAACAGCATCGATGCCGGGTTATCGACTTGTTGCGGGCAGGCTTTAGGGTTATTCCGTCGCCAGACCGGTCAGTGTGATCCCTGTAGCAGCTGCCGAAGGCTGCGTCCGGCTGCGAAGCAGTCGTAAATGCCGAGCTCTCGGTGCACCGAATATAGCGCGGTGAATGGTTTGGCGAGGACTGCGTCCTCGGACGCAGCCTTCGGCAGCTGCTACAAGGGATCGCGTTATTTCATTCCCAAGCGTTTGGCCATCCTTCCAAGATTCGCCCGATCCAAGCCTAGCTCACGCGCCGCACTCGCCCAATTGTTATGGTGTCGTTCCAGACAGGCGTTGATCAGTCGACGCTGATAATCCTCGGTCGCCGCCCGCAAGTCTCCCGAGACCAACGCAACAGGGCTGACAGTGGCTGGCTCGGCTGCAAGCGCAACACTGCCAGTGGGCAAATCCAGGTCCGCCGCACTCAAGCTTAGAATTTTCGGCCGTTCCTTGCAGTTACCGAGCGCCTTCAAGGCACTGCGGCCAATCAAGTGCTCCAGTTCCCGCACATTTCCCGGCCATGTATACGCCAGCAATGCAGCCTGAGCGTCGCTGTTCAGGCGCAGGCTGTTGAGGCCCATGCGTGAGCGGTTCTGCTCCAGGAAATAGCCGCTGAGCAGCAACACATCCCGCCCACGATCACGCAGTGCTGGCACCAACAACGGATAAACGCTCAGGCGGTGATAGAAGTCGGCACGGTAGCGGCCGCTGCGCACTTCCTCCGCCAGATCGCGGTTGGTCGCGGCGATCAGTCGTACGTCGACCTGATGCTCTTTATCCGAACCCAATCGCTGCAATTGACCGCTTTGCAGGACTCGCAGCAATTTGGCCTGGACGGTCAGGGACAGCTCACCGACTTCATCGAGAAACAGCGTGCCGCCATTGGCCAGTTCGAACTTGCCGCGCCGATCGTTCATTGCGCCGGTGAAGGCACCGCGGACATGGCCGAACAACTCGCTCTCCACCAGCGTGTCCGGCAGCGCGGCGCAGTTGAGGCTGATGATCGGCTTGTCGGTCCGGGGCGATGCGGCGTGGATGGCTTGGGCGACCAGTTCCTTGCCGACCCCGGTTTCGCCGGTGATCAGCACGGTAAGATCGCTGCCGCCCACCAGATTGATTTCTTCCACCAGCCGTTTGTGGGCCTTGCTCTGGCCAATCATCTCGCGGTTCTGCTGGCCGCTGGCTTGTCGGTAAACCTCGGCGCGCTGATGTTCGTCTTCGACACGATTGGCCAGGCGTTCGATGCGCTCGGCGGCGTTGACGGTGGCGGCGGCGAGGCTGGCGAAGGCTTCCAGGGCATCCAGTTCGATCGGTTCGAAGCGCTCCGGATCGAGTGCGTCGAGGGTCAGCAAACCCCACGGACGCTCGTCGATAAACAGCGGGCAACCCATGCAGTCGTGGACTTCCAGATGATCGTCGAGGCCATCGACCAGGCCGTCGTAAGGGTCGGGCAAGTCGCTGTCAGCGGCGAAACGGGTCGGGCCGTGACTGCTAAGCAGCGCTTCGAAACGCGGGTGTTCGCTGACTTTAAAGCGTCGGCCGAGAGTGTCGGTGCTCAACCCGTCGACGGCCAGCGGCACCAGCCATTCGCCATCGAGGCGCAGCAGGGCGGCGGCATCGCAGGGGAGCAGGGCGCGCATGGCTTCGAGCAAGCGCCGATAACGCTCGCCTTCGGGGAGTTCACGGGACAGGTCGGAGACCAGTGGCAGCAGGGCGGTCAGTAGAGATTTTGCAGTCATAGTGACTCCGTGTAGTCGGTATGACTATAAAACAGTCTGTGTCGATATGACTACTAAGAATTCAAGTAATTGATTTATAACGTTTTAATTTGTGGCACGGAAACTGATAAGTCCAAGGCAGTCAGTTAGCAATCCAATTAGTTCAGGAGTCGCCTTATGCTTAGCGTTCAAGACCGTGCAATCGTCAAATCCACCGTGCCCTTGCTGGAAAGCGGTGGCGAAGCGTTGATCACTCATTTCTACCGCATGATGCTCTCCGAGTATCCGGAAGTTCGCCCGCTGTTCAACCAGGCTCACCAGGCCAGCGGTGATCAGCCGCGTGCCCTGGCAAACGGTGTCTTGATGTATGCGCGGCACATCGACCAGCTCGACCAGTTGGGCGACCTGGTGGCCAAGATCATCAACAAGCACGTGGCCCTGCAAATTCTCCCGGAACACTACCCGATTGTCGGCTCCTGCCTGCTGCGAGCCATCTCCGAAGTGCTGGGCGACGAGATTGCCACACCTGAAGTGATGGCCGCCTGGGGGGCTGCTTACGGTCAATTGGCCGACATCCTGATCGGCGCCGAAACCAGCATCTACGACCAAAAGGAACAGGCACCGGGCGGCTGGCGCGGGGCGCGGGACTTCATCGTGGTGGCCAAGGTCGACGAAAGCGCGGAAATCACCTCGTTCTACTTCGAACCGGCCGACAAAGGCCCGATTCTGGCGGCAGAGCCAGGCCAGTACATCGGCATGCAACTGATCCTCGATGGCGAAGAGATTCGTCGTAACTATTCGCTGTCGGCTTTGGCGAACCAGGGCCAGTACCGGATCAGCGTAAAGCGTGAAACCGGTGGCCGCGCCTCCAACCATCTGCACGATCAGTTACATGTAGGCTCGAGCATCCAGCTGTTCCCGCCATCGGGCGAATTCACCCTGACCGAAAGCGCCAAACCGTTGGTGCTGATCAGCGGCGGCGTCGGGATCACTCCGACGCTGGCGATGCTCGAAGCGGCGCTGGCGACCAAGCGGCCGGTGCACTTTATTCACTGCGCACGCAACGGTAGCGTTCACGCCTTCCGCGACTGGATCGATGGCTTGGCCGAGCGTCACCCGCAACTCAAACGCTTCTATTGCTACGACGAAGATGATGGCGTGAGCCCGGCGGCGCACAAGGTTGGCTTGTTGAGCCAGGAGCAACTGGGCGAGTGGTTGCCGCAACAGCGCGATCTGGACGCTTACTTCCTTGGGCCAAAAGGCTTTATGGCGGCGATCAAGCGCCACCTCAAAGCCTTGGGTGTGCCGGAGAAGCAAAGCCGTTACGAATTCTTCGGGCCGGCTTCGTCGTTGGAGTAACCGCTTATCTTGTAGGAGCACGGCTTGCCGGCGAAGGCGATCTTGAGGACGCCTTCGCCGGCAAGCCGTGCTCCTACGAGTGCTTGTCGGTCTTTCAGCCCTTCACTTCCTTCAAATGTTTGTACACCGTCGCCCG
The DNA here is from genome assembly GCF_029960815.1 of Pseudomonas sp. AL03. Taxonomy (GTDB): domain Bacteria; phylum Pseudomonadota; class Gammaproteobacteria; order Pseudomonadales; family Pseudomonadaceae; genus Aquipseudomonas. The sequence goes on from NZ_JASBRE010000016.1 coordinate 141,389, forward strand.
GCCCATGTTCAGCACGTTCGCCACATAGTTGGAGGCGCTTTTACCTTTGAAGGCGCCTTCGGCGTGCAGTGCCAGCACCAGTTCGCGTTTATGGTCGCGGGTCAGCAGGTTCAGGCTCAGCTGACGTTCGCGCAGCCAGGCGTGGAGGAAGGTGTTGATCCGCTCCTGCCAGTCATCGCGAAACAGCGAATCGGGTTGCGGAATCAACTTGCTCGGTGACAGGAACAGATCCAAAGCGGCCTTGGCATTTTCGAACAGAGAAATATTCAGATTGATGCACAGCACCGCCAGCGGACGGCCTTCACTGTCGCGCAGCACGCTGCTCAGGCTGCGAATTTTCTGACCATCCCAATTGAGCTTTTCGTACGGCCCGATGTTTCGTTCGCTGATCTCTTCGCTGAGCATGTCCCCCAGCGCCGAGTCGTCACCGACTTCGCGCTTGGACAGGTTGTTGGCGATGTAGTCGACCTTCTGTGTGCGCAGATCGTGCAGCACCACTTCGGCGTGAGGAAAGAACAACGTGGCGATGGCATCGGCGATCGCTCGGAAGTTGTCCAGCGGCGAGCGCTTCAATGCAGAGTCATCAAGGGCCGGATCGTGTTCTTGGGCGTTCATAAAGTGGAGCTCCTGGCAGCATCAGCGCCCCGTCAAAAAGGGGCGCTGGAAGTTTGCCGCAATCGTGTCGACACGTCACCTGAGTCTGAACGTCAGCCCAGCCGCGCGGGGGAGAGCATCTCGGTGTTCAGACCGAAGCGGGTCAGTTGCTCGGGCAAGGTTTCACCGCGCACCAGTGCAGCGCTGGCCTGGCCCATGGCCGGCGAGGTCTGGATGCCATAACCGCCTTGTGCTGCTACCCAGAATAGCCCCGGTACCTGCGGATCGAAACCGGACAGCAAATCACCGTCGCTCACGAAACTGCGCAAGCCGGCCCAGGTGCGGGTCGGACGGCGGATGGTCAGGGTGGTGGCTTCTTCGATCTGGTAGATGCCCATCGCGATGTCCAACTCTTCGGGCTGCACGTCGTGCGGTTCTACCGGGTCGGCGTTGGCTGGCGAGCCGAGGAACATCCCCGCGTCGGGCTTCATGTAGAAGGATTCGTCGAGGCTGACCAGCATTGGCCAATGATGGATGTCCACGCCCTCGGGGCCGGCGAAGATGAACGCCGCGCGCCGCTTGGGTTGCAGGCCCAGTGGTTTGGCACCGGCCAACTCACCGATTTTGTCGGCCCAGGCGCCTGCCGCGTTGATGATGATCGGGGCGCTGAAGGTCTGACCGTTGGTGTGTACTTGCCAGACACCTTCGGCATCACGGGTCAGGCTCAGGACTTGACTGTCGGTATGAACTTCGCCCTTGTTACGTCGGATACCGCGCAGGTAACCCTGGTGCAGGGCATCGGTGTCGATGTCGCTGGCGGTCGGGTCGTAAATCGCGCCATGGACTTTTTCCCGGCGCAGGATCGGCAAGCGCACGCAGGCCTCATCGGCGCTGAGCAGCTGCATTTCCGGCACCGTGGCTTTGGCGCTCTGGTATTGATTGTTCAGTTCGGCGGGGTCGCCGGTGAAGTCCACGGTCATCTCGCCACGCGGGGTCAGCAGCGGGTGTTCGCAAAAACCGGCTGGCGGCGCGTCGAAGAAATCACGGCTGGCCTGGGTCAGCGCCCGAACTTGAGGCGTACCGTATGCGGCGGTAAACAGCGCGGCCGAGCGTCCGGTGGAGTGGTAAGCCGGATGAGATTCGCGTTCGAGCACGATCACTCGGGCGTGCTGCGACAGCCAGAAACCGGTGGAAGCGCCGGCAATCCCGCCGCCGATGATGATGAAATCTGCCTGGCTCATGAGCGTCTCCTGATGGGGCGTAAATGCCGAATGTGTAGATGACCCCTGTAGGAGCGAGCGGGCGGCGATCCGACTTGCCCGCGAAGGCGGTGTATCAGTCGAAATTTATGTTTACTGACACACCGCCTTCGCGGGCAAGCCTCGCTCCTACAAGGGTTCGTGGTGTTAGTGCTGTAGTTGGTAAAGGGCATTGGCCAGCGCAATGTCTTCCAGGCCCAGACCGATGGAGCGGAAGAACACATGGCGGTCGTAGTCGGGGCGCTGGACTTTTTCGCTGAGCAGATCCGGCAGGTCACCGATGATCGCGTGCTTGTCCCAGCCATGCTGTTCACCGGCAATCAGCATTTCGCCGGCCGAGCCTGGGGTGGTCAGACGATAGTCGCAGAACACTTGCATGTCATTGAGGCTCTGCGGCGGTACTTCATGGGCCCGTGGTGCGTTGGTGCTGATGGAGGTGATCAGCGCCGGTTTGCTCAAGCTTGAAGGGTCGATCACCGGCCCTGCGGACGAGGTGCAGAGCATGATCACGTCAGCGTCCTGAATGGCCGCTTCACGACTGTCGACGATGGTCAGGCGTGGATCGAGGCTTTTGAGCTGCGCCAATACTTTGGGATTCTTGTCGCTCAGGCTCGGCGAGTAGAGGCTGACGCTTTGCCAGTCACGCAGACCTTTGACGTAGTGCAGGTGCGCCTGGGCGACCTTGCCACTGCCGATGATCGCCAGGCGCCGGGCCTTTAGCGGGGCGAGAGCGTCGACCGCCACGGCCGTGGTTGCAGCGGTGCGCGCCGTGGTCAGTTCGCCGGCATCACAGAGCAACAGCGGCTGGCCGGTCTGCATCGACATCAGCAGCGTCCAGGCGGTCACCAACGGGCCTTGTTCACGCACGATGTACGGCGAGGTCTTGACCCCGTAAACGCCGTCTTCGGCCAGCACGCCCAGGTAGTTGATGAAGTCGCCAGCGCCCTGCGGGAACTCCACCAGTTGCTGCGCCGGTTGCACGGCTTGTCCGGCGGCCAGGTCGCGGAACAGTTTGCGCAGGATCTGCGGCACGTCGACCTGCGCCAGCAACTTGCTGGCCTGAGGTTGGGTGATCACGTAAGGCGTACTGGACATGGTCGGCTCCGGGGCTGGAAGTAAACTAATTTGTCCATTATGGACTTTTAGTTATCACGAGCAAGCTTCTGTTGAAAAAAAGCCGGACGAAAAAAAAGCGCAGTCCGTTTCCGGCTGCGCCTTTTTTAATGCGACCCGTGTTACGGGCGCTTACGCTCAACCGCCCGCAGTAGATGCGTCGGTGGCGTTTCACAGCTGATCTTGCGCCCCAGCAGTGCCTCGATGGACGGTAGCTGGTAGGAGTCGTCTTCACCGGCAAAACTGATGGACACGCCATCGGCGCCAGCACGACCGGTGCGACCGATACGGTGCACGTAGTCGTCCGGGACTTCCGGCAAGGTGAAGTTGATCACGTGGCTGATGCCGTCGATGTGAATGCCGCGGCCGGCCACATCGGTGGCGACCAGTACGCGGATCTTGCCTTCGCGGAAACCTTCGAGGGTCTTGATGCGTTTGTGCTGCGGCACGTCGCCGGACAGTTGCGCGGCATTGACGCCATCACGGACCAGGCGTTCTTCGATGCGTCGCACTTCGTCCTTGCGGTTGGCAAACACCATCACCCGCTCCCAACCGTTGTCGTTGACCAGGTTGTAGAGCAGTTTGTATTTGTCGGCGCCGGCCACGGCGTAAATGTGTTGCTCGACGTTTTCGCTGGCCACGCTCTGCGACTCGATCTCGACGATGGACGGGTCGGTAGTCCATTGCTTGGCCAGGTTCATCACGTCTTCGGTGAAAGTCGCGGAGAACAGCAGCGTCTGACGCTCGTCCTTCGGCGGAGTCTGGCGAATGATCTGACGCACTTGTGGGATGAAACCCATGTCGAGCATCCGGTCGGCTTCGTCCAGGACCATGACTTCGACCATGTCCAGGTGCACGTCGCCGCGCTGGTTGAAGTCCAGCAGACGGCCCGGGGTGGCCACGAGGATGTCGCAATGACGGGCTTCGAGGTGCTTGAGCTGTTTGTCGAAGTCCATGCCGCCGACAAACGTCATGACGTTGAGGCCGGTGTATTTGGTCAGGTCGGCCGCGTCCTTGGCGATCTGAACCACCAGTTCACGGGTTGGCGCAATGATCAGCGCCCGCGGCTCGCCCATGTAACGCTCTTTCGGCGGTGGGGTTTGCAGCAGTTGGGTGATGATCGAAATCAGGAATGCGGCGGTTTTGCCGGTGCCGGTCTGGGCGCGACCGATGGCGTCTTTGCCCGCCAGGGTGAAGCCAAGCACCTGTGCCTGAATTGGCGTGCAATACGGGAAGCCCAGGTCCTGGATGGCGTGCATCAGTTCAGGGGCGAGTTTGAAATCGTGGAAACGGGTTTTGCCTTCCTGGGGTTCGACGGCGAAGTCTTCAAGTTTCCAGGGAATAACCGGCGCTTTTGGCTTCGGTTCGCGACGCGGTTTGGCAGGTTTCGCAGCTTCGCTGCTCGGTTCTTCAGAGGCTTGAGCCTCAACGGGTTGGACGGTCGGTGTGGCCATCGGTTCGTGCTTCGGTACCGCTACGGTTGCGGTCCGGCCAGACTGATTACCGTCGGTGCGGTGGCTGGGATGGTGAGACGGAGCGCTGGAGACTGGCGCGAGCTGCTCAGTCTCGCTTTTACCGAACATTTTCTTGAGTGCTTTGAGCACGGTCATCTCATCAATTGATTAAGGAATATACGCCGGCCAGTGTAATGCAAGAATCGGGCGCGGCGTAGTGGGATGGATCAATGGGCTGTTTTTACATAAGCGGTTAACGCAAGCGCTCGGCGAGCCAGACGCCAATATCGCGAATTTCCTCGGGTAACACTTCGTGGCCCATTGGGTATTCCTGCCATGTCGCGGTGACACCATGCTGCTTTAAATACTCGTAGGCGGTCCGGCCCATGGCGTTTTCAACGACGTCATCGTACTGGCCGTGTAAAGACAGCACAGGAATGCGCTGCTGGCTGGCGGAAAGCTCCAGTTCGTCGCTGAAGGTCGGTGCATAAGTCGAGAGGGCAAGTACGCCACCCAATGGCCCCTGCCATTTCAGAAACGCGGTGTGTAACACCACCGCGCCACCTTGGGAAAAACCTGCCAGAAAGATCCGCGAGGCGTCTATTCCGCTGGCGCGCTGCTCTTCTATCAAATCAAAGACCCGTTGCGCCGACGCTTCCAGCTGCTCGCGGTCGATCGCGCGTGCCGGGCTCATGGCCAATATGTCGTACCAGCTCGGCATCTCGTAACCGCCATTGATGGTAACGGCTCGGGTCGGCGCCTGAGGCAGAACGAAGCGGGTGGTCAGCAGGCTTTCCTGCAGCGCTTCGGCCACCGGCAGGAAGTCGTAGCGGTCGGCGCCCAGGCCGTGCAGCCATATAACGCAGGCGTCTGCGGGCTTTACGGGTTGAAGAATCAAGGGCTCGGTCATGGTTGCTCCAATTTTGTGCATGCGCTCTCATTGAGTGCGAGAGGTGAGTGCGCGCTTGGTTGATCAGTTAAGAAGATGTCGCAAGGCTACAAGTATTGCTATTGACCTGTCGCGCAATCGCTTCTGCGAGCGGTCTGGTACGGGCTTTGCTATGGGAAAACGGTGCAACCCATCTCGCGCCTTGCGGTAACACTATCAGTGTACTGCTGGCGGTGGGATAGCAAAGAATCCGGTGATGGATGTTCGCCAGTGGCCGCTACGGGCTTCGCGAACGTGAAAGGGCTACAGCCCGTTCGGCCGATTGGTGAGAAGTGAGTTGTCCATGATGTGGATTTTCTCCTACTAGACTCATAGCGCAGGTCTTACGTCGGTTGACCCCAAAAAAAGCCAACACGGGTCAACAACGCCTCATAAGGGTGCGACTGGACTCAAGCTCCGACACAACAAGAGCAAAACTGGAGGTTTGAATGAAGATGTTGAAATCCACCCTGGCTATCGTGACTGCAGCCGCAGTACTCGGTGTCAGTGGGTTCGCTCAGGCGGGTGCAACCCTGGATGCAGTGCAGAAGAAAGGTTTCGTACAGTGCGGTGTAAGTGACGGCCTGCCAGGCTTCTCGGTTCCA